>NZ_CP016294.1:1817500-3017500 GCF_001704155.1 Stenotrophomonas rhizophila | reverse complement strand
AGCAGCACCGTCGAATCCAGTCCGCCACTGAAACCCACCAATACGGGTGCGGGCAGGTCGGGGGCAGGGGGCAGCGCAGTAGGCATCGAATGGGACATGTCAGGCAGAGGGCCAGTATCGGCCCTGCCGGAAGCCGACGCCATCACGCGGCTTCAGCCGCGTGATGGGGCCGCCGGCCCGGCGCGTCAGTTGCCTGCGTCCTTGCGCTCGAACGCCTTGGGTGCGGGCAGTTCCACCGGCACGCCCTTGGCGTCGCAGGTGCCGGCCTCGCACAGGCGCTGGCGCAGGCGCGGGGTGGCCTGCACGATCATGTGGTAGATCGCGTTCTGTTCCATGGTGCCGCGCACCGCCTTGCTGCCCGGGCCACGGGCCCAGATGCCGACATCTTCGCCGCCGTGGCTTTCGCTCTTCATCGGCACCAGCGCTTCCTGCATGTAATCAGGGTGCTCGGTATCCACGTGGGTCAGGTCCGGGCGGCCCTTGGCCGGGTCGAAGCTGCTCGGGTTGTGCGGGTAGGCCTTGGGGCCTGCCGGCTGCTGGTTGGTGGCGCCGGTAAAGCCGGGGCCATTGGCGTAGCTGAGGGTGGTGTAGGGCAGGCCGAGGCCGTCGCGGGCCAGGTCGAGCGCGCCGGCGCCGTCTTCGCCGCCCTTGTCCTTGACCTTGCCGAGGATCGGGTTGCCACGCGCCGGGTAGCCCACGAAGTTGAGCGTGTGCGAGTGGTCGGCGGTGACGATGATCAGCGTGTCCTGGTCGGAGGTGGCCTCCACCGCCGCACGCACCGCGTCGGACAGCGCCACCGTATCGCTGAGCGCACGGTAGGCGTTGCCGCTGTGGTTGGCGTGGTCGATGCGCGCGCCCTCCACCATCAGCACGTAGCCTTCCTGGTGGCGCGACAGGTTGGCGATGGCCGCCTGGGTCAGTTCGGCCAGGCTGGGCTCGCCGGACGGGTCGTCCTTGCGCTCGATCTCATAGCGCATGTGGTCCGGCTCGAACAGGCCCAGGATCGCCGGGGCGTTGGCGGCGGCCTGCAGCTGCTGCGCGTTCCAGACATAGGCGCCCTGCGGGTGCGCCTGCTTCCATTCGCCGACGAGGCTGCGCCCGTCCAGGCGCAGGCCCACCTTGTCGTCGTACTCCGGGTCGGTTTCTTCCACGTTGGTGAACTGGGCGCGACCGCCGCCCAGTGCCACCAGCGGACCTCGCCCGTAACGCGAGGTATCCAGCAGCTGCTGGGCGATGTCCTTGCAGCCGGCCGCTTTGGCCGCCTCCGGCAGGTCCGCGTCGTTTTCCCAGTTGCGCTCGGGCGAATGGGCGTAGGTCGCGGCCGGGGTGGCGTGGGTGAGCCGCGCGGTGGTCACCACGCCGGTGGCCATGCCGGCGCTGTCGGCCAGCTGCAGCCAGGTCAGCAGGCCCTTGCCCAGGCTGTCGGCGCAGTCGCTGCGGCTGCCGGCGCTGACCCCGATGGCGCCCATGTGGGTCTTCACGCCGGTGGTGATCGCGGTCATGGTGCCGGCCGAATCCGGGGTCTGCGAATCGGTGTTGTAGGTCTTGCTGAACGCGGTGGCCGGGAAGCGCTCCCAGGAGAGCAGGTTCTCTTCGCCCGGGTTGCCGTTGCGCTGGCCCTCGAAGATGCGTGCGGCAGCCACGGTGGTCAGGCTCATGCCATCGCCCAGGAACAGGATCACGTTCTTCGCGCGGCCGTCCATGGCGCCACTGCCGGCGGCACGGGCGGCACCGCTGCGGTACCACCACTGAGGGGTTTCACCAGCCGGGTGGGCCACTGCCGGTACATCGACCTGAACGGCGCCGGCATTGGCGCGGGAAGTGGGGGCGGAGGCGGCGCAGGCGCCAAGCAGCAGGGTGGTGGCGAGGGCCGCCACAAGAGGCGTGAAACGGGACATGGACGCGCGTATCTCAATGGTGAAACGGGCGTTCATTATGCAGAACGCCGCAAGGCACGCCGATGACACGCTGATTTGTTTCTGTGCGCCTCGTCCGCAGGGGCGCGTTGGGCTAAGGTGAGGGGCTGTCACCCACTCCCTGGAATGCTCATGACGCTGGTGTCTGCCTGGCTGCGGATCCCGTTCTGGCAGCGCGTACTTGGCGGCTTCGTGCTCGGCGCGCTGGCCGGCTGGCTGCTTGGCCCCGCCGCCGAAACCTGGTTCGGCCCGCTGGGCGACCTGTACGTCACGCTGATCAAGATGATCGCGGTGCCGCTGGTGTTCTTCGCGGTGATCAACGCCATTTCCTCCCTGCACGGGCAGAAATCGGTGGCGGCGCTGGGCGGGCGCACCTTCCTGTGGTTCATCATCACCGCCGCGCTGGCGGTGGGCATCGGCCTGGCCGTGGGCACCCTGATGCAGCCGGGTACCGGCAACCTTAGCCTGAGCACGGACCACGGCTACACGCCGCGCGAAGTGCCCAGCGTGGTCAAGGTGGTCATGGACGTGGTGCCGTCCAACGTGTTCTACGCGCTCACCGGCATCGGCACCAAGGTCAACGCGGCCGGCGAGACGGTGCTGGCCGCGGGGCGCGGTTCGATCCTGCCGGTGATCTTCTTCGCCGGCCTGCTCGGCTTTGCCATGGTCAAGCTGGGCGACAAGGTCGCCGAGGCGCGCAAGCTGACCGGGCAGATGAGCGACATCATGATCCAGGTCACCCGCTTCGTGCTGGAGATGACCCCGCTGGGCACCTTCGGCCTGATCGCCGGGCTGGTGGGCAGCTACGGCTTCGAAAAGCTGTTGCCGCTGGGCAGCTTCGTGCTGGCCCTGTACGTGGCCTGCGCGCTGCATATCGTGCTGGTGTACGGCAGCCTGCTGCTGGTGCACGGCCTGAACCCGCTCAAGTTCTTCCGCGGTGCCGCGCCGGGCATGCAGGTGGCGTTCGTCAGCTCGTCCAGCTTCGCGGCGATGCCGGCGGCAATGCGTTCGATCACCCACAACCTTGGCGTGAACAAGGACTACGCGTCCTTCGCCGTGCCACTGGGCGCCAGCATCAAGATGGACGGTTGCGGCGCGATCTATCCGGCGCTGTGCGCGGTGTTCATCGCGCAGTATACCGGCGTGCCGCTCACCCCCGAGCAGTATGTGGTGGTGCTGATCGCTTCGGTGCTGGGCAGCTTCGGTACTGCCGGCGTACCCGGTACGGCGGTGGTGATGGCCACGGTGGTGCTGAGCGCAGCCAACCTGCCGCTGGAAACCATCGGCTACCTGTACGCGATCGACCGGATCCTGGACATGATGCGCACCATGACCAACGTCACCGGCCAGATGCTGGTGCCGGTGCTGGTGGCCAAGGAAACCGGGCTGCTCGACCGCGAGGTCTACGACAACCCGTCCACCAACCTGGGCGTGGACGAGGGCGAAGAGCGCACCTCTTAGCACGATCGGTCAGGTCGTCATGCAGCGGGCCGGCGATTGCCGGCCCGTCTGCGTTTGATGACTGCGCACTGTGACATCTGTATCCGGCGGTGTAACAACGCTGATACACCCACATGTGAAGTGAGCGTTATCCGCCTTCCTGACGCCCGCACGTTCGTGTTCAGGACGCGTGAACGCCACGCGGGTGTAACACCTGCGTTGCAGTGACAGCGGTCGCTGCCGGCAACATGCCCGCAAACAGGGCCTTTCGGACTTGGCACGATTGCTGCTCCATCCCTCCGCATGTATCGGGAGGTCGCAATGGACAGCGTTCGCGTACGAAGCAAGGCAACGGTGGTGACGTGGCTGCTGCTGGTGATGGTGCTGGCACCGGCAGCGGTGCAGGCCTCGGGCGCACGGCAGGGCGTGAAGCAGCAACCGGGTGAAATCGTGCTGCTGCGGGATGTATCCGCGCGGCCGGCGTATCGCCCCGCTCCCCCGGGCGTGGCCTTGCTCGCCGATCCCTCGCCCAAGCGCGAAGTCGCTGGCGCACTGGGCACCTCGACCGGCATGGACGAACTGAGCGACGACGATTACGCCTCGCTGGGCTCCAACACCGGCCTCTCTGCGGGGCACCCGCAGACCACCGTGGAGCGCGTCACCACCAGCACCATCAACAGCACCCTGGGCAAGGCCACCAGCAGCGGTGTGCTGTCGGGCAGCTCGCTCGGCCGCAGCATCGGCGGGCCGATGGGCGCGGTGGGCAACGCCACCCGCGGTATCGGTGACCAGGTGCGCGGTGCGCTGGCGCAGTTCCCGCTCGGCCAGCCGGCCGGTGCGCCCGCAGGTGGGCCCGGCAAATGAAGCGCGCAACCGTGCTGCTCTCGCTGGGGCTCTCGCTGGTGCTGCCACTGCCGCTGTACGCGCAGCAGGCAGACGACTACGCCGGCATGCTGGGCTACCTCAACAACACCCGCCTGGAGGGCCGCGCGCTGAGCGGCGCCGACGGCGCCATGGTGGTCAACATGGCCGCCGGCGACCTCAACCTGCAGGCCAACCTGCTGGGTATCGCCAGCGGCGAAAACGCACAGGTCAACATCGATGCACGCCAACGCCTCGCCGGCAACCGCGTGCGCGCCGATGGCGCGCTGGATGCCAGCGCCAGCATCGGCGGCCAGGCACTGAACGGCGCCAGCGGCGTCGCCATGATCAACCAGGCCAGCGGTATCGGCAACGCGACGCTCAACGTCGTCACGGCCACGCTGGCGCAACAGGGCATACGCGAGACGAACGACGAGGCCTTGGCCGCGTCGGGGGCACTCGCGTCAGCAGGGGGGCAGGGCACCGCACGTCGCGGTGGTTCCGCCGGAACCCGCAGTGTCGCCGTGGAGGACACCGCACTGCAGGGATTCGACGGCGTTCTGCAACTCAATCAAATCGCGGGTACCGGCAACACCACCGCCAACCAGTTGGGCATTTCGGTGCAGTCCACCCCGTGAGCAGTTCCATCCACCCGATTGACCGTGAAGAGAGAGGGCACCATGAACACCATGAACAAGACGGTACTTGCGCTGGCCATCGCAGTTGCGGCTACCGCATCTGCCTCCGCACAGGACAACCAGAACGCAAGCGCGTTCATCAACCACATCCACAACGTGTGGGAAACCCGCACCAACACGAACACGAACACCAACACCAACCTCAATACCGACGTTGATACCAGCATCAACACCGATATCGATACCGATGTCGACACCGACATCACCACCAGCATCGATACCGATATCGATACCAACATCGATACCAACATCCGCAATGACTGGGATTCGCGCACCCGCGTACGCAACAACAGCACCACCAACACCAGCTCCGACACCAGCACCAAGACCACGACCAAGAGCTACAGCGACACCAGCGACGTGAACCACACGCGCAATGTCTCGGTCAACGAGAACGTGCAGAAGAACAGCAACATCCAGGCCGACGAGCGCAAGGAAAAGAACAACCACGGCGTGGACGTGAACCTGGAATCGGACCTGCAGGTGGGTGCGGACGTGCAGTTCCGCGGCCGTCCGACCGTCTCGGGTGACCTCGAAGTGGACTCGGCCGCGATTGCCATCATCGACAACCGCCAGTCGATCACCGACAACGAAGGCGACAACCAGCTGCTCGAGAACAATTCCTCGATCAGCGAAAACGTGGCGCAGGACGCGTCGGGCAACCTCGGCTTCAACACCGCCGCTGGTGACAACAATGCCCAGGACAACGCCGCATCGCTGTCCGCCGCCGATGCTTCGTTCACCTTCGGCATGTCCGATGCGCAGGTGTACGTGAACCAGTACGGCGCCGGCAACACCACCACCAACGAAGGCGTGGTCAACAACTCCAGCCTCAGCGGCAACGCCTTCCGCGGCGCCACCGGCAACATCGGCGTGAACAGCGCCGCCGGCAACAACAACGAGCAGAAGAACGCCCTGGCTGCGTCGGTGTCCACCGCCCGCATGGCCACCGCGAGCATCAGCTCGAACCAGGTGTCCACCGGCAACAGCGTGTCCAACGAGGGCTACGTGAAGGCCATGCGTGACACCACCCAGGTCACCCTGCGTGGCAACGTCCGGGGCGGTACTGCAGCCATCGGCGTGGGTGGTTACGCCGGTCGCGGCAATGCCTACCAGAAGGAAAACTTCTACCCGGATACCTGGAGCGGCTCGTCGCATACCGGTGGCAACCAGACCGGGCACATCGACCTGGATGCTGACGCCCAGGGCGCCACCGACAACCCGTACAACGAAGGTGCAGGCGGTCTCGCCTTCGACACCGACGAGCGCGGCGTTCTGGCGTACGGTGAAGTGGGCTATGCCGATCTGCAGGCCAGCCTGAGCGGTACCGTGGCCACCACCCGCTGGGTCGTGGAACGTGCCGAAAACAACGCTTCGCTGTCGGGTGACTCGTTCCGCAGCGCCAGCGGCAACATCGGCGTGAACGTCGCAGCCGGCACCGGCAACCTGCAGGCCAACAGCCTGGCCCTGGCCGTGGCCCAACCGTCCACTGGCGGCAACCCGGGCGGCGGTGGCGGCGAGTAACGCTGTCCGTTTTCGCAGGCAACACGCGTTGAGCGCAACAAACCCGGCCATCCGCCAATGGCCGGGTTCCCCGGGAGCCCCTGTTCCATCCTCCCCCTTTGGGGCAGGGGCTCCTTCCTTCTTCCGGAGCATGCCGATGTGGTTGACCCGAGCCCTGTGCTGCGCGTTGTCGCTGCTGATCCTGCCGGTGGGCGCCTCGCGCGCCGGTGATGTGTCCTTCAGCGGCGTGCTGCCCAATGGCGCGGTGTACTCCCAGCGCGTGGAGAGCATGCAGGAACGGCGCTTCCGCAACGTGGTGCGCCAACACACCGATTACAGCTGCGGCGCGGCCGCTTTGGCCACGATCCTGCGTTATGCCTACCACCTGGACGCGGACGAAGGCGCGGTGATCGAAGGAATGATGGGGGTCTCGGACCCTGAACTGGTCCACCAGCGTGGCTTCTCGCTGCTGGACATCAAGCGTTACGTGGAATCGATGGGCATGCGTGGGCGCGGCTACCGCGTCAACGAAGAGCGCCTGCGCTCGCTGCGCGTGCCCGGGTTGGTGTTGATGGATGTACGTGGATTCCGCCACTTCGTGGTCCTCAAGCAGGTCCGCGGTGACGTGGTGGACGTAGCGGACCCGATCCTGGGCAACCGCAGCATACCCGTCAACGAATTTCTCGAATCATGGCCGTCGCGCGCCGTGTTCGTCGTGATCGGTACCGATTTCGACCGCAACACCGTGTTGCTGCAGCCCGGCGAACAGCCCAGTGCGCGTTCGCTGTATGCACGGCAGGGCCCGATCACCGACGCGGAACTGGTGGATTTCGGTTTCACCCATGCCGATCTGTTCTAGGAGGCACCATGAACATCGCAAACTGGACGCACAGTGCATTGCTCGTCGCGCTGCTCGGGGTCGCCCCGGTACACGCCGCCGATGCACCCAAGGCGCAGGAGCAGGGACGCCCCGGCAAGGGATTGAGCGAGATCCCCGACCCGGAACTGAAACTGATGCGTGGCCGCTACACCGTCAACGGCAATGCCGTGGCCTGGTTCGGCGTGACCATGGTTTCGCAATGGCAGGCCGGCAACCAGTCCGCACAGAGCGCGCTGACCCTGGGCATGGATTTCAGCCATGGCGGCAACACGCCCAAAGTGAGCTTCACGCCCAGCGTCACCGTCACCGCGGCCGACGCGCCGCTGCCGGAGACCCCGGGGCGCAGCGTGGATTCCAGCGGCCTGCAGAACGTGGCCGGGCTCACCCAGAGCATCCAGGTGGCCGGTGACAACAACGTGGCCAGCAACGCCACCCAGTTGAACGTGCGCGAAGGCACCGCACCCACCACCACCGAACAGAGCGCCCCGCAGGCCAGCGCGCAACAGGGCGGCGTGAGCGCCGTGGCCCAGCAGGACGGCAACAGCGCCAGCGTGCAGCTGCAGATCCAGGGCGTGGGGCAGGTGCAGCAATGGATCCGCAACGGCAGCGTCGGCCAGAGCATCGCCGTGGCCAGCGATGGCCAATCGGCCAGCAACCGCATGCAGATCGACCTGGTGCGGCAGACCCTGGCCAACAGCGCGTCGCTGAACCAGAACGTGGCCCAGGCGATGAACCTGGTACGCGGCGTAGGCATGGGGCCCGGCCAGTAACACCGGCCGGGTGGGGGGAACGACACCAGAACACAGGGCAAGGAAATGCACACCTCGATATGCACGACACCGCTGGCGCTGGCGGCGCTGGCACTGACCGCGTCAGCTGCGGCAAACGCCCAGGACGCACCGGCCACCCCGGCAGACGAAGCAGACGTAAAAGCACTCATCCAGCAGCTGGAAACGCTCAAAGCCAATTACGCCCAGGAAGTGCGCCGGCTGCGCGAACTGGACATGCAGGTGCAGGCCATGCAGGCCCGCCTGAGCGGCAAGACCGCACCGCTGGCCGGCGCCGCCCCGCCCGAACCGCTGCCCTCGAGCACCCCCGCCGCACCGCCGACCGGCGATGGCTACGCCAGCACCGCCGCCGAAGCGCAGCAGGCCAAAGAAGCCTCGCGCCGCAGCGTCGACGACGTCAAACAACAGACCTCGACCCTGTTCACCCGCCGCTTCACGCTGGAAAACAGCCTCAGCTACGCACGCTACGACCGCAAGCAGCTGACCCTCAACGGCTTCCTCGCCCTCGACGCGATCTTCCTCGGCAACATCGCCATCGAAAACGTCGAGTCCGACACCCTCACCTACAACCTCGCCGCACGCTGGGGCCTCACCCCGCGCCTGGCCCTGAACCTGGACGTGCCCTACCTGGCCCGCAAGACCGTCTTCCAGAAGGGCGGCGCCGGTGGCTCGGCGGCGGCCATCGCCCAGGAAGAAACCACCGGGAACGGCATCGGCGACATCAGCCTCAGTGCCAACTACAAACTGTTCTCCGAAAAAGGCCGCTGGCCCGAAACCGTGTTGACCGTCGGCGCCACCGCCCCCACCGGCCGCGAACCCTACGGCCTGAGCTGGAAAGTACTCGAGCGCGACGACGACGACTTCATCCGCTTCGCCGTGCCCGAACAGCAACCCACCGGCAACGGCGTCTGGCAGGCCAACGTCGGCCTCTCGGCGGTCAAGACCGCCGACCCGGCCATCCTGTTCGCCAACATCGGCTACATCCATTCGTTCGAAAACAGCTTCGACGACCTCGACGCCAACCCCGATACCGTCAACCCCGGTGACGTCAAACTCGGCGGCTCGTATTACTTCGGCGCCGGCGTGGCGTTCGCCTTCAACGAACGCACCAGCCTGAGCATCTCCTTCAGCGACAAGCTCAGCGCCCGCGCCTCCACCCGCTTCAAGGGCGGGCAGTGGGTCAAGATCGTCGGCAGCGACGCCAACGCGGCCACGCTCAACCTGGGCATCACCTACGCACTCAACCAGAACACCACGATCGTGAGCCTGCTGGGGATCGGCCTGACGCCGGATTCGCCGGACTTCACCCTGGCATTCAAGGTGCCGTACATCCTGTAGCGCGCGTATCGACCAACGGTCGATACCTACCGCAGCCGGCAATGCGGAGGGCCGGCAATGCGGAGGGCCGGCAATGCAGAGGGCCGACCAACGGCCGGCGTCAGCGAAGCCCCAGCTTTTCCCATGGCCACCGACCCGATGTCGAAGGGTCGGCGGGGGCGGGTTTGCGGGACCGTAGAGCGCCATGGATGGCGCGAACGTACACGGACGTACTTGCGGCGTGTCCCGCAAACCCGCACCCGCCGGCCCAAAGCCCGTACGTTCGCAAACCAAGGCGTTTGACGTTAGCGCAACTCAGGCAGAGCGAGTTGATGCTTGCGGCAGAGGCGATACACGGTCACACGAGACACCTGCATCGTTCGGGCGCAGGCAGTGATGTTGAACGCGTTATCGCGCAGGGCCTGCAACAAGGCGTCGCGCTCGGCCGCCTGGCGCGCATCGTGCAGCAGCCGCTGCGGCATCTCCACCTGCGGTGGCAGCAGTTCCAGATCGGCCACGTTGATCAGCTCGGCCTCGCTCACGATCGCCGCCCGCTGCACCCGGTTCAACAGCTCGCGCACATTGCCCGGCCAGTTGAACCGCAGCAGCGCCTGCGCCGCTTCCGTCGTGAATCCGCGCGCGCGCGTCACGTGCCGGCGGCGGAAACTGGCCAGGAAATGCTCCGCCAGCAGCACGATGTCGCTGCCGCGGTCGCGCAGCGCCGGCATCGGCAAGCGCAGCACATTGAGCCGGTAGAACAGATCGCGGCGGAACTGCCCGCGCTCCACCGCCTGCTCCAGATCGACGTGCGTTGCCGCCACTACCCGTACATCCACCGCCAGCGGATGATTGCTGCCCACCCGCTCGATCGTGCCTTCCTGCAGCACCCGCAACAGGTTCGTCTGCGCATCCAGCGGCAGGTCGCCGATCTCGTCAAGGAACACCGTGCCCCCGCTGGCCGTCTCGAACAGGCCCAGCCGACGCGTCGCCGCACCGGTGAACGCCCCGCGCTCATGCCCGAACAGTTCCGACTGCACCAGCGCCGCCGGAATCGCCCCGCAGTTCACCGCCAGGAATGGCCGCGCATGGCGCGGTGACAGCGCGTGCAGTGCCTGCGCCGCCAGCTCCTTGCCCGTGCCCGTTTCGCCCGTGACCAGCACCGGCAGTTCCACCGGCGCGAACTTGCGCAACGCCGCCCGTGCCACCTGCAGCACCGCACTGTTCCCGACCAGCGCCTGCGCACCGGCTGGCGAACGCGTCTCGTCGCCGTCCGCCAGGTGCTGCAGCCGCTGCACCAGGCTGGAGAGATCCAGCGGCGCCGTGAACGTCTCCACACACCCCGCCAGCAGCGACTGCAGCGGCGGCGGCGTGGGGTAGGGCCCGGGCGGCAGGATCGCCAGCACGCGCATGTGCCGGTGCTGCTCCAGCAGCGCCTGCAGGTGCTCCACGTTGCCGGGGGCCGCCCCGCGCAGGTCCAGCAGCCCGACCACCACGTCGCTGCCGCGCATGCCGATGGCCACGCATGCATCGCTGGCCACCCCGCGCACCTGCCACCCTTCCGCTGCCAATGCGGCGCGCTCGGCCGCGTGTGGTTGCCCAAACCAGATCACACACCGGGCCGGAAATTCAGGGACTGCCGCCATGCGTCACCTTTACTGGAAAGATCCCGGGCGGTGTCTACTGGTCGGCGTGACCCCGGCGAGCCGCCCCACGCCGGAGTCAACAACCCCTGCCGAAGCCGGCCTGGGCTGGTCGCACGCACTTGGAATTGCTCGAACGACAGTAGGGACAACGCCGGTTGCCCCCGTTACCGGCCACCGGCGCCCATAACGAAAAAGGCCGCTGCACGGGGCAGCGGCCTTCAGGCGGCGGGGCGGGCCGGCCGGCTCAGAGCTCGACGCGGCGGGCCTGCATGAACTTGCCGCTCCAGTAGCCCGAGACCAGGCTGTCCACGCGGACGTCCTTGCCGGTGCTGGGGGCGTGCAGGAAGCGGCCCTCGCCCACGTAGATGCCCACGTGGTCGACCCGACCCCTGCGGCCGAAGAACACCAGGTCACCGGCCGCCAGCGCGTTGCGGTCGTTGATCAGCTCGGCTTCGCCGTCATGGGCCATTTCACGCGAGACGCGCGGCAGGTCGATGCCCAGCGCGGTCTTGAACACGTAGCCGACCAGGCCGCTGCAGTCGAAACCGCTGTCCGGCGAGGTGCCGCCCCAACGGTACGGGGTGCCCAGCAGCGTCATCGCACGGCGCAGCAGCGACTGCACCTTGCCATTGTCGGCGGCGCCACCGACCACGACGCCATTGGCGCCGGAGCTGGCATCGTAGTTGGCCAGCAGGCGGCTCAGGTCGCCGGCGAACATCGCTGAGCGGTCCATGAGCGGAATGGTGTCGTTGGCCGCCAGGTGCGGAAGCAGGGCGGCGAGGGTGGCACTGGCAGCGGCATCGGCCTTGCTGCGGGCCGGCGCGTCAGCCTTGGGCTTGGCGGCGGCGGGGATCTCGGTGGCGGCTACGGTGGCAACCGGAGCAGCATCGACGGTGGTCGTCGGTGCCGTCTGCGCCCAGGCCGGAAGGCTGGCCAGGCAGAGGGCGAAAGCGATAAGAGCGGGGCGGGCAGTGCGCCGGAAAGTGGCGGTCTGGCCTTGGCACGTCAGGTCGGCTGTCGTCACGCGGCGGTCACTGAATAAAAACGATGGGTGATGATGCCGTGTAAGACGTGTGATTTGGTACAAATTTCGTTAAAGTTTCGTTTATATGAACGTGATACAGGTCACATTTTTAGACCTTTGCCCTGTTCATTTCAGTGAAGGACACGTTTCGCGCCTGTGTAGTGCTGCTTCCAGTAGGTGCCGCCGAGCGAATCCAGCCGGACCGTTCCGCCGGTGCTCGGGGCATGCACGAAGCGCCCTTCGCCCACGTAGATGCCGACGTGGAAGACGTTGCCGCGGTCGCCGAAGAACACCAGATCGCCCGGTGCCAGCCGCTGCGGATCGATCTTCGGCCCCTGCACCGCCGCCAGGTCGCGCGAGGTCCGGGGCAGCTTCAGGTCCAGCATTTCCCGGTACACGTAGGCCACCAGCCCGCTGCAGTCAAAGCCCGACTCGGGGGTGTTGCCGCCGTAGCGGTAGGGCGTTCCGACCAGCCCGATGGCGCGCATCAACACCGCATTGGCCGCCTGCGGGTCATTGGGCACCACCGTCGGCCAGACCTGGGTGGAGGCGGCCGGCGCACTCGGGCGGGTGCCCTTGCCACCGCCGCAGGCGGCCAGCAGGGCCAGGGCAAGCACGGCGGCAACCCGGGCAACAGAGCGGTTCAAGCGCGGAACTGGCGTCATGTGCGTGATGTCCGGATAATGCGCGGCCTCAGAAGGCCGTCATGATGGCGGCGTACTTGGCGGGCGACAACCCGTCCCACCCGTCTGCCCTGGCAGCCTCAGCACAAGAGTTCCGCATGAAGATCGAAAAAGACCGCGTCGTCCGCTTCCATTACACCGTCGCCGAGCAGGGCCAGGAGCCGATCGAGAGCTCCAGGGACCGTGACCCGCTGGCGATCCTGATCGGCCACGGCAACATCATCCCGGGCCTGGAAGCCGCCATGCTCGACAAGGAAGCCGGCGCCTCCTTCGAGGTCGATGTGAAGGCCGCCGACGCCTATGGCGAGCGCAAGGAAGGCCTGAGCCAGCGCGTGCCGAAGAAGCACTTCGGTGAAACCCGCCTGGTGAAGGGTCAGCAGGTCGTGCTGCAGACCAACTTCGGCCCGCGCGCCGTGACCGTTGAAAAGGTCGGCATGAGCGTGGTCGACGTGGACCTCAACCACCCGATGGCCGGCAAGGACCTGCACTTCTCGGTCGAGATCGTCGACGTGCGTGAAGCTGCTGCCGCAGAACTCGAGCACGGCCACGTGCACGGCGACGGCGGCCACCAGCACTGAGTGCAGGCCACCGCCTGAGGCAACGGCCCGCTTCGGCGGGCCGTTGCGTATCTGCAGCCCCGAAATGCCGGGCGGCCTGCGTGCTGCGGCGGCATACTGTCCGCCCTGCCAAGCGAGTCGCCCGTGAAGCCTGTTTCCCCCACGCTGCAGCCGGTGGCTGCCGGCGACCGCATCGAAGTCATCGACATCCTGCGCGGAGTGGCGCTGCTGGGCATCCTGTTGATGAACATGGAAGCGCTGAGCGGCCCGCTGGACCTGGCCTTCACCGGCATCGACCCGCACTGGCAGGGGCTGGACTACTGGGTTGATGCCGCCGTCTACGTGCTGGTGCAGGGCAAGTTCTTCACCCTGTTCTCGCTGCTGTTCGGCGCCGGCTTTGCGATCATGGCGCAACGTGCCGAAGCGGCGCGCCGCGACTTCACGACCTTCTACCTGCGCCGCAGTGGCGGGCTGCTGCTGATCGGCCTGTGCCATGCGTTGCTGGTGTGGTCCGGCGACATCCTGGTGATCTACGCGCTGGTGTCGTTGCCGCTGCTGGCCACGCGCGAAGCGCCGCAACGCTGGCTGCCGGCGATGGGCGTGGCCACCTACCTGTGTGCGGCGGCGATGATGCTGCTGCTGGGCGCGATGCTGGGCCTGGTCGGACAGGTCGAAGGCGACAGCGGCGCCCTCGGCTCGGCCATGGCGCAGGGCCAGCAGACCGTCGAACTGCAACGTCAGGCGTATGGCCATGGCAGCTTCGGCCAGGCGGTGGCGCAGCGGGCCAGCGATCTGGGCACGGCCCTGTCCGGGGCGCTGATCATTGGCCCGGAAGTGCTGGGCATGTTCCTGCTCGGCAGCTGGTTCGCACGCAGTGGCGCGCTGGCCGACCCGGCGCGGTTCGAGCGCCTCTACCGTTGGTTGCGGCGCGGCGCGTTGCCGGTTGGACTGCTGTTGATGCTCATCAGCGCGAGCTGGGTGCCGTACCTGGCGCCCGGCACGTTCACCCCCACCACCGGCGCAGCGTATGCGTTGTCGTCGGTGGCCAGCCTGTTGATGTGCCTGGGCTACCTGGCCTGGATCGTGCACTGGCGGCACCGCCTGCGCGTGCTGGCGCCGATGGGGCGGATGGCGCTGACCCAATACATCCTGCAGTCACTGGTCTGCACCTGGCTGTTCTACGGCTACGGGCTGGGTGCGTTTGAAACGATGCCGCGTGCCTGGCAGGTTCCGTTCGCGGTGGCGCTGTTCGCATTGCAGGTGCTGCTCAGCCATGCGTGGCTGCGCCATTTCCGGTTCGGGCCGCTGGAGTGGATCTGGCGCGCGATGACCTACGGGCGTTGGCCAGCGTTGCGCCGATGAAACGATTCGGGCCGCGTCGTCACGTTTGAATCGCGACGTGGCATGGCATGCTGGTGCCCATGACAACGCATTACGACTACGATCTGATCGTGCTGGGCGGTGGCTCCGGTGGCCTGGCCGCCGCCTTCCGCGCAGCGCAGCACGGCAAGCGGGTGGCGATGCTGGAACCGGGCGAACTGGGCGGTACCTGCGTCAACGTCGGCTGCGTGCCGAAGAAGGCGATGTGGCTGGCGGCCGACCTTTCCGGGCGGATCGGCCTGGCCGCGGCGATGGGCTTCGATGTGCCGGCACGACCGGCGCTGGACTGGAAGGAACTGGTGGTGCATCGCCAGGCCTACATCGCCAACATCCATGCCAGTTACCTCAAGCGCCTGAACGACAGCAACGTGGTGCGCGTGCCGCGCAAGGGCAGGCTGCTGGATGCGCACACGGTGGAATGCAGCGATGGCATCCGCATCAGCGGGGAACACGTGCTGCTCGCCACCGGTGCCCACCCGCAGCGCCCGGACATTCCCGGCGCCGAACTGGGGTCGGTGTCGGACGACTTCTTCAACCTCTGCGGCGCCCCCGGGCGCGTGGCGATCGTCGGTGGCGGTTACATCGCCGTGGAACTGGCCGGCCTGCTGCAGGCACTGGGCAGCCGCGTGACGTTGCTGGTGCGCGGCGAACGCCTGCTGGAGCGCTTCGACGCCGAGCTGACCGCACAGTTGGCCGAGAACCTGCGCCACCAGGGCGTGCAGCTGCACTTCAATTACCGGCTGCGCGAACTGCGGCGCGAGGGCGATGATCTCATTGCCTACGGCCACGATGGCCCGGCCGAACCGCGCTTCGACCAGGTGTTCTTCGCGACCGGCCGGCGTGGCAACAGTGCCGGGTTGGGACTGGAGGCACTGGGCATCGTGGTCGGTGACAAGGGCGAGGTCGAGGTTGACGACTGGCAGACCACGGCGGTGCCCAGCGTTCACGCGGTGGGCGATATCGCGGGCAAGGTGGGCCTGACCCCGGTGGCCATCGCCGCCGCCCGCAAGCTGATGGACCGCCTGTTCGGCGGACAGCCGCAGGCGAAGATGGATTACCAGAACATCGCCAGCGTGGTGTTCTCGCACCCGGCACTGGGTGCGGTGGGCTTGAGCGAAGAAGAGGCGCGCGCCCGCCACGATGACGTGCGCATCTACCGCACCAATTTCCGACCGATGCTGCAGGCGCTGGCCGACGGCACCCAACGCAGCCTGTTCAAACTGGTCTGCGTGGGCGAAGAGGAGCGGGTGGTAGGCGTACACCTGCTCGGCGAATCGGCCGACGAGATCCTGCAGGGTTTCGCGGTCGCGGTGAAAATGGGCGTCACCAAGGCCCAGCTCGACGACACCGTCGCCATCCATCCGACATCGTCGGAAGAGGTGGTGTTGATGCGCTGAGGCGTATCAACACCCCCTGGGTAGCTGCCGACCGTTGCTCGGTAGACATCCGCTGATGCGACAATGCGTGGGATGTCGCACGCGCTTCCCACCTCGTCCCCACGCCTTGCCACCTCCGGCATCCTGCTCGCCGCGGTCGGCGCGGTAGCCGCCTCCGGCAAGGCCGTGATCGTCAAACTGGCCTATCGCCACGGCGTGGACGCTACCACGCTGCTGGCATTGCGCATGTTGATGGCGTTCCCGTTGTTCGCATTGCTCGCAGTGTGGTCGGCCCGCCGCGCCACCGCCTTGTCCTGGGCCGACCGGGGGCGGGTGGTGTGGCTGGGCTTCACCGGCTACTACCTTTCCAGCCTGCTCGACTTCCAGGGACTGCAGTACATCAGCGTGACCCTTGAACGGCTGATCCTGTACCTCAATCCCACCCTGGTGCTGCTGATCAGCCTGGTGCTGTTGAAAAAGAAGCCCGGGCGCTGGCAGGTGGCCGCGCTGGTACTCAGCTATCTCGGCGTGCTGCTGGCCTTCGGCCACGACCTGCAGCTGGAAGGCGGGCGCATCGTGCTGGGCAGTGCGCTGGTGTTCGCCAGCGCGCTCAGCTACGCGCTGTACCTGTTCGGCAGCGGCCAGGTGGTGGCGCGGATCGGCGCGATCCGGCTCACCGCCTATGCCAGTTGCGTGGCCTGCGTGCTGTGCGTGCTGCACTTCGCGGTCCTGCACCCGCTGCCGGTGCTGTTCCAGCAGCCGGTGCCGGTGTACTGGCTGTCGCTGGTCAACGCGACGGTCTGCACGGTGCTGCCGGTGCTGGCGATCATGCTGGCGGTGAAGCGGATCGGCTCGTCGCTGGCCGCGCAGGTGGGTATGCTCGGGCCGGTATCCACCATCGTGATGAGTCTATGGCTGCTCGACGAACCCATGGGCCCCTGGCAGATCCTGGGGACGGCGCTGGTGCTGGTCGGCGTGCTGCTGGTCAGCCGCGTGCGCGCGTGAACAAACCCGCGTCGCCGTCCGACGACGCGGTGGACGCTGCCGCCCAGGCGCGCGAGCGCATCCTGGCGGTGATCCGGGCCATTCCGCGCGGGCAGGTAATGGGCTACGGCCAGGTGGCCGCCAAGGCCGGGCTGCCGGGCCGGGCACGACTGACCGCACGGGTGCTGGGCATGAACGACGATCCGGACCTGCCCTGGCACCGGGTGCTGCGCTCGGACGGGCGCATCGCGATGCCGGAAGGCTCGCGTGGCTGGCGCGAGCAGAACCAGCGGCTGCGCGCCGAAGGGGTGGTGATGGAGCGCGGGCGGGTCAAGCACATGCCGCGTGGCAGCGGCGATGACCTGGACGCGGCGGTGTGGGGACCGGGCTAGCCCGTTATGATGGGCGCGGTTCCAAAGGATGCCCCCATGTTCCCGCGACTGCCCACCGTCACCAAGGCACTGTTGATCGCCAACATCGTGCTGTTCCTGCTGCAGCAGCCGTTCCTGCTCGGCAATGGCACGTTCGAGCCGTTCATGCTGCAACCGCTGCGCGGTGGCTTCGACCCGTTCTCGCCGGGTGGCAATTTCCAGCCGTGGCAGCTGCTCACCTATGGGTTCCTGCATGGCAGCTTCGGGCACCTGTTCTTCAACATGCTGGCGCTCTTCATGTTCGGTGCGCCGCTGGAGCAGACCTGGGGCGAGAAGCGCTTCCTGACCTATTACCTGGTGTGCGTGGCCGGTGCCGGCCTGTGCCAGCTGGCCGTGGGGGCCATGATCGCCGACCCGGCCACCGTGCTGGGCGCATCCGGCGGCGTGTTCGGCCTGTTGCTGGCCTACGGCATGCTGTTCCCCAACCAGCGCGTGATGCTGCTGTTCCCGCCCATTCCGATGAAGGCACGCACCTTCGTGATCGTGTTCGGCGTGATGGAACTCGTGCTCGGCGCCACCGGTTGGCAACCGGGCGTGGCCCACTTCGCCCACCTGGGCGGCATGTTGTTCGGCTGGCTGCTGATCCGCTACTGGCGGGGGCAGCCGCCATTCAACCGGCGCCCGCCGGGTGGCCCGAAGCGGCCCAACCACCTGCGCAGCGTGAAGTGATCGCGTAGAACAGCATTGGCCAGGGAGGGCGCACGCATGAAGATCCTGATTCTGGGCGGGTATGGCGTCTTCGGTGGACGACTGGCCCGGTTGTTGTCGGACCTGCCGGACATCGAGCTGTTGATCTGCGGCCGCAACCTGGACGCTGCCCAGGCGTTCTGTGCCAGCTACGCCGGTGCGCCGCGCGTGCACCCGGTGGTGGTGGAGCGGCAGCGCATTGAAGCCGTGCTTGGGGCCGAGCAGCCCGCACTGGTGGTGGATGCCTCCGGACCCTTCCAGGACTATGGCGAACACCGCTATAACGTGATCGAGGCATGCATCGCAGCAGGCATCGATTACCTCGACTTTGCCGACGCGGCCGATTTCGTGTTCGGCGTCGCCCGGTTCGATGCGCAGGCGAGGGCGGCCGGTGTTTTCGTGCTGTCCGGGGTCAGCAGCTTCCCCGTCCTGACCGCAGCGGTGCTGCGCGAGATGGCGCAGCGCATGGACCTGGTATCCGTTGAGGGGGGTATCGCACCATCACCGTATGCGGGCATCGGTCTGAACGTGATGCGCGCGGTGGTGGGCTATGCCGGGGCGCCGGTGAAGCTGCAGCGCGGTGGCCAACCTGGTCATGGGCGCGGCCTTGCAGAAAGCCGGCGGTTCACCATCGCGGTGCCGGGCCGGCTGCCGCTGCGCAACCTGCACTTCTCGCTGGTGGACGTGCCCGACCTGCAGGTGATTCCGCCCGAACACCCGACCCTGACCGACATCTGGATGGGCGCCGGCCCGGTGCCGGAAGTACTGCACCGCGTGCTCAACCTGCTGGCCAGGGCGCGTGCGCGCTTTACCCTGCCGTCGCTGGAGCCGCTCTCGCCATTGTTCTACCGCGTGTTGAACCTGATGAAGTTTGGCGAGCACCGGGGTGGGATGTACGTGCGCGCGCAGGGCATGCGCGACGGGGCGCCCACCACGCTGAGCTGGCACCTGCTCGCCGAAGGCGATGACGGCCCTTACATTCCATCCATGGCGATCGAAGCGGTGATCCGCAAGCTGCTGGCGGGTGAGCGGCCGTTGCCCGGTGCGCGGCCCGCGACCCGGGCGCTGGAACTTACCGACTACCACGCGCTGTTCGAGGGGCGCGCGATCCACACCGGTTTCCGCAGCGACGATGCCGGCGCCAGCCTGTACCGGCAGGTGCTGGCCAGTGCCTACGATGCGCTGCCTGCGCAGGTGCAGGCGCTGCACGACATGTCCGGGCAGCATCGCTGGAGCGGTACAGCGCAGGTGAGTCGTGGCACCGGGTTGGTGTCACGCCTGGTGGCGGCGGTGATCGGTTTTCCGGAAGCGGGCGCCGATGTACCGGTCACCGTGACCTTAATGCCGGAGCAGGGCATCGAGCGCTGGACGCGTGACTTTGGCGGTCGCCGGTTCAACTCGTGGCAACGGCGCGGGACAGGGCGCAACGATGCGCTGCTGGTGGAGCGCTTCGGGGTGATCGAGGTCGCGTTGGCGCTGGTAGTGGAAGGCGAGCGGTTGCTGCTGGTGCCGCGGCGGTGGTCCTGCCTGGGCGTGCCGCTGCCGAAGGCGCTGCTGCCCAGGGGCAACACGTTCGAAACCGAAGTGGACGGCCGGTTCGTGTTCAACGTGGAGATCGCCGCACCCGGGGTGGGGTTGATCGTGAATTACCGGGGCTGGCTGCAGCCCAGCGCGTAGAGCCACGCCCTGCGTGGCTCTACGTGCATGAAAAAGGGCGCCCCTGGGGGCGCCCTCATTCAATCCATCAACGTTTCACTCAGCGCCAGATCTTGATCTGGTCGCTGTCCACGCGCTGCATCGGCTGTCCCGGCTTGCAGCTGAAGGTGGCACCGAAGGCGGGCAGGTTGGACAGCGGCACGTTGGTGCGCCACTTGCCCGGGGCCAGCGTGTCCGCGGTCAACCGCTGCGCGGCTTCGCCCGGCGAGAGCTGCTGCGGCCACAGGCTGGCCCAGGCGCGGAAGAAGCCCTGCTGCGCGGCCGGCTTGGCGGCGGGTTCGGCCGACTGGTAGGCCGCCCATGCCAGTTCCACGCCGGCCAGATCGGCCAGGTTCTCTTCGCGGGTCAGTTCGCCATTGACCTTGGCCCCCTTCACGCCGGGGAAGTCCAGGCTGCTGTACTGCGCGGCCACGCGGTTGCCCAGTAGGTTCCAGGCGGTCTTGTCGGCCGGGGTCCACCAGCTGCGCAGTTCGCCCTTGGAATCGACCAGGGCACCCTTGGCATCGATCGCACGGTTCAGTTCGTGGGCAACCAGCGCACCGAAGCTGCCGTACTTGTCGGCGTTGTCGGCCTTGGCATTGAACACCGGGCCCTGCAGCACGGCGGCGGTGACGATCAGGCGGTTCTGCGCGATGTCATAGGCCAGTGCCGGCTGCTGCGGCAACACATCCCAGCGGCGGTCGGCGTTGCCTTTGCCGATGCGCTTCATTTCTTCGCGATGGCGCCAGGTGGAGGCGATCAGCATGTTGCCGCCGAAGCTGCCACGGCCCATCGGCTGCACGCTGTAATCGAGGTCGCGCAGCGGCGTGCCGATCTCGATCTTCAGCGCGGCCAGCTTGGCCTGTGCTTCGGTCTTGGCTTCCGGGCTCAGCCAGCCGCTGGCCTTGACCGCCTCGATCTGCGTTTCGCGGATCTTGTCGACGATCACGGCGGCCTGGCGGCGATCGTCGGCCGACAGGTAACGTGCGGCATATTCACGGCCGACCATCGGGCCGGCGGCCACGTTCATCGCATCCAGCACCTGCTCCCAGCGGGCCGGGGCGATGGTTTCGCCACGGATCACGCGGCCGCGGAATTCAAACTCCGCATCGCGGTAGGCCTTGGACAGGTAGGGGGCCATGGCATCGCCCACGCGCCAGCGCAGATAGGCCTTCCACTGGTCCGGCTTGATCCGGGTGACCATGCCGTCGAGCGCCTTGAACAGCTCCGGGTCGGACAACGAGACCAGGTCGTCGTTGACGCCCTGCGCCTTCAGGAACGCATCCAGCTGCAGGTTGCGGAAGCGGCTGTTGAGTTCCTTGGTGGAAATCGGCGCGTAGTTGTTGAACGGGTTGTTGATGCCGGCCAGCGACTGCGCATTGCGCGCCAGCTCGGTTTCCAGCGCGATCACCGCCTGCGATTCGGCCTCCAGCTTGTCGGCCGGGGTGCCGGTCAGGGCCAGGATCTGCTTCACGTACGCACGGTAACGGCCCATCAGCGCCACGGTATCGGCGTCGGTGCGGGTGTAGAAGGCCGGGTCGGGCAGGCCCATGCCGCCCTGCATGAAGTAGCCGATGTGGCGATCCAGCGCCTTCAGGTCCACGTCCGGGGCGAAGTTGAAGGCCACCGGGATGCCGACCTGGTGCAGCGCGGCAATCGAGGCCGGCACATCCTTGGCCTTCTTGATGGCGTTGATGCGGGTCAGCAGCGGCGCGATCGGGGCCGAGCCGTCGGCTTCCACGGCCGCTTCATCCAGGCCGCTGGCCCAGAAGTCGCCCAGCAGCTTCTGCACGTTGCCCTGCGGTGCCTTCATCGCGCCATCCAGCAGCTCGCGCTGCTGCACGCGGGTACGCTCGGCGAGCTGGCCAATGGCGGTGGTGGCACCGGTCTGCGGCACCGGGTTGGCCTTCAGCCAGCCGGCATTGGTGGCGTCATGGAAGTCGCTGCACTGCGCGCTCACGGCGGGCGCACGGCTGGCGGCCTTCTTCTTCGGGGCGGCGGAGGCGTCGGTGACGACCAGGGTGGCCAGGCCCAGGCCTAGGGCGATGGCAAGCGGACGAAGGTTGGGCATGCGAAACAAATCCAGGAGGATTGAAGACCGCGGAACTATAGCAAGCCCGCATGAAAACGCGGCATTCACCGACGCCGACGGTAGCCCCGGCCGTTGGCCGGCAACCGGGCAAACAAAAAGGCCCGGGAAAATCCCGGGCCTTTCTGCTTCACGCCACCGCGTGAACGATTACCAGATCACCACCTGCTTGTCGCCGGCGCGCACCATCGGCGTACCCGGCTTGCACTCGAACGCGGCCGCGAAGGTCGGCAGGTTCGACGGCGCGCCCATGGCACGGAACGCAGCCGGAGCGTGCGGGTCGGTGGCCAGGCGGACCTTGGCGTTCTCCGGGGTGTACTTGGTGCGCCACACGGTGGCCCAGTTGAAGAAGAAGCGCTGGTCGCGGCTGAAGCCGTCCACCTTCGGGTCTTCCTTGCCGGCGCTGGCCTTCTGCAGGGCGTCGTAGGCAGTGGCCAGGCCGCCCAGGTCGGCGATGTTCTCGCCCAGGGTCAGCTTGCCGTTGACCGCCTGGTCGCCGACCTTGTAGCCGTCGAACTGGTTCACCAGCTTACCGGTCAGCCCGCTGAAGTTCTTGGTGTCCGCATCGGTCCACCAGTTCTCGAAGTTGCCGGTCGGCCCGAAGCGGCTGCCCTGGTCGTCGTAGCCGTGGGTCATTTCGTGGCCGATCACCGCACCAATGCCGCCGTAGTTCAGCGCGTCGTCGGCCTTCGGGTCGAAGAACGGCGGCTGCAGGATGGCGGCCGGGAACACGATCTCGTTCTGCAGCGGGTTGTAGTAGGCGTTGACCGTTTGCGGGGTCATGCCCCACTCGGTCTTGTCCACCGGCTTGCCGATCTTGCCCAGCGCGAACTTGTAGTTGAATTCGTTGGCCGCGCGCACGTTGCCGAAGTAGCTGTCACGGCCGGTGCTCAGGCCGCTCCAGTCGCGCCACTTGTCCGGATAGCCGATCTTCGGGGTGAAGGTTTCCCACTTGGCGATCGCCTTGGCCTTGGTCTCATCGCTCATCCAGGTCAGGCCCTGAATGCGTTCCTTGAGCGCGGCGGCCAGGTTCTTCACCAGCTCTTCCATCTTGGCCTTCGACTCGGGCGAGAAGGCGACCTTGACGTACAGCTGGCCGAAGGCTTCACCGGCATCGTTTTCGATGGTGCCCAGCACGCGCTTCCAGCGCGGCTTCATTTCCTTCTGGCCGTTGAGGGTCTTGCCGTAGAACTCGTAGTTTTCCTGGGCGAAGGTGTCAGCCAGGAACGGCGACGCCGAATCCACGGTGTGGAAGCGCAGGTACGAACGCCACACCGACGGGTCGGTGTCGCCCAGCGCCTTGCTCACTTCCTGGTGGAAGCTGGGAATGGCCAGCGAGAACTTCTCCGGCGCGGCAATGCCCTGCGCTTCGAAGAACCGGCTCCAGCTGAAGTTCGGGGTCAGCTTGTCGGCGTCGGCCACGGTGACCGGGTTGTAGTACAGCGAGACATCGCGCGAGAGCTGTTCGCTGGACTTGGAGGCCTTGGCCAGGCGGGTTTCGAACTTGACCACGTCCGCGGCCTGCTTGGCGGCGTCGGCAGCGGCCACGCCGGACAGTTCCAGCACCTTGGCCACGTGCGCCTGGTAGGCCTTGAGCTTGTCGGCGTTCTTGGCGTCGGTGTAGTACGTGGTGTCCGGCAGGCCCAGGCCGCCCTGGCTGGCGTAAGCCATGTTCATGCTGGAGTTCTTGAAGTCCGCTTCCGGACCGAACCCGAACAGCACGTTTTCGCCCTTGGCGGCGGTGGTGCGCAGGTAGTTGGCGATGGCGTCCTTGTCCTGCAGGCCGTCGATGGCCGCCAGGTCAGCCTTGATCGGCTCGATGCCCTGCGCGTTGATCTTGGCTTCGTCCATGCCGGTGGCCCAGAAGTCGCCGACGATCTTTTCGATGCCGGTCGGGTTCTTCACCGCTGCGACCTGTTCGGCCAGCTGGTGCTGCACGGCGACCGAGCGCTCGTCCAGGATGGTGAAGGCGCCCCAGCTGGTGCGGTCGCCCGGGATTTCATTGGCGGCCAGCCACTTGCTGTTCACGTAATCACCGAACGCGGTGCAGGCGTCCAGGCTCTTGTCCAGGTCGGACGGGTGGAAGGCGTTGTAGGCCGGCAGCTTGGCTTCGTCGAGCTTGAACTCGGTGGCGGCCGGGGCGGCGGCGGTCGGGGTGGCGGTGGAGGCCGCGCTGTCCGTAGCCGGGGTTTCGTTCTTGCCGCAGCCGACCAGCGCGGCCGAAACGGCCAGGGTCAGCAGGACAATCTTGGGAGTACGAGAGATCACTAGTATGGCCTCCGGGCCGAAGAATCTTTCAGGAAGGCCCCCCTGATGGGGGCCGTGGGCCAGACGATACGCCGCTGGCCCGGCCTGCAAGGGTGTCGAAGGTCATGTATACAGCGAGCATGGACACTTCAACGACGCGTGCTTGGGATGCAGTCATCATCGGCGGCGGGCACAACGGCCTGGTCTGCGCGGCCTACCTGGCCCGGGCCGGGCAGCGGGTGCTGGTGCTGGAACGGCGGCCGGTAGTGGGCGGGGCGGCGGTCACCGAGGAGTTCCATCCCGGTTTCTGCAATTCGGTGGCTTCCTATACGGTGTCGCTGCTGCAGCCGCGCATCATCCAGGCCTTGGCGCTGGCCGAGCACGGGCTGCGGGTGGTGCCGCGGCGGATCAACAACTTCCTGCCGCTGGACGGCGATTACCTGTTGGCCGGTGCCGGGCTGACCCGCTCGGAGGTGGCGCGCTTTTCCGCACGTGATGCCGAGCGCCTGCCGGCCTTCGAGCAGCGCCTGGAGGCATTCGCCGATGTGCTGCGCGATCTTGCGCTGCAGGCGCCGCCCAACGTGGGGGAAGGCCATTGGCTGACCCAGCTGCCGGCGCTGTGGCAGGCCGGCCAGCTCGGCAGGCGGCTGCATGGGCTGGCGCCGGCGTTGCGCCAGGAACTGCTGGACCTGTTCACCATCTCGGCCTCGGAATACCTGGACCGCTGGTTCGAGAGCGAGCCGATCAAGGCGCTGTTCGGGTTCGACGGCATCGTGGGCAACTACGCCAGCCCGGAGGCGCCCGGCTCGGCCTACGTGCTGCTGCACCACGCCTTTGGCGAGAGCAACGGAGTGAAGGGCGCCTGGGGCCACGCCATCGGCGGCATGGGCGCCATCACCCAGGCGATGGCGCGCTCGGCCATCGCCGCCGGGGCGAGCATCCGTACCGACAGCGGCGTGCGCAGGGTCGTCGTCGAGCAGGGCCGCGCGGTAGGGGTGGAAACGCTGCAGGGCGACGTCATCCGCGCCCGCAGGGTGGTGGCCAATGTCAATCCCAAGCTGTTGTACGAACAGCTGCTCGCGCCTGGGGAGGTGCCACTGGCCACCCGCGAGCGCATGGCGAACTGGCGCTGCGGTTCAGGCACGTTCCGCATGAACGTCGCGCTGTCCGGCCTGCCCTCGTTCTCCGTGCTGCCCGGGGCAGGGGACCACCTCACGGCCGGCATCATCATGGCGCCCACGCTGGCTTACATGGACCGCGCCTACCGCGATGCGCGCCAGCACGGCTGGTCACGCGAACCAATCGTGGAAATGCTGATCCCGAGTACGCTGGACGATTCGCTGGCGCCGCCCGGCCAGCACGTGGCCAGCCTGTTCTGCCAGCACGTGGCCCCGGTGCTTTCCGGCGGGCGCAGCTGGGATGACCACCGCGACGAAGTGGCCGACCTGATGATCGCAACGGTCGAGAAGCACGCGCCGGGATTCAGCGCATTGGTGCTGGGCCGGCAGGCGCTCAGTCCGCTGGATCTTGAGCGCACCTTCGGGCTGATCGGCGGCGACATCTTCCATGGCGCGCTCAGCCTCAACCAGCTGTTCAGCGCCCGGCCGATGCTGGGACAGGCCGACTACCGCGGTGCCCTGCCGGGCCTGTACCTGTGCGGTTCGGGGACGCATCCGGGTGGCGGCGTCACCGGCGCGCCGGGACACAACGCGGCACAGGCCATTCTTCGCGAATAAAAAGAGGCCACCCGAAGGTGGCCGATAATCATCGGGAGCACCCGACCGTGGGTCGGGTGCCCCTCAGCGGCGATTACAACCCGCCGCCACCACACCCCTTGCCCAGGTAATCATCGATCAGCCGCAGCTGGTCGCCCATGATCGCGCGCGTCCAGGCCGGGCCATGCGCGTAATCGGCGATTTCGTGGTACTCCACCGGCTGGCCGGAATTCTTCGCCTTGGCCACGAACCATTCGGACTGTTCGATCGGCACGGTGCGGTCGCGGTCGCCGTGGTAGACCATCAGCGGGATCTTCATCTCGCCGGCCTTGTCCAGCGGGTTCAGACCGTCCACCGTCTTGGCCTGGGCCTGGCGGAAGAACGGGTTGGTGTAGAACCGCGACCAGATCTTCTTGATGTCCGAAACGCCGGCACCGGCAATGGCGCACTTGTACAACCCGTTGGGCCGCACCGATGCGGCGAATGCCGAATAGCCACCGTAGGAGAAGCCGAACATGGCGATGTGGCCGGGCTGGGCGATCTTCTGGTCGATCATCCACTTGGCGCCATCATCCTTGTCGTCCTGCATCTTCTGGCCCCACTCGGCATCGCCGGCCATCCACAGCTTGCGGCTCCAGTCGGCCGAACCGCGGAACTGCGGGCGCAGCACCGCCATGCAGCGCGATGCCATCAGCGGCACCCACATGGAACCGTCGAAGTCCATGCCATCGCGCGCCCACGGACCGCCGTGCGGGTGCACAACGGCCTTCCACGGACCGGCACCGCACAGTTCGGTGTTCGGGGTGGTCAGGAAGGCGGGAATGTCCAGCCCGTCGCGCGCCTTGTAATAGACCAGCTTGGTCGTGCCCAGCGCGGCCGGGTCGATCTGCGGGTAGGACTTGGCCAGCTCGGTCAGCTGCCCGTTGTTGAACAGGTAGTAGGTGGGCGGGTCGGACGGGCCGGACACCACCACCAGGAACGTCTTGAGGTTGGCGCTGTAGTCCAGCAGGCGGATCGACCTGCCACCGTCGAGCTGGGTGGTGGCGCGCTGGCCCGTGCTCGGATCGACCAGGGTGACCTCGCTTGCCTGGATGCCCAGAGCCTGGCGCAGGCCCTGTTCCAGCGCCTTGAAGGTCGGATCGGTCCACTGGATCTCGTTCTCGCGCGGGCCGCTGTAGCCAACGCCGAGCAGTGCGCCGAACGGCACGCCGTCCACGTTCTTGTAGCGGTTCAGCACCACGGTGCCGGCATTGAAGAACTTGTGCTCGAACAGCACTTCCTTCTGCTTGCGCGCGGCGATGTCGTATTCGTAGATGACCGTCTTGTCGCGGCCCACGTTGCTCTGGATGAACGCGATGTTCGGGTCATCGGCAAAGCCGACCACCTGGTTGATGTCGCGATCCTTCACGTGCGAACGGAAGTGTTCTTCCCAGGAACCGGTAGCGGGGTTGCGGAATTCAGTGGCGATATACGCACCGGTGCCATCCACGTCCTGGCGCAGGCGCGCGCGCAGTTCGCTGTTGAGATCGGTGACATAGCCGGCCACGCGCTCTTCGGTTTTCTGGATGCGCTGGGAGGTGAAGCTGCGCAGGTTCACCTTGTACACGTCACCGGAATTGCTGCCCGAACCGTTCACCACCAGGATGTGGTCCGGGTCGTTGGGCAGGGTATCGAGCACGGTGGAGTTGGACAGGGCCTGCTCCAGTTCTTCGTTGCGGCTGGTGGCGCGGGCCGGGCTGATCGGCTCCTTCCACTGCTTGCCTTCGATGTCGGTGATGAAGAACTTGCTGATGAAGGTCTTGTTGACCCGGTCGGTACGCAGGTCGTAGGGCTGCCACAGGGTGACGGCCAGCAGGCCGTTCTTGATGAAGCTCACGCTCTGGAACTTCATGCGGCCGGCACCGATGACGGTGGGCGCCTTGTCCAGGGCGTTGGTTTCCCAGACCACGATGACGCGCTCTTCGCCATTGGCGCGCAGGCCGGCGATGTGCTTGCCGTCAGGGGAGAGGGACAGGCTGGAAATGGCCGGGAAGGCGGCCATCTGCTCGATGGTCGGTGCCACCGGCTTGGCGTGCAGGAGCGAGGAAGCACTGGCCAGGGCGGCCAGCAGAAGAATCCGTTTCATTGATGACCTCTGTTCGTGGAGCGGGCCGACCACCGGTTTACCAGGGCCGGAAACGAGACCGCCGCCCCGAAGGGCGGCGGCTCGCGAAGCGGGATCAGAACGAGTAGGTGACGTTTGCGAAGTACTGGCGGCCCCAGTAGTCGAAGCCGCTGTACAGCAACGCATTGCCGACGGTGCTGTACACACCCTGGGAAATGGTCGGCGGTTCCTTGTCCGCCAGGTTGCGCACGCCGACCGTGGCCGACCACTTGTCCGCTTCGTACTGCACCGAGAACGACTGCAGGAAGTAGTTCGGGGTGTAGATCTTGTACGGCGAGGTGTCCGGCTCGAACAGACCCGGGTTGCGCTCCTCGTAGTACGCGTAGCTGTCCATCTTGTCGATCCAGTCCAGGCCGTAGCGGACCTGCCATTCCTTCCACTTGTAGGCCATGTCGAAGGTGGCGGTGTTCGCCGGGGTGCCCAGCATGCCCGCGTAGTTCACCAGCGGATCGTCCTGGAAGATCTTGCTGGACTGTTCGATGTAGTGGGTGAACTGGGTGGTGGTGCGGAACTCGCCCGGCCCGATGTCACGGACATAACGCAGGGTCAGGTCCACGCCGCGCACCTTGTCGGTGGAGACGTTGATGAAGCCGTTGGTGACCGTCAGCGCGTTGTTCAGCGGGTTGCGGTCGACCAGGCGGCACAGGCCGTTGCCGGCAAGGAAGTCGGCGGTGGCGCTGCCGTAGCATGCGTTCAGGATGCCGGCGCCGCCTGCGGCCTGCACGCCGTTCTCGACCTTGATGTCGAAGTAGTCGGCGGCGAAGGACAGGTCGCCGAAACCGCTGCCGAACTCCGGCTGGATCACCACGCCGAGGGTCTTGGCAGTGGAGGTTTCCGCCTTCAGGCCGGTTTCCGCGCCGCCCTGGGTGATCACGGTCACGCCCTGGGTTGCGATGTAGTCGGCCGGCAGGCCTTCTGCAGCGCAGTTCTGGTAACGGATCGACGACGGATCGCGGTCGCTGTACTCGTTGCAGGGATCGGAGGTGCTGCCCAGGAAGCCGGTGGTGCCGCCCAGGAACTGTTCGTACAGCGCCGGAGCGCGGTAGGACGTGCCGTAGGACGCGCGGAACGACAGCCACTTCACCGGGGTCCACAGGCCGCCGATCTTGTAGGTCTCATCCGACCCGTACGACTCGTAGTCGGTGTAGCGGCCGGACAGGTTGAGGGTCAGCTCTTCGGCAGCGGTGACGCCCGACAGCAGCGGGAATTCCAGTTCGCCGTAGACTTCCGTGACCGAGTCGCTGCCGCGGGTCGGCGCCGCCGAGGTCAGGTTGAACAGGTCGCCGTCGATGGAGTACTGCGACGGGCTGTCGTCGATCTTGGCTTTGCGGTATTCGGCACCGAACGCGCCGCGGACCGTGCCGTGCGGCATGTCGAACAGCGGGCCGTTGACGTTGAAGTTGACCGTGTCTTCCTTGTACATGGTGTTGCCGGTGACCGGCACGAACACCCAGTTCTTCCAGTCCGCCGGCAGGTTGCCGCCGATGGTGTTGGAGTTCAGCGCCGGTGCGGCGATACAGCCGTTCGACGGGTCGACGCAGGAATAGCCGCCGGCACCGTTGGAGACCACGTTCAGGCTCTGCGCCAGGCGGCTGGTCAGGAAGCTCTGGAAGGTGTAGTCGGCGTCATTGTCCGAGTGCATGACATTGAAGTCGTACTTCCAGTCTGCCGTCAGGTTGCCCCGCAGGCCGGCGTTGAAGCGGTAGTAGTCGACGTTCTGCTTGTTCTGGTCGTTGCCGAAGCCGATGAACGCACGCACGCCCATGTTGGCGCCATTGGTCAGGTTGGTCGCCGGGCCGGCCACGCTGTCGCGCAGGTTGGCCGGGATCAGCGGGCTGCCTACGGCATAGTCCAGCGACAGCTGGCGGTAACCGGTCTGGGTCGACTTGCGCTTGTTGCCCAGGAACTCGTAGTACAGCTCGGCGTCACCCAGCACGCCGGTGTCGAAGCCGCCCTGCAGGAACAGGGTGTGGGTCTTGGCCGGCGAGATCAGCGACTGGTTCAGCATCGCGTCGTCGAAGGTGTCGCGGGTATAGGTGTCCACGCCTTCATAACCGACCAGGCCGGTGGTGACGGCCGCGTTCGGACGCCAGCGGTTGAAGCGCGTGCCGGCACCACCCGGGGCGGCAACGCCGGTGCGGGTGTTGGTGCCGATCGTGTTGATGGTCACGCCGCCCGCATCGAGGGTGTAGCACTTGGACTTGCCGGTCAGCGGGTCGATGAAGTCGCCGCTGCCCCAGTAGTCGCCCACGTCGATGTCGCGGTACTTGTCGGTGGCGCAACGGGTCCAGTCGCGGTCGCGCAGGCTCAGGTCGTTACGGGTGTAATACTCGTACGAACCGGAGAAGTGCGAGCGCTCGCCGGTGGTGCCGAACATGATCGAGTAACGGCGCTGGTCACCGCCGCCACCGTCGGTGGCGTTGTGCTGCCCTTCAAAGGAGACGCCGTCGACCTTGGTCTTGGTGACGATGTTGATCACGCCGGCCACGGCGTCGGAGCCGTAGATCGACGAGGCACCGTCCTTCAGGATTTCGATGCGGTCCACGATCGCGTTCGGCAGCACGTTCAGGTCGGCCGAGCCGACCGCGCCACGCGAACCGGCCGGCGCCACGCGGCGGCCATTGAGCAGGATCAGGGTGCGGGTCGGGCCAAGGCCGCGCAGGCCGAGCGTGTTGGCACCGGGGCCGCCGTCGGTGACGTAGCCGCCGTACGCATTGTTGATCTGCGAGCTGCCGGTGGTCACTGCGGTGCTCTGCAGCACGTCGGTGGTGGAGTTGAAGCCGGCGAGCACCGACTCCTGTCGGGTCACGACCTGCACCGGCGACACCGAGTTGAAGGTATCGCGGCCGATGCGCGAACCGGTCACGGTCACGGTGTCGAAGTTCGTGGTGGCCTTGGCCTTCTCGGCGGCGACCTCTTCGGCCGTCTTGGTCGAAGTGGTGTCCTGCGCGAATGCCGGCGCGGCCGCGAACACCATCGCGGTGGCCAGGGCGAAGCTCAGCGGATTCCGGCTGAGCGACTTGCGATTCATCATGTGTGGATCCCCTTGGAACGATCGATTGCGTCAAACACCGGTGACATGGACCAGCAGGCGTCTCCGTGTGCCCTCGGATCAGGTCTTGGCAATGGCTGCCCCCCTGTTCACCAGCTTCACGAGCTGATGATTCGAGGTTAACACGGGCTTAACGCGCCCTGTCAACTGTTCATCAAGAGGTCATAAAGACAAGATAGGCAAAGAGCAGCTTTCGTTCTCATTTGAGCTGCAACATGTTGAAAAGTAATCACTTCATAATGGTTTGTGATGAAACCATTGCCTCCGTACTGTGACGAATGCACGGTTCATTTTTTGGCCGCACCGCACCACGGAATGCGTTCCTGACGCGCCAATGACGTGAAAATCGTTTCCGGGACAGCCCCAGGACAGGGCAGGACAACGGCCTGGCAGCGCAGGGACGCCCTGTATAGTGGCGGGCTGTCCCGTTCGGCTTTTCCGGAGTTCCCGCAGTGAGTGCCAGCCCGTCTCGACGTCCCCATGCCAGCCAGGTGCAGAAGGGCCTGACCCTTCATCCGCGCGTCCGCAACGTGATCGCGGTCGGGTCAGGCAAGGGCGGGGTGGGCAAATCCACCACGGCGGTGAACCTGGCCGTGGCGCTGGCCCGCCTGGGCGCGCGGGTCGGGCTGTTGGATGCCGACATCTACGGCCCCAGCGTGCCGATGATGCTGGGCCTGAGCGGCCGCCCGGAAAGCCCGGACAACAAGTCGATCGAGCCGCTGCGCGCGTTCGGCGTGGAGACCATGTCGATCGGCTACCTGATCGAGGACGAGACGCCGATGATCTGGCGCGGTCCGATGGCGACCTCGGCCATGACCCAGTTCTTCAACGACACCCTCTGGGATGACCTGGACTACCTGCTGATCGACCTGCCGCCCGGTACCGGCGACATCCAGCTGACACTGACCCAGAAGATTCCGCTGGCCGGCGCGGTCATCGTTACCACCCCGCAGGACATCGCCACGCTGGATGCGAAGAAAGCGCTGAAGATGTTCGAAAAGGTCGAGGTGCCGGTGCTGGGCATCGTCGAGAACATGGCCGTGCACACCTGCAGCAACTGCGGCCACATCGAACACCTGTTCGGCGATGGCGGCGGCGAACGCATGGCCGCGCAGTACGGCGTGCCCCTGCTGGGCTCGCTGCCGCTGGATATCGGCATCCGCGAGCAGGGCGATGCCGGCACCCCGATCACCGCCGCCGCGCCGGAGTCGCCGGCAGCGCAGGCTTACCTGCGCGCCGCCGAGCGGCTGGTGGAGGAAGTGGCCAAGCGCCCGCGCGCCAGCATTCCGATCCTGTCCTCGCTGCTCTGATCGCCTAGAATCGCCCATTCCCGCACCCAGGATTCCCCATGAGCATCAAGAGTGACCGTTGGATCCGCCGCATGTCCGAACAGCACGGCATGATCGAGCCGTTCGAAGCCGGCCAGGTCAAGCAGGCCAACGGCCAGCGCATCGTCAGCTACGGCACTTCCAGCTATGGCTACGACGTGCGCTGCTCGCGCGAGTTCAAGGTGTTCACCAACATCAACTCCACCATCGTCGACCCCAAGCACTTCGACCCGGGCAGCTTCGTGGACATCGTGGGCGACGAGTGCATCATCCCGCCCAACAGCTTCGCGCTGGCGCGCACCGTGGAGTACTTCCGCATTCCGCGCGACACCCTGGTGGTGTGCCTGGGCAAGAGCACCTACGCGCGCTGCGGGATCATCGTCAACGTGACCCCGCTGGAGCCGGAGTGGGAAGGCCACGTGACCCTGGAATTCAGCAACACCACGCCGCTGCCGGCGCGCATCTACGCCAACGAAGGCGTCGCCCAGATGCTGTTCTTCCAGGCCGACAGCGACGACATCTGCGAGACCTCGTACAAGGATCGCGGCGGCAAGTACCAGGGCCAGACTGGCGTGACCCTGCCGCGCACCTGACCGGCAGGGCAAATAAAAAAGCGCGGATCTCTCCGCGCTTTTTTTTTGGGGTTATTTCCCGCGTCCGAACAACAACCCGATCCCCACTGCCACCAGGATCACCGGCCACCAGGTAAGGATCAGGCGACCCAGGTTCATGTTGGTCCAGCCCAGGTTGCTGGCCAGCAGGAACAGGCCGACGAGGATCAGGACGATGGCGGCGACAAGGTTGGAGCGCATCAGGGGCAGGGTCCGCTTAGGGCTGGGGCGAATATCCTAGCCGTTCCTTCCACATCGCGACACGCTCCTGCAGCACGGCCGCGTCGAACGGATGGGCCTGGCCATGCCCCCACACCGGCGCCGGCCACGCCGGATCGCCCACATGTCGGCCGACCACGTGGAAGTGCAGCTGCGGCACGATGTTGCCCAGCGTGGCGAAGTTGATCTTCTCGACCCCGTCGGTGCCCTTCAGCGCCCGGCAGCATCGGTTCAATTCCGTACGCAGCTGGTCCTGCTGGTTGCCGTCGAGCTCCAGCCATTCGGTGATGCCGGTCACGCGCGGCACCAGCACCAGCCACGGGAACCGTTCGTCGTTCATCAACCGCACTTGCGACAACGGGCCTTGGTCCACCAGCACACTGTTGGCGGCCAGGCGTGAATCCAGTTCAAAATCGCTCATCCAAGATGCTCCGAGAAGAAGTCCAGGGTGCGTGTCAGCGCCAGCTCGGCGCTGTCCGGATCATACGCATGTCCGACGCTGCGGTTAAAGGCGTGGTCGGCCGGATAGACGAAGGTGGCCATCTTGGGCAGCTTCTCGCGGTGGGCCTGGATGGCCTCGGGCGGAATGCTCTTGTCCTGCGCGCCGAAGTGGAACATGACCGGGGCCTTGGGCGTCTCATCCAGGAACTGCACGTTGCGCGCGCCGTAGTAGCTGACCGACGGCAGGCCCAGTCGCATGGCCGAGAGCAGCGCGATGCTGCCGCCCCAGCAGTAGCCCACGGTGCCGACCTTGCCGGCCGGCGCCAGCCGCGAGGCGGCCGCGCGGACCACTTCCAGCGCCTTCTCCACGCCCAGCGCATTGACGTGTTCCAACCCCTGCTTCACCCCGTCCGGGTCATAGGGCAGGGCATCCGGGTCGGAATCCGCCCCGTCGACCAGGTCGAAGAAGGAGGGGGCAAGCACCGCGTAGCCCTTCGCAGCGAAGCCCTCGGCCACCTCGCGGATGTGCGCGTTGGTGCCGAAGATCTCCTGGATGACCACCAGGCCCCCGCGGGGCTTGCCCTCCGGCGTGGCCTGCCAGGCCCGGACCGGACCGTGATGCGTATCAAGCGTGACCCACTCACCCATTGCCAGACTCCTGTTGGTTCAGGCGTTCATTATCGGCGTGCTGCAGGTTAGCGGGGTGTCGCGGGCATGCACGGATTGGCGGTTGGCGTTGCCCGGGCAGCCGGTGCATTCAGGGCTCGAGCCACAACGCCGGTATACTTGCCGCCGTTTCCGGCCCCAGGTCCCCGCGCCATTCCGGCGTGGGCCCAGGCCCCCAGAGTCCCGCGATCCATGTCCCAGCTGAACCCCAAAGTCGGCTTCGTCAGCCTTGGCTGCCCGAAGGCCCTCGTCGATTCCGAGCGCATCCTCACCCAGCTGCGGGCCGAGGGCTACGACATCGTTCCTTCCTACGATTCGGCCGACGTGGTGGTGGTCAACACCTGCGGCTTCATCGATTCGGCGGTGACCGAGTCGCTGGATGCGATCGGCGAGGCGATGAACGCCAACGGCAAGGTGATCGTCACAGGCTGCCTGGGCAAGCGCCCGGAAGAGATCCGCAAGGCCTACCCGGACGTGCTGGCGGTCTCCGGCCCGCAGGACTACACAAGCGTGATGGAGGCGGTGCACGCCGCGCTGCCGCCCAAGCATGACCCGTTCGTGGACCTGGTCCCGGACTACGGCATCAAGCTGACCCCGCGCCACTACGCCTACCTGAAGATTTCCGAGGGCTGCAACCATCATTGCAGCTTCTGCATCATTCCCTCGATGCGCGGCAAGCTGGTCTCGCGCCCGGTCGATGAGGTGCTGCGTGAAGCCGAGCGGCTGGTGCGTGGCGGCGTGAAGGAACTGCTGGTGGTGTCGCAGGACACCTCGGCCTACGGCGTGGACGTCAAGTACGCCGAGCGCATGTGGCGCGACAAGGCCTACCAGACCCGCATGAAGTCGCTGTGCGAAGGCTTGTCCGAGCTCGATGCGTGGACCCGCATGCACTACGTGTACCCGTACCCGCACGTGGATGACGTGGTCCCGCTGATGGCCGAAAACCGGATCCTGCCGTACCTGGACATCCCGTTCCAGCACGCCAGCCCGCGCATCCTCAAGCTGATGAAGCGCCCGGGTGCGGTCGACAAGACCCTGGAACGCGTGCAGCGCTGGCGCCAGCTGTGCCCGGATATCACCGTGCGCTCGACCTTCATCGTCGGCTTCCCCGGCGAGACCGAAGCCGAGTTTGAAGAACTGCTGTCATTCCTGGATGAGGCACAGCTGGATCGCGTGGGCGCGTTCGCGTATTCGCCGGTCACCGGCGCCACCGCCAACGACCTGCCCGGCGCGGTGCCCGAAGAAGTGAAGCAGGAGCGCCTGGCGCGCTTCATGGCCCGCCAGGCCGACATTTCCGCTGCGCGCCTGGAAGCCAAGATCGGCACGGTGCAGCAGTGCCTGGTCGATGCGATCGAAGACGGCATCGCGGTGGCCCGTTCCAAGGCCGATGCGCCGGAGATCGACGGCCTGGTGCATATCCAGAACGCCGATGAAGCCAGGCTGCGCGTGGGCCAGTTCGTGGACGTGGAAATCACCGAGAGCGACGACCACGACCTCTACGGCGACGCGTTGATCGACGAGAGTGCGGCAAAGAAACTGCTCGACCTCAAGGTGCTGTGACCGACGCGGCCGCCCCCGGGGCGGTCGGCCGCCGGCGTTTCATCGCGCCGGCGCGCGCCGACGTGGATCGGGCTAGCTTCGCCCATCCGCTGTTCGCCGCGTTCGCGGATTACCAGGGCCTGCTGGTGGCCGCCGACTGGCCAACCATTTCCGCGTTGAACCGGCAGCTCGCTTTATCGGGAAAGCAGCTGGTGGCGCAGGACGACGAACTGCTGGCCGACGGCCTGCACTACGAACAACGCATCGCACGCGGGCGGATCGCCACGCGGCCGTGCAACTGGCATGACCTGTTCAATGCACTGGTGTGGGCGCGCTACCCGGCAGTGAAGATCGCGCTCAATGCGCGCCAATGCCAGGACATCGGGCGCCACCCGCCCGGCCAGCGCACCCGCGCGCAGGCCGCGCTGACCCAGTTCGACGAAACCGGCGTGATCGTGCGGGTGCGCGATGCGTCGTTGCTGCACGCCTGGGATCACCACGACTGGCAGGCGCTGTTCGTCGACGGCGCGGCGCAGTGGCGTAGCGGCGACATCGCCGTGTCTGCCGTGTTCGGCCATGCGTTGATGGAACAGGCGCTGCTGCCTTCGCGATTGCTGGTGGGTAAATGTGTGGTGGTGCAGGGCGATGATGATGCGCTGGTGGTGCAGCAGGTAGCGCAGGCGATCGCGCGTGCCGACGTGCTCAATGACCCGCTGGAGCTGCGTCCGCTCCCGTTGATGGGGATCCCCGGTTGGCATGCCGATCAGGACCACGCGTTCTATCAGCGGATCGAGTATTTCCGGCCAGCCCGAGCGGGCAGGGTGTACCCCTTAACCGTCCGGTAGCGCACTGGAAGCAACCTCAAACGCGCTCTTCGCCGACGTTCATGCCACCATCGAACGCGGCATGTTCCACGGCAGTCGATCGGGATGCGACCCTACCAGCCGTGCATGCACGGGTAGGGTTGGTTCCCAAACAACCGCCCGTAACGGTTCAACGCCCGGTAACGCATTGCAACCAACGTCGTAACCGCCTTCGTATCATCCGCCCGGATACTCCACCGCCAGGATCGCAAACCCGGTCCGCCCGCTCGGCAGTTCCACCTCGAACTCATCATCCACGCGCTTCTTCAATAACGCACGCGCCAACGGCGAATCGATGCTGATCCACCCGGCACCCGCATCGGTCTCGTCCGGGCCCACGATGCGATACCGGCTGACATCGCCGCTGTCCACGTTCTCCAGCTCCACCCACGCGCCGAAGAACACCGCCTGCGGGTCGGTCGGCACGGTATCCACCACCCGCAGCGACTCCAGCCGTTTGGTCAGGTAACGCACGCGCCGGTCAATCTCGCCCAGCTGCTTCTTGCGGTAGGTGTACTCGGCATTCTCTGAGCGGTCGCCCTCCGCCGCGGCCGCGGCCAATGCTTTGACCACCTCCGGCCGGCGCACGCGCCACAGCTCGTCCAGCTCGCTCTTCAACCGCTGGTGGCCCTGTGCGGTGATCAGGGCCGTGCTCTTTTCCGCAGGGGGACGCCAACGCGACATCGGTCAGCGCTTGCCCCCGAAAATGCCGCCCAGGATGCCGCGCACGATCTGGTTGCCCAGCTTGGTGCCCATGGTGCGGGTAGTCTGCTTGGCCATCGTTTCGATCATGCCCTGGCGGCGCTTGGTGCCGAAGATCGCATCCTTGATCGACTGGCCGAAGCCGCCTTCCTGCTGCTCATCCTGCTCACGGGTACGCGCCTTGGGCGCGTCGGGCTGTTCCACCACCTTGGCCGCGCGCTGGGCCAGCAGCTCCGCTGCCGATTCGCGGTTCACTGCGGTGTCGTAGCGGCTGCCGACCGGGCTGCCGGCGCGTACCTGCGCACGCTCGGCCTCGGTGATCGCGCCCATCCGGCAGCGCGGCGGGGCGATCCGGGTCTGCTGCACGGGGGAGGGGATGCCTTTGTCCTGCAGCGTGGACACCAGCGCCTCGCCGGTACCCAGCTGGGAAAGGGCCGCCACCACGTCCAGCTTCGGGTTCGGCACGAAGGTTTCGGCGGCGATCTTCACCGCCTTCTGGTCGCGCGGGGTGAACGCCCGCAGCGCGTGCTGCACGCGGTTGCCCAGCTGGCCCAGGATGTTGGCTGGCACGTCGTCGGGGAACTGCGAGCACAAGTACACGCCCACGCCCTTGGAGCGGATCAGCCGCACCACCTGCTCGATGCGCTGCACCAGCGCGGCCGGCGCGTCGTCGAACAGCAGGTGCGCCTCGTCGAAGATGAAGACCAGCTTGGGCTTGTCCAGGTCGCCCACCTCCGGCAGCGTCTCGAACAGCTCCGACAGCAGCCACAGCAGGAAGGTCGAGTACAGGCGCGGCTTGAGCACCAGCTGGTCGGCGGCCAGGATGCCGATCACGCCGCGGCCGTCGTGATTGACCCGCATCAGGTCCGCCAGCTCCAGCGCCGGCTCGCCAAAGAAGGATTCACCGCCGTCCTGCGACAGCCGCAGCAGCGAACGCTGGATCGCCGCCACCGTCTGCGCGCTGACCAGGCCATATTCGGTGGAGATGTCCTTGCGCTCGTCGGCCACCAGGCCGAGCAGGGCACGCAGGTCGTCCAGGTCGAGCAGCAGCAGGCCACGGTCGTCGGCCAGCTTGAACACGATGTCCAGCACCCCCGACTGGGTGTCGTTGAGCTCCAGGATGCGCGCCAGCAGGGTCGGGCCCATTTCGCTCACCGTAGTGCGCACCGGGTGGCCCAGCTTGCCGTACAGGTCCCAGAAGATCGTGGGGCTGCCGGCCGGCGCGTAATCGGCCACGCCGATCTCCTTCGCGCGCTGCAGCAGCGCCTCGGTGCCTGCGCCGGGCACGGCCAGGCCGGAGACATCGCCCTTGACGTCCGCCAGGAACACCGGGACGCCGATGCGCGAAAAGCCTTCGGCCAGGGTCATCAGGGTCACGGTCTTGCCCGTGCCCGTCGCCCCGGCCACCAGGCCATGGCGGTTGCCCAGTTTCGGTTGCAGGGTGACGGGGACATCGTCGGTAATGCCTTTGCCGAGGAGGATCGGATCCATGGTCAACTCGCTCTGTGGACGGGCTATGTGAATGGGCAGGATTCTAAACGTCGGCGGGTATCGGCCACCTGACCGGGTTGCCCCGATGCGAGTGGCACGGCTACTCTGCCCTGTCTTTTGCCCACAGTGCCAAAAATGCCCGTTCCTGTCCTGCTTGCCCGTGGTTGGCCGTTGTTGGCGCTCGCTTCCCTGCTGTCGTTCGTCCCCGAGGCCCATGCCCAGCGGGTCTCCGCCCGTGACAAGGTCAAGGTCGAAGCCCTGGAGCAGCGCATGGCCGCGGCCGAAAAGCGCTATGCCGATGCGCTGGTGCTGGTCAACAACGCCGACCCCAAGGGCAAGAACGAGGGCGATGCCGCGCTGGAGGACATGGAAGATGTCATCAGCGCCTGCATTGCGCAGAAGGGGTGCCAGGTCAGCAACCTGCTGGTGACCTACAAGCGCCTGCTGAAGAACAACGCCGACGCGCGCGATGGTGACGACAGCGATGCGATCGCCGTCGATGGCGGCCTGCTGGAGGCCGACCCGGACCATGTGGGCCCGCTGACCGCCGACGTGCCCGAAGCGGCGCGTGCCGCCGCGCTGCTCAACGACAAGCGCCATGCCTTCGACAGCATGGTCGAATACAACCCGGCCGTTCAGGCCGGCATCCGCCGCTGGCTGACCGACATGCGCCCGGCGTTGATGAACTCCTACGAGAATTACCAGAGCCTGCGCGCGGTGATGTGGCCGGAGTGGGAAAAGCGCGGCCTGCCCGAGGCGCTGCTGTTCGGGATCATGGCCAAGGAGTCCAACGGTCGCGTACACGCGTCCTCCCGCGCCGGCGCTGCCGGGCTGATGCAGTTCATGCCGGCCACCGGCCGCCGCTTCGGGCTGGGCCCGGACGGCACCGGCTTCGACACCCGCTTCGACGCGCGCAGCGCCGCCGAGGCCAGTGCCAATTACCTCAATGAGCGCATGCGCGAGCTTAACAACAACGTGGAGCTGTCGCTGGCCGGCTACAACGGTGGCGAAGGCCGTGCCGGGCGGGTGTATCGCCAGAACGTGGGGCAGAGCTTCTGGGTGGACAGCGTCTACAACCAGTTCCCGGCCGAAACCAAGGACTACGTGCCGATGGTGATCGCCGCCGCGTGGATCTACCTGCACCCGCAGCAGTACGGCGTGGACTTCCCCAAGGTCAGTGCGCAGCCGGCCACCATCCGCCTGGCCAAGTCCACCACCATCTATGAGCTGACCATCTGCCTGGGCAGCACTGGCACCCGCGACGGCTACATGCGCGCGCTGCGCAACCTCAACCCGCGCTATGAAGCCGACGGCTGGATCCCGGCCGGCACGCTGATCAACGCCACCACCCGCATTGCCGGGCTGTACAACCGCTACTGCGTCAGCGGTCCGCGCGCGGACCTGGCGCGCACGCTGATCACCGCCGATCTCAATGCGGCCATCGTCCGTCCGACCGTGGCCAGCTACACCGGCAACGTGGCGGTGGGCAGCGTGGTGCCGGTGGCCGGCCTGCAGGCCAGCACCCCGGTGGCCACCGCCCCGGCTGCGCCGGTGGCAGTACCGGCGCCCAAGCCGAAGGCCAAGCCGGTGCGCAGCCACAAGGTGGGCAAGGGTGAGACCCTGGGCCGGATCGCCGACAAGTTCGATTGCGATGTGCGTGAGCTGGCCAAGGCCAATGGGCTCAAGGCGCCCGCGTATGCGTTGCGCCAAGGCCAGTCGATCAAGCTGCAGGGCTGCGGTAAATAACTTCCGGGGAACACTGATGGATATCACCGCAATCAACGAGATGTTCGCCAACATCCGTGAAAACACCGACTGGGACCTCAACGGAAACCTGGTGTGGGGTTACTTCTTCGTCAACACCACGCCGGAGCCGCTGCACGGGCTGGCCAGGGTGCTGGAAGGGGAGGGCTACACCGTGGTCGAGGTGTTCGAGCCGGAGCTGGAAGAAGGCGAAGCGGAGTACCACGTGCTGCACGTGGAGCGGGTGGAAACCCACAGCGAAGCGTCGCTGGACAAGCGCAACCACGAGCTGCAGGCGCTGGCCGAAGCCAACGGGGTCGAGGATTACGACGGGATGGATGTAGGGCCCGTCGAGTTCGCGCACGATCCGGGTAATGCTTGAAAAAAAACGCCCCGTGGAAACGGGGCGTTTTTCATTGCGCCTGGGGTATAGAGCCACGCCCTGCGTGGCTGCCCTCAACGAAGGGTGGCCAATGCCTGGCCCAGCTGCACGGCATGCTCGGCATCCAGGTGCGGGGCGAAATCGGCCACGCCCGGCGGCAGCAGCACGATCACCGTCGAGCCGTAATTGAAGCGCGCCATCTCGGCAAACCGTTCCAGGGTGATGCCCTTGCCACGGTAATCCTTGCGGGTGATGGTGTCGCCATAGGCCGGAATCTCTTCGCCACCCCACACCGTCTCCACGCCCGACACCAGCAGCGCGCCCACCATCACCTGCACCATCGGGCCGAAGTCGGTGTCGAAATGGCAGACCAGCCGCTCGTTGCGGGCGAACAGCCCCGGGACGCTGTTGACTGCCGCCGGGCCCACGCTGAACAGGCGGCCCGGCACGTGCACGGTTTCGCGCAGGGTGCCGGTCCACGGCATGTGCACGCGGTGGTAGTCCTTCGGCGACAGGTAGACGGTGGCGAACAGGCCGTGGTGGAACACCTCGGCGTCGGCTGCATCGCCCAGCAGCTCGGCGGCGGTGAACGACTGGCCCTTGGCCTGGAAGATGCGGCCGTCCTCAATGGCGCCCAGCTGGCTGATCCGGCCGTCGGCCGGCATCACCAGGGTGCGGGCGCCGGCGTCGGGCACGCGCGCGCCGGGCTTCAGGGCGCGGGTGAAGAACTGGTTGAAGGTCGGATAACTGCGCGGGTCGGGATTGGCCGCCTCGGCCAGGTTCACCCCGAACTTTTCGGTCACCGTGTCGATCAGCCAGCGCGAGATCCGCGGGTTGCTGGAATACGCCAGGCGCCGCGCCATCGACGACAGCAGGCGGTGGGGCAGGACGTAGCTCAGCGTGGTGGTCAGGCTCATGGGGCGGATTTCTCGGTCAACAGGTTCAGGTCGCGGGCAATGGCCTGCGGGTTGAAAGGGGGGCGGATCAGGCCGGCCAGCCTGCCGTCCGGGTCCAGCACGGCCAGGCTGGCCGAATGTTCCAGGGTGTAGTCCTGCGGGTTTTCTTCAAAGCCCTTGCCCGGCACCTTCTGGAACACGAAGCCCAGCGCAGTGGCAAAGCGCTCCAGCGAAGGCACGTCGGCGGTGGCCGCCAGGGTGTCCTTGTGGAAGGCATGCACGTATTCGCCCAGGCGTGCCGGGGTGTCGCGCTCGGGGTCCACCGAGACGAACACCAGGCGCGGCCGCAGGCTCTCGGGCAGGGTTTCCCACTGTTTCTGGGCCTGGGCCAGGTCGGCCAGGGTGGTCGGGCAGATGTCGGGGCAGGACAGGAAGCCCAGGAACACCAGGGTCCAGTGGCCCTTGAGCTCGCCGGGAATCAGCCGGGTACCGTCGGACTGGCCCAGGTTGAAGTCCGGCAACGGACGCGGCTGCGGGTAGAAGGTGATCGACTCGGTGGCCGGGCGGTTGCCGGCCGGTTTGGGCGCGAACACCTTCTGGGCGACGACCAGGCCGAGCCCGGCGGCCAGCGCGATGAGCAGGATGATGCCGACATTGCGATTGAACATGAAAGGCCCGTACCCGAAGGGGCCTCCATGATAGGGGATGGGGGGCGGCGGTTTCCGTTTCCGCTGCAACGGATGCCGTGCTGCGCCGCAGCGCCTATAATCTGGGGCCACTTTGTCTGTTGCCCTGCCATGACCGCCGAAACGGCCGCCGAACTCCATACGATCATCGACCTGATCCGCTACGGCACCAGCCGTTTCAACGCCGCCGGGCTGACCTTCGGGCACAGCTACGACAACGCCCTGGACGAAGCCACCCAGCTGGTCCTGCACGCGCTGCACCTGCCGCACGACCTGGGCCCGGCCTATGGCGCCGCCCGCGTGCTCGCATCGGAGAAAGCCGAGGTGCTGGCCCTGTTCGAGCGCCGCATCAGCGAGCGCCTGCCGGCCGCCTACCTGACCGGTGAAGCCTGGTTCGCCGGCCTGAGCTTCAAGAGCGACCGCCGTGCCCTGGTGCCGCGCTCGCCGATCGCCGAGCTGATCGAAACCGGCTTCGAGCCGTGGCTGGCCGGCCGTGACGTACACCGCGCGCTGGACCTGTGCACCGGTTCGGGCTGCATCGCCATCGCCATGGGCCACTATTACCCGAACTGGGAAGTGGACGGCGTGGACCTCAGCGATGAGGCCCTGTCGCTGGCTGAAGAGAACAAGGAACGCCTGCAGGCGCACAACGTCACCCTGCTCAAGTCGGACCTGTTCAACGGCCTCACCGGCCGCCACTACGACCTGATCGTGACCAACCCGCCGTACGTCACCAACGACGAAACCGACGCGCTGCCGAAGGAATACTCGTACGAGCCCGAAATGGGCCTGCGTGCCGGCGACGACGGCCTGGACCTGGTACTGAAGATCCTGCGCGACGCCCCGCTGCACCTGAGCGAAGACGGCCTGCTGATCTGCGAAGTGGGCGAATCCGAACAGCACCTGGTCAAGCTGCTGCCGGAAGTCGATTTTGCGTGGGTTGAATTCAAGGTCGGCCAGATGGGCATCTTCGCGGTCGAGTGCCGCGAGCTGATCGCCCACAGCGCCCGCATCACCGAACTGGCAGCGCAGCGGCCGTGAGTTCCAATACCTTCGGCAAGCTGCTTTCGGTCACCACCTTCGGCGAATCGCACGGTCCGGCGATCGGCTGCGTGATCGACGGCTGCCCGCCGGGGCTGGAGATCAGTGCCGACGAATTCGCCCACGACCTGCAGCGCCGCGCCACCGGCAAGAGCCGGCACACCTCGGCGCGGCGCGAGGCCGATGAGGTCGAAATCCTCTCGGGCGTGTACGAGGGCCGCACCACCGGTACGCCCATTGCGCTGCTGATCCGCAACACCGACCAGCGCAGCAAGGATTACAGCAACATCGCCCAGCAGTTCCGCCCGGGCCATGCCGACTACAGCTACTGGCAGAAGTACGGCATCCGCGACCCGCGCGGTGGCGGCCGCTCGTCCGCGCGTGAAACCACCATGCGCGTGGCCGCCGGCGTGATTGCGAAGAAGTGGCTGCTGCAGCGCTTCGGGGTGACCGTGCGCGGTTACCTGTCGCAGCTGGGCGAGATCACCCCGACCGGCCATGACTGGTCGGCGGTGGAAGACAACCCGTTCTTCTGGCCGGTGGCCGAACAGGTCCCCGCGCTGGAAAGCTACATGGACGCGCTGCGCAAGTCCGGCGATTCGGTCGGCGCGCGGGTCAACGTGGTGGCCGATGGCGTGCCGCCGGGCTGGGGCGAGCCGATCTACGGCAAGCTCGATGGCGAACTCGCCTCGGCGCTGATGAGCATCAACGCGGTCAAGGGCGTGGAGATCGGCGACGGCTTTGCCAGCGCCGCCCAGAAGGGCACCGAACACCGTGACCTGATCACTCCCGAAGGCTTCGCCAGCAATCATGCCGGCGGCATCCTCGGCGGCATTTCCACCGGCCAGCAGGTCACCGCCTCGATCGTGCTCAAGCCCACCTCCAGCCTGCGCCTGCCCGGCGCCACGGTGGATGCCAGCGGTGCGGCCGTCGATGTGATCACCACCGGCCGCCATGATCCGTGCGTCGGCATCCGCGCCACGCCCATCGCCGAGGCGATGGTGGCGCTGGTACTGATGGACCAGGCGCTGCGCCACCGCGCCCAGTGCGGTGACGTGGGCGAGATCGCGCCACGCATTCCCGGCTCCATCGATGGCTGAGACGCGCCCCCGGGTCTGGGTCAGCCAACCGCTGTTCGATGACGTCATCGAACAGCTCGGGCAGCATGTCGAGCTCGCGATGACCCACGAGGTCACCCGCTACACGCCCGCGATGCTGGCCGACCAGCTGGCCCGGGTCGATGGCGCGCTGATCACCCTCAACGAACGCATCGGCCCGGCCGAGATCGCCAACGCGCCGCAGCTGCGCGCGATCGCCAACGTCGGCGTGGGGTACAACAACCTGGATGTAAGTGCGCTCAGCGCGGCCGGCATCCTGGCCAGCAACACCCCGGATGTGCTTACCGAAACCACCGCCGACCTCGGGTTCGCGCTGCTGATGGCCACCGCGCGGCGCATCACCGAATCCGAACGCTGGCTGCGCGACGGCCAGTGGGGCCAGTGGTCGTTCCAGACCATGCTCGGGGCCGATATCCATGGCAGCACGCTGGGCATCCTGGGCATGGGCCGCATCGGGCAGGGTATTGCCCGCCGTGGCGCGCTCGGCTTCGGCATGCGCGTGCTGTACCACAACCGCTCGCGCCTGCCCGAGGCCACCGAAGCCGAGGTGGGCGCGCAGTATGTCGAGCTGGACACGCTGCTGGCGCAGGCCGACCACCTGGTGCTCGTGCTGCCGTACAGCCCGTCCTCGCACCACATCATCGACGCCGCCGCACTGGCGAAGATGAAGCCCAGCGCCACCCTGGTGAACATCGCCCGTGGCGGCATCGTCGACGAACTGGCCCTGGCCGATGCACTGGCCCAGGGCCGGCTGGCCGCCGCCGGGCTGGACGTATTCGAAGGCGAACCGACGGTGCGCCCCGAATTGCTGGCCCTGCACAACATCGTGCTTACCCCGCATATCGGCAGCGCCAGCCAGGCCACGCGCCGGGCGATGGTGCAGCTGGCCGTGGACAACCTGCTGGCCGCGCTCGGCCTGGGCGCGAACGCCGGCAACCCGCCGAGCGCGATCAACGCAGATGCCGTGGCTGCCAAAAAAATCGACGACGCAAAACGATAGGGAATCTCCGCGCCTGTTGCGCGAGGTTCCCCGAGCCCAATCCGCGTTCCCGAATATTCCGGTAGGTACCGACCGTTGGCCGGTACTCCCCATCACGGTTGAAGAGGTTCCCATGAGCAATCAAGATCGTCGCTTCCACGTCGCAGTCGTCGGTGCCACCGGCGCCGTCGGCGAAACCATGCTGGCCATCCTGGCTGAACGCAATTTCCCGATCGCCACCCTGAGCCTGCTCGCTTCCTCGCGTTCGGCCGGTGGCGACATCGAATTCGACGGCAAGAAGATCAAGGTCCAGGACCTGGCCACGTTCGACCCGAACGGCGTGGATATCGCGCTGTTCTCCGCAGGTGGCAGCGTCTCCAAGGAGTTCGGCCCGAAGTTCGCCGCCGCCGGTGCGGTGGTGATCGACAACTCCTCGGCCTTCCGTTACGACGATGACGTGCCGCTGGTGGTGTCCGAAGTGAACCCCGAGGCGCTGAAGAACCGCCCGCGCGGCATCATCGCCAACCCGAACTGCTCGACCATGCAGATGCTGGTCGCGCTGGCTCCGCTGCACCGCCAGTACGGTATCCAGCGCATCAACGTGGCCACCTACCAGTCGGTCTCCGGCGGTGGTCGCTCGGCGCTGGAAGAACTGGGCAAGCAGACCGGCCAGCTGCTCAGCTTCCAGGAGATCGACCCGCAGCGCTTCCCGGTGCAGATCGCCTTCAACCTGATCCCGCACATCGACGACTTCCAGGACAACGGCTTCACCAAGGAAGAAATGAAGCTGGTCTGGGAAACCCGCAAGATCCTCGGCGATGACAGCATCCTGGTGAACCCCACCGCGGTGCGCGTGCCGGTGTTCTACGGCCACTCCGAAGCGGTCACCATCGAAACCCGCGACAAGGTGACGCCGGATGCAGCACGCGAGCTGCTGTCGCGTTCGCCCGGCGTGGAAGTGGTCGACAAGCACGAAGCCGGCGGTTACCCGACCCCGGTCACCCACGCATCGGGCACCGATGCAGTGTATGTGGGCCGCATCCGTGAAGACCTGTCGCACCCGCGCGGCCTGAACCTGTGGATCGTGTCGGACAACATCCGCAAGGGTGCCGCGCTCAATGCGGTGCAGCTGGCCGAGCTGGTGGCAGCGGAAGGCTGAGATGGAGGTGCCACGCAGGGCGTGGTACCTGCCACGTCCTTCGTGGCTGTATTGGTCGGGAATCGCTATATTGCCCGCATGAAGAACCGGGTTCCGGGCGCATCGCGCCCGCTCAAGTATGTCTCGACCCTGCTGCTGGCCCTGGCCAGCAGCTCCGCCATGGCCCTCGGGCTGGGCGACATCCGGGTGCTGTCCAAGCCCGGGCAACCCCTGCTGGCGGAGATCCCGGTCATTTCGGCCGATCCGGCCGAGCTCGAGAACCTGCGCGTTGCGCTGGCCTCGCCGGTGACCTTTGCGCGCGTCGGGCTGGAACGCCCGACCGGGCTGGTGAGCGAACTGCAGTTCGAACTGACCCGCGACGCCAACGGCCGTGCCGTGGTGCGGGTGAGCTCGCAGGCGCCGGTGACCACGCCGTCGCTCAACTTCCTGATTGAAGCCGACTGGGGGCAGGGCCGCCTGGTCCGCGAGTATTCGGCGCTGGTCGATGCGCCGGACAGTGCGTTGGCCGTGGCCGAACCGGAGATCGTCGCGCCGGCCGGTGCGATGTCCAACGCCATCGTGCGCGAGCCCGAACCTGCACCGGTGCAGGCGCCGGTAGCGCAGGCCGAGCCCACGCCGTCGCGCACCGCGCCGGTTCCCGCACGGCCCGCCGCCCCATCGCGCTCCGCTCCGTCCGCGACGCCGGCGGCCACGGCCGCTGATGGCAGCATCACCGTGCAGCGGGGCCAGACCCTGTCGCAGATTGCCGGCAGCGTGGCCCGCGAGCAGGGCATCAGCCGCGACCAGGCAATGATCGCCCTGTTGCGTGCCAATCCCGACGCCTTCATCCGTGGCAACGTCAACCTGCTCAAGCAGGGCGCCGTGCTGCGCAGCGCGGGGACCGACGCTCCGGTCGATGCCGCCCAGGCCGCCGCCATGGTGCGCGAGCACGCGGCGCAATGGCGCCAGTCGCGGTCGGCCATTCCGCAGCCGGTCGCCAGTGGCGTCGCAGCCGCGCCGGCCGCCGCGGCTGCGCCTGCGTCGGCGGCTCCCGCGGCCGCCGCGGGTGGACGCCTGGAGATCGCCCCGGCGGTCGCCGCTACCGACAACAACGCAGGTACAACCACCGGCACCGCTGCCGGCAGCGAGGGTGACATGCTGGGCAACGAACAACTGCGGCAGGCCAAGGAAGACGTGGCTACCCGCGATGCCGAGATCCAGGAGCTGCGCAACCGCGTGGCCGAACTCGAGAAGCTCAAGCAGCAGCAGGCCTCGCTGATTGCCATGAAAGACACGGACCTGGCCGCCGCGCAGCAGCGCCTGGGCGAAGCCCCGGCCACGCGCGAAGCGGGCAGTGGCGGCTGGGCCTGGCTGGGGTTGGCGGTGCTGCTTTTGATCGTGGCCGGTTGGGCCGTGGCGCGTCGGCGCAAGCCGTCGCCGCTGCCGCCGCTGCGCCGCGAGGGACTGGATGCAGCCAGCCTGGCCGCTGCCGTTCCCGCCGCCGATTACGTGGACGAACTGGCGGCCCAGCAGGACGTGGCCGCTGACGAGCCCGACCTGCGCGATGCGCCGGATTACGTGCTGGCCGAGCCGGATGTGCTCGACGCGGGGCGACGCGAGCCGGTGTTCACCCTGGAGCCGCAGCCGGGCCGCCCGGTGCAGGACGCCGAGGAGACGGTTGCCCCCCCGGTGGTGCTGGCTACATCGGTTGCCGCCGAGGACGTCGTTCCGCCGCATGCGCTCGAAGCGGCGGCGCAGCCGTCCTATCGTGGCGTGTTCGAATTCCCCGAGGACGCTGCTGCGGCGGCCGAAGCCCCCGCGCCGGTCCACCACGACCCGGCCCCGCTCGGTGCACCCGGTCGCGACCGCCTTGAACTGGCCATCGCCTACCTCGACCTGGGCGATGCCGAAACCGCCCGCATCCTGCTGATGGAGGTTGCCCAGGCGGGCGACCCGCACAGCCAGCAGCAGGCGCACGAGCTGCTGTCGCGGCTCGGATGAGCCGCGTCGGCCGCCCTCCCGCATTTGAAGTGAAGTCCTGAACATGCGTTACGCATTGGGCGTGGAATACGACGGCAGCGAGTTCAAGGGCTGGCAGCAGCTCGGTGAGAGCGGCTGCCCCAGCGTGCAGGCCAGCCTGCAGGACGCCCTTTCATCGGTGGCCGCTGCGCCGATCCAGGTGGTCTGTGCCGGGCGCACCGATGCCGGCGTGCACGGCGAATGCCAAGTGGTGCACTTCGAGACCGATGTGGCGCGTGATCCGCGCGGCTGGACCCTGGGCACCACCACCCGGCTGCCACGCTCGATCGCGGTGCGCTGGTGCGTACCGGTGGCCGATGACTTCCACGCGCGCTTCTCCGCCCGCGCCCGGCGTTACCGCTACCGGCTGCTCAACCGGCAGATCCGCCCGGCACTGCACCGGCAGACCCTGAGCTGGGAGCGCCGGCCGCTCGATGCCGCGCTGATGCACCAGGCCGGGCAGGCCCTGCTCGGCGAGAACGACTTCAGCGCCTTCCGCAGCGCCCAGTGCGAGGCGCTGCACGCCCGCCGCGAGCTGCAGGCGATCAGCGTGACCCGCCAGGGCGAGATCGTGGAGGTCTGCGTTCAGGCCAATGCATTCCTTCATCACATGGTGCGCAATATCGTCGGCTCATTGATCCTGATTGGCTGTGGGGAAAAGCCGGTGTCGTGGATGGCCGAGCTGCTGGCCGGCCAGGACCGCACCGTGGCCGGCCCGACCGCACCGCCGCAGGGCCTTGTATTCGTTGGCCCGTTGTACCCCGACAACTGGCACCTGCCCGCCGAGGTCACCCTATGAGCCGCTCCTTCTACCGCACCCGCATCAAGTTCTGCGGCATGACCCGCGCCGGCGACGTGCGCCTGGCCGGCGAACTGGGCGTGGATGCGGTCGGCTTCATCTTCGCCCGGGAAAGCAAGCGCCGCGTGGCCCCGGCCGAAGCCCGCGCCATGCGCCAGGCGATCGCGCCGATGGTCGACGTGGTCGCGCTGTTCCGCGACAACACCAAGGAAGAAGTGCGTGAAGTGCTGCGCACCGTGCGGCCGACCCTGCTGCAGTTCCACGGCGACGAAGACGAATCGTTCTGCCGCAGCTTCAACATGCCGTACCTGAAGGCGGTGGCCATGGGCGGCCGTGAAGAGGTCAATGCCCGCCAGCTGCAGCTGCGCTACCCCAGCGCGGCCGGCTTCCTGTTCGACAGCCACGCCCCGGGCGGCGGTGGCGGCACCGGCGTGGCCTTCGACTGGACCCGCCTGCCGACCGGCCTGCACCGCCCGTTCCTGCTGGCCGGCGGCATCACCCCGGACAACGTGTTCGACGCCATCGTGGCCACCCTGCCGTGGGGCGTGGACGTCTCCAGCGGTATTGAAAGCGAGCCGGGCATCAAGGACGGCTACAAGATGCGCAAATTCGTCGAAGAAGTCCGCCGCGCGGACTGTCACGAAGCGGATTAGCGCTCAGGCGCCAATCCGCGGTAGCTCCCGACCGTTGGTCGGGAGACCTTCTGCGTCGGAAACGCCTATGTGCGTATCCGCCGATTTCACGTAGCATCGACAGGACAGGACGCGGCCAGGCCGGCGCGTAGTCGCGGGAGGCCGGAGTGTCTCCTGCAGGACGCCGCGGGGGCGGCACCGATGCAGGGAAGTAGTGGAATGGCGGAATTTCTCACTGTCGCGCTTACGTTTCCCACGCTGCCTTACAGCATCGTGCTGGCGTTCGCCATGGTCTATTGGCTGTTGGCCGCCTGTGGGGTGGTGGACGACGGTATCGGCGGCGACGGCGTGGACCTTGAGCTGGGCGATGACGGCCTGCACGGCCTTTCCGGCATGTTCGCCCGGCTTGGCCTCGGCGGCGCCCCGGTCATGCTGGTAATCGCGCTGCTGGCCTTCTTCGGCTGGACCGCCACCTATTTCGTCCACCTCTTCCTGCTGCAGCCGCTGCCGGCGCCGATGCGCTGGCTGGCCGGCAGCGCCACTGCGGTGTTGGCGCTGGTGCCGGCGGTACCGGTCACTGCCTGGCTGCTGCGCCCGATCCGTCGCCTGCTCCTGCGGCTGCGCCCGGTGCCGCAGCGGTCGCTGCTCGGCCGGGTCGGGGTGGTCGCCTCGCCGCAGGTCACCGGCGAGGCCGGCCATGCCACCGTCGACGACGGCGGTGCCGGACTCATCCTGCAGGTGCGCGTGCGCGACGGTCTGCCGCTGCCGCGCGGCGAGCGCATCGTCCTGCTCGACTACCTGCCCGAGACCAACCACTACCTGGTGGCCCGTGAACACGGGCACCCCGCGCTTTCGTTCCAAGACAGCCTGATTCCGGGCGATAAGGAGATCCACCGATGAGTTTTGCGACCATGGCCCCCTTCCTGATCGGGGTGGGCGCCCTGCTGGTGCTGATGCTTGGCCTGGCCGGCCTGTTCAAGGCGTTCTACCGCAAGGTGGACCAGGGCGTGGCCCTGATCGTCAACGACATGAGCGCCCAGCCCAAGGTGCATTTCACCGGCGCCCTGATCATTCCCGTGCTGTACCGCGCCGAGCTGATGCGGATCAGCCTGATCACCCTGCAGATCGACCGCCGTGGCAAGGAAGGCCTGATCTGCCGCGACAACATGCGCGCCGACATCGCGGTGGCGTTCTACCTGCGGGTCAATGAAACCCAGGCCGATGTGCTGCGCGTGGCCAAGGCCATTGGCGCCGACCGCGCCTCGGACAAGCATGCGGTCGATGAACTGTTCAATGCCAAGTTCTCCGAAGCGCTGAAGACGGTGGGCAAGAAGTTCGAGTTCACCGAACTGTTCGAGAAGCGCCAGGAGTTCCGCGACGAGATCATCGCGGTGATCGGCAACGACCTCAACGGCTATGCGCTGGAAGACGTCGCCATCGATTACCTGGAGCAGACCCCCAAGCTGCTGCTGGACCAGAACAACATCCTGGATGCGCAGGGCATCCGCAAGATCACCGAGCTCACCGCCGCGCAGAACGTGGTGACCAACGAGCTGGAACAGAACGAAAAGCTCGCCATCACCAAGAAAAACGTGGAAGCACGTGAAGCGCTGCTGGCGCTGGAACGCCAGCAGGCCGAGGCCGAAGCCCGCCAGAAGCGCGAGATTGAAACCATCCAGGCCCGCGAGCAGGCGGAAACCGCGAAGGTGCAGGAAGAGCAGCGCCAGCTGTCCGAACAGGCCCGCATCGAAGCGCAGGAAGTCATCGAAATCCGCGAGCAGAACCGCATGCGCGAGGTCGAGGTGGCCGAACAGAACCGCCAGCGTGCCGTCGCCATCGAAGCCGAACGGGTCGAACGTGCGCGCCAGCTGGAACAGGTCACCACCCAGCGCGAAGTGCAGCTGCAGGGCGTGGAGCGGGACAAGGTGGTCGAGTCCGGCAAGATGGACGTGGCCAACATCACCCGTGAGCGCATCGCCATCGACAAGACCGTGGCGCAGGAAGAAGAGCGCATCAAGGAAGTGCGTGAAGTCTCCGAGGCCGATCGCCAGAAGCAGGTGCTGATCCTGGAGGCCGAAGCCAAGGCGCAGGAACTGATGGTGCGCCAGGTCAAGGAAGCCCAGGCGGCCGAGACCTCGGCCAAGCACCGCGCGGTGGAGATCACCACGCTGGCCCAGGCCGAACACGAAGCCGCAGGCAAGCAGGCCGAAGCCAAGCGCCTGCTGGCCGACGGTACCCGCGCCGAACAGGCCGCACCGGGCCTGGCCGAAGCGCAGGTGCGTGAAGCGTCCGCGCTGGCCATCGAAAAGGTGGGTATCGCCGAGGCCCGCGTGATCGAGGCCAAGGCCGAAGCGAGCCTCAAGCAGGGCACCAACGACGCCCGCGTGCTGGCCGAGACCCTGCAGGCGCAGGCCCAGGGCGAAGAGCAGATGGGTCGTGCCCGCGCCAGCGCCACCGAATCGGTGGGCGGCGCCGAAGCGGGCGTGGTGCAGAAGAAGCTGCTGGCCGAGGCCGAAGGCCTGGTGCGCAAGTTCGAGGCCATCGCGTCGCTGAGCGATACCGCGCGCGGCCACGAAGAGTTCCGCATGATGCTCGACAACAGCCTCAAGCAGGCCCTGGCCTCGATCGAAGCGGGCAAGGAAGTCTCGCGCGAGAACGCCGGCGTCATCGCCAGCGCGCTGCGCAATGCCGACATCGACCTGGTAGGGGGCGACGGTGGCATGTTCGAGAACCTGATCAAGGCGGTGTCGCTGGGCAAGTCGATCGAAGGGCTGGCCGGCAAGAGCCCGATCGTGCAGGACCTCATGCAGCGCTACCTGGGCGTCGCGCCGCGCGAGGACAGCCCGCGCAAGATCGAAGACCAGCACCTGGCCGAGGTCGAAACCGTGTCGGCCACCGTGGTCGACGCCCGCTGAGCCCCCGATGGCGCGCCGCGCGCGCGCCGTCGACGCCCTCTCACTGGCCGGCCTGTCCGGCCGGTTGTCCGTGAGCCGGAAGGAAGCCGATGTCTGATACCGCCCAACGTCCCGAGCCGTCGCCGCCGGAAGCCACCACCACCGTCGACCAGGCCGTTGCCCAAGGGGGTGCCTATGAAGTGCTGCGCCGCCGGTTGGGTGACCAGGGCGGCCGCCTGCGCGGCCTGGCCGATGCGCTCAACCAGCAGCGCCTGGCCGAATTCGGCGACAGCCGCCTGGAGGTCACCGGCCGCTTCCGCATCCGCAGCGAGAACAACTGCGTGGGCCGCGACATCGTGCAGGTCGGCCCCGACCTGCTGCTGTTCGGTTACAACGTTTTCCTGGGGCTGAAGACCCAGACCCGCGTGGAAGACGTGTTCGGGCTGTACCGGCTGGTACAGGCGGGCGAGGGCTACGACGTGGTACCGGTGGAAGCCAAGGGCAGCTTCCTGGCGCAGGCCGCCTTCGTGCACGACTTCGGCGAACTGTATGCGTACTACAAGCACGCGCGCCTGCTGCAGCTGATCAAGGTCGGCGACAAACTGCTGGCGTCCTTCCAGATCGGCGAGCGCAGCACCGACGTGCGCGTGTTCCGCTGGGCGGTCGCCCGCGATGGCGCGTTGACCTATCTGGACGCCCGCGGCGAACGCGATATCGCGTTGCCGCCACCGTTCGATTTCGAATGGACCCGGGCCACCCGCGACATGGCGGTCAGTGGCCGCCATTCGCACCTGAACATCCTCGATACCCTGTTCGTCGAGACCACCGGTGGCGACCTCACCATCAAGGTGGAGAACAACACCGAAAGCGGGCAGGGCATCTACAGCGAACCGGTCGACGACAGCACCCAGTCACTGGATGACGCACAGTTCGATTTCGTCCGGGTCGGTTCGCTGGTGCTGCTGAAGGTGCTGCCGTACCGCGAAACCACCTGGCGCGGGCTGATCTACAACACACTCACCGGCACCATCACGCGCAACGATGCGATCGTGCAGGCCTGCGTGCAGCTGCCCGAAGACCACGGCATCATCTTCCCTGGCGGCTACTACCTGCAGAGCGGCGAGCACAAGGCGTTCGACGCGGCCATGCAGGGCATGCAGTTCAAGCGCGCCATCCGCTCGCCGAACGGCGAAGATGTGCTGTACATCTTCTATGAGCGTGAGGGCGGGCGCTCGGCCCTGTTCGTATACAACACCATCCAGCGCGTGCTGCAGACGCCGGTGTTCGGCCACGGCTACGCCTTCCTGCACGATGGGCGGATGGTGCTGTTCCATGCCGAAGGCACCGAGCCCACCCGCATCCACCCGATGCAGGTGTGGCAGACCCCCTTCAGCAGCGACGAGTTCGCCGCGAGCCGGCCACCCGGCAATACCTTCATGGGCCGGATCGGCAATGCCGAACTGGTGCGCGGCATTTCCAACCTGTTCGACCTGGCCCGCACCATCGAGGGCCAGGATGTGTCGGTGCAGCGCTACCAGCGCCTGGTGCAGGACACCCGGCGGCTGTTCGACGCCCACCACTGGCTGGACGACGCGCAGTGCGACGGGGCCGCGGGCCTGCTGCGCGAGATCAGCGCCACCGGTGAGTCGGTGCTGGACGAGTACGAAAAGGTACAGTCGATCCGGCAGCAGTCGGCGCAGGCCATGGCCCAGGCGCAGGCCGGCCAGAAGGCCCTGCTGGCCCGCCTGCAGCCGGAAAACTGGACCGAAGTGCAGGCCTTCGTGGAGGCGCTGAACGCGATCTCCACCCAGCGTGGCCACCTGTTGACCATCCGCGATTACCGTTACATCGACACCGATGTGATCGATGCGATGACCGCCGCCTTGCAGGAGGCCCACGATCGTATCGGTACGGCCACCGGCCAGTTCCTGGGCGGCGAGCAGGCACTGGCGCCGCTGGGCGCGCGCCTGCAGGTGCTGGACGAAGCGGCCCAACAGGCCGAGAGCGCCCGCGTGCTGGACGAGCAGCTGGCTGGCATGCGTGCGATGGCGGCCGACCTGGACATGCTGTCGACGCTGATGGCCGGGTTGAAGGTGGATGACGCCAGCGCACGCACCCGCGTGGTGGAATCCATCTCCGCGGTGTACGCCCGGCTCAATCAGAGTCGGGTGCGCGCCGAACAGCGTCGGCGCACGCTGGGGTCGGCCGAGGCGGTGGCGCAGTTCGCCGCGCAGTTCGCGCTGTTCTCCCAGGCCATCACCAGCGCGCTGGCCATGGCCACCGACCCGGAGCGGGCCGATGAGCAGATGTCGCGCCTGCTGGTGCAGCTGGAAGAACTGGAAAGCCAGTTCGGCGAGCACGAGCAGTTCCTGGGCGACATCCTGGCCAAGCGCGAAGAACTGATCGAAGCCTTCGAAACGCACAAGCAGGCGCTGCAGGACGAGCGCCAGCGCAAGGCGCGTTCGGTGCTGGACGCCGCCACCCGCATCCTCGATGGCCTCGCCAAGCGCACCGAGCGCTTTGCCAGTGCCGACGAGCTCAACGCCTTCTTCGCCGGCGACGCGCTGGTGCTCAAGCTGCGCGAGTTGGCCGGGCGCCTGCGCGAGCTGCGCGACAGCGTCAAGGCCGACGATGTCGAAGCGCGCCTGAAGGGCGTGCGCGACCAGGCCGTGCGCGCGCTGCGCGACCGTACCGAGTTGTTCGAGGAGGGGGGCAATGTGGTCCGGCTGGGGCCGCGCCACCGCTTCAGCGTCAACACCCAGGCGCTGGACCTGACCCTGCTGCCGCGCGGGGATGAGTTGGCCATCCACCTGACCGGCACCGACTTCCTGGAGACACTGCACGACCCGGAGCTGGCCGGCCTGAAGGCATACTGGCAGGTCGGGCTGGAGTCCGAATCGGCGCAGCTGTATCGGGGCGAGTACCTGGCCGGGAGCCTGCTGCAGGCGGCGATGGAAGGCCGCGACGGCCTTGAGTTGGCCACCCTGCAGCGCAGTGCCGCCGAGCCCGACGCGCTGGAACGGATCGTGCGCGACTTCGCCGCACCGCGTTACCGCGAAGGGTACGAGCGCGGCATCCATGACCACGACGCCAGCCTGATCCTGCACGCACTGCTGCCGCTGCAGCAGGCTGCAGGAACCCTGCGGTACGCGCCACGCGCCCGCGCGTTGGCAATGCTGTTCTGGTCCGCGCAGCAACGCCGCGACGATGTCATGCAGTGGCCTGCACGACAGGCCGGTGCCGATGCGATCGTGCGCCTGTTCGGGTCACGCGAAGGCCAGCTGGCGCTGCTGGCCGAGATCGACGCTGCGCTGTCCGGCTTCGTCGAAGAGCGCAAGCTGCCGTTCGACCCGGTTCAGGTGCAGGCCGCGGCGGCGTATCTCGCCGCGGAACTGGGCGCCGGCGAGCCGGTGTTCAGTACCAGCCGTCATGCGCAGGCGCTGCTGGATGCACTGGGCCAGCAGCTGCAGGCCGCCGGCCAGCGCGAGGCCTTCGACCGTGCCCTGCAGCGCGAACAGGATGGCCTGGCGGCGCGCTGGGCACTGGCCGGGCAGTGGCTGCGCGCGTTGTGCCAGCTGCCTGCGTTCACCGACCACCTCGCCTATGCCGATGAAGCGGCGGCGCTGCTGCTGGTTGCGCGCACGTTGCGTACCCGGCCCAGCGACGTGGCGCTGCTGGTACAGGTTGACGGCCTGCTGGGCGAGCACGCGCGCGTGCAGAAGGGGCGCCTGCTGTTGTCGCTGGATGACTTCCTGGCCCGCCTGCGCGACCACCTGCAGGTGTTCGTGCCGGCGTTCCATGCCTACCAGGGCGTGCGCCAGCGCATCATCGGCCGCGAGCGCGATGCCCTGCGCCTCTCTGAATTCAAGGCACGGCCGCTGTCGTCGTTCGTGCGCAACAAGCTGATCAACGATGTGTACCTGGGCGTGATCGGCGACAACCTCGCCAAGCAGATGGGCACCGTCGGCGAAAACAAGCGCAGCGACCTGATGGGCCTGCTGATGATGATCTCACCGCCCGGCTACGGTAAAACCACCCTTATGGAGTACGTGGCGCACCGGCTGGGCCTGGTCTTCATGAAGATCAATGGCCCCGCGCTCGGCCATGAGGTGCGTTCGCTGGATCCGGCCCAGGCGCCGGACGCCACGTCGCGGCAGGAACTGGAAAAGCTCAACCTGGCGCTGGAGATGGGCAACAACACCATGTTGTATGTCGACGACATCCAGCACACCCATCCGGAGTTCCTGCAGAAGTTCATTTCCCTGTGCGACGGCACCCGCCGCATCGAAGGCGTGTGGCGCGGGCGCACCCGCACCTACGACATGCGCGGCAAGAAGTTCTGCGTGGTGATGGCCGGCAACCCGTACACCGAGTCCGGCGAAGTGTTCAAGATCCCGGACATGCTGGCCAACCGCGCCGACATCTACAACCTGGGCGATGTGCTGGGCGGCATGGAAGATGCTTTCACCCTGAGCTACATCGAGAACAGCCTGACCTCCAACCCGGTGCTGGCCCCGCTGGCTACCCGCGACATGGCCGACCTGTACCTGCTTGCCGAGCGGGCCGCAGGCAAGGAGGTCTCGACCAACGCGCTCAGCCACGCCTACAGCGGTGCGGAGATCAACGAGATCGTCGCCACCCTGCAGCGCATGCTGCGCGTGCGCGACGTGGTGTACCGGGTCAACCAGCAGTACATCGCCAGTGCCGCGCAGGACGACCGCTACCGTACCGAACCGCCGTTCCGCCTGCAGGGCAGCTACCGCAACATGAACAAGCTGGCCGAGAAGATCTCGCCGGTGATGAACGACGCCGAGCTGCAGCAGCTGGTCTCCGACCACTACCTGGGCGAGGCCCAGCTGCTTACCACCGGTGCGGAAGAGAACCTGCTCAAGCTGGCTGAGCTGCGCGGGCTGCAGGGCGACGAAGAACAGCAGCGCTGGGCCCAGATCAAGCGCGATTTTCTGCGCAACAAGGCCATGGGCGCCGGCGACGCCGATGTCGGCGGCCGGGTGGTGGCACAGCTGGCCGATATCGCCAGTGCGTTGCAGCCCAGCGCTGCCCCGGCAGCGGTGGTGGAGGAAGAACCCGCACCGTGGCCTGCGCTGCTGGCCGCGCTGGACCGGCTGGCCCAGGCCCATGCCGCCAGCGTGGCCCCTGCGGCCGCGCCCGCCGAGGCGCCCCTTGCCGAACCCTTGTCACAAGGTCTGCAGCAGGGCCTTGCGCCATTGCTGCAGCTGCTGGGCCAGTCCAATGCGCAGCAGGCCCGCACTGGCGAGACGCTGGCGTTGTTGGCCAGATGGGTGCGCCAGCAGGCCGAGCGCGAGCCGGCACCGGCCGCACGTCCGCGCGTACGCCGCGCCAGCACGCCTGAAGAGCGCGCGCTGGATGAGGCGCTGATGCGCCATTTCTACGGCGAATCGGCATGGCCACCGCGTGACGCGGCCGCTGCGGACGACGCGCACGCATGAGTGCGGGCTGGCCCCTGCCGACAGCATCGGCTCCCGATGCCGCCGATCTGGCGCATTGGGGAGAAGCGGTGGTGGCCGCAGTGGGACAGCGCGATGCAGCGCCTCCGGCAGCCGCACGGGCAGCACGCCCATTGCTTGACCTGTTGGCGCAACTGGCACTGGTGCTGCAATCGACGGCGCCTGGTGGCGTGCGCCGGCAGACCGGCTGGTGGGGGCGTCTGCTTGGCCGCGACGTTGAAGGCGAACTGGACGCGCGCGACTGGCAGTCGCGCCTTGGCGTCTTGGTGGCCCAGACCGACGCGGCAGCGCAGGCGCTGCGGGAACAGAGCAGCAGCTACCCCACCGCGCAGGCCAACGCGCTCGATGCGGCACGGGCCATCCAGCGGTGGGCGGATGCCGGTGCCGCACAGCTGTCCACGCTGCCGGCACAGCTGCAACCGGTACTGGCCCAGCGCGTGGACCACCTGCGCCGGCTGGCCGCCGTGCAGCAGCTCGAAGCTGGGCAGTGGCAGCTCTTGTTCGAACAGGACAGTGCCCTGCTGGCGCGCAGCCAGCGCATCACCGAAACGTTGTTGCCGGCCTGGCGGCAGGCGGTACTGGCGCGCCGCGCCGATGACCAGCAGCAGCGCAACCAGCAGGCCGCGCAGCTGCAGGCACAGATCACCGCCGAGCTGGCCTCGGCGCAGGCTAGACTCGACTGACCCTCATACCCGATTGACCCCCTTCAAGGAGATCACGCCATGACCCAGGACCCGCAGGACAGCACCGCGCTTGCCGTGGCACCGGCCGCCGTCGACGACGCCACGCTGCAGGCCCTCGGGCTGGTAGCTGACGACCTGCCGCGCATCGCGGAAATCGGCCGCAGCCTGGAGGATATCCGTCCGGGCGACCTCCAGGTGTTCGGGCGCGAAGCGGCGGCCAGGACCGCCGCGTTCTCCAGCCAGCTGCTTGACCAGGTGCGCAACCGCGACCTGGACGCCAGTGGCGACAAGCTGGGCGAAGTGGTGCGCATCGCGCGCACGCTCAACCTGGATGGGCTCACCCAGCGTTCGAAGGTGCCGGTGATCGGGGGTCTGATCGACAAGCTGCGCGCCTCCAAGGGCGAGCTGGTGCAGAAGTTCAGTGACACCAACCGCCAGATCGAACAGCTGCTCGGCGATGTCGGCAGCCAGCAGGCACTGATGGGCCAGCGTGTGGGCGAGTTCGACCGCATGCACGAGATCGTGCGCGACGAACGTCATGCACTGGGCCTGCACATCGCCGCCGGCAAGCAGCGGCTGGCCGGCCTGCGCAGTGAACAGCTGGCCGGTGCCAGCAGTGAAGATCCGCAGGTGCGCATCCGCCAGGGAGAGCTGGACAACGCGATCCGGCTGCTCGACAAGCGGGTGGGCGACCTGGTCGTGATGCAGCATGCGGCCGATCAGTCGCTGCCGATGATCCGCCTGATCCAGGCCAATGCGATCCAGCTGATCGAGAAATTCAACACCGTCCGCGACATCACCATTCCGTCGTGGAAGCGCCAGTTCGCGATCCAGCTGTCGTTGAGCGAGCAGAAGCGTGCGGCGGAACTGTCCAACACGATCGATGACGCCACCAACGAGCTGATGCGACGCAACGCAGACCTGATGCGGCAGACCTCGGTGGACACTGCCAAGGCCAACCAGCGTGCGGTGATCGACGTGGCGACCCTGCGCCACACCCACGAGCAGCTCATCGCCACCGTGGAAGAAGTCCGCACCATCCACCGCGAAGGCATGCAGCAACGCCAGCAGGCCGAGGTGGAACTGGCCAAGCTGCGCGATGACGTTCAGCAGCGCCTGGCGGCCCCCACTGCTGTTTAAGTGGGGGAACGACCCTACCGCAGCTGTTTGGCCAACCACCCGGCCAAGGATTCCACCCGCGGATCCTGGCCACCCTCCGGGGTGGCCAGCACCCAGAAGCCACCGGTTGCGGCAAAACCCCACGGCGCCAGCAGGCGCCCGGCTGCCAGCTCATCGGCCACCAGGGGCTCGGGCGCGATCGCCACGCCGAGTCCTGCCACCGCCGCCTCCAGCAGGTAGTACAGGTGCTCGAACCCGGTGCCCAGCTGCAGCTGCGCCGGGTCCAGATCATGCGACAACGCCCAGTCCGGCCACGCCTGCGGGCGCGAGGTGGTGTGCAGCAGCGGTTCGCGCAGCAGCGCCTGCGGTGGCTGCTGGCGCAGGCGCACCGCAGCCGGATGCTGCGGGCTGACCACCACGCCGACGCGTTCCGGGGCCAGTTCGCGCACCTGCCAGCCACGCGGCCACGGCGGCTGCGCCAGCAGCAGCACCGCATCCAGCGCCTGCTGCTGGTCGGTGAAGCTGCCGTCCTGCGCCGACCAGTGCAACGGCACCTGGGGCAGGTCGGCCTGCAGCGCGGGCAGGCGTGGAATCATCCAACGCGCCAGGATGCTGCCGCTGCAGCCCAGGACCAGCGCCTCCGGCCGCTGCCGGCGCTGCAGGGTGTCCACCGCCTCGCGGATCTGGGTGAACGCCCCGGCGCAGGCAACCTGCAGCGCCTGGCCGGCGGCAGTCAGGCGCAGGCCGCGGCCGGCGCGTTCGAACAGCGCCAGCCCCAGGTGCTCCTCGAGCAGCCGCAGCTGGCGGCTGATCGCCCCGTGGGTCACATGCAGCGCTTCTGCGGCGCGTGCCACGCCCCCCAGCCGGGCGGTGGCCTCGAAGCTGCGCAGCGCGTTGAGGGGCGGCAGTGGCGTCTGGCTCATGTGAGTTTTCCTGACGTGTTTGTGCAGATAATATCGATATTCCGGCCACCACATGTGCGCTAAATTGTCAGCCTGTCTCCAACGGCTGTCGCGTCATGTCCGTATCGCCCGTCCCCCCCATCACCGATTTCCACGCCTACCCCGACGCCAACGGCCATTTCGGCCGCTATGGCGGCAGTTTCGTTGCCGAAACGCTGATCGGGCCACTGCAGGAGCTGGCGGCGGCCTATGACGAAGCGCGCCGTGACCCCGCCTTCATCGCCGCCTACGACAAGGATCTCACCCATTACGTGGGCCGGCCCAGCCCGATCTACCACGCCGAGCGGCTGAGCCGGCAGGTCGGCGGGGCGCAGATCCTGCTCAAGCGCGAAGACCTGAACCACACCGGCGCGCACAAGATCAACAACACCATCGGCCAGGCCCTGCTGGCCGCGCGGATGGGCAAGAAGCGCATCATCGCCGAGACAGGTGCCGGGCAGCACGGCGTGGCCAGCGCCACCGTGGCCGCACGGCTGGGCCTGGAATGCGTGGTGTACATGGGTGCCACCGACATCGAGCGGCAGAAGATCAACGTCTACCGCATGAAGCTGCTGGGCGCGACGGTGGTGCCGGTCACGTCGGGCTCGGCCACGCTCAAGGATGCGCTCAACGAAGCCATGCGCGACTGGGTCACCAACGTGCGCGATACCTTCTACATCATCGGCACCGTCGCCGGCCCAGACCCGTACCCGCGCATGGTGCGCGACTTCAACGCCATCGTCGGCCGCGAAGCACGCGCACAGATGCTCACCGATTACGGCCGCCTGCCCGATGCGATCACTGCCTGCGTCGGCGGCGGCAGCAATGCCATCGGCCTGTTCCATGCCTTCCTCAACGATCGCGACGTGCGCATCGTCGGCGCCGAAGCGGCCGGCGACGGCATCGAGACCGGGCGCCACGCGGCCTCCATCGCGGCAGGCCGCCCGGGCGTGCTGCATGGCAACCGCACCTATGTGATCTGCGACGACGACGGCCAGATCATTGAAACCCACTCGGTCTCGGCCGGGCTGGATTACCCCGGCGTGGGCCCGGAACACGCGTTCCTGGCCGACGCCGGTCGCGCCGAATACGTGGGCATCACCGACGATGAAGCGCTGGCCGCGTTCCACCAGCTGGCGCACAGCGAAGGCATCCTGGCCGCGCTGGAATCCAGCCATGCCGTGGCCCAGGCGATCAAGATCGCGCGCGAGCTGCCCAGCGACAAGCTGGTGCTGTGCAACCTGTCCGGCCGTGGCGACAAGGACGTGCACACCATTGCCGCGCGCGAGGGCCTGGTTCTGTGAATCCAGTGCTGCGCCAGGGAAGTGCGCTGCTGATCGTGGTCGGTCTGGCCGGTTGCAAGCCGCCCGAGCCGCCGGTGCTGGCCCCCGCGGCGACGCCGGCGGCCATTGCGCCGGCCCGGCTGCCGGCGAGCAATGATGATGTGGCAGATCGCCCGTTCGAGGATGCACCACAGGACGCACCGCCTGCGGACCAGACCGATGCGCCGGCCGTGGTTTCGGTCGCGCTGGATCATGCCGGCGACGTGCTGGTCGGCCAGCGTTTCAGCGAAGTCGAAGCGGACGGCGCATGGCATTCGGCCGGCCTGAGCGAAGGCGATGGTGCGCGCGCCTGTGAGTACTACGAGCGCGGCAGCCTGCCCGAAGGGGTGTCGATGATGGTCGATGATGGCCACGTGCAGCGCTTCGACCTCGACACCATCGACGGTTCCTATGAGGCGATTGTCCAGCCGGGGCCGTTCGGCCTGCGCCTGGGCATGTCGCTGGACGACGCGCTCAAACGCCTGCCCCCCGGCAGCACCCGCACACCGCATGCCTACGACCCGGACGTGGGTGAGTACCTGACCTGGCAGGACCCCGGTTCGGATCTGGCGATCCGGCTGGAGATCTTCGGCGGGGTGATATCGAAGCTGTACTGGGGCGCCAGTGGCGCCGTTGAATTGAAAGAAGGATGTGCCTGAAATGCCTGTTGCCCGTATCGACGCCTGTTTCGCCCGCCTGCGTGCCAGTCGCCGCAAGGCGCTGATTCCGTTCATCACCGCCGGCGATCCGGGCCTGGATGCGACCGTGCCGGTGATGCATGCGCTGGCCGCTGCCGGTGCGGACGTGATCGAACTCGGGGTGCCGTTCTCCGACCCGATGGCCGATGGCCCGACCATCCAGCGCAGCTCCGAACGCGCGCTGGCGCGCGGCGCTGGCCTGCGTTACGTGCTGGACACGGTGCAGGCGTTCCGGCGTGACGACACCACCACCCCGGTGGTGCTGATGGGGTATCTGAACCCGGTGGAGATCCACGGCACGACGCGCTTTGCCGAGGCGGCAATCGCGGCGGGCGTGGATGGTGTGCTGCTGGTGGACCTGCCGCCGGAAGAGGCGGCCGAAACCCTGGAGATCTTCACCGCTGCCGGCCTCGCGCTGATCCTGCTGGCGTCGCCGACCACGGCGGACGCCAGGTTGGATCTGCTTTCGTCGATGGCCAGGGGTTACCTCTATTACGTAAGCTTTGCCGGTGTCACCGGTGCGTCGGAACGGCTCGACAGCAGCGCTGCCGGCACCCGCCTGCGTGACCTGCGCAGCCGCTCGACCGTGCCGGTGGTGGCCGGATTCGGCATCAAGGACGCACAGAGCGCCGCCGCCATGGCAGTAGAGGCCGATGGCGTGGTGGTCGGCAGCGCGCTGGTGGCGGCCCTGGCCGAGGCGGTGGATGCCGCCGGCGCTGCCCAGGTGGCGCGTACCTTCCTGCAGCCGCTGCGCGCCGCGCTGGATGCCTGAGAAGGTCGCAACGTACGGCCCAGCATGGTTTTCACGCCGGGATAACCCCGCCGGCAGGGGGTCCCGGCCATGGAACGGGTGAGCTAGACTGTCCGCCTTTGCGGCCCTCGGGCCGCCCTGAACGGAAGTGTCATCCCGCATGAGTTGGCTCAGCAAGTTGATGCCGTCGGGCATCCGCACCGACAACGTCCCCAGCAAGAAGCGCAGCGTCCCCGAGGGCCTGTGGGAGAAGTGCAGCAGCTGCGGCAGCGCGCTTTACGGTCCTGAGCTGGAAGAGAACCTGGAAGTCTGCCCCAAGTGTGGCCATCACATGGCCATCCGCGCGCGGGCGCGCCTGGCGTCGTTGTTCGACGCTGACAGCACCACTGAAATCGCCGCGCGCCTGGGGCCGACCGACCTGCTCAAGTTCAAGGACCAGAAAAAGTACAGCGAGCGCATCAAGGCCTCGCAGAAGAACACCGGCGAGTACGATGCGTTGATCGCCATGCAGGGTCTGCTCAAGGGGCGGCCGCTGGTGGCCTCGGCCTTCGATTTCGCCTTCATGGGCGGCTCGATGGGCTCTGTGGTCGGCGAGCGCTTCTCGCTGGCCGCGGAAAAGGCGCTGGAAATCGGCGCCCCCTACGTGTGCTTCTCCGCCAGTGGCGGTGCGCGCATGCAGGAAGGCCTGTTCTCGCTGATGCAGATGGCCAAGACCTCGGCGGCGCTCGGTCGCCTGCGCGCGGCGGGGCTGCCGTACATTTCGGTGCTGACCCATCCCACCACCGGTGGCGTGTCGGCATCGTTCGCGATGCTGGGCGACATCAACATCGCCGAGCCGCAGGCGCTGATCGGCTTCGCCGGCCCGCGCGTGATCGAGCAGACGGTGCGCGAGAAGCTGCCGGAAGGTTTCCAGCGCTCGGAGTTCCTGCTTGAGCACGGCGCCATCGACCAGATCTGCGACCGCCGCGAGATGCGTGACCGCCTGTCCGACCTGCTGGCCATGCTGGGCCGCCAGCCCGCCCCGGACGCTGCTGCCTGATGGGCGCGCGCAGGTATTTCGGCACCGACGGCATCCGCGGTCGGGTCGGGCAGGGCGTCATCTCGGCGGACTTCGTGCTGCGCCTGGGCAATGCGCTTGGCCGCGTGCTGACCGAGCGTAACGGTCATCGGCCGGTGGTGGTGATCGGCAAGGACACGCGCATTTCGGGCTACATGTTCGAAGCGGCGCTGGAAGCCGGGCTGGTCGCGGCCGGGGCCGACGTGCAGCTGCTCGGGCCGATGCCGACCCCGGCGGTCGCGTTCCTGACCCGTACGCTGGGCGCAGACGCCGGGATCGTGATCAGTGCCTCGCACAACCCGCATTACGACAATGGCATCAAGTTCTTCTCCGCCGATGGCGAGAAGCTCGACGATGCAACGGAGCTGGCGCTGGAAGCGGCGCTGGATACCGATTTCACCACGGCCGATTCGGATCGGCTGGGGAAGGCCGCGCGCGGTCGTGATGCAGTGGGCCGCTACATCGAGTTCTGCAAGGCCAGCGTGCCGCGCGGGTTTGACCTGCGCGGGTTGAAGATCGTGCTGGACTGCGCTCACGGCGCCACGTACCACATCGCGCCGCTGCTGTTCCGGGAGCTGGGTGCGGAGGTGGTGGCCATCGGTGCCGAGCCGAACGGGGTCAACATCAACGATGGCGTCGGTTCGATGCACATCGACAACCTGGCGGCCAAGGTGCGTGAGGTGGGTGCAGACCTGGGCATCGCATTCGATGGTGACGGTGACCGCGTGTTGATGGCCGATGACCAGGGCAACCCGGTCGACGGGGACGACCTGCTGTATGTGCTGGCCCCGTCGTGGCAGCGCAGCGGGCGCCTGCGCGGTCCGGTGGTGGGCACGCTGATGACGAACTTCGGGCTGGAGCAGGCGCTGGAACGCCTGGGCCTGCCGTTCCAGCGCAGCAATGTGGGCGACCGCTACGTGCACCAGGCGCTGGTGGAAGGTGGCGGGGTGCTCGGTGGTGAAGCGTCGGGGCACCTGTTGTGCCTGGATCGCGCCACCACGGGCGATGCGATCGTCAGTGCGCTGCAGGTCCTGGAAGTGCTGCGTCGGGAAGGCAAGAGCCTGCGCGAATCGCTGGTCGGGCTGACCCGGGTACCGCAGAAGACGGTCAACGTGCGCCTGGCGGGTGTTTCTGCAAAGGTGATCGTGCAGTCCGAAGGCGTGCAGTCGGCACTGGCCGCTGCGCAGCAGGCGGTCAAGGGCCGCGGCCGCGCGTTCCTGCGCCCCTCCGGCACCGAGCCGGTGGTGCGCGTCACGGTTGAAGCAGATACCGCCGAGCTGATGCAGGCCACACTGGACAGCCTGTCCAGCGCGGTGAAAGCAGCAGCCGCAGCGTAATGAAAAACCCGGCTTCGGCCGGGTTTTTTTTGCGTTACGGTCCCGGCACCATTTTTTTCTGCCTGGCCTTGAACCGGTTGAACACCGGCGCGATCAAGGGGTGGTAACTCCACGCGATGCGCTTGCGCAGCCAGCTGGCGGGGCGGTTGCGGATGGCGAAACGGTAGATGTGTTCCGGATCGCCGCCGACCACGTTGCGGCCGAACGGGTGGGTGGTGTGCAGGTAGCGGAAGCCCTGCGCGCGTGCGATGGGCAGGTAGTCCTCGTCGAAATCGCCGTAGGGCCAGCACAGCGTGTCGGACACTTCGCCCAGCTGTTCCTGCAGCACGCTGCGCGCCATTTCCAGGTCGCGGGTGATGCCTTCGCGCTTCTGCTCGCGGCTGATGTCCTGCTTCATCCAGCGCGTGTGGGTGTGGGTGTGGCAGTGCACTTCGAAGGTGCCGGCGTCGATCATGGCGCGCGCTTCGCTCCAGCGCATCATCACGTCGTCGTGGCGGTTCTCGCGCAGAACTGCCGCCTCACAGCCGCGGTGGTCGGGCGTGGGGGGCAGTGCCGCGCCGGGCTGGCCGGCGTGCGGCCGTACCGGACCTTCTCCCATCCAGTCGGTGACCACGAACACCACGGCGTGCATGCCGTACTTCTGCAGGATCGGGTGCGCGTACACCCAGTTGTCCAGGTAACCGTCATCGAAGGTGATCACGATGGACTTCCGTGGGACGGGCCTGCCGGCCAGGAAGCCGGCGTACTGCTCGAGCGTGAGCGAGGTCCAGCCGTTGCCGGCCAGCCAGTCGATCTGGCTTTCAAAGTTTTCCGGCGACACCGTGATCATGCCCGGCGAGGGCGACACGTGGTGGTGCATCAGCACCGGCACGGTTCTAGCGTTGGCCATGGCCCAGTTCCTTCAACCACTGGTGGTAATAGTGTTCGGTGGCTTCAGTGTGCCCGGTCGGGGTGAAGCGGTGCGCGCTGCGCATCCAGTCCCACCCGGCCTGGCCCATCTGCCGGCGGCGCTCCGGCTGCTCGACCAGGGTCTGCAGCGCGCGGGTGAGCGCGGCCTGGTCGCCGAGCGGGGCGAGCAGGGCATTGCTGCCTTCCACCAGCATCTCCGGCACGCCGCCGACCCGCGTGGCCACGATCGGCACGCCGACGTAGGCGGCCTCGAGGAACACCGTGCCGGCCGCCTCCTTGTGGGTGGCCAGGGCAAAGATGTCGAAGCCGGTCATCAACCGGCAGGCGCCGTGGCGGTAGCCGAGCAGGTGGACCTGCGCGGCGATGCCGAGCGCTTCGCGCAGCGCCTTGAGTTGATCCAGCACGGGCTGGCCGTCGCCCACGATCACCAGCTGCAGGTTCGGCTGCTGGCGGCACAGCGGGGCCATGGCGCGCAGCAGGTCGGCGTGGCCCTTGGCTTCGCGCAGCACCGCGACGCAGCCGACGACGATCTGGTCATCGGTGAAGCCGAGTTCGCGGCGAACCTCGGCACGGGTTTCCTGCAGGCACTGCCAGGCATCATCACTGTGCGCCTGCGACCACTGCGGCGGCACGGCGATGGGCGGAACGATGCCGATGTGGCCGTCGGCCACGCCGCGGTGGACCAGCAACTGCTTCACGAAGCTGCTCACGGTCAGCACCCGGTGCGGCAGGCCGGTGTAGGTGAGCAGGGAGTTGACCGGGCTCATCAGGTGCCGTGAGCGCACCACCAGCGGCGCGCCGGCCAGGCGCGCACCGGCGGCGGCAATGAGTGCGTCGCGGCGGCTGGTGGTGTTGACCACGTCATAGGTGTGCCGGCGCACCAGCCGTTTCACCGACCAGATGCCGCGCAGCAACCGCAGCAGCCCACCCATTTTCAGCGCATGCACGGTGAAGCCCGCTTCGCGCGCCACTTCGCCCAGGCGTGCACCGGGCTGGCACAGCAGCGACACGTCGTGGCCGCGCTCGCGCATGGCCAGCATGTGCCGGTAGATGTAGATCTCCTGGCCGCCAAATCCCTTGGCGGCTTCCGTGTGCAGGATTTTGAGGGGCTTGTTCATCATGAACGTTCCAGGGGTCTGGATAATCAACGTCATTGCTTGCGGAAGTGGGTCAACGCGTTCCAGGCAGTCCGCACTGCCGCCGGGTCCGGCGGCTGGTCGTGCAGGGGCAGGTAGTGGGCGTCCAGGGTGGTGGCGTTGCCGAACTTGTCGAACACGTAGGTGCGGTCGCCTTCACGGATGCCGCGCTGCGACCAGCTTTCCACCAGCAGGGGACGCGCAGGGCGGGTGGCGTCGAACAGGTCCTGGCCGGTGCTGAAATCGGCCAGCGCGTTCTCGCAGCCCAGCCCGTGACGCATCAGGGTCGGCACCCAGTCTTCGTGGCTGCTGGCGGCGTCGTGCCGTGCCGGGTCACGCCCGGGCCAGTGCAGCACGAACGGCACCTGCATCTGGTAGTCAGAGAAGTTGCCGTTGTGGCCCCAGTAGTTCAGGCCCAGGTCGTTGAATTCTTCGGCGTGGTCGCCGGTGACCAGCACGATGGTGTTGTCGGCCTGGCCACTCTCGCGAAGGGTCGCCAGCAGCTGGCCGATCAAGGCATCGGTGTAATGCACGGCGGTGCGATAGCGGTTGCGCTCGGGCGTGGCGTCGTGCTCGTCGTCGAAGGCAAGGAAGTTCACCTCCGTGGCCATCGGCGTGGCCAGCGCAGGGTAGGCCTCCGGCAGGTGGTACGGCGCGTGGGTGCTGTCCAGGAACACCGTGCCGAACCAGTGGCCGCCGCCGGGCTGGCGGATGTCCGCACCGAGCGCATCAACGATGTGCTGGTCACGCGCGGCGACCGCCAACGACGACGGCGCGGTATGCAGCTGGTCGCGTACCTGGGCGAACACGGTGCGGTCGAATTCGGGGCTGTACAGCGGTGCACTGCCGTACAGGTGCAGGTCGTAGCCCTGTCGCTGCAGCACGTCGAACAGGATCGAGCCGCGCTGCTCGCTGAGCATGCTGGACCAATAGCCGCCGGGCAGGCCGTAGAGCAGGCCGAACAGGCCATAACGGGTGGCATTGCCGCTGCTGTAGTGGCGGTCGAACACCTCCGCTTGCTGCGCCAGCGCCCAGGTGTTGGGCATGGTGGTGGCATCCAGCGCGTCATGCCGCAGCGATTCGAGCACCACCACCAGCACATTGGGTCGGGTGTGGCTCTGGCAGCGCAGCGGCTGCAGCGGGTACTGCAGCTGGCTGTGGCGCGGATCGGGCAGGTTGGCCTGCGGCAGGCTGCGTACGCCAAGGCGGTGCATGTGGCGCTTGGCGGTGATCGGCTGCGCCCACGGCAGGTAGGCCCACTGGCCGGTCACGGCGCGCTCGCCCAGGGCGTCGTAATAGGCCGTGGCGATCTGGCCGGTAGCCATCAGCGCCAGTCCGGCGGCCCAGGCCAACAGCACCGGGCGACGCCGGGTGCGGTCGGGCACCAGTTTCCAGCAGGCCCAGGCGAGCAGGACTTCGGCGGTGGCCACGGCCGCCAGCACGCCCAGCGACTGCAGCCAGCTCTGCCAGGACAGGGCCACCTGGTCCTGCAGCGCGCCCCCGAACACCATGTTCATCACCATGGCATTGAGGTGGAAGCGGTACAGCGCGAAGACCTTTGCATCCACCAGCAGCAGGCACAGCCACATTCCCTGCAGCAGCACGGCGCTGACCACCAGCGGCCGCGGCGAGCGCGGCCACAGCCCCACGGCCAGTGGCAGCAGCGACACCAGGCTGCCGAAGGCAAGGAAATGACCCGGAAGGGCGAGGGCCAGGTAGCCCAGCCCCAATGCGCCACCGGGGTTGTCGTGCAGGGGCGTGTTGCCCAGCGCGATGGCGATGGCCACGCAGGCGTTGATGGCGGTGAACAGGCTCAGCCAACCCAGTCGCGTCCAGCGCGTGGGTGCGGGCAAAGGGGAGGCGGGGCGCGATACGTCCATGCAGGGTCGGTCAGATAGGGTGAATCGGAAGACGTGGCGGCGGCGTCCTGTGCCGCCCGGCCGCGTCGACGCGGTGGGCGGGCGCATTGTATCGGTTTGTATCAACCTATCGGCGGCGTCGATTGTCCGATCTGGCACAATGTTCAGCCGGGCCACAGGCGTGGCCCCGCATACCCACCACGAACAAGCCAGGAATCGCTGTGAGCCAGATCCCCACCCTCGACATCACCCGTTTCGACAGTGACCGCGATGCCTTCGTCGCCGAGCTGGGGGCGGCCTACCGTGAATGGGGTTTCGCGGGCATCCGCAACCACGGCATCCCGCAGGCGGACATCGACGCGGCCTACGACGTATTCAAAGCCTTCTTCGCGCTACCGGAAGCCACCAAGCTGCAGTACCACCTGCCGGGCACCGGCGGTGCGCGTGGCTACACGCCGTTCGGCGTGGAAACGGCGAAGGGCTCCAAGCACTTCGACCTGAAGGAGTTCTGGCATATCGGCCGTGAGATCCCGGACGACTCGAAGTACCGTGACGTGATGGCCCCCAACCTGTGGCCGACCGAGGTCCCGGGCTTCAAGGAGAAGGGCTACGGCCTGTACCAGGAACTGGACAAGCTGGGCTCGCGCGTGCTGTCGGCCCTGGCGCTGCACATCGGCCTGCCGATCGACTTCTTCGCCGACAAGACCAACAACGGCAATTCGATCCTGCGCCCGATCCACTACCCGCCGATCACCGCCGACGACATCCCGAACGTGCGCGCGGGCGCGCATGGCGACATCAACTTCATCACGCTGCTGGTGGGCGCCAGTGCGGCCGGCCTGGAAGTGCAGTCGCACGAGGGCAAGTGGGTGCCGTTCACCTCGGACGCGGACACCATCGTGGTCAACATCGGCGACATGCTGCAGCGCCTGACCAACCACGTGTACCCGTCCACGATCCACCGGGTGGTCAACCCCCCGGGCGAACAGGCGCGCCAGCCGCGTTACTCGGTGCCGTTCTTCCTGCACCCCAACCCGGATTTCCTGATCGACGTGCTGCCGACCTGCATCACCCCGGAAAACCCGAGCCGCTACCCGGAGCCGATCACCGCGCATGGCTTCCTCGAAGAGCGGCTGCGTGAGATCAAGCTGAAATAAGAACAAGGCCACCGAAGGGTGGCCTTGTTCATTTCAGCGTAGCCCCGGCCGTTGGCCGGACGCTCTTGGATCCGGGTCCATCAATCCGTGATGGATGATTGCGGTTGGGTATAAACCCCGGACGCCGAGGGGCAGTGGTGGGTCACCGGTTCCGGACGCGTTGCCGCGCTGCGCGCGGTGTCCGGCCAACGGCCGGGGCTACGACCTGGTGCGGGCGTATCGGGATCGGGATCAATCAACCATGTGCCCATCGCGGATCCGGTGGGCTGGTCCGACCTGTATCCAATATCCATTTGAAATGTAAGCGTTTTCGGGAAACGCGCATTCGTTACATCCGGTATCATTGCCGGCTGATACCCCAAAGGAGCCCCCCATGCGCCGCAAGATCGTCGCCGGTAACTGGAAGCTGCACGGCAGCCGTCAATTCGCGACCGAGCTGGTCAGCGATATCGTCGCCAGCCTGCCGAAGGGTGGGGTAGAGGTCGTCATCCTGCCGCCGCTTCCGTACCTGGGTGAGCTGGTCGAAGCCTTCGAGGGCCGTGCCGTCGCTTTTGGCTCGCAGGACGTCAGCTCCAACGAAAAGGGCGCCTACACCGGCGAAGTCTGCGCCGCCATGCTGGCCGACGTCGGTGCCCGCTATGGGCTGGTCGGCCATTCCGAGCGCCGCCAGTACCACAATGAAAGCAGCGAGCTGGTGGCCCGCAAGTTCGCCGCCGCCGTGCATGCCGGCCTGGTGCCGGTGCTGTGCGTGGGCGAAACCCTGGAGCAGCGTGAGGCTGGCCAGACCGAAGACGTCATCGCCAGCCAGCTGGCGCCCGTGCTGGAGCTGGTCGGCCCGGCCGGGTTCCAGCATGCCGTGGTGGCTTATGAGCCGGTCTGGGCCATTGGCACCGGCCGGACCGCCACCAAGGAGCAGGCCCAGCAGGTCCACGCGTTCATCCGTGGCGAAGTGGCCAAGCTCGATGCTAGAATTGCCGATTCGTTGCCCATCCTGTACGGCGGCAGCGTGAAGCCCGACAACGCAGCGGAACTGTTCGCGCAGCCCGATGTCGATGGTGGGCTGGTGGGCGGCGCCTCGCTGGTGGCCGCGGATTTCCTGGCCATCGCCCATGCGGCGGCCGCTATTTGACATGCCCGAGGGCGGATTCGAAATGCTGATGTTGATCCTCAATGTGGTCTACGTGCTGGTCGCGGTGTCCATGATCGCGCTCATCCTGATGCAGCGTGGTTCCGGCGCGGCCGCAGGCTCGGGTTTCGGTGCCGGCGCTTCGGGCACGGTGTTCGGCGCGCGCGGCGCGTCCAACTTCCTGTCCAAGTCGACCAAGTGGCTGGCCGTGGTGTTCTTCGGCATCAGCCTGTTCATGGCCTGGTACGCCAGCCATGGCGCGCGCCCGGCGGTCCAGCAGGACCTCGGCGTGATGTCTGCCCCGGTGGCGCCCAGCGCCCCGGCGGTCCCCGCAGGTGAGCTGCCGGCCGTGCCGAAGGCCCCGGAAGCCGCTGCCCAGCAGCCGGTTCCGCAGGCTACTGTGCCGGCTCAGGCGGAAACGCCGAAATCGGGTGAAGAAAAGCCTTCGGAAGGCTCCCAGACTCCCTGAAGACGGTTACAATATGCGGCGCGTTGGGGGATTCGATTGGAACTCCCGGCGCGATACGTAAGCCCAGGTGGCGGAATTGGTAGACGCACTACCTTGAGGTGGTAGCGACTTAGGTCGTAGGGGTTCGAGTCCCCTCTTGGGCACCATTTTGTTTGTAAGCGGATACGTCTGGCGCGCAAAGCGCCAGTAGCGTTTTCCGTCCACTCCCCCATGCCAAGACGCCTGCAGGCGTGGCGGCAGAGGCAAGAGAGAATCGCTGTGCTGGCCGAATATTTGCCGTCTCTGCTGTTTCTGATTGTTGCCACCGGTATCGGCGTTGCGCTGATGCTGGTCGGCCGGTTCCTCGGTCCCCGGCGTCCCGATCTGAAAAAGCTCTCGCCGTACGAATGCGGCTTCGAGGCTTTCGAGGACGCGCGCATGAAGTTCGATGTGCGCTACTACCTGATCGCCATCCAGTTCATCGTATTTGACTTGGAAATCATCTTCATCGTGCCGTGGACCCAGGTCTTCATGGAGCTGGGCGCACGTTCGCTGGTCACGATGGGCCTGTTCGTGGGCATGCTTTTCCTCGGTTTCATTTACGTCTGGAAGAAGGGAGCGCTGGAATGGGAGTAATTCAGACTCTCGATGGCCTGATGAACAACCCGGTCCCGGAAGGGCGGGTCGATGACATCCTGCGCCCCGAAGGCGACAACCCGCTGCTCGAGAAGGGCTATGTGACCACCAGCGTCGACGCGCTGTTGAACTGGGCACGTACCGGCTCGATGTGGCCCATGACCTTCGGTCTGGCCTGCTGCGCGGTTGAGATGATGCATGCCGGTGCCGCGCGCCTGGACCTTGACCGCTACGGCGTGGTGTTCCGCCCGTCGCCGCGCCAGTCCGACGTGATGATCGTGGCCGGTACCCTGGTCAACAAGATGGCCCCGGCCCTGCGCAAGGTCTACGACCAGATGCCGGACCCGAAGTGGGTCATCTCCATGGGCAGCTGCGCCAACGGTGGCGGCTACTACCACTACTCGTATGCAGTGGTGCGTGGTTGCGACCGCGTGGTGCCGGTGGACGTGTACGTCCCCGGTTGTCCGCCTACCGCCGAAGCGCTGGTGTACGGGATCCTGCAGCTGCAGAAGAAGATCTGGCGTACGCAGACCATCGCCCGCTGACATTCCTCCTGACAAGAGCACGCCAAGCCCCCATGGCAGAGCAAGCATCCTTCATCGACCGACTTTCCGCACGTTTCGCTGGTGCGCAGGTCTTCGTGGTCGAACCCCGCGGCGAAGTGACGCTGGAAGTGCCCGCCGCTGACTGGCATGCCACCGCTCTGGCGCTGCGCGACGAATTCGGTTTCGAGCAGGCCGTTGACCTGTGCGGCCTGGACTACCTCGGCTACGGCAGCGACGAGTGGGACACCTCCGATGTCTCCTCGCAGGGCTTCAGCCGTGGCGTCGAGGGCAAGTCCGTCGGCCGTTTCGCCTGGGGCGAGTTCCCCACCCGCGAAACCAGCGATGGCGCCCAGCCGCAGCCGGTGCCGCTGCAGCGCTACGCCGTGGTCGCCCAGCTGCGTTCCTACCAGCACAACCTCACCATGCGCATCCGCTGCTTTGCGCCGAACGAGGAACTGCCGGTGGTCGCCTCGCTGACCAGCGTGTGGCCGGGCCTGAACTGGTTCGAGCGCGAAGCGTTCGACCTGTTCGGTGTGATCTTCGAAGGCCACCCGGACCTGCGCCGCATCCTGACCGACTACGGCTTCGTGGGGCATCCGTTCCGCAAGGACTTCCCGCTGATCGGCAACGTCGAAGTCCGCTACGACGAAGAAAAGAAGCGCGTTGTCTATGAGCCGGTCACCTCGGTCGAGCCGCGTGTCGGCGTGCCGCGCGTGATCCGTGACGACGCCCGTTTCCAGACCGCTGCCGGCGAAAGCGCGCAGACGGAGGCAAGCAAGTGAGCCAGATCCACCAAGCCCACCAGGCGTTTGCGAGCAACCCGGCCGAACTGCGCCAGGAAATCCGCAACTACACCATGAACTTCGGTCCCCAGCATCCGGCCGCGCACGGTGTGCTGCGCCTGATCCTGGAAATGGACGGCGAAACCATCATGCGCGCCGACCCGCACGTCGGCCTGCTGCACCGTGGTACCGAAAAGCTGGCCGAATCCAAGCCGTTCAACCAGTCCATCGGTTACATGGACCGCCTGGATTACGTGTCCATGATGTGCAACGAGCACGCCTACGTGCGCGCCATCGAAACCCTGATGGGAATCGAAGCGCCCGAGCGTGCCCAGTACATCCGCACCATGTTCGATGAAATCACCCGCATCCTGAACCACCTGATGTGGCTGGGGTCCAACGCGCTCGACCTGGGCGCGATGGCGGTGATGCTGTACGCCTTCCGCGAACGCGAAGAGCTGATGGACTGCTACGAAGCGGTCAGCGGCGCGCGCATGCACGCGGCGTACTACCGTCCGGGCGGCGTCTACCGCGACCTGCCGGACCAGATGCCCAAGTACAAGGAATCGCGCTGGCACAAGGGCAAGGCCCTGAAGAACCTCAACGCCTCGCGCGAAGGTTCGCTGCTGGACTTCCTGGAAAACTTCACGGTCGAGTTCCCCGGCCGCGTCGACGAATACGAAACCCTGCTCACCGACAACCGTATCTGGAAGCAGCGTACGGTCGGCATCGGCGTGGTCAGCCCGGAACTGGCGCATGCCTGGGGCATGACCGGCGTGATGCTGCGTGGCTCGGGCGTGGCCTGGGACCTGCGCAAGAAGCAGCCGTATGCCAAGTACGATGCCGTGGATTTCGACATCCCGCTGGGCAAGGAAGGCGACTGCTACGACCGTTACCTGGTCCGCGTGGCCGAGATGCGCGAATCCAACCGCATCATCAAGCAGTGCGTGCAGTGGCTGCGTGCCAACCCCGGCCCGGTCATGGTCAAGAACTTCAAGGTCGCCCCGCCCAGCCGCGAGGACATGAAGGACGACATGGAAGCGCTGATCCATCACTTCAAGCTGTTCAGTGAAGGCTACTGCGTCCCGGCCGGCGAAACCTACGCCGCGGTTGAAGCGCCCAAGGGCGAATTCGGCTGCTACCTGATGTCCGATGGCGCCAACAAGCCGTTCCGCGTGCACCTGCGCGCGCCGGGCTTCGCCCATCTGTCCTCGATCGACTCGGTCGTGCGCGGGCACATGCTCGCCGACGTGGTGGCCATGATCGGCACCTACGACCTGGTATTCGGCGAGGTGGACCGGTAATGGCCACCGCCCGCACGATGCCTGACACCCGCCGGCTGCTGCCGGCGCTGCAGGTTCTGGTTTTTAACGATTTGGTATTCGCTGAGGTCGGCCGATGAAGGCGACGGGTAATTTCGAGGCGGCGCGCGACGTCGACCCGATGGTGGTGTTGAGCGACAAGACGCGCGCGCACATCGATCACTGGCTGTCCAAGTTCCCGCCGGACCGCAAGCGTTCGGCGGTGCTGCAGGGCCTGCACGCCGCCCAGGAACAGAACGCCGGTTGGTTGACCGACGAGCTGATCGCCGGCGTGGCCAAGTACCTGGACCTGCCGCCGGTGTGGGCCTACGAAGTGGCCAGCTTCTACTCGATGTTCGAGCTGGAAAAGGTCGGCCGCCACAACGTTGCCTTCTGCACCAACATCAGCTGCTGGTTGAACGGCGCCGAAGACCTGGTCGCGCATGCCGAGAAGAAGCTCGGCTGCAGGACCGGCCAGTCCACCGCCGATGGCCGCATCTACCTCAAGCGTGAAGAAGAATGCCTGGCCGGTTGCGCCGGTGCGCCGATGATGGTCATCAACGGCCATTACCACGAGCGCCTGACCGTCGAGAAAGTCGACGAGCTGCTGGACGGGTTGGAGTAAGACATGGCACATCATCACGCACCCCAGGGTCCGGTCGGTCCCGCACCGCTGCCGCACCAGGTGGTCTACACCACCTTGCACTACGACACCCCGTGGTCGTACGAGAACTACCTGAAGACCGGTGGTTATGCCGCCCTGCGCAAGATCCTCGAAGAGAAGATCTCGCCGGAGCAGGTCATCGAGATGGTCAAGCAGTCGAACCTGCGCGGCCGCGGTGGCGCCGGCTTCCCGACCGGCCTGAAGTGGTCCTTCATGCCCAAGGGCACCATGCAGAAGTACATCCTGTGCAACTCGGACGAATCCGAGCCGGGTACCTGCAAGGACCGCGACATCCTGCGCTACAACCCGCATTCGGTGGTGGAAGGCATGGCGATCGCCTGCTACGCCACCGGCAGCACCGTGGGCTACAACTACCTGCGCGGTGAGTTCCACCACGAGCCGTTCGAGAACTTCGAGCAGGCCCTGGCCGACGCGTATGCGAACGGCTGGCTGGGCAAGGACATCCTCGGCAGCGGCGTGGACATCGACATCTATGGCGCGCTCGGCGCCGGCGCCTACATCTGCGGCGAAGAAACCGCGCTGATGGAGTCGCTGGAAGGCAAGAAGGGCCAGCCGCGCTACAAGCCGCCGTTCCCGGCCAACTTCGGCCTGTACGGCAAGCCGTCGACGATCAACAACACCGAGACCTATGCCTCGGTGCCGGCGATCATCCGCAACGGCCCGGAGTGGTTCCAGGGCCTGAGCCTGACCAAGAACGGTGGCCCGAAGATCTTCTCGGTCTCCGGTTGCGTGCAGCAGGGCGGCAACTTCGAAGTGCCGCTGGGCACCACCTTCGACGAGCTGCTGGAAATGGCCGGCGGCCTCAAGCCGGGCCGCACCCTCAAGGGCGCGGTGCCGGGCGGCGTGTCGATGCCGGTGCTGAAGGCCGAAGAGCTCAAGGGCCTGCAGATGGACTACGACACCCTGCGTGCCCTGGGCACCGGCCTGGGGTCGGGTGCCATCGTGGTGCTCGACGACAGCGTGTGCTGCGTCAAGTTTGCCTGCCGCATCAGCCAGTTCTTCCACAAGGAATCCTGTGGTCAGTGCACCCCGTGCCGTGAAGGCACCGGCTGGATGCACCGCGTGCTCGAGCGCATCGTCGCGGGCAAGGCCACCATGGAAGACCTGCACCAGTTGAAGGCAGTGGCCGGCCAGATCGAAGGCCACACCATCTGCGCGTTCGGTGAAGCGGCGGCATGGCCCATCCAGGGCTTCCTGCGCCAGTTCTGGGACGAATTCGAGTACTACATCGTCAACGGTCATTCGATGGTTGACGGCAAGAAGGTGGAGGCAGCCGCCGCATGAGCGCGCAACCCAACAATCCTGGTGGCACCCCGGCGATCGTGCCGGAAGGGCATGTGACCGTCGAGATCGACGGCCAGTCCCTGGTCGTGCCCAAGGGCTCGATGATCATCCAGGCCGCCGACAAGGCGGGCATTTCGATCCCGCGCTTCTGCTACCACGAGAAGCTGCCGATCGCGGCCAACTGCCGCATGTGCCTGGTCGACGTTGAAAAGTCGCCCAAGCCTGCGCCGGCCTGCGCCACCCCGGTGATGGATGGCATGAAGGTCGCCACCCGCAGCGAAAAGGCCCTGAAGTTCCAGCGTTCGGTGATGGAGTTCCTGCTCATCAACCACCCGCTGGACTGCCCGATCTGCGACCAGGGCGGCGAGTGCGAGCTGCAGGACGTCTCGCTCGGTTACGGCCGTTCGGTGAGCCGCTTCAACGAGCGCAAGCGCGTGGTGCCCGACGAGGACATCGGCCCGCTGGTCGCCACCGAAATGACCCGTTGCATCCAGTGCACCCGCTGCGTCCGCTTCACCGCCGACGTTGCCGGTACCTATGAACTGGGTGGCATGTACCGCGGTGAAAACCTGCAGATCGGCACCTACGACGGCAAGCCGCTGACCACCGAGCTGTCCGGCAACGTCGTCGACGTCTGCCCGGTCGGCGCGCTGACCAACAAGGTGTTCCAGTTCCGCGCCCGTCCGTGGGAGCTGACCGCGCGCGAATCGCTGGGTTACCACGACGCGATGGGCTCGAACCTGTTCCTGCACGTTCGCCGCGGCGAAGTGCTGCGTTCGGTGCCGCGCGACAACGAACTGGTTAACGAATGCTGGCTGTCCGACCGCGACCGTTATTCGCACCAGGGCCTGTACAGCGCCGACCGCGCCGTCAAGCCGCTGCGCAAGGTCAACGGCGAATGGCAGGAAGTGAGCTGGGCTGAAGGCCTGGCCGCTGCCCGCGAGATCCTGTCGGCCAACAAGGGCGACGACCTCGGCGTGCTGGTGCACCCGTCGGCCTCGAACGAGGAGGGCGCCCTGCTGGCCCGTCTCGCCAGCGGCCTGGGCACCGGCAACATCGACCACCGCATCAACAACCGCGACTTCTCCGACGCCGCCACTGCCGAGATCTTCGGCCTGTCGCTGGCCGAGATCGAAGGCGCCGACAGCATTGTCGTGCTCGGCAGCAACATCCGCCACGAGCTGCCGCTGCTGCACGCCCGCCTGCGCAAGGCGCAGACCACGCGCAACGCGAAGATCCACGCGATCAACCCGGTCGATTTCGATTTCGCCTTCAAGCTGGCCGGCAAGCAGATCGTGGCCCCGTCGAAGTTCGTCGAGGCCCTGGGCAACGCCGACCTGCGCCAGGCCGTGACCGGCACTGCCGTGCTGATCGTCGGTGGCATCGCCGAAAACCACCCGCAGGCCGCCGCGATCCGCGCTGCCGCGCGTGATTTCGCCGCCGCCACCGGTGCCAAGCTGTGCCGCATCCCGCAGGGCGCCAATGCCGTGGGTCTGACCCACGCCGGCGTGCTGCCGGCCGGCAAGGACGTCAACGCCATGCTGGCCCAGCCGCGCAAGGCCTATGCCCTGTACGGCATCGAGCCGGGCCTGGATTTCGCCGATACCGCCGCCGCCCGCAAGGCGCTGGCCGGTGCCCAGGTGGTGGCGTTCAGCCAGTTCGCCTGCGCCTCGACCCGCGATGTGGCCGATGTGATCCTGCCGATTGGCGCGCTGCCGGAAATCGACGCCACCCTGACCAACCTCGATGGTCGCGAGCAGTCGGCCCGTGCCGGCGGCAAGCTGCCGGGCGAGGCCCGTGAAGGCTGGCGCGTGCTGCGTGCACTGGGCGGCGAACTGGCCCTGGCCGGTTTCGAGTTCACCGACCTGGCCGGCCTGCGTGCCAGCCTGGCTCCGGTCAGCGTCACCGTGTCCACCTCGGCGGCAACGCCGGTGGCCGGCGATGGCCTGGAAGTGGCGTCCACTGCTGCGATCTACCGCACCGATGCGGTGGTCCGTCGCGCCCAGGCGCTGCAGTCGCACCCGCTCAACGCCGCGCCGCGCATCGTGCTCAATGCCGATGACGCCGCACGCCTGCAGCTGGTCGAAGGGCAGATGGCCAAGGTCGGCACCGATGCCGGTCGCGCCACGCTGCCGGTGGTGGTCGACGCCCGCGTCGCCGCGGGCTCGGTCTGGATTGAATCGGGCCACGGTGCAACCGCACCGCTGGGTGCCGCACGCGTAACGGTGGTGGCTGCATGAACGAATTGCTGTTGAACGCGGTCGACCCGCTCCACCAATGGCTCCTGGGCCTGGGTGAGATTGGCGCGCTGCTGTGGATCGTGCTGAAGATCCTGGTGATCGCCATGCCGGTGATCATCGCGGTGGCATTCTTCGTGGTCTGGGAACGCAAGCTGATCGGCTGGATGCACGTCCGCCACGGCCCGATGTACGTGGGCATGGGCATCTTCCAGGCCTTCGCCGACGTCTTCAAGCTGCTGTTCAAGGAGATCATCCAGCCGGCGAGCTCGCACAAGGCGATGTTCGTGCTGGCGCCGCTGATCACCCTGGCACCGGCCTTCGCGGCCTGGTCGGTGGTGCCCTTCGATGCACAGGTGGTGCTGTCCAACGCCAACGCCGGCCTGCTGTACCTGCTGGCGATGACCTCGCTGGGCGTGTACGGCATCATCCTGGCCGGTTGGGCGTCCAACTCCAAGTACGCCTTCCTGGGTGCCATGCGCGCCTCGGCGCAGATGATCAGTTACGAAATCGCCATGGGCTTTGCCCTGGTTGGCGTGATGATCGCTGCCGGCAGCCTGAACCTGAGCGGCATCGTGATGGCGCAGGCCGGCAACTCCGGCTTCTTCGACTGGTTCCTGATTCCGCTGTTCCCGCTGTTCATCGTGTACTGGGTGTCCGGCGTTGCCGAAACCAACCGCGCGCCGTTCGACGTGGTGGAAGGTGAATCGGAAATCGTCGCCGGCCACATGGTCGAGTACTCCGGTGGTGCGTTCGCGCTGTTCTTCCTGGCCGAATACGCCAACATGATCCTGATCAGCTTCCTGATCTCGATCTTCTTCCTCGGCGGTTGGCTGAGCCCGTTCCAGGGCTGGATCACGGCGGACATCTCGCCGTGGATCGACTGGATCTGGAAGGGCGGTGCCCCGTGGCTGCTGTTGAAGGTGTTCTTCTTCGCCAGCGCCTACATCTGGTTCCGTGCCAGCTTCCCGCGTTTCCGTTATGACCAGATCATGCGTCTGGGCTGGAAGGTCTTCATCCCGCTCACCATCGCGTGGATTGCGGTAACGGCTGTGATGGTGTTCTACGGCGTGATCCAGAAGGGCGTCTAAGTGATGAATCGAATTACCCATTACTTCAAAAGCCTGCTCCTGCTCGAGCTGCTCGGCGGTCTGTGGCTGACCCTGAAGTACACGTTCAAGCCCAAGTACACGCTGATGTACCCGATGGAGAAGTTCCCGCAGTCGCCGCGATTCCGTGGCCTGCATGCGCTGCGCCGCTACCCCAACGGGGAAGAGCGCTGCATCGCCTGCAAGCTGTGCGAAGCGGTGTGCCCGGCGCTGGCCATCACCATCGATTCGGCCAAGCGCGAAGACGGCACCCGCCGTACCACCCGCTACGACATCGATCTGTTCAAGTGCATCTTCTGCGGCTTCTGTGAAGAAAGCTGCCCGGTGGACTCGATCGTCGAGACCCATATTCTCGAGTACCACTTCGAGAACCGTGGCGAAAACATCGTTACCAAGCCGCAGCTGCTGGCCATCGGTGATCGGCTTGAAGCCGAAATCGCCGAGCGTCGTGCCGCCGATGCCGCTTTCCGCTGAGGTTGAATGATGGATTGGGTAAATATCTTCTTCTGGGTCTTCTCCATCGTGGCGGGCATTTCCGCTGCGGCGGTGATCAGCGTGCGCAATCCGGTCTACGCCGTGCTGTGCCTGATCCTGACCTTCTTCTCCGTGGCCTGCATCTGGATCCTGGTCGGGGCTGAATTCCTCGGCGTGGCGCTGGTGCTGGTCTACGTCGGCGCGGTGATGGTGCTGTTCCTGTTCGTGGTGATGATGCTCGACATCGACGCCTCCAACCTGCGCGAAGGCTGGGTCCGTTACCTGCCGCTCGGCCTGGTGGTCGCGGTCACCATGCTGGTGCAGATGCTGATCCTGATCGGCGTGAAGGGCAGGGCGGTCAACCCGCTGCCGGCCGACAACGCCGCCGCGCTGGCCGCCGACAGCTCCAACATCACCTGGCTGGCACGCAGCCTGTTCACCGAATACCTGCTGCCGTTCGAGTTCGCCGCCGTCATCCTGACCGTGGCCGTGGTCGCCGCCGTGATGCTGACCCTGCGTCGCCGCACGGGCCTGAAGACCCAGAACCCGACCGAGCAGACCATGGTCAAGGGCCGCGATCGCCTGCGCGTGGTCAAGATGGCGTCGGAAACCCCGGTGGTCCACACCAACACCAAGCCGTCCAGCAACGAGGAGGCTGCCCCGTGATCACCCTCGGTCATATCCTGGCACTCGGCGCGCTGCTGTTCTGCATCAGCCTTGCCGGCATCTTCCTCAACCGCAAGAACATCATCGTGCTGTTGATGTCCATCGAACTGATGCTGCTGTCGGTGAACATCAACTTCGTCGGGTTCTCGCGCGAAATGGGCGACACGGCCGGGCAGCTGTTCGTGTTCTTCATCCTCACCGTGGCCGCGGCCGAGGCCGCGATCGGCCTCGCGATCCTGGTAACCCTGTTCCGTACCCGCCGCACCATCAATGTCGGCGAAGTCGATTCGCTGAAGGGCTGATCCGTAGATGGAAATTACTCTCTCCAAGAGTCTGTTGATCGCCGTGGTGCTTGCACCGCTGGTCGGCAGCATCATCGCTGGCCTGTTCGGTCGTCAGGTAGGGCGCATCGGCGCGCAGACCGTCACCATCCTGGGTGTCGCGGTCAGCTGCGTGCTGTCCAGCTACGTGTTCTACCAGCTGCTGTGGGGCGGCGCGCAGCCGTTCAACCAGAACGTCTACACCTTCTTCGAGGTCGGCCAGTATTCGGCGCATGTCGGTTTCATGATCGACAAGCTGACCGCGATGATGATGGTCGTGGTCACCTTCGTGTCCTTCCTGGTCCACGTGTACACCATCGGGTACATGCAGGATGACCCGGGCTACCAGCGTTTCTTCAGCTACATCTCGCTGTTCACCTTCTCGATGCTCACCCTGGTGATGAGCAACAACTTCCTGCAGCTGTTCTTCGGCTGGGAAGCAGTGGGCCTGGTGTCGTACCTGCTGATCGGCTTCTGGTTCAAGCGCCCGACTGCGATCTTCGCCAACATGAAGGCGTTCCTGGTCAACCGCGTGGGTGACTTCGGCTTCATCCTGGGTATTGCCGGCGTGCTGTGGGTGTTCGGTTCGCTGGACTACGCCACCGTGTTCGCCAATGCCTCGGACATGCTGGTCAACAGCCAGTACTCGCACATCCAGGTGTGGTCCGGTGCGATCAGCCTGTTTGGCAGCTCCATCCAGATCACCGAGGCACCGGTCATCTGGGCGACCGCCACCATCATCTGCATCTGCCTGTTCATCGGCGCCATGGGCAAGTCGGCCCAGGTTCCGCTGCACGTGTGGCTGCCGGACTCGATGGAAGGCCCGACTCCGATCTCGGCGCTGATCCACGCCGCGACGATGGTCACCGCGGGCATCTTCATGGTCACCCGCATGTCGCCGCTGTTCGAGCTGTCGCAGACCGCGCTGAACTTCGTGCTGTTCATCGGTGCCACCACCGCGTTCTTCACCGGTCTGATCGGTATCGTGCAGAACGACATCAAGCGCGTCGTCGCGTACTCCACGCTGTCCCAGCTGGGTTACATGACCGTGGCGCTGGGCGTGTCGGCCTACTCGGCAGCCGTGTTCCACCTGATGACCCACGCCTTCTTCAAGGCGCTGCTGTTCCTCGGCGCGGGCTCGGTGATCATCGCCATGCACCACGAGCAGGACATGCGCAAGATGGGCGGCCTGCGCAAGTACATGCCGATCACCTTCATCACCATGTGGATCGGCACCCTGGCCCTGGTCGGTACGCCGTTCTTCTCCGGCTTCTACTCCAAGGACACCATCATCGAGGCCGCGCAGCACCACGCGCACGTGTCGTCGAGCTGGGTGGCGACCTATGGCTACTGGGCCGTGCTGGGTGGCGTGATCGTCACCAGCTTCTACAGCTTCCGCCTGCTGTTCCTGACCTTCCATGGCAAGGAGCGCTTCCGCGACGCGCATGATGACCACACGCATGGCCATGCCCATGACGATCACCATGCCGCTGATGCGCATGCAGATGCCCATCATGCCGACGCCCACCACGGCGACGCGCACCATGACGACCACGGCCATGGCCACGGTCCGCATGAGCCGCACGAAACCCCGTGGGTGGTGACGCTGCCGCTGATCCTGCTGGCGATCCCGTCCATCTTCATCGGTTTCTTCAGCATCGGTCCGATGCTGTACGGCACCGACTGGGCCGGCCACCATGCCGAGCACGGCATCCCGGGCCAGGTGCATTCGTTCTTCACCGGCGTGGTCGATTTCTACGACCCGGCACGCAACACCATTGGTGCCCTGGCTGAAGAGTTCCATGGTCCGGTGGCGTTCGCCCTGCACGGCATGATGGCTCCGGCCTTCTTCCTGACCGTGGCAGGCTTCCTGCTGGCGGCCCTGTTCTACCTGTGGAAGCCGGAACTGGCCACGAAGTCGCGCAAGACCTTTGCGCCGCTGGTGTCGGTGCTGGAGAACAAGTACGGGTTCGACAAGCTCTGGATCGGCGGTTTCGCCGGTGGCGGCATCAAGCTGGGCAAGGTTTCGCGCGCGATCGACACGAACATCGTCGATGGTGTGGTGGTCAACGGTTCGGCACGCCTGATCGATCTGGCGGCCAACCTGCTGCGTCGCACCCAATCCGGTTTCCTCTATCACTACGCCTTCGCGATGATCATCGGCCTGATTGCCCTCCTGGGCGTCCTGATGCATTACCTGCGTTGATGACCTGTACGGAATAAGAAGACGTGTCGAACTGGCCTCTACTCAGTGTTCTCATCTGGCTGCCGATCCTCGGCGGTGCCTTGATCCTTGCCATCCGTGATGCGCAGACCGCCCGTTGGGCGTCGCTGGGCGTGGCGGTACTGACCTTCGTGATCAGCCTGTCGCTGCTCAGCGGCTACGACGTGGCCAACGACGCACTGCAGTTCGTCGAGACCCGCGCCTGGATCCCGGCCTACGACATCGGCTACAACCTGGGCGTGGATGGCATCGCCATTGCGCTGATCCTGCTGACCACCCTGGTCTCGGTGCTGGCGCTGATCGGTGCCTGGAGCGCCATCGACAAGCGGGTCAACCAGTACGTGGCCGCCTTCCTGATCCTGGAAGGCGTCACCGTGGGCATCTTCGCTGCGACCGACGCGATGCTGTTCTACGTGTTCTTCGAAGCGATGCTGATCCCGATGTTCCTCATCATCGGTGTCTGGGGCGGCCCGCGCCGCATCTACGCCGCGCTGAAGTTCTTCCTGTACACCTTCCTCGGCTCGGTGCTGATGCTGGTGGCGCTGATCTACCTGTACCTGAAGGGCGGCAGCTTCCAGCTGGCGGACCTGTACCAGCTGCAGCTGTCGGCCCAGGAGCAGACCTGGATCTTCTTCGCCTTCCTGATCGCCTTCGCAGTCAAGGTGCCGATGTTCCCGGTCCACACCTGGCTGCCGGACGCCCACGTGGAAGCGCCGACCGCCGGTTCGGTGATCCTGGCCGCCATCGCCCTGAAGATCGGTGGCTACGGCTTCCTGCGCTTCAACCTGCCGATCGTGCCGGATGCTTCGCAGGAATGGGCATGGCTGGTCATCGCGCTGTCGCTGATCGCGGTGATCTACGTCGGCCTGGTCGCCCTGGTCCAGGACGACATGAAGAAGCTGATCGCCTATTCTTCGATCGCGCACATGGGCTTTGTCACCCTGGGCACCTTCATTGCCCTGTGGCTGGTGCGTGATGCCGGCAATGCCGATGCAGCCCGCCTGGGCCTGCAGGGCGCGATGGTGCAGATGGTCTCGCACGGCTTCGTGTCCGGCGCGATGTTCTCCTGCGTGGGCGTGCTGTACGACCGCATGCACAGCCGCCGCATCGCCGATTACGGCGGCGTGGTCAACGTGATGCCGTGGTTCGCCACCTTCGCCATGCTGTTCTTCATGGCCAATGCCGGCCTGCCGGGCACCAGCGGTTTCGTGGGCGAGTTCATGATCATCATGGCCAGCTTCCAGCGTAATCCGTGGCTGGCCCTGGCCGCCGCAACCACGCTGGTCATCACTGCTGCCTACACGCTGTGGCTGTACAAGCGCGTGTTCTTCGGCGAAGTGGCCAACGCGCATGTGGCCGAACTGAAGGACATCAACGGCCGTGAATGGCTGGTGTTGGGTGTGTTCGCCGTGGGTACGCTGGCGCTGGGTCTGTATCCCAAGCCGCTGACCGACCTGATGGAACCCTCGATCGCGAAGCTGGCGATGCAGATCGCATCCAGCAAGTTGCTGTAATTCCAGGATTTGATGATGACCACCTCGCCGCTGTTGCCACTGACCGCCGCTGACCTGCCGCCGCTCGCTCCGGAGCTGGTGCTGATCGGCAGCGCGTTCACCCTGTTGATCCTCGATCTGTTCATCAGCAAGCAGAACAAGATCTGGACCCACCTGTTCTCGGTCGCTGCACTGGCGGTCGTGCTGTTCATGCTCGCCACCGGCGTGGGCGGGCAGGGCGAGGTCTTCCACGGCATGTTCGTCCGCGATACCGCAGCCGACGTCATGAAGGCCGTGATCGTGCTCTGCAGCGGGCTGACCCTGGTCTATGGCTGGAGCTATCTGCGCGAACGCGATCTGTTCCAGGGCGAAATCCCGGTACTGATCCTGTTCGCCACCTCCGGCATGATGATCCTGGTCTCGGCCGGCAGCCTGCTGATGGTCTACCTGGGCCTGGAACTGCTGGCGCTGTGCTCCTATGCGCTGGTCGCCAGCAACCGTGACAACGGCCTGGCCACCGAAGCGGCGATGAAGTACATCGTGCTGGGTTCGCTGGCCTCGGGCCTGCTGCTGTACGGCATGTCGCTGGTCTACGGCGCCACCGGTTCGCTGCACCTGGATGCCATCAACGCGGCCATCCCGAACTCCGACGAGAAGATGCTGCTGCTGACCGGCGCGGTGTTCATGATCGCCGGCGTGGCCTTCAAGCTGGGTGCGGCGCCGTTCCACATGTGGCTGCCCGACGTGTACCAGGGTGCCCCGGCACCGGTTGCGCTGTTCATCAGCTCGGCCCCGAAGCTGGCCGCGTTCGGCATGGCCTACCGCCTGCTGGAAGTGGGCGTGGGCCCGCTGTCGGACGAATGGAAGTACCTGATTGGTGGCCTGGCCGCGCTGTCGCTGGTGGTCGGCAACCTGATGGCGATCGCGCAGAGCAACCTCAAGCGCATGCTGGCGTACTCGACCGTGTCGCACATCGGCTTCCTGCTGCTCGGCATTGCCGGTGGCGGCGAGCGTGGCTATGCGGCGGCGCTGTTCTACGCCCTGAGCTACGCGATCATGTCCACTGCCGGTTTCGGCGCGATCATCGCGCTGTCGCGCAACGGCTTCGAAGCAGAGAAGATCGACGACCTGAAGGGCCTGAACGCCCGCAACCCGTGGATGGCGGGCCTGGTCCTGTGCATCATGGCGTCGATGGCCGGCATCCCGCCGTTCCTGGGCTTCTGGACCAAGCTGGCGGTGCTGGGCGCGGCCATCAACGGCGGCATGCTGTGGCTGGCCATCCTGGGCGTGATCTGTGCGGTGATCGGTTGCTTCTACTACCTGCGCGTCATCAAGGTCATGTACTTCGATGAGCCGGTGGGCGAGCCGCTGCCGGCCAACAACGACCGCGTGCTGGGCGTGGTGCTGGGCGTGAATGCCCTGGCGCTGCTGGCGCTCGGCCTGGCCTGGAACCCGATCATGGTGTGGTGCCAGCAGGCTTTTGCGCATCTCGCCTGAAAAACGATACAAAGCTGCGCAATTAGTGTAATATTCGTTTCCTGAGTTGTTGATGCAGCGGTTTCGCCAGAACATCGTTGCGGTACGGATCAACTCAACCACTTCTGCTGCGGGGTGGAGCAGTCTGGCAGCTCGTCGGGCTCATAACCCGAAGGTCGCAGGTTCAAATCCTGCCCCCGCTACCAAATAGCCCCGGTGCATGCCGGCGGCAGTGGACGAAAAAGCGATCCCGGCAACGGGGTCGCTTTTTTGTTGGGTGGTGCAGGGCAGGGGCAGCGGGGCATGGCCCCGCTCTACACACCCTTTTAATTAGGGTGGGCGTATTTCGTGGCCTTGTCGGGGGACACACGCATAAGTCGGCCAGTCGGCCAGGGGTAATCGTGTCCTCATCTACGTCCGTGCTGGGCTATAACGGGGTGTTGCATGAGACCGCAGGGTCCTGGCAGATCCTCGGCAACGGGTACCGCGTCTACAACCCGGTGCTGATGCGCTTCCACAGTCCCGACGACATGAGCCCATTCGGAAAGGGTGGCCTCAACGCCTACGGCTATTGCCAGCTCGATCCGATCAACCAGGTGGACCCCAGTGGCCATTGGTCGCTCAACGTGTTCGCCGCCAATCTTTTGGGCTTCAGGTTGAGGACACCGCTGGTTGCCCTGGTAGTCGCCGCAACAGCGGGGGCGCTTTCCGCTGTCGGCCTTGCAGCGGCGTCAAAGAACGATACCCAGCGGGCACTGACGATTGCCGCAGCGGTCATGTTCGCCGGAATGAGCCTCAAGCTGGGTCATCACGCCTGGGTCAAGCGCAAGCCTGCTGCGGCGACCCCGGTCGGCGCGCCGGCGGCCACACCCGTGCCCACACCACTCACGGCGTCGGCGCCCCCCATCACACCGCCGACCCCGACGGCACCGGCCGTGCCCAGCCCGCACTCGACACCTCTGCGGTTGGGTTCGCCTACCCCGTCCCGCCGTTCGTCGTCGTCGCCGTATTCGCCGCCGAAGGGTGCGACCCATCGTGCTCAGCCGCAGGTTCGGGGGGCGAACCGTGCGGACCTGCCGGCACCCCGGCCCTCCTTCTCGCCGGCGGGTTTACGTCAACCGCGCACCCTGCCCGCCGCTTCCCCCAGGGTGCGCTCGGCGAGCATCAGGTCAGGGGCGGCGAGGTGGGAAGAAGCGACCACGCCACATTGGGTATGACCGCATCGCGTGCCCCTTCCTGTGCCGGCGGCGGCCAGCAGGGCCTCGCAGCCAAGCGGGAGGAGCGGACCGGTCCGGGCTACAACGGCCAGTTGCACGAGCCGGGCCGTTGCTGGCAGTTTCTGGGCAATGGTTACCGCGTCTACAACCCGCGGCTGGGGCGCTTCCATAGTCCCGACGACAGCAGCCCCTTTGGCCCCGGTGGCACGAACGCCTATGCCTATTGCGCTGGCGATCCGATCAACCATGCCGATCCCACTGGCCACTTCCTGATGCCGATCGCGACGTTACTCGGAGGGGGCGCGGTGGCGTTGTTCGGCGCGTCCGGTGCAGTCGCCATCACCGGAGACAGCAAAAGTGCAAAGTTCCTGGCCGTGCTGGGAGGCGCCTTTGCTGTCGCGGGGCTGGCGGCGATCGGGGCCCGCGCCCTGGTCCGCAGGCAATCGAGTTCGCGCCTGGGAGAGGTGCGCATCCACCGCGGAAAAAATAAGGACTGGCTCGACGTCCACGGAAGGTCCGACGGATCCCTGGTCGGCAACACGCCCATGGACGGCACCGAGATGACCGCGTTTCTCAGGTCGAAGGGGCTGGGCGACAAGCCGCTGATCTATCTGTCGTGCAACTCGGGTACCGGGCCGGCGCCACAGGCGCAGGTGGTGGCCGATGGCCTGGGGCAGCCGGTCATCGGCTTCGTGGGCCCGGTCGCAGGCAATGCGTTCACCCACAGGCCCATGGGCGTCTACCACGCCAAGGTGTTCCATCCCCAGACCGGACTTGCACGGGTCAACACGGCCATACGCAATACCGCGCTGAACCGGAGAACCCGGGCGAGCGTGATGCAGCGCCTGTCGGGCTTGCGGTGAGGCATGCGGACATGTCGCTGGGCTTTCACGGTGAACTGCATGGCGCCGGTACGCAGTGGCAGATCCTGGGTAACGGGTATCGCGTGTACAGTCCCGTTTTGAGGCGGTTCCATCGCCCGGACAGTCTGAGTCCGTTTGCAGAAGGGGGCCTCAATGCCTATGCCGCGTTCGGCGGCGATCCCATCAACCTGGCCGACCCCAGCGGTCATTTCGCACAGCTTGTTGTGGGCGCAGCCGTGTTGGCGGGCGCTGGGGCTCTGGTGGGCTCGGCCGCGGCCGGGACGAAGGGGGAGGGCACCACGGCGGGTATCCTGGCCGCCGTGGCGCTGGGCGTGGGCGTGGCGGCAGGAGGAATGCACATGCTGCGGGCGTCCTCGCGCGTGACCGCAGTCGGCGTGCCCCCAACCACGCCACCGGTGCCAACCGTGCAGCCCGGCCGGACCGTGCGCATCGGCGAGTTGCGCTTTGCTTCGGGAGCGCGCGGCGATGAGCTGGTCGCCCATGGGCTTCCCTTCGCCACCGGCTCTACGGGTGCGGTGAGCGGGCACGCGCTGGGCCGGCAGGTGAGCACGGCGGTGGGCCCGAGCTATCGCTTCAAACCGATCAACATGCTGTCCTGCTACTCCGCCGTCGGCGGACGCTATGCGTCGCAGGCGCAGCGGTTGGCCAACAAACTCAACGTTCCGGTCAGGGGATACAGGGGGCGCACCCATGGAATGCAGGCACGGAACTCCAATGCGGGTCCCGACGACCACATATCCACCGTGTTTCGTCCGCAGACCGGCGTCGCCAGGACCGTCACCTCGGTGCTCAACACCGCGCTGCACCCGGTCGGTCGGGGCATGCGTGTGGTTGCCCGTGCGGCGCAGGCAGTGCGGTCTCGCTGAGACTGCAATGGGCCGGGGAGAGGTCATCACCACGTTTTAATTCTGCCGGACCAATGATCGGCGCGTCGGGGGACACAATCCTGGTGCGTACCGCGCGCCGAAGGGGGTTCCATGCCGTCACTTCCCACAACCTGGCCGCGCGCCGGCCACCAAGGGGAGACCCGTGGCTGGCTGGGCTACAACGGCCAGCTGCATGAGCCGGGCGCAGCCTGGCAGTTCCTGGGCAATGGGTATCGCATCTACAACCCGGTGCTGATGCGCTTTCACAGCCCTGACGACCTGAGCCCTTTTGGAAAGGGCGGCATCAATCCTTACTCCTACGTGATCGGTGATCCGGTCAACAACGCGGATCCCAGTGGTCACATGTTGCTTCCCATTGCAGGGTTGCTGGCGGCGGGGACGATAGCGATGGTGGGAACGGCGATAGTCGCTGGCATGAAGGGGCAGAAGCCAAGTGCGCTGCTTCTAGGCGTGCTTGCCGGGGCGCTCGCGATCGGCACCGCAGGGACGCTGGCCATGCATGCAATGCGCAGTGCGCGCTTGGCGCGCGCCTCACGCGTGCAGGTCCCTTACAAGACGCTTGGCCCGGGTGAAGTGATGGTCTGGAGAGGCCCCAAGTTCGATACCGTGCGCATCCATGGTGATCCGGCTACGTCGGAGTGGGGAGGCAGAATCCTTAACGGCGTGGAGCTGGCGCACACGGTGAAAGCCGCAGGGACTGGACGTTTGCGACAGAAGGACATTCACTTGCAGTCCTGCTACGGCGCCGTTGGGGGGAAGGCCTCTCAAGGGCAGGTGCTGGCCGATACGCTGGGTGTGGAAGTGACTGCCTATCTGGGCAAGGTCAACAGCAAACCTGGAAGCAGGATGTTGACCACAACGAGCGACACAGTGCTGTTCAAGCCTCAGACGGGCGCCGCCAAGAGAGCATCAGCCATCCGGAACCGGCGAATGAACCAGGAAGTCGCGGATTGGTACCGGCAGTACAATCAGTGACATTGGCTGAACTGCGCCATCCCGTCGTGTTCGCCGCGACCAGTTGCATTGCGGATAACTATTCATTACAATTCCGCTTCTGCTGCGGGGTGGAGCAGTCTGGCAGCTCGTCGGGCTCATAACCCGAAGGTCGCAGGTTCAAATCCTGCCCCCGCTACCACAGAAAATCTGCAGTGCAGATGCAGTAGACGAAAAGGCGATCCTGGCAACGGGGTCGCTTTTTTCGTTGAGACGGGCAGGGGTATCAACGAAGCTGAATGCAGGGGCGGATCCGGCCATCTGGCGCCCGCGCCCGTTGCACCAGCGCGGTGCAACCGCTATCATCCACGGCTTAGCGGACTACCTGACTGGACCCATTCCCTGGAATGCGGACCGTCCCGCGACCGGCTTCCGGGCCGTGCGACTTCCCCTCAGGTAGTCGTGACCCCCCGGAAGGCTGGGCTCGCAGCTTCACGCACCGCGCGTGATCTGCAACCGGAATCCAGCATGACCGGAGTCGTACCGGACAAGGGGCCCAGCGGGCCCTTTGTTGTTTCCGGGCCCCAGGCCGTGCGCCGGGGCAGCACCTCTTTCAACGAACCAAGGCAGACTGTGAGCGACAAGGCAACCGAAATCGCGAATCTGCTCGCCCCCACCGTTCAGTCGCTGGGTCTCGAGCTGCTGGGTGTGGAGTACCTGACCGCCCCGGGCGGCGCAATGCTGCGCCTCTATATCGACGTGCCGCTGGCAGAACAGCCCGAGCGTGTCGTCAACATCGACGACTGCGAACGCGTGAGCCGCGAAGTGTCGGCCCAGCTGGACGTGGAAGACCCGATCACCGCCAACTACACGCTGGAAGTGTCCTCGCCCGGCGTGGATCGTCCGCTGTTCACCTTCGACCATTTCGAACGTGCGGTGGGCGAGTCGGCCAAGGTCACCCTGAAGCTGCCGCAGGACGGCCGTCGTCGCCTGCAGGGCGAAATCCTCGGCGTCGATGCCGAGCAGAATACGGTCACCTTCAAGGTCGACAATTCCCCGTTTACCGCCGACGTCGAGAATATCGAGAAGGCACGCATCATGCCGGACTGGGCCGCCCTCGGCCTGGCTCCGACCAAACCGACTGGCCCGGCACCCAAGCAGGGTGGCAAGGCGAACAAGAAACCATCCAACGAGCCGGCGGCCAAGAAGCCGCGCGCGGAGTGAGCCAACAATGAGCAAGGAACTTTTGCTGGTAGTGGATGCGGTCGCCAATGAAAAGGGCGTTCCGCGTGAAGTGATCTTCGATGCGATCGAAGCAGCACTGGCGTCGGCCGCGAAGAAGCGCTATCCCGATGAGGAAGTGCTGGCGCGCGTGTCGATCGACCACAAGGACGGCACCTACGAAACCTTCCGCCGCTGGGAAGTGGTGGCCGATGACGTGGTGATGGAATCGCCCGACCGCCAGGTTCGTCTGATGGATGCCATCGACGAAGCCGAAGGCGTGGAAGTGGGCGATTACATCGAAGAGCAGATCGAAAACCCGGACTTCGGCCGCATCGCGGCGCAGGCCGCCAAGCAGGTGATCGTCCAGCGCGTGCGCGAAGCCGAACGCCAGCAGGTGGTCGATGCGTGGAAGGACCGCGTGGGCGAGCTGGTCACCGGCGTGGTCAAGCGCGCCGAGCGCGGCAACATCTACGTGGACCTGGGCGGCAACGCCGAGGCCTTCATCCCGAAGGACAAGGGCATTCCGCGCGACGTGCTACGCGCTGGCGACCGCGTGCGCGGTTACCTGGCCGAAGTCCGTTCGGAACCGCGTGGCCCGCAGCTGTTCATCAGCCGCGCCGCCCCGGAATTCATGATCGAGCTGTTCAAGCTCGAAGTGCCGGAAGTGGGCCAGGGCCTGGTCGAGATCAAGGCCTGTGCCCGCGATCCGGGCGACCGCGCCAAGATCGCCGTGCTCGCCCACGATGCGCGTACCGATCCGATCGGCGCCTGCATCGGCATGCGCGGTTCGCGCGTGCAGGCGGTGTCCAACGAGCTCAATGGCGAGCGCGTGGATATCGTGCTGTGGAACGACAACCCGGCCAACTTCGTCATCAATGCGATGGCGCCGGCGGAAGTGCAGTCCATCATCGTCGATGAAGACAAGCACTCCATGGACCTGGCCGTCGCTGAAGAGCGCCTGGCCCAGGCGATCGGCAAGGGCGGCCAGAACGTGCGCCTGGCCAGCCGCCTGACCGGTTGGCAGCTCAATGTGATGACCCAGGACCAGGTGACCGCCAAGTCCGAGGCAGAGCAGGGCGTTGCCCGCCAGCTGTTCATGGACAAGCTGGAAGTGGATGAAGAAATCGCCGCCATCCTGGTGACCGAAGGCTTCAACACCGTGGAAGAAATCGCCTACGTCCCGGTCGGCGAACTGCTGGCCGTGGAAGGCTTCGACGAAGACATCGTCGAAGAGCTGCGTGCCCGTGCCCGCGATGCGCTGCTCAACGAAGCGCTTGCGGTGGAAGAGGGTCTGGAAGATGGTTCGCCGTCCGAAGACCTGCTCGCCCTGGAAGGCATGGACGAGGCAACCGCCTACGCCCTGGCCGGCCACGGTGTGCGTACGAGTGAGGACCTGTCGGACCTGGCCGCCGATGAGATCCTCGAGTTCGGTATCGAGGACATGGACCAGGAGCGCGCCGCCGCCCTGATCCTTGCCGCCCGAGCCGAGGAGATCGCCCGCCTGGAGCGCGGCGAATGAGCCAGCGATGAACAGTGCCCTGACCCGATCAGGGCTTAGACTCCGCGCTGCCTTCGCCCGTTTCGGAGGAGCGCCAACCAGATCATAGGATCCGAATGTCGCAGCAAACCACCATCCGCAAGCTTGCCGAACTGGTCAATACGCCGGTCGAAAAACTGCTTGAACAGCTTGCCGAGGCCGGCATGAAGTTCAGCGGTCCCGACCAGGTCGTGACCAGCACCGAGAAGGTGAAGCTCTTGGGCTTCCTTCGTCGTTCGCATGGCAAGACCGAGCAGCCCGTCGAAAGTGCCGACGAAGCTGCAAAGAAGATCACCCTCAACCGTCGCAAGTTGCAGGAAGTGACCGTCAGCGCCGGCCGCAGCAAGACCACCGTCAATGTTGAAGTGCGCCAGAAGCGCACCTACACCAAGGACGCCAGTGGCAAGGCGATGACGCCGGATGAGGAGCGCGCCGACATCCTGCGCAAGCTGGAGGAATCCCGCCAGCGCAATCTGGACGAGCAGCGTGCACTGGCCGAGAAGGACCGTGCGCGCGATGAAGAAATCGCACGCAAGCGCCAGGAAGAGATCGACGCCAAGGAACGCGCCGAAGCCGAGCGCAAGGCTGCCGAAGCCGCTGCGGAAGCGGCGAAGAACGCCCCGCCGGCACCGGTAGCCGCGCCGCGCCCGGCCGGCAGCGAAGCGCCGGCCCGTGCCGCGCGTCCGTCTGCGCCGGCACCGGCACGTCCGGCTGCACGTGCGGACGACCGCAACTCGAACAACAACAACCGCCCGGGCGCCAAGCGCGACGACGATGGTGGCAACCGCTTTGCCGGTCAGCTGCACCTGTCGGCCGCCGATCGCGCGCGCCGTGGCAACAACAGCAACTCGCGCGGTCGCCCGACCGGTCGCACCCAGCACGGCGGCCGCCGTGACAGCAACCAGTCGCGCAGTGGCGGTGGTGCCCATGGTTTCGAACGTCCGGTCGCACCGATCGTGCGTGACGTCACCATTGGCGACACCATCACCGTGGCCGACCTGGCCCAGAAGCTGGCGGTGAAGGGCGGCGATGTGGTCAAGGCGCTGTTCAAGATGGGCGTGATGGCCACCATCACCCAGACCATCGACCACGACACCGCCGCGCTGGTGACCGAAGAACTCGGCCACAACGTGATCCGTGCCAACACCAACGACGCCGAAGACGCGCTGTTGGCGTTGAACGAAGGCGAGCAGGGTGAAGCCGTTGCGCGTCCGCCGGTGGTCACCATCATGGGCCACGTCGACCACGGCAAGACCTCGCTGCTGGATTACATCCGCCGCACCAAGGTGGCCACCGGCGAAGCCGGCGGCATCACCCAGCACATCGGTGCGTACCACGTTGAAACGCCCAAGGGCGTCATCAGCTTCCTGGATACCCCGGGCCACGCCGCGTTTACCTCGATGCGTGCCCGCGGAGCCAAGCTGACCGACATCGTGGTTCTGGTGGTGGCCGCTGACGACGGCGTCATGCCGCAGACCAAGGAAGCGATCCAGCACGCCCGCTCGGCGGGTGTGCCGCTGATCGTGGCGATCAACAAGATGGACAAGTCCGGCGCGGACCCGATGCGGGTCAAGAACGAACTGCTCACCGAGCAGGTCGTGGCCGAAGACTTCGGTGGCGACACCCAGATGGTGGAGATCTCGGCCAAGGCTGGCATGGGCATCGACGAACTGCTGGACGCCATCTCGATCCAGGCCGAACTGCTGGAACTGAAGGCCGTGGCCGATGGCCGCGCCAGCGGCGTGGTCATTGAGTCCTCGCTGGACAAGGGCCGTGGCCCGATCGCCACCGTGCTGGTGCAGCAGGGTTCGCTGAAGAAGGGCGACTACCTGGTCTGCGGTATCCAGTACGGCCGCGTGCGCGCACTGTTCGACGAGACCGGCAAGCAGCCCGACCAGGCCGGCCCGTCCATCCCGGTGCAGGTGCTGGGTCTGTCCGGCGTGCCGGATGCGGGTGACGACTTCGTCGTGGTCGAAGACGAGCGCCTGGCCAAGGACGTCGCGCAGCAGCGCGAAACCAAGCGCCGTGAATCGCGCCTGGTGCAGTCGGCCGGCAGCCGCATGGAAGACATCATGGCAACCCTGGGCAAGGGCGATGGCCAGCAGGTGTTGAACCTGGTGATCAAGGCCGACGTGCAGGGTTCGGTGCAGGCGCTGAGCCAGGCACTGGTCGCGCTGTCCAACGACGACATCCGCATCAACGTGATCCACTCCGGCGTGGGCGGCATCACCGAATCCGACGCCAACTCGGCCGTGGCCTCCAAGGCCACTGTCATCGGCTTCAACGTGCGTGCGGATGCTTCGGCCCGTCGCATCATTGAATCCAACGGCGTGGACCTGCGTTACTTCTCGATCATCTATGACGTGATCGATCAGGTGAAGCAGGTGGCATCCGGCCTGCTCGGCGTGGAAATCCGCGAAGAGATCATCGGTATCGCCCAGGTCCGCGACGTGTTCCGCAGCTCCAAGTTCGGTGCCGTGGCCGGCTGTATGGTCATCGAAGGTACGGTCAAGCGCAGCAAGCCGATCCGCGTCCTGCGCGACAGCGTGGTGGTGTTCGAAGGCGAGCTGGAATCGCTGCGTCGTTTCAAGGAAAACGTCGACGAAGTCCGCAACGGTACCGAATGCGGTATCGGCGTGAAGGCTTACAACGATGTGAAGCCGGGCGACCAGATCGAGTGCTTCGAGCGTATCGAAGTGCCGCGCACCCTGTAATGTAAAAGAGGGCCCGACCAGACGGTCGGGCCCTACCAATTCGAATACTGAAGAGTTCCCTGTGCCGAAAACCTTCCATCGAACCGACCGTGTTTCCGCCCAGATCCGCCGTGAGCTGGGTACGCTCGTGCATAACCTCGTGCGTGTACACGGCTTGCCCTCGGTGAGCGTTTCCGACGTCGAAGTCACCCGTGACATGGCCCATGCCAAGATCTTCGTCACCGCTTTGATGCCGGAACGTTCGGCCGAAGCGATGAAGGGGCTCAAGGAGCTGGCCTGGGAGCTGCGCATGGACCTGGCCAAGGCCATGAAGCTGCGCCACGTGCCGGAGCTGCATTTCCACTACGACGATTCGGTCGACCGTGGCGAGCACATCGACAACCTCCTGCGCGACCTGCCCGACACGCTCGCGGCCGAAAAGAGCCGCAACGCCAAAGACGGCGACGACGGCGAAGACAAACCCGAATAAACCAACAGCCCGCAAGGGCTGTTGTCCTGTATGGCCCGCCCTGCGTGCCTGCACGACCAATCCCGGCGAAACACCATGACCCGAATCACCTTCCGTCGCCTGGACGGCATCCTCCTGCTCGACAAGCCCACCGGCATGAGCTCCAACGCCGCGCTGCAGGTGGCCCGCCGCCTGTTCCGCGCCGAGAAGGGCGGCCACACCGGCAGCCTGGACCCGCTGGCCACCGGGCTGTTGCCGCTGTGCTTCGGTGAAGCCACCAAGATCGCCGGCCTGCTGCTGGGCGCGGCCAAGGCCTATGACGCCGACATCGTGCTGGGCCAGACCACCGATACCGACGATGCCGACGGCAGCGTGCTGCTGGAGCGCGCGGTACCGTCGATCAACCGCGACCAGCTTGAAGTGGCTCTGGCCCCCCTGAAGGGCCGGATACGTCAGCGCGCCCCGATTTTCTCGGCGCTCAAGCAGGGGGGTGAACCGCTGTACCTGAAGGCCCGCCGGGGCGAGACCATCGACGCGCCCGAGCGCGATGTGGAGGTCCATGCCATCGAGGTCCTGGACCAGCAGCCGACCCGGCTGTCGCTGCGCGTGACCTGCGGTTCAGGCACCTACATCCGCAGCCTGGCCCGCGACCTGGGCGAAGCGCTGGGCTGTGGTGCGCACATTGCCGGCCTGCGCCGGCTCTGGGTGGACCCGTTCCGCGACGCCCCCATGGTCAGCCTGGACACCCTGCGCGCCTTGGCGGAGCAGGGCGACGAGGCTGCCATGGAGGCACTGCTGCTGCCGCTGGCAGCGGGCTTGGCCGACTATCCGCGCATCGTTCTGGATGCTGAACAGGCGCCGCGCTTCTGCGTGGGCCAGCGCCTGCGCGATCCGGCCTGGCCGCCCGGTACCGTGGCCGTGTATGGCCCGGAGGACCGGATCCAGGGGCTTGGCGAGGTCGACCCGACCGGCCGGCTGTCCCCCCAGCGCCGCTTCAACCTCTGACCCGGACCCACCCGGCGCTTGTCCCGGGAGGCCGCGACCGTTACAATTTCGCGGCCTTTTCAGGCTTTCCCGCGTCTGCGGGTTCATCCTTTCGTTAACGGCGAGTCGCGCGGTACGCCAATGGGGCGTTTCTGCGGGCCACGCATCCAAGAGAAAACAGATATGTCGATCGACACCCAGAAGGTCATTGAAGACAACAAGCGCAGCTCGGCCGATACCGGCTCCCCGGAAGTCCAGGTTGCCCTGCTCACCGCCCGCATCGAACTGCTGACCGGCCACTTCAAGACCCACAAGAAGGATCACCACAGCCGTCGCGGTCTGCTGCAGATGGTCAACCGCCGCCGCAGCCTGCTGGACTACCTGAAGAAGAAAGACGCCGTTCGTTACAAGGCCCTGATCGAAAAGCTCGGCCTGCGTCGCTAAGCAAGAATCCCGACCGCGGCGCAGGAATGCGCCGCGGTTTTGTTTTGGTAGTACCGCATCAAACGCCAGGACCGGACTTCCGGTCACCCGTCGGCGGCAAGGGTCGCCCGCGGTCCATTCGAAGACAGCATTTCCCCAAGGACATCCCCCGTGGCAAAAATCACCAAAACCTTCCAGTACGGCAAGCACACCGTCACGCTTGAAACCGGCGAAATCGCCCGTCAGGCCGGTGGCGCCGTCATCGTCAAGTTCGACGACACCGTGCTGCTGGTCTCCGCCGTGGCTGCCAAGAGCGCGCGTGAGGGCCAGGACTTCTTCCCGCTGACCTGTGATTACCAGGAGAAGTTCTACGCCGGTGGCCGTATCCCGGGTGGCTTCTTCAAGCGCGAAGGCCGTGCGACCGAAAAGGAAACGCTGATCTCGCGCCTGATCGATCGTCCGATCCGTCCGCTGTTCCCGGAAGACTACAAGAACGAAGTGCAGATCATCGCCACGGTCATGTCGCTGAACCCGGACATCGACGGCGACATCGCCGCACTGATCGGCGCCTCGGCTGCACTGTCGCTGGCCGGTACCCCGTTCAAGGGTCCGATCGCCGCTGCCAAGGTGGGTTACAAGAACGGTGAGTACATCCTCAACCCGACCGTGACCGAACTGAAGGATTCGGAGCTGGAACTGGTTGTGGCCGGTACCGCCAACGCCGTGCTGATGGTCGAATCCGAAGCCGCGCTGCTTTCCGAAGACGTGATGCTGGGCGCCGTGACCTTCGGTCACCGCGAAATGCAGAAGGTCATCAACGCCATCAACGAGCTGACCGTGGAAGCTGGCACCAAGCCGTCGACCTGGGTCGCCCCGGCCAAGAACGACGTGCTGATCAGCGCCCTGCAGGAAGCCATCGGCCCGCGCCTGGGCGAAGCCTTCCAGGTGCGCGACAAGCTGCAGCGCCGTGACGCCATCTCGGCGATCAAGAAGGACGTGGTCGAGTCGCTGGCAGGCCGCGTGGCCGCTGAAGGCTGGAACCCGGCCGAGCTGTCGAAGGAATTCGGCGAGCTGGAATACAGCACCATGCGCAACTCGGTGCTCGACACCAAGGTCCGCATCGACGGTCGCGCGCTGGACACCGTCCGCCCGATCGCCGTCAAGACCGGCATCCTGCCGCGCGTGCACGGCTCCTCGCTGTTCACCCGTGGTGAGACCCAGGCCATCGTGACCATCACGCTGGGTACCGCCCGCGACGGCCAGGTGATCGACGCCGTGTCCGGTGAGTACAAGGACAACTTCCTGTTCCATTACAACTTCCCTCCGTACTCGGTGGGTGAGACCGGCCGCATGATGGGCCCGAAGCGTCGCGAAATCGGCCACGGCCGCCTCGCCAAGCGCGGCGTGCTGGCAGTGATGCCGTCGCTGGAAGCCTTCCCGTACACCATCCGCGTCGTCTCGGAAATCACCGAGTCGAACGGTTCCTCGTCGATGGCCTCGGTCTGCGGTTCCTCGCTGGCCCTGATGGACGCCGGCGTGCCGGTCAAGTCGCCGGTTGCCGGTATCGCCATGGGCCTGGTCAAGGAAGGCGAGCGCTTCGTCGTCCTGTCCGACATCCTGGGTGACGAAGATCACCTGGGCGACATGGACTTCAAGGTCGCCGGTACCGCTGAGGGCATCTCCGCCCTGCAGATGGACATCAAGATCGAAGGCATCACCGAAGAAATCATGAAGCAGGCACTGCAGCAGGCCAAGGCCGGCCGTCTGCACATCCTGGGTGAAATGGCCCATGGCCTGACCGCTCCGCGCCAGGAGCTGTCGGACTACGCGCCGCGCCTGCTGACCATCAAGATCCACCCGGACAAGATCCGCGAAGTGATCGGCAAGGGTGGTTCCACCATCCAGGCCATCACCAAGGAAACCGGCACCCAGATCGACATCCAGGACGACGGCACCATCGTCATCGCTTCGGTCAATGCCATCGCTGCGCAGGCTGCCAAGGCCCGCATCGAGCAGATCACCTCGGACGTCGAGCCGGGCCGCATCTACGAAGGCAAGGTCGCCAAGATCATGGACTTCGGCGCGTTCGTCACCATCCTGCCGGGCAAGGACGGCCTGGTCCACGTCTCGCAGATCTCCAGCGAGCGCGTCGAGAAGGTCGGCGACAAGCTGAAGGAAGGCGACGTGGTCAAGGTCAAGGTGCTGGAAGTCGACAAGCAGGGCCGCATCCGCCTGTCGATGAAGGCCGTCGAGGAAGGCGAAGGCGCCTCGGCCGAGTAATCGACCGCAACACCAAGGTAGGTGAGGACCGTTGGTCGTCACTGCCTGAAAAAAAACGGGCCTTCGGGCCCGTTTTTTTTGCCTGTCGCAAGTCATTACGTCCCCCATTCGCGGCACAAGAAGGTGTCCGCCGGACAGATTCGCAGGACATCCGGCCGTGACGGCCTGCGCCTTGTTAACGTTGGCCCATTCCTTTCCACGGAGTCGCCATGTACCGCCTGTCTGCTTCCCTGTTGGCTACCGCCCTCGCGGTCGCGCTTCCGCTCGCCAGCCTTGCCGCCCCTGCGCCGAACGCGGTGATCGGGGCCTACTATCCGGGCGGTTCGGCCGAGCGCTATCCAGTGGCGTCCATTCCCGCCGATACGCTGACCCATCTGTTCTACGCGTTCGCGCGCATCGACGACGGCAGGTGCGTGGTGGACGACGGCGCTGCAGCGCACTTCAGGGCACTTGCTGCGCTCAAGCGCAAACACCCGCAGCTGCACACCATGATCTCCATCGGCGGGTGGAACGCCGGCGGCTTCTCCGATGCCGCGCTCACGGCACAGAGCCGCGAACGTTTCGTGCGTTCGTGCGTGGCGATGTTCTTCGAGCAGCATCGCGGCAGTTTCGACGGTGTGGATATCGACTGGGAATTCCCGGTCTCCGGTGGCCCGCTGGAGATCACCGATCGCCCTGAAGACCGCCATAACATGACCCTGCTGGTGCAGGAATTCCGCAGGCAGCTCGATGCGCTGGATGGCGGCAAGGGTCCACATCGGCTGCTGACCGCCGCGCTGCCGGCCGGCCGCGTGCAGACCGACGGTCCGTACGACCCGGCGCGCAGCTACGAGCTGAAGGAACTGGGCCAGGCGCTCGATTTCATCAGCCTGATGAGCTACGACATGGGCACCGGCTTTTCCAAGGTGTCCACCTTCAACGCGCCGCTGCACGAAGTGCCGCAGGACCCGCTCGCACCGGAGCAGCGCCGCTGGAACAGCGTGGAAGGCGCGGTGGAGTACTACCGCCAGCATGGCGTGCCCAACGACAAGCTGGTGCTGGGCGTGCCGTTCTACGGGCGCGGCTTCAAGGTGACCACCGAATCTGCCGATGGCCTGTACCAGCCCTACAGCGCCCCGTTCGATGCAGGTGACTGGCGCCGCATCAAGCAGGAATTCCTCGACAAGCCCGGCTGGCAGCAGCAGTGGCACCCGGTGGCGCAGACACCGTGGTTGTACAACGCCGCCGACAAGGTGTTCATCAGCTACGAAGACCCGACCTCGATTCGCCTGCGCGCGGACTACGCCAGGGACCAGAAGCTGCGCGGCGTTTTCACTTGGGAGCTGACGGGTGATGACGACCAGGCCAGCCTGCTGAAGGCCATGGCTGCACCGTTCAAGTGAAGCCGGCTACACGCTGAAAGCATGCCGATGGGGGATAGCAGGTAGGGTCGGTTCCCAAACGACTGCCGATAGCGGAGATTGCTCGATTGACGCATGACCTTCAAACGGAGTCGCGCGTTTCCGGATTTCTCCGTTCGTTGGTCATTCGTCGCCCTGCCGATCATCCCTATCGGCGGTCGTTCGGGAACCGACCCTACCGCTGGATTGCTCCCCGGTGATCGGGTGTAACGTCCGGGCCGGGCCTGCACTATGCTTGCCGGCATGACGAGCGCTCAGCTGCTGGACCTGCATATCGACCGCGCCGCGCAGCAGGTGCGGCGCGGTGATGTGGTGTTGCCGGTCAGCGGGCTGAGTTGGCGGTTGCTGGATTGCCTGCTGGAGCACGGCACCGATGTGGTCGACTTCGATACGCTGGCGCGGGAGGTCTGGGCGCCGGCCGTGGTGGGTGAAGATGCCATCAGCCAGCGGGTGAAGCTGCTGCGCCAGGCCTTGGGCGATGACAGCCGCCGGCCACGCTACGTGCGCTCGGTACGTGGCCGGGGCTACCAGTTATGCGCGCCGCCCCAGGCGTGCGCACCGATGGCGCCACCAGCGCCGGTAGAGCCATCCGCGGCAACTGCCGCAACTGCCGCAACTGCGGCGGCGCCGGAGGGGCCGCAACGGAGGCTGCACGCGCGATGGGCGTGGCTGGCGGCGGGCGTGGCTGCTGCCGTCGCCGCCGTCGCCATCATCGTCGCGTGGCCGGGAAGGGCGCCGCGCTCACCGGCCGATCCGGTGCTGCAACGCGCTGCGTATTACGCCGGCATCGGCCAGGCCAGCAACAACGAGCGCGCGATCACCCTGTACCGCCAGGCGCTGCAGATCGACCCGGATTCCAGCGCCGCACGGCGTGGCCTGGCGCGAGCATTGGCCGCCGATGCCTGCCTGTTCAACGGCAGGCCGGGGAACGCGCAGGAGGCACTGCAGCTGGCCGGGCAGGTGTTGCAGGCGGCCCCTGACGACGCAGCCGCACATGCGCTGCGCGGGTACGCGCATGATTGCCTTGGCGCGATGCCGCAGGCGATTGCCGATTACGAGCAGGCGCTGCTGCGCGATCCCGACGATGAGCGCACCCGCGCCTCGTTGGCCTACCTGCAGCAGGAGCAGGGCCACCTGGCGCAGGCGCTGAAGGCCAACCTCGCGCTGCGCGCGCCCGAGCGGATCCGCTTCCGCGACGTGCAGGTCGCCCGCGAACTGGAACTGCTTGGCTTCACCGACGCCGCCGCGCGCCGTCATGCGCGGAACTTCCAGCTGTACCCGGACAATGTCTTCAGCAACATTGCGTGGCCGCGTGCGCTGATGAACATGGGCGAGCAGGACAAGGCGCGGCAGGCGCTGGACCAGGCGCTCGCGCGCGGCACGCCGCATCCACAGCTGCTGCGCCTAAACGGCGAACTGCTGTTGATGGGCGGCGACCGGCAAGGCGCGGCAGAGGCCTTCGAGCAGGCACGCCTGCTGCGCCCGCTGCAGTCGCTGGGAAAGACCCTGGCCGGCCTGCAGCAGGGGAGTGGCACGTCGTCCCCGGACTGGATTGCCGCGCGCCTGCGCGAGGTGACCGCGCAGGCCGACGACGGTTGGTCGGACGCGGCCGTGGAACGGGCCCTGCTGCACCAGGCGCAGGGTGATGCAGGCGCGGCCATCGCCGACCTGCACCGCGCGGTGGACGCCGGCTTCCGCGACGCCGCGTGGCTGCGCGTCACCCCGCTGTTCGCCCCGCTTCGGCAGGCGCCCGGATGGGAGCGCCTGCTGGCCCGGATCGAGGCGGACGTGGCCGCGCAGCGGGCGCAGGTACTGGCAGCGTCCTGGCGCCCCGATGATCTGAAGGGCCTCAGCGCAACGCCGGCAGCAGGAACCCGGTAAGCACGCGGCGCGACTGGGGATGGGCGTAGCTGCGGTTGTAGGCCTTGCTGGTCACCACCGCGACCAGCTTCTTCTCCGGCATCACGAACACATAGTTGCCGCCGTTGCCCGACATCGCCCATACCGTGGTTTCCTTCCCGTCCACCGGCAGCTTCAGGCCCCACCACTGGTAGCCGTAGTCGCTGCCGTCGTCGGTCTGGGCCTGCGGACGGATCATTGCCGCGATGTAGTCGGCAGGCACCAGCTGTTTGCCCTGCCAGCGTCCCTCGGCCAGCACCAGCTCACCCAGCCGGGCCAGATCACGGGTGCGGTAGCGGGTGCCGCCGCCGCCCATGCCGATGCCTTCGGGGGAACGGTTCCAGTGACTGCGGGTAATGCCCAGCCGGCGTTCGAGCGCCTGCGCGGCGTAGTCGGCCAGCGGCATCTTCGTGGCCCGTTCCAGCACCGCGCCCAGTACGAACGAATCGGCGGTGCAGTAGGCGTGCGCGCGGCCGTGCGGGCTGTCCTCCGGCCGGCTCATCCAGGGCGCGAAGCCCTTGACCGGCAGCGCCAGCGCGAAGTCCAGCCAGCGCTCGGTCACGTACATGCGCTCTTCGTTGCCGGCGGAAAATTGATTCTGGTCATCGCATTCCCACAAGCTGCTCATGGTGAGCAGGTCTTCCAGTGTGGTGCCGCGCAGACGGGGGTCGACCGGATGCTGCGCGGTGAACTCGGGGAAGTAGTCGTAGACACGCGCCTGCACGCCCGGCAGGTGCCCGTCGCCGATGGCCGCCCCCACCAGCAGCGAGGTCACACTTTTGCTGGCCGAGCGTACGTCGTTGAGCGTTTCTGCATCGGCACCGTTGAAATAGTGTTCGTAGGCCACCGTGCCATCGACCAGCAACAGCACGCTGGTGACCTGTTTGATCTCGTCGCTGGCAACGGCCGCCTCCAGTGCGGCGAGCGGGGCAGGGTCGAGGCGCGGCGAGGCGGCCTGAGCCGCGATGGGCAGGCAAGCGGTGATGGACAGGACCAGTGCGGCGAAACGACGGGCGGGGTGGGGCATGGTGGCGCTCCTCGGAAGTGAGGTGCCACTACGCCAGCACCGCGTCTGAAGTGCTGGAAGAACGCCTGAAGAATTCTGAAAGCGGCACCCAGCCTGCATCTGGCGATGCAAAGCGGGCCACGCGCTTTGTCCGTTACGCCCGCGTGTGCGCCCATACGCTGTTGGGGTCGCCGTTTACGGCCCTGCGCTGCGTTGCGCGCGCCATGGCGGCAAAGCCCAGCGCCATCGCCAGCGCCACGCCGTCCACCCAGAACAGCGGCCAGTAGCCGCGCGCGGCGCTGGTCCACAGCCACAGCCCGCTCATCGCACCGTGCACCACCGGGATCAGCGCGGTCACCGCCGCCGCAGCCCACAGCAGCTCCACCGCCGCCTTGGACGGCGCGCGCAGCGCCGCCCACAGGGCGGAGCCGCCCCAGACCAGGAAGCAGGTCCAGCGCATGCCCGCATCCGCATGGGCCGGGGCCAGGTGCTCCAGCAGTTGCACGCTCACGAACGCCGCCGATATCGCCACGCACAGCCCGATGCACACGCCTGCCGTGGCCCGCGCCATGTTCACCTGCGCGCGTCCCTGGGTGGCCTGGCGGCGCTTGCGGCGCGACTCGATCCACAGCAGGTTGCCCGAATAGAACAGGAACGCCCCGCCCAGGCCGAGCACGAAGTACAGCCACGGCACCAGCCCGTTGCCGAATTCGCCGAAGTGCAGCGCATACGCCGCCGCCAGCGTGGCGTGGTTGGCATCGCGATGCCCCGGCAGCTGGGTGTGCAGCACATCGCCGGTATTGGCATCCATCGCCACCGCGCCCAGCGGGCCCAGCGCCACGCCGCCATCGCCGGTGATTTCGATCACGGCGTTGCGGTCACCGGCGTTGGCCAGCTTCAGGTAGGCCGGCTCAAACACTGCCTGGCCTTTGTCGTTCGCCACCGCGATCGCCCGCGCATGCAGCATGGCCAGGCTGCCGGCACGCACCGGCTCGTTGGCGGGCGCGCGGATCGGCGCGGTATCGGTTGCCCCCGGCAGCGCTGCCAGCAGCTTGCCGTCGTAGATCAGCGGGTTCAGCGCGGCCATCTGCAGGAACATCAGGCACAGCAGCGCACCGGTTACCGCGAACAGCAGGTGGAAGGGCAGGCTGAGCACGCCGATCACGTTGTGCGCGTCCTGCCACATCTGCTTGAAGTTGCGGCCCGGACGCAGCGCGAAGAGGTCGCCCACCAGCTTGGGCAGGTGGATCACCAGCCCGGACAGCAGCGCCAACCCGTACAGCAGGCTGACCACGCCCATCAGGTAGATGCCGGCCACCGGCAGGCCCAGCGTGTAGTGCAGTTCGTTGACAAGCTCGGCCAGGCCGGCCTGTGGCGGGGTGGGGCTGCCATCCACGTGGTCGGCCCAGGCAAACAGCCAGGTTCCCTTGGCATCCTGCCAGTACGCGATGGACTGTGGCGTTTCCGCACCGGGGAAGGTCATGCCCACGTGCTTTCGCGCATCGGGGTGTCTGGCCAGCACCCCATCGAGCAGCCGCTGTGCATCGTCCAGGGTCTGCGCTGGCTGGTCCATGCCCTGCGGCGACTGCCACAGCGGCAGGTCATGGTGGAACACGGTGATGGCGCCGGCATAGAACGCCACGAACAGCGCAAAGCCGGCCACCAGGCCAACCCAGGTGTGCACGGTGGTGAAGGTACGCAGGGTGAGCGAACTGAATTTCATCGAATAGGCCTCACTGCACCCAGTGGAAGTGGCGCAGCAGCCACAGCAGGCCGAAGCCGAACGCGGCGCTGGCACTCAGCCACCCCCACGCGCGCGGCCCGGTGCGGAATGCGAAGGCCCACAGCGCGGCCAGCATCCACAATGGAATGAAGGCGATCATGCCGGGCACGATCACCGACTGCCACGGACCTGGCGGCAGCCAGGTGATCAACCCGGTGACGGCCGCAGCCACGAAGAAGCCCGCCAGCAGGCCGGCCAGTGCACGTGCCCACATCAGCGCCGCGCCTCCGCATCCGGCCGCGTCCAGGCAGCAACATAGGGCAACACCATCGCCGTGAGCATCCAGCCGCCAAGGGTGACGCAGAAGCCGGTGGCAAAGCCCAGCTGGCCCATCCACAGCCACAGCGAGGTGGCCGCCGCCACCAGCCCGAGCTGGCGGCCCAGCCGCCCCGCGCGGCGCAGGCGGGGCCAGCGGCAGTGCGGGGAGGCAGCATAGAAGGCCAGCGCCGAAAAGGCCGAGGCGGCGCCGGCCAGCGCGCAATACAGCAGGGCCAGGGCATCGGCGCTCAGCATGGGCGCGCCGCGCGGGGCAGGGGCGTGCGGGCCGAAGGGGCGGCGCAGGGCATGGAAATCCTTGGAAACGAAGACGGGCCGGGCGGTGCGGCAACCTGCGCATGGTAATCATTGCTGTTTTCAATCGCCACAGCGGCCTGTTCAGTAGTGCCCGCCACCGGGCGAATGCCGTCGGGATTGGGCTTCCCCGGCCGTTTGGTTTAAGATCGAGGCATCCACCTCGAGGCAACAAGGTGACCCGCGCCCAGCGCCGGTCCAGCGTGCGACATGAGCACTACCACCGCCCAGCGCTGAACGTCATGACGGCCCCTTGCCCAGGCGCCTTCATGGCGCTTTTCTTTTATCCGGCCGCGCGCCCCGGACACCCTCGACCCTGTTTCCCTGGCCTGCGCCGCAGGCCCACCAGCACAAAGCCCCAGCCATGATTGCGATCACGCTTCCCGACGGCAGCCGCCGTGAGTTCGAAAACCCCGTCAGTGTCATGGACGTCGCCCAGTCGATCGGCGCCGGCCTGGCCAAGGCCACCATCGCCGGTTCGGTGGACGGCAGGCTGGTCGATGCCAGTGACGTCATCGACCACGACGCCAGCCTGCGCATCATCACCGCCAAGGACGAGGAAGGCGTGGAGATCATCCGCCACTCGGCCGCGCACCTGGTTGGTCATGCGGTCAAGCAGCTGTACCCGGACGCCAAGATGGTGATCGGCCCGGTGATCGCCGAAGGCTTCTATTACGACATCCACTCCGAGCGCCCGTTCACCCCGGACGACATGGCCGCCATCGAAAAGCGCATGGGCGAGCTGATCGCGCAGGACTACGACGTGGTCAAGAAGATGACCCCGCGCGCGGAGGTGATTGAAATCTTCAAAGCCCGTGGCGAGGACTACAAGCTGCGCCTGATCGAAGACATGTCGCCGGACATCCAGGCCATGGGCATGTACTACCACCAGGAATACGTGGACATGTGCCGCGGCCCCCACGTGCCCAATACGCGCTTCCTGAAGGCCTTCAAGCTGACCCGCATTTCCGGCGCCTACTGGCGCGGCGATGCGCAGAACGAGCAGCTGCAGCGCATCTACGGCACCGCCTGGGCCGACAAGAAGCAGCTTGAGGCCTACATCAAGCGCATCGAAGAAGCCGAAATGCGCGACCACCGCCGCATCGGCAAGCAGCAGGACCTGTTCCACCTGCAGGAAGAGGCCCCGGGCCTGGTGTTCTGGCACCCCAAGGGCTGGGCCCTGTGGCAGGTGGTGGAACAGTACATGCGCAAGGTCTACCAGAAGAGCGGCTACGGCGAAGTGCGCTGCCCGCAGATCCTGGACGTGAGCCTGTGGAAGAAGTCCGGCCATTGGGACAACTACCAGGACAACATGTTCTTCACCGAATCGGAGAAGCGCACCTACGCGGTCAAGCCGATGAACTGCCCGGGCCACGTGCAGGTGTTCAACCAGGGCCTGCACAGCTACCGCGACCTGCCGATCCGCTACGGTGAGTTCGGCTCGTGCCACCGCAACGAGCCCTCCGGCGCGCTGCACGGCATCCTGCGCGTGCGTGGTTTCACCCAGGACGACGGCCACGTGTTCTGCACCGAATCGCAGATCGAATCGGAAGTGACCGCGTTCCACCAGCAGGCGCTGGCGGTGTACCAGCACTTCGGCTTCGAGGAGATCCAGATCAAGATCGCCCTGCGCCCGGAATCGCGCCTGGGCGACGATGCCACCTGGGACAAGGCCGAGGCCGCGCTGCGTTCGGCGCTGTCCAGCTGTGGCGTGGAATGGCAGGAGCTGCCGGGCGAGGGCGCCTTCTACGGCCCGAAGATCGAATACCACCTCAAGGACGCCATCGGCCGCACCTGGCAGCTGGGCACCATGCAGGTCGACTTCATGATGCCCGGCCGCCTCGGCGCCGAGTACGTGGACGAAAACAGCCAGAAGAAGCACCCGGTCATGCTACACCGGGCCATCGTGGGCTCCATGGAGCGCTTCATCGGCATCCTGATCGAGCACCACGCCGGCCAGTTCCCGGCCTGGCTGGCCCCGACCCAGGCGGTGGTGGCCAATATCACCGACGCCCAGGCTGAATACGTGCAGGAAGTAACGAAAACCCTTGCAGATCAAGGCTTCCGGGTAACGTCGGATTTGCGCAATGAGAAGATCGGTTATAAGATTCGCGAGCATACGCTGCAGCGGGTCCCGTACCTGCTGGTGGTGGGCGACCGTGAGAAGGAAAATGGCGCCGTAGCCGTGCGTACGCGCTCGGGCGAGGATCTGGGCAGCATGTCCGTCCAGGCGTTCGTCGAGCGGTTGCAGGCAGAACAGTCTGTGTAAGAAAGTCCCGGCCCTGCGGATGATCCGCGAGGGCCGGTTTGATTCCTCTGGGAGATTGCAATATCAGTACCCCTGACAACAAACAGAACCGCAAGAATCAGGAAATCCGGGTGCCGCGCGTACGCGTGATCGGCAGTGACGGTGAAATGATTGGCGTGTTGACGCGTGACGAAGCGCTGTCGATGGCCGAAGACGAAGGTCTGGACCTGGTCGAGATTCAGCCGCAGGCTGATCCGCCGGTGTGCAAGATCATGGACTTCGGCAAGTTCAAGTTCGAAGCGCAGAAGAAGGCCAACGAGGCCAAGAAGAAGACCAAGCAGGTCGAGATCAAGGAAGTGAAGTTCCGCCCGGTCACCGATGAAGGCGACTACCAGATCAAGCTGCGCAAGATGCGCGGTTTCCTGGAAGAGGGTGACAAGATCAAGGTGAACATCCGCTTCCGTGGTCGTGAAATGAGCCATCAGGAACTGGGTCGCGAAATGGCCAACCGGATCGAAGCCGATCTGGGCGAGGACATCGTGATCGAGTCCCGCCCGCGCCTGGAAGGCCGCCAGATGGTCATGATGATCGCGCCGAAGAAGAAGTAACCGCGCTCTGGCGCGACGCGCGCCACGTCGAACGTGGCCGCGCGGAACCCCCGGTTCGTCGGCTCCTGGGCAGGCGACGGGGTGGCGACGGCGGTACGACGGGGTACGACGGGGTAGAGCCGGGGTACGACGGGGTAGAGCCGACTGTTAGTCGGCTGCTTTCCCGCCATGCCGCCAAGGGCAGCCGACTAACAGTCGGCTCTACCCAGCCGACGACACCGAGCCGGGCGACACCCAGTCGGGCGACACCCAGCCGGCGACACCCAGTCGCTGTGACGGCAATGCCGTCCGTTTCGTTCAGGTTCCGGGCCCAAGACCCGGCAAACCCCGCCTGATCAACAGCTTGCACCCGTTCCCCAACCCATGCATAATGGGCGACCCCGTTTTTTTCGCGGGGCTGCTGTTTTGAACGGTTTCAAGCTTTTCAACGGCAACAGGACCGGCCTGGTTCCCAACGGGGATCCCGGGCTTACAAGCAGGCAAGGGCACGGACGGAAAGTGTGGCAATGCCACCGCCCTGGTCAGTGACAAAACATCATCAAGGACATTGCAATGCCCAAGATCAAGACCAACCGGGCGGCGGCCAAGCGTTTCCGCAAGACCGCCTCCGGTAAGTTCAAGGCTGGCCACGCCAACCGTAGCCACATCCTCACGAAGAAGTCGACCAAGCGGAAGCGCAATCTGCGTCAGACGAACCATGTTCGTGCAGAAGACGCAGGCCGTTTGAACCGTATGCTTCCCTACCTCTGAGGACTGACCCATGGCACGAGTAAAGCGTGGCGTACAGGCGCGTCGCCGCCACAAGAAAATTCTGACCCTGGCCAAGGGCTACTACAACGCCCGCCGCAAGGTGTTCCGCGTTGCCAAGCAGGCCGTCATCAAGGCCCAGCAGTACGCCTACATCGGTCGTAAGCAGAAGAAGCGTAATTTCCGTTCGCTGTGGATCACCCGCATCAACGCGGCTGCCCGCATCAATGGTCTGAGCTACAGCCGTTTCATGAACGGCCTGCTCAAGGCGGGTATCACCCTGGATCGTAAGGTCCTGGCCGATATCGCCGTGCACGACGCAGCTGGTTTTGCAGCACTGGCCGAAAAGGCCAAGGGCGCGCTGGCGGCATAAGTCCTCTCCCCGCCGTTGCCGTGCAAACGCAACGGCTGCGGGTAAGGCAATGCATGGGGAAGGGCGCAAGTCCTTCCCCATTCTTTTTTGTGGCGGCGGCAGCCCAACCGGGTGCCGTCCCGACAGCGGTGGCGACGGGGGTCGGCCCGGCGCGCATCGCGAAGGCATACCGACGCGAGGTCCAGGCTATCCATGAGTGACATCCAATCCCTGACCACCCAGGCGCTGGCCGACGTGGCCGCCGCCCAGAGCCCCGATGCGCTGGAAGCCCTGCGCGTGGCGCTGCTCGGCAAGAGCGGCAGCATTACCGCACAGCTCAAGCAGCTGGGTGCACTGCCGGCCGACGAGCGCAAGGCCGCCGGCGAAGCCATCAACCAGGCCCGTGACGCGCTGACCCGCGCGCTGGGCGAACGCAAGGCCGTGCTGGAGAATGCCGCGCTCGACGCGCGCCTGGCCGCCGAAGCGATCGACATCACCCTGCCGGGGCGCCGCGCCGAACGCGGTGGCCTGCATCCGGTGACCCGCACCCTGGAGCGCATCACCGAAATCTTCGGCCGCCTCGGCTACGAGCTCTCCGAAGGCCCGGAAATCGAAGACGACTGGCACAACTTCGAAGCCCTCAACTTCCCGCCGCACCACCCGGCGCGTGCCATGCACGACACCTTCTACTTCGGCGATGGCCGCCTGCTGCGCACGCATACCTCCGGTGTGCAGGTGCGCTACATGGGCGACCACGCGCCGCCGCTGCGCATGATCGCGGCCGGCAAGGTGTACCGCAGCGACAGCGACCAGACCCATTCGCCGATGTTCCACCAGGTGGAAGGCCTGCTGGTGGACGAGCACTCGACCTTCGCCGACCTCAAGGGCACCCTGTCCGAGTTCGTGCGTGCGTTCTTCGAACGCGATTTCGAGATGCGTTTCCGCCCCAGCTACTTCCCGTTCGTCGAGCCCGGCGCGGAAGTGGATATCGCCTGGCAGCAGCCCGATGGCAGCACCCGCTGGCTGGAAGTGCTCGGCTGCGGCATGGTCCACCCCAACGTGCTGCGCAACGTGGGCATCGACCCGGAGCGCTACACCGGCTTCGCCTTCGGCCTGGGCGTGGAGCGCTTTGCCATGCTGCGTTACGGCGTGAACGACCTGCGCGCGTTCTTCGAGAACGACGTGCGGTTCCTCAAGCAATTCGCGTAACGCCGAACGACATTCATCACGGCCCAGGCGCATGCGCCGGGCCCACCAGGGTGACACCATGAAATTCTCTGAAAACTGGCTGCGCAGCCACGTTCCCACCACCGCCTCGCGCGACGAGCTGAGCGCGGTGCTGACCGCCATCGGCCTGGAAGTTGAAGAGGTCACCGACCTCGGCGCCAGCCTGGACCACGTGGTCGTGGCGCGCATCGTCACCGCCGAGCGCCACCCCGAAGCCGACCGCCTGCAGATCTGCCAGGTCGATGCCGGGCAGGGCGAGCAGCTGCAGATCGTGTGCGGCGCGCCCAACGCGCGCCCGGGCCTGGTCGCGCCGCTGGCGATGATCGGCGCGAAGATCGGCGACTTCAACATCAAGGCGGCCAAGCTGCGCGGCGTGGATTCCAACGGCATGCTGTGCTCGGCCAAGGAACTGGGCCTGGATGGCGACGCCTCGGGCCTGTTCGAGCTGCCCGATGACGCCCCGGTGGGCCAGTCGCTGGTGGAGTTCCTGGGCCTGCCCGACGCCAGCATCGAGATCAAGCTCACCCCCAACCGCGCCGACTGCTTCAGCGTGCGCGGCATCGCCTTCGACGTGGCCGCCGCGTGCGCCAGTGAAGTGGTGCCGTTCAATCCCGCGCCGATCGCCGCCGTGGGCACCCGCGAACTGACCATCGCCCTCGACGCCGGCGCCGAAGCGCCGCGTTACCTGGGCCGTGTGATCGAAGGCGTGAACCCGCGCGCCGCCACCCCGCTGTGGATGGCCGAGCGCCTGCGCCGCAGCGGCGTGCGCCCGGTGTCGCTGCTGGTCGACATCACCCAGTACGTGATGCTGGAACTGGGCCAGCCGATGCATGCCTACGACCTGGGCACCCTGCAGGGCAGCATCGCCGTGCGCCGTTCGCGCGCCGGCGAAACCCTCAAGCTGCTGGATGGCCGCGACGCCGCGCTGGATGACGGCTTCCTGGTCATCACCGACGCCGACCGTCCGGTGGGCCTGGCCGGCATCATGGGCGGCCATGACACCCGCGTCACCGACGACACCACCGCCGTGTTCCTGGAGGCCGCGCACTTCGCGCCGGCCGCCATCATGGGCCGTGGCCGCAAGCTGGGCCTGCACACCGACGCCGGCCACCGCTTCGAGCGTGGCGTGGACCCGGCGCTGCCGCGCACCGCCATTGAATACGCCACCCGCCTGGTGCTGGACCTGGCCGGCGGCACCCCGGCCCCGGTGACCGAAGCCGTGCGCGAAGCCGACCTGCCGGCCACCGCCACCATCGGCCTGCGCCGTGCGCGCATCGCCCGCGTGCTGGGCATCCAGATTGCCGATGCCGACGTGGAGCGCATCCTGCGCGCGCTGGGCATGGACGTGGCCGCCGCCGCCGATGGCTGGCAGGTCACCGCGCCCAGCCGCCGCTTCGACATCGCCATCGAAGAGGACCTCATTGAAGAGCTGGCCCGCATCCACGGCTACGAGCGCATTCCCACCACCCTGCCGGGCGGTGCCGCGCGGATCGCCATGCCCAGCGAAACCCGCCTGGACGACCTGAGCACGCGCCGCCAGCTGGTGGCCCGCGACCTGCAGGAAACCATCAACTACGCCTTCGTCGACGCCGGCCTGCTGGCCCAGTGGCAGCTGCAGGACAACGTGGTGGCCCTGGCCAACCCGCTGTCGGCCGAGCTGGCGGTGATGCGCCCAGCGCTGCTGCCGGGCCTGGTGGCCACCTTGGGCCGCAATGCCGCGCGCCAGCAGGGCACCGTGCGCCTGTTCGAGCTGGGCCGCGTGTTCCATCCGCAGGCCGGGCAGGGCGCCGCCCCGCTGGAAACCCAGCGCGTGGCCGTGGCCGTGTGTGGCGATGCCACCCCGCAGCAGTGGGGCCTGGCCACCCGCAAGGTCGATTTCCATGACCTCAAGGGCGACCTGGAATCGCTGGCCGCCGCCTCCGGCGCCGCACTCAGCTTCGTGCCCTCCACCCGCCCGTACGGCCACCCGGCGCGCTCGGCCGAGGTGCTGCGCGATGGCGCCAGCATCGGCTGGATCGGCCAGATCCACCCGCGCCTGGCCAAGGCGATGGACATCGACGTGGACGTGTTCGGCATGGAGCTGGACCTGGCCCCGCTGGCCGCCCGCAGCCTGCCGCGCGCCACCGAGCTGTCCCGTTTCCCCTCGGTACGCCGCGACCTGGCCTTCCTGGTGCCGGAAGCGGCCGCCTGGACGGACCTGGAAGCCACCCTGCGCCGGGCCGTGGGCCCGCTGCTGCGCCAGGTGACCCTGTTCGACCGCTACGTCGGCCAGGGGGTCGAGCCGGGCTTCAAGAGTCTCGCTATGGGCTTGATTTTGCAGGACAAGTCGCGCACTCTGACGGACCGCGACGTGGATGCGGTGGTCACCGAGGCGGTGGCCGCAATGGAGCGTGAACACCACGCCCGGATCCGCGGTTGAGCGGGCAGCATGGGGGGTAGCAGGCAATGGCATTGACCAAGGCTGAGATGGCCGAAAAGCTGTTCGACGAAGTGGGTCTGAACAAGCGCGAAGCCAAGGAATTTGTCGACGCGTTCTTCGATGTACTGCGTGAAGCGTTGGAACAGGGACGTCAGGTGAAGCTTTCCGGCTTCGGCAACTTCGACCTGCGGCGCAAGAACCAGCGCCCGGGCCGCAACCCGAAGACCGGCGAGGAAATTCCGATTTCCGCCCGTACGGTGGTCACCTTCCGTCCGGGCCAGAAGCTCAAGGAAAGGGTAGAGGCATATGCTGGATCCGGGCAGTAACCGCGAACTTCCGCCGATACCGGCCAAGCGCTACTTCACCATTGGTGAAGTCAGCGAGCTGTGCGATGTAAAGCCGCACGTGCTGCGCTACTGGGAAACCGAATTTCCCAGCCTGGAACCGGCCAAGCGCCGTGGCAACCGCCGCTACTACCAGCGCCACGACGTGCTGATGGTGCGCCAGATCCGCGGCCTGCTCTACGAACAGGGCTACACCATCGGCGGTGCCCGCCTGCGCCTGGAAGGTGCCGGCGCGCGCGACGAATCGGCGCTGAGCAACCAGATCATCAAGCAGACGCGGATGGAGCTGGAAGAAGTACTCCAGCTGCTGCGTCGCTGAACCATTTTTCGATCAAACCGGTTATACTCGTCGGCCCGCTGAGAGGCGGGGACAACACCAGCAACATCGGGGCGTAGCGCAGCCTGGTAGCGCATCTGCCTGGGGGGCAGAGGGTCGTCGGTTCAAATCCGGCCGTCCCGACCATTGTTGGTGACACGATCAAGGGTTCGCACTTCTGGTGCGGGCCCTTTTTTGTTTTGGCGGTGTCAACGACCAGAACTAGCAAGCGGTTGGGTCTTAGGAAAGGTTGGATTCCGACAAGTTGGTCGCTGGCGTGAGGTGGGCAGGGTAGGCCCTATCTACTAACTCGTCTGAAATATGCCGGCTGAGCTGCTGGAGATGTCAGTTTGGGCACGTTCTTCGCGCTTGGTTTTGATAACGCGATCAAGGTTTGAAGTTTCCGTGCACGGTGCACTAGTTCCAAGTAAAACACTGGGACAGGGCGCACCTTTCTGACTATTGCGCGGTGGTACGGTTGCGCCCCCCTGATTTCCAGACGCGCTTTCATGTCTAACAGCGCCACTCCCGACACCATATTCAACAACACATTAGGCGAGGCGTTTGAGGCACTCAAGTTGGGTGCCAATGACCTGGTTACGGTACGCAGAGTTCAAAGGCGCGCGGACGAGCTTGCGTCGATAGATGCAGCTGGGGCTTGGGAGCTGCGTGCGTACGCATCGGCCATCAAGAATGCCTTTGATGCTGCGGACGAAATGTTCGCCTGCGCACTTCGCCTTCAGCCGGGAAATCTAAATATCCGGGTTCGTTGGCTGGCGATGCTCTGTGTCACAGGACAGGTTGGGAAGGTAAAGGAGAAATTCATCGCGTTTCGGCCTGGCTTGGATGGCAACTTCGCTGCCATGGGCGCGGTGATCAGCCTGCTTGGATATGTCGGCCTGCTGCATGATGCCTTCCAACTTCGACAGCGCGTAGCCGCTTTAGGTGGAAATCCGGGCGGACATGCTTTCGACGGCGATTTCGGCATTGCCTCCGCTCCTGAGATGGTCCGCGAAAAAATGCTTGCCACGGAGGACTTGCCGGAGCCATTGCCTTCCAGCGTATATACGTTCTCGGCGGAGGATGCGGAGCAGGTGCTTGCAGACCAAGGCTTGAGTGTCGACGCGTGGTCGGAGCCGATTGGCTGTGCCATCCGGTTCCTCCGCCAGAAGAGGCTGAAGGTCGTCGCGGTGAAGTCGTCCTTCATTCCCCACGATGATCGCGCGACCGCAATGCACTTCCAGCTGCTGATCGTCGCCACACCCGATATCTGCTGGGAGGCAGAGTGGGAGTTCTGTGGGGTCCTCGTGGATCGTGATTTCCCAATCATCAACTCCGGCACTGCAACCATTGCCTTCATCCCCACGTTGAGGGAGGCGCCCCGTGCCAATCACTCCTGAGCACCTCCGTGATTTTGGGAAGCGGCATGCATGCGACCATTCCGACGAAGTTACGCTTCGCGCTGCATCGAGCAGATCGTACTACGCGGCCTTCCATGCTCTTCACCCTATTGTCGACAGGCTTCCAGCGTCCAGGCGCTGCGTCGCGGCAAGGGTTGGACGACTTTCCCACACAGAGATGGTCGAGCGTCTTAAGGAGTGGCGTACGGATCGTCTTGGTGTCGATCTTAGTAGCCTCGTTCCGCTGAAGAAGCGGATGGTGCAGTCGTTGGAAGTGGCGAGGGCCGCTCGAGTCCAGGCGGACTACAGACTCAATGAGCATGTGAGTCTTCCAGAACTTGAAGAGCAGATTCGTCGCGTCCGCTGCATCATCGATGCGGCGCTGAAAATCTCCAACGAAATATCCAGGCGGAGCGAGCCCACATTGCGACCCGATGAAATGCGCGATCAGTTGCCTCAGGAGCGCCATCCGTGACGGGGTAGAAGTCGAGGCGTGTTGAGTGGGGTGAAGCGTGTTCGCGCGGGCGTAGTAACTTCACATGGTTGTAGAAGGCAAAGAGCTGGCGGTGAATGCATGGTCGATGTTTCAGGCTACATCCGCTGAGGGCCTGGCTGCTAAACGACAAGTAGCTTTTGCAATGATTTCCCAGCATGGCTGGGGATGCTCCGAACCCCCTTCCGTGGTGACATGGAGGGCCTGCTAAGGAGATTGCTGCGTCATTGCACGGTGGTAACGAAAAGGCCCGTTTCGGGCCTTTTTCGTTGGTGTGCGTTGGCTTCAGTGCGTGGTTGAAGGCGGACGGCTGTCTTCTTCTAGTTGAGCAGGGGGTTCTTCGTCGATGTCCACGATGGCGATCAGCGCGAGGAGGTTCTTTATGGGCATGTCTTCCACCGTGCCAGGGCAGCGTTCCAGCACATCGATCAGCTCAAGCAGTTCGACGATCCTCAGATCATAGATACGAAACAGCTTGCGTATGACGCGAAACAGGTCGTGTCGAGAAGGGTCGTGCTGGCCGATCATGCGTTTGACGAAGTTGCCCGCATCCGGGGAGCTTCCGCAGCGGGTCTCAGAGAGGGCCTGCATGATCTCGCCGATGGTCAGCGAATCGAGCGGTCGCGTGGTGGCAGCCAGGCGCTTCTCGAGTTCGACCCATGCCGAACTGTTCCATTCCAGCGAGTCGGAGATATCGCCGAAGTAGTGAGCGAGGTGGACGGTGACGCGGGTCGGGGCTGCGAGGGAGTCATTGGACATTGCGGAATTCCTCAGGAGAAGTGAGATCCACCGCCCTGCGGAATGCCGATGGGCGCTGGTGCGCCTTTGGCTTCGGAACGCCAATTCCGGCCGCCGGATGTGCGGCGACGGACGGATGCTGCGTGTGATGAGACGGGCCGTCAATGGTTGGGGCGACGAACTGTGCGGTAGGGACCCTTTCCTTGATCAAACCGTGTCGCAGGACGCGCTTGGTTTGTGCGCCGGGTGCATTCTGTGTGGGCGCGCTGCACTGGCTGCGTCGCGCCAGCTACCATCCAGATGTCAGTTTCAAACCGATTTTCATGGAGGGTACCCCAATGGCAGTGCGGCGACTAAGAGCCACAGATCTGGAGCAGGCCAGCGCGGTGTGCATGGCGTCCTTCATGGAGGCGGTGGCGCCGTCGCTGTCGCCGCTGGGGATTGAGACCTTTACCGGCATTGTGTCGATCAACGGGTTTGCCGACCGCATGTCCGATGACAACGACATGTTCGTCTTCGAGACCGCCGGGCGGGTTGTCGGGGTGGCCGAGCTGATGGGCGGCCAGCACGTGGCGACGCTGTTCGTGGCGCCAGGGTGGCAGGGGCAGGGGGTTGGGCGGGCGCTGATGGCGGCGCTGCTGGAGTGCGCGCGGGGCGGGGTTGTTACGGTGCGGGCGTCGTTGAGCTCGGTGCCGGCTTATGAGCGGTTTGGGTTCCGGGTCGCGGGGGAGGTGGGGGAGTATCTGGGGCTTGTGTATCAGCCGATGGAATGTGTGCTTGCTGAGGGGCTAGCGGACTGTTAGTCCGCTCTACCGGGACTAACAGTCCGCTCTACCAGGGACTGACAGTCCGCTCTTCCGGGCGCGTCTGCCGCCTTCGCTCACAAAGCGCTAACGTGATCCCACTTTCACGCCGCCGCCCCTATGCTTCCCCTAAATGAACAGGGCTTTCTCCCGTGCTGCAGGAACAGCAAGACAACAGCGCCAAATGGCGGATCTACGAAGCCCTTCTGCAGGCAACCCCGGATCTGTCCTACGTCTTTGACCTGGAGCACCGCTTCATCTACGCCAACAAGGCGCTGCTGAACATGTGGGGCATGACCTGGGATGAGGCGATGGGCAAGACCTGCCTGGAGATCGGCTACGAGCCCTGGCATGCGGCGATGCACGATGCGGAAATCGATCGGGTGATCGCCACCAAGCAGCCCATCCGCGGTGATGTGCCGTTTCCGCACGCCACCGAGGGCGTGCGCATCTATGACTACATCTTTACCCCGGTGATTGGTCCCGATGGCGAAGTGGAGGCCATTGCCGGCAGTACCCGCGATGTGACCGAGCGCAAGCGCCACGAGCAGCACCTGCAACTGCTTATCAACGAGCTCAACCACCGGGTGAAGAACTCGCTGGCCATGGTGCAGTCAATCACCCGCCAGACCTTCCGCAACGCGCAGAACATCATCGACGCGGGCGAGAAGATCGAAGAGCGCTTGCTGGCCTTGGCCGGAGCGCACGATGTGCTGACCCGGGAAAACTGGCACAGCGCCGATATCCACGATCTGGTCCAGGCCACGGCCGACCTGCACGGCGAAGGTGGGCAGCGCTTCGATATCCAGGGCGCACCCGTTCGGCTCGATCCCCGCCGTGCCCTGGCGCTGGCCATGGCGCTGCATGAGCTGGGCACCAACGCGGTCAAGCACGGTGCGCTGTCCGGGCCCGATGGCCGTGTGCGGGTGGAGTGGGGGCAGCGTCAGGTCGATGGGGAGGACGTTATCGAACTGGAGTGGCAGGAGCGCGATGGCCCCCCGGTGCAGCCGCCGGCGCAGCGCGGGTTCGGCTCGCGGTTGCTCGAGCGCGGCCTCAAGCATGATCTGGGCGGCGATGCGGAGCTCACGTTCGAGCCCGAAGGCCTGCGTTATCGGGTATCGATACCGCACGGCGATGACGCGGTCCAGGTGCACCTGTGAGCCCGCGCGTCCTGGTAGTCGAAGACGAATCGCTCATCGCGATGCTTGTCGAGGACGGGCTGGAGACGCTGGGCTACGAAGTGGTGGGCCCGGTGGGCACCGTCGATGCGGCGCTGCGGATCGTGGAGCAGACGCCCTTTGACCTGGCGCTGCTGGACATCAATCTGGGCGGGAAGCAGTCGTTCCCGATCGCCGAGGCGCTGGAGTCGCGCGGCATTCCGTACGTGTTCCTGACCGGCTATGACAGATCCAGCCTTCCGCTGGCGTTCCAACATCGGTTCGGGTTGCAGAAGCCGTTCCGGATGTCAGCCTTGCAGCAGGCGCTGGAAAAACTGCAGGGAAGCAAGCGTGGCGGCAACGCGCCTGCCCATCGCCCCACACTGGGCCAGTGATGACGGCGCGGCGAAATCAGCCGACGGCGCGAATCACTTCTTCAATCAGCACGACGTAGCAGGCCACGAAGTAGACCTTGAGCAGGGCGGGATGCTGCTTGGTGACGAATGCGCGCATGGCATTGATGACGTAGTGGGACGTCAGCATTGTGACCAGCCGGTGAAATTGAGGCAACGGTCACACATTCAGTGCGGTGATGAGAGGCTGCGTGAGCGAGCTTACAAATCAACAACTTGCGCGCGGGCGATCCGAAAAGCCCTCTACCGTTCGTCGGAAAATCCCTACAAGTGCAGCTGAATACGTAGCGGACGTCTTCACCTGCGAGGTAGCGATTTCACGCCGTTCACGCGCCCCATTCACTGTTGCGGCACGCGCCAATCGCTAGCGTGGAGTCCTGTCAGTCAACCCGCATTCCGGGCAAAGGAACAACATGATCAAGTGGGCCATCATCTTCGCCATCATCGGCCTCATCGCCGGCGCACTCGGCTTCGCCGGCATTGGCGGTGCCGCCATTGGCGTGGCCAAGTTCCTGTTCTGGGCCGGCATCATCATCGCCGTCATCCTGTTCCTGCTGGGCATGACGGTCGCCAAGAAGGTGACCTGACCCCAGGGTCGTAACGTGTAACACCGCCGAAGAAGCCTGCGCAGCAATGCGCAGGCTTTTTTGGTTCACTCGAAATAGAACGAAACGCCCAGCCCCGCCTGTAGATCCGGGCTGTTGCTGTCCAAGCCGAGGTCGAACGACGCGTCCAGCTGCACCCGTCGGGCCGCCATCCACGTCACGCCTGCACCGGCCACCGAGGTCGAGGATTCGCCGTCGGTGCGGGTGAAACCGGCCTCGATGTAGGTGCTCACGGTGTCGCTTACGGCCAGGCTGAGGCTGGGCGACCAGGTGAACTCGTCTTCGCCCGCGCCGCGCGTGGCATTGGCATACAGCGCGCCGCTCCACTGGTCGTTGAAGGTGTATTCGTAGCTCGCGCCGAGGTTGTACTGGGTGCCGCCTTCGCTGAAGTCGCGTGAGCCGGTATCGAAGCTGGTGCTGGCCAGCAGTGCGACAGCATGGGTGTCTGAATCGAGGGGAAGGGCGAACTTCAGCGCCAGGCCGCTGTCGCCTGCGCCACGCGTCGTGGTGGAGGGCGCATTGCGCGGGGCTTCGCGCAGGCGGTTCCAGGGGCTCCCGAACGCCTGCAGTTCCAGGTTGGTGCCCAGGCCCGCGCGCAGCAGCAGGTCGGTGCCGTATTGCGTGGTGCGCGTGCCGTCGTCATCGCGGTCGCGTTCGTAGCTGGGCAGCCCCAGTTCCAGTGCGGCGCCGCCGCGCGGGAGCACCGAGGCGGAGAATCCCAACCCCGGGCGGTCGAACGCTGGTGTTTCCGCCTCGTCCTGCTGCGCCCACGCGGGCGCGGCCAGCGCCAGCAACATCACCGCCATCACACCACGCATCGCCACACCTGCGGTTGGGAAACAGCTGCAGCCTAGCGAGGCGCCGGCAACGCGCCGTGAGGATGTCGCGGCGGTCAGTCGGTAGCGCGGCCGTCATCCTGGCCTGCGTCTTTCTCACGGCGAGCATCGTCATCGCTGTCATCCAGGCCTTGCCGCATGTGGCGCTGGCCGGGCAGGTCCGCCGACAGGACGCGTGAGGGTTCGGCGACCAATGGGCTGCGGCTCTGTGCATGCACGCGCGGCAGGAGCGTGCGCGGATCGGGCAGCACCCAGAAACCATTGCTCAGTTCCGGCCGGCGTGCCACCTCGTGGTCCAACGGCGGGGTGGTCTCTTCCTCTTCCGGATCAAACCACTGCGGGTCCTGTCGCCTGCCGCCTTCTTCATGCTCATGGTCGTGCGCGCTGTCGTGGTCGTCGGCGGCCGAAGGCGTCATCGCATCCAACGCGTCGGCCGCTTCCTGCCAGCCCGGCGCATCGGCGCAGACCGCCTCGGCGAGCGGGGTGGGCGATTCAATGCGCGGTGGGAGGGGCGGTGGGATATCGGAAGGAACTCGCATGGGCAGTGCGTCCGCTGCGCTGGAAGGGAAACCGGACAGTGATCCCGCCCACGCCGGTTTTCAACGCAACAAGTCGCAAACTGCCCCACCGGGCGGACTACGCCGGGCGGGTCAGCGCCAGCAGGCCTTCCAGCAACCTGGCGGCACGCGGCTGCCCGTCATCGTCGATCGGGCAGGCCATGGACTGCAACCAGAAGCCGTGCGCGGCGCGCCGCGCGGCGGTGAGGCGGTGGTCGTCGCCTTCGCCGGGGTGGCGCAGCAACTGCTCCTGGATCCACCGCTTCAGGGCCTGGGCGATTTCCGGATCCGGCCGTCCGCGCGGTACACCGGCACCCGGTTCGGGCGGCAGCAGGCACGCACGGAAAATGGCGGTGACATAGGCGCGGGAAAAGCGTCCATGGCGATCCGGATCCTGTTCGATCAGCGCCTGTACGGCCTGGTCGAAGGAGACCAGCGCGGCAACCAGCGCCGGTGCATCTGCAGGGTCTTCAGTGCTCAGCATCGGGAAAGGTCGGCTCATGTGGGTGCCTGCGGTAGTTGCGGCGGCGTGGTGCCCGCCTGCGCGAGCACCCCATGCAGCAGTTCAATTACCCGTTCGCCCTGGCCGTTGCAGGCCAGTTCGAAGGTGGTGTGGCCGCCCAGGGCGGCCAGTGGGGCATGCAGGATCCATTGCAGTACCTGGGTGCGGTCCGGCTCGATCTGCAGTGCTACGTTGGCGACACGGCGTACGATCCCTTCGCGCATGGTCAGAATCCGTAAGTGAGCGCCAGCAGCGCGGTATCCATGTGGTCGCCCCGGGTCATCGGGCTGTCCTTCACCGCGCTGGAAAGCAGGGTGCGGCGCAAAGATGCGGTGGCGGTCCAGTGCGCGCCCAGCGGCATCAGCGCGGTGACATCCATGTACGGCGCCACGCCGCTGCCGGCCCTGTAACGGGCCAGGCCGCTGCGCTGCGCTTCCTCGGCACTGATGCCGAAGTAGTAATCGTTGAGCGCGCTGCTGGCATAGTTCACGCCCACGCCGGGAATCAGCACGACCTTGCCGGTTGGAATCGGGTAGGCGTACTTGGCATCGGCCGCCACGCCGCCGCCGTGGCCGCTCACTTCGGCCAGCACGTTGCCCTGCAGCACGCCCCACGGTGCGGTATGGCGCACGGCGGCACCTGCCATCGCCGAGAGGTTGCGGTTGTCGAGCTGGCGCAGCTGCAGGTCATCGGTGTCCTTGCGCTTGAAGCGCATCACGTGCGGCTGGGCCAGCAGCGAGACTTCGGTTTTCTCGTTGTCGAACAGGGTGTAGCCGATGCTGCCGCCACGGAAATGGAACTTCCTGCCTTCGTAATTGATGACCGGTACGGGCAGCACGTCGGTGTCATAGCCGGCGTAGGGAGATTTCTGCGCTACCACGGCCAATCCCAGGCTGCTGCGGGGTCTTTCGCCGGGGGCGGCCTGGGCCAGCACGCTGCCGCTGGCCAGCAGGCCCAGCAGGGTGATGCCTGCCGTTGCTGCCTTCCGTGAACCGATCTGCATGGGTACTGCTCCTGGGGGACGATCAAACGCCCATGATGTCCCCCGGACATTGTGGGAACGTTGCGCCGGCCAGCGCGGTACCATCGGCGCCCATCACCCCTGTTGCCCGTATTGCCATGCGCATCCTGCTGCTCGAAGACGACCCCGAACTGGCAGGCGCCATCCAGGCCAGCCTGGGCCGGCATGGCATGGTGGTGGACCTGGTGGTGTCGATGGCGCAGGCCGCCGAAGCGCTGAAATCCGGCGTACACCAGGTGCTGCTGCTGGACCGGCAGCTGCCCGATGGCGATGGCGCCAATTTCGTGCGGGTGGCACGCAGCCACATTCCCAACCTGCCGGTGATCATGCTCACCGCGCGCGATTCGGTGGCCGACCGCGTGGTCGGGCTGGATGTGGGCGCCGACGATTACCTGACCAAACCGTTCGCGGTGGAAGAGCTGCTGGCGCGGATCCGCGCGATTTCGCGGCGGCCGGCGCAGATCACCCTGCCGGTGCTGGCGCTGGGACGGCTGCAGTTTGATTTCGTGGCACGCCAGGCCAGCGTGGCCGGCGCGCTGCTGGCACTGCCGCGTCGCCAGCTGCTGGTGCTGGAAGCACTTGCGCTGCGCCAGGGCCGCACGGTGGCGCGCGCGGCGCTGCAGGAAGCGGTGTATGGCTTCGATGATGAGATCCAGTCCAACGCGCTCGATGCACACGTTTCCAAGCTGCGCCGCGCGCTGGCCGATGCCGATGCGCAGGTGGAAATCCACGTGATGCGCGGCATTGGCTACCTGCTCAAGGAAACGGCATGAAATTCCTCAAACCCGGCTCGCTGTCCTTCAGCCTGGCCTGGAAGATCTGCCTGATCCAGATGACCATGGTGGCGGTGGGCCTGACCGGCATGGTGTTGATGTACGGCGACCGTGGCGCGGCGTATATCGACTGGAAAACCAGCCAATCGGTGGCCGAGGCGATCCATGTGGAGGGCGATGCGCTGCGCGTGGATTGGGATGCGGTCAACGAAGCGGTACCTGACCGCCCGGCCACGTTCTGGTTCGCCGCCGCCGATGAGCAGGGCCGGACGCTGGAGCAGGGCACCGTACCGGCCGCGTTCCGCCCACTCGTGCAGCAGCTGCAGCACGTGGAGCCCACCGATGTGCGCACGCGCACGCACGGGGTGGAGCTGGCGATGCGGGTGTGGGTGACCGAGCCCGATGGCGGCCGCATCCACGTGATGCTGGGCGGCATTCCGCATCGCGGCCTGTGGCGGCAGATGCTGGTGGTGATCGGCTACCTGGGCGGCTGGATCACCCTGCCGCTGATCGTGATCACGCTGGTGGTGGCGCCGTGGGCAATTCATCGCTCGCTGCGCGGGGTGAACCGGGTCGCGGCGCAGGCCGCGGCGATCCAGATCACCGAACGCGGGCGCGGCCTGGATACCCACGCCGTACCGCGCGAGATCGTGCCGCTGGTGGATGCATTCAATGCAGCCGTGCGGCGCATTGGCGAGAGCTACGATGCGCAGGATCGCTTCCTGGTGGGCGCGGCGCATGAGCTGCGCATGCCCATTGCGATCCTGGCCACGCGCATTGCCGACCTGCCGCCGGGGCAGGTGCGTTCGCGCCTGCAGCGCGACCTGGGCCGGCTGAGCAACATCGCCGAACAGCTGCTGGACCTGCAGCGGCTGGATCACCACCGCAGCCAGCACCAGCGCATCGACCTGGCCGCGTTGACCGGCGAGGTCGCCGCCGATGTGGCGCCACTTCTGATCGACGCCGGCTACGAATTCGCGGTGGAGGCACCGGAGGCGCCGGTGTGGGTGCTGGGCGATCCCGATGCGCTGCACCGGGTGATCAGCGGGCTGCTGCAGAACGCCATCGCCCACGGCGGCGGGCGTGGCCTGGTGGTGGTCGAACTGCAGGCCGGCGGGGTGCTGTCGGTGAGTGACGAGGGCGATGGCGTGCCCGAGCAGGCCCGGCAATCGATCTTCGAACCGTTCCACCGGCTGCGCCCCAGTGGCAGCGGCAGCGGGCTGGGGCTGTACCTGGCGCGCGAGATCATGCTGCGCCACGGCGGCAGCATCGTGGCCGAAGAGGCGGCCAGCGGCGGTGCACGGTTTGTGATGACCTTGCCGGTGGTATAGGGAAAGTGCGGTGCCGGGTATAGGGCGGATACCAATATCAGACTAATCCGATAGTTCGGTGTCGGCGTCAGCCGTATGGTGCGGGTCAGGGATATCCCCCGGAGTGCACCATGAACATTACCGTGAAGCACGCTGACCACCGCTGGTGCGTTCTTGACCCCAGCCGCAATGAAGCCGCCGCCTTCGCCGAAGGCGCGGTGGCCTTCGATTTCGCCGACAACCTGGCCCGCGAGCAACACGCGGAAACCGGGCGCAGCGTTGGCGTGCGGGTGGAAGTGGAAGACGCGTTTGTCGATGTGGTCCGCTACGGCTGAGCCCGCCGGAACCGGTCAGCTGCGCGTTGGCTAGTTGAATCGACCCTGAAATGAGCGACCTTCGGCCTATAGGCGAAGGGCCTCGCTTGCCTGATCCTGTGCCTATTCACAAAACGGATCGAGGCAGGCATGAGGAACAACTCTATGGCGAATGGAACGCACAGGTGGGTGTGGGCGCTGCTGCCGGCGCTGCTGGCTGCAGGCGCTGCTGCCCAAGCGCAGCAGTACGACCGTTACCGTGACGATGGCTACAACGATGGCCCGGTACGCTGCGAATCGATCAAGGGCCGCACCCAGCAGTGCCCGATTGATGGCCGCGCGCGGCTGGTGCGCCAGCTGTCGGGAACCCAGTGCATCGAGGGCGACAACTGGGGCCAGGCACGCAACGGCGTGTGGGTCACCCGGGGTTGCCGCGCGGAGTTCGTGGCCGAAGGCCGGCGGCCCTCGCATGGCAATGGCAACGGCTGGGGCAACAACGGCGGTGGCTGGGGCAATGGCGGCCGCGGGCAGGTGATCAGCTGCGATTCCAACGACAACCGCATGCGCCGTTGCAACGTCAGCATCCGCCGCGAGGCCCGGCTGATCCGCCAGACCTCACGCAGTGCCTGCGTGGAAGGCCGCACCTGGGGCTGGAACCGCGATGGCGTCTGGGTCAACGGCGGTTGCCGCGCGGAATTCGAAATCCGGTAAGGGCGTAACGCCCCCGCGCGGCATTCGGGGTCAGGCGCTCAGCGCCTGGCTGCCAAGATTCGGCCAACGCTTCAACACGGCGGCACGGATACCCGCGGCATCAATCCCCGCTTCGGCCAGCAGGTCTTCGCGGCTGGCATGGTGCTGGAAGCTGTCCGGCAGGCCCAGGTGCAGGAACGGGCGCAGCACGTCTTCTGCATTGAGCAGCTCGGCCACGCCGGACCCAGCGCCACCGGCCACCACGTTGTCTTCGATGGTCACGAAGCCCTGATGGGTCTTGGCCAGCTCCAGCAGCAGCGCACGGTCCAGCGGCTTGATGAAGCGCATGTTGACCACGCTCAGGCCCAGCTCGCGGCCCACCGCTTCGGCGGCCGGCACGGTGCTGCCAAATGCCAGCAGCGCGATGCGGCTGCCCTGCACGCGCAGGTCGGCCTTGCCGATCTCCAGCGTGGACAGGTCGTTGCCGGCGTCCACGCCGGTGCCGCTGCCACGCGGGTAGCGCACGGCGGCCGGGCCGTCGTACTGCAGGCCGGTGCTGAGCATCTGCCGGCATTCGGCTTCGTCGGCCGGGGCCATCACCACCATGTGCGGCACGCAGCGCAGGAAGCTCAGGTCCAGGTTGCCCGCATGGGTGGCGCCGTCCGGGCCGACCACGCCGGCGCGGTCGATGGCGAACAGCACATCCAGCTTCTGTACGGCCACGTCATGCACCAGCTGGTCGTAGGCGCGCTGCAGGAAGGTGGAGTAGATCGCCACCACCGGCTTGGCGCCCTGCGTGGCCATGCCCGCGGCCAGCGTGACCGCGTGCTGCTCGGCAATGGCCACGTCGTGGTAGCGCTCCGGGTATTCCTTGCTGAAACGCACCAGGCCAGAGCCTTCGCGCATGGCCGGGGTGATGCCCAGCAGGCGCGGTTCGGCGGCGGCGGCATCGCACAGCCAGTCGCTGAACACATCGGTGTAGGTGGGCTTCTTGGCGCCGCCCTTGGCGATCAGGCCCTTGTCCGGGTCGAACGGGCCCACCGCGTGGTAACCGATCTGGTCACCCTCGGCGCGCTCGTAGCCCTTGCCCTTGGTGGTCATCACGTGCAGCAGCTTCAGGCCCTTCAGGCCCTTGAGCGTCTTCAGCGTGGCCACCAGCGCAGGCACGTCGTGGCCATCGATGGGGCCGGTGTAATGGAAGCCCATTTCCTCGAAGAAGGTGGACGGCACGAACATGCCCTTCCAGTGTTCTTCCCAGCGCTTGACGAAGCGTGCCGACGGGGATTTCTTCTTGTCGCCCAGGATCCGCTTGCCGCCTTCGCGCAGCGCATTGAGCGTGCGGCTGCCGGTGGCCCGGCCGAGCATCTTGGTCAGCCCGCCCACCGCTTCGGAGATCGACATGTTGTTGTCGTTGAGGATCACCAGCAGGTTCGGTTCCTGCTCCATGCCACCGGCATGGTTGAGTGCCTCATAGGCCATGCCGGCGGTCATCGCGCCATCGCCGATCACCGCCACCACCTTGCGGTCGTCGCCCTCGAGCTGGCGCGCGATGGCCATGCCCAGCGCGGCCGAGATGGAGGTGGAGGAATGGCCGACACCGAAGGTGTCGTATTCGCTTTCCTCGCGCTTGGGGAACGGCGCCACGCCATCCTTCTGCTTGACGGTGTGGATCTCGTCGCGGCGGCCGGTCAGGATCTTGTGCGGGTAGGTCTGGTGGCCCACGTCCCACACCAGCTGGTCGACCGGGGTCTGGTACAGGTAGTGCAGGGCCACGGTGAGTTCGATCACGCCCAGGCCGGCGCCGAAATGGCCGCCACTCTTGCCCACCGATTCGATCAGGTAGGCACGCAGTTCATCCGCGATGGCGGGCAGTTCGGATTCTTCGAACCTGCGCAGGTCATCCGGGTTCTGGATGCGCGACAGGCGGGGATAGCGTGCGGAATCGATCATTTTTATCGCGCTTCTTCTCAAGCGCCTATTTTCGCCCCCAAACCGGGGTGGGGCAAGCAAACCGCTCTACCAGTGAGCAAAGGGTGAGGGTGCCCTGCGACAACGTGTCGCAGGTTCAGGCGGCGAGCTTGGAACGTTTGGGCAGCTGCGCCTTCAGGAACGCCATCTGGTCGGCCAGGATGTTGCGGTTGGAGAGGATCATGTGTTCGATCCAGCTGGGCCGGTAAGGCACGGCCAGCAAGGGCATGCCGGCCTGCTGCGGGGTGCGGTCGCTCTTGCGCGAGTTGCAGTGGAAGCAGGCGCTGACCACGTTTTCCCATACGTCCAGTCCGCCCTTGGACAGGGGCATGACGTGGTCGCGGGTCAGCTGCGGGCGGTGGAACTGTTGGCCGCAGTACAGGCACAGGTGCGCATCGCGCGCGAACAGCGCCTGGTTGGACAGGTTCGGGGTGGGATCGATGGCACGGGAACGGGCGTGGCCGCGCGCGGCGATGATCGGGTGCAGGTCAACCCCGCTCTGCAGGCCGGTCAGGCGGTTGATGCCACCGTGGATGTGCAGGCAGGGATCGCCCAGGGTCCAGGCAACGGCATCGCGCGAGTAGAGGCAGGCGGCGTCCTGCCAGTTGATCCAGTCCAGTACGCGGCCATGGGCGTCCAGGGACAATAACCGGACGCTGCCGGGCCGATGCAGGGAAACGATCGGCGATACCTCGGCGACCGGGGCGGACGAGGCTCCGGTATCGATCAGACCTAAGCTCGTAGTGTCTGTCTCCATCGGGAAAACAGCTTATACCGGATTCGTTGCAATTTGGGTATGGGCGCGAGCGTCCCTACCCACGCCCCCTTGATCATCAAGGGGGCGTTCGGGCCTTCACTCCCCGAAACGGGCGTCTTCCATGGCCATGAGCGATTCCGCGCCGGCCTGGATTGCTGCGGCATGGCTGAGCGTGCGCGGCAGCATGCGGGCGAAGTAGAAGCGAGCGGTTTCGCGCTTGGCCTGCTTGAAGGCCTCGCTCTGCGCGGACGCATCAGCGGCGGCCACGCTGCGCGCCCACCAGTACGCCAGCACCACGTAGCCGGAATAGAACAGGTAATCGAAGCTGGCCGCGCCCAGTTCGTCCGGATTAGTGGCCGCGCGCTGCAGCGTCGCCATGGTCAACTGGCCCCATTCCTGGGCCTTGGCGCGCAGCGGGGCGATGAACTCGGCCAGCGCTTCGTTGCCTTCGTTGGCCTTGGCGAAGGCCTCGATCTCGGCCAGCATCAGCTTCAGCCCGGCGCCCTGGCTGGCGGCGGTCTTGCGGCCGATCAGGTCCAGCGCCTGGATGCCGGTGGTGCCTTCGTACAGCGTCGTGATGCGTGCATCGCGGGCCAGCTGCTCCATGCCGTGCTCGTGGATGTAGCCGTGGCCACCGAAGCACTGCAGGGCGTTGTAGGTGTTCTCGATGCCCCATTCGGTCTGGCAGGCCTTGGAGATCGGGGTGAGGAAGCTCACCAGGGTCTCGGCGCGCTCGCGTTCGCCGGCATCGTCGGCGTGGTGCGCCACGTCGATCAGGGTGGCCGCGTGCAGCGCAAGCAGGCGGCTGCCTTCCACCAGCGACTTGATCGAGAGCAGCATGCGGCGCACGTCCGGGTGGACCAGGATCGGGTCGGCCGGCTTGTCCGGGTTCTTCGGGCCGCTCAGCGAACGCGACTGCAGGCGTTCACGCGCGTACTTCAGTGCGTTCTGGTAGGCGCGCTCGGACAGGCCGATGCCCTGCAGGCCCACGCCCAGGCGCGCGGTGTTCATCATGGTAAACATGGCCTGCAGGCCCTTGTGCGGCTGGCCGACCAGGTAGCCTTCGGCGCCGTCGAAGTTCATCACGCAGGTAACCGAACCCTTGATGCCCATCTTGTGTTCGATCGAGCCGCAGCGCAGCGCGTTGCGCTCGCCGACGTTGCCGTCACGGTCGACCTTGAACTTCGGGGTGACGAACAGCGAAATGCCCTTTGCACCGGCCGGCGCGTCGGGCAGCTTGGCCAGCACCAGGTGCACGATGTTGTCGGTGAGGTCGTGTTCGCCGGCGGTGATGAATATCTTGGTGCCGGTGATGGAATAGCTGCCATCGGCATTGGGTTCGGCCTTGGTCTTGAGCAGGCCCAGGTCGGTGCCGCAATGCGGTTCGGTCAGGCACATGGTGCCGGTCCAGCGGCCCTCGATCAGCGGCTTGAGGAACGCATCCTGCTGCCAGGCTTCGCCGTGCTGCTTGAGCGCTTCAATGGCGCCATGCGAGAGCAGCGGGAAGTTGCCCCACGCCAGGTTGGCGGCGTTGATCATTTCATTGAGCGGCACGCCCAGCGTGTGCGGCAGGCCCTGGCCGCCCAGTTCGGGGGCAGCGGTGAGGCCGGTCCAGCCGCCATCGACGAACTGCGCGTAAGCCTGCTTGAAGCCGGGTGGGGTGGTTACTTCGCCGCTGGCCTGGTCGAGCACGCAGCCGATTTCATCGCCCACGCTGTTGAGCGGCGCCAGCACGCTGGTGCTGAAGCGGCCGGCTTCCTCCAGCACCGCATCGACCACGTCGGTGGTGGCATCGGCGAAACCCAGGCGGGCAAACAGCGGCTCCACCTTCAACACGTCATGCAGGGCGAAGCGGATATCGGAAAGCGGGGCGGTGTAGCTGCTCATCGTCAGGTCTCGATCAGATGCGGGGATCAGGTGGAAGCGGTATAGGGGTCAGCGCAGCACGCCGGGCAGGCCGGGGGCCTGGTTGAGGGTGCTGCGGCTGTCGATCTCGAAGCTGCGCTGCTTCTTTTCCTGCGGGGTGGCGGCCACGGTGCCCTTGAGCGAATAGCCCAGGGTGCGGTTGCCGGCCAGGGCGTCGGCCACCACGATGCGCGCGGCCGAGGAGGGCTGCAGTTCCACGTTGATGACATCGGCCGAGACGCCGCCGATGGAGATGGCCGGGCGTGCGCTCACCTTGCCGGCATCCTGGTCGCCCACCTGCATCTGCAGCTCCACGCTGTCGAAGGTCATGGGCATGGAGCTGAAGTTCTGCAGGCGCAGGGCCAGGGTCCAGTTGCCGTTGGCGCCCACGGTCAGCTGCTGCACGCTGGCAGCCGGCGGCGAGACGCGCTTGACGTTGGTGTTGCAGGCGGTCAGCGCAACGGCGGTGCCGGCCAGCAGGGCAACGGTAAGAACGGTACGGAGGCGGTGGAACATGGGCGCAAATCCTCGTGCAGGTGCCGCGTAGGTAAGAGCATACTACGGCGTATGGTAGTTGTGCGGGTGTAGGGGGTGCGGCTGCTACCGGCCGTGGGACACAGGCCGGTAGGTATCGACCGTTGGTCGATACGCATCCTAAGACAAGCGAAGGTGCATTCAGGTTTCAGGCGCGCCGGCGATCAATCCACCGGGGCCATCACCTTCAGGGGCGCAAGGTCATAGCCCATCGCCTCGGCCCGGGCCTTGAGGCTGGCAAACAGGGCCTTGTCCATCGTCGGCGAGCGCGACAGGATCCACAGGTACTTGCGGTCCGGGTCGCCCACCACCGCCCACTGGTAATCCGGGTCCAGCGCGATCACCCAGTAGTCGGCCCATACCAGCGGCACCCAGGCCAGCCAGTCCGGCACGAAGCGCACCTGCAGCTGGCCCGGTTCGCCTTCCACCGGCCGCGCCACGCCCTCGGCTGCGATGCGCTCGCCATCGCCGGTGCGGCAGGCGTTGTGCACGCTGATGCGGCCATCGGCGCGCAGCGCGTAGGTAGCGGTGATGTCGCCCACGCATTTCTTCTGGAACGACACCGGCAGGTGTGCGATTTCATGCCACTGGCCCGCGTAGCGGCCCATGTCCAACGCAGGCACTGAACGCACCGGTTCCACCGCGTGGGTGGTGACGGAGGTCAACAACAGTGCAGCAGCAAACAGGGCAGGGCGAAGGCGCATGGGTGTCTCCCGGCAGGAGGCCCGAGCTTAGGGGGGAGGACGTTGGCGGGTGTAAAGGTTTTGTCAGCCGGTGCTGATCAGGGTGCGAAACGAACGTGGCGCGGGTCGCTTACCTGGAGCTGGGTCTGGAAGTAGTACTTGCCGGAGGGCTTGCCATCGTGGGTGAACGCGATGGTGGTGCGGCGGGCCGTGCCCTGTACCAGCAGGCGACGATTGACCAGGTATTCCAGCGGCATGCCCAGCTGCTTCTGCAGTGCTTCGCGTTGCGCGGCATCCAGCGACACGTTCAGTGAGAGCTGATGGCGGTAGTCGCGTTCGCTGTTGAGGTAGATGCGGTCCTCGGTGATGTCGGTGTTCTTGACCGTGAGCACGAAGGTGCCACTGATGCCGCGCTGCGGATCTTCGTTGGCGGCGAACACGGCTTCGGCGGGGGTGATCCAGCCTGGCGTGACCGTCGGCATCGGCGCGTTGGGTGCGGTCATCGCACTCTGGTGCGCACAACCAACACTGAGCAGCAGCAACGGCAGAAGCAGGGCAACGCGCATGGGACATCCTTGTTCAATGACGGTGTCCGCATTGTGCATGTGCCTGCCTGCAATGCCACTACAGCAATGCAAAAAAAAAGACCTGCATTTCTGCAGGTCTTTTGGATTTGTGGTGGCCGAGGACGGAATCGAACCGCCGACACGGGGATTTTCAATCCCCTGCTCTACCAACTGAGCTACTCGGCCACTTCATCGCTGCGTTGCCGCTGGCGAGGACGCGAATAATACGGAGGTCTACGGGGTTCGGCAAGCGTTTCGACAAAAAAATTTCACATTCGTTGCTGCGGCCTTGGTGTGGCGCGTTAAGTGCTTGATCGCAGGCGTGGGCCGCGCATGAATTGCTGTTCATCAGCGCGCGTGGTCGTGAGCGTCACCGGGCATGGCGGCCAGCAGCACGATGCCCAAGGCCATGAAGATGGCCGCCAGCAGCAACGACGCCTGGTAGCTGCCGCTGCTGCGGGCCAAGGTGCCGGCAAGCGCCGGCGCCAGGATCTGCGCTACCCCATAGCTGAGGGTGAGGTTGGCCATGGCCTTGGCCGGGTTGTGTGGATAGTGGCGGCCGACCACGGTGAGGGTGAGGCTGACGATGCCGGCGAAGGTGAGCCCGAACAGCAGCGCGCTGCCGAATCCGGCGGCCAGGCCGCTGTCCAGCAGCGGCAGTACGAACGAGGCGGCCTGCAGGGCGAGGGCCAGCATCAGGGCGCGGATCAGGCCGATGCGCGCGGCGATGCGGTCCCAGGCGAACGTGGATGGCACCGCCGCCAGTCCCACCAGCACCCACACCGCGCTGCCGTGGCCACGGAAGGCGGGGGTCTGTTCGAGGATGGCCACGATGAAGGTGGCGCTGACCACGAAGCCGACGCCGGCGCAGAAATAGGCCGCCACCAGCAGTTGACGCCAGCGCCGGCTGGGCGGGGGCGGCGCTTGTGCGGCCTGTGCGGCGGAGGTCGGGGTGGGTGCCGGCATCCAGCACCAGGCGGGAAACAGGAAGAGCAGGCCAAGCAGGCCCAGCCAGCGCCATTGCGCACTGGAGTCGGCGTGCCCGGCGAGCAGGCCGGTGGCCAGCCCGGAGACCACGATGCCCAGGCCCAGCCCCGCGAAGTGCAGGCCCAGGCGCGGGCGTTGCCGGTTGGCCAGCAGCCAGTTCAGCACCAGCCCGGAGGCCAGCAGCAGGCCGGCGGTGCTGGACATACCCGCCACGAAGCGCAGCAGGCTCCACAGCCAGGGCTGCGTAGTGGTCCCCATCAGCGTTGTGGCGGCAACCGCCAGCACCAGCCCAATCCGGTAGAAGCGGAATTTCTGCTGCATGTCGCCCACGCGCGCCGCCAGCAGGGCGCCGAGCAGGTAGCCCAGGTAGTTGAAGGTGGCCAGCCAGCCGCCCTGCGCCGCGCTGAGGCCGGCATCCACCCGCATCAAGGGCAGCAGCGGGGTGTAGGCGAAGCGGGCCAGCCCGACGGTGAGCACCAGCGCGCAGATGCCGGCGGCGATGACCTGCCAGGGTTTCCGTGCAGTGGAGGAGGCGAGGGAAGTGGACATGCGTGGAACCGGAAAGGGACGCGTCCATGGTCGATCAGGTGCGCGGCGGCTGTCTTTCGATAGAATGTCGGATCATGTCGATCAGCCGCCACGAAGGCTCGTCCGCCGCCGGCCCCTGGAAGGAAGTCCCGGTCCCGCCGCTGCGCGCGCTGCCTTGGCCCGTGATGGCACGCAGCCAGGAGTTGGCCGCCGGCGAGCGTTTCCCGCCGCATGCGCATGACTGGAACCAGGTGGTATTCGCCACCCACGGCGTGCTGCAGGTGACCGCGCGCAATGCGCGGCACGTGATTACCCCGCAGCAGGCGCTGTGGGTGCCTACCGGCATGGTCCATCACACCGGTGCTTTGAGTGCGGCTGCGTTTCGCAACCTGTATGTGGCCGATGATCCGGCGCTGGGCATGCCCGACCGGTGCGCGGTGCTGGATGTGTCGCCGCTGCTGCGCGAGTTGATCGTGGAGCTGGGGCAGGTGCGGCCGGAAGACGATGCGGGTTACTACGCGCATCTGAGCGCGCTGGTCACCACGCAGCTGCGCCGCCAGCGCCAGCATGTGCGCCACCTGCCGTGGCCGCAGGATGCGCGGCTGCAGCGCTGGTGCCAGGCACTGCACGACCAGCCCGGTGATGCGCGCGGCGTGGACGAGTGGGCACGGCTGTTGGGCGCGTCGCCGCGCACGCTGGCGCGGCATTTCGAGCGCGAGACCGGCATGAGCCTGCGCACGTGGCGCACGCGGCTGCGCCTGCTGCGCGCGATCGAGTGGCTGGCGCAGGGGCGTTCGCCGACGGCGATCGCGCATGAGCTGGGCTATGCCTCGGCATCCGCGTTCAACTACATGTTCCGCGTCGAGACGGGCATGAGCCCGTTGCAATGGCGAAGGGCACGACAACCGGGCTGAGCGCAGCGGTCGGTCCCCGGCAGGTGCCGGCGCGCCCGGGGTGGGGGAGGGGAGACCCCGGCGCGCCGGCGGAACGGATCACGCGCGTTCGGTCAATACGTCAACCAGGCTGTCCACATCGCGGGCGCCGTCGTAGCGCACCCCATTGATGAAAAGGCACGGGGTGCCGTTGACGCCGCTGCGCACGCCGCCCATGAAGTCGCGTTCGATGCGGTCATCGAACGCGCCGTTGTCGGCGGCCTGCAGCAACGCGGGGTCCACTCCAAGCTGCTTGGCGTAGGCCTGCAGGTCGCGCGCGCTCAATGCATCCTGGCGCTGGTAGAGCAGGTCATGCGCTTCCCAGAACAACCCCGCGTCAGCGGCCGCTTCGGCAAAACGCGCAGCCGGCAGCGCGTTCGGGTGGATTTCGGAAATGGGGAAGTTGCGGAACACAAAGCGCATCCGGTCGCCCAATGCCTGCTGCACCGCTTTGAGCATGGGATACGCCTCGCCGCAGTACGGGCATTGGTAGTCGCCGTACTCGACCAGGGTGATGGGCGCATCGGCCGGACCCTGGCTGTGGTCCTGCGCGCTGACGGGAATCGACAGACCTTTCATGACGCTGCTCCTGCAGTGGAGGGAAGTTGCGCCAGCGCTTCCAGGATGCCGTCGGCGCCGGGATTGATGCCCAGGGGAGAGATGTAGCTCCAGCGCACGATGCCCTCGGCATCGATCACGAACAGCGCGCGCTCGCAGACGCCGTCCTGTTCGCGGTACACGCCGTAGCGGCGGGCTACCTCGCCTTTTGGCTCGAAATCGGCCAGCAAGGGAAAGTGCAGGTGGCGTTGTTCGGCGAACGCGGCGTGGCACCACACCCCATCCACGGAGATGCCCACCAGCTGCGCGCCGCTGCGGTGGAACTCGGGCAGCAGCTGGTTGTACAGCGCCAGCTGGTCGCCGCAGACCGGGCTCCAGTCGGCGGGGTAGAACGCCAGGATCACCGGGTGGCCGCGCAGCTCGTCCAGGCTGACGCGCTGGTCCGGGGTGGCGGGCAACTGAAACGCGGGCGCGGGCGCGCCAATGGGCAACGAAACGCGGGGTGCAGCGGACATGACAGCCTCCTGCTGGAACGAAACAGCGCGTGGATCAGCGGATGGGGCGGGTGCTTTCGAAAAGGAACCAGCTGCGGCGCTCGGCCTCGTCGATCCAGTTCTCGATCAGGCTGGTGGTGGCCACGTCGTTGTGGGTGGTGCACACCCCATGGGTGGCCCGCAGGAAGCGGGTGAGCTGGCGGTTGTCGTCGGCCAGCTCGGCCAGCATGTCCTCGGGGGTCACGTAGTCCGCGTCGTTGTCGAGCAGGCGCTGGATGCGGTGGATCTGCCCGATCGAGCGCAGCGTGGTGCCGCCGACCTTGCGCGCCCGTTCGGCAATGGCATCGGTGGTGGCGAAGATCTGCTCGCCCTGCTCATCCAGCATCAGGTGGTAGTCGCGGAAGTGCGGGCCGGACAGGTGCCAGTGGAAGTTCTTGGTCTTCAGGTACAGCGCGAACACATCGGCCAGCAGTACGGTCAGGGCACCGGCGATGTCCTTGCCGGCCTGCAGGCTGAGGTCGGACGGCGTGCGCAGCGGGGCGGTCTGGCGGGATGGGGCGACAACATCGTGCATGGCGGCTCTCCGGTAGCGGGGGAAGGCGGCCCGGGCCGCAGGTGCTGCGGGGGAGCCGATGGATCCAGACTAGGCAGCGGGGGCCGGCGGGAACATTGCGCCATCGTTTCCCCGGCTCATACCTTGGTTTGGGCCCCCTGCCGGCGCATCCCTCTTTGGGGGGATCTGCCGCCCCCGGGTGCGGGGGATACTGGGCTCACCCCGGCGCAGGTGACTGCGCCCCGCCAGGAGGCCAGACCGTGGTGCCCAGCTCGACTCCCACGCGCCCGCGCGCCGCCGCGGCGTCCACGTTGCGCGGCCGCACCGTGTTCCGCGCCGCTGCCGCGCTGCTCACGCTGGGGATCTTCCTGGTCGATGTGCTCACCACGCTGGAAGGTGCAGTAGCGGTGCTGTACGTGGTGGCGGTGCTGCTGGTGGCGCGCACCGGGCGCCGCGCCGACATCGTCATCACTGCCGTGGCCGGCATCGGGTTGACCCTCATCGCCTACCTGGATTCGCACGGGGTGAACCATGTGGGCGCGCAGACCTTCCGCGCACTGGTCAGCCTCGCGGCGATCGTCATCACCGCGCTGCTGGCGCTGCAGTACCAGGGCGCGATGCAGCGCCTGCGCGGGCAGGCAACGCTGCTGGATCTGTCGCACGACATGATCTTCGTGCGTGACCGCAGCGGGGTGATCACGTTCTGGAACCGCACGGCCGCGCAGGTGTACGGTTGGTCGGCCGAGGAATCCATCGGCCGCGTGGCCGATGTCCTGCTGTCCACCCGCTACCCGCAGGCACGCGAGGCAGTGGAAGCCACCCTGCTGCAACTGGGCAGCTGGGAAGGCACGCTGGAGCAGCGCACCCGCGACGGCGCCTGGCGCGTGCTGGAAAGCCGCTGGGTGATCCAGCGCGATGGCCTGGGGCGCGCAAGCGGCGTGATGGAAACCCACACCGACGTCACCGAGCGCCGCCAGGCCGAGGATGCCGCGCTGCGCGCGCAGGCCGAACTGGCGCACGCCACGCGCGTGGCCACGCTCGGTGAGCTGACGGCTTCACTGGCGCACGAGGTCAACCAGCCGCTGATGGCGGTGGTGACCAACGGCGAGGCCGGGCTGCGCTGGCTGCACCGCGACCCGCCGGACCTGCACGAAGTGGAGGCCGCCATCACCCGCACGGTGAGGGAAGCGCGCCGTGCCAGTGAGATCGTCAAACGCGTCCGCGCGTTCCTGGCCAAACGCAGCACGCCGCGCGAGCCGCTCGATGCCTCCCTGCTGATCGAAGACGCGGTGCGGCTGGTGCAGCACGAACTCAACCGTGAGGCAGTGCAGCTGCACGTGGCAGTGACCGCCGACCTTCCCGCCGTGCACGGTGATGCGGTGCAGCTTCAGCAGGTGCTGGTGAACCTGCTGATCAACGCCAGCCAGGCCATGGCCGGGCAGGCCAACGCGCGGCAGCTGGTGGTGGAGGCGCAGCCCGGCGCACCCGGTGAAGTGGCCATCAGCATTGCCGACAGCGGCCCGGGCATCGACAGCGCGCACCTGGACACCCTGTTCCAACCCTTCTTCACCACCAAGCCGGACGGCATGGGCATGGGCCTGGCGATCTGCCGGTCCACCGCCGAAGCCCATGGCGGGCGGCTGTCGGTGGAGAGCGTACCCGGCCATGGCGCCACCTTCCGGCTGGTGCTGGCCACCCATCCCCCAGGAGTACGCGCCTGATGAGCCTACCCTCACCGCCACTGGTCGTGGTGGTCGATGACGATGCCGCCGTGCGCGATGCGCTGGACAGCCTGCTGCGTTCGGTGGGGCTGCAGACCCGCGTGCTGGGCGCGCCTTCGGAGCTGCTGCACGCGGTGCTGCCGGACGTGCCTGGCTGCATCGTGCTGGACGTGCGCCTGCCGGGCATCAGCGGGTTGGATCTGCAGGGCCAGTTGGCCGCGCAGGGCATCCACCTGCCCATCGTGTTCATGACCGGGCACGGCGACATTCCCATGACCGTGCGCGCGATGAAGGCCGGGGCGGTGGATTTTCTGGCCAAGCCGTTCCGCGACCAGGACATGCTGGATGCGGTGAGCGCCGCGATCGAGCGCGACACCCGCCGCCGCCAGGACATGGCCGCGCGCGGTTCGCTGGAAACGCGCTACGCCACCCTGACCCCGCGCGAGCGCGAGGTAATGGCGCACGTAGTGGCCGGGTTGATGAACAAGCAGGTGGCCGGCGTGCTGCACCTGAGCGAGATCACCGTGAAAATCCATCGCGGCAACGTGATGCGCAAGATGGGCGTGCGCTCGCTGGCCGACCTGGTACGGCACGCAGAGGCACTGGGCGTGGGCACCGGCACCGCCTGATCCGGCCGGCACAAACCTGTGTATGGTTCCGGCGCGCGGCCGGATCGGGCATAAAGGCCCCATGAAGCCGAGTTACCGCATTGCGATCGTCGATGACGACGACGGGGTCCGCCAGTCGTTGTCCAGCCTGGTGCGCTCGCTGGGCCACGAAGCGCGCACCTATGCCTCGGCGGCGGCGTTCCTGGCCGACGAGGGCGACGCACCCGACTGCCTGCTCACCGACATGCAGATGCCGCAGATGAGTGGCGACCAGCTGCAGGCCGAACTGCTGGCGCGCGGGTGCGCGTTTCCAATGATCTTCATGACCGCGTTTCCCACCGATGCGCTGCGCGCGCGGGTGATGGAGCGGGGCGGTCGCGCGTTCCTGGTCAAGCCGGTGGACGGCGAGGCGATGCTGCGCTGTATCCAGGAGGCGATCACCTCATGACCACTGCATCACGCGACCGCCGCTAGGGTGCAGGCATGCCCAAGGGGGCAGGCCACCACGAGCACGCACATGAACACCGAAAAGCAGCCCGGCAAGCAGCAGGGCGTTGACGAAGCCAAGCAGGACCGGAAGCAGGAAGATGCGGCCAAGGCCCGCCCGGGCCAGACCGATGAGAGCGTCCGTCAGTCCGAAAGCCGGCGCCCGCCGATCAAGGACAATCCGGACGCATGACACAATCGGCGTTCCGCTCCTGCAAAGGTGTCTACGCCGATGAAATGTTGGGTTGCCGGCTTGTTCTGGCTTGCTGTAACAGGGTTCAGCGTCCCGGCGCAGGCGGCTGAGCCGCCGGGCCCCGCGCCCCACAACCGCGCCGAGGCAGTGAAGGTCATTGCCGACCTGCGCAAGGTCGTGGCCGACGACGGCATCGAGCGGCTGCAGAAGGTCCGCATCGGCGGCATCGACCAGTGGGTCTCCATCCGCGGCAACGACCGCCGCAACCCGGTGCTGCTGATGCTGCACGGCGGGCCCGGCTGGGTGGCCATGCCCACCAGCTGGTATTTCCAGCGCGGTTGGGAGGAGTACTTCACGGTCGTGCAGTGGGACCAGCGCGGTGCAGGCAAGACCTACGCGGCAAATGACCCTGCGGTGGTCGCGCCGACCATGACCCGTGAACGGATGATCGCCGACAGCGAGGAAATGGTGGCCTGGCTGCGCAGCGAGTTCGGCAAGGAGCGGATCTTCGTGCTGGGTCAATCGTGGGGAAGCTACCTGGGTCTGGAGCTGGCCCAGCGCCGGCCCGAGTGGCTGCATGCCTACATCGGCATCGGGCAGATCTCCAATGCGCCGGAAAGCGAGCGCCGTGGTTTTGCGTGGACCCTGCAGCAGGCGCGGACCGATGGCAACGCCGAAGCGGTGGCCGAGCTGGAAGCATTGGCGCCCTACGCACAGGGAAACCAACCCGTGCCGCTTGAGAAGCTGTTCAAGCAGCGGAAGTGGCTCAACCACTACGGCGGCATGGTGCACAACCGCAGGGGCGGCGATGCCGAGGCGGCCGCGATCAAGCTTTCGCCGGAGTACACCGACCATGACGTGGCCGAGGTGTGGAAGGGCAACGACTTCTCGATGCAGCACCTGCTCAGCGAGGTGCTGACCCTGGATATGACCACGGTTCGGGAACTGAAGGTTCCGGTGTTCCTGTTCGAAGGCCGGCACGACCACAACGTGTCGTCCGAGCTCGCGGCGGAGTGGCTCCAGGGCGTAAAGGCGCCGGCCAAGCAGCTGGTCTGGTTCGAGCAGTCCGCGCACGAAGTGATGATCGAAGAACCGGGCAAGACCCTGCTCACCCTGGTGCAACAGGTACGCCCGATCGCCGAGCGGGCAGGAGACGTCCCCGCTGAGACACCTTGACGGCAGAGCCACGCAAACGAAAAAGCCACCCGATGGGTGGCTTTTTCGTTTGGCAGCCATCAAGAGGACGGCGGCGGGAATGTGGTGGAGCCAAGGAGGATCGAACTCCTGACCTCGTCATTGCGAACGACGCGCTCTCCCAGCTGAGCTATGGCCCCGGTGTACTGCAACACGGCTTGGGAACCGCGATGCGATCAAGTGTAGCGCTGCGCACCCCGGGCTGCCAAGGCCCCGCGCTGCATCTACCCACCTGCGTTACTCAACTCAGTACCGCCAGCCGATCTGCTCAACCTTCGCCATGTTCAAGAGGCGAGGGTTTCCGGCCTAAGGCCCGGCAGGAGAGTGCCGTTGGCGGCAGCACCCCTCCGAACTTGAGGAAATTGACCCCTTATCTGAACGGCGATCCGGCTTTGTGAAGATGCGCCCGGGAGACATCGCTTGGAAATCAATCGCTTAGGGAAAACGAAAGGTCCAATGTTTTTGTCTTCTTTTACGTAAAGAGGACCACTTCGGTGCCGATAAGAACTGTGACGTATCTCTCAATCCAACCCCCACCTTCGAGTACCGACGATGACGACCCGTGCCGCCACCGTTTTCTCTACCTCCATCGGCGCGCGCCTGGCGCTGCTGATGGGCCTGATCACCACCGTCGCCTTCGTGGCGCTGGCGGTGCTGATCTACCGCCAGGCCGCAACCAGCTACCAGCAGCGTGTTGAAGCTGGCCTGCAGTCATCCACCGAGTTGATGCGCGACTCGGTGGAACTGTACGACCGCAGCCTGAGCGACAGCACCCAGCGCATGGCCGGGATCTTCCGCGGCATGCTGCCCGCCGGCGATGTCAGCGTTGACGCGGCCAAGACCGTGACCGTGGGCGAACGGCAGACCCCGACCCTGCAGTTCGGCACCGAGGTGCTCAACCTGCAGGAGGCCACGGTGGACCGCTTTGCCGAAGCCACTGGCGGCGGCGTCGCCACGGTGTTCGTGCGCGATGGCGACGATTTCGTGCGCGTGTCCACCTCGGTGCGCAACGCCGAAGGCGCACGCGCCATGGGCACGGTGCTCGACCACGCCAGCCCGGCCTATGCAAAGGTCATCGCAGGTGAGGGATACACCGGTCCGGTGCGGCTGTTCGGGGTGGATTACATGACCCACTACATGCCGATCAAGGATGCCGCCGGTGAGGTTGCCGCGATCGCCTTCGTAGGCCAGAACTACACCGAAGGCCTGGCGGCGCTGAAGGCGCGCCTGCGCGAATCCAGGCTGGGCAAGCAAGGTCACTTCCTGGCAGTCAACACCAAGGCCGGCGACCAGTTCGGTACGGTGATGGCGTCGTTCGCCGGCGAAGGCGAGCTCCTGTCCTCCCTGGTGGACCCGGCCGACCAGGCCACGCTGGAGGCACTGCTGGCCGGCAAGGCCAGCCAGGCAACGCTGCACCTGCGTACCGCCAAGGACGCCGCGCCGCAGACCTATTTCGTCAGCGCCCAGGCCTACGGCCCGTGGCAGTGGACGGTGCTCGGCCTGGAACCGACCTCGGTGCTGCAGGCCGTGCTGCACAAGTTGATGCTGCAGATCGGCGTGGTGTCCGGTCTGGGCCTGCTCGCGGTGATCGTGGCACTCATCATCGTGGTACGTCGTGTCATCAGCGCCCCCCTGGCGCAGGCCGGGCAGGTCGCGCGCGACGTCGCGGCGGGACGCCTGGACCAGCGCATCGTGGTGCACAGCCAAGATGAGGTGGGCCGCCTGATGGGCGCGCTGCAGCAGATGCAGGCCAAGCTGCGCGAGATCATCCAGGCGCAGAACGAAATGAGCCAGCGGCATGCCGAAGGGGCGATCAGCCACCGCATCGACGCCAGCCGCTTCGACGGCGAGTTCGGCACCATGGTGACCGGCACCAATGAACTGGTTGCCGCGCATATCGGGGTCAAGATGCGCATGGTGGACCTGGTGCGCCGCTACGCCGATGGCGACCTGTCCCAGCCGATGGAGCAGCTGCCGGGCGAAAAGGCGCGCATCACCGAGGCAGTGAACGGCGTGCGCGACCGCCTGCAGGCGATCAATGGCGAGATCAAGCACCTGGTCGCGGCGGCCGCCGCCGGCGACTTCAGCGTGCGTGGCAATGCCGAAGCCTATCAGTACGACTTCCGCGTGATGGTCGAAGGGCTCAATACCCTGATGGTCACCGCCGACCGCAACCTCAGCGCGCTGTCCGGGCTGCTGCGTGCGCTGGCCGAAGGCGACCTGCGCGGCCGTATCGAGGGTCAGTTCCAGGGCGTGTTCGCGACCATGCGCGACGATGCCAATGCCACCGTGGCACAGCTGACGCGTATCGTTGGTGGGATCCAGCAGGCGGCCGTGTCGGTCGCCACGGCGTCGGCGGAAATCGCCGCCGGCAACGACGACCTGTCCAAGCGCACCGAGCAGCAGGCCGCGAGCCTGGAAGAATCGGCCGCGTCGCTGGAAGAGCTGACCGCTGCCGTGAAGCAGAACGCCGACCATGCACGTCGCGCCGACCGCCTGGCGGCGGAGGCGGCCGAGGTGGCGGTGCAGGGCGGCAACGCGGTGGCGCAGGTGGTGGAGACCATGGGCGGCATCGAAGCGTCCTCGCGCCGCATCGCCGACATCACCACCGTCATCGATGGCATCGCGTTCCAGACCAACATCCTGGCGCTCAACGCCGCAGTGGAAGCGGCGCGCGCGGGTGAGGAAGGCCGTGGGTTTGCCGTGGTGGCCTCGGAAGTGCGCGCGCTGGCGCAGCGCTCGGCCAGTGCGGCCAAGGAGATCAAGGCGCTGATCGACGCGTCTGCGACCCAGGTGGCCGACGGCAGCGCATTGGCCAGCGAGGCGGGGCAGACCCTGCAGCGCGTGGTGGCATCGGTTGGGGAGCTGGGCGGGCTGATCGAAGAGATCGCCAACGCCAGCCAGGAACAGGCGGCAGGGATCGAGCAGGTCAACCAGAGCATTGTGCAGATGGATGGTGTGACCCAGCAGAACGCTGCCCTCGTCGAGGAGGCTTCGGCCGCTGCGCGTGCATTGAACGCGCAGTCGTCCGAGCTGCAGCAATCGGTCGGGCAGTTCCGCCTGGCCGACGCGCAGCCCGCGCGCAGGGAGCGCGTTGCGGCCTGATCGGGTGCGGTGGCGTCTGCGATGGGGAGTCGCAGACGCCACCGCCGGATCAAATGGAACAGGTATGGCCGGGTCTGCAACGGATCCGGCATAATCCGCCGCACGAACTCCGGCGGCTCAGCCAGCACACCAGGGTAGGGAACGGAAGGCCGTCCCCCGCAGCGCCCTGAAACTCCTTTGCAACACGAACGCAATACCTTGCCGCATCGCCGCGCAAACGGCGGTGCCGTGGGTGTTCATCCGCGCGCCGCGTGCGCCACTTTGATCCGTAACACCTGAGACCCCTGAATGTCCGCCCATCGCATCACCTCCGCTTCGGCCGCAACCGCTTCCTCCCGCACCGCCCGGCAGCCGCGCCCCCACGCGCTGGCGCTGGCCTGCATGTCGCTGCTCGGCCTGAGCGGCGCCGCCCTGGCGCAGGACGCCAGCCCGACCTCGCTGGATGCCATCACCGTCACCGCCGACCACCGCGAGCGCAACCTGCAGGAAGTGCCGGTCTCGGTCGGCGTGGTCCAGGGCGAGCGCCTGCGCGACTACACCGCCGGCGGCGATGACACCCTGCTGGCCCTGAGTGGCCGGGTGCCGAGCTTCTACGCCGAGACCACCACCGGCCGCATCTTCCCGCGTTTCTACATCCGCGGCCTGGGCAACATCGACTTCTACCTGGGGGCGTCGCAGCCGGTGTCGATCATCCAGGATGACGTGGTGCTTGAGCACGTGGTGCTGAAGTCCAACCCGGTGTATGACGTGGACCAGATCGAAGTGCTGCGTGGCCCGCAGGGCACGTTGTTCGGCCGCAACACCACCGCCGGCATCGTCAAGTTCGACAGCATCAAGCCCAGCCAGGATTACAGCGGCCGCGTGCAGGCCAGCTACGGCAGCTACGGCAGCGTGTCGGTGGACGGCGGCTTCGGTGGCCCGATCAACGACATCGCCTCGTTCCGCGTGTCGGCGCTGTACCAGCACCGCGACGACTACGTGGACAACACCTACACCGGCCCCAGCGCCGATGGCACGGTGTCCCCGAAGAAGAACGCCATGGGCGGCTTCGACGACCGCAACGTGCGTGCCCAGCTGCTGCTGCAGCCCAGCGATGCGTTCTCGCTGCTGGCCTCGGCGCACGCCCGCGATTACGAAGGCACCTCGACCCTGTTCCTGCGCAACGCGATCACCAAGGGCTCCAACACCACCGACGCGCCGCGCGACCAGGTGGCCTACGACGAAGCCGACAACAACCCGCAGGCGTACAAGACCTACGGCGGCTCGGTCAAAGCCGTGTACGACTTCGGCAACATTTCGCTGACCTCGATCACCGCCTACGAGACCACCTCCGGCTACAGCCGCGGTGACACCGACGGTGGCGCGGCGGCCAACTTCCCGGTCAACGGCGTGCCCAACGGGTATGGCCAGTCGATGGGGCAGATCCGCGACCTGGACCAGTGGACCCAGGAAGTGCGCCTGGCCAATGCCGATGACAACCGCCTGAAATGGCAGGTGGGCGCGTTCTACTTCGATGGCCGCGACACCACCGATTTCTACCAGCGCGCCTGGTTCCTGCAGGGCGCTGCGCGTAACCCGAACAACTGGGTGCGCCTGCGCAACACCAATACCTCGTGGGCCGGTTTCGGCCAGGTCAGCTATGACGTGACCGACAAGTTCACCCTGACCGCCGGCCTGCGCCAGACCCGCGACGAGAAGCGCACCCGGCTGCTGAAGACCGCTGATACGGCCGCCGGTGTGGTCACCTACCGTGGCCGTACCGACGTGGAAATGGCTGACACCACCCCGAGCTGGGACGTGAGCGCGATGTACGCGTTCAACCCGCAGGTGAGCGTGTACGCCAAGGTGGCGCGTGGCTTCCGCGGCCCGACCATCCAAGGCCGTTCGGCGGTGTTCAACGCGGACTTCACCACCGCCGATTCGGAAACCATCCTGTCCTGGGAAGCGGGCGTGAAGAGCAGCCTGTGGGACAACCGCCTGCGCATGAACGCCACCGCGTTCACCTACGTGGTCAACGATATCCAGCTCAACGGCAACGATTCCAACGGCAACGGCGTGCTGTTCAATGCCGACAAGGCCAAGGCCTACGGCCTGGAAGCGGACATGGAGCTGCGCCCGATCCCGAACCTGAGCCTGAGCGCCGGCGTGAGCCTGCTGCACAGCGAAATCCAGGATGACCGCGTGTATGCGCAGGTCTGCGCGCTGAACGGCGCGGTGGTGTGCACCGTGAATGACCCGACCATCAAGGTGGGCGCCAACACGTTCGCCCAGATCAACGGCAACCCGCTGCCGAACGCGCCGAAGTACAACCTGAACTTCGCTGCGCGCTACGACTTCCCGGTCAACGACAGCGACGTGTTCTTCGTGTCCACCGACTGGAACAAGCAGGGCTACACCAGCTTCGTGCTGTATGACTCGGCCGAGTTCAACGCCAAGGGCAGCTTCGAAGGTGGCCTGAAGCTGGGTTACTCGGGCAACTACGGTGCGTGGGAAGCGGCGCTGTTCGCGCGCAACATCACCAACGAGAAGAACCTCAAGGGCGTGATCGAGAACTACATGGCGGCGGTGTACAACGAACCGCGCGTTGTAGGCGTCTCGTTGAACCTCAACTGGTAAGCGGTTGAGAAAAAGGCCCCGCGCAAGCGGGGCCTTTTCGTTGCGGTATCAGCCTGCGGCGGGCAACAAGGGCGCCAGCACCGGCTCCAGCACCGCCTGCCGCCATCCCGCCAGGGCCTGCGGCCACGTGCGGCTTTCCAGATAACTTTCCAGGTGCTTGCGCGAAGCCAGCACGCCATCGGGCAGGCCCAGCTCGGCGGTACGTGCGCTCACCGCGTCCTGCAGCCGCTTCAACGCCTGCTTGTTGGCATCGTTGGCCGGCAGCGCCAGCGGCGCCTCGGCCTCATCGTGCAGCGGCGCTTCCAGCGCTTCCCAGACCTGCGCGGCCAGCTTGCGCGGGGCTTTGGGGAAGCCTTCCATCAGCTTGCCCAGTGCGCCGGCATCGGCCGGCGGCGTGCGTGCCAGCAGCGCGGCCAGTTCGTTGTCCAGGATCCAGCTGCGCGGCTTGTCGCTTGCCCGTGCCTGCACGTCACGCCAGCGCAGCAGGCGCAACAGACGGCGCTGTGCGGGCGCATCCATGAACTGCGCCGAGCGCATCGCCACGTGCGGCCAGCGCTCTTCGTCCTGCTCGACACTGGCCAGCAGGCGCTCGGCATCGTCCTGCAGCCACTGGCGGCGGTCCAGCTCGCCCAGCTTCGCATCCACCGCATCGTGGATCGCGAACAGGTACTCCACGTCGTCGGCGGCGTACTCCAGCTGCGAATCCGTCAGCGGGCGGCGCATCCAGTCCGAGCGGGTCTCGCCCTTGGCCAGGGTCACCCCGGTGATGGCGGTGACCAGCTTCTGGTAGCCCATCCCACCGCCGATACCGGCCAGCGACGCGCCGATCTGGGTGTCGAACAACGGCCGCGGCAGCACGCCGCAGGCCACCTTGAAGGTGACCAGGTCTTCGCTGGCGCTGTGCATCACCTTCAGGATCGACGTATCGGCCAGCCACGGCGCCAGCGCCTCGGTCATGCCCGGAATCAACGGGTCGATGATCAGGATTTCATCGCCGACCGCCATCTGCACCAGCGCCAGCTGCGGCCAGTAGGTGCGTTCACGGATGAATTCGGTGTCCAGCCCGATGCGGGTGGGGCGCTGGCGGTAGCGCTCGTCCAGTTCCGCCGGGGTTTTGATCCAATAGGCCACGTAGGGATTCCATCTACTGCAGGTTTGCTCAGGTGAGGGAGAATAGCCTAACGTCGAGGCCGTCCCGCCGAAGGAACCCGAATTGCGTACTCCAGGCCCTGTCCCGCTGTTGCTGGCCGTGCTGCTGCTGGCCACGACCGCCTGCTCGCCCGACGCGCCACCACCACGCTCGGCGGCGGCGCGCGCGCCCGAGCCGGCCAAACGGGTCGAGCCTCTGCCCGGGCAGGTGACCATCGGCGGTGAGGATGAAGCGGAGACCGAACAGCGCTGGCAGCCGCCGGCGGTGGTCATTGCCGACGACGGCGTGGCACAGGCGCGCCGCGACGCGGCCAAGGCCTTCGACGAGGGGCGGTTGTACGCCACCGCCGCCGATGCCATTCCGATCTGGCTGGCGTTGCGCCAGCGCGACGCCAACGACCGCCAGGCCCAGGCCGGACTCACCCGCGCCCGCAAGCAGCTGCTGAAGGACGCCGCGGAGCTGCTGCAGCGGCCGCTGCAGCAGCGCGAGGCACTGGCGCAGGCCGGCGAGATTGCCTTGGTGCTGCTGGCCCTGGCCCCGGATGACCCGAAGGTGCGCCAGCTGCAGTCGCGCGTGGAGCTGGCTCAGCGGGTGGTGGCGTACAACCGCGCCGGCGAGGAGGACCTGCGCGCCGACCGCATTGGTGAAGACGGCGACGGTGCCATTCCCAACTTCCGCGAGGCGCTGGCGCTGCAGCCGGACGAGCCGCGGGCCCGGCAGGGCCTGGCCGCCGCCGAAAGCGCGCTGATCCGCCGCGCCGAAGCCGCTGCCCGCAGCGCCGATTTCGCTGCCGCCGGCACCTGGCTGGCCGAAGCGGCCAAGGTGCGCGATTCGGCACCCACCATTGCCGATGCGTTCGAACGGATCGAGGCGATCCGCGCCGCCACGCTGGTGCGCCTGCGCGACGACGGCCTGCGCGACCTGGCCAGCCCGCAGGGGCTCAAGGCAGCGCGGCAGAAGCTGGAAGACGCGCTGCGCATCGCGATGCCCGGCGACCCGGTGGTGGGCCAGCTGCGCGAACGCATCGAACTGGCCACCCACTACGGCAGTTTCCGCCCGCGCCAGGTGTTCAGCGATGCGCTGCGCGATGGCGGGCGTGGCCCGCAGATGATCGTGGTGCCGCATGGCGGCTTCCAGATGGGCGCCGGCGATGCGGAACCGGGCGCCAGCGATGCGGAAAAGCCCTCGCACTACGTGCGCTTCGACCGCGGCTTCGCCATGGCGATCACCGAAGTGACCGTGGCCGATTACCGCCGCTACGTGCAGGCCAGCAACGCCCGGCCGCGCGCCACCCGGCGTGGCCATTCGATCATTTACGACGAGCGCAGTGGCAACTTCACCCGCAGCAGCGGGGTGGACTGGCGCTCGGGCTACGACGGCACCCCGGCCATCGCCAATTCGCCGGTGATGCACGTGAGCGTGCGTGATGCCGAGCACTACGCGATGTGGCTGTCCGAACAGACCGGGCGTTCCTACCGGCTGCCCAGCGAGGCCGAATTCGAGTACGCGCTGCGTGCCGGCACCAGTGGCCGCTACCCGTGGGGCAACGAGGGCACGCCGCCGCCGCTGTCGGGCAACTTCACCGGCGGCGAAGACGTATCGCCCTCCGGCCGGCGCTGGTTCAATGCCTTCGTCGGCTATGGCGATGGCTGGTGGGGCCCGGCCCCGGTGGCCACCTTCGAACCCAATGCCTGGGGCCTGCACGACATGGCCGGCAACCTCAGCGAATGGGTGGCCGACTGCTGGCACGCCAGCTACCGCCGGGCCCCGGCCGATGGCGTAGCCTGGTTCAACCCGGGCTGCCGGCAGCGGGTGATCCGCGGCGGCAACTGGGCCAATGCCCCCGAACAGACCCGCGCGGCCTGGCGGCAATCACAGGATTCGGACACGACCAGCGCCAGGATCGGGTTCCGCCTGGTTCGAGGTATCTGATACGTCGGCTTGGCGCTAGGATTGCCCCCAATGCCGGCACGGCGTGCCGGCCCCATCAGGAACCAGGACGATGAGCAGCAATCCCTATGGCGGTCAGCAGCAACGAGCACGCCGCCCCGGGCTGTTCGGCAACATCCGCTGGTGGGTGCTGCTGGCGTTCGCCGGCTATGCCGCCTTCTACTGGTTCTCCAACCGCAGCGTGGACCCGTACACCGGCGAAAACGTGCTGATCGACAGTTCGCTCGATGCCGACCAGGAAAAGGCGCTCGGCCTGCAGGCCTACCAGCAGATCCTGGCCGAGGAGCGCCCGCTGGATCCCAACGCGCAGATATCGCGCGACGTGCGCGCGATCGCCGAACGGCTGATCCGCAAGGTGGACGTGGTGGAAACCGCGCTGGCCGAAGAGCACGGCCTGAAGCCGGCGCACTTCTCGCGCGACTTCGAATGGGAAGTCAATGTGATCCAGTCCGACCAGGCCAATGCGTTCTGCCTGCCGGGCGGCAAGATGGCGGTCTACACCGGGCTGGTGCCGGTGGCACAGACCCAGGATGCGATGGCAGTGGTGATGGGCCATGAAATCGCCCACGCACTGCTCCGCCATGGCGCCCAGCGCATGGCCCAGCAGAAGCTCACCCAGATCGGCCAGATGGCCGGTGCCGCCAGCGGCATGGATCCGCAGCAGCAACAGATGGTGATGTCGGCGATGGGCTACGGCTACCTGCTGCCGTACGCGCGCAGCCACGAAACCCAGGCCGATGAAGTGGGCCTGATGCTGGCGGCGGCGGCGTGCTTCGACCCGCGCGAAGCGGTGCCGCTGTGGGAGCGCATGGGCCAGGCCAGCGGCGGCCAGGCGCCGCCGGAATTCTCGTCCACGCATCCCAACCCGGGCACCCGCATCCAGAACCTGCAGGCGCTGATGCCCAAGGCCATGGAATACCGCCAACGCTACTGCGAATCTGCAGGCGCCCCGGCAACGCAATAACGTGGGCGAAACGCGTGTGCGACCTGCTCGGACACGCATGGCGTGTGCCTACAAGGCTTACCCGCGGGTATCTTTGACCACCACATCGATTACCCCGTCCTGCACCTGGGCCTTCAATGTATCGCCGGGTGAAACATCCAACGGCGACCGCACCAGGCGCCCATCCTGCTCACGGGTCAGGATGGCGTAGCCGCGCGCGACCGTGGCCAATGGGCTCACCGCTTCAATCGAACGCGCCAACGCCCGCAGGCGCAACGTATCGCGCTGCAGCTGCCGCGCCATCGCCGCCTCCGCGCGTGGCTGCACCCGCAACAGGCGCTGTTTCAGTGCATCCAGCTGGCGTTGCGGGTGGCCATTGCGCAGCACCACCGCCGCATGCCGCAGCCGCGCCAGGCGGCGCTCATGCTGCTGCTGCCACGCGCCGGCCAGGCGCCGGGCCAGATCCTGCTGCCGACGCTGCAGCAGCTGCACCCGGTTCTGCGGGCTCTGTGCGTTCAGCCGCAGCAGGGCGCGGTCGGCACGCTGCATGGCCTGGCCCAACCCATGCCGCTGCAGCTGCACCAGCCGCGCGGCGAACCGGCGCAGGCGCAGTTGCAGGTCGCGCTGGTCCGGTACCAGCAGTTCGGCGGCCACCGATGGCGTGGGCGCGCGCAGGTCGGCGGCAAAATCGGCCAGGCTGAAGTCGGTTTCGTGGCCCACCGCCGACACCACCGGGGTATGGCTCGCCGCGATGGCACGCGCCAGTTGTTCGTCGTTGAAGGCCCACAGGTCTTCCATCGAGCCGCCGCCGCGGGTGAGCAGGATCACGTCGTAGCGGCCGCTGGCGTCGGCGCTGCGCAGCAGCGCGGTGATCTGCGCAGCGGCACTGTCACCCTGCACCAGGCTGGGCAGCAGGTCCACTTCCAGCAACGGGAAGCGGCGCTCCAGCACGCTGAGCACATCGCGCACGGCTGCGCCGGTGGGCGAGGTGATCACCGCCAGCCGGCGCACATGGGCGGGCAGGGCGCGCTTGCGTTCGGCGGCGAACAGGCCTTCCGCTTCCAGCCGCGCCTTGAGCTGTTCGTAGGCGCGGCGCAGTGCGCCTTCGCCGGCTTCTTCCATGTGGTCGAGCACCATCTGGTACTCACCGCGCGCCTCGTACAGGGTCAGCCTTCCGCGCGCGAGCACGCGCATGCCTTCGCGCGGCACGAACTTCAGCCACTGGCTCTTGGGCTTGAACAACGCCGCGCGGATCTGCGCACGTGCATCCTTCAACGTGAAGTACATGTGGCCCGAGGCCGGGCGGGTTACGCTGCCCAGCTCGGCTTCCACCCACACCATCGGGAACGTGCCTTCCAGCAGGTCGCGGGCCAGGATGTTGAGCTGGCTGGGCGTGAGGATCTGCGCGCTACGGTCCATGGACGGTCAAACGTTTCGAACGGGTGCCCATGGTCGCATGCCGGGGCGAGGTGCGTGTGTGCGGCGCTCAGCCGCCGTTGTCGAGCCGGGCGTGCTGCTGCAGTGCCCACTGCACGTGTTCGCGTACCAGCGCGGAGTCATGGCCGGCGCGCGCGTGCAGCGCGGCCAGCGTGTCCGGGTGGCCTGGCGCATTGCCCAGTGCCACCGCGATGTTGCGCAGCCAGCGCTCATGCCCGCTGCGGCGGATCGGGCTGCCTTCGGTACGGCGCAGGAATTCGTCTTCCTCCCACGCGAACAGTTCGGCCAGCGTCGCGGTATCGAGCGCGTTGCGGGCGCGGAAATCCGGTTCGTCGGTGCGCCGCGCGAACTTGTTCCAGGGGCACACCAGCTGGCAGTCGTCACAGCCGTAGATGCGGTTGCCCATCAGCGGGCGCATGTCTTCGGGAATGGCGCCATCGTGTTCGATGGTGAGGTAGGAAATGCAGCGCCGCGCATCCAGCCGCTGCGGGCCGATGATGGCCTGGGTGGGGCAGACATCGATGCAGCGGGTGCAGGTGCCGCAGTGCGCGCTGGCCGGCGCATCCACCGGCAACGGCAGGTCGATGTAGATCTCGCCCAGGAAGAACCACGAACCGCCCTGGCGGTCGATCAGGCAGGTGTGCTTGCCGATCCAGCCCAGCCCGGCGTTGCGTGCCAGCGCACGCTCCAGCACCGGCGCCGAATCGACGAACACCCGGTACCCGAACGTGCCGATCTCCGCGGCCAGCGCATCGGCGAATTTCTGCAGGCGGTTGCGCATCAGCTTGTGGTAGTCGCGGCCCAACGCATACCGGGCCACGTAGGCGCGGTTGCCGTCGTGCAGCGTGTTCCAGGCCTCGGTGTCGTCCTTGTGGCCGTAATCCATGCCCACTGAAATCACCCGCACGGTGCCGGGCAGCAGTTCGGCCGGGCGCGCGCGGAGCGTGCCGTGGCGTGCCATCCAGTCCATGGTGCCGTACAGGCCCTGGCCCAGCCAGTCGGCCAGGTGCGTTTCGTCGTCGGCCAGGTCGATGCCGGACACGCCGCAGCGCTGGAAGCCATGCTGCCGCGCAAGCGCGCGCACCCGTTCGGCGGCACGGGCCAGGTCGAGCGGGGCGGGCAGGGGAACAGCGGACATGCAGCAAGTATAGAATCCCGGCATGCACGAACTCGATGAACTGTTCGATGTCGCCGCCGCGCGCCGTCTCGATGCCCAGGCCAGCGCGCTGCTGGGCGATGGCGGCGCCGGGCTGATGGAGCAGGCCGGCACGGCCGCCTGGCAGTGCCTGCTGGAGCGCTGGCCGCAGGCGCAGCGGCTGTGCGTGGCGGCCGGTGCGGGCAACAACGGCGGCGATGGCTACGTGCTGGCGCGGCTGGCCCGGCAGGCCGGGCGCCAGGTGCAGGTGCTGCGGCTGGCCGATGCCGGCGCGCGGACGGAGCTGGCTGAACGGGCACGCGCGGCGTATCTGGCGGTGGGCGGGCAGGAAACCTTCTTCGCAGGGGAGTTGCCTGCCGCTGACCTGCTGGTCGATGCACTGTTCGGCATCGGCCTGAACCGCGCGCCGAACGGCGATGCGGCGCGCCTGATCGCGGCGATCAACGACAGCGGGCTGCCCGTGCTTTCGCTGGATGTGCCCAGTGGCGTGGACGCGCGTACCGGCGCGGTGCCCGGGGTTGCGGTGCGCGCCACGATCACCCTGCAGTTCATCGTCCGTCACCAGGGCCTGTACACCGCAGATGCGCTGGAATACATCGGTGGCCGCCGGCTGGCACCGCTATCGGTGCCCGACGGTTCGCAGCGAGGCATCGCGCCGGCAGCGTGCCTGTGGTTGCCTTCCCGCCTGTCCACGCTGCTGGCGCCGCGCCGTGCCAACACGCACAAAGGCGAATCCGGCCATGTGCTGTGCGTGGGCGGCAACGCCGGCAGTGGAGGCGCGGTGATGCTGGCCGCAGAATCGGCGCTACGCGCAGGTGCCGGGCTGGTCAGCGTGGCCACCCAGGCACAGCACATCGCGCCGCTGCTGGCGCGCCTGCCCGAAGCCATGGCCCACCCGGTGCAGGAGGCGCAGGACCTGCAGGCGCTGCTGCCGCGCGCGAAAGTGATCGCGATCGGCCCCGGGCTCGGTCAGGACGACTGGGCCCACGAGCTGTGGCGGCAGGTGCTGGCCAGCGGCAAGCCGCTGGTGATCGATGCCGACGCGTTGAACCTGCTGGCGGCCACGCCGCAGACGCTGCACGACGCGATTCTCACCCCGCACCCGGGCGAGGCGGCGCGGCTGTTGGGTACCGACACCGCTCAGGTACAGGCCGACCGTTTCGCCGCCGCTGCGGCACTGGCCGCGCGTTTCAATGCCGTGGTGGTGCTCAAGGGCGCCGGCACGATCGTGGCCGCACCGCATCAACGCCCCCGGGTGATCGCCGCCGGCAACCCGGGCATGGCGGTGGGTGGCATGGGCGACCTGCTCACCGGCATCATTGCCGCACTGCGCGCGCAGGGGCTGGACGCGTTCGACGCGGCCAGCAGCGGTGCGCTGCTGCACAGCCTGGCCGGCGATGACGCGGCCAGCGAAGGCCAGCGTGGCCTGCTCCCCACCGACCTGCTGGTGCCGCTGCGCCGGCGGGTGAACCCGGAACCGTGACGCCCATGATTGAGTTCTTCCTGGCACAACCGCAGGACACCGACCTGCTCGGCCAATGGCTGGCGGCCACCCGACCCCCGCATGCGGTGGTTGAGTTGAGAGGTGACCTGGGTGCCGGCAAGTCCACCCTGGCCCGGGCGCTGCTGCGCGCGTTGGGCGTGCAGGGCAACGTCCGCAGCCCCACCTACACGCTGGTAGAGCGCTATCCGCTGAGCGACGGTAAAGAAGCCTGGCACCTGGACCTGTATCGGATCGGTCAGGCGGAAGAACTGGATTTCCTCGGCCTGGACGAGGGCAGTGCCTCGCTGTGGCTGGTGGAATGGCCCGAGCGCGGGGCCGGCGCACTGCCGCCCACCGACCTGATCGTGGCGCTGGAGATCGAGGGGCAGGGCCGTCGCGCACGGCTGGGCGCGGCCAGTGCGGCAGGACATGAATGGCTGGAACGGCTCCCGCAAGGGGGCGACTTGCAGGCCCTTTCTGTCGGCTGACAGTAGGAAACACCCCCAGGTTACGGATTATTAAGGGAAAAGGTGTTGCTTTTCATTCAGCGCAGTGATTGAATCCGTACCCATGCCAATGGGGAAGCCACTCACTGCCATCTGCGCCGCCGTCGGACTCTGTCTGGCGAGCGCGATGTCGTGGGCGGGCGAAGTCCGCCAAGTAGCCCTGGAGACCGGTTCGACCGGCACCCGCGCCGAGATCGCCCTGTCCGGCAGCGGCGGCTACAAGACCCTGACCCTGGCCGGCCCGAACCGGTTGGTGGTCGATTTCCCCGATTCCAGCGCGGTGCGCAACCTCAAGCTGCCTGCGCCCAAGGGCGTGGTCACGGCGGTACGCACCGGGCAGCCGGTGCCCGGCACGTTCCGGGTGGTGTTCGACCTGGCCGAATCGGTGGCGCCGTTCAAGCCGCAGCTGGTCAAGCAGGGCGAGGATTCGCGGCTGGTGATCGAGTGGCCGGGCGATGCGCCGGCCAGCGTGGCCCGCGCGCCCGTGCCCGCTACCCCGGCACCGGTCACTGCAGCGAACAGCACGGTGCCAGGCAGCGTGCCTGCGCCTGCGCCGATGGCGGCGCAGACCAACACCGCGCCGGTGCCTGCAACCACCCAGACCCTGCCGCCGACGCCGGCCGAAGCGGCGCAGGCGCGCAATGACGCCGCCCGCGCCACGGCGCTGTTGACCGCGTCGGTGCGCCAACAGGCCAGCGCCAGCGCCGCCACGCCGGTGCCGACCCCGGCCGCGCCGACCGCGACCACCGTCAACGTGGCAGCGGCTGGCACCGCCAACGCGGCCAGCAATTCCGCGTCGCCCGCCGCCATCCTGGCCGGCCAGCCGACGGCGGCCAACGTGCCGGTGCCGGCCACCGTGGTGCCGGCGCAGCCGCCGCGCCCGGTGATGCCCAGCGATGCGTCGCGGGTCAAGATGCAGTCGGGCATGCGCCCGCTGGTGGTGGCGATCGATCCGGGCCACGGCGGCCAGGATCCGGGCGCGGTGGGGCCGACCGGCAAGCGCGAAAAAGACATCACGCTGGCGGTGGCGCGTGAGCTGGCACGCCAGGTCAATGCGACGCCGGGCCTGAAGGCGTTCCTGACCCGCGATACCGACGTATTCATTCCGCTGCCGATGCGCGCGCAGAAGGCGCGTTCGGCCAAGGCTGACATCTTCATCTCGATCCACGCCGATGCTGCGGAAAACCGCGCGGCGACGGGTTCGTCGGTATACGTGCTGTCGACCAAGGGTGCGTCGTCGCAGCGTGCGCGCTGGCTGGCGGACAAGGAAAACGCGGCCGATCTGGTCGGTGGTGTGCGCCTGCAGCAGACCGAGGGCACGCTGGCCAATGTGCTGCTGGACCTGGCCCAGAGCGGTTACATGAAGGCCTCGGAAGACGCGGCCGGGCACGTGCTGGGCGGGCTGAAGCGGATCGGCAAGAACCACAAGCCGGCGATTGAACGGGCCAACTTCGCGGTGCTGCGCACCTCGGACATGCCGGCGATGCTGGTGGAAACCGCCTTCATCTCCAACCCGGACGAAGAGCGCCGCCTGATGGACCCGGCCTACCAACGCCAGATCGCCGGTGCGGTTCTCGACGGCGTGCACACCTTCTTCAGCCGCCAGCCGCCGCCAGGCACGCTCTACGCGGCCCGCGCCCAGGCCGAAATAGACGCGGCCAGCACGGTCGCCGGCGGCAGCAAATAAAAACCCGCTTCGGCGGGTTTTTTTGTGGCGTCTGCCCGGCCCCAACGTACCCACTGGGGCCCATGGTCGATTGATCCGGGTATCCGGACGTTACGTAACGGTTCGTGGCCCCGGCCGTTGGCCGGACACCGCGCGCAGCGCGGCCCAAGCGTCCGGAGCTCGACCTGGTCTCGCTGGCGGCCATGCATCCGGGTGTAAATCCGAAACGGAACCGCCTATCAGGCGTCATGAACGCCTGACGGGCGTCTTCGGAACGCGTAAACGCCGGTGGGAAGGCCGCAACCGATGAATCGTCGGCTCCGGACGCTTGGGCCGCGCTGCGCGCGGTGTCCGGCCAACGGCCGGGGCTACGAATTTTTACGGGCCCATGGGGATCGGGCTCAATCGACCATGGGCCCATTGGCCAATCGATATCGGAATCCATCCCCACGATCCGGATATCATTCCCGCATGACCATCCGCCAGCTTCCCGAAATCCTCATCAACCAGATCGCCGCGGGCGAAGTCGTTGAACGCCCGGCGTCGGTGGTCAAGGAACTGGTGGAAAACGCGCTCGATGCCGGTGCCACCCGCGTGGATATCGATCTGGAAGAGGGTGGGGTGCGGTTGATCCGCATCCGTGACGACGGCGGTGGCATCGCACCGGAAGAACTGCCGCTGGCGGTGTCACGGCATGCCACCAGCAAGATCGCCAGTCTGGATGACCTGGAAGCGGTGGCCACGCTGGGCTTCCGTGGCGAGGCGCTGCCGTCGATCGCGTCGGTGAGCCGCTTTACCCTGGCCTCGCGCCGGCGCAGTGACGAGCATGGCTCGGCGCTGCAGATCGAAGGCGGCAAGCTGGGCGAAGTCACCCCGCGCGCACATGCACCGGGCACCACGGTGGAAGTGCGCGAGCTGTTCTACAACGTGCCGGCTCGCCGCAAATTCCTGCGCGCCGAGCGGACCGAACTGGGCCATATCGAAGAATGGCTGCGTTCTCTGGCGCTGGCGCGGCCGGACGTGGAGCTGCGCGTGTCGCACAACGGCAAGCCGTCGCGGCGCTACAAGCCGGGGGATCTGTATTCGGATGCGCGGCTGGGCGAAACGCTGGGCGAAGACTTCGCCACCCAGGCCATGCGCGTGGACCACAGCGGTGCCGGGCTGCGCCTGCATGGCTGGATCGCGCAGCCGCATTATTCGCGCGCCAGCACGGACCAGCAGTATCTGTACGTCAACGGTCGTTCGGTGCGCGACCGCAGCGTGGCCCATGCGGTGAAGATGGCCTACGGCGATGTGCTGTTCCATGGCCGCCAGCCCGCGTACGTGCTGTTCCTGGAGCTGGACCCGACCCGGGTGGACGTCAACGTGCACCCGGCCAAGCATGAAGTGCGTTTCCGCGATTCGAGGTTGATCCATGACTTCGTCTACCGCACGTTGAAGGAAGCGCTGGCCGAAACCCGTGCGGGCATGACCGCGACGGGGGCGGGCAGCGAGGGCGTCGCCGAGGCTGCCGCGCCTGCCTACGCCAGTGCGGCGGCCGGCACGGGCTACGCGTTGGCGGGCGTTGGCGGTGGCGGTGGTGGCATGGGCAACACGGCCTGGCGCCCGCAGCAGTCGCCTTTGGGCCTGCGCGTGGCCGATGCCCCGTCGGCCTATGCAGCGCTGTACGCGCGCCCGGCCGGCAGCGATGCCGCGCTGCCGCCGATGCCCAGCGAGCAGGGCCTGCCGGTCACCGCGGCCGACAGTGGCGTGCCGCCGCTGGGCTATGCGGTGGCGCAACTGCACGGCATCTACATCCTGGCCGAGAACGCCGAAGGCCTGATCGTGGTGGACATGCATGCCGCCCACGAGCGGATCGGCTATGAGCGGCTGAAGACCGCGCACGATGCCACCGGCCTGCATGCGCAGCCGCTGCTGGTGCCGATCACCCTGGCAGTAGGCGAGCGCGATGCCGATACCGCCGAGCGCGAAGCCGATACGCTGACCGCGCTGGGGTTCGAGATCACCCGGTCCGGTCCCGGTTCGCTGCATGTGCGCAGCATTCCCGCGCTGCTGGCCAACGCCGAGCCGGAAGGGCTGCTGCGCGATGTGCTCACCGACCTGCGCGAACACGGCCAGAGCCGGCGCATCGCCAGTGCGCGCGACGAACTGTTGTCGACCATGGCCTGCCACGGTGCGGTGCGCGCCAACCGGCGGCTGACCCTGCCGGAAATGAACGCGCTGCTGCGCGACATGGAAATTACCGAGCGGTCCGGCCAATGCAACCACGGCCGGCCCACCTGGGCCCGTTTTTCACTGGCGGAAATCGACCGCTGGTTCCTGCGCGGACGTTGAAGGGGAGCACGATGCGTACTTGGGGATGGGGACTCGGCGCGGCAGTGCTGGCGCTGGGCCTGGCAGGGTGTGGCGATAAAGAAGCCGCGCCGGCGCCGGCGGCGGTGGATCCGGCATTCGCCGCCGAACAGCAGCAATGGCGACAGCAGCGCTACACCGAGCTGCACGCGCCCGATGGCTGGACCAGCCTGGTCGGCCTGCACTGGCTGGAGCACAAGGCGCACTACATCGGCAGCGGCCCCGGCAGCGGCATCCGCCTGGCCGTGGGCCCGGCCAAGCTGGGCATGGTGGCGCACCGGGGCGACATACTCACCTTCACCCCCGAGCGCGGCACGGCACTGACCGTGGACGGCAAGCCGCTCACCGGGCCGATCCGTTTCCAGAGCGACCGCGATCCGGCGCCTACGCTTATCGGCTTCGATGATGGCAAGGGCCAGCTCAGCCTGATCCACCGTGGTGAGCGCTACGCGCTGCGGGTCAAGCATGCCGACGCCTATTCGCGCACCGGCTTCACTGGCCTGAACTACTGGCCGGGTGGTCCGGACTGGCGCATCAGCGCGCGGTTTGTTCCGCACCCGGCCGGCAAGACCCTGCCGATCGTGGACATCACCGGCCTCACCACCGAGATGCCGAATTCGGGTGCGCTGGAATTCGAGCGCGATGGAAAGACCTGGCGGCTGGAAGCGCTGGGTGAGCCGGGGCGCGAGCTGTTCGTGATCTTCGGCGACCGCACCAGCGGCCATGGCAGTTACCCGGCTGGCCGCTACCTGGACCTGCCCGCACCGGATGCGAGCGGCAAGGTGGTGATTGATTTCAACCACGCCTACAACCCGCCGTGTGCGTTCACGCCGTTCGCCACGTGCCCACTGACCCCGCCGGAAAACCGCCTGGACCTGAAGGTCGAAGCCGGTGAGCAGGCCTACCACACACCCCAGGGAGGGGTTTGAGCATGACGATGCTGAAGCGACTGGCGGCCCCGCTGCTGCTGGCTACCGGCCTGCTGCTGGGCAGCGCAACCACGATGGCCGCCGCGCCGGCGGCAAAATCCACCGCGCCGGTGCCGCTGCTGTGGAAGGTGACCGGCCCGGGCGACAGCCGGGTGTACCTGCTGGGCTCGTTCCATCTGCTGCGTGCCGACGATTATCCGCTGGCGGCCGACGTGGACCAGGCCTTCGCGGCGTCCAAGCGCGTGGTGTTCGAACTCTCGCCGCAGGACATGCAGTCGCCGGACCTGACCCGCAAGATGCTGCAGGCGGCGATGCGCACCGATGGCAGTGAACTCAGGCGTGACCTGGACGACGCCACCTGGACCAAACTGCAGGCCTACGCGCGCGACAACAACCTGCCGCTGGCACAGTTGCAGGGCATGAAGCCGTGGTTCGTCGGGCTGACCATCACGCTGTCGCAGTTCGCCAAGATGGGCCTGGACCCGGCGCTGGGGCTGGATCGGCATTTCATGACCCGCGCCGCGGATGCGGGCAAGCCGACCAGCGGCCTGGAAGACATCGATACGCAGGTGGCGGTGCTCTCGGGCATGTCCGCGCAGGAGCAGCAGCAGATGGTGGCCGAGGCGCTGGACCAGGCCGGCCAGGCCGATGCGATGGGTCGCAAGCTGCACGACGCCTGGCGTCGTGGCGACGACAAGCTGCTGTGGACCTCGATGGCCGCGGAAATGCGCGGCGAGTACCCGCAGCTGTACAAGCGCATCAATACCGACCGCAACAATGCCTGGGTGCCGAAGCTGGAGCAGCAGCTCAAGGCCGGGCAGGGGGGCACGCTGGTGGTGGTGGGCTCGCTGCACCTGCTGGGCGATGATGGCGTCGTCGAAAAGCTGCGCGCCAAGGGCTACCAGGTGGAGCGGATCTGCACCGGCTGCGCCAAACCCAAGCGCTGATTTCCAGGGGGCGCAAATGAAAAAGGCGCGGCCGTGAGGCTGCGCCTTTTTTCATGCGGCCCCGCGCTGCCGGGCGAAGCAGTCAACGCCGGGTCTTGCCGGCCGTGGGGGCTTCGGGCTTGCCGGTGCCCGTACCGGTGCCGGTCTGGGTACCCGGCGGACGCGGGCCGAAGCCGCCGCCCATGTTGCGCTGGAAGTCCTGCCAAAGCTCAAGGTTGCGTTCGGTGAGCTGGTTCATCATCGCCCACGGGGTCTGGCCGAGCAGGTTGCCCATCTGCTGACGGAACTGCTGCTGCTGGTCCAGGAAGACCTGCATGCTGCGCTCCAGGTAGTTGCCCATGAAGCCCTGCAGCGAATCGCCATAGAACCGGATCAGCTGGCTGAGCAGCTGGGTGGAGAGCATGGGCTCACCGTCCTGTTCCTGGTCGGCGATGATCTGCAGCAACACTGAACGGGTCAGGTCGTCGCCGCTCTTGGCGTCGCGGACTTCGAAGTCCTCGCCGTCCAGGATGAGCTGGCGCACGTCCTCGATGGTGATGTAACTGGAAATCTCGGTGTCGTAGAGACGGCGGTTGGGATACTTCTTGATGATGCGGTTCGCAGCCATGAAGCAATCACTCGTCAGCGTAAGGGCGAAGCATGGCGCAGCGCAGCAGGCGTTGCAACCTCCTTTGGTCATTTGCTGGCGTTCTTCATGCTGCGCAGCATGGGTGCAGCATTCCGGGGTATTCGCAACGCCTGCTGCGCTTGCCCACGTTTTGCTGCGCAAAACGTGGGCCCCTGCGGCATGCCGCCTTAACCCCGCGCCTTCGGCGCGCCCCCTTTAACAAAAGGGGGCTCCTCCTGCGGTGGGCGGGCGGGTGAAGTGCAGCATTTTTTTCGCGGCATGCTGCCATGCCGGTGGCGCCAGCCGTTGGGCGGCCGTGGAACCTGTGGAGGGGTAACGGTGTAAGCGTTACCAGCCCATGTGGTGGCCGCCGTTGATGTCGAGGTTGGAGCCGGTGATCCAGGCGGCTTCTTCGGCGACCAGGAAGGCGACGGCGTAGGCGATTTCCTCGGGCTTGCCGAGGCGGCCGGTGGGGATGTCGGCGATGATCTTGGCGCGTACTTCGTCGGGCACGGCCATCACCATGTCGGTGGCGACGTAGCCGGGCGAGATGGTGTTGACGGTGATGCCGAAGCCGGCATTCTCGCGCGCCAGCGAGATGGTGAAGCCGTGCATGCCGGCCTTGGCGGCGGCGTAGTTGGCCTGGCCGTACTGGCCCTTCAGGCCGTTGATCGAGCTGATCTGGATCACCCGGCCCCAGCCGCGGCGGCGCATGCCTTCAATGACCGGGCGGGTGACGTTGAACACCGAATTGAGGTTGGTGTTGATCACGTCGTGCCACTGGTCGGCGCGCATGCGGTGGAAGGTGGTGTCGCGGGTGATGCCGGCGTTGTTGACCAGGATCTCGACCGGGCCCAGTGCGGCTTCCACCGCGTGCACCATCTGTTCGGCGGTATCCGGATCGGAGACGTCGCCGGGGAAGATCGCCACGTCGCAGCCGCGCGCCAGCATCTTCTCGCGCCAGGCCAGGGCCTTGGCTTCGTCACGGTAGTTGGTGGCAACCCGATGGCCCTGGTCGGCCAGACGTTGGCAGATGGCGGAACCGATACCGCCGGTACCACCGGTGACCAGTGCGACGCGAGATGTCATGAGCAGCTACTCCGGGGCCAACAGGGGGGGACAGCGATTCTGCAACATCGCGGCGGAAAATGGGCGGCTCAGCAGGCGTCGGCGTCAAGGCGGATGTCACCCGGTGGCAATCGCGCCGGGTCGAAGCCGGCAACGGCCCGTTCGAGGAGCTCGGCAACGCTGCGGGTGCCCAGCAGGCATGCGGGATCCTGGCCAAGCTGCGCCCAGGCCTGCTGCAGGGCGGGCAGGGGACGATCGGCATCGACCGGGCGCGCGGCGGCGGATTTGGACAGTTTGAGCCCGTCCGGCTCCAGCAGCAGCGGCAGGTGCAGGTAGCGCGGGGTGGGCAGCCCCAGCGCCTGCTGCAGCAGGATCTGGCGCGGCGTGGAATCGAGCAGGTCAGCGCCGCGGACCACGTCGGTGATGGCCTGGTCGCCGTCGTCGACCACCACGGCCAGCTGGTAAGCCCAGTAGCCGTCCGCCCGGCGCAGCACGAAATCGCCGACCTCGGCATGCACGTCCTGGCGGACCCGGCCGCGCAGGCCGTCGTCGAACGCGACCACGCTGCCCGGCGGCACGCGCAGGCGGATGGCCGGTCGGGCGCGTTCAGTACGTGCCACGCAGTAATGATGAATACCCTGCTGGTCGGCCAGTTCGGTACGGCTGCAGTGGCAGGCAAAGGCCTTGTCCTCGGCCAGCAGGCGGTCCAGCGCGGCCTGGTAGAGGGCGTCGCGCTGGCTCTGGTGGACGATGGCGTCATCGCTGCCCAGGCCGAAGGCGGCCAGGGCCGCCAGTTGCTGGTCGATGGCGCCAGGCACGGTGCGGGGCGGGTCGACGTCTTCGACCCGGACCAGCCACTGGCCACGGGCGTGCCGGGCCAGCAGCCAGCTGCCGAAGGCGGCGAGCAGCGAGCCGGCGTGGAGGGGGCCGGTGGGCGAGGGGGCGAAGCGCCCGCGGTAGGCAGTCATGGACATGAACTATGAATCGTCGGTCAGGTTGCGACTTGAATTCAACATGAAGTCCCCGCAGATTTGCAGCAACACCCACCTAGAAAGCGTCCTTTCCCCATGTTCAGTCGTATTGCCCTGTTCCTCGCGACCAACTTCGCCGTGTTGATCCTGGCAGGCTTCGTAATGCGCCTGGCCGGTATCGATCCCGCAAGCATGAGCGGCCTGCTGGTGGTTGCGGCCATCTTCGGCTTCGGCGGGTCGCTGATCTCGCTGCTGCTGTCCAAGTGGATGGCCAAGCGTTCCACGGGCGCGGTAGTGATCACCGAGCCGCGCAACCAGACCGAGCGCTGGCTGCTGGCCACGGTGGAGCGCCAGGCGCGCGAAGCCGGTATCGGCATGCCGGAAGTGGCGGTGTATGACGGCCCGGAAATCAACGCGTTCGCGACCGGTGCCAACCGCAACAACGCGCTGGTGGCGGTCTCCACGGGCCTGCTGCAGAACATGAGCGAGGACGAGGCCGAGGCGGTACTGGGCCATGAAATCGCGCACGTGGCCAACGGTGACATGATCACCATGGCGCTGCTGCAGGGCGTGCTCAACACGTTCGTGATCGTGCTGGCGCGCGTGGTCGGCGGCATCATCGACAGTGCGCTGTCGGGCAACCGCGAAGGCGGCGGCCGCGGCTTTGCCTACTTCATCATCGTGTTCGTGCTGGAAATGGTGTTCGGCCTGTTCGCGACCATGATCGCCATGTGGTTCTCGCGCCATCGCGAGTTCCGCGCCGACGCCGGCGGCGCGCACCTGGCCGGCCGGCAGAAGATGATCGCCGCACTGGAGCGCCTGAAGCTCAATCACGGCCAGAGCACCCTGCCGACCCAGATCGCCGCGTTCGGCATCGCCGGCGCCACCGCCAAGAAGCTGTTCCTGAGCCACCCGCCGCTGGAAGAGCGCATTGCCGCGCTCAAGGCCGCGAGCAACACCGTGGCCTGATGCAGTAGTGGTTGGTTTGAATGAAGCGCCCGGCCTTTTGGTCGGGCGTTTTCTTTTTGCGGCATCGGTAGGTACCGACCGTTGGTCGGTGCGCAATGCAGAAAGCCTTCGCCTGCCGGGCTTCCCGCGCTGGGAAGCACTAGCGTTTTCATTCTCTGCGCGCGGGGGCGCGGGGTGGGAGGGGGTAGCGGGGCACGCGTGAACCCATCCATGGGGCTTATCGCAGCATCCATGCTGCTCAAAGCCCCGCTACCCCCTCCCACCCCGCGCCCCCAGACAGATCGCGCCGGCGGACCGAAAATCAAATGCAATTGGCATAGGGTCGAGCGAGGTGTTACGCCGTAGAGCCACGCCATGCGTGGCTGAGCCGCCGCGCGAATGTGCCGGGCAAGACGCTTTTGATCTTGTGTCCGGTCGTCGCAGAGAACTGAGGGGGCGAGGGCGGGGATGCCCTGGCCGGACTTTGAGCAGCATGGATGCTGCGATAAGCCCCATGGATGGGTTCACGCGTGTCCGGCCAGGGCATCCCCGTCCTCGCTCCGCGCGGGAACAACGGAACAGCCAGCGCTCTACGCGCGGAGGAAAAAAAACGGCGCCCGAAGGCGCCGTTGCTTGAATCTCACATCAACCAGATCAGAACTTCGCGTCGAACTCGGCCGCGTAGCCCGTGTTGACCAGCACCTTCTGCAGGATGTCGGTGTTCTTCACGTTGCCGGCCACGATCTGCTGGGTTTCCGGGCCACGGCTGTCCATGCGGCCCGGGGTTGCGCCCTTGAAGTCGCAGACGCGGCCGCCGGCCTCGCGGACCAGCAGTACGCCGGCGGCGATGTCCCAGGCTTTCACGCCTGCTTCGAAGTAGGCGTCGGCGCGGCCGCAGGCCACGTAGGCCAGGTCCAGCGCGGCCGAACCGGTGCGGCGCACGTCTTCGGCGTGGACCAGCAGCGCGTCCACCGCCTTCAGCTGGGCGCTGGTGCGATTGCGCTCGCGCGGGGCGAAGCCGGTGTGGATCATCGCGCCCGCCAGGTCCTTGCGGTCGGCCACGCGGATGCGGCGGTCGTTCAACACCGCACCGGCGCCACGGCTGGCGGTGAACAGTTCATTGCGGAGCGGATCGAAGATCACCGCGTCGATCGGCTCGCCGTTTTCGACCAGCGCAATGGAGACGCAGTAGTGCGGGAAGCCGCGGAGGTAGTTGCTGGTGCCGTCGAGCGGGTCGATGACCCACATGTAGCGGTTGACGGCCTGCACGCCGCCTTCCTCGCCCATGATCCCGTACTCGGGATAGGCGCGCTTGAGTTCCTTGACGATCACCTTCTCCGCATCCGCATCGACTTCACTGGCATAGTCCATGCGCCCCTTCTGCACGACGTTCAACGCCTCCAGCTTGTTGATGTTGCGCAACAGGACGTTGCCGGCGAGGCGGGCGGCCTTGACCATGACGGTGACGGCGGGTTTCTGCATGGCGAAAAGCTCCCGGAAAGGCAGAGTAGGGGGTACTGGCGGGGGAAAAGAGCGGTCCCGGCGCAGAGGCCGGTCACACAGTTTACCATTTGTGACTGTCCTGCTCGCGTTTGGCCTGTTCATGTCCACTGAATCCGCTCCCTCCCGCATCCGTTTCGTCCTCGTGGGCACCCAGCACCCCGGCAACATGGGCGCCGCCGCGCGTGCCATGAAGACCATGGGACTGGGCCGGCTGGTGCTGGTCGCCCCCGAAAAGCCGCTGGATGAAGAAGCCTTCCGCCGCTCGGCCGGCGCCGAGGACGTGCTGGGCGACGCCCCGGTCGTGGCCACCCTGGCCGAAGCCGTGGCCGACTGCCGGCTGGTGCTCGGCTGCACCGCCCGCGCCCGCCGCGTCCAGCTGGAAGAACTGCTGCCCGGCGTGGCCGCCCAGCGCGCCTTGGCCAAGGCGGCCGAGGTTGATGGCGAGGTCGCCTTCGTATTCGGTCGCGAGCGTACCGGCCTGACCAATGAAGAGCTGCAGCTGTGCCACCTGGCCGTGCACATTCCTTCCAACCCGGAGTTCAGCTCGCTGAACCTCGCCGCCGCCGTGCAGGTGCTGGCCTACGAGCTGCGCATGGCCAGCCTGGGTGGGGTGGAAGCGGCCGCCCCGGCCGATCCTGAACATCGTGAACAGCCGGCCAGCCACGCCCAGGTCGAGGGCCTGTTCGGCCAGCTCGGCCAGACCCTGGACGAGATCGACTTTCACAAGGGCCGTGCCCCGGATTCGGCCATGCGCAAACTGCGCCGGCTGTTCCTGCGCACCGAACTGAGCGAACAGGAAGTGCGGCTGCTGCGCGGCATCCTGGCCGACGCCCAGCGGATGGCACGTCTGGCGAACGCTAAACCGGAATGACCTGACGCACGTCTCACTTTTTCGGGTAGGCTGTCTCGATTCCTTGGGGGGAGCGGATGGGATTGCCGGTACTGCGATGGCTGTTGCAGGGAGGGTTGCTGTGTCTGGCCAGCGTCTTGACGGCTGGCACCGCAGCGGCCGCCCCTGATGACACCCGTCCGGGCCACGCCGAACCGGGCCATGTCCTGGTGCTGGGCCGGATCAGCGACAACCCCAAGTCACACTATGCGCAACTGCAACCCCTGCTCGACTATGTTGTTCCACGCATGCGCGATGTCGGCATCACCGAAGGCCGCATCCTGATGGCGCCCGATGCGCAGCAGATGGCCAGCTACCTGCGCCGTGGCCGGGTCGACTGGGTCACCGAAACCTCTGGTACCGCCGTGAACCTGGGCCTGCGCAGTGGCGCCCAGCCGCTGCTGCTGACCGAACGCAGCGGCGTGCGCGATTACCAGACCGTGTTTTTCGTGCGCCGCGACAGCCCCATCACCTCGCTGGCCGACCTCAAGGGCCACACCCTGGCCCTGCAGAACGTGGCCTCCACCAGCGCCTACCTGGTGCCGGTGATGACCCTGTTGCAGAACGGCCTGACCCCGGAGATCCTGTTGTCCGCGCGCGACGCGGCCGCGCCCGATACGGTGGGCTATGTGTTCGCGCGGTCGGAGGCCAACATCGCCACCTTCGTGCACAAGGGCATGGTCGATGCCGGCGCGGTCAGCAGCGTGGACTGGGCCGATCCGCACCGGATTCCGGCCGCGTTCCGCCGCGACTTCCGTGCCATCCATCGCACCGAGCCGTACCCGCGTGCGGTGGAAGTGGTGCGGGCGGGGCTGGACCCGAAAGTGCGTGACAGGTTGCAGCAGGTACTGCTGGATGCCGCCTCGGATCCGCAGGCGCAGGATGCGCTCGAGAAGTTTTTTGGTACGTCCGGGTTCCATCGGGTCGATGCGCAGATGCAGCACCGTTTGGATGAATTGAAACAGGGTCTTACACGCGTGCGGATGGAAGTGGAATGAGGCCGTTGGGTTCCGGAATGCAGTCCCGTTTCGTGTTGGCGATGGGCGGGGCGATGGTGGTGGTGGTGGCGATCGTGGCCGTGGTGCTGGGGCGCCAGGCGGCGATGCAGGAGGAGGTCAAGCACCTCAGCGGCAGCGTCATCCACGAACTGTTCGACCGCAGCGTGCGCAGCCGGGGCGAGGCCCTGGCGCGCGAGCTGTCCGACGCGCTGGCCAACCCGCTGTACTACAACGACCTGGCCCAGGTGGGTGCGCTGGTGCGCAATACCTCGCGGCAGCAGGTGGTGCGCTACGTGCTGGTGTTCGACGAGGACGGCAAGCTGATCCACGACGGCTCGACCGAAGTGATCGATTTCGGCCGGCCCATGGAAGATCCGCTGGCCGCCGGGGCAGTCGGCGCGCGCAAGCTGGTGGTGCAGCAATCGCCCAAGGTGCTCGACAACGCGATGCCGATCATGATCGGCAACCAGCGCATCGGCGGGGTCCGCGTCGGCATGGCGCTGGATGACGTGCAGGCCATGGAGCAGCGGGCCAACCTGACCCTGGGCGAGCGCCTGCAGCAGGTGGGCAAGCGCCACCTGGGCTGGCTGCTGCTGATGCTGGGCCTGCTGCTGGCCATCGGCGCGGGGGTCATCGTGTATGTGCAGCGCACCCTGGTCGGCCCGATCCGCGGGTTGGCCGCCGCCGCGCGCCAGATCGAGGCGGGTGACTACCGGCCGCAGCTGAGCAACAGCAACCGCCAGGACGAAGTGGGCGAGCTGGTGCGTGCGTTCGGCCGGATGAGCGAGGCCATTGCGCGGCACGATCGCGAAGTGCGCCACATGGCCTATACCGATGCCCTGACCGGGCTGACCAACCGGCTGGCGTTCCGCGAGGCGCTGGACCACCGGCTGATGGCCGCGCGCGCGTCCAACCACCGCTTGGGCCTGTTGTTCGCCGACATGGACGACTTCAAGCGCGTCAACGACACCCTCGGCCACGAGGCCGGCGATGAAGCGCTGCTGCAGTTCGCCCAGCGCATCAGTGCGGCGGTGGCCCAGGCCGGCGGCGACGAAGCGCTGCTGGCCCGCTTTGGCGGCGACGAGTTCGTGATCCTGATCGGCGATGGCGACGTGGCGGCGAGCGCGCGCCAGCTGGCTGAACTGCTGGTCCGCGAACTGAGCAAGCCGCTGGTGGTGCAGGGCCGCGAGCTGTTCCTCGGCACCTCCATCGGCGTGACCCTGTTCCCCGACGATGCCGCCGATGCGACCACCCTGCTCAAGAATGGCGACATCGCCATGTACCAGGCCAAGGTCGCCGGCAAGAACTGCTACCGCTATTACAGCCGAGCCATGGACCATGCGGTGGAACGCCGCGTGCACATGGAGCAGGAACTGCGCGGCGCCTGGGAGCGCGGCGAGCTGCGCCTGGTCTACCAGCCCATCTTCCGTACCCGCGACCGCCGCATGGTCGGGGTCGAAGTGCTGCTGCGCTGGCAGCACCCCACCCTGGGCACCATTCCGCCCTCGGTGTTCATCGAAGTGGCCGAACAGAGCGGCCTGATCGAAGTGATCGGCCCGAAGGTGCTGCGCGCGGCCTGCATGGAAGCGGTGCAGTGGCCGCATTCGTCCGATGGCGAAGGCATGTTCGTCTCGGTCAACGTATCCCCGCGCCAGCTGCGCGGCGGCGAGCTGCCCCAGCTGGTGGCCGACTGCCTGCGTGACACCGGCCTTCCGGCCTCGCGCCTGCACCTGGAGCTGACCGAAACGGCGGTGATCGGCGATGAGATGCTGGCCGCGGCGCTGCTGGACAAGCTGCACCGCACCGGCGTGAAGGTCTGGCTGGACGATTTCGGCACCGGCTTCTCGGGGCTGAGCCACCTGCGCCAGGTGCCGGTGGACGGGGTCAAGATCGACAAGAGCTTCGTCGCCGACATGCAGCGCGACCCGGACGACCTGGCCCTGACCACGGCGATCATCGCCATGGCCCATGCGCTGGGCATCACCGTGGTGGCCGAAGGCATCGAACAGGAAGTGCAGTTCGACCTGCTGAGCCAGCGCGGTTGCGATCTGGCGCAGGGCTATTGGCTGAGCGTGCCGATCACGGCCACCGATGTCGTGGAAATGATCGAATCGGGCAGATAAAAAGGCGCCGGAAATGTTCCGGGCCCCTGGTTGATTGATCCCGATCCCAATGGGCCCGTAACAATTCGTAGCCCCGGCCGTTGGCCGGCTGCTTTTCGTTCGGGCGTCATGAACGCCCGACGCGCGGCTTCGGAACGCCCAAACGCCGGGGTGTTGGCCGCAACCGTTGCGAGACCGCCTCCGGACGCTTGGGCCGCGCTGCGCGCGGTGTCCGGCCAACGGCCGGGGCTACGAATTGTTACGTAACGTGCAGAGGTCCGGATACGTCAGGCGTCACACCGGCCGTTTGCTCGAATCGCCGGAAATTTCCCGAACCAGCTTCGGTACCAGGTACCCGGACAACCGCGCCGTCAGCTGCGCGTGCAGCGATTTGGCCGTTGCATCGTCCACCTCGAAATGCGCCACGCCCTGTACCCGGTCCACCTGGTACAGGTAATACGGCAGCACGCCTGCAGCAAAACTGCGCTCGCTCAGGTCCTGCAGCGCCTGCAGCGAATCGTTCACCCCGCGTAGCAGCACTGCCTGGTTGAGCAGGGTGGCGCCGGCGCCGCGCAGGCGCGCCATGGCCGCATCCACCGATGCGTCGAATTCGTTGGCGTGGTTGGCGTGGATCACGAACGCCACCGGCCAGGGCAGGGCGGCGATCCACTGCACCAGCTCCTCGTCCACCCGCTCGGGCAGCACCACCGGCAGGCGGCTGTGGATGCGCAGGCGGCGCAGGTGCGGAATCTGCTTCAGCGCCTGGGTCAACTCCACCAGCTTGTGGGTGGCCAGCGACAACGGGTCGCCGCCGGACAGGATCACTTCGTCGATGCCCGGGTCCTGCGCAATGGCGTCCACCGCCTCGCGCCAGCCCTCGCGGGCCGCGTTCTCGGTGCCGTAGTCGAAATGCCGGCGGAAGCAGTAACGGCAATTGATCGCGCAGCTGCCGGTGGTCACCAGCAGGGCACGACCCTGGTACTTCTGGATCACCCCGGTGGCCTTGCGGGCCAGGCCATCGCCGACCGCATCCAGGGTGAAGCCCGGCGCGTGCTGCAGCTCGTCGGTCACCGGCAGTACCTGGCGCAGAAGCGGGTCGTGGCGGTCGCCCTGGCGCATGCGGGCGATGAAGCCCTGCGGCACCCGCAGCGCGAACTGCCCGGTCGCCTCGGCCGATACCGGCAGCGCGTCCGGGTCCAGCCCCAGCTGTTCCAGCAGGGTCCGCGGGTCGCGGACCGCCTCGCGCCACAGCTGCTGCCAGCGGACGGGGGTGGGCAGGGGCGTGGCGGAGAGCTGCATGGAATGGGGGCCTGCGGTTATCATAGGGAAAGCCTTTCCATTCTATCCGGCTCGCCGCGCCTGCGCGGCGTTTGCCCATTCAGGAGTTTCAGCATGGCCACTGTTGGCATGAACGACGTCAAGAACGGGATGAAGATCCTGGTCAACAATGAACCGGCGGTCATCACCGAGACCGAGTACGTCAAGCCGGGCAAGGGCCAGGCCTTCACCCGCATGAAGTACCGCTTCATCAAGTCCGGCCGCGTGGTCGAAATGACCATGAAGGCCACCGACGACGTGGAGAAGGCCGACGTCGTGGATACCAACATGAACTTCATGTACAGCGATGGCGAGTACTGGCACTTCATGGACCCGGAATCCTTCGAGCAGGTCCAGGCGACCAAGTCGGGCATGGGCGGCGCCGAGAAGTGGCTGAAGGGCGAAGAGTCCTGCATCGTGACCCTGTGGAACGGTGAGCCGATCTTCGTGCAGCCGCCGAACTTCGTCGAACTGAAGATCACCGAAACCGATCCGGGCGTCCGTGGCGACACCTCCGGCGGTGGCGGCAAGCCGGCCACCCTGGAAACCGGCGCCGTGGTCCGCGTGCCGCTGTTCGTCAACCAGGATGAAATCATCAAGGTCGACACCCGCTCGGGCGAGTACTCCGCACGCGCCGGCAAGTAATTCGACGAAGTCGAATTACGGTAGAGCCGACGTAGAGCCGACTGTTAGTCGGCTGCTTCAGGCGGGGTCTGAACGCGCGTCGCGAACGGCAGCCGACTGACAGTCGGCTCTACCCCACCCGCACATCGCGGTGATCCCGCAGCGTCGGATCACCGCCCCCCAAAGCGAGACCGCATGACCGACACCACCCGCATTCCCGAACCCTGTGACCTGTTGATCGAAGCCGGTTACGTGGTCCCGATCGAACCGCATGCGGTGGTGCTGGAAGACCATGCCGTGGCCGTGCGCGGCAGCGAAATCGTGGCGATCCTGCCGCGCGCCGAAGCGCGCGCGCGCTTCAGTGCCCGCCAGGTGGTCTCGCGCCCCGATGCAGCGCTGATGCCCGGCCTGGTCAACGCCCACACGCACAACCCGATGACGCTGCTGCGCGGCGTGGCCGACGACCTTCCGCTGATGGTGTGGCTGCAGCAGCACATCTGGCCGGTGGAAGCGGCGGTGATCGGCCCGGAATTCGTCGCCGATGGCACCACCCTGGCCATCGCTGAAATGCTGCGCGGTGGCACCACCTGCGCCAACGAAAACTACTTCTTCGCCGACGTCCAGGCGGCGGTCTACAAGCAGCACGGCTTCCGTGCGCTGGTCGGCGCGGTGATCATCGATTTTCCTACCGCCTGGGCCAAGACCGACGACGAGTACTTCGCCAAGGCCGGCGAGCTGCACGACCAGTGGCGCAACGACCCGCTGATCGGCACGTCGTTCGCCCCGCACGCGCCGTACACCGTCAACGACGCCAACTTCGAACGCGTGCGCATGCTGTCCGACCAGCTGGACATGCAGGTGCACCTGCACACGCATGAAACCGCCCAGGAAATCAGCGATTCGATCAAGCTGCACGGCCAGCGCCCGCTGGCGCGGCTGGACCGCCTGGGGCTGGTCAACGACCGCCTGATCGCGGTGCATATGACCCAGCTGACCGAAGCGGAAATCCACCTCTGCGCCGAACGCGGCGTGAGCGTGGTGCATTGCCCCGAATCCAACCTCAAGCTGGCCTCCGGGTTCTGCCCGGCCTGCGCCCTGCAGCGCGCCGGGGTCAACCTGGCGATCGGCACCGATGGCTGCGCCAGCAACAACGACCTGGACATGTTCAGCGAAAACCGCACCGCGGCGATCCTGGCCAAGGCCGTGGCCAACGATGCCACCGCGCTGGACGCGGCCACCACGCTGCGTGCGGCCACCCTGGGCGGCGCACGCGCGCTGGGCTTCGGCGACCGCATCGGCTCGATCGAAGTGGGCAAGCAGGCCGACCTGGTCTGCGTGGACCTGTCGGCGTTGGAAACCCAGCCGCTGCACCACGTGCTTTCGCAGCTGGTGTATGCCGCCGGCCGCCACCAGGTGAGCGATGTCTGGATTGCCGGGCAGCCCAAGCTGGTCCAGCGCGAGCTGGTCGGCATGGACACCGCTGCCATCGTCGCCAACGCCCGCCAGTGGCGCGAGCGCATTCGTCACGCTCGTCATTGATATGCACGCGCCTGAGGCGCGAAAAGGACAGCCATGAACGCCCCCCACGCTTCCACCAATTTCGACCAGGCCGAACTGGACAAGTTCGCCGCGCTCGCCAACCGCTGGTGGGACGCTGACGGTCCGCAGAAGCCGTTGCACGCGCTGAACCCGGTGCGCCTGAAGTACGTTGCGGACCGGGTCACGCTGCGCGGTGCGCGCGTGCTCGACATCGGCTGCGGCGGCGGCCTGCTCAGCGAAGCGCTGGCCCAGGCCGGCGCCGACGTGACCGCCATCGACCTGGCCCCGGAGCTGGTCAAGGTCGCCCGCCTGCACGGGCTGGAGTCGGGCGTCACGGTGGACTACCGCGTGCAGGCCGCCGAAGACCTCGCCGCCGAACAGCCGGGCAGCTTCGACGTGGTCACCTGCATGGAAATGCTGGAACACGTGCCAGACCCGGGCGCGATCATCGCCGCCTGCCACCGCCTGCTCAAGCCGGGCGGCCAGCTGTTCCTGTCGACCGTCAACCGCACCCCGGCTGCGTTCGCCGTGGCCATCGTAGGGGCCGAATACATCGCGCGCCTGCTGCCCAAGGGCACGCACCATTACCAGGATTTCATCAAGCCGGCCGAGCTGGGCAAGTGGCTGCGCGAAGCGGATTTCAATCTGCGCGATGTCAGCGGCATGGCCTACGAGCCGTGGCGCAACCGCGCGCGGTTGAGCTCGCGCACCGACATCAACTACCTGGCCCACGCGGTCAAGCCCGACGCTGACGGCCGTGGCTGAGTCCGGTTTTCCGCAGGCGGTGCTGTTCGACCTGGACGGCACGCTGCTCGACAGTGCGCCGGACATGCTGGCCACCGCCAACGCGATGCTGGCCGCACGCGGACGCGCCCCGATCACGCTGGAGGCGTTGCGCCCGGTGGTGTCCAAGGGATCGCGAGCGATGGTGGCCGTGGCGTTTCCGGAACTGGGGCAGGACGCACGTGATGCGCTGGTGCCGGAGTTCCTCGATCGCTACGAAGCGCTGATCGGCCAGCACGCGGTGCTGTTCGATGGTGTGGCCGGCATGCTCGACGCGCTGGAGGCCGCAGGCTGTGCCTGGGGCATCGTCACCAACAAGCCCGAATACCTGGCGCGGCTGATCCTGCCGCAGCTGGGCTGGGAAACCCGCTGCGCGGTGCTGATCGGCGGCGACACCCTGGCCCAGCGCAAGCCGCACCCGCTGCCGCTGCTGGCCGCCGCCGAGCGGATGGGCATCGACCCGGGCACCTGCATCTACGTCGGCGATGACGAGCGCGACATCGTCGCCGCCAACGCCGCCGGCATGGCCTCGGTCGCCGCCCTGTGGGGCTACCGCCTGGACGCCGACGACCCGATGTCCTGGGGCGCCGAAGTCATGATCGAGCAGCCGGAAGCGCTGCAGCACGCCGACGCCTGGCCAGACGCCCGCCGGTAGCGCCGGCCGTTGGCCGGCCCACGGGTCGCCGGGCATCACCCTGACGCCGGTCAAACCGCGCGTCATACAACACTGGTAGGTATCGACCGTTGGTCGATACGCGCTCCCCAAGGAATCCCCTGATGACCACCTCCACCGCCCTCGACAGCTTCCTCGACAAATGGCGGACCCGCTGGCCGGAATGGCAGGTGGCAGAACCGTTCATCGCCGAATCCCAGCGCACCTTGGTGGTGGCGTGGTTCGCGCTGCTGCAGGAATTCGACGACATCCTCAACATCGCCGGCGACCCAATGCCGGCGGACGCCAAGCTGGCGTGGTGGGGCGAGGAGCTGCGCAGCTGGGCCGCGCAGCGTTCGCGCCATCCGCTGGGCCGCGTGCTGGAGCCCGTGCGCGCACCGTGGGGTGAACTGGCGGCGGCCTTGCCGGACCTGATCGAAGCACGCGCCGTACCCGTGGACCCGGCGCACGCGCAGCGCGCCCTGCAGGCCTACGGCGCCGCCGTGGCCGCAGTGGAAGCGGTGATGTTCGCTACCCCGGCGCGCGGCGATGTGGCCACCCCGGTGGTGCTGCAGACCCTGGCCCAGCGCCTGCACGAAGCGGGTGTGGCTGCAGTGCCACGTTCGCTGCTGGCGCAGGCCGATGGCGATGCCACGCAGCGCTGGGCCCAGCAGCTGGTGCGGCAGTGGCCGGCCCGCGTGGCGGGCCCGCGCCCGCGCCGCCTGTATGCCTCACTCGCGCGTGCGCGCCAGCAGGCGTGGTCACAAGGGCGCGAGCTCAAGGCCACCCCGGTGCGCACGCTGCTGCGCACCTGGTGGGCCGCGCGCGGGTGACGTGCCGTCGGCGGGCGGCGCGGGGCGTGACGCGCCGTCGGTAGAGTCGGTTCCCAAACGACTGCCGACCATGATGATCGGCGCTGGGACGCATGACCTGTGCCGGAGAGGCGCCTTCGTTTCAGGTCATGCGTTACCGGATGTTGCTTCGTCTCGCATCATCAGGTCACCGGCCATCAGCCGGTCACTCCCGCGTTTCAGGTTACTTCCCGCGTTCCAGCACCAGCAGCGGGTCGATCCGCGTGTCGAACCAGTTCATGCCCCAATGCAGGTGCGGGCCGGTCGCACGGCCGGTCGCGCCGACCGCGGCAATCACCTGGCCCTGCTCGACGCGGTCGCCGACCTTTACGTCGATCCGCGACAGGTGCAGGAAGTTCGAGCTGATCCCGAACCCGTGATCCAGCAGCAACGTGCCGCCGGTGAGGTACAGATCCGGTCCGGCAAACGTCACCACGCCAGCGGCCGGCGCCTTCACCGGGGTGCCGGTCGGCACCGCGATATCCATTCCCGAATGCCCGGAACCGGGCTGCCCGTTGTACACCCGCGCATTGCCGAAGCGGCCGCTGATGCGACCCTGCACCGGCCAGATGAAGGCCTGCGCGAAATCGGCGCGGTTGTCATCGCGCGCCCGCGCTGCGGTCACCTGCGCCTGCTCGCGCTTGATCCGCTCGGCAATCGCCGGCGGCGGGTTCACGGTCTTGGGCGGCACGCCGTTGACGCGCTCCACCGGCCAGTCACGCGGGGTCACCGCGATGCTCACCGTTTCGCTGCCGCCATCGGGGCGCTGCACCTGGACCTGCAGCGGGCCTTTCTCATCGCGCCCGATCCCGAACACCACGCTGCCGTAACCGCTCACCCGCAGCGTGCGGCCGGCGTACTGCACCGCGCTGCCGGCCGGCACCTTGCCGATCACCATCGCACCCTGCGACGCGCTGGCCGGGAACACCACGCGCGCGTCGGCCTGGGCCTGGGCGGGCGAGGGCAGCAGGCCGATCACGGCCACCGGGGCCAGGGCCAGCAGGCCCAGGCCCAACACGGTTGCCCGCATCAGCGGTCGTAGCTCATGCGCTGGCCATTCGGCGCGCCCACCAGCTGGGTGCCATCCCAGGCCAGCTGGCCGTTGACCCAGGTCGAGGCCACGCGCGAACGGAAGGTCATGCCCTCAAACGGCGACCACGCGCACTTGGACAGCACGTCTTCGCGCTTCACGGTGAACGGCACGTCTTCCACCAGCACCAGGTCGGCCCAGTAGCCTTCGCGCAGGTAGCCGCGCTGGCTCACATCGAACAGCTGTGCCGGCGCGTGCGCGAACTTCTGCACCACCTGGGTGATCTCCAGCTTGCCTTCATGCACCAGCTCCAGCGCAGCCACCAGCGCGTACTGCACCAGCGGCAGGCCGGACGGCGCCTGCGCGTAAGGCTTCTGCTTTTCTTCCCAGGTGTGCGGGGCGTGGTCGGTGGCCAGCACGTCGATCACGTTGTCGGCCACGGCCTGCGTCAGCGCCTCGCGGTCGCTCACTTCCTTGATCGCCGGGTTGCACTTGATCAGGTTGCCCAAGCGTGCGTAATCAGTGCGGTCAAAGCGCAGGAAGTGGATGCAGGTTTCGGCGGTGATCTGCTTGCGGCTGCCATCGGCACGGATCAGCGGGCCCTTCTCGAACAGCTTCAGCTCATCGGCGGTGGAAATGTGCAGCACGTGCAGGCGGGTGCCGTGCTTCTTCGCCAGCGCCACCGCCAGCTCCGACGACTTCAGGCAGGCCTCGCGCGATCGGATGTCCGGGTGCTGCTCGGCGCTCAGCGCATCGCCGTACTTTTCGGCGTATTCCTTCGCCTTGGCGTCGATCATCGGGGTGTCTTCGCAGTGCGTGATGATCGGCGTCGGGGCGTACTTGAAGATCGCGTCCAGCGTTTCCGGGTTGTCTACCAGCATGTTGCCGGTGGAGGCGCCCATGAACACCTTGATGCCGGGCGAGGTTTTCGGATCCACCAGTTTGATGTCGGCCAGGTTGTCGTTGCTTGCGCCCATGTAGAAGCCGTAGTTGGCGCGCGCGCGACCGGCGGCACTGTCGTACTTGGCCTGCAGGGCCGCCGCGTTGAGCGTCGGCGGATTGGTGTTGGGCATGTCCATGAAGCTGGTCAGGCCGCCGGCCACCGCGGCCGCCGATTCGGTGGCGATGTCGCCCTTGTGGGTAAGGCCGGGTTCGCGGAAGTGCACCTGGTCGTCGATCATCCCGGGCAGCAGCCAGCGGCCGGCGGCATCGACCACCGTATCGCCGTCCTGCGGCGGCAGGCCGTTTCCGATCTGCGCGATGCGGCCGTTGTCGATGCGCAGGTCGCCGTCGAAGATGCGGCCTTCGTTGACCATGCGGGCGTTGACGATGAGCGTGGAGGGCATTTCAGTGTTTTCCTGTGCAGCGGCAATCGGCGTGGCCGGTGCGCGGCGGCACCTCGTCCACGCCACCGGGATGGAAGGGGTGGCAGCGCCCCAGCCGGCGCGCGGCCAGCCAGCTGCCACGCGCAGGGCCATGCATGGCGATGGCTTGCATGGCGTATTCAGAACAGCTCGGCATGAACCGGCAGCGCGGCCCAAGCAGGGGGCTGATGAAGCGCTTGTAGAAGCGCAACAGGGCAATGAGCAGGTGGGAGATCACCCCCCAATCTTAGAGCAGTTGGCATGAAGGCCGCATTTGTCGCAGGATGGGGTGTTGGACCCGTCCGCGCTGGTGCGCGGCGGGGCCGCCCCGGCGCCATCGCCGGGTCAGGTTCCGAACTGCGCAGGTCGTTCCGCCCCGGCGGGGGAACGGCCACACACCGCTGTGTTCTCCAACTGAACGGAGTAGGCGGAGTGGTTGCTGCTGCTGGTCGGGTAGGCTATAAAGGCCCGCTTTCCCGGGCCCCGGGGAAACCAAGGAAGAGCGTTTCGTGGCTGCTAAAAAAACTGCAAAGAAGGCCGTCCAGGCCGCCAAGAAAACCGCCAAGCCTGTTGCTAAGAAGTTGGCGGCCAAGACCGTTGCCAAGAAACCGGCCGCAAAGCCGGCGGGCAAGCCTGCATCCAAACAACCGGCGGCCAGGACGGCACCCGTGAAGAAAGCGGCGGCCAAGAAAGCCCCCGCCAAGAAGGTGGTCGCCAAGTCGCCGGTGAAAGCGCCGGTGAAGAAGGTGGCAACCAAGCCGGTGGCCAAGAAGGCCGTGGTCAAGAAGCCCGTCGCTAAAGCTGCACAGCAGCCGAAGGCTGCCCAGGCACCGGTGAAGAGAGCCGCGCCCGCCAGCAAGCCCGTGGCCAAGAAATCCGTAACGCCGGCGGCCAAGACCGCGCCGGCGAAAAAAGCGGTTGCCAAGCCTGCACCGGCCAAGCCGGCAAAGGCCGCCAAGCCGGCAACAAAGCCGGCAGCAACCAAGCCGGCTGCCAAGCCGGTTGCAGCACCCGTAGTGAAGTCCGCACCGAAGCCGGCACCGCCGGCACCGGCCAAGTCTGTCCCGGCCAAGGCCGCGGCCAAGCCTGCTCCAGCTCCGGCGCCCGCGCCGAAGCCGGTAGCGGCAGCCCCCGCGCCAAAAGCCCCGCAAAACAAGAATCCCGTGCCCGTTTCGAAATCGCCTGCAAAAACTCCCGTGAAATCCGAATCCGCCCCCAAGCCCGTGTCGCGTCCGGTTGGCAAGGTCGCCGTTGCCGTGGCAGCGCGTTCGTCCGCCCCGGCCCCGCGCACCAAGGTCAAGGTGGTCGAGTACAAGACTGACGAAGCCACCGGTCGTCCGATCCTGCCCGACGGCTACAAGCCGAGCGCGGAAGAGGAGTACATGAGCCCGCTGCAGCTGGAGTATTTCCGCCAGCGCCTGCAGCACTGGCGCAATGAACTGGTCGAGGAATCCAAGCAGACCATCGCCAACCTGCAGGAAGAAGTGCGTGACATCGGCGACGAAGCCGAGCGCGCCACCCGCGAGACCGAGAACTCGCTGGAACTGCGTACCCGCGACCGCTACCGCAAGCTGATCGGCAAGATCAACAGCACGCTCAAGCGTCTGGAAGACGGTGACTACGGTTTCTGCGTCGACACCGGCGAAGAAATCGGCCTGGACCGCCTCGAAGCGCGCCTGACCGCCGAACGCACCATCGATGCCCAGGAGCGTTGGGAGCACCTGCAGAAGCAGCAGGGCGACTGATCGCAAGTCGTGGATCCAATCAAAAAACCCGGCCAAGGCCGGGTTTTTTGTTGTTCGGGGTTGCCTGATGGGCCCATGGTTGATTGGTCCCGACCCCAATGGGCCCGTGGTTGATTGATCCCGATCCCAATGGGCCCGTGGTTGATTGATCCCGATCCCAATGGGCCCGTAACGGTTCGTAGCCCCGGCCGTTGGCCGGACACCGCGCGCAGCGCGGCCCAAGCGTCCGGAGCCTATCGGTTATCGCTCGCAGCCGCCCACCGGAATTTAAACGTTCCGAAGACGTCCGTCAGTGTTTCATGACGCCTGAGACGCGGTTTCATCGTGGTTGCACACCCGGGCGCATGATCGTAACCGATCACATTTCATACTCCGGAATTTCGGGCCGCGCTGCGCGCGGTGTCCGGCCAACGGCCGGGGCTACGAACCGTTACGTAACGTCCGGAGACCCGGATTAACCAATCATTGGAACCCAGACGTTACGTCACACACGCACGCCCACACCTCACTGCAGGTCCCGCAGATTCAACCGGCGCAGGGTGGGGTTCTTCCAGGCGGTGATCCCGGCAACGCTCAATACCGCGAACCCACCCAGCACCACTGCCGGGACCAGGCCCAGCAGCTTGGCCATCGTGCCCGCGTAGAACGCGCCCAGCTCGTTGGACGAGCTGATGAAAATGCCGTTGATCGATGACACCCGCCCGCGCATTTCTTCCGGCGTGGCCAGCTGCAGGATGGTCGAACGGATCACCACCGAAACGCCGTCGAAGGCCCCGTAGAACAGCAGGATCACTGCCGACAGCCAGAAACTGTGCGACAGCCCGAAGCCGATCACGCACAACCCGAACCCGGCCACCGCGAACAGCAGCACCCGCCCCGCATGGCGCTGCAGCGGCCGGCGCGCCAGCCACAGTCCCACGCACACCGAGCCCAGCGCCGGTGCCGCACGCAGGATGCCCAGGCCCTCCGGACCGTGGTGCAGGATCTCGTGCAGGAACGCCGGCAGCATCGCCACCACGCCGCCCAGCAGCACCGAAAACATGTCCAGCGCCATCGCGCCCACCATGATGCGGTTGCCCAGCACGAAGCGGCCGCCCTCGGCGATGCTCTTGAAGATCGGCGCCGCCGGCCCGGTGTGCACCGGCTCGGATACCCGCAGCATGGCCAGGCAGCCCAGCGCGCCCAGCGCCGCCGCCACCGCCACCCCGTAGGACAGGCTCTTGCCGCCCCAGGCCACCAGCCCACCGCCCAGCGCCGGGCCCACCACCATGCCCGCCTGGAACACCACCGACCCCAGCCCCGCGCCACGCGCGAACTGGTGGCGTTCCAGTACACGCGCGAACAGCGCGTTGTAGATCGGCGACAGGAACGCCCGGACCATGCCCGTCATCGCCACCGCCGCGTAGATCGGCCACACCCCGTGGAACGGCAGCCAGCCCTCGGCCACTGCCGTCAGCACCACCGCCGTCAGCACCAGCCCGCTGCACGCCACCATGCCCAGCCGGCGGCGTGGCAGGTGGTCCACCAGGTAACCGGCGAACGGCGCCACGCAGAAGAACGGCAGCACCTCGGCCAGCCCGACCAGTCCCAGCGAGAACGGGTTGCGGGTGACTTCGTAGATATGCCAGCCCACCGTGACCGCCACGATCTGGTAGGACAGCATCGCCAGGATGCGGTACGCCAGCAGCAGCGAAAAACCCGGCCGCGTGAGCAGGCCCAGCGCGCTCTCGGCGGCTTCGGGAGGGGCAGGCGAACTCACGGCGCGGACTGCGCCTGGGCGGTCTCACGGATGAAGGCCAGCATCGCCGCCACCCCGTTGCTGCGGGTCGGCGACAGGTGCCGCGACAGCCCGATGTCCTGGATGTAGGTCGGCTCGGTGGCCAGGATCTCGGCCGCCGAACGCCCCGAATACACCCGCAGCGCCAGGTAGATCAGGCCCGAGACGATCGCCGAATCACTGATCGCATGGAAGCGCAGCGTATCGGCGTTGCCCTCCGGCACGATCCACACCATCGACTGGCAACCCAGCAGGCGGTGTTCCTCGGTTTTCCATGCGTCCGGGAACACCGGCAGCTTGCGGCCCAGGTCGATCAGGTACTGGTAACGCTCGGACCAGTCGCCGAAGAACGCGAATTCCTCGGCAATGGCGGCCTGCGCTTCGGTAGCGGTGGGTTCAATCGGGAACGGGGAATCGATCACAGCCATCTCTACAGTTGTTACGGAACGTCGGGCCAACCCGACGGTAGCGCCCGACCGTTGGTCGGGCGGCCTTTCAACGCTTGCGTGACCAGCGCACGCCCTGCGCGGTGTCTTCCAGCACGATGCCCGCTGCGGCCAGCTGGTCACGGATCGCATCGGAACGGGCGAAATCGCGGGCCTGCTTGGCCGCCGCGCGCTCGTCGATCAGCGCCTGGATGCGCGCGTCATCATCGGCGTCGCCGCCGCTGGTGCCGAACCACGCAGCCGGGTCCTGCTGCAGCAGCCCCAGGGCCTGCCCGGCGCCCAGCAGGGCCGATTTCCAGCAGGCCTTGTCGGCCGGTTCGGCGCGGCGCGCTTCCGCGCCCAGCCGGGCCAGCTCGGCCAGCGCCTGCGGGGTGTTCAGGTCATCGTCCAGCGCCGCCTCGATCTCGGCCGGGATGGCCGGGGTCGCGGCCACGTCGGCCAGGTCGCGCAGGGTGCCGTACAGGCGGTCCAGGGTACGCACCGACTGCTCGATCAGCGCATCGGACCAGTCCAGCGGCTGCCGGTAATGGGCCGACAGCAGGGCCAGCCGCAGCGCCTCCGGGGCGTGCTGGCGGACCAGGTCGTGGACCCGCTCGATGTTGCCGATCGACTTGCTCATCTTGGCACCGCCGAAATTGAGCATGCCGTTGTGCAGCCAGAACCGGGCGAAGGTCTGCCCGCCGTGGGCGCACTCGCTCTGCGCGATCTCGTTTTCGTGGTGCGGGAACTGCAGGTCCACGCCACCGGCATGGATGTCGATGGTCGGGCCCAGGTGCGCGGCGGCCATCGCCGAGCACTCGATGTGCCAGCCCGGGCGGCCCCGGCCCCAGGGCGATTCCCAGCCCGGCAGGTCGTCGCTGGAGGGCTTCCACAGCACGAAGTCGCCCGGGTCGCGCTTGTACGGGGCCACGTCCACCCGCGCCCCGGCCAGCATCTCGTCCGGGTCGCGGCGCGAGAGCTTGCCGTAGTCGGCGTAGGAGGGCACCGAGAACAGCACGTGGCCCTCGGCCGCGTAGGCGTGGCCGGCCGCGATCAGCTGCTCGATCATGGTGATGATGTGCGGGATGTGCGCGGTGGCTTCCGGTTCGATGTCCGGCGGCACCACGCCCAGCGCGGCCATGTCTTCACGGTAGGCGGCGGCGAAGCGGTCGGTGATGGCCGAAATCGGCACGCCCTGCTCGCGCGCGGCCGTGTTGATCTTGTCGTCCACGTCGGTGATGTTGCGGGCGTAGCGCAGCCCGCCGAAGCGGCGCCGCAGCAGGTCGGCCAGCACCCCGAACACCACCGGGCCCCGGGCGTTGCCGATATGGACGTAGTTGTAGACCGTGGGGCCGCACACATACAGGGTCGGACAGGTCGGATCGAGCGGGGTGAACGGTTCGAGCTGGCGTGTCAGGTTGTTGTGCAGGCGCAGGGTCATGGGGGCGTAGGGCCGGGCGGAGTAGGGGCAAGCCTTCGATTTTAGATCACAACGGCCCCCAGCGCCGGCCCCGGGACGCCGCCCGTTGCCCCCTGATTTCGCAAACGACACGGTTCGGTATGGGCAGAAGCGTCGCGGAAGGGTAATGTTCAGCCCCTTGTGCCACGCACTGCCTACACTATCCGCCTTGTCCTCTTTCCTGTTGCCAATGAAATCCGCTTCGTTGCTGACGCTGACCTGCCTGCTGGGGAGCGCCGCTTTCATGGCGTGCGCCCAGGACGCCGAGGTCCGTAACCGGGTGGTGATCGTGGAGAACGTGAAGTTCGACTACGCGCAGGTGCTCAACGTGGAGCCGGTGTTCCAGACCCTGCGCGCCACCCGCACCGAGGAACATTGCGAGCCGGTATCCACCCGGACCCTGGCCCCGGTCAACGTCACCGGCGAAGAGCCGCAGGAAGAGAAGGGCCGGTTCGGCCGTTTCATGGATTCGGTCCGCTCCATCTTCAAGCGTGAAGACGGCAGCACCGAGGAAATGGCCCCCGTCGTGGAAGCCCCGGCCGCCAACAACGGCCCGCTGCTGACCCGCGATTGCCGCATCATCCCGGTCGGCCGGGAGTTCCGCCGGCCCATCGCCTATGACGTGGATTACGTCTACAAGGGCACCAAGTACCGCTCGCGCCTGCCCGAAGACCCCGGCAACCGGCTCAAGATCCGCGTCTCCATCACCCCGTGGGTGGGAGCGGAGCAGGGCAGCGCGGCAAATCCCTGAACCGTCGGTTCAGGCCTTGCGCCGTGCCCGATCACATGCAACGATGGGCGGCCATGAAACTCACCGACTTCCAGCACGACACCAGCGCCGCCCGTATGGCTACGGGCATGACGTCGCGTGCCCGCCGACCGGAACCCCACATTTTCGCTGGGTAACCGGAGCTTCGTGCTGTCTGTTCGGAAAACCCAGCCCCCGCGCTGGGTTTTTTCGTTTCTACGATCTGAAAAGTTGCATTTGTACCCTTTCTTCCATTGAAACCCGCCTCAAAGGATCGATCGATGTCCCTGAAGCACTTCCTGAACACCCAGGATTGGAGCCGTACCGAGCTGGATGCCCTGCTGACCCAGGCCGCGTTGTTCAAGCGCAACAAGCTGGGCGACGAGCTCAAGGGCAAATCGATTGCCCTTGTGTTCTTCAACCCGTCCATGCGCACCCGCACCAGCTTCGAACTGGGCGCCTTCCAGCTGGGTGGGCACGCGATCGTGCTGCAGCCGGGCAAGGATGCATGGCCGATCGAGTTCAACCTTGGCACGGTGATGGACGGCGACACCGAAGAGCACATCGCCGAAGTGGCCAAGGTGCTGGGCCGCTATGTCGACCTGATCGGCGTGCGCGCGTTCCCGAAGTTCATCGACTGGGCGCAGGACCGTGAGGACATCGTGCTCAAGGCGTTCGCGAAATACTCGCCGGTGCCGGTGATCAACATGGAAACCATCACCCACCCGTGCCAGGAACTGGCCCACGTGATGGCGCTGCAGGAACACTTCGGCACCCAGGACCTGCGCGGCAAGAAGTACGTGCTGACCTGGACCTACCACCCCAAGCCGCTCAACACCGCCGTGGCCAACTCGGCACTGACCATCGCCACCCGCATGGGCATGGACGTGACCCTGCTGTGCCCGACCGCGGATTACATCCTCGATGACCGCTACATGGGCTGGGCCGAGCAGAACGTGGCCGAGAACGGCGGTTCGCTGAAGATCAGCCACGACATCGCCAGCGCCTACAGTGGCGCCGACGTGGTGTACGCCAAGAGCTGGGGCGCGCTGCCGTTCTTCGGCAACTGGGAACCGGAAAAGCCCATCCGCGACCAGTACAAGCACTTCATCGTCGACGAGGCCAAGATGGCCCTGACCAACAACGGCGTGTTCAGCCACTGCCTGCCGCTGCGCCGCAACGTCAAGGCCACCGACGGCGTGATGGATTCGGCGCAGTGCATCGCCATCAACGAAGCGGAAAACCGCCTGCACGTGCAGAAGGCCATCATGTCGGCGCTGGCCGGCCGGTAATCGCGCGTTTCAACCCATTTTTCCTATAAACCCCCACTTCGGACCCGACCCCCATGAGCAAGAAAGACATCGTCCTGGCCTTCTCCGGCGGACTCGACACCAGCTTCTGCGTGCCCTACCTGCAGGAGCGCGGCTACAACGTGCACACCGTGTTCGCCGACACCGGCGGCGTGGATGACGAAGAGCGCGATTTCATCGAAAAGCGTGCCGCCGAACTGGGCGTGACCAGCCACGTCACCGTCGACGGTGGCCCGGCCATCTGGAAGGGGTTCGTCAAGCCGTTCGTGTGGGCCGGCGAAGGCTACCAGGGCCAGTACCCGCTGCTGGTGTCGGACCGCTACCTGATCGTCGATGCCGCGCTCAAGCGCGCCGCCGAACTGGGTACCAACATCATCGCCCACGGCTGCACCGGCATGGGCAACGACCAGGTCCGCTTCGACCTGGCCGTGAAGGCACTGGGCGATTACCAGATCGTCGCGCCGATCCGTGAAATCCAGAAGGAACACACCCAGACCCGCGCCTACGAGCAGAAGTACCTGGAAGAACGCGGCTTCGGCGTGCGCGCCAAGCAGCAGGCCTACACCATCAACGAAAACCTGCTGGGCCTGACCATGTCCGGCGGCGAGATCGACCGTTGGGAAGCCCCGGGCGAAGGTGCCCGCGGCTGGTGCGCACCGCGCAGCGAATGGCCGGCAGACGCGCTGACCGTGACCCTGAAGTTCGTCGAAGGCGAAGCCGTTGAACTCAACGGCAAGGCGCTGCCGGGCGAGCAGATCCTGGCCCAGCTCAACAAGCTGTTCGCGCCGTACGGCGTGGGCCGTGGCGTGTACACCGGCGACACCGTGATCGGCCTGAAGGGCCGCATCGTGTTCGAAGCCCCGGGCCTGGTCTCGCTGCTGGCCGCGCACCGCGCGCTGGAAGATGCGGTGCTGACCAAGCAGCAGAACCGCTTCAAGCCGGACGTGGCGCGCAAGTGGGTGGAGCTGGTGTACGAAGGCTTCTACCACGACCCGCTCAAGACCGACATCGAAGCGTTCCTGAAGTCCTCGCAGGCCAAGGTCAACGGCGAAGTGGTGCTGGAAACCCGTGGCGGCCGCGTCGATGCGGTAGCGGTGAAGTCGCCGCACCTGCTCAACACCAAGGGCGCCACCTACGCGCAGTCGGCTGATTGGGGCGTGGAGGAAGCCGAAGGCTTCATCAAGCTGTTCGGCATGAGCAGCACCCTGTACGCGCAAGTAAACCGCTGAGGCCCGGGCATGTTGGAACAGACGCTCCATCACCTGCAGGCGCTGGTGTCCTTTGACACCCGCAACCCGCCGCGTGCGATCACCACCGGTGGCATCTTCGATTACCTGCGCGCGAACCTGCCCGGGTTCAACGTGGAGGTGATCGACCATGGCGACGGCGCGGTCAGCCTGTATGCGGTGCGCGGTACGCCGCGCTATCTGTTCAACGTGCACCTGGACACCGTGCCCGATTCCCCGCATTGGAGCGCCGACCCGCACGTGATGCGGCGCGCCGAGGACCGGGTGATCGGGCTCGGCGTGTGCGACATCAAGGGCGCGGCCGCCGCACTGGTGGCCGCGGCCAATGCCAGCGATGGCGATGCCGCGTTCCTGTTCTCCAGCGATGAAGAAGCCAACGATCCGCGCTGCATCGCCGCGTTCCTGGCCCGTGGCATTCCGTATGAAGCGGTGCTGGTGGCCGAACCGACCATGAGCGAAGCGGTGCTGGCGCACCGCGGCATCAGCTCGGTGCTGATGCAGTTCGCCGGCCGCGCCGGGCATGCCTCGGGCAAGCAGGATGCAGCCGCCAGCGCGTTGCACCAGGCCATGCGCTGGGGAAACCGCGCGCTGGACCATGTGGACTCGCTGGCGCACGCCCGTTTCGGCGGGCTGACCGGGCTGCGCTTCAACATCGGGCGCGTGGAAGGCGGCATCAAGGCCAACATGATCGCCCCGGCCGCCGAACTGCGCTTCGGCTTCCGCCCGCTGCCGTCGATGGACATCGACGCGCTGCTGGCCACCTTCTCCGGTTTTGCCGAACCGGAAGCGGCGCTGTTCACCGAAACCTTCCGCGGTCCCAGCCTGCCGGCCGGCGACATCGCCGAAGCGGAGAACCGCCGCCTGGCCGCGCGAGACGTGGCCGATGCGCTGGACCTGCCGATCGGCAACGCCGTGGACTTCTGGACCGAAGCCTCGCTGTTCTCGGCCGGTGGCTACACCACCCTGGTGTACGGCCCGGGCGACATCGCCCAGGCCCACACCGCCGACGAGTTCGTGACGTTGGAGCAGCTGCAGCGTTACACCGACGCCGTGCACCGCATCATCAGCGCCGGCGCCTGACCGAATGACGCCGTCGTGGCCCACCACTGACGGATCTCCCACCGCGGCCACGGCCGCCCGTGACGATACTGAAATGCCTTCTTCCCTCCAGCCCCACCGCCAGACCCGCCAGACCATCGTGCGCCTGCTTTCCAGCATGGCCAGCGCGAAGGAGATCAGCCAGTACCTCAAGCGCTTTTCGCAGGTGGATGCCAAGCGCTTCGCCGTGGTCAAGGTCGGCGGCGCCGTGCTGCGCGATGACCTCGACGCGCTGACCTCTTCGCTGTCGTTCCTGCAGGAAGTCGGGCTCACCCCGATCGTGCTGCACGGTGCCGGCCCGCAGCTGGACGCGGAACTGTCGGCGGCCGGCATCGTCAAGCAGACCGTCAACGGCCTGCGCGTGACCTCGCCCGAAGGCCTGGCCATCGTGCGCCGCGTGTTCCAGGCGTCGAACCTGCAACTGGTGGAAGCACTGCAGCAGAACGGTGCACGTGCCACCTCGATCACCGGTGGCGTGTTCGAAGCCGAATACCTGGACCAGGACACCTACGGCCTGGTCGGCGAAGTGAAGAAGGTCAACCTGGCCCCGATCGAAGCCAGCCTGCGCGCCGGTTCCATTCCGGTGATCACCAGCCTGGGCGAAACCCGCTGCGGCCAGATCCTCAACGTCAACGCCGATTTCGCCGCCAACGAACTGGTGCAGGAACTGCAGCCGTACAAGATCATCTTCCTCACCGGCACCGGCGGCCTGCTCGATGAAGAGGGCAGGGTGATCGACTCGATCAACCTGTCCACCGAGTACGACCAGCTGATGCAGCAGCCGTGGATCCACGGCGGCATGCGGGTCAAGATCGAACAGATCAAGGACCTGCTGGACCGGCTGCCGCTGGAGTCGTCGGTGTCGATCACCCGGCCGGCCGACCTGGCCAAGGAACTGTTCACCCACAAGGGCTCGGGCACGCTGGTGCGCAAGGGCGAGAAGGTGCTGCGCGCCACCGCCTGGAGCGAACTGGACCTGCCGCGCCTGAAGGGCCTGATCGAATCCAGCTTCGGCCGCACCCTGGTGCCCGATTATTTCGACAAGACCCGCCTGCTGCGCGCCTATGTCAGCGAGAACTACCGCGCTGCGGTGATCCTCACCGACGAAGCCGAAGGCGTGTACCTGGACAAGTTCGCCGTGCTCGATGACGCGCAGGGCGAAGGCTTGGGCCGTGCGGTATGGAACGTGATGCTGGACGAAACCCCGCAGCTGTTCTGGCGCTCGCGCCACGGCAACCCGATCAATCATTTCTACTACGCCGAATCCGATGGCTGCTACAAGCAGGACCACTGGAAGGTGTTCTGGTTCGGTGCCGACGGCTTCGACCGCATCCGCACCTACGTGGACCATTGCGCCAAGCGCACCCCGAGCCTGGAGGGCTGACCCCGATGAATCATGCCGACTGGACCAAGGTCCCCACGCTGGACGGCCGGCATGCACGGCTTGAACCGCTGCAGATGGCGCATATCGACGGCCTGCGCGGTGCGCTGGGCGACGGTTCGCTTTCCGCGCTGTGGTACGCGCACGTGCCCAGCGCCAAGACCATGACCGCCTACGTGCAGGCCGCCCTGCACGACCAGGCCGCCGGCAAGGTGCTGCCGTTCGCCGTGCTCGATGCCGACGGCAACGTGGTGGGCAGCACCCGCTACTACGCGCTGGAAGAAGAGGTGCCGCGCCTGAGCATCGGCTACACCTGGTACGGCCCGCATGCGCAGCGTACCGGGGTGAACACCGAAGCCAAGCTGATGCTGCTCACCCATGCCTTCGAGCGTCTGAAGTGCATCAGCGTGGCCTTTGAAACCAGCTCGCACAACGCCGCCTCGCGCGCGGCCATCGCCCGCCTGGGGGCCACCCAGGAAGGCGTGCTGCGCAACCACAAGCGCCACCCCGATGGCAGCCCGCGCGACACGGTTGTCTTCTCCATCATCGATTCGGAATGGCAGGACGTGAAGCGCACCCTGCAGGACCGCCTGGACGCATACGCATGAGCACTTCCAACAGAACGTTCACCATCGGCATCGTCGGTGCCCGCGGCCATACCGGCGCCGAGCTGGTCAAGCTGATCGCCGCGCACCCGCAGCTGGCCCTTGGCTTCGTGTCCTCGCGCGAGCTGGCCGGGCAGCGCGTGGCCGATACCTATCCCGAAGTTGCCGGCGAGCTGGCGTTTGAAAACCTCGATGCCGACGCCGTGGCCGCCAAAGGCGTGGACGCGGTGATCCTGGCGCTGCCCAACAACCTGTCGGCCCCGTTCGTGGCCGCGCTGGATGCCGCGCGCCCGGAGACGGTGATCGTGGATCTGTCTGCCGACCACCGTTTCGAAGGCAGCTGGTACTACGGCCTGCCCGAACTGACCCGGGGCGATTACACCGGCCAGACGCACATCAGCAACCCGGGTTGCTACGCCACCGCCATGCAGCTGGCGATCAGCCCGCTGCTGGACCAGCTGGCCGGGCCGCCGCAGTGCTTCGGCGTATCCGGTTACTCTGGCGCCGGCACCAGCCCGTCGGACAAAAACAACCCCGAACTGCTGCGCGACAACCTGATGCCGTACGCGCTCACCAACCACGTGCACGAGCGCGAAGTCACCGCGCACCTGCGCGTGCCGGTGGAGTTCATGCCGCACGTGGCCCCGCATTTCCGTGGCATCACCATGACCGTGAACCTGTGGCTGCAGCAGCCGGTGACCCGCGATCAGGTGGTGGAAACCTACCGCCGCTTCTTCGCCGATGAACCGCTGATCGAGATCCTCGACGAAGCACCGTGGGTGAGCCGCATCGCCGGCCGCCATGGCGTGCAGATCGGCGGCTTCGACGTGGCCCCGGGCGGCAAGCGCGTGGTGGTCGTAGCGACCCTGGACAACCTGCTCAAGGGCGCGGCCACCCAGGCCATGCAGAACCTCAACCTGGCCCTGGGCCTGGATGAACTGACCTCGATTCCGCATTGATTGGAGCAAGACATGGCAGACCTTCTCTGGCAGAAGCCCGGCGTAGCGGTGGATGCGAAAATCCAGACCTTCCTCGCCGGCGATGACGTCATCCTCGACCGCGAGTTCTTCCTGTACGACGTGCAGGCCAGCAAGGCGCACGCGCAGGGCCTGGAGAACATCGGCATCCTCACCGCCACCGAGCGCAGCGATCTGCAGCGCGAGCTGGACGTGCTGGCCGACGATTTCCGCAGCGGCGCGTTCGTGCTCGATGAGCGCTTCGAGGATTGCCACTCGGCGATCGAAGCGCGCCTGACCGAACGCCTGGGCGATGCCGGCCGCAAGATCCACACCGGCCGCAGCCGCAACGACCAGATCCTGGTCGCCACCCGGCTGTGGCTGAAGGACAAGCTGCTGCAGGTGTCCGCGCTGAGCCGCGAAGTGGCCAAGGTCGCGCTCGACCGCGCCGAAGCCGAGAAAGACCTGCCGGTGCCGGGCTACACCCACATCCAGCGCGCCGTGGTGTCCTCGGCGGGCATGTGGTGGGCCGGCTGGGCCGAAGCCTTCATCGACAACGCGGTGCGCGCGCACGACACCTTCGCGCTGGTCGACGCCAATCCGCTGGGCACGGCGGCCGGTTACGGCGTGAACCTGCCGCTGGACCGCGCCCACACCACCCAGGCACTGGGCTTTGCGCGCATGCAGATCTCGCCGATCTACGCGCAGCTGTCGCGCGGCAAGTTCGAGCTGGCCGCACTGGAAGCGCTCGGCGGTGCCACCCTGGACCTGCGCCGCCTGGCCTGGGACCTGTCGCTGTTCACCAGCGGTGAGTACGGCTTCGTCGCGCTGCCGGCGCAGTACACCACCGGCAGCTCGATCATGCCCAACAAGCGCAACCCGGACGTGATCGAACTGATGCGCGCCACCCACGCCAGCGTGGCTGCGGCGCGTACCGAGATCGAGCAGCTGCTGTCGCTGCCGTCCGGCTACCACCGCGACCTGCAGGGCAGCAAGGGCGCCATCTTCCACGGCTTCGGTCGTGGCCTGGCCGCGCTGGAACTGCTGCCGGCGCTGCTGGCCAACCTGGAATGGCGCGAAGACAAGCTGCGCGTTGCCATCGATTCGGGCATGTACGCCACCGACGTGGCCGTGGAAGCGGCCGTGGCCGGCGTCCCGTTCCGCGAGGCCTACAAGGCAGCAGCGGCGGCATCCGACACTGCCGGGCAGGGGCGTACCCCCGAAGGCAGCCTGGCCGCGCGCGTGTCGCCCGGCGCGGCCGCGGACCTGCGGTTGGACGAGCTGCGCGCCCGCTGGGCGGCACTGGCGTAACGCAGAACGGCGGCCACTGGCCGCCGTTGCTGTATTGGCATGAATCCACGGAGTTCCGCATGAAGATCTGCTACCTCGTACTGGTTACCCGCACGCCCGAGTTCCGCGATGAAGCGGGTGCCGAACACGCACGTTTTCTAGATGAGGTGCGCGCCCGCGACCAGCTGCTCATTACTGGTGGCTTCACCGACAAGACCGGCGGCGCGTACGTGCTGCACAACGTGGCCGACCGCGCCGCCGCGCAGGCCATCGTCGATGCCGATCCCCTGATGACGCTCGGCAGCGCCACCGCCACCGTCCACGAATGGTCCACCCGCTGAGGCAGCCCCCGCGATGACCCCCACGCCCGTGCAGTCCCCGTTCCCCGAACAGCTGCTTCCCGGCTGGAAGCGCGCCGTGCTCAAGGTCGGCAGCAGCCTGTTGGCTGCCGATGGGGGTGGCCTGTCGCCCCGGCATGCACTGGGCCTGGCGCAGTTCGTCTCGGCGCACGTGCTGGCAGGGCGCGAAGTAGTGATCGTGTCCTCCGGCGCGGTGGCTGCGGGCCGGGCGATCGTGCCGCGCGCAATCGAGGCCGGCGCAGCGATGGCCGCGCGCCAGGCACTGGCCGCGCTCGGCCAGGCGCAGCTGATCGGGCTGTGGCAGCGCTTCTTCGAGCGCCCGGTGGCGCAGGTGCTGCTCACCCACGACGACCTGCGCAACCGCCGCCGCTACCTCAACGCCCGCGCCACGCTCAACGAGCTGCTGCGGCTGGGCGCGCTGCCGGTGGTGAACGAGAACGACACCGTGTCGGTGGACGAGCTCAAGCTGGGCGACAACGACAACCTGGCCGCCACCGTGGCCGCGTTGATCGACGCCGACATCCTGTTCATCGCCACCGACATCGACGGCCTGTACAGCGCCGACCCGCGCCGCGATCCGCAGGCGCGGCCGATCCACGACGTGCCGGAGCTGACCCTGGAGGTGCTGGCCATGGCCGGCGGTGCGGGCAGCGGTGCGGGCACCGGTGGCATGCACACCAAGCTGGAAGCGGCGGCCAAGGCCGGCCGCGTCGGCATCGATACCTGCCTGTTCAACGGCCGCGATGGCGACGTGGTGCGCGCGCTGGCGCAGGGCCGGTTGTTCGGCACCCGCATCCATGCCGGGCAGACCCCGGAAGCCGCGCGCAAGTATTGGCTGCGGCACGCGCCGCTGGAGGCCGGTGCGATCATCGTGGATCAAGGTGCCGCTGCAGCATTGCGCGACAAGGGCGCCTCGTTGCTGCCGGGCGGGGTGACCGCTGCCGAGGGCGACTTCCGCCGTGGCGACATGGTGCAGGTGCGGCTGCGTACCGACAGCGGTGAAGTGACCTTGGCGCGGGGGGTCAGCCAGTATTCGGCCAGCGACATCCGCCGCGTGGCCGGGCGGCATTCGCGCGACATTGAAAGCGTGTTGGGCTACAACTACGGTGGCAATGTGATCCACCGGGATGACCTGGTGCTGGTCTAAACGGGCGTCGGCCCCGAAGATTTTTTGAAACGCGCCAAAACACCCTTCGTGATGAGAGATCCCATGGACATCCGTGATCAAGCCCTCCAATGCCGCGACGCCGCGCAGGTACTGGCGCAGCTTTCGTCCGAGGCCAAGGCGGCGCTGCTGGATGCCATGGCCGACGCGCTGGACAGCGACGCGGCCACCATCCTCGCCGCCAACGCGCTGGACCTCGCCGCCGCCGAAGCCAAAGGCACCGGCAGCGCGATGCTCGACCGCCTCGCCCTCAATCCGGCGCGCCTGTCCGGCATCAGCGCTGCACTCCGCGAAGTGGCCGCGCTGCCCGATCCGGTCGGCAGCATCACCCGCGACGACGTCCGTCCCAACGGCATCCGCGTGCAGAAGGTGCGCGTGCCGCTCGGCGTGATCGCGATGATCTACGAAGCGCGACCGAACGTCACCGCCGACGCCGCAGCGCTGTGCATCAAGGCCGGCAACGGCGTGATCCTGCGCGGCGGCTCCGAAGCCATCCATTCCAACACCGCCATCGCCGCCTCGCTCAAGCGCGCCCTGCGCGCGGCCGGCGTGCCCGATGCGGCGCTGACCCTGGTCGAAGACCTGCGTCGCGAGACCATGCTCACCCTGCTGCAGCTCAACGACCTGGTCGACCTGGCCATCCCGCGCGGCGGGGAAGGGCTGATCCGCTTCGTTGCCGAACATGCGCGCGTGCCGGTGATCAAGCACTACAAGGGCGTGTGCCACCTGTACGTGGACCGTGCCGCCGACCCGGCCAAGGCGCTGGCGCTGCTGGTGGATGGCAAATGCAGCCGCCCTTCGGCCTGCAACTCACTCGAAACCCTGCTGGTCCACGCCGAGGTCGCCGCGACGTTCCTGCCGAAGGCTGAAGCCGCCTTGCGCGAACGTGGGGTGGAGGTGCGCGCGGACGCGCGTGCCCGGCAGTGGCTGCCGCAGGCCACGCAGGCCACGGAGGACGATTTCGCGGCCGAATACCTCGACCTGATCATCGCCGTGCGCGTCGTTGATGACCTCGAACAGGCGTTGTCCCACATCCAGCAGTACAGCTCCGACCACACCGAAGTCATCGTCACCGAAGACCCGGCGGCCGCCCAGCGTTTCATCAGCGCGCTGCGCGCTGCCGTGGTGATGGTCAACGCCTCGTCCCGCTTCTCCGATGGCGGCGAACTCGGCCTGGGCGCGGAGATCGGCATCTCCACCACGCGCCTGCACGCCTACGGCCCGATGGGCTTGGAAGCGCTCACCGTGGAACGCTTCGTGGTCCAGGGCAGCGGCCAGACCCGCGCGCCGTGACCGGCGCGCGGGTGCGTCAGGTAACGATGGTGGGTCGTTACAACGCCTTGTAGGCAATCCGCCGGTTCGCCGCGCGCCCTGCCTCGGTGGTGTTGTCGCCCACCGGGCGGTTTGCGCCGAACCCGCGTGCGAGCAACCGGTCCGCGGGTACGCCACGGGCAGCCAAGGCTGCTGCTACGGCCTTCGCACGCTGCTCGCTGAGCGTCTGGTTGGTCTCGGCGTTGCCCACGTTGTCGGTGTGTCCTTCCACTTCAACGCGCGCCCCTGGCGGCGCCGCCTGGATTGCTTTTGCTGCACCGTCCAGGATCGACGCACTGCTGCGGGTAATCACCGCCGACCCGGTTTCGAAGGTGATCGTGGTCTGGTTCAACGCCTGGGTCAGGTCGTCACTGCTGAAGCCTGGCGGTAGCGCACCCAGTGCCGCAGCGCCTTTGTCGAACAGGCCCTCCACCTCCAGGTTGCCCAGCTCCTTCTGGAACAGCTGGCTGACCGCCGTGCGTTCGGCCTCGGGCAGCTTGGACGTATCCAGTTTGAGCGAGTCACCGTTCAACGCGAACTGCAGCCCGTTCTGTTTCAGGCTGGGGATCAGGTCGGCCAACCGGCCCAGCCAGCTGGCCTGCTTGACGCTGGTATCCACCTGGATGTTGGAGCTGACGTTGGTCTGTCCATAGGCGCCCGCAAAGGCCCCCAGCAGCTTCGCCTTGTCGGCCACCGACCCCAATGTGCCGTTCAACGTCACCTTGCCGTCGGTGTTCTGGAACGACAGGGTGGGGTGGGTGGACACGGCCGCGACGTTGGCGGCCGGCGCGGTAACCGCTGGCGCCTTGGCCACGTGGCGCGAGTGCCAGCCGCACCACGCAAGCGCGAGCAATGCCAGCAAGGGCAACAGCCAGCGCCAGAGGCGGAAGGGGGTCCGCTTCTTCCCCTTCGTGCCCAGCAGACCCGTGAATGCAGCGGGAAGCGCGGTCGGCATCACCCCGCCGGCGGTCACCGCCCGGACGATCGGCGGCAGTGCGGTTGCCAGCAGCGCGGGGGCCACGGCGGGCGTTACCCCGGCCTTGCTGGCGATTTCCTCGATGCTCTGTCCGCCCAGCGCGCTGCGGATCTGCCCGGCATCGACAGCGCGCATGTTGGGTTGGCCTGAGAACCAGGACTTGAAGACATCGCCAAGCCCGGCGGCGGAGAATCTGTCGGCCAGGCCGGCGAGTCCGCCGGGCTGTTTGAAGATGTACTCGATGACGACGCCGATGAATTTCTGCGCGTTCGGTCCAAGGCCGGTGGCCCGGGCCACTTCAGTGACCAAAGTCTCGATAGACGACATGATGTATCCCCTCACAATGAAGTGCGGGATGTCTCCGAGGCGGAGCGTACGCCCGGCCGGGGGCGGTTATGTGAAGGAATTTACACATTCACCTCGGCCGGGCCCATAGCCACGCAGGGCGTGGCTCTACGCTTTGTCAGCCTGGCAAGCGCTGTTCTGTCAGGCCTACCGGACGAGCCATGTCGTCCATGTGCAGGGTCACCGACTTGCCTGCGCTCAGCTGCGCGGCCAACGCCGGGCTGGCGCCCAGGTTGTGCGCGATTTCTTCCAGCGATACATCCGCGCGCGCATTGCGCCGGTCCTTGCCGGCGAAACGCATGCGGTTGTATTCCGCCCAGGCGATCAGCAGCACCGAACAGCACACCAGCATCACCGGCAGCGCGATGACGATGAACGGGTCCACGCTCTGCTTGTACTCGTACAGCTGCAGCCACGCCAGCTGCCCACCGAGCAGCCAGGAAAGGGCGGTGATCAGCGGCGCCCACAGGTAGAAATAGAATCCCCAGAACGCGATGGTGACAAACCCCCACGCGGTGCGCTGCAGCCGTGGCTGCTGGCGTGTCTTGCGGATCAGGCGGGAGTCGTAGCGGCGGGTCGGCTTGGAAGCGTTCATCGTATACCCCGGTCAGGACTGACCCAGATCGCGCGCTTGCCACGACGCTTCAACAGCGTCTTGGGTAGTGCCACCAGGGTCGTGAACAGACTGATGAGCCAGTACGCCATCGGGTACCAGATCACCCAGAAGTAATTACGTCCAATATGCGTTTCGTAACGGCGGTCGATGATCAGGCTGCTCGCGAACTGCAGCAGGCACACCAGCGCCAGGATCACGCCGTGCCATTGCGGCAGCAGCGTGGCGATGTACAGGTCCTGCGGCAGCGGGATGAACTTGCCCAGCGCCCACAGCACGATGATCGCCAGCATCGTGTACGCCCACAGCACGCTGAACATGTATTCCAGCAGCACTCCCCACATGCGCCGCTTGCGCCAGTCGAACAGCGAACGGCCATGCCGCAGCATCACTTCCACGCCGCCCTGGGCCCAGCGCAGGCGCTGCAGCCACAGCCCCTTGAGCGTTTCCGGCATCAGGATGAAGCACAGCGCGTTCGGCTCGTAGCGGATGTCCCAGTGGTCGATCTGCAGCCGCCAGCTGATGTCGATGTCCTCGGTGATCATGTCATCGGACCAGTAGCCGATGCGGTGCAGCGCGGTGCGGCGGAACCCGGCGATCACCCCGGAAATGGTGAAGATGCGCCCGTACACGCGCTGCGCGCGCTTGATCATGCCGATGATCGAGGAGAACTCGGCCACCTGCAGCCGCCCCAGCAGGGTGGAGCGGTTGCGGATGCGCGGGTTGCCGGTGACGGCGCCGACGCGCGGGCCCGAGGTCAGGTGCCAGACCATCCAGTGGGTGGCGTGCTCTTCCAGCATCGCATCGCCATCGATGCACACCAGGTATTCCGAACGTGCTGCCAGCGCGCCCATGCGCAGTGCATTGGCCTTGCCCAGGTTGCGGTCCAGGTGCACCACGCGCAGGCGCGGGTGTTCGGCGGCCATCGCATCCAGGCGGGCCCCGGTATCGTCGCGGCTGCCGTCGTTGATGGCGATCACCTCGAAATCCGGGTACTTCTGCGCCAGGGCCGCGCCCAGCGTATCGGCCAGGTTGTCGGCCTCGTTGTGGCACGGGATCAGGATCGACGCGAACGGATAGTTATCCATCGGCGGCGGATCGTCGCGCAGCCGCGCCTTCCGCTCGCGGCGGAAGAAGTAATACAACCCCCCGGACATCCAGAAGAACGCCATCACCATCGGGTAGAAGAAGGCGAACTGGAACAGCAGGTAGAGGAGCGGATGCATGGCGGCCTCACTTTTCCTCGTACGGGAAGGTGCGTGCCGACATGGCCGCGCGCGCATCGTAGGTGGACGGCTTCCCGGCAATGAAGTCGTCCGGGTACCAGGCGAAATGACGCACGCCCTGCGCCTGCAGGCGCCGGATCTGGGCGCGCAGCACCGTGCCGGAAATCGGCTTCTGCGTGCGCCAGTCCACCGTCTGCAGCTCGAACATCGTCTGTGACAGCTGCGGGTCGTGCTCACGCACGGCCTGCACCAGCCGGTCCAGCCATTTCTGCGGGTCGCGACTGCCCTCCATCCACGGCATCGCCATCAGCGCGGTGTGGTCGTAGGCCTTGTTGAACAGGTCCAGGCGCTGCGCGAACCAGCTGGCACTCTGCGGCTGCAGCACCGGCTGCGCGTACAGGTTGCGCACCGTGGCCAGCTTCGGCCGCCAGCGCTGCGCGGCGGTGCGCAGTTCCAGGGTGAAATCGATCAGCGCCTGGGTACGCGCGCCGTCGTCGCCTTCCTGCGGCAGGTTGGCCAGTTCGGTGTCGCGCAGGTAGGCATCGTCGTGGAACAGCAGGCCCTCGAAGTACGAGTTGATGGCCAGGTCCTCGTAGATGTCGTCGATGATGTGACGCACCTTGGGATTGGTGAAGTCCAACCGGAAGATGCCGTCGCTTTCCGGGCTCTCGATCGCCAGCGCCTTGCGGATCGCCGGGTCCTTCAGCTCATAGCCCAGCACCGGCAGCCACGCGTATACCTTCACCCCGGCGCGGGTCTTGAGCTGCCAGGCCACGCGGTTGAACAGGTCCGCGCGCATCGGCAGGTGCCGGTTGGGGAAGTACAGCGCATCGGCCGAACCGTTGCCGTCCGGGTCGGCGAAAGCCTGCAGGAACACGTGGGTGGGGCCGATCTTCTTGACCCGTTCGAGCAGCGCGTCCAGGTTCTTAGCCTGCTGCGCCGGGTTGGTGTCGTACACCGCGTCCAGGTCGATCTGCAGGGCGCGCATGCCGTCGCGTTCGACGTCGCGGCGCAGCTCATAGGCCAGCTGGGTCACCGGCGGGTTGCCGGTCACCAGCAGGCGGGCCAGGCCGTGCAGGTCGCGGGTCACCGGCGTGCTGCGGCCTTCCAGGTCGAACGACACCGGCATGCCCAGGTCTTCGGCGATCTTGTTGCTCAGCGCGTTGTAGGCCGCGTACGGCCACACGATCGCCTTCGGGCTCACGCCTACGTTGTCCTGGATGCGCTTCACGCTCAGGCCCAGGTCGGCGCGGATCCGCGCCTCGTACTGCGCCGCGGTTTCGTACTTCTGCGTGGCCGGGTCGTAGGTGCGGGTAATCACCGCCGGGGTCGAATTGCCCTGCGGGTTGGACTGCACGCCGTGGTGCAGGTTGTCGGTGTGGCTGGCCAGTTCAACCAGGCCGCTGCGCTGCATCTCGCGCAGCTGTTCCCAGGTCAGGAAGTCATCGCGGGTGAACGGGCGGTAGCCGTAATCGATCTGGCGACCGGCCGGCATGTCCACGTAATCGGTGATCACCGCCACCAGCGCCGGATAGTTGTAGGCGCGCAGCAGCGGGAACACCTTGCTGTACACGCTGCGCAGGCCGTCATCGAAGGTCAGCAGCACCGGCTTCGGGGGCAGCGGCGTGCCGCCCTGCGAGGCGGTGATCAGCTGCGACAGCGACACCGGGTGGTAGCCGTGCGCCGAGAGCCAGTCCAGGTGCGCGGCGAAGTTCTGCGTGCTCACCGAGTACGCGTCCGGGTCGCCCTTGGTGGCCACGTCGTCGCGGATGTCGTGGTAGCTGAGCACCAGCAGCCCGTTGTCGGCCGAATCCAGTACCGGCGGGGCGGCGTGCGCACTGACGCACACGGCCAGCACGGTCAGCAGCAGCCAGGAGGTAAAGCGCTTCAAGTCCATGTGTCGCATCTCATTGTCCCCAGCGCAGGCCGGCATCAAGGCCGATGTGTCGTTCACGGTTGCCGTCGTAGACCGGCCGCGACCAGCTGATCCCGTATTCGAAGATCCGGCCATCGGCCAGCTGCCACTCGTGGCGATACTCGGCCGACGGCACCAGCGCACTGCCAAAACCCTGCTGCCAGTAATTGCCCAGCGACACGGTCAGGCGGTGGCGGAAATGCCGCTCGTAGTGGCGCCACAACTGCTGGTCCACGCGCAGGCCGATTTCCGCCGAACGGTCTTCGGACGGGTTGAAGTAGGGCACGTCGTCGCGGCTGCCGCGGCTGGCGTACAGGCTGCCCAGGCCATCCAGCAACAGGGTGGGGCGGGTCAGCAGGCGCTGTTCGATGCTGGTGCTGAGCGTGTCGCGGCGGTTGCCGTCGTCGTAGCGGAACTGGCTGGCGCCTGCGCTCCAGTGGGTGAGCTCGTTGCGGCGGTAATCCACCGCCAGTGCCACGCTGTCGGCGGTGATGCCGGAAATGCGCGCCTGCAGCGAGGCATCGGCGGCGTTGCGTGCCGCCGTCACGCCGGCGTGCCAGGTATCGCTGAACTGCCAGCCGAACCCGGCGCTCAGGCCGGTATCGCCGATGTGGTCATTGGCGCGGTTGACGAACAGTTCGGCGTCGGCGCGGCCGAAGCGGTAGCGCGTGCCCAGCCCGAACCACAGCGGGCGGATGGTCTGGTCCTGGAAATCCACGCTGCGGCGGTCGGCGAAGGTCACCACGCGCCAGCGGTCGTCGATGACCGGCGACTGCAGTTCCACGCCGTAACGCGCATCGTCGTTGCCCAGCGGCGAGGTGCCACCGCCGCCTTCGCTGCGGCCGCCTTCGGCATACGCATGCAGCTGCCAGCCGCGGTGGGCCTTCCAGCTGCGGTCCATGCGCTGCACCGAGGACTGGTTCGGGTAGCGTTCCAGCAGGGAATCGTGGATCGGCCGCGCGAGGTCATCCCGCTGCAGCTGCACGTAGGCGTCGTACTGGCCCAGACGCGCCGAGACGTCGCGCGGGTCCAGCGTATTGGCCATGCTGTAGCGCTCCAGCGCCCGCCGCGGCCAGCCGCGCATCATGTAGACGTTGCCCAGCGACGACTGGGTGCCGCCGTTGGCCGGGGCCAGTTCCACCATCTTTTCCAGATCGTGCTGGGCGGTGGGCAGGTCACCGCTGTAGGCGCGGATCATCGACAGGTTGAGATCGGCCTCATAGCGCGGCCAGTTGGCGTAGGGCGCGCGTGCGCCCTTGGCCCAGCGCCATGCCGGCTCCTGCGCCTGCCACTGGGTGAGCACGTTGATCGCGGTATCGGCGCGCTCGCTTTCCAGGTGCGCATAGGCCAGTTCCGAATGCACTTCGGAGCGGCCCGGGTCGGCCTTGAGCGCCGCTTCCAGGACCGGGATGGCTTCGTCGGGGTGCTGGCTGGCCATCAGCGAATCGCCTACGGCCGCCATCAGGTAGTTCGGCACCTCATGGCCTTCGGCGAGCAGGGCGCGGTATTCGTCGCGCAGCTGCTCGTGGCGGCCCAGCCGGTTGAGCAGGATCAGCCGGTCATAGCGGATCCGCAGCGGTGCGGTCTGCACGGTGAGGCCGTCGCGCTGCAGGTAGCGCTCCATCTGCGCGAGCGCGTCTTCGGCTTCGTCCAGGCGGGTGTCTTCGCTGGCGCCATACGCCAGGCTCCAGCCGACCCGCTTGGCCAGGTAGTTGGCTTCGAAGCGCTGCTTCTGCGCCTCGTCGAACAGGTCGGGGCGCGCCTGGTACAGCTGCCACGCACGGTGCGCATTGCCGATGTCGGACAGGGTGAGCACCTGCAGGCGATACAGCAGGTCATCGTTGGGCGCATCCGCCCGGGCGCGCTCGATCGCGCCCAGCGCGTCAAGCCAGCGCGCCTGGTCACGGTAGGTGCTGATTTCCGCCAGGTGATCTTCCCGCGAAGTGGCCGCCGAAGCAGGCAGAGCGGTCAGACAGAGTGTGGCGCATACCAAACCGACGCAGAGCGCCAGCGGCCGATGCTTGTACATGGAACCCCCGGGAGCATCCCTTCAGAGAATCTACTTGTGCGTGGAAATGTGACGCACATCACATGCCAATCGTGCACGACTTCGTCAATGTAGACAAATTGTTAAGGCGCAACACGGCCTCCGCAGCTGTGAAAACAGGCGTGATGGGGACTGCAAGTTGTTGAAAAGCAAGACCATCCGGCCGCCGCCACGGCGCTGTTCCCGGGGTCTGGACACCCTGAAACCGTTCATCGGCCCCGGAGCCATGACACCCCGGGATTGCTGCCATGCCTGCTGATCCGCAACGCAAGTCAGTTTCCGACACGCTACGTCACTAGGTGCGCACAATCCGTGATGCATTCACCGAAACAGGGCGACACGCCCTGCGGGTCCGCGCGGACGTCACCACACGTCTTCCAGTTTCTGCGGCTTGCACGCCACCCACGACGCGGACAGCAACACCACCGCGCACACCAGCAGGAACCCGAACGGCAGGTACCAGGCGCCGCTGATGGCATGCAGCCAGCCGAACAGGAACGGGCCCAGGCAGCTGAAGGCATAGCCCACGCCCTGCATGAACCCCGACAACGCCGCCGAACCGGCCGGGGTGCGGGTGCGCAGGTTGATCAGGGTCAGCGCCAGCGGGAAGGTCGAGGGGCCGATGCCCAGCAGCACCGCCCACAGCCACGGCGCCTTCATCGGCGCGAACAGCAGCCCGGCGAACGCGATCAGGAACGCGCTGAACCCGACAATCACCAGCGGGAAGGGATTGCGCAGCCGCACCGCCAGCGCCGGCATGGTCAGCGACGGCACCAGGCCCAGGGCGGCAAAGATGGCCACCATGATCCCGCCGAACGCCGGCGTCGCCCCGGCTTCCACCACGATGCGCGGCAGCCAGGTGAACATCGAATAGGTCATCAGCGAGGTCATGCCGAACATCAACGCCATGCCCCAGGCCAGCGGCGTGCGCCAGACCTTCCCGTGTGGCTGCGCGCCCGGGTCGGCGGCCGTATCCAGTGGGTCCGGATGCGGGCGGCGGCGGGCCAGCGCGATCCAGGGCAGGGCAGCGGCCACCGCGAAGATGGACCAGATGCCCAGCGACACCCGCCAGCCGGCCTGTTCGGCCAGTGGTACCGCCATCAGCGCCGGCACCATCGTGCCCAGCTGCAGCACCGTTATATAAAGCGTGCTCACCGTGCCCACGCGGTTGGCGAAGTAGCGCTTCACCAGCGGCGGTACCACTACGTTGCCGATGCCCATGCCGGCCAGCGCCACCACCGAGCCGAACAGCAGGCTGCCCACGCCGCCGGCCATCGAGCGCAGCAGCAGGCCCACTGCCGCCAGCACCATGGCCAGCAGGGCGGTGCGTTCCAGCCCGATGCGGCGGGCCACCATCGGCGTGGTCACCCCGAACAGCGCGAACGAGGCCGTGGGCAGCATGCCCAGCACGCCGGTCATGGTGGTGCCGAACCCGAAGGTCTGGCCCAGCTGGTCCAGCAGCGGGGTGATCGAGGTCACCGCCGTGCGCAGGTTCAGCGCGGCCAGCAGGATGGCGGAAAACGCCAGCACGCGTCCGCGCAGCAGGGACGTGGAATGGGGGTCGGCAGGGGTCATGGCAGGAATCTCTTGCAGGTGGCGCGGCACGTGGGGGTGCAGCGGAGTGCGGGCGCTCGGCGCAGGCCGTGAAGGACAAACGCTGCCGCATTGTACGCGCGGTAGCGCCACGCCCTGCGTGGCTGCCTGCGGACGACAGATACAAAAAAGCCCGGAGGACATAATGTCTTCCAGGCTTCAATGTGACCACTTGTATGGTCGGGGAGACAGGATTCGAACCTGCGACCTCTACGTCCCGAACGTAGCGCTCTACCAGACTGAGCTACACCCCGTAAGGAGCCGCCTATTGTATCGATCCCGCCCTTCGGCGGCAAGGGGGACCGTTTGTTCACCTTCGGATGCCGTGTTGCCACGACCTTGACAAAAAAGCCTGGAAATCACGTTTCCAGGCTTCAATGCGACCACCGGAGTGGTCGGGGAGACAGGATTCGAACCTGCGACCTCTACGTCCCGAACGTAGCGCTCTACCAGACTGAGCTACACCCCGAAGGAGCCGACAAGGATACGGTGTGAAGGGATTATCGGCAACCTTTTTTTACCGCGAAGAGCAGCCGACTGACAGTCGGCTCTACCGCGTGTCGCGGTCGGTGGTGCCGACCTCTCGTGCTTCGAACCACATGCCGTTGAGGATGGCGGCGGCCGAGGCCAGGCCGGTGCCGAGGATCCAGGCGAAATACCACATGGCAAAACCTCCAATGTCACTTCGGTAGGTGCCGACCGTGGGTCGGCACGATGGGCAATATCAATACGCGTTCGGGTTGTCGGCCATGTCTTCGGCCGTGGTCTTGCCCTTCATCACCCGGTAGACCCAGCTGGTGTAGGCAATGATGATCGGCAGGAAGATCACCGTGGCCACCAGCATGATGAACAGCGTGAGCTGGCTGGACGAGGCATCCCACACCGTCAGGCTGCCGCTGGGCTGGCTGGAAGAAGGCAGCAGGAACGGGAAGATCGCAAAGCCCACGGTGAGGATGATGCCGGCAATCGACGCGCCCGAAGCCAGGAACGCGGCCATGCCGCGGCGGGCCCGCAGCAGCACCGCGCTGGCCAGTGCACCGGCCAGGCCCAGCAGCGGGAACACCAGGGTCAGCGGCATGCTGCTGTAGTTGCGCAGCCAGCCACCGGCCGCCGTGCCCACCGCAGCGGTCTTCAACAGCGGGTTGGTCGGGCCGTCGGTGACCACCTGCGAGGTGATCTCGTAGCCCGGCAGGCCGAAGGCCACCCAGGCACCGCCCGCAGCGAACAGCACGAAGCTGAGCAGCGCGGCAATGCTGCCGTAACGCGCCGAACGCTCGGCCACCGGGCCGTCGGTCTTCAGCACCAGCATGGCCGCACCGTGCGACACCATCATCGCCACGCCGACCAGCCCGGCCAGCAGTGCGAACGGGGTGAGCAGGCCGAAGAACGAACCGGTGTAGAAGATGCGCATGCTGTCATCGAAGTGGTACGGCACGCCCAGCAGCACGTTGCCCACCGCCACGCTGGCAATCAGCGCCGGCAGCAGCCCACCCACGAACAGCACCCAGTCCCACGTGTCGCGCCAGCGCTTGCTCGGCATCTTGCTGCGGTACTTGAAGCCCACCGGGCGCAGGATCAGCCCGAACAGCATCGCGAAGATTGCAAGATAGAAGCCGGAGAAGCTCACCGCATACAGCGGCGGCCACGCGGCGAAGATCGCACCGCCACCGAGCACCAGCCATACCTGGTTGCCTTCCCATACCGGGCCCACGGTATTGATCACCGTGCGCCGTTCTTCATCGGTCTTGGCCACGAACGGGAGCAGGGTGCCCACGCCCAGGTCGAAGCCGTCCATCACCGCCCAGCCCACCAGCAGGATGCCCAGCAGCAGCCACCAGATCACGCGCAGCGTGGTGTAATCAAGTCCAAGAATGTCCATCTGGAATCTCCTGCCTTATGCCTGGCCGGGGGCCGGCGTGGCGGCATGGTGGGGAAGCGGCGTGCGTGAAGGCTGCAGCGACGGAAGAATGTCGGCCGGCCCGGTGCGGATCGTCTTGAGCATCAGCTTCACCTCGATGATCAGCAGCACCGTATAGGTCAGCGTGAACACCGCCAGCGTGGTCAGGATTTCATGCAGGGCCAGACCGGACGCGGCGTAGAAGGTCGGCAGCACGCCGTCCACCGCCCACGGCTGGCGGCCGTATTCGGCCACGAACCAGCCACACTCGATCGCAATCCACGGCGCCGGAATCGACCACACCGCCAACCGCAGGAACCAGCGCTTCTCGTGGAAGGTGTTGCGGCAGGAGAAGTAGAAGGCCACCGCGAAGAACGCGATCAGGTAGAAGCCGAGCCCGGCCATGATGCGGAAGGTCCAGAACAGCGGTGCCACGCGCGGAACGGTGTCCATCGCCGCCTTGGAGATTTCCTCCGGCGTGGCGTTGAGGATGTCATCGCGGTAACGCTTGAGCAGCAGGCCATGGCCCAGATCCTGCCAGTGGCGGTCGAACATCTCGCGCGCCTCGACATCGTTCTTGTCCTTGCGCACGCGTTCCAGCGCACCGTACGCCAGCTGGCCGCCCTTGATGCGGTGCTCGGCGCGTTCCACCAGTTCCAGGATGCCCGGGATGGGCTGGTTAAACGAACGCGTGGCGATCAGGCCCATCAGGTACGGAATCTTGATGGCGAAATCGTTCTGCTGGGTCGTCTGGTTGGGAATGCCGAAGGCGGTGAAATCGGCCGGAGCGCGCTCGGTTTCCCACATCGCCTCGATCGCGGCCAGCTTCATCTTCTGGTGCTCGCTGGCGGCATAACCGCTTTCGTCACCCAGCACCACCACCGACAGCGACGACAGAAGGCCGAACGCCGCGGCCACCGCGAACGAACGGCGCGCCATGTCCTTGTGCTTGTCGCGCAGCAGGTAGAACGCGCTGATGCCCATCACGAAGATCGCGCCGGTCACGTAGCCTGCGCTGACCGTGTGCACGAACTTGGCCTGCGCCACCGGGTTGAACAGCACCGCGGCAAAATCCACCACTTCCATGCGCATCGTGTCCGGGTTGAACACCGCGCCGGTGGGGTTCTGCATCCAGCCGTTGGCGATCAGGATCCACACCGCCGACAGGTTGGTGCCCAGCGCCATGAACCAGGTCACCGCCAGGTGCTTGACCGGGGTCAGCCGCTTCCAGCCGAAGAAGAACAGGCCCACCAGCGTGGCTTCCAGGAAGAATGCCATCAGCCCTTCAATGGCCAGCGGCGCACCGAAGATATCGCCCACGTAGTGGCTGTAATACGACCAGTTCATGCCGAACTGGAACTCCATCACCAGGCCGGTGGCCACGCCGATGGCGAAGTTGATGCCGAACAGCGTGCCCCAGAACAGGGTCATCTGGCGCCAGACCGGTTTACGGGTCATGACATACACGCTTTCCATGATGGCCACCAGGAACGAGAGGCCAAGCGTGAGGGGGACAAAGAGGAAGTGGTACATCGCGGTCAAAGCGAACTGCAGCCGCGACAGTTCTACGACTGTCGAATCGATCATGGCCTGGCTACCTCGTGGGGTTTTGCCGTTTCAGGTGGCGGGAAGGGGGTCTACGGAGTGAATTCTGTGACCAGCAACTTCTATTAGCCTTGATTCAGATCAATGTACGAACGGGCAGGGAGGGGGATCGTAGGCATCCGACCTGCGACCGCGCGCCGCACCGGGAGGGTAGGCCGGCGCCCCTTACAATGGTCGGTACCTCCCTGTGGCCGCCAGTGATCCGCTTTGAGCATACCCCCCGACGCGTCCGCCATCGAGACCACCGCCCTGCGCCGGCAGCGCCTGCACTGGCTGAATGGGCTGGCTGCCAGCGCCCGCAGCCGCCAGCGCCTGGCCGCGCTATGCATATGTATGTCCGGCGGACTGCTGATCGGGCAGGCCGCGGCCATTGCCTGGTTGATCCAGGCGGTGCTGGTCGAGCACCGTCCCGTGGCCGCCGCCACCCCGGTGCTGCTGGGCCTGCTGGCGGTATTGGCGGTGCGGGCCCTGCTGGGAAGCGCCACCCAGGCCGCCGCCGGCGATGTGGCCGATGCGGCCCGGCTGACCCTGCGCGAGCGGGTGTACCGCCGGCTGTTGGGGTTGGGGCCGCTGTGGCTGCGCCAGCAACGTACCGGCGAGCTCGGCGAACTGATGCTGGCCCATGCCGACGCGGTGGAGAGCTATTACGCCGGTTACCAGCCGGTGCGGATCGAAGTGGTGGTCGTGCCGCTGCTGATCCTGCTGGCCGTGGCGTACGTGGACTGGGTGGTGGCGCTGATCCTGCTGTTCACCGCACCGCTGGTGCCGTTCTTCATGATGCTGGTGGGCTGGGGCGCGGAAGCCGCCGGCCGTGCCCAGCTCGGTGAGCTGGCGCGCATGAGCGGCCACTTCGCCGACCGCATCAAGGGTCTGGGCCTGCTGCGCCTGTACGGCCGTGGCGAGGCCGAGCTGGAAGGCGTGGCCGCCGCCGCCGAAGGCGTGCGCGAGCGCACCCTCAAAGTGCTGCGCATCGCGTTCCTGTCCTCCACCGTGCTGGAGTTCTTCGCCTCGGTCAGCGTGGCCATGGTCGCGCTGTACCTGGGCCTGAGCTATCTCGGCCTGATGTCGCTGCATGCCGCCGTGCCCACCCTGGGCGCGGGCATGTTCTGCCTGCTGCTGGCGCCGGAGTTCTACGCACCGCTGCGGCGGCTGGCCGCGCATTACCACGACCGCGCCAACGCACTGGCCGCCGCTGCGGAAGTGGAGCGCCTGCTGGGCGAGCTACCGGCCGCTGCCTCCGCCGAAGACGCGGCGCCAGCCGCGCGCGCGCCGGAACTGCTGGAGCAGCATGCGCCGCCGGTGGTGGTGCGCAACCTGGTGCTGCGCCCGGTGGGCGCCTCGCACGACGTGGTGCAGCAGCTCTCCTTCCACATCGAGGCGGGCCAGCGCCTGGCCTTGGTAGGTCCCAGCGGCAGCGGCAAGAGCACGCTGCTGGAAGCGCTGGCCGGCTGGTTGCCGCCCCGCGAGGGCAGCATCGTGCTGCGCCCGGGGCTGGAGGTCGGTTACGCCGGGCAACGCCCGTACCTGTTCCATGGCAGCATCGCCGACAACCTGCGCTTGGCCGACCCGGGCGTGAGCGACGCGCGCCTGCACGCAGTAGCCGAAGCGGCGCAGGTGATGCGCTTTGCGGCGCACCTGCCCGATGGCCTGGACACCGTGATCGGCGAACGTGGCTTCGGCCTGTCTGGCGGCGAAGCACGGCGTATCGGCCTGGCGCGGCTGCTGCTGCGCGACCCGCAGTTGTTGCTGCTGGATGAACCCACCGCCTTCCTCGATCCTGACACCGAAGCTGCGCTGCTGCAGACCTTGGCCGCGTTCGCCCGCGACCGCGCCGTGGTCATCGCCACCCACAGCGACACCGCCATGCGCTGGGCCGACACGCGGCTGGTGCTCACCGCCAGTGGCCGCGCGCAGACCACGGAGGAGCCGGCATGAGCCCGCACCGCGACGATTCGCTGAAGCAGGTGTTCACCCGCCATCGCGGCCGCCTGCTGCTCACCGTGCTGCTGCTGTGGACCACGATGCTGGCCGGCACCGCGCTGCTCGGGCTGTCCGGTGGCTTCCTTACCGCCGCAGCCCTGGCCGGTGCGGCCGGGCTGGGCAGCGGGTTCAATTTCTTCTCGCCCTCGGCCGGCATTCGTGGCCTGACCATGGCGCGCATCGTCTCGCGCTATTTCGAAAAACTGGTCGGGCACGACGTCACCCTGCGTATCGCCCGCGACCTGCGCGTGTGGTTCTTCCGCCGCGCGCTGCCGCTGGCTCCGGCGCGGCTGGCCGGTATACGTACGGGCGAGTTGCTTGCACGGCTGATGTCGGACATCGGCGAAGTGGACGGCCTGCTGGTGCGTGCCATCGGCCCACTGCTGGCCCTGGACGGCGTCTCGCTGGTGGCCGTGTTCTCCGCCGGCCTGATCTACCCGCCGGCCGCGTTGTTGCTGGCTGTGCTGGCGCTGGCCATCGGCGTGGGCGTGCCCTGGCTTACCGTGCGCGGCGCCGGCGGGCAGGAGCGCGACCGCGCGCTGCACCGTGCACAGCTGCGCACGCAGGCGTTCGAAGGGCTGGAAGGCGCCGCCGACCTCACCGCACTTCATGCGCGCGAAGACTGGAACCTGCGCGTGCTGGTCGCGGCCAAGCAGCTGCGCTCGCGCGACCGCCGGCGCCGCTGGCGGCTGGTGGGCGGCAACGCGCTGCACGGGCTGTGCGCCTCGGTTGGCCTGGTCGGCATGCTGTGGGTGGCGCTGAGCGGGTTCGAGCGCGGCGCGATTGATGCGGCGTTGGCGGCGGCGTTGGTGTTTCTCACCGTGGCGCTGATTGAGCTGTGGGCCGGTATCGGCTTGGCCTGGCAGTCGTGGCTGTCCGGGCGCGTGGCAGCGGCACGGCTTGAAAGCATCGTGGACCAGCCGCCGGGGGTGCAGGATGCAACGGCACCGGTAGCACTGCCTGCCCAGGCAGCCACGCTGCAGCTGGAACAGGTGGCATTCCGTTGGCCGGGGCAGGCGAGGGCGCTGCTGGAGGGCGTACAGCTCACCGTGGCGCCCGGTGACCGCATTGCCATTCGCGGTGACAGCGGTAGCGGCAAGACCACTTTGTCCGCGCTGCTGCTGCGCCTGTGGGACCCCGACGAAGGACGCGTGCTGTACGGCGGGCAGGACATCCGCAACGTCGCCCAGGACGCGTGGCACAAACAGATCGCGTGGTTGCCGCAGAGCGCGCCTGTGTTCGCCGGCAGCATTGCCGACAACCTGCGGCTGGGCGATGCGCAGGCCACTGATGAGCGGCTGTGGCAGGTGCTGGCTGATGTGCGGCTGCAGACCTGGGCTTCGCAGATCGGCGGGCTCAATGCCTGGGTGGGCGAGAACGGCGCTACGATGTCGGCCGGGCAGGCACGTCGGCTGGCGCTGGCGCGCGCCTTGCTGCGTGGCTCGCCCATCCTGCTGCTGGATGAGCCCACTGAAGGCCTGGATGTGGATACCGCGCATGCCTTGCTGCATGACATGGTGGCGGCGCTGCACGGCAGAAGCCTGGTGATGATTACCCACGACGAACTGCCGGAAGGCATCGTGCACCGCAGCTACCATCTGCGCGAAGGCAGGTTGTCGTAACGCCAGCTCCAGGATGGTCGGCAATTGATGCATGGACGCCAAAACGCAACCACCTTTGCTCCAAGCGTCATGCCCCATCGCGCGGTGACCCGCCATCGGCGGTCGATAGGGATGCGACCCTACCGCCACATCCGGCCGGCCGACGCATCGGTAGGGTCGGTCGCAAGACGACCGCCGATAACAACGACCGGCCCATTAACGCATGGACGCCAGATCAACCGCGCACTCCATGCCAGATGTGACATCCCATTCCGGCGCCAACATCCCCACGACGCCACCCATTGCTCAACGCGCATCGTGATGCGGTTCCATCCGGAACGCGACCTGCCGCAAGCAATTGGCGGCGATCAGGCGCATCACGGCATCACGGTAGACAGGCTCAATTGAAGCAAGCCGAACTGAAGAGAGAAACAATTGGAGCTAAGCTTCGCTCCAACGCATGGTGTGCGCTCGGAGCCTGAGAAACTCCTAACAAGTGCAACACGCTCGACGTCCTGCGTCGGGAGGGTGACGGAATAAAATACCCTCGTGGGAATACGTCATGCCCGGATCTTGTTACGGTTCTCAGCCTCCCGACTCCCTCGCCATCCGGCGAGGGAGATCCTATTGGAGGTCCACCATGCACAGTTCCCGGCCTGACACCCCTTATTCCGAACTTCCCAAACGCAAGCTTCACGTGAGCCAGCCCGCCCGCGTCCGCGTCGAGGCCCTGTACCACCCCGGCGGCAATGGCGAATACGATGACATCCCCATCCCCTGCGTAAAACTGCGTGGCCTCTGGATGCGCAGGGCAGGGTTGGACGTAGGCGCCCGCCTGAAGCTGGAACTTATTCCCGGCGGAATACAGCTCACTGTAGAGCCCGAACCTGACCCGGCCATTCCCAAAGTCCGCCAGATGGGCCGCCTGCAGAAAGCCCGCCTCGAGAGACAAGGCCAGCAACCCAACCCGTAGTACCGGGCCCTGCTTTGCAAAGATCTGTCCACCAATCCGACGTACGCACCACACCGTCGCCCACCCCAGCTAAGCTGGGGTGGTCACCAGGACCGGGCCACCCCGTGCGCAACTTCGTATGACCGCGTACGTGATGCCGAATTCGACTCGGCCAAGCTGAACTACTATGAACAACGCTCGCAGCAGCTGCTGGGGCTGCCCCCCTCCCTCGAGAACGCGCTTGAGGACCCGGCAATTCAGCACGCTGATGGCTACAAAGGCGGCTCCGGGATGAGCTGGATCCAGCGCTCGGCGATGGGAGAGACGATGGCGAAATAGTTCTAAGCTGGGAACCCGTCGTGCCGGCGTGGGTGTTGGCCGCGGCCGGGCGTGGTCGACTCGCCTGCCAGCTGTGCAATTGCTGGCTTGCGGTCAGATGTCCGCCGAGAGCTTCCCCTGCCAAGCGTCGAACTGCTCACGAAGCAGTCCAAACACATTAGCGACACTCTTTGCGGGTGCCTGCTGCTCGAACCCCAGGTCGCCGAATTGCGTTAAACGATATGCAGAAATGGCCTGGTATACATCTCGAACCGCCCGTTGATCAGGGTGTGTTGCTATCAACGCGTCTAGAACAGCATCCTGCGCGATTTCCGCTGCTAGCCGTTCCATCAGGTTTTGTTCGAGAACTGCCAGCCTCGATTCGATGTCCATTTGTTCCCCCGGTAGATGGTAGGTTGCCTCGGCGTGTCAATCCTATGGCAGGAACCTCTTTGGACCCAAGTTGTATATGCGATTCGCATGCGCAAGGTCTGGCAGAGTCTCAGCTCGTGCGAACTGCCGGGACTCGTCGTTTGGAGCGTCTTTCGGGCTGGGCAACTGGTCCACGTTCACCCCTCCCCAGGAGTTCTCCACCGTAAGGCCCATTGTAACGATCCGGCAAACGCCGGTTCGCGTGAGTGGGCTGGCCGGGGGTTCAGTCCCCCGTCTGGCTGTGCGGCGCAGCCAAGGGTTTGGACTGGGGCGAATCTTTCTGGCGCAGGAAGATCGTCAGCACTACCAGCGCGAGGACCGCGAGAAACTCGCTCTGCCAGTTCTGAAAGGATTCAAACCAGAAGCCGCTGCTCCACAGGTGCCCCCAGCAGGTAGGGGCGGGCAGGCCCCGGGCGACCTGCTCATCCACCGCTGCGCGCCAGCTCCCGGCCAGATGCAGGAAGAAGCTCCCGACGAAAAGGATGGAAAAGACGATGGCCAGCGAGTGACCGTAGAGGAGCTTCCAGATACCGCCTTTCCGGACTGCCCAGGGGGGCGGGCCGGGCAGGATGCGTTCCTCCTCCTCCTCCCCCTTCAGCGGGCGCGATTCCGCAGAGCCCTTTTGCCGCAGTCTGACCGTAATCAGCACGTACATGCCCATCTGCAGGAACTCGCTTTCCCAGTTCTCGAACGTGGCACTTACGAAATGGCCGCTGTGCAGGTAGGCCCACAGGTCCAAGCCGGCGCGGTGGGCCTCGTGCAGTTCCTGGTTATGGCTGAGGAAGCCTGTCCACACCTGGCCCACAAGGAAGGAGGCAAGCAACAGGAACAGCACAATCGAGAGACCGTTTCTCCTCCACATGACTACACAGCCTCAAATCATCCGTATCGACGTTAGTCCTGCGTGTGGGGTGGGGAGGTGAAGGAACAGCGGGTTGCGCCCCTGGTGAACTCCTCCGCGCTTTTATCCAGGTATCACGCTGCCATGCTCCCGACGTTACATCCGACGGGACACGATGCAGGGGCTTCCCCGGAGGGCCTCCCATGCGTCGATCCATCATTTGCGGTGCCATCTCGCTTGCCTTGGCCGGATGTGGAGGCGGCAACACCGAATCCAACGTCCAGGCGCCTGGCGCGGAAGAAACCGCCAAAACCAAGGTGCTCGAAACGGGTGCCGCGGTGTTGCAGGATCGGCCGCCGATCGAGGCCATCAACGCCTATCTGGATGGCTTTCATTTTTACAATGGCCAGATGAAGGTGCAGATGGAGGCGCACCACTACTGCTCCATCCTCAATGAGGATGTCATCCAGTGCACGATCTACGACGGCAACGTTAAAGACGCCAAGCTGATGGGGGTGGAGTACATCATCAGCGCCAAGCTGTTTGCCGCCTTGCCCGATCAGGAAAAGGCGCTATGGCACAGCCACGTGCACGAAGTGAAATCGGGGCAGTTGGTTGCGCCCGGCATTCCGGAGGTGGCCGAGCATGCGTTGATGGAGAAGCTCATACATACCTACGGAAAAACCTGGCACACCTGGCATACCGATCTGGACAAGGATCTGCCGCGTGGCATGCCGCAGCTGATGATGGGATTCACGGCGGATGGGCAGGCTGACCCTCAGATGGTCGCTGCACGGGACGACCGGCTGGGCGTGAGCAGCCAGGACAAGCGCGAGCGTCGGGCTGATATCGTTGCACCGCCGGTAGATGGCGGCGCGGATGCCTGGCAGAAGGGGCGGGTCATCCAGATCGAGGATTCGGCCGGTGGGCATGGGCACGCGCCCCCTGAGGCGGACAAGAACGCGACGTCCGGGACTGGCCCGGGAGGCTGAAAGGCGCCTAGGGAGCGCGGTGCGTCAGCCATCTTCCGTGTTGCACCGACGCTGCGATGTTTCCGCCTGTTCTCGGTAGTTGTACTTAGGGCTGCTACGTAGAACGGCCGTGGCTGGAAGGTGGCCGGGTCTGTCAGTGTTGTCCGGGAACGGGATGAAGCGTCCGGGAGCACGATATGCGTGGATGGAAGGCAGGTTCGGTGGCCGCAGTGCTCCTGCACTGCGTGGTGGCTGCGCCCGCACTGGCGCAGCAGGCAGTGCCGGACACCACGGCGCCGGCCCCGGCCGCATCCCGCCACGGCATGTTCAAGGACCCGCACGACGGCCATTTCGACATGTCGCGCTGGCTGCTCGACCGCAAGGGCTTCCTGCCGGTGCCGGTGATCATCAGCGACCCGGCCGTGGGCTACGGCGGCGGCGTGGCCCTCGCGTTCTTCCACAGGCCGGAGGGCGCAGCGCTGGAACGCACCGCGGCCGATGGCCGCAAGCAGATGATCCCGCCAAATATCTACGGCGTAGCCGGGATGAAGACCGAGAACGGCAGCACGGCCTACGGGGCCGGCGCCATGCTGCACTTCAAGGACGACCGCTGGCGCTACACCGGTGGGGTTGCCAAATCCTCGTTCAACCTGGACTTCTACACGCCGGGCAACCTGCTGCCGGAAGTGGGCATCGGCTACAGCTCCGACGGCTACATGGCGTTCCAGAAGATTGCCCGGCGCCTGGGCGACCAGTCGCTGTTCCTGGGCCTGCAATGGGTCTACATGGACCTGGACATCGGCTTCGACGTCGATTCGGACCGACAATACTTCAAGCCGCACGAGCTGAACCGGAAAACCTCCGGGCTTGGGCTGTCGCTGCAGTACGACCAGCGCGACAATTCGTTCACCCCCAACAGCGGTTGGCTGGGCATGCTGGAAGGCAACTTCTACGACAACGCCATCGGCAGCGACAACGACTTCCAGAGCTACCGCGCGCATGCGTTCGGCTACCTTCCGCTGGCCGACAAGCGCTTGGTCCTGGGGGGGCGGGTGGACGTGCGCTGGGTGGGCGGTGACGTGCCGTTCTACCGTCTGCCGTACATCGACCTGCGTGGCATCGGCTCGGCACGTTACCAGGACACGCGCGCTGCCACGGTGGAAACCGAACTGCGCTGGAACCTAACCCCGCGCTGGGCGGCCATTGGCTTCGTGGGGGCGGGACGCACCTGGGGCGAGCACGGCAGCTTCTCCGGTGCCACCAGCCAGGTCGCCAAGGGCGTCGGCGGCCGTTACCTGATCGCGCGCCAGCTGGGGCTCTACGTCGGCCTGGACTACGCCTTCGGCCCGGAAGACGACACCGTCTACGTGCAGGTAGGCAGCGCGTGGCGTTGACGCCGTACGGACCAACGGTCCGTACCTACCGGCGGCGCCACGCCATGCGTATCCACGCCCCGTACCGACGGTTGGTCGGCACACGGCCCCGGTAGGTACCGACCGTTGGTCGGTACACGGCATCCGCAGCCGACACACCGACGGGACAGAATTACTTAGCCAACATAAGTAGAAACACGGTGGTCGCCCCCCAGCCCCGCAGGGATCATCCAAGGACCCGCCAAAGCGCTCCCGGAGAACCCGATGGCCACCGCCACCAAGAAGAAAAAGCCCAACATCCTGGTCATCTGGGGCGATGACATCGGCATCTCCAACCTGAGCTGCTACTCGCACGGGTTGATGGGCTACCAGACCCCCAACATCGACCGCATCGCGCGCGAAGGCATCATGTTTACCGATTCCTACGGTGAACAATCGTGCACGGCCGGGCGCTCCTCGTTCATTACCGGCCAGAGCGTGCTGCGCACCGGCCTGTCGAAGGTAGGCATTCCCGGCGCGCCGATCGGCATGAACGAGAAGATCGTCACCATCGCCGCGTTGCTGAAGAACGAGGGCTATACCACCGGCCAGTTCGGCAAGAACCACCTGGGCGACCTGAACCACATGCTGCCGACCAACCACGGCTTCGATGAGTTCTACGGGAACCTGTACCACCTCAATGCCGAAGAAGAGCCGGAGATGTACGACTACTTCCCGGAAGACGAGTTCGGTGACTTCATCGCCACGGTCAAGCCGCGCGGGGTGATCCACAGCTTCGCCACCGACAAGGACGATGCGACCGAGCAGCCGCGCTGGGGCAAGGTGGGCAAGCAGAAGATCGAAGACACCGGCCCGCTCAACCGCGAACGCATGGTCACCTGCGACGACGACTTTGCCGAACGCGCAAAGGGCTTCATCAAGCAGGCCACTGATGATGACACCCCGTTCTTCGCCTGGGTGAACTTCACCCACATGCACCTGATCACCCACACCAAGCCCGAAAGCCTGGGCCAGGCCGGTCGCTGGCAGTCGCCGTACCACGACACCATGATCGACCACGACAAGAACGTGGGCTCGCTGCTGGACTACCTGGACGAGCTGGGCATCGCCGACGACACCCTGGTGGTGTATTCCACCGACAACGGCCCGCACCGCAATTCGTGGCCGGACGGCGGCATGACCCCGTTCCGCAGCGAGAAGGACACCAACTGGGAAGGCGCGTTCCGCATCCCGCTGGTGGCGCGCTTCCCGGGGAAGATCAAGCCGGGCACCATCTCCACCGAAATCGTGCAGCACCATGACTGGCTGCCTACTTTCCTGGAAGTGGCGGGGAACAAGACCGTGGTGGACGACCTCAAGAAGGGCGTCAAGGCCATCGGGCGCACCTACAAGAACCACATCGACGGCGTGAGCCTGTGGCCCTACCTGACAGGCAAGGCCGACCATTCGCCACGCAAACTGTTCGTCTACATCTCAGACGACGGCGACACGCTGGGCATCCGCTACGACAACTGGAAGGTGAGCTTCATCGAGCAGCGCTGCAAAGGGACCATGGCGGTCTGGGGCGAACCGTTCACCCCCATGCGAATTCCCAAGATCTACAACCTGCGCACCGACCCGTACGAGTTCGCCGATGTCACCTCGAACACCTACTGGGATTGGTACATCAACCACGTCTACATCGTGTACGGCGCCATCGCGCTGTTGACCAAGTTCAACGAGACCTTCAAGGATTTCCCCAAGATTCAGAAGCCCAACACCTTCACCGCCGACCAGGCAATCGAGAAACTGAACGACGCCGTCGCCGGAAAGTAACCAGCCCGCCGTCGCAAGCCCTCCCGGTAGCGCCGACCGTTGGTCGGCCCCGACCATGTCACCCGGCGATGGACAACCCACCGCCGGCAATCCACGCCATCGCCACGATATTGACCACCACGGCCACCCAGAAGGTGGTCTGGAAAGAAGCCTTGCGGTTCTTGTGGCGCAGGGTAGCCTGCGCCAGCAATGCTCCAGGCCACCCTCCGACTAGTGCCATCGCCTGCAGGGTGCTCTCGGGCGTGCGCCGCCGATCATGCTGGGCGGCGCTCTTGTCGTGCCAGTAAAACAGGAAGGTGAGGGCGCTCAGGCCCAGATACGCCACCACAATCCACGGTGGGCAGTAGCCCGCCAAGCTGGCAGCGGCCACGCCCGCCAGGAACAGCAGAGCGATGGTGCGTCGGGGCAGACTGTCGGGCCCGCCGTTGCCCTTGGCCGCAGTGCCGGCCCTGAGCCCATCACGCTGCAGCGCGAAACGTACATTGACCGCATTGAGCCGGCCCTGCCCATCGCGCTGTACATCGTAGGTAATCACATCATTCAGGGCAGGGCGCCGGTCGCGCGCGGCAAAGGCGCGGATATGCACGAAACAGCGATCACCCCCACCATTGGGCTGCACGAAGCCGAAGCCGCGCGCGTCGTTCCATTCGCTGAGCCTGCCCTGTTGCCGCATGGCTCAGAGCGCATCCAGGAACGTACGCACCGCCGGCCCGAACCGCTCGAAATCCACCAAAAACGCATCGTGCCCCTGCGGCGAGTCCAGCCCGATGAACTGCGCATCGGCACCGCCCGCGCGCAGGCCGTCGGCGATCTGCTGCTGTTGCTGCACCGGGAACAGGATGTCGGTGTTGGCGCCGATGGCCAGGGCCTTGTCCACCTTGATGCTGGCCAGGCCGGCCATGACATCGCCGTCGGCGTATTCGGCCAGGTCGAACCAGTCCATCGAGCGGCTCAGGTAGAGATAGCAGTTAGGGTCGAAGAAGCGCACGAAGCGGCGCGCGTGGCCTTCGAGGTAGCTCTCGACCTGGAACTCCAGGCCAAACGGATCGTCATCGGCCTGGTCCGAATCCAGACGCACGCGGCCGAAGCGACCATCCCACTCGAGCGCGGAGCGGTAGGTGATCACGCCCAGCTTGCGCGCCATGCGCATGCCCGATTCCGGATAGTGCTGGTCGGTGTACTGGCCGCCGTTCCACTGCGGGTCGAGGCGGATCGCTTCGCGCTGCAGCGAGCGGATGGCGATGGAGAACGGCAACGCCTGTGCGCTGCCGGAAATGTTGATGTGGCTGCGCGCGATGCCCGGGTGCAGCAGCAGCACCGCCAGCGCGGTCATGCCGCCCATGGAGTTGCCGATAACGCAGGCCAGCCGGGCAATACCCAGCGCCTTCACCACGTCCACGGCGGCGCGGGCGCCATCTTCGATGGACAGTTCCGGGAAGTTGAGCCGGTACAGTTCGCCGGTAGCGGGGTTGATGGTGGCCGGGCCGGTAGATCCCTTGCAGCTGCCGAGCGAGTTCACACACACCACGAACCAGCGGTTGGTATCGATGGCCTTGCCCGGGCCAAGCATGCCTTCCCACCAGCCGGCCGCCGGGTTGCCGTCGTTGGCGGCGGCATGCGCGTCGGGCGACAGGCCGGTGACGATCAGCACGGCATTGCTGGCATCGGCGTTGAGCGTGCCCCAGGTCTCGTAGGCCACATGCGCGCCTGGCAGCTGCCCACCGCGTTTGAACGCGAAGGGCGAGGGCAGGGCGTGGTAGCGGGTGCCGGGCGGGATGAATTCGGTCATGGGGCCATTCTAACCGGGCAGGTCAACGGCGCCGTGTCACGGCTGGGACGCTTCGTACCGGCGAGGATCTACAGGACCAATCGGATCGTGCCCTTGTGCGGCAACGTCACCCGCACTGCCTCCGAATCCACATCGCCTTCCTGCCGGCTGGCGGTGCCCGAGGCCGACAGCCGCGCGAACACCTCCACGTCCTTCAGCGAGGACAGCTTCGCCGTCGGCATCGGGCTGTCGGCGTCGTCCAGGCGGATCTTCAATGGCAGCGCCGTCGCCGGATGCTTCTCCACCGCCACCGGCATCGGCGGCCCACCGGGCACTCGTGCGATCACGAATACCTGCGTGCCGGCAGGCAACGCCTTGCCCGCAGAAGCCGGATCCAGCGTCACCTCGATATCCAGCCCCACCGATGTCGCATCGGCACCCGCCGGCGCCGGCATGCCCGCCTTCTCCCGCGCAATCGCAATCTGCTCGCGCAGCGCTGCGGCCGCCGCCGGTTCCAGGCGGGGCAGCAGTGCTTCCCACGTAGCGGCCGCTTCAGCATCCTGCCCGCGCTGGCGCTGCGCAATGCCGATCAGCCAACCCGCACGCTCGCTGGAAGGGTCCAGTTGTTGCGCATGCTTCAACCACTGCAATGCGGTGTCATCGAACTGCTTGCCCGCATCGCCCTGTGCACGCGCCTGCGCCGCTTCCACCAGCAGTGGCGCTTCATCCGGAGCGAGCGCAACGGCGCGGGAAAACGCCTGGTTCGCTTTTTCGGTGTTGCCCAGCGCCAACTCGGAACGACCCAGCAATGCCCAGCCATCGGCGCGCTGCGGTTCTCGTTCCAGCGCCTGTTCCAGCTCGCGCACGCCCTGCTGCAGCGTGGCCGGGCCCTCGTCGGCGGCGACATCCACGGCCTTCGGCGTGCCCACCAGCAGGTACAACGCCACGCCGGCCACGCCGATGGCGATCACCGCCGCCACGAACGGCGCGCGCTTCCCGCTGCTACGCAGCGGCCACAGCACCACCATCGCCACCACGGCGGCACACAGCCCGGCAATTACCTGCATCCATTCGCTCACCAGCGCTCCTCGCTTTCGCCCATGGGCTGCACCTGGCGGCTGCGCCGGCGTACCACCCACACCAGCACCCCGGCACCGCCGAGCACCAGCACCAGCGGGCCGAACCAGAGCAGGCTGTTGCGCGTGTCCATGGCCGGGCGGTACAGCACGAACTCGCCGTAGCGCTCCACCAGGAACTGCTTGATCTGCGCATCACTGTTGCCCTGCTGCATCAGCGTGAGCACTTCGCGGCGCAGGTCATGGGCGATCTGCGCGTTGGAATCGGCCAGCGATTGGTTCTGGCACTGCACGCAGCGCAGTTCTGCGGCCAGCGCATGGAAGCGCGCCTCCTCGGCAGCGTTGCGATACTGCAGCGGGGTCGGGTCGGATACGGCCTGTGCCAGCGCGAGTGCCGGCATCAGCAGCAGCGCTACCACCAGAGCAACCCGCAGGCCGAAGAGCGTAGGCATGGCGCGCCCGTCTGATGCCGGCGTTGCCGGGCGCACGACCAACGGTCGTGCGCTACCGCTCGGTAGCCATTGCGCGCCGTCGGCCGGTAGCGCACGACCGTTGGTCGTGCGTCTGCCAACCGCGGGCTCAGTTCGCCGGAGGCGGCGTAGTACGCGGTTGTGCATTGGCACGCTCCAGCTTTTCCAGCTCGGGCAGCAGTTTCGTATCGATCACGCGCTGGGTGAGCGCGCCGCTGTACTTCCAGCGCACCACGCCGCTCGCGTCGACCAGGAAGGTCTCCGGCGCGGCGGTCACGCCCCAGTCGATGGCGGTGCGGCCTTCGATGTCGCTCAGCACCAGCACGAACGGGTTGCCCAGCTGTTCCAGCCAGCGCAGCGCATCGGCCGGTTCGTCCTTCCAGTTGTAGCCGATCACGCGCACGCGCTTGGTTTCGGCAAACCGGGTCAGGATCGGGTGTTCATCGCGGCAGGCCGCGCACCAGCTGCCCCACACGTTCAGCACATACGGCGCGCCGCGCAGTTCGCTGCTGTGCACGGTGATGGACGGGTCGTGCAGGACCGGCAACGCGAACGCCGGCGCGGGCTTGCCGATCAATGCCGAAGGCAGGATGTCGCGGTCGGGCGCGCCGGACTTCATCACCCCGTACACCATCAACCCGAGCAACCCGAAGAAGAACAGCACCCCGATGACGATGGCCACGGGAGGCAGCGGGCGGGAGGCGGGGCGGGGATCGGACACGGTACTACTCCTGGAAACGACGGAAGCGGCGGTCGGCAGCGGTGACGAAGCCGCCCAGCGCCATCAGCAATGCGCCCAGCCAGACCCAGCGAACGAAGGGTTTGATATGCACGCGCACGGCCCATGCATTGTTGCCCAGCGGCTCGCCCAGCGCCACGTACACATCGCCGCGCACGCGCGCATGGATGCCGGCTTCGGTCATGATCTGCCCGCCGCTGGCGTAGGCGCGTTTTTCAGGGTGCAGCAGGGCCAGTTCACGCCCGCCCTGCAGCACGCGGACATGGCCGCGGTCGGAAACGTAGTTGGGCCCCTGCTGGTGGTCCACGCCTTCAAAACGCAGGGTGTAGCCGCTTACCTCCAGGTCGTGCCCGGGGCTGAGCGCCACTTCGCGCTGCACGTTCAGCGCTTCCACCAGCAACGCGCCGACCAGGAACACCGCCACGCCGGTATGGGCGAGCAGCATGCCGACCATTTCGGCGTTGAAGCGGCCGTTGCCACGCAGGCGGGTCCAGATGAAACGCGCGGTGCCCAAGGCAACCCACGCCGCTGCGGCCACGCCGGCGGCGGCCTTGAGCTTGCCCTGCGGGGCCATGAACCAGGCGAGCACGCCCAGCAGCAGGGCCAACCCTGCCCACGGCGCCAGCAGCGCCAGCCGCTTCGAGGCCTGGTCGCGCTGCCAGTTCACCAGCGGCCCGAACGGCAGCAGCGCCACCAGCGGCGCCATCAGCACGATGAACAGCGTGCCGAAGTAGGGCGGGCCCACCGAGACCTTGCCCAGCCCCAGCGCATCGGCCAGCAACGGATACAGGGTGCCCAGCAGCACCATGGCGCAGGCGCCGGCCAGCAGCAGGTTGTTGGCCAGCAGCAGGGTTTCGCGCGAGGTGGGCATGAAGCCACGGCGCGGATCATCGCTGCCCAGTGCGCCGGCGCGCAGCGCATAGAGCAGCAGCGCCGCACCGATCACCAAAGCCAGGAAGACCAGAATGAAGGCGCCACGCGAGGGATCGGCGGCGAAGGAGTGCACGCTGGTGAGCACGCCCGAGCGCACCAGGAACGCGCCCAGCAGCGACAGCGCGAACGCGGCGATGGCCAGCAGCAGTGTCCAGCTGGCGAAGCTGCCGCGTTTTTCAGTCACGGCCTGCGAATGGATCAGCGCGGCACCGGCCAGCCACGGCATGAAGCTGGCATTTTCCACCGGGTCCCAGAACCACCAGCCGCCCCAGCCCAGTTCGTAGTACGCCCACCAGCTGCCGAGCGCGATGCCCAGGGTAAGAAAGCCCCAGGCCACGTTGGTCCACGGCCGGGTCCAACGCAGCCAGCGTGCATCCACGTGGCCATCCAGCAGCGCGGCAATGGCAAACGCGAACGGCACCGCAAAGCCCACATAGCCGATGTACAGCATCGGCGGGTGGATGATCAGCCCCGGGTCCTGCAGCAGCGGGTTGAGGTCGCGGCCTTCCAGCGGTGCCGGCAGCAGCCGCGCGAACGGATTGGAGGTGAAGAACAGGAAGGCGATGAAGCCCAGGCTGATGATGCCCATCACGCCCAGCACGCGGGCGCGCACGGTGTCTGGCAGGCGCTTGGACCACAGCGCTACCGCGCCGCCCCACAGCGCCAGCACCAGCACCCACATCAACAGTGAGCCTTCGTGCGCGCCCCATACGGCCGAATAGCGATACGCCAGCGGCAGCAGGGTATTGGAGTTTTCGGCCACGTAGCGCACCGAGAAATCCTGCTGCACGAAGGCGACGGTCAGCAGCGCGAACGCGCCGGCCACCAGCGCCAGCTGTGCGAAGGCGGCCGGCACGGCCACGGCCATCCACGCACCGCGCCCACGCTGCGCGCCCCACAGCGGCAGCACCGCCTGCAGCAGGGCGGCCAGCAGCGCACAGACCAGCAGCACCTGCCCCAGCTCAGGCAGCACTCAGCGTGTCTCCACGGCGGGCACCGGCACGTCGTGCTTGGTGTGGGCCGCGCCCATCTTGTCGGCCACTTCCTTCGGAATGTAGTTCTCGTCGTGCTTGGCCAGCACTTCATCGGCCACGAACACGCCGTTCTTCAGAGTGCCCAGCGCGACCACGGCCGAATCTTCGCGGAACATGTCCGGCAGGATCCGCGAGGTGGTCACCGGCAGCGTGGCATCACCATCGGTCACCACGAAGTGGGCCTCCAGCGAGCCTTCGGCGCGCTGGAACGAGCCTTTGACCACCATGCCGCCGAGGCGGAGATTGGATTGGGTGCCCTGTTCGCCGCGCAGCACTTCCGAAGGCGTGTACAGGTAGGCGATGTTGCGCTGGAGCGCGAACGCCACCAGCGTGGTGGCAAGACCGGATGCAAGCAGGAGCAGCAGCACCCAGACCAGGCGACGGCGCTGTACCGGCGTCATCGGCTCAGCTCCGTGGCCAGCGGCGTGCCCGGCGTGCGCTGGTCGCGCGCGGCCTGGCGCAGCTGGCGCTGAAGGGCCTGGCGACGCGCGCTGCGCAGGCGCAGCCAGGAACCCAGCGCGTCGGCCGCCAGCACCAGCACGAACACCGCGTACGCGGCGGCAATGAACCCGACATGCGTCATCGTTGCAGCTCCCCGGCAGCCTCGGTGCCCAGGCGTTGCGCCACCCAGGCCTTGCCGGCTTCGCGGCTGAGGTTGTCGGCACGCGCCTTGGCCAGCAGCGAGCCCACGAACCACAACTTGGTCGCCACCACCATCCACCACAGCGGCGCGATAAGCTCCGGACGCACGGCGTTCTCGCCGAACACGTTCACCGACTGGCGCTGGTGCAGGCCACCCCACCAGTCGACCGAGTAACGGATGATCGGCAGCAGGCCCACGCCGACGATGGCCAGCAGGCCGGCCGCGCGTGCGGCGCTGCGGCGGTCTTCAATGGCGTGGTACAGGCCGATCACGCCCAGGTACAGGAACAGCAGGATCAGTTCGCTGGTCATGCGCGGGTCCCAATCCCACCACGTGCCCCAGGTGCCTTTGCCCCAGATGCTGCCGGTGAGCAGGGTGATGAGGGTGAAGCCGGCGCCCATCGGCGCGCAGGCCATGGCCAGGATCTCGCAGATCTTGATCCGCCAGACCAGCGCGATGGCCGAATACAGCGCCATCAACGCGAACACGAACAGGCTCATCCACGCGCTGGGCACGTGGATGTAGATGATGCGGAAGGCGTCGCCCTGGGTCTGCTCGGCCGGCACCACGAAGATGCCCTGCCAGATGCCGATCAGCAGCACCGGCAGCGCGGCGATGGTGAACACACGCGACCAGCGCGACGCGAAGCGGTCGAAGGTGGGGGGCGAACCGAGTTGGTGGAACCAGCGGACAAGGCTATTCATGCAGCGATGGCTATCCAGCTAGAAAGCAACAAACACGTAGTGACACGCCATGCGTGTCATGACGAACGAAGCAGCGCAATCCACTTGCACATCAACTCAATGAAATCCTGATGGCCGCAGCAGTCGCCAGCGGCGCCAACACCAGCGCCACCACCAACCCGGCACCCAGCAGCAGCAACGCCCCCAACGGATCCTGCCCGCGCGCGGCAGCGGCCACACTGCCTGCACCAAACACCAGCACCGGCACGAACAGCGGCAACGCCAGCAACGCCACGAGAATACCAGAGCGACGGATGCTCACTGTCAGCGCTGCCACCACCCCGCCGATCAGGCTGAGCAGCGGCGTGCCGAGCAGCAACGATGCCAGCAATATCGGCAGTTGGTCATGTGGCAGATGCAGCATTTCGGCCAGCAGCGGGCTCACCACGATCATCGGCAGGGCGGTGGTGGCCCAGTGCACCAGCACCCGCACCAGCACCAGCCAGGCCAGCGGCACCGGCGCCAGCAGCCACTGTTCCAGCGAGCCATCCTCGGTGTCGCTGCGGAACAGGCTGTCCAGCGACAGCTGTCCGGCCAGCAGCACCGCCAGCCACAGCACGGCGGCGGCCACCTTGGCCATCAACGGCGGGTCGCGGCCCAAGGCCAGGGCGAACAGCACCACCACCAGCAGCGCGAACAGCAGCGGCTGCAGCGCATCGCCACGGCGCCGCCACAGCAGGCGCAGATCGCGCCCGGCCAGGGCGCGTGCGGTCTGCCACAGCCCGGGCTCGGTGCCAGGTGCGATCATGCGCGCACCTCCGGCAGTACCGGGCTGTGTCCGGCAACGGCTTGGCCGGTACCCCCCAGATGCACCAGCCGGGTCCGCACCGGCGGCGCCGCATACGCGCCGTGCGTGGTGACCAGGGCCGCCCCGCCGCTGCGCAGGTGCGCGGAAATCATCCGGTTCACCAGGTTGATGCCGTCCAGGTCCAGGTTCGCGTACGGCTCGTCCAGCAGCCACAGCGGCGCCGGCGACAGCCAGATGCGGGCCAGCGCCAGCCGCCGCTTCTGCCCGGCCGACAGTTGCCGCACCAAGGTGTTCTCAAAGCCAGCCAGGCCCACGATGGCCAGCGCGTTGCCTGGCATCTGCCGCGCGCGCCGGCCGTGCAGGCCGCACAGGAAATTCAGGTTCTCCAGCGTGTCCAGGTCCGGCTTGAGGCCGGGCAGGTGGCTCAGGTACGCCACGAACTGGGCGCGCTCGCGGTGCCCGGCCGGGCGCCCATCGATCTGGATCGTCCCGCTGCCCGGGCGCAGCAGCCCGGCCAGCACCCGCAGCAGGGTGGTCTTGCCGGCGCCGTTGTCGCCCTGCACCAGCAGCGCCTCACCCGCATCGACCTGGAGGTTGAGCGGCCCGAACACCGGTTCATCGTTGCGACTGAAGGCCAGGCCATGCGCGGCCAGCAACGGAGGGGTATTCGAAGAATTCAGCATCGGCGCAGTGTACCGGCGGATCGATCCCGAACCCAATGGCCGAGGCCTCGGCCTCCAGATTTCGTACACTTCGGGGTCTCCGCCTTTGATCCCCCGGTTGCCGATGAACCCCCAGACCAAGCTGCCCAAGGTGGGCACCACCATTTTCACCGTGATGTCCCAGCTGGCGGCCGAACACGGCGCCGTGAACCTGGGCCAGGGGTTTCCGGACTTCTCCGCGCCGCAGCGGCTGATCGATGAAACCGTCAAGGCCATGCATGGCGGCCTGAACCAGTACCCGCCGATGACCGGCGTGGCCCCGCTGCGCCAAGCGATCGCCCAGAAGTCGCTGGACCTGTATGGCGCCCAGATCGACCCCGACGCCGAAATCACCGTCACCAGCGGCGCCACCGAGGCGATCTTCAATGCCATCCACGCCGTGGTCCGCCCCGGCGAGGAAGTGATCGTGCTGGACCCGGCGTACGACTGCTACGAGCCGGCCATCGACCTGGCCGGCGCCCGCGCCGTGCACGTGCCGCTGGACCCGCAGACCTTCGCCGTGGATTGGGACCGTGTGCGCGCCGCCATCACCCCGCGCACCCGCCTGCTGATGGTCAACACCCCGCACAATCCGTCCGGCGCGATGCTCACCGCCGATGACATGCAGGCCCTGGCCGACGTGCTGCGCGGCACCGGCATCTACCTGATTTCCGACGAAGTCTACGAACACATCATCTACGACGGCCGCCGCCACGAATCGGCGCTGCGCTACCCGGAACTGCGCGAGCGCGCCTTCGTCATTTCCAGCTTCGGGAAGACCTACCACTGCACCGGCTGGAAGATCGGCTATGCGGTGGCGCCGCCGGCGATGAGCGCCGAATTCCGCAAGGTGCACCAGTACAACACCTTCACCAGCTTCGGCCCGGCCCAGTACGGTTTTGCCGCGATGATCCGCGACGAGCCGGAACACCACCTGGAACTGGGCGCGTTCTACCAGGCCAAGCGCGATGCGTTCCGCGAGCAGCTGCTCACCACGCGCCTGAAGCCGCTGCCGGTGCCGGGGGGGTACTTCCAGCTGGTGGACTATTCGGCCATCAGCGACCTGCCGGACCACGAGTTCGTGAAGTGGCTGACCATCGAAAAGGGCGTGGCCGCCATTCCGCTGTCGCCGTTCTACGAGACGGCGCCGGAAGGCCAGCGCCTGGTGCGCCTGTGCTTTGCCAAGAACGACGCCACGCTCAGCGCGGCGATCGAACGCCTGCAGGTGCTGTGATGGGCGCCGCCAACTGTCCCGATCTGCGCATCAGCCTGGTCCAGGGCGACACGCGCTGGCATGACCCCGAGGGCAACCGCGAATACTACGGCGCGCTGCTGGCGCCGCTGGCCGGGCAGACCGATCTGGTGATCCTGCCGGAAACGTTCACCAGCGGTTTTTCCAATGACGCGATCTTCCGTGCCGAAGGCATGGACGGCCCCACGGTGGCCTGGATCCGCGAGCAGGCGGCGCGGCTGGGCGCAGCGGTGACCGGCAGCGTGCAGCTGCGGGTGGGTGAGGGCGTGTACAACCGGCTGCTGTGGGCCACGCCGGACGGCGGGCTGCAGTATTACGACAAGCGCCACCTGTTCCGCTACGGCAACGAGCACCTGCGCTATGCCGCCGGCAGCGAGCGGCTGAGCGTGGAATGGAAAGGCTGGCGGATCAATCCGCAGGTCTGCTACGACCTGCGGTTTCCGGTGTTCTGCCGCAACCGCTACAACGTGGAGCGTGCCGACGACCTGGACTTCGACCTGCAGATCTTCGTGGCCAACTGGCCGTCGGCGCGTGCGTATCCCTGGCGCACCCTGCTGCGCGCGCGTGCGATTGAAAACCTGTGCTACGTCGCCGCGGTCAACCGCGTGGGCGTGGACGGCAACGACCTGCACTACGCCGGCGACAGCGCGGTGATCGATTTCCTCGGCCAGCCGCAGGTGGAGATCCGCGAGCGCGAGCAGGTGGTCACCACCACCATTTCCGCGGCAGCGCTCGCCGCGCACCGTGCCCGCTTCCCGGCGATGCTGGACGCAGACACCTTTACCCTGGGCTGACCCGCACATCGAGCGGCATTGCGGCGGCCGTTGGCGGGCGGTAGGTGAATGGCGATTGCATGCCGTGGAAGGGCCTCATGCCGGCGCGACGCCGGCACTGCTAGATTCGGCTTCGTTCCCACTCCGTACGAGCGCACCGCTATGAAGAAGCTTTCCCTGGCCCTGTTCGCCTTCGCCAGCATGGCTGCGGTTCCGGCCGCGCAGGCCGCCGGCAACATCGACTGCGAACTGCATTACTCCCTGGCCGGTTGGTCGGTGATCTACAAGACCGCCTCGGGCACGGGCACGATCACCTGCGACAACGGTGCGCGCATTCCGGTCAAGATCAGCGTCAAGGGCGGCGGCCTGACCGTTGGCAAGTCCAAGATCACCGATGGCAAGGGCAGGTTCTCCGGCGCCTATTCGGTCGACGACCTGATCGGCTCCTACGCCGCCGTCGAAGCCCACGCCGGCGCGGACAAATCCAGCAGCGCGCAGGTCGTCACCAAGGGCGACGTATCGCTCGCCCTGGCAGGCACCGGCAAGGGCTGGGACCTCGGCGTAGCCGGCAGCCGCTTCACCATCGAACGCCGCTGACCCATCACGCCCCAAAAACACCCACCGCACCGACACTATCTCCGCCTGGGGGGGGTTACGCGAGGGGTGAATCCATGTCGCTTCAAACCAGCACGCGCGCGAACCGGTTCACGCGCCTTGGCTTCAACGGCCAGCTGCACGAACCTGCCGTCTACTGGCAGATCCTGGGTAACGGCCGCCGTGTGTACAACCCGGTATTGCACCGCTTCCATAGTCCTGACCGGCTCAGCCCGTTCGGCCGTGGCGGGATCAACGCCTACGCCTACTGCGGCGGCGATCCTCTCAACTACGGTGACCCCAGCGGGCGGTTCGCGCTGCCGGTGATGCTGCTGGGCCTGGTGGCAGGCGTAGGCGGGGCGGGCATCGCGGCGTCGGCCGGCGCAGGCGACCGCGATGACGGCGGCAGCAGCGCGCTTCCGTGGATCATCGGTGGGGCGATCGCAGCGGTAGGGTTGATGGCTGGCGTGGGGATGGCCGGGCGCTATCAGCGGATGCATCTCAACACACCCGGTCCAGGCACGTCAGCTGCATCCTGGCGGAATCCGGTCGCGCGCACCGCACCGGCGGCGCCGCGCACTCCAGCGCGGGCGACGCCTGCAAATGCGCAAGGTGCGGCGCCGACACTTTCGCCGGCGGACGCCACGGGCGTCATCCATCGCGACAAGACCGGCATGGTGATGAAGCGCATGGGCGACCTCCCATCGCCGGTCCGGGACAGAATCGTCGAAATCCGTCAGTTCGGGCCGCGCGGAACCACTCCGGACCCTTCAAAGGTGGGAATCTCCAAACGATTCGACAACCCCAAAGGGCTGCTTCCGCCCGACCGTACCGGCAACTTCTATCACCGTTATCCGGTGATGTGGGGCAAAGGGCACCCCTACGAAAACTGGCGCATCGTGACCGGCGGCAGCCGCAACGGCGGTATCCATGCCGTCTTCGTCACGCCCGACCACGACGCTACGTACTTCAAGATTGCCGATTGGGGCTGGAACCGATAGCGACGAAGAAAAAACCCGGTCAATGACCGGGTTTTTTCATGCATCAGCCGCCGCGCGGGCCGCCGCCACGGTGGCCACCGCCACCGGGACCGCGGCTGCCACCCGGGCGTGCGCCGCCGGGACGACCGCCGGGACCACCCGGGCCGCGTGCACCGGGGCCACCCGGGCCACGGTTGCCACCCGGGCCGCCGGGACCACGTGCGCCGGGACCGCCCGGGCCACGGTTGCCACCCGGGCCACCGGGGCCGCGGTTGCCGCCGGGACGGCCGGCCGGGCGGGGCGTGCCGTACGGGCTGGCGCCCGGATTGGCATGATCGGACGGGAAGCTCGGGGCATTGCCCGGGTGACCGTACGGGTGGCGCTGTGCGCCCTGGCCGCTGCGGTTGCCCGCGCCGGCACCGGCACCGGCCGGACGGCCCTGGCCGCCGTAGCCGCCACGGTTTTCACCGCGACCTTCGCCACCAAAGCCGCCGCTGCTGCGCTCACCGTAGGCGCCACGGCCCTGGCCGCCTGCGCCGCCCGGACCCTTCGGCTTGCCGTACGGACGGCCCTGGCCACCGGCGCCTGCGCCGGCACCCGGACCACGTGCGCCCGGGCCACGGGCTGCGCCCGGACCGGCGTTACGGTGGTTGCTCGGGCCGGTGCTCACGCCATCGGGCACGTACCAGCTGCGGAACGCGGCCGGGTTGCCTTCGGGCAGGGCGCGGTTGCCCTTGTCCGGGCGCTGCTTGAACGGGCGCTGCGACTGCTTGGCCGCCGCTTCGCCGGTGACCGTCAGGCCACCCTTGAAGCCGCCGCCCTTGCCGCCGCGACCACGGCCGCGGTCTTCGCGCACGTTGTCGAAACGACGCAGTTCGCGGCCTTCGTCGGCCTGGTTGTGGCCGTTGACGTAGGCATTGCCACGGCCACCTTCGCGCGACACGCGCACGGTGGTCTTGGCGGCGCGGCGCTGGCCGATCACCGGCTGCAGGGTCAGCGCCGAGGGCGCGCCTTCTTCCAGCTTCAGTTCGGCGCGCAGCGCTTCAACCTGCTTGGCCGGCAGTTCGACCGACTGGCCACGCAGCAGTTCGCGCGGCAGCGAGACCTTGCCGTAGCGGGTGCGCTTGAGGCGGCTCACCTGGCAGCCCTGCGATTCCCACAGGCGGCGCACTTCGCGGTTGCGGCCTTCCTTGACGACCACGCGGAACCAGTCGTGCGAATCGGTGCCGCCGATGCGTTCGATCTCGTCGAACTTGGCCGGGCCGTCTTCCAGCGCCACGCCACGGGAGAGGCGGTCGACGATGCTGTCGGGCACCTTCTCTTCGCCTTCCGGGGCACGCACGCGCACGACGTATTCGCGCTCGACCTCGTAGGAGGGGTGCATCATCGCGTTGGCGAGTTCGCCATCGGTGGTGGCCAGCAGCAGGCCGGTGGTGTTGATGTCCAGGCGGCCGATCGCGATCCAGCGCGCGCCCTTGAGGGCCGGCAGCGCTTCGAACACCGTCGGGCGGCCTTCGGGATCTTCGCGGGTGGTCACTTCGCCTTCGGGCTTGTTGTAGGCCAGCACGCGCGAGGTTTCGGTCAGCGCGGTGGCGACAAAGCCACGGCCGTCCAGTTCAACCTTGTCGCCGCTCTTGATCGACTGGCCGGTCTGGGCGACTTCGCCGTTGACCTTGACCAGACCATCGGCGATGCGCTGTTCCAGCGCGCGGCGCGAGCCGAGGCCGGCCTGGGCCAGCACCTTGTGCAGGCGCTCTTCGAGCTTGGGCTGTTCGGTTTCGTTTTCGCGCTTGAGCGAAAGCTTGTTCAACGACAGCTTGCGGGGGGTGTCACTCATTTACTTGGCTCCGGCCGGCGACGGTTTCGTCGGCCTCTGGTTCGGGATCGGCTTCGTCAACAGCCACGGTCGTCTTCGCGACGGCGTTGTTTTCGGTTTCGTTCTGGTGCGCCGCGCGGGGTCCCGGCACGGTATCGGGCTCGCCATCGCTGGCGGTTGTATCCGCGTCGTCGTCGGGGAGCGACGGCGATGCATGGGATGGGGTATCGCTATTGTCTGACTCGGCGTCCTGTTCCGCCAGTCGGGCGGCCATCAGGGCGGCGCGGGCGGCGGAACGGGCAGTGGCCGGGTCCTGTTCGGGTTCCGGTTCGGATTCCGGTTCCGGTTCCCGGATGGTTTCCGGTTGCGGTTCGGCGTCCGGGTCCGCCACGCCTGCGGCGATCCGGCCGGCCAGTTGGCCGTCGTTGTCCAGCGGCAGCTGCGGTTCCAGTTCGCCCAGGTCGCGCAGCTCGGACAGCGGCGGCAGCTCGTCCAGGCGCTTGAGCCCGAAGTAATCCAGGAAACCCTTGGTGGTGCCGAACAGCGCGGGCTTGCCGGGCACGTCGCGGTGGCCGATCACGCGGATCCATTCGCGTTCTTCCAGGGCCTGGATGATGTTGCTGCTGACCGCCACGCCACGGACCTGTTCGATCTCGCCGCGGGTGATCGGCTGGCGGTAGGCAATCAGCGCCAGCGTTTCCAGGGTGGCACGGGTGTAGCGGGTCTTGCGCTCGGTCCACAGCCGGGTAATGAACCCGTGGACTTCGTTGGTGACCTGGAAGCGGAAGCCGGAGGCGACCTCGACCAGCTCCACGCCGCGGTCGGCGCAGCCTTCGCGCAGCAGTTCCAGCGCGCGTTCGATGCTGCCCGGCGGCGCCGGCTCTTCTTCCGGGAACAGGCCCTGCAGCTGGGCCAGGGTCAGCGGCTGGCTGGAAGCCAGCAGCGCCCCTTCGACAATACGGTTGATCAGCGGTTGATCCATGCGTGGGTCGGGTGCTCAGTCAGGGTCGTTGGCGGCGTCGTTGTCGTCGAACTCGCTGTTGAACTGCAGCGGTTCGTTGGTGTTGCCGGCGGCCAGGGATTTGACGTAGATCGGCGCCAGCGGAGCTTCCTGGACGATGTCCAGCAGCTGTTCCTTGGCCAGTTCCAGCAGGGCCAGGAAGGTGACCAGCACCCCCAGCTTGCCTTCTTCGGCGGTGAACAGCGTTTCAAACCGGTAGAACCTGCCGTCTTCCAGACGGCCCAGCACATCGCCCATGCGCTGGCGGACACTCAGGGCCTCGCGCTTGATCGCGTGGCCGGTGAACAGCTCGGCGCGCTTGAGCACGTCGTGCAGCGCCATCAGCATTTCCTTCAGGTCCACCGGCGGCGGCAGCTTGATCGCCGCGCGGTCGGGCACGAAGGCATGGGCCAGGCTGGTGTCGCGGTCCTGGCGGGGCAGGGCGTCGATGTCCTCGGCAGCCTGCTTGAAACGTTCGTACTCCTGCAGCCGGCGCACCAGTTCCGCACGCGGGTCGGCTTCCTCGCCTTCCACGCTGGGCGGCCGCGGCAGCAGCATCCGCGACTTCACTTCGGCCAGGATCGCCGCCATCACCAGGTATTCGGCCGCCAGTTCGAAGCGCAGCTCCTGCATGACGTTGATGTATTCGACGTACTGGCGGGTGATCTCGGCCACCGGAATATCCAGGATATCCAGGTTCTGCCGGCGGATCAGGTACAGCAGCAGGTCCAACGGACCTTCGAAGGCATCCAGGATGACTTCCAGCGCATCCGGCGGGATGTACAGGTCCTGCGGAATCTGCAGGACCGGTTGCCCATGCACCACGGCCAGCGGCATTTCCTGCTGCTGAGGGGCGGTCGGCCGGATTTGCGGGTTCGCGTCGAGCGCGAGTTCAGAGGTCATCAAGATTGACGTCGGTATTGCAACGGACCAGTTTGCTGCGCCTGGCGCAACCGGAACACCCGGGCGGCAGGATCGCTAGCCATGACATTTCAAACAGCAGCAGGACGCGCTGCTCAAATGCAGCGACAGAACTACGGGAGGTCGTCTACGTGTGCTGGTGTGGGGCAGTGGGGCCCTGTAGCCACAGGGTTGCTGCGTCCAGCCACGTGCAATGTGGTCAAGAGTACGGCTTCACAACGGCAGTGTCCAGCGAGGCGGGCTAGAATCGCGGCGTTTGTTTAGCTGAACCCCAGGAGTTGCCCGTGTGGTATGTGATTGAAGGCTATGACGGCACCGATGTGCTGGCCGCCCGCCTGTCGGCCCGGCCGGCCCATCTTGCCCGTCTGCAGGCCCTGTGCGACGAGGGGCGGCTGCTGCTGGCCGGCCCGTGCCCGGCCATCGACAGTGAAGACCCGGGCCCGGCCGGCTTCAGCGGCAGCGTGGTGATCGCCGCGTTCGATTCGCTCACCGAAGCCCAGGACTGGGCGGCGGCCGATCCCTATGTGGAGGCCGGGGTGTATGTGCGCACCGAGGTCCGCCCGTTCCGCAAGGTGCTGCCATGAGCCGGGTGGAGATGATCCGGGCGGCGCTGCAGGCCGCCTTCGATCCGGAGCTGCTTGAGGTGGAGGACGACAGCCACCGCCACGCCGGGCATGAGGGCGCGCGCGATGGGCGCGGGCACTTCAATGTCCACGTGGTCAGCGCGGCCTTCGAAGGCAAGCTGCCGCTTGCGCGCCATCGCGCGGTCTACAACGCCTTGGGCACCCTGATGGAGACCGATATCCACGCGTTGTCCATTCGTGCCGAAGCGCCGTCAAAAAAGGGCTGAAACCCTTGTCCTGCCTTGTCCCGGTGAGTCCCGGGGCGACCTCTCCAAGACACCCCGAGGTTACCGCCGTGCGACATTTGCCTAACGTAGTGTTTACATCCGGGATTGAAAACGCTTACATTCCGCGCCAAGCCCAGATCTCTAAGCCGTGGAGGGCGGCGAAGTGAACAAGGCAGCTATCACAATCAAAGATGTAGCCCGCGAAGCCCGCGTCTCTGTGGCGACGGTATCGCGTGCGCTCAATGGCCATGAAAACGTCGCCGAACCGGTGCGCAAGCTGGTGCTGGAGGTGGCGGCGCGCCTGCGCTATACCCCGCACGCGGCGGCCCGCAGCCTGAGCAGCCGGCGCACCAACACCATTGGCGTGGTGCTGCCGGACCTGTATGGCGAATTCTTCTCCGAGCTGATGCGCGGCATCGACAACGTGGCCCGCGCGCGCCGCCAGCACCTGCTGGTGTCCAGCTACCACGGCGACCAGGAGCAGCAGGGCGCGGCCCTGCGGGCCATGCGCGGCCGGGTTGACGGGCTGCTGGTGCTCTCCCCGTATGCGGAGAGCCCCGGCTTCCTGACCGACAACCTGCCCCAGGCGCTGCCCACGGTGCTGATCAACACTTACCTGCCCGAGCAGGATCACCCGGTGCTGAGCATCGATGACCATGCCGGTGCGATGGCGATGACCGCGCACCTGCTCGAGGCCGGCCACCGCCGTATCGCGTTCATCGGCGGCCCCGCGCTGAACTTCGATGCGCGCGAACGCCTGCGCGGCTTCCGCGATGCGCTTGCCGCGTTCGGCGGTGCCGCCGAGGGCATCGAGCTGCCCGGCGACTTCGATGAAGCCTCCGGCCACCGCGCCGGGCAGGAGCTGCTGGCCGCCGGTGCATTGCCCGATGCGGTATTCGCGGCCAACGACATGATGGCGCTCGGTTGCCTGTACGCGTTCGCGCAGGCCGGCGTGCGCGTGCCGGCCGACGTGGCGTTGGCAGGCTTCGATGACATCCCGCTGGCGCGTTTCGTTCACCCTTCGTTGACGACGATGCAGGTGAGTATCGCCGAGCTTGGCGATAAGGCGGCGACGCGTCTGTTGCAGTTGATGGATGGCAACAACACGGAAACGGCCGGTGACAAGCAGACACTTGTACCGCGCCTGATCGTGCGTGATTCAAGCAGTAACGGTTCCACGTCGTAGGTCACGACCTTCGGTCGTGTCGCAATCCAAAAAAAAAGACAGGCGGCCGCAACGACGGCTTCCACCACCCGGAGATTTACATGACGTATTCCAATCACCGCACCCGCATGCCGGCCCGCCGCCTGCTGTCGAGCGCACTGGTCAGCTGCCTGTTGCTGGGCGCCGCACCTTCCCTGATGGCCCAGTCGGCCACCTCTTCGCTGCGTGGCCAGGTCGCCCAGGCCGAGGCCGGTACCGAAGTCACCGCCACCAACGTGGCCAGCGGCAGCGTGCGCCGCGCCACCACCCGTGCCGATGGCACCTATTCGCTGATGGGCCTGGACCCGGGCACCTATGACGTGGTGGCCAACGGCCAGACCCAGAAGGTCACCGTGACCGTGGCCTCGACCGCGACGCTGAACTTCAGCGGCGCTCCGGCCAATGGCAGCACCGCCAACGCGACCAACCTCGACACCGTCAACGTGGTCGCCCCGACCCTGCTGCAGGAAGTGCGTACGTCCGAAGTGGGCAAGACGGTCAGCCTGCAGCAGATCCAGACCACCCCGCAGGTGTCGCGCAACTTCCTGGAATTCGCCGACGCGGTGCCGGGCATGATCTTCACCCGTGATGCGAAGGGCAACACCTCGCTGCGCGGCGGTGCTACCAATGCCGACGGCACCAACGTCTACATCGACGGCGTGGGCCAGAAGAGCTACGTCAAGGGCGGCGGCGTGGCCGGCCAGTCCGGCAGCGCCGGCAACCCGTTCCCGCAGCTGGCGATCGGCGAATACAAGGTCATCAGCGGCAACTACAAGGCCGAGTACGGCCAGGTCTCCAGCGCGGCAGTGACCGCCGCGACCAAGTCCGGTACCAATGAATTCAAGGGTGAGGCGTTCTACCGCTACACCGACGAAGACATGCGCGCCAAGACCCCGGCCGAGCGCCAGGAAGGCAAGACCAAGGAAGTCTCGGCCGAGAAGGAATACGGCTTCGCCCTCGGCGGCCCGATCGTGCAGGACAAGGCCCACTTCTTCGTGACCTACGAAGCCAAGCGCTTCGACCTGCCGGTGACCATCGCCCCGGAAGGCTCGGTGACCAACCGCGTCGGCCTGCTGCCGGCCGATGCCGCCGCCCAGCTGGGCCCGGCCAGCCAGCCGTTCCAGCAGGACCTGATCTTCGCCAAGATCGACGTGGAGCCGACCGACAACGATCGCATCGAGCTGACCTTCCAGGACCGCGACGAAACCCAGCAGCAGTTCAGTGGGCAGACCGCGCCGTCGCACGGCAAGGAAACCGAGAACACCGACCGTCGCTACGCGCTGCGCTGGAACCACAGCGGTGAGCGGTTCTACAACGAACTGATGCTCACCCACGAAGATTCGTTCAACAACCCGGTGCCGCTGACCATCGGCAACGGTTACGTGTACACCGCACCGGATGGCACCGACGACCGCACCCTGGTGCAGATCGGCGGCGCCTCGGCGCTGGATTCGCAGGTGAAGGGCCAGAAGGGCTGGTCGATCGAAGACAACCTGACCCTGGACGGCATCGAATGGGCGGGCGACCACACCATCAAGATGGGCGCCAAGTACAAGGAAATCGACCTGTACGCATCGGATGCGCAGGAGATCAACCCGCAGTTCACCTATACCTTGGGTGATGCAGACTTCCCGTCGGACATCCCGTACAAGGCGCAGTTCGTGAAGCCGGTTACCGGAGTCACCGGCGTGACCGGTGAAGTGCGTTCCAAGGTGAAGCAGATCGGTCTGTTCATCCAGGACGACTGGCAGGTCAACGATCACCTGCAGCTGAACCTGGGCCTGCGCTGGGATTATGAGAAGAACCCGAGCTACCTGGACTTCGTGACCCCGCCGGAAGTGGTGGCAGCCATCTACAGCCAGGATCCGCGCGGTCCGGCCGGCCAGACCTATGCCGACTCGCTCGCCGCGAGCGGGCTGAACATCAACGACTACATCAGCAACGGCCGCAACCGCAAGGCGTTCAAGAATGCCTGGCAGCCGCGCCTGGGCTTCTCGTATGACCTCAATGCCGACGAGCAGCACGTGATCCACGGTGGTGCCGGCCGTTCCTACGATCGCGACCTGTTCGACTACCTGCAGCTGGAAACCACCAAGCTGGCGCTGCCGCAGCCGACCATCTACTTCCGCAACCCGGCCACCGGCGCCTGCCTCAACGGCCAGGCCGCGTGCTACGACTGGGATCCGAACCTGCTCAACGGCATCCAGAACCTGCAGGCCCTGGTCGGTTCGACCAGCAATGCCGGCCTGGAAGTGGACCTGCTCAACAACAACCTGAAGGCACCGTACGCCGACCAGTTCAGCCTGGGCATGTCCAACCAGATCGGCGATTGGCTGACCGACGCCACCGTCGCGCGCACGCTGACCTATGACGGCTTCGCCTTCACCCTGGGCAACCGTTACCCGACCGGCCAGTTCTTCGATGACCCGCGCCTGTGCGGTGGCACCTCGCCTGGCCTGAGCCAGGCGTGGAGCTGCAACATCCCGGGCTTCGGCAGCCTGATCATCGGCCAGCAGGGCATCAAGACCCGTGCCACCCAGGTGCTGCTGTCGGCACAGAAGCCGTTCACCAAGGAAAGCGGCTGGGGCACCTCGATCGCCTACACCTGGACCACCGCGCGCCACAACCGCGACATCAACGAGCATTACGCCTTTGACCGCGGCCTGATCACCGATTACCCGACCATCCGTTCCAACGGTGCACCGCGCCATCGCATCGTGCTGACCGGTTCGTATGCCGGCTTCTGGGACATCACCTTCGGTGGCAAGATCACCCTGGCGACCCCGACCGCGGTGAACGACTGGTACCCGGTGGCACAGTCCAGCGGCTTCGATCTGCCGACGCCGGGCGCTGCGGTGCCGGACGGCAACGGTCGCTTCCTGGTCGGTGGCAAGATCTGGGGCTACCGTTCGGTCGACCTGCAGGCCACCAAGACGTTCAAGATGCCGGGCGACACCGAGCTGTACGCGCGTATCGACATCATCAACGTGTTCAACTTCGACAACTTCTCCAACTACAACTACACCAAGTCCAACGGCAAGCTGCTGGCCAGCTACAACGAGACCGGCGATATCGTCGGTACGCCGCGCCAGGTGAAGGCAGAAGTGGGCTTCCGCTTCTGAGGTAAATAAGGCCGGTCCCCCGGCCGCAGGGACACGCGATGCGTGTCCTCGCGGTTCGGGGGAACCGGTTTTTAAAGGTTGTAAGCTGTAAACGATTTCACTCCAAGGCCCGCTATGCTGGCCTGGATTTCCAGATTCCGGAGGGTTGGCACGATGAAGGTACCCCGCGTATTGGCACTGGCAGTACTGGCGGCAGCCGTGGTCGGCTGCAAGCCGCAGGCGCAGGAAACGCCAGCCAAACCCAAGCCGCCGGTCATCCTCGTAGAGGCCGACGTTCCCCCGCGCCCGATGAAACCAGAACTGCCCCCGCTGTTCGACGATATCGAACGCCGCACGTTCCAGTTCTTCTGGGACACCACCAATGAAATCAACGGGCTCAGCCCGGACCGCTATCCTTCGCGCCCGTTCGCCAGCATCGCTTCGGTGGGCTACGCGCTGACCGCGTACCCGATCGGCGTGGAAAACGGCTGGGTCAGCCGTACCCAGGCGGTGGACCGCACGCTGACCACGCTGAAGTTCTTCCGCGACATGCCGATGGGCCCGCAGCGCACCGGCAAGGGCGGCTACAAGGGTTTCTACTACCACTTCCTGGACATGCAGCAGGGCCACCGCTATGACAGCTGGGTGGAACTGTCGAGCGTGGACACCGCATTGCTGATGATGGGCGTGCTGTTCGCCCAGTCGTACTACACCGGCGACGATTCGCGCGAAAAGGAAATCCGCGCCATCGCCGATACGCTGTACAAGCGCGTGGACTGGCCGTGGCTGCAGCAGCGCGCCCCGCTGATCTCGATGGGCTGGTTCCCCGAAAGCGGCTTCATCGACCACGACTGGATGGGCTACAACGAGGCGATGATGGTCTACATCCTCGCGCTGGGTTCGCCCACCCACCCGGTGAGCCCGGATGCGTGGACGGTGTGGACGCGCACCTACGACAACGACTGGGGCGTGTTCCAGGGCCAGGAATACCTGTCCTTCGGCCCGCTGTTCGGCCACCAGTACACCCACGTCTGGATCGACTTCCGCGACATCCAGGACGCGTACATGCGCGAGCGCGGCAGCACCTACTTCCTCAACAGCCGCTCGGCCGCGCTGGCCCAGCGCGAGTACGCCATCGCCAACCCGGCGCAGTGGAAGGAATACGGCGAAAACGTGTGGGGTTTGACCGCCAGCGACGGCCCGCAGAACACCACGCAGGAATTCCGCGGCGAGCAGCGCCAGTTCCGCCACTATTCCTCGCGCGGCGCCGGCCTGCGCGAGAACTTCGACGACGGCACCATCGCCCCGACGGCGGCGATCGCCTCGGTGGTGTTCGCGCCGGAGGAAGTGATCCCGGCCACGCTGGAAATGCACAAGCGCTACGGCGATTACCTGTATTCCAGCTACGGCTTCCTGGATTCGTTCAACCCCAGCTTCAATTTCGACATTCCGCTCAAGACCGGGCGCATCGTGCCGGACCGTGGCTGGGTGGCCAGTGATTACATCGGCATCGACCAGGGCCCGATCCTGACCATGATCGCCAACTACCGCAACGATTTCGTGTGGGACACGATGAAGAACAACCCGCACATCCGTCGCGGCCTGGAGCGCGCCGGTTTCACCGGCGGCTGGCTCACCCCGGAGGGCGAAGACCAGCCGATGGCGCTGGAGAAAGACGAGAAGGCCGCGTCGGCCCGCTCGATGGGCATCGCCGAATCCCGCGCGGCCGCCGCGCAGGAACAGAAGAACAATTCCAATTCGAACCGCAACCAGCCCCAGGGGAAGTAAGCAGTGCCATTGTCGTCGCGCCCCAAGCTGTGGGTGAGTGTTCTGCTGCTGGTTGCCGGCAGCCTGTTGTTGAGTGCCTGCCGGAAGGAACCGGAAGGGGTGACCGTGCGTTTCTGGGCCATGGGCCGCGAAGCGGAAGTGGTCAGCGAACTGATCCGCGAATTCGAAGCCGACAATCCCGGCATCCACGTCGATGTGCAGAACATCCCGTGGACGGCCGCGCATGAAAAGCTGCTCACCGCCTTCGCCGCCGACGGCCTGCCGGATGTGTGCCAGCTGGGCAACACCTGGATTCCCGAGTTCGCCGAACTCAACACGCTGACCCCGTTGGCGCCGTTCGTGGCGCAATCCAAGGTGGTCGACCCGGCCGATTACTTCCAGGGCATCTGGGATACCAACGTCATCAGCGGCGAGCTGGTCGGGGTGCCGTGGTACGTCGATACGCGCCTGCTGTACTACCGCAAGGACCTGCTGGCCAAGGCCGGCTTCGACCACCCGCCGCGCACCTGGGACGAGTGGAACACCATGATGGCGGCGATCAAGAAGATGCAGGGTCCGGACCGCTACGCGGTGCTGATGCCGATCAACGAGTTCGAGCAGCAGCTGTCCTTCGCCCTGCAGCAGCCCGACCCGCTGCTGCGCGACCACGACACCCGCGGCAACTTCCGCAGCCCCGGCTTCCGCCGCACGCTGGCGTTCTACGAGAACATGTTCGCCCGGGGCTGGGCCCCGCGCATGTCCGAAACCCAGATCTCCAACGTGTGGGATGAGTTCTTCAAGGGCTTCAACGTGTTCTACCTGTCCGGCCCCTGGAACATCCGCGAGTTCAAGAAGCTGCAGCCCAAGGAACTGGAAGGCAAGTGGGGCACCGCCGCACTGCCGGGCCCGGACGGCCCCGGCGCCGGCATCGCCGGCGGCACCAGCCTGGTGATCTTCCGCGGCTCGCAGCAGAAGGAAGCGTCGTGGAAGCTGATCGAGTTCCTGTCGCGCCCGGACATCCAGCAGCGCTTCCATTCCATCATCGGTGACCTGCCGCCACGGCGCAGCACCTGGGAACACCCCTCGCTGGCCAACGACCCGCTGGCGCAGCCGTTCCGCGACCAGCTCGAACGGGTGCGGCCGACCCCGAAGGTGCTGGAGTGGGAACGTATCGTGCAGGAAATGCGCATCGTCACCGAACAGGTGGTACGCGGTGGGCTGGATCAGGATGTAGCCGTGAATCGATTGGATGACCGCGTGGACAAGGTACTGGCCAAGCGCCGCTGGATGCATGAGCAGCGTACCCAGGCCGAACAGGACGCCGCGCCGGAGGTGCTGCCATGAAGCAGCGCTCGCTTGCCGGCTGGATCTTCGCCGGCCCCTCGCTGCTGGTGATCGGGGTGTTCTTCGGCCTGCCGGTGTTCTCGGCGCTGGCGCTGAGCATCACCGACTTCGACCTGTACGCGCTCGCCGATGGCGGCAACCTGCGCTTCGTGGGCCTGGGCAACTACATCGACCTGCTGCAGACCCCGATGTTCTGGAAGTCGCTATGGAACACCACGTATTTCGTGGTGGTCGGCGTGCCGATGTCCATCGGCGTGTCGCTCGGCGCGGCGATGCTGCTCAACGCCCCGGCCGCGCGCTTCAAGGCGCTGTTCCGCACCGCGCTGTTCGCCCCGGTGGTAACCACGCTGGTGGCGGTGGCGGTGATCTGGCGCTACCTGTTCCATACCAGCTACGGGCTGGTGAACTACGGCCTTGGCCATCTGGGGATCAGCCCGATCGACTGGCTGGGCGACCCGAACTGGGCCATGCCCACCATCATGCTGTTCGCGGTGTGGAAGAACTTCGGCTACAACATGGTGATCTTCCTGGCCGGCCTGCAGGCGATCCCGCATGACCTGTACGAGGCCGCGCGGATCGATGGCGCCTCGCGCTGGAAGCAGTTCCTGCACATCACCCTGCCGATGCTCGGCCCGGTGCTGCTGGTGGTGGGCGTGATCACCGTGTCCGGCTACTTCCAGCTGTTCGCCGAACCCTACGTGATGACCCGCGGCGACCCGCTGCAGAGCACCGTGAGCGTGCTGTACTTCATGTTCGAGGAAGGCTTCAAGTGGTGGAACCTGGGCCGTGCGTCGGCCGTGGCGTTCCTGCTGTTCCTGATCATCCTGGCGGTAACCAGCCTGATGCTGCGTTTCGGCCGCAAGAGGCAGTTGGTATGAGTCGTGAGATTGGCCAGTCGCGCTGGCATGCGTGGTGGGTGAACGGCGGGTTGCTGGTGCTGGCCGCGGTCAGCCTGGCGCCGCTGCTGTGGATGCTGTCGGTGTCGTTCATGCCGACCGGCGAAGCGGCGCATTTCCCGCCGCCGCTGCTGCCCTCGTCGGTGACCACCAACAACTACCACGAGCTGTTCGCCCGCACCGGCATGGCCAACAACTTCGTCAACAGCCTGTTCGTCTCGCTGGCGATCACGCTGGGCTCGCTGCTGCTCAACACCATGGCCGGGTATGCGTTCGCCAAGCTGCGCTTCGTCGGCCGCGAGCGGATCTTCCAGGTGCTGCTGGCCGCGCTGGTGATCCCGGCGCAGGTGGCCATGCTGCCGCTGTTCCTGCTGATGAAACAGCTGGGCCTGGTCAACAGCTTCGGCGGGGTGATCGTGCCGGCGCTGGCCAGCGTGTTCGGCATCTTCCTGGTGCGCCAGTACGCGCGGTCGATTCCCGATGAGCTGCTGGAAGCGGCGCGGATCGACGGGGCAGGGGAGCTGCGCATCTTCTTCCAGATCGTGCTGCCGATGCTCAAGCCGGTGCTGGTGACCCTGTCGATCTTCACCTTCATGGGCGCCTGGAACGATTTCATGTGGCCGCTGATCGTGTTGACCGACCAGGAGCACTACACTTTGCCGGTTGCCCTGGCCACGTTGTCGCGCGAACACATCATGGACGTTGAAATGATGATGGCCGGCGCGGTGGTCACGGTGGTTCCGGTGCTGGCACTGTTCCTGGTGCTGCAGCGCTACTACATCCAAGGTCTGCTGCTGGGGAGTGTGAAAGGGTGAAGCGTGCCGTCGTCGCGGGGGTTCTGGGTCTGGGTCTGGTGTGGTCGATGGCGGCACCTGCCGCGCCCCCGGCAGTGCCGGCGGCGCCCAAGGTCCTGGACAGCTTCGACGACATGTCGCCCTGGAAGCTGGTGGTGTCCGACCAGGTCAGCGGCTCGCTGCGCAGCGTGGCCGGCGCCAACGGCGGCCGCGCGCTGTGCGTGGACTACGACTTCCACGAAGTCTCCGGCTACGTGGCGATCCGCCGCGAGCTGCCCATCACCTGGCCGGACAACTACCAGGTCGGCTTCCAGCTCCGCGGCGATTCGCCCGGCAATGACCTGCAGTTCAAGCTGATCGATGCCAGCGGCGACAACGTGTGGTGGGTCAACCGCCCCGGCTACGCCTTCCCCAAGACCTGGACGCCGGTGCAGTACCGCCAGCGCCAGATCGAGAAGGCCTGGGGCCCGGACCCGGACAAGACCCTGCGTAAAAGCGCGGCAGTAGAGTTCACCATTTACAGCAAGGTCGGCGGGCGCGGCACGGTCTGCTTCGACCGGCTCACCCTGCAGGCGCTGCCGCCGGCCGATACCTCGGCGCTGGCGCCGTCGGTGATCGCCGATACCGCCACCGCGCTGCAGAGCCGTATTGCCGATGGCAAGCCGGACACGGTGTGGATCAGCGGTGGCGTGCCCGACCAGACCATCAGCCTGGACCTGCACAACGTGCGCGAGTTTGGCGGTGCGGTGATCCAGTGGGTGCCCGGCCTGGAAGCTACCCGCTACGTGGTGCGTGCCTCCGCCGATGGCCGGGACTGGCGCACCCTGCGCGAGATCACCGCCGGCGGTGGCGGCGAGCGCGACTGGCTGGCACTGCCCGATACCGAGGCGCGCTACCTGCGCTTCGACCTGCAGCACGGCAGCAGTTGGCGGTACGGCATCCGCGATATCGCGATCAAGCCACTGGATTTCGCTGCTACTCCGAACGAATTCGTTGAATCGGTCGGCGCCGACCTGACCCGTGGCTTCGTGCCGCGCGGCTTCAGCGGTGAACAACCGTATTGGACCCTGCTCGGGCTGGACGGCGGCCGCGAACAGGCGCTGATCGGCGAAGACGGTGCACTGGAAGTGGCCAAGGCCAGCTTCAGCGTGGAGCCGTTCGTGGTGGTCGACAAGAAGGTGCTGAGCTGGGCCGATGTCGAGGCAAAGCAGTCGCTGCAGGACGATTACCTGCCCATTGCCAGCGTCGACTGGGCCCACCCCAAGGCCGCCTTGAAGGTGACCGGCTTCGTGCAGGGCAGTACGGACAAGGCGCAGCTGGTAGGCCGCTACACGCTGCACAACCCGGACAAGGTGGCGCACGACTACACCCTGGCCCTGGCCGTGCGGCCGTGGCAGGTGAATCCGCCGCGGCAGTTCCTCAATACCGTGGGCGGCGTGAGCCGGATCGACACGCTGGAGTTCGAGCCGGGCCAGGTCGAGGTCAACGGCAAGCCGCGCGTGTACCCGGTGCAGGCGCCGGACGCGGCCTTCGCCAGCCCGTTCGACGGCAAGCTGGAGGTTACCCACCTGGCCACTGGCAATCTGCCCACCGCCACCGAAGTGCGCGATGCCACCGGGCTGGCCTCGGGCGCGCTGCTGTACCGCTGGCGGCTGGAGCCGGGGCAGAGCAGGGAGGTGGCCATCGTGCTGCCGCAGACCGGCGCGTGGACCACCCCGAAGGACTTCGACGCCAACAAGGCCCAGCAGCAGGTGGCCTCGATGTGGCGCACCAAGCTGGACCAGGTGGCGCTGCAGGTGCCAGCGGCGGGCAAGCCGCTGGCCGATACGCTGCGCACCGCACTGGCGCACATGCTCATCTCCCGGATCGGGCCAAGCCTGCAGCCGGGCACGCGCTCGTACTCGCGCAGCTGGATCCGCGATGGCGCGATGATTTCCGAAGGCCTGCTGCGCATGGGCCGCAGCGATGCGGTGCGGGAGTACGTGAACTGGTACGCGCCGTACCAGTTCGACAACGGCAAGGTGCCGTGCTGCGTCGACCCGCGCGGCGCCGACCCGGTGCCGGAAAACGACAGCCACGGCGAACTGATCTTCAACATCGCCGAGTACTGGCGCTACACCGGCGACAGCACCTTCCTGGAACTGATGTGGCCGCACGTGCAGGGCGCCTACCAGTACATGGAACAGCTGCGCCTGAGCGAACGCACCGAGGAAAACCGCGCGCGCAACCCGGCCTTCTTCGGGATGATGCCGGTGTCGATCAGCCACGAAGGCTATTCGGCCAAGCCCATGCATTCGTACTGGGACAACTTCTGGGCGCTGCGCGGTTACAAGGATGCGGCGATCATCGCCTCCACCCTGGGCAAGATGGAGGCGATGCAGATCGCCGAGTCGCGCGACCAGTTCCGTGACGACCTGCAGGCCTCGCTGCTGGCGGCCACGGCCCTGCACAAGATCGATTTCCTGCCCGGTTCGGCCGAGCTCGGCGATTTCGACGCGACCTCCACCACCATCGCGCTGGCCCCGGGCGGCGAACAGGGCCGCCTGCCGCAGCCGTACCTGGACAACACCTTCGAGCGCTACTGGAAGCAGTTCGAGGAACGCCGCGACGGCAAGCGCGAATGGAAGGACTACACCCCGTACGAGTGGCGCAACGTGGCCGCGTTCGTGCGCCTGGGCTGGCGCGACCGCGCCTGGCAGGCCACCGAGTTCTTCTTCAAGGACCGTGCGCCGCAGGCCTGGAACCAGTGGGCCGAAGTGGTCTCGCACACGCCGCGCAAGCCGTTCTTCGTCGGCGACCTGCCGCATGCGTGGGTGGCGTCGGACTTCGTGCGCTCGGCGCTGGACATGTTCGCCTACAACCGCGACGTGGACGACAGCCTGGTGCTGGCCGCCGGCGTGCCCAGCCGCTGGCTGGACGGCGCCGGGGTCGGGGTGAAGGGGCTGCGCACGCCGAATGGACAGCTGAGCTACACACTGGCCCGCAGCGACCGGCAGCTCACGCTGCAGATCGCGTCCGGGCTGCTGGTGCCGCAGGGCGGGGTGATCCTGCCGTGGCCGTTCAGTGGCGAACCGGGGGATACCACCATCAACGGCGAGCCGGCGCAGTGGCTCAACGGCGAGCTGCGCATCACCCAGGTACCGGCCAAGGTGGAAGTGCAGATACCGGCCTCGGTGCGGCGCGCCGAACGCAAGGCACCGTGACCGCGGTGGTCGCGCGCCCCGGCATGCTTGGCGTGCTGCTGGCCGTTGCGCTGGCGGCATTGCCGGCGCGGGCGGCCGAGCCGGTGGAGCAGGGCATGAGCCTGGTGACCTTCAACCTGCACCACGACCGGGAAGACTGGCCGCAGCGGCGCAAGGTGATCCTGCGCGAGCTGCAGGCGCTGCAGCCCGATGCGATCGCGCTGCAGGAGGTGATCCAGAAGCCGCATGTGCGCAACCAGGCCGCCTGGCTGGCGCGCAGGCTCGGCTATGACTATCAGTTCGTGTCCACCGATCCGCCGGGGCGATTGAAGCGCTACGGCAATGCGCTGCTGACCCGGCGCCCGGTGCTGGCGCGCGGTGAACGGTTGTTGGCCCCGCTGACCGACTACCGCACCGTGGCGCACCTGCGTATCGATGTGGAGGGGCAGCCAGTGAATATCTATGCCACCCATCTCAACGAACGTTCGGATGAGCGCGGCAGTCGCATCCGTGCCGAGCAGGTGGCCGACCTGTTGACGTTCATCGCGACGACATCGGGCGATGCGCCGGTGGTGATCGCGGGGGATTTCAATGCGCTGGTGGATGCGAGTGATCTGAGTGCGCTGCGCCAGCGCTATGGCGACAGCTATGGCAGCGTGCACGTGAACAACGAACTGGCGCAGATCAGTACGTTGAACCGGCATTACTACGATGCGCCCTCGCGCATCGACCACATCTTTTTCCAGCAGGACAAGCTGCTGGCCCGCGAAGCGCGGCTGCTGTTCGACCAGCCCTACGCCGAAGGGCGCTGGGCGTCGGACCATTACGGGGTGTGGACCCGCCTGCAGTTCGCACCCTGATGCAGGCAGCCACGCAGGGCGTGGCGCTACGTGATCCGGATCCAAAAAGAGACAGCGGCCCGAAGGCCGCTGTCTTTTTTTTACATCGCCGCTGGAACCGGATCAGGCCTTGTCGGTCTTTTCCGGGTCCTGCTTGTCGGCATCGTCGGCCTTGGCGACATCGGTCGGGATGTCTTCGCGGGCTTCGGCGTGCGCGGCCTGGGCGGCGGCGTCGGTCGGTGCGGCGTCGCTGGCGGCGCTGCCGAACAGCTGGCCGTTCTGCACCGCCGGTGCAACGGCGGCCGATTCCGCGCGTGCCACCGGTGCCGGGGCAGCCGGCGCGGCCGGAACGGCGTCCACTGCGTCCAGCATGCTGGTCTGCACCGGACGACCGACTTCGGTCGGGCCCTTGTGCTCTACAACCGGCGCGCTGGTGCTGGCTTCGGCGGCCTTCGGGGTCTCGACGGCGACGGGTGCGGTCGGGGCCGGGGTCACCGGGTCCGGCGTCACGACGGGCGTTTCAATCGCCTTAGGCGCTTCGGTCACGACCGGGGCTTCAACTGCCTTCGGCGCTTCGGTCACGACCGGAGCTTCGACAGCCTTCGGCGCTTCAGCTGCGACCGGCGCTTCTACCGCTTTCGGCGCTTCGGTCACAGCCGGGGCTTCAACAGCCTTCGGCGCTTCGGTCACGACCGGGGCGACCGGGGCGACCGGGGCTTCAACCGCCTTCGGTGCTTCCGCCACCACCGGCTTCTCAGCCTCCGGCGCCTTGGCGACCGGTGCGGAGGCCGGCATCGGCGATTCCACGAACGGCACGCGGTCGGTGTAGGACGGGGTGCGCTCTGCCACCGGCTCGGCCTTCGGGGCCGGGGCGGCCTCGCTGTGACCGGCGGTCACCACCGGGCTGCTGACCACGGCCAGCGGCGCGGCGGCGGCCACGGCAGCCACCGGGGCCGGGCGCGGGGCCTGGACCGGTGCGGCCGGAGCAGCGGGGGCGGCGCCGTCGTCATCGAAGTCGAACTCCGGGTTCGATCCGGTGCTGCGGGCGGCGGGGCGGGCAGTCGGGGCGGTGGTGTCACCGTCCTGGTCGCCGTCCTGCTCGTCACCGTCGGCGTCGTCATCCAGACCGCCGTCATCGTTCAGGCCATCGCTGCCTGCAGCCTGCTCGCCATTGCCACGACGACGGCGGCGGCCACCGCGACGGCCACGACGACGGCGCGAGGCGCCCTCGCCACTGGCATCATCGCCGGTGCCCGGCGCTTCGCCGTGCTCGTTGGCTTCGCCATCCACCGCAACGGCGGTCACCTGGTTCTCATCGGCCAATGCGTTGTTCGACACCGGGGCCGCGGTCGGCGCCGTGGTCGCCGGGGTGGCGGCATCGGCCACGGTTACCGCGGCTGCAACCAGCGCGGCATCGGCAGCGGTCACGCCGGTCTGCACCGGCTTGGCGGCATCGGCCTGCGGCTGACGCGCGGGCTTGTCGCCCTCGTTCTGCTGGCGCGGCGGCTTCTGCTTCTGGTTCTGGTTCAGCTTCGGCTGCTGCTGCTCATTGCGCGGAGCCTTGGGCTGCTGCTGCTCGTTGCGCGGCTTGCCCTGCTGGGCCTGGCCGGCGGCCGGTGCGGACGCCTGTGCGGCCACGTCCTGGCGGCGGTCATCGCGGCGCTCGCCCTTGCCGGCGCGTTCGCCACGGTCGTCGCGACGGTCCTTGCCACGGGCCTGGCCCTGCTGGCCCTGACCCTGGCCACGTTCGCCACGCTCATCGCGGCGGCCGTTGCGGTCCTTGCCGTTGCGGTCCTTGTTACGGCCGTTGCGGTTGCCGTCCTGGGCCGGGCGCGCGTTGGTCTGCGGGGCGGCGGCCGGCGCCGGTTCGCCACCAAAGATGCGCTTGAGCCAGCCGACCACGCCGGTGGCGGCCGGTGCAGCGACCGGGGCCGGGGCGACCGGGGCCGGGGCAGCAGCCACCGGCTCGGCAACCTCGCGGACCGGCGCCGGGGAGCTGTGCTTGACGTTGGTGACCGCCGGGGCAACCGGGATGTTCAGCTGCGCCTTGGTCAGGGCATGCACCGGCAGCTTGCGCGGGGTGCCACGCTGGTAGCTCGGCTTGCCGCTTTCTTCGCCCAGCTCGTTTTCACGCAGGCGGGTCACTTCGTAATGCGGCGTGTGCAGCTGCTCGTCGGCCACGATCACGATCGGCGCGTCATGGCGCTGTTCGATCTCGCGCAGGGCGCTGCGCTTTTCGTTGAGCAGGTAGTTGGCGATCTCCACCGGGGCCTGGACCAGCACCTGCCCGGTGTTTTCCTTCATCGCATGCTCTTCGGCGACGCGGATGATCGACAGCGACAGCGATTCCACCGAGCGCATGCGGCCATGGCCGTCGCAACGCGGGCAGACGATCTGGCTGGATTCGCCCAGGCTCGGGCGCAGGCGCTGGCGGCTCATTTCCATCAGGCCGAAGCGCGAAATGCGGCCCAGCTGCACGCGCGCACGGTCGTACTTGAGCGCGTTCTGCAGGCGGTTCTCGACCTCACGCTGGTGCTTGTTGGAGGACATGTCGATGAAGTCGATCACCACCAGGCCGCCCAGATCGCGCAGGCGCAGCTGGCGGGCCACTTCCTCGGCCGCTTCCAGGTTGGTCTGGAACGCGGTGTCCTCGATGTCACTGCCCTTGGTGGCGCGCGAGGAGTTCACGTCGATGGCGGTCAGCGCTTCGGTCTGGTCGACCACGATCGAGCCGCCCGAGGGCAGGCGCACGTTGCGTTCATAGGCGCCTTCGATCTGCGATTCGATCTGGAAGCGGTTGAACAGCGGAATGTCGTCGGTGTAGTGCTTGAGCTTGCGCAGGGTCTGCGGCATCACCTGCTGCATGAATTCGCGGGCGGTGTCGTACAGCTCCTGGGTGTCGACCAGGATCTCGCCCACGTCGGCGCGCAGGTAGTCGCGCAGGGCGCGCACGATCAGGCGCGATTCCTGGTAGATCAGGAACGGGGCCGGCTTGGTCAGCGCCGCTTCGGCGATCGACTTCCAGACCTGCAGCAGGTAGTCCAGGTCCCACTGCAGCTCTTCGGCATCGCGGCCGACGCCGGCGGTGCGGATGATCACGCCCATGTCGTCGGGGATGTTCAGCTTGTCCAGCGCTTCCTTCAGCGCGGCGCGGTCTTCGCCCTCGATGCGACGCGACACGCCACCGGCGGTGGGCGAGTTCGGCATCAGCACCATGTAGCGGCCGGCCAGGGAGATGAACGTGGTCAGGGCGGCGCCCTTGTTGCCACGCTCTTCCTTGTCGACCTGGACCACCACTTCCTGGCCTTCACGCAGCAGTTCGCGGATGCCGGCCTTGTTGTGGTCGACCCCGGCCTGGAAGTAATCGCGGGAGATTTCCTTCAGCGGCAGGAAGCCGTGGCGTTCGCCACCGTATTCCACGAAGGCCGCTTCCAGCGACGGCTCAAGGCGCGTGATGCGGCCCTTGTAGATGTTCGACTTCTTCTGTTCCTTGGACGGCTGTTCGATGTCGATGTCGTACAGCGTCTGGCCATCCACGATGGCTACCCGCAGCTCTTCAGCCTGCGTGGCGTTGATCAGCATTCGCTTCATATTGCGTTCCTCGCGCGCTGCTACCGCGCGGAACGCCATGGGGTTTCGCTTCTGGTCACGCTTGCACGCCCATCGCGCATGCGCGGGGAGGGCGGCTTGGGTTTCCAGCGCTACAACACCACGGCAGGCCGCGGGAGCGCTTCATTTTGTTTTGGTTTGGGTGTTGCGGGCCGGAGGCAGCTTTCAGCCAGGCTGGAGCGCCACAGGGACATTTTTTCAGCGCAGACGCGTGTCAGGCATCCGGCGATGGCCGGGACTGCCGGTGAGCCGCTAACATGGCCGCCCCGGGGGCGGTGGCTGCGCACTGTGCCGGAATCGAGGGAAGTCGGGCTTCTGGCCCAGAGCAACTTCCAACGAAATCAATCCCTTATCTCGCCCGCCGAGTGTAACAGAATAAAAGGCCAATGACTGATACCGTGCCGTCCCCCAAAGCCGCTGAAGGCAAGACCAGCGTCCGTCTCCTGACTGTCCCGGCCGACCGTGCCGGGCAACGCCTGGACAACTTCCTGCTCGGCCAGCTGAAGGGTGCGCCTCGCAGTCTGGTCTACAAACTCGTGCGCAGCGGCCAGGTCCGTGTGAACGGCGGCCGCGCCAAGGCCGAACGCAAGCTGGTGGAGGGCGACGAAGTGCGCGTGCCACCGGTTCGTCTCACCGAGGAGGGAGACAAGGCCGGCCCGCCGGCGGCGTTCATGAAGCGGCTGGAAGACGCCATCGTCTACGAAGACGAGCGCCTGCTGGCCCTGAACAAGCCCTCCGGCGTGGCCAGCCACGGCGGCAGTGGGATCAGTTTCGGCGCCATCGAGACCCTGCGCGCACTTCGCCCCGGCAAGACCTTGGAGCTGGTGCACCGGCTGGACCGGGACACCTCGGGCCTGCTGATCGTGGCCAAGAAGCGCTCGGCGCTGAGCGAGCTGCAGGCACTGCTGCGGGAAGACCACGGCGCCGGCATCCGCAAGCGCTACCTGACCCTGCTGGTGGGGCGCATGCCCGACGGCACCATGACCGTGGACGCCCCGCTGCACGTGGGCCTGCGCCAGGGGGGCGAGCGCCACGTCCAGGTCAATGCGATCGGCAAGGAATCGATCAGCCACTTCAGCGTGCTGGAGCGCAAGGGCGGCCATTCGTTCTGCGAAGTCCGCATCGAAACCGGCCGTACCCACCAGATCCGCGTGCATGCCCAGCACCTCGGGCACCCGGTGGCCGGTGACGACAAATACGGCGATCCGGACGTCAACAAGCGGCTTCGTGACCAGATCGGCCTGAAACGCCTGTTCCTGCACGCAGCCTCGTTGGAGTTCTCGCTGGACGCCGGCAAGACCCCCTACCTGCTCAACGCGCCATTGGCCGAAGAGCTGACCGAGGCGTTGACCCGGTTGGGGTGAAGCTGTCGGTTGATTGATCCGGGCCCGGATGGGCCCGGAAAAAAGTCGTCGACCGTTGGTTGATTGATCCCAATCCCAATGGGCCCATATGAATTCGTAGCCCCGGCCGTTGGCCGGACACCGCGCGCAGCGCGGCCCAAGCGTCCGGAGGCGGTGACCCGACGATTGCCGCCACCACCCGGCGTTTAGAAGTTCCGAAGCCGCCCGTCAGGCGTTCATGATCCCGGAACGAAGAGCAGCCGGCCAACGGCCGGCGCTACCGCTTCGGATCGTCTAAACGCCGGACGGAGTATCGGGAGGCCGCATTCGGCCACCTCCTGAGACTTGGGCCGCGCTGCGCGCGGTGTCCGGCCAACGGCCGGGGCTACGAGCCGCTACGTAACGTCCACAGATCGGGATCAACCAACCAGAGGCCCCGTAACCGTCGCAGACCCATCGGGATTGGAATCAAATCAACCCGTATCCGGTAGCGCCGGCCGTTGGCCGGCCCACGTAATCTGCGTCACGCCCGCACGCACATCACCACTTGAACAACACCAGGCTGATGGCCAGGCTGGCCATCCCGGCCACCAGCCCGTACACCGTTTCATGGCCCTTGGCGTATCGCTTGGCCGCTGGCAGCAGCTCATCCAGCGCCAGGAACACCATCACCCCGGAAATCAGCCCGAACACCCAGCCGAACGTGGCGTGGTTGAGCACCCCGGACAACAACACGTACCCGATCGCCGCCCCGATCGGCTCGGCCAGGCCCGACAGCAGGCTGGCGCCGAACGCATAGAACTTGTTCTGGGTGGCGAAATACACCGGCACCGCGATCGCGATGCCCTCGGGGATGTTGTGGATCGCAATGGCGAACGCCAGCGGCATGCCCACCGAGGGGCTTTCCAGCGTCGCGAAGAACGTGGCCAGGCCTTCCGGGAAGTTGTGCGCGGTGATCGCCACCGCCGTCAGCAGGCCCACCCGCTTGATGTAGGCCTTGTTGTTCTCCCGGAACATCGGGTCCTGCTTGTCCAGGCTTTCGTGCGGGTTCGGAATCAGGTGATCGATCAGCACGATCAGCAGCACCCCGCACAGGAACGCCGCCGTGGCGTAGGCATAGCCCACGCGCGCGTCATACGCCAGGGTGAACGAATCGATCGCCTTGGTCAGGATCTCGGTCAGCGACACGAACACCATCGCACCGCCGGCGAAGGCTAGGCCGAAGGCCAGCAGGCGGGGATTGGGTCGGCGCGAGAACAACACCATCAGGCTGCCCAGGCCCGTGGCCAGCCCGGCAGCCAGGGTCACCAGCAGGGCGACCCATACGTTTTCACTCGAGATTTCCGGCATGCGCCACAGCGTCCTTTGATCAGCCGCCGCGACGCAGGCGTTCTTCCACCGCGAAGCACTCATCGGGTTTGGGCTGCGGCGGGTTGAAGCTCACCGGCACCTGGATGGTGGTGGGCACCGCCTGGCCGGCGCGGGTGGCCGCCTTGAACTGCCAGCCTTCCACCGCCTTCTGCGCCTGCTCATCAAGCTGCGCGTTGCCGCTGCCGCTCACCAGCTGCACCTGGCCGGGCTTGCCGTCGGTCCCCACCACCACCTTCAGCGTGGTGGTGCCGCCAATGGCCTGGCAGGCCAGCTCGATCGGGTACACCGGCGGCGGGGTCTTCACCGCAGCCACCTCGGTAGGCGCCGCCACCGGCGCCGACGGCTCCGTTGACCCGCCACACCCGGCAAGGGTCAGCACCGCTGCGGTCACCGCCACGCGTATCTGGATGTTCATCAAAATCACTCCGTCAGGCCCGAAGCCTTGGCTGCACAGATGAAGTCGTTCTCGCTCAACCCGCCCACGTCGTGGGTGGAAAAGCGCACCACGGCGCGGTCGTAATGCACCCCCAGGTCCGGGTGGTGGTCCTCGGCATGGGCCACCCAGGCCAGGGCGTTCACGAACGCCATGGTCTTGTAGTAGTCGGCGAAGCGGAAGGTCCGGGTCAGGGCCTGGCCCTGTTCGGCCAGCTCCCAGCCGGGAACCTGCGGCAGCAGCTCGGCTATGCGGGCTTCGCCCAGCTTGTGGTCGCTGCCCTTGCGCGGTACGCAACGGGCCTGCGCCAGCGGAATCAGGTCGGCCATGAAATCCTCCACCTCGTGTATGCCTGAACAATGCGCCGGACAGTGTATAAACCGAATGAGCGCATAACATGTAAGCCGCTAGAATAGCCGCATGATCCAGATCTCCGACACTGCCCAGACCTATTTCCGCAAGCTCATCGAGCGCGAAGCCGTGCCCGGCATGGGCGTGCGCCTCAGCGCCGTGGATGCCGGCACCCCGCGTGCCGATGCCCGGCTGGAGTTCGCCGAACCGGCCGACCTGCTGGGCGACGAGTGGGCGGTGGACTGCGACGGCTTCACCCTGTACGTGGCCTCCGACAGCGTGGGCTGGATGGACGGCGCCGACATCGACATCGTCACCAATGCCACCGGCGGCCAGCAGCTCACCATCAAGGCCCCGAAGATCAAGGGCGAAGCCCCGGCCGATTCGGCCTCGCTGGTCGAACGCGTGCGCTGGGTGGTGGAAAACGAAGTCAACCCGCAGCTGGCCTCGCACGGCGGCAAGGTCGCGGTGCAGGAAGTGTCTGCCGATGGCGTGGTGCTGCTGCGCTTCGGCGGTGGCTGCCAGGGCTGCGGCATGGCCGACGTCACCCTCAAGCAGGGCATCGAGAAAACCCTGATGGGCCGCGTGCCCGGCATCACCGCCGTACGTGACGCGACCGACCACGACAGCGGTCACGCGCCGTATATTCCGCGCGGCACGGCTGCCTGACCGGCCTGCGTGACACTGCGCCGGGCTGACGACATCCTCGACTGGCTGCTTTCCCGCCAGCCGGACAAACGCATCGTTGAAAAAACCACGGGCCTGCCCTACGGGTGGGGCCTGTGGCTGCGCGCGCTGACGCCGCTGCCGCGCCCGTTCCGCTCGACCGAAGTGATTGCCGAACTGATCCAGCGGCCGTTGCCGGGCTCCCCCGGCCGGCTGCCGGCGCTGGGCTTCGTGCAGTCGCTGCGGCGGCTGCTCTGGCAGACCTGGGACCCGGCTCCGCGCGACCAGCGCTGGATGCGCTGGACCTCGGCGGTCATCAGCGTGCTGCTGCACGTCATGTTCGCGCTGCTGCTGTTGTGGGTGGCGCTGATCCGCCCGCCGGTGCAGCCGGAGCAGGGCGGTGATGGCGGCCGCATCCAGGTGGAATTCCTGGGCAGGGGAACACCCCAGGAAAGTGGTGGCGGCGAGCCGGCGGCTGCAGGCAGCGCGGCAGCCGCCGCTGCTGCGAGCGCCCAGGCTGCGGCCGCCGCCTCGCAGCCCCGACCGGCGAGCTCGACCGCAGCCGCCGCGCCGCAGCCGCCGGCATCGGCGCCGGCGCCGACCGCCAGTACCGAACCCGCGCCGACACCGCCAGCCCCTGCGCCCACCGCTGTCGAACAGCCGGTCCAGGCCACCGACGTGGCCGAAGCCACCACCGATTTCGTGGTGCCGCCCACCAGCGTGCCGCGCACTGAAGTGCGGGTGATTCCGCGCGACGCGCCCGAGCCGCAGGTGCGCGAACGCACCGTGGAGGTGGCGGAGGCACCGACGCCGCCTTCGATCACCCCGTCCGTGCGCCCGGTGGAAACGCAGGTGCGCCCGCGCGACGTGGCGGTGCGCGAACGGGAGGTCACCGTGGTCACCGCGCCCACCGCACCGGTGCCCGTGCCGGGTCCGCAGGTTGAGGTCACTGTGCCGCAGCGTGATCTGCAGGTGCGCGAACGTGAAGTGACCCCGGCGCCGTCAGTGTCGGTCACGGTCGCGCCGGTGCCGCAGCGCGAGATCACCGTGCCCGGGCGCAGTCCGGAAGTGGCGGTGCGTGAGCGTGCGGTGCCGAATGCCGCGCCGCGCCCGGCCCCAGCCGCAGCGACCCCATCGCCCGCCGCGTCCGCACCTTCGCCCACGCCAGGGGCGAGTACCGCCAGCCAAACCAGCCCGAGCCGCAGCACCGCCTCCAGTACCGCGCCGGCCCGTGCGCCGGCCGCGCGTCCGTCGCCCACGCCGGGCAACTGGGCCACGCCGGCACGGGGCGATGACTGGGGCGCGGCCGACCGCAACCGGGCCGGCGAGCGCAGTGGCGCGCAGGCCAACCAGGGCGCCGGGCGTACCGGCGAGGGTCTGTTCAACGCCGACGGCAGCGTGCGCGTGCCGGGGCAGGCGGGCAGCGGCGATAGCGAGCGCGGCGCCCCCGGTGGCGAGAACGATGGCTGGAGCCGCGAACGGATTGCCCAGTCCGGGACGTGGCTCAAGCGCCCGCCGTACGACTACACGCCGACCTCGTTCGACAAGTACTGGGCACCGAACGAATCGCTGCTGGCCGAATGGGTGCGCAAGGGCATCAAGGCCGTGGAGATTCCGATTCCGGGCACCAGCTCGAAGATTTCCTGCGTGGTCTCGATCCTGCAGTTCGGCGGCGGCTGCGGCCTGTCCGACCCGAACATGCAGGACCAGCCGGCGGTGGCCCGTCCGCCGCCGGACATCCCGTTCAAGAAGGAACTACAGGACGACAACGGCAGCCGTTGACGGCTCTACCCGTTCAACGCGACGAATGCCCAGAACGGCACGTCCTGTTCGAGCCACGTCTTGCTGGCGTCCTCCAGTACATCCAGGAACGTGTCGAAGTCCTTCTCCGCGTTTTCCCGCAACTCGTCCGCATCACTGAAGAACAACGCGTAGCCGTTGGCCTTCATCCACCCGAGGTCGCGCAGGCAATCCAGCAGCGCGTCCCAGTTGCCACCAAATGTCTGTGGGAAATCCAGCTGCGCGGCAACGCGTGCGATCAGGGTGCGCTTGTCGCGGCAGCCGCCCAGGTCGATCGTGGCCACGCGCAGGCGGGCATCGCGCATCGCGGCCGACAGCGCGCCGATGTCGGCGTTGGTGACCGAATACACGCCCGCATTGTTGATGTCGTCCAGACCCAGTTCGAATCCATCGTGGTTCATTGCCAGCTCCCGGCAGGTGGGACCTCGAAACTGCGGAAGGTTTCGTAATGGTCGTCGGTGTAGAACCAACCGGTCGGCGGAGTGCCGCCGGTCACGATGCGGCGTGCGCCGCGGTTGCCGGCACCCGGCGTGTCCACCGTGTACTCGCGGTAATAGCCGCGCGGGCGATCCGGCAGGCGCTGTTCGCGGTTGCTGAAAACGCCGCCGTCCTGGCGGTGCGGGTAGGGACCGCCGCGCTGGATCAGGAGGATGGTCTGGCGTGCTTCTGCAGGCAGGAAGGCAGGCAGTGGGTCGTGAGTGCGCTGCGCGGCGGCGCCGGGATTGGCCGGGGCGTTGTCGAGTGGCGCAGCATCGGCGCCTGGCTGGGTCAGCGACGGCGCGAACTGCGGCGCGGGCGCGCGCTGGGCTTCCTTGATGGCGAAAAGACCGCCCACCAGCAGGACAATGGCAACGAGCAGCAGTAGAGGTTTGCGCATGTGAACATCGAGTGTGCGGGGGACGGGGTTAATGTAGCGTAGCCAAACGAAGTTTCCTTTACGTGGGGGTTGGTAAGCTTGGCGGCCATCCCCATCATCGACTTCGCAACGCCCGGTCTTCGCCGGGCGAGTGAGCTACCAGGAGAACCACATGGCCTACACCCTCCCCAAGCTGTCCTACGCCTACGACGCGCTTGAGCCGCACATTGATGCGGCCACGATGGAAATCCACCACACCAAGCACCACCAGACCTACATCAACAACGTCAACGCGGCACTGGAAGGCACCGAATACGCCGACCTGCCGGTTGAGGAGCTGGTCAAGAAGCTCAAGTCGCTGCCGGAAAACCTGCAGGGCCCGGTGCGCAACAACGGTGGCGGGCACGCCAACCACACCCTGTTCTGGACCGTGATGGCGCCCGACGCCGGCGGTACCCCGACTGGCGACGTCGGCAAGGCCATCGACGCCCAGCTGGGCGGTTTCGAGAAGTTCAAGGAAGCCTTCACCAAGGCGGCGCTGACCCGTTTCGGCAGCGGCTGGGCGTGGCTGAGCGTGACCCCGGACAAGAAGCTGGTAGTGGAAAGCACCGGCAACCAGGACAGCCCGTTGATGGAAGGCAACACGCCGATCCTGGGCCTGGACGTGTGGGAACACGCGTACTACCTGAAGTACCAGAACCGTCGCCCGGAATACATCGGCGCGTTCTTCAACGTGGTCGACTGGAAGGAAGTCGAGCGTCGTTACCAGGAAGCCATCGCCTGATTCCAGCGTTGAACTGGATACCGGAAAGGCCAGGCAGAAATGCCTGGCCTTTTCGTTTACCGGGGCTGGGCTTCGCCCTGCAGCCTCAGGGTGGCAATGATGCCCAGGCGCAGGGCGCCGATATCGGTGCCTTCCAGTGCGGGCAGTTTCAGCGGTTGCAGGCCTTGCCCGGCGAAGTGGCTCACCTGGAACAGCACATCCAGCCCATGGCCGCCCGCGATCCCGGCTGCCGACGGCGGGTCGACGCGCTCGCCGGGATTCTTGCGCGCCGGCTGGAAGCCGGGCGAGCTGCGCACCAGTTCATCGGTGTCAGCCGAGAAGTCGCCTGCAATCAACGATGGCAGGCCGTCCGAGGTGGCACCGATCCAGGTCATCAGGTCGCTGGTCTGGTGCTTTCGCACCAGCGCTTCGTCCGGGTCCGGGCGCAGCCGTGCAACATAGATGTTGATCTGCTCGTCCTGCAGGTTCACCCGCAGCATGCCCGCCGCACTGAACCGGCCCGGCGGATGGAGCAGGGTGACCCCGTCTTCGGCCACCGGCAGCCGGCTGAGCATGGCACTGCCGTGGCGCAGCGGCTGGCTGGGCGGGTCGGCGGTGACGAAGTCGCAGCTGTAGCGCAGGCGGGTGGCCAGCCAGCAGGCGGGGTTGCCGCCCTTGGTCTGCAGCACCCGCTGCACGGCGATCACGTCCGGCTGCAGGCCTTCCAGCACCTGCAGCAGCTGGTCGCGGCGCTGCTCCCATTGGGTCTCGTCGGCCGCCGGCAGTTCCAGCGTGGCGATCCTGAGCAGGCGTGGCGGCGCCTCGCTCTGCCGGGCGGCGGCCGGGAGCGCGGGAGTGGTCAACAACAGGAGCAGGAACCAGCCGTGCCAGCGTCCTGCGACAACCGTGGGGAGGAGGCGCATAACGATAAGTTTACGCTTGGTCCGTCGACGTGCCGTGACTTCCGTCAATGGATTTCAGATGCCTGCCATTGCGCGGCGGCGTTGTCACGTTCGGCCGCAACGTGCGCCGCCGTGGCCCTTCCGGTAACCTTGCGCCCTTTGAACCCGCAGGACAGCCCCATAGAATGAGCACGACCGCAGCCGCCAGCGCTGGCAAGGGAAGCATGCCGCGCCAGATTCCGTACATCATCGGCAATGAGGCCTGCGAGCGGTTCAGCTTCTATGGGATGCGCAACATCCTGGTGCAGTTCCTGATCACCTCGCTGCTGCTGCAGGAGATCACGGCCGATGGCCGGGCCGGCGAGGCCAAGGACATCATGCACAGCTTCATGATCGGCGTGTACTTCTTCCCGCTGCTGGGCGGCTGGCTGGCCGACAAGTTCTTCGGCAAGTACCACACCATCCTGTGGTTCAGCCTGATCTACTGCGCCGGCCACGCCTGCCTGGCGCTGTTCGAGAACAGCCGCGAAGGCTTCTTCCTCGGGCTGGGCCTGATCGCGCTGGGTGCCGGCGGCATCAAGCCGCTGGTGGCCTCGTTCATGGGCGACCAGTTCGACCAGAGCAACAAGCACCTGGCCAAGATCGTCTTCGACGCGTTCTACTGGATCATCAATTTCGGCTCGCTGTTCGCCTCGCTGCTGATCCCGCTGGCGCTGAAGAACCTCGGCCCGCAGTGGGCGTTCGGCATCCCCGGCATCCTGATGTTCGTGGCCACCTTCGTGTTCTGGCTGGGCCGCAAGCGCTACGTGCTGGTGCCGCTGCCGCCCAAGGACCCGCATTCGTTCGGCAACGTGGTGCGTACCGCGCTGACCGCGCAGGTGCCGGGCAAGGGCCGTCCGGGTCTTACCCTGGCCATCCTGGGCGCGGTGCTGGCAGTGGCCTCGATGGGTCTGGTCGGCAGTCTGGGCATCGTGATCTGCCTGTGCATCGCGCTGGTGCTGGTGCTGGCCGGCGTGGGCGGCGGCACCTGGATCCAGCTCGACCGCGCCCGCGCGGTGCACCCGGCCGAGGCCGTGGAGGGCGTGCGTTCGGTGCTGCGCGTGCTGGTGATCTTCGCGCTGACCACGCCGTTCTTCTCGCTGTTCGACCAGAAGGCGTCCACCTGGGTGCTGCAGGGCCAGCAGATGGCCATGCCGTCCTGGTTCACCGCCTCGCAGATGCAGGCGCTGAACCCGCTGCTGGTGATGATCCTGATTCCGTTCAACAACCTGGTGCTGTACCCGGCCCTGCGCCGCTTCGGCTTCGAGCCGACCGCGCTGCGCCGCATGACCGCCGGCATCGCCTTCAGCGGCCTGGCCTGGATCGTGGTCGGCGGCATCCAGGTGATGATGGATGGCGGCAACGTCATGTCCATCTTCTGGCAGATGCTGCCGTATGCGCTGCTCACCTTCGGTGAGGTGCTGGTCTCGGCAACCGGCCTGGAGTTCGCCTACAGCCAGGCGCCGCAGGCGATGAAGGGCGTGGTGATGAGCTTCTGGAACCTCACCACCACCATCGGCAACCTGTGGGTGCTGCTGTCCAACGCGGCGGTGCGCAACGACACGGTGACCCACCAGATCGCCAGTACCGGGCTCAGCGAGGCCGCGTTCCTGATGTTCTTCTTCGCCGGCTTCGCGTTTGTCGCCGCGTTGGCCTTCGGTTGGTATGCCAAGCGCTATCGTATGGTCGACAACTACCGCGCTGCCTGAGTACCGCCATGACCCCCGTGAACCTGCTGCTGATCGCCATCACCGTTCTGGTCTCCTGGATGGCGTTCAGGAACCGCGCGCTGGCCGACCGCCTGATCCTGTGGCCGCCGGCGGTGGACCGCAAGCGCCAGTACGACCGCCTGGTGACCTACGGGTTCATCCACGCGGACCTGGCGCACCTGGCGTTCAACATGATCACGCTGTTCTTCTTCGGCGGCCAGATCGAGTCGGTGATGGTCAACCTCACCGGCAGCTACCTCACGTACCCGGCGTTCTACCTGGGTGCGCTGGTGGTGTCGATCCTGCCCAGCTACCTGAAGAACCAGAAAAACCCGAACTACATGAGCCTGGGCGCGTCGGGCGCGGTGTCGGCGGTGCTGTTCGCCTTCATCCTGATCAGCCCGTGGAGCATCATCTTCGTGTTCTTCATCCCGGCGCCGGCGATCATCTATGCCGCGTTCTACGTCGGCTACAGCATCTGGATGGACCGCAAGGGCGGTGACCGCATCAACCACAGCGCGCACCTGGCCGGTGCCGCGTTCGGCGTGATCTTCATGCTGGCGATGCGCCCGGCGATCTTCGACCACTTCCTGCGCGAGTTGAGCAACCCGCGCTTCAGCCTGGGCGGCTAGACGCCGCCCGGCACGGGCGCACCCGCCGACGGCGGGTACGCCCCTTCGATCTCACGCAGCGAAACGCTGGTCGGTACCGTAGGTGCTGAGCAGGCGGGTATAGACCTCGTGGTCGATCAGGTCGAACTCCGACCCCTGGGTCTGGCCATTCAGGGCCAGCTGGAACAGGCCTTCCAGCAGCGAGCTGTCGGCGTCGCCGGGCTGGGTGAAGTCGGGTGCATGGTCCATGTGACACTCCTTGGGACACGGATGGGGCAGACAGGTGTCGCAAAACGCGTGCCAGCTTTTGCGGCCTGTCCGAAACCGATATCGGCTTGAATCGGGCGGACTTTAGGACCTTATGTGACCAAATGCGTCGCCTGTTGCCCCTGTTCAGGCTTCACGCGATCATGGCGCTACGCTGCGCACTATCGCGACAGTCGCCGCAGGAGACACCGCCCATGGCTTCGGTCACCCCGCCCGGATTGGCGTACGAGGTGGAGCACGATCTGGCCCGCCACCGGTTCCAGGCCCGGATCCAGGGGTATCTGGCGCTGCTGGATTACCAGATCAAGCGGAAGCGGATGGTCATTACCCATACCGAGGTGCCCGAGGCCATTGCCGGCCGGGGCATCGCCGGGGAGCTGACCAAGGTCGCGCTGCGCTACGCGCGCGACAACAAGTACAAGGTGGTGCCGGCGTGTGCCTACGCCGAGCTGTTCTTCCAACGGCACACCGAGTACGACGACCTGCTGGCGGAATAGACACAGGCCTTTTTCACGGACGAAGGATCATCATGCTGGGTTTCAACAAGGGGATTGCAATGAACATCGCAGGAAACCGCCGCGCGCTGCGTACCGGCGCGCTGGCGTTGGCCGTGGGTCTGGTGCTGCTGGCAGGCTGCAAGCGCGAGGCGGATACCGCCGTCGCACCGGCAACCGACGCCACCACCGCACAGCCGGACACCACCGCGCCGCAGGCCGCCGTCGAGGCGCCGCTGGAGCTGCGTGACGTCATAGAAAACACCCCGCAGGCGGTGGTGGGCATCAGCTACCCGCAGGACGTGAACCGCTTCCCCGGACTGGCCAAGGCGCTGTCGGACTACGCCACGGCGGCGCGCGCTGAACTGCAGCAGGCCGTGGACGGCCTGGGCAACGACAAGCCGACCATGCCCTACGAGCTGTCGCTGAGTTTCGAAAAGGTGCTGGAGACCCCGCAGCTGGTGGTGATCAGCGCCGACGGCAGCCGTTATACCGGCGGTGCCCATGGCGAACCGCTGGTGGCGCGTTTTGTGTGGCTGCCGGAAACGCAGTCGATGCTCACCGCCGACAAGCTGATTGCCGACACCAAGGGCTGGGGCGTGGTCAGCGACTACATCGCCGACCAGCTCAAGGAGCGCGTGGCGACCCGGCTGAGCAGCGAGGACATGGACCCGGGCCAGCTGCAGGAATCGCTGCGCAGCGCCAGCCGCATGATCGCCGACGGCACCGGGGCCAGCGCCGAGAATTTCAGCCAGTTCCAGCCGATGACCGACCCGAACGGGCTGATCACCGCGGTGCGGTTCGTGTTCCCGCCGTACCAGGTGGGCCCGTACTCGGATGGCACCCAGACCGTGGACGTGCCGGCCGCCGTGCTGGCACCGCACGTGGCCCCGGCCTACGCCGGGCTGTTCGCCAAGGGCTAGAAGGGGGCCGACCGTGGACGTGGGGCTGCAACGACGGGTCATCGAGTTGCTGCATGAGGCGGACGTCACCGTTGACGGTGACCGTCCGCACGACATCCATGTACACGACCCGCACTTCTACGCGCGCGTGATCGCGCACGGGTCGCTCGGCCTGGGCGAAAGCTACATGGACGGGCAGTGGGACGCGGAATCGCTGGACGGGTTCCTGCTGCACCTGATGCAGGCGCACCTGGACGAACGCGTGCACGGCTGGCGCGAACTGGGTGACGCGCTCAGGGCCCGGCTGTTCAACCTGCAGGCCGGCGGCGGCAACCTCGAGGTGGGCCGTCGCCATTACGATCTGGGCAACGATCTTTACGGCGCGATGCTGGGCAAGCGGCTGGTCTACAGTTGTGGGTACTGGGTGGACGCGGACGATCTGGACACCGCGCAGGAAGCCAAGCTTGACCTGATCTGCCGTAAGCTCGGGCTACGCCCGGGCCAGCGCGTTCTCGACATCGGCTGCGGCTGGGGCGAGGCGCTGAAGTTCGCTGCCGAGCGCTACGGCGTCTCTGGCGTGGGCATCACCATCTCGCAGGAGCAGGCCGACTACGCGCGTGAGCTGTGCGCCGGGCTGCCGATCGAGATCCGCCTGCAGGACTACCACGAGGTGGACGAGCGCTTCGACGCGATCTTCTCGGTGGGCATGTTCGAGCACGTCGGCGACAAGAACTACCGCAGCTATTTCGAGATGGCGCGGCGTTGCCTGGCAGCGGACGGGTTGTTCCTGCTGCACAGCATCGGCAGCAATCTCTCGCGCCACCGCACCGACCCGTGGATCGCGCGCTACATCTTCCCCAACTCGATGCTGCCGTCGGCGGCGCAGATCACTGCCGCCTATGAAGGCCTGTTCGTGCTGGAGGACTGGCACAGTTTCGGCGCCGACTACGACCGCACGCTGCAGGCCTGGCGCAGCAACGTGGAGGCGGCTTGGCCACGGTTGGACCCGCAACGCTACGACGAACGCTTCAAGCGCATGTGGCGGTTCTACCTGGCCGGCTCGATGGCCAGCTTCCGCTGCCGGCACGCCCAGTTGTGGCAGCTGGTGCTGTCGCCGAACGGCGTGCCGGGCGGGTATGTCGCACCGAGGTGAAAACACGCGAGCGGTGTGGCATGGCCAAGGACATGCATGGCATGTCGCTACGTAGGGGCACGCCATGCGTGTCCGCGATGAACCTGACGCAGCAAAAAAAAACCGCCCGGCATGTGCCGGGCGGTTTTGACTTACAGGCGCGTTACTTCTTTTCCGGAACCAGCCCACGCTTTTCCAGCAGCGGCTCGATCTGCGGTTCGTGGCCGGCGAAATCGCGGAACAGCTGCATGGCATCCACGCTGCCGCCCTTGGAGAGCAGGGTAGCGCGGAAGTGGTCGCCGTTCTTGCGGCTCAGGCCGCCGTTGTCGCGGAACCACTTCTGGGTGTTGGCGTCCAGCACTTCCGACCAGATGTAGGCGTAGTAGCCGGCCGAGTAGCCGCCCATGATGTGGCTGAAGTACGGGGTCTTGTAGCGCGGCGGCACCGGCGCGTAGTAGATGCCGTCCTTCTCCAGCGCCGCGCGCTCGAAGGCCATCACGTCCTTGGCGGCCGGCACCTGGTCCGGGCCGATCTGGTGCCAGCGCTGGTCCAGCATGGCCGCACCCAGGTACTCGGTGGTGGCAAAGCCCTGGTTGAACTTGGCCGCGGCGATCACCTTGTCCAGCAGCGCCTGCGGCATCGCGGTGCCGTTCTGGTAGTGCTTGGCGTAGTTCTTCAGGATGAGCGGGTTGTCCGACCACATCTCGTTGACCTGCGAGGGGAACTCGACGAAGTCACGCGGCACCGAGGTGCCCGAGAAGTAGGGGTACTTCACGTTCGAGAACATGCCGTGCAGGGCGTGGCCGAATTCGTGGAAGGTGGTGGTCACTTCATCCCAGGTCAGCAGGGTCGGCTGGCCGGCCGGCGGCTTGGGAATGTTGAGGTGGTTGGCCACCACCGGCTTGAAGCCGGTCAGCTTGGACTGCGAGACATAGGAGTTCATCCACGCACCGCCACGCTTGGACGCGCGTGCGTACGGGTCGAAGATGAAGATCGCCAGCTGGCTGCCATCGGCGTCGAACACGTCGTAGACGGTCACGTCGTCGTGGTAGACCGGCAGGTCGGTGCGCTGCTTGAAGGTCAGGCCGTATTCCTGGTTGGCGGCGAAGAACACGCCGTTTTCCAGCACGTTCTTCAGCTCGAAGTACGGCTTGAGCTGGGATTCGTCGAAGTTGTACTTGGCCTGACGCACCTTCTCGCTGTAGTAGGCCCAGTCCCATGCCTCGAGCTGGAAGCTCTTCTTGCCGGCGGCCTTCTGTTCCTTGTCGATCATCGCCTGCAGGTCGGCCGCTTCGCGCTTGGCGTTGGCGACCGCAGCCGGGGCGAGCTGGCCGAGCATGGCGTTGACCGCTTCGGGGGTCTTGGCGGTCTGGTTGGTCAGGTTGTAGGCAGCGAAGTTCTCGAAGCCCATCAGCTTGGCCTTGTCGGCGCGCAGCTGCATGATGCGCGCGACCAGCGCGGTGTTGTCGAACTCGCCACCGCGGCTGCCACGGGTGACCGAGGCATCGTAGATCTTCTTGCGCAGGTCGCGGTTGGCCAGGTTGGTCAGCGGCGGCTGGCCGGTGGTGTTGAGCAGGGCGATGACGTACTTGCCGTCCAGCTTGCGGGCCTTGGCCGCTTCGGAGGCGGCAGCGATCTGTTCGGCCGACAGGCCGTCCAGCTGCTTGACGTCGTCGACGATCACGGCCGAGGCGTTCACTTCGTTCTGCACATTCTGGCTGAACTTGGTGCCCAGGTTGGCCAGCTCGGCGTTCATTTCCTTGAGCTTGGTCTTGTCGGCGTCATTGAGCTTGGCGCCGGCGCGCACGTAGCTCTCGTAGTACTTCTCGACCAGACGCACGCCTTCGGCGTCCAGGCCGAGCTGGGTGCGGGTGTCATTCAGGGCCTGGATGCGGGCGAACAGCTTGCCGTTCAGCGCGATCGCATCGCTGTGCGCGGCGAACTTTGCCGAGTAATCGGCCTGCAGCTTCTTGCGCGCATCGTTGGTGTCGGCGCCGACCAGGCTGAAGAACACGGTGGTCGCACGGTCGAGGGTGTCACCGCTCTTTTCCAGGGCGATGAGGGTGTTGTCGAAGGTCGGCTTGGCCTTGTTGTTGGCGATGGCCTCCACTTCCTTCAGCTGCTGGGCCATGCCGGCATCGAAGGCGGGGGCGAAGTCGCTGTCCTTGATCTTGTCGAACTGCGGGTAGTGCAGCGGCAGGGTGCTGTCGGCGAAGAACGGGTTGGCCTGCTGGGCGCTGGCGGCCGCGGGAGCAGCGGCAACGGCGGAATAGGCGGGCAGGGCAAGGCCGAGGGTCACGGCGACGGCAAGGGCAAGGCGGGTGGTCAAGGGGTAATCTCCGGTCAGACAAGTGCCCGAGGTTAACCCGGGGTGAGGGGTGGGGGCTTGTGTCGAAAGGCATGTGCGGTGGTCGTATCGATACAATGGCCACACCCCTCCCTGGAGCACGACCATGACCACCGCCTTCGATTTCTCGTTCGTGGACCTGGACGGCCGGAAGCAGGACCTTGACCAGTACCGTGGCAAGGCGCTGCTGCTGGTAAACGTGGCCAGCAAATGCGGCTTCACGCCCCAGTACGAGGGCCTGGAGGAGGTGTGGCGGGAGTATCGCGACCAGGGCCTGGTGGTGATCGGCTTCCCGTGCGATCAGTTCGGCCACCAGGAACCCGGCGACGCGGACGAGATTCGCAGTTTCTGCTCGCTGACCTACGGGGTGGACTTCCCGCTGTCGGAGAAGATCGAGGTCAACGGGGATGGCGCGCACCCGCTGTGGAAATGGCTCAAGGCCGAGAAGTCCGGCCTGCTGGGCATCGGCGCGATCAAATGGAACTTCAGCAAGTTCCTGGTCGGCCGTGATGGCAAGGTGCTCGAACGCTACGCCCCCACGGACAAACCGGAAAACCTGCGGGGCGATATCGAAGCCGCGCTGGAGTAGTCATTTACTTTTCGACGAACGCGCGCTCGAACACGTAGTGGCCGGGCGTACCGATCCGCGGGGAGGTCTGGAAGCCACGGGCGTCCAGCACGCTGCGCAGGTCGGCCAGCATCTGCGGGCTGCCGCAGATCATGGCGCGGTCGTTTTCCGGGCTCAGTTCGGGCAGGCCCAGGGTGCGCTGCATCTCGCCGCTTTCCATCAGCGAGGTCAGCCGGCCCTGGTTCGGGAACGGTTCGCGGGTCACCGCCGGGTAGTAGAGCAGCTTGTCGCCGATCATCTCGCCCAGGAACTCATGCTCGCGCAGTTCCTTCTCGAACAGCTCGCGGTAGGCCAGGTCCTTTTCGTAGCGCACGCCGTGGGTCAGGATCACCTTGTCGAAGCGCTCGTAGGTTTCCGGGTCCTTGATCACCGACAGCCACGGCGCCAGGCCGGTGCCGGTGCCCAGCAGGTACAGGTGCTTGCCCGGGTGCAGGTCGCTGATCAGCAGGGTGCCGGTGGGCTTCTTGCCAACCAGCACCTTGTCGCCCGGCTTGATGTGCTGCAGGCGCGAGGTCAGCGGGCCGTCCTGGACCTTGATGCTGAAGAATTCCAGGTTCTCTTCCCAGTTCGCGCTGGCGATGGAATACGCGCGCAGCAGCGGCCGCGCTTCGGTTTCCAGGCCGATCATCACGAACTGGCCGTTCTCGAAGCGGAAACCGCTGTCGCGGGTCGTGGTGAAGCTGAAGTAGGCGTCGGTCCAGTGACGGACCTCAAGCACCGTTTCGGCGCCGAAAGCGGAAGACATGGGGAGGGGGTCTGATCTGTGTTGTCCCGCCCAGTTTATCTCAAATGAGATAAATTCTCATTGAACCCCGTTCAGCGATATCCCGCAGCCTGCAGTTCGAACAGCTCGGCGTAGCGGCCTCCCTGCGCCATCAGCTGGGCGTGGGTGCCACTGGCCTCGATCCGCCCACCGGCCAGCACCAGGATCCGGTCGGCCATGCGCACCGAGGAGAACCGGTGCGAGATCAGGACGGCGGTGCGGTTGTCGGACAGCTCCTTGAAGCGCTGGAACACCTCGAATTCGGCGCGCGCATCCAGCGCGGCAGTGGGTTCGTCCAGGATCATCACCTGCGCATCGCGCATGTAGGCGCGCGCGATGGCGATCTTCTGCCACTGGCCGCCGGACAGGTCCACGCCCTGCTTGAAGCGGCGCCCGATCAGCTGCTCGTAGCCCTGCGGCAGCCCGGCAATCACGTCTTCGGCCATGCCTCGGCGCGCGGCGTCGCGGATGCGCGCATCGTCGGTCATCGCTTCGACCAGGCCCACCCCGATGTTCTCGCCGGCACTGAGGTTGTAGCGCACGAAATCCTGGAAGATCACCCCCATGTTGGCGCGCAGGTCGTCCAGGTCGTAGTCGCGCAGGTCGCGGCCGTCGAGCAGGATGCGGCCTTCGTCCGGGTCGTACAGCCGTGCCAGCAGCTTCACCAGCGTGGTCTTGCCGGCGCCGTTCTCGCCGACCAGGGCCAGCACTTCGCCCGCGCGCAGCTCGAAATCCAGATGGCGCACCGCCCAGCTTTCCGCGTCGGGATACTGGAAGCCCACGTTCTCGAACACGAAGCCCTGGGTGATCGGCTGCGGCACCGGCACCGCGTCTGGGCGCGAATGGATTTCCGGCTGGATCTGGAAGAACGAAAACAGATCGTCCAGGTACAGCGCCTGGCTGGCCACCTGCGAAAAGCCGATCAGCAGGCCTTCCAGCAGCTGGCGCAGGCGCAGGAAGCTGCCGGCCAGGAAGGTCAGGTCGCCGATGGAGAAGTCGCCGCGCACCGTGCGCCAGGCGATGTAGGCATAGGCGGTGTAGTAGCCGAGCGTGCCCAGGGCGGCCAGCAGGGTGCCCCAGAACGCGCGTTTGCGCGCCAGCGCGCGGTTGGCGCGGAAGAACTTGTCGGCCAGGAACCGGTAGCGGTCGATCAGGAAGCGGTGGAGGTTGAAGATCTTCACCTCCTTGGCGGTTTCCACGCTGGCACCGATCTGGCGCAGGTAGTCCAGCTGGCGGCGCTCGGGAGTCCACTGGAAGTTGAGGCTGTAGCCGGCCGCGTTGAAGTGCGATTCGCCGATGAACGCCGGCACCAGTGCCACGCCCAGCAGCAGGATCAACCACGGCGCGTAGACCAGCAGGCCCACCGCCAGGCTGGCCACGGTGATGGCGTCCTGGACCTGGCCGAACAGCTGGCTCATCAGGTTCATCCGGCCCATGGTCTGGCGCCGGGCGCGGTCCAGCTTGTCCTGCAGGTCCGGGTCCTCGAAGTCCTCCAGGTCCAGCTCTGCCGCGTGTTCCATCAGGCGCACGCTGGTGACGTTGGTGAACAGCTCCGAGAGCAGGGTGTCGGCGTAGCTGACGATGCGGCCGAGCAGGTCCGAGGCGATGGCCAGGCCGAATTCCAGCGCCAGCAGGCCCAGCAGGGGATTGAGCAGGCCGCTGTAGAGCGCTTCATCGAACGGCGGGAAGCCGGCCTCGTGCCGGCTCAGCAGCAGCGCCGCATCGATGATGAGCTTGCCCACGTACAGCATCGCCACCGGCAGCAGCGCACGGATGACGCGCAATCCCAGGCTGGCGCTGGCCAGTGCCGGGCTGGTCTGCCAGACCTGGCGCAGGAACGGGGGCAGGTTGCGCATCGCCTGGAAGCGTTCGCGCAGGCTGGGATTCTTCGGGCCGGAAGCGCCGGCGGCGGGGGAGGCGGGCATGGCCCCATTGTGCCTGCGATCGCCGTGAAGCCCGGTTGTTTACCAAAGGGGGGCGTCATCCTATGACGGGCCCGGATTGCCTGCTGTGACAGGGCCCGGCGCAGTTGTCGGGAGTGATTCCCACCACCGCCGGGCCGGGGCGCTAAAATGGTGGGCTTACCCCCGCCAGCCCCGAGCAAGCGAGCATTACGTGACATCGATCAAGCAGGAAGACCTCATCCAGTCCATCGCCGACGCGCTGCAGTACATCTCGTACTACCACCCGGTCGACTACATCAAGAGCCTCACCGCCGCCTACGAGCGCGAGGAGTCGCCGGCCGCGAAGGAAGCGATGGCCCAGATCCTGATCAATTCCCGCATGTGCGCCGAAGGCCATCGGCCGATCTGCCAGGACACCGGCATCGTCACCGTGTTCCTGGAAGTGGGTATGAACGTGCGCTGGGACGACGCCACCATGAGCCTGGAAGACATGGCCAATGAAGGCGTGCGCCGGGCGTACAACCACCCGGACAACAAGCTGCGCGCCTCGGTGCTGGCCGATCCGGCCGGCAAGCGCGTCAATACCAAGGACAACACCCCGGGCGTGGTCAACATGAAGATCGTGCCGGGCGACACCGTGGACGTGATCGTGGCGGCCAAGGGCGGCGGTTCCGAAGCCAAGAGCAAGTTCGCCATGCTCAACCCTTCCGACTCCATCGTGGACTGGGTGCTCAAGACCGTGCCGACCATGGGTGCAGGCTGGTGCCCGCCAGGCATGCTCGGCATTGGCATCGGTGGCACTGCTGAAAAAGCGATGCTGCTGGCCAAGGAATCGCTGATGGAGCCGATCGACATCAACGAACTCAAGGCCCGTGGCGCCTCCAACCGCGCCGAAGAACTGCGCCTGGAGCTGTACGACAAGGTCAACGCGCTGGGCATCGGCGCACAGGGCCTGGGCGGCCTGACCACGGTGCTGGACATCAAGGTCAAGGACTTCCCGACCCACGCGGCCAACCTGCCGGTGGCGATGATCCCCAACTGCGCCGCCACCCGCCACGCCCACTTCACCCTGGACGGCAGCGGCCCGGTGATGCTGGACCCGCCGTCGCTGGAAGACTGGCCGCAGATCACCTACGACGCCTCCAAGGGCACCCGCGTCGACCTGGATACCATCACCCCGGAAGACGTGGCCAGCTGGAAGCCGGGCCAGACCCTGCTGCTCAACGGCAAGCTGCTCACCGGCCGCGATGCCGCGCACAAGCGCATGGTGGACATGCTCAACAAGGGCGAGCCGCTGCCGGTCGACCTCAAGGGCCGCTTCATCTATTACGTGGGTCCGGTCGATCCGGTACGCGAGGAAGTGGTGGGCCCGGCCGGCCCGACCACCGCCACCCGCATGGACAAGTTCACCCGCCAGGTGCTGGAACAGACCGGCCTGCTGGGCATGGTCGGCAAGGCCGAGCGCGGCCCGGCCGCGATCGAGGCGATCCGTGACAACAAGTCGGCGTACCTGATGGCGGTGGGCGGTTCTGCCTACCTGGTGTCCAAGGCGATCAAGGCGGCCAAGGTGGTCGGCTTTGCGGACCTGGGCATGGAAGCGATCTACGAATTCACCGTGCAGGACATGCCGGTGACCGTGGCGGTGGATTCCACGGGTGAATCGGTGCACATCACCGGTCCGCGCGAATGGCAGGCGAAGATCGGCAGGATCCCGGTGGTCGTGGCCTGATGCTTCTTGAACAACGGCGCTTCTGGGCGCCGTTGTTCGTTCTACCGGCGCGCGCATAATCAGGGCCTTCCCAACCGCAGGTCCCGCGCATGGCCACCACGTTGTACGGATCCTCCAGCACCGCCTCGCTGGTAGTGCATTGGCTGCTGATCGAACTGGGCATCGAGCACAAACTGGTGCTGCTCGATTTCGATACCCGCGAGCAGAAATCGGCCGATTACCTGGCCCTCAACCCGGCCGGGCGCGTGCCCACGTTGGTGATCGGCAGCCAGGTCCTGACCGAAGCGGCGGCGATCGCCCTGCACCTGGCCGACCTGCACCCGCAGGCGGGGCTGCTGCCGGCGCCGGGCACGCCCGAGCGTGCGCAGGCCTACCGGTGGATGTTCTGGTGCGCCAACACCCTGCAGCCGGCGTACCGCGCGTGGTTCTATGCCGATGAAGTGGCCGGTGCGGACAACGTGGACGCGGTACGCGAGGGCGCGCGCCAGCAGCTGGAAGCGGGGTGGGCACGGTTCGCCGAGCACCTGCAGCAGGCGGGGCCGTACGTGCTGGGCGAACGCATCAGCGTGGTCGATTTCATGCTGGTGATGCTGATGCGCTGGTCACGCAACATGCCGCGGCCCAGCGATACCTGGCCGGAACTGAAGGCCTACGCAGAGCGCATCAAAGCGCGCCCGGCGTTCGCCGAAGCCTACCGCCGCGAAGGCATCACCGACTGGCGGTGATACCGCGTAGCGCCGCGCCGCGCCCGGCGTGGCTGCGGCGCAGCGTCAGTACCACTCCAGCAACGACACACCCAGGCCGATGTAGGTCGCCTTGTGGTTGTAATCGATCATGCTTTCGCCGTACCCATCGAAGATCTGCACATGCCCGCGCAGCAGGTTGCTGATCGGGAAGCCGTAATCCAGCTGCAGCGCCCCGTGCGAACGGTCGCCACCGCGCAGTGAATGCCGCGCCATCAGCGAAACTTCGTGGCCGTTGCGGTTCCAGGTCAGGGTCGCGTCGCCGCGGCCCATGTAATCCTCGATGTCCGGGTTGTTGTCGTCTTCACGGTCTTCGGGCAGGCGGTACCACGGGCGCAGCACCAGCGCCCAGTTTTCGCGGTCCAGGCCGATGTTGGCGATCACCCGGTTCCAGCTGCGCGACAGCGGGTCGGCGCGGCCGTTGGACATGTGGGTGAGGCTGAGCCCGCTCATGCGCCCGCGCCAGCCGCCGATGGAATAGCCGTTGCGGAAGACCATCATGATCTCCGGCTCGTAATTGGTTTCGCGGAACGGGCGCGAGTTGTCGGCGTTGTAGGCCTGCCAGCGCGAGCTCTGGGTATACCCGGCCCAGATGTCGCCGTTGTCGCCGAACACGTTCTCCCAGACCTTGGTCTTGAAGCTCAGCTGGAACTTCAGCTCGTTGCTGTCCAGCTGCTGTGGCGTGGTCACCGTGTTTTCCGGGTTGGGCGAGTGCGGCATCTGGTTCTTGTCGCTGGTCCAGAACGCGGGCAGCAGGTACACCGGCTTGTAGGCGCGCAGCTGGAACGCCCCCAGCTTGGAGTCCTGCGCCAGTTCCCAGCGGCTGTCCAGCAACGAACCCTTGCCGGCATTGGCCAGCGCGGAATCATGGCCATCGTTCTTGAACACCTCGCCCAGCCGCTGCTTGACCCGTTCGGTGGGCGGGACATCCGGCGTACGCGCCGCCTGGCGCTCTTCGCGACGCTCCTGCTTGGCGGCGGTGGCAGCGGCATCGGCCGCTTGGGTGGTTTCCACCGTGGGCCGGAACAGCTTGTCGTAGCAGGCCAGGCGGGCCACGTCGGTGCCTACCAGCGCGCAGGCTTCAGGCGATGCCGGCGTCGGCGCGGCTTCCTGGGCGGCCAGCGGCAGGCTGGCGCTGGCCAGCGCCAAGGCAGAGAACAGGGCCGAACGAGGGCGGTGGGTCATGGAGGCGGGCCGATGAATGGAGGGGAGCGCGGACAGTGTGGAGGCTGCCCGACGTTCCCGCCAGCGCAACGCGACGCACTGACGGGATCAGCGCGTTTATGCCGGTGTCCCCCGTGCGCGCAACGTGAAGCTGGCCGGGCTCAGAAGAACCAGGCGAACGCGAAGATGCCCAGCATCGCGATCACCAGCGCCAGCTTGAGTGCGAACCCCAGCAGGATGCCCAGCCAGGTAGCCAACCCCACCTTGGTGGACCGGCCCAGTTCGCGCGTATGCCAGTACTCGCCGAGCAATGCGCCGGCCAGTGGTCCGGCGAACAGGCCGATCGGCATGAAGAACACGCCGACGATGCTGCCGATGAACGTACCCCACAGCGCCTTGCGGCTGGCCCCGACCCGCTTGGCGCCCACTACCGTGGCCAACACGTCCACGGCAAACGAGGCCAGGGTCAGCAGGCCGAGCACCGTCAACGGTACCCAGCCCACATGCACGAAGCCGTCGCCCCAGGCCGCCACCAGCAGGCCGGCGAAGACCAGCGGGATCCCGGGCAGGGCGGGCAGGATGATGCCGGCGATACCGACCAGGACCAGCACCACGGCGATCAGGTAAAAGATGAATGAAGGGTCCATGCTGTCCAGTATGGTCGTCTATTTGGGGTTGACATATGTGAAATAAGCCAGTTGCTTTTTCATTTGGCCCGGGTTAAGTTGCAGACGCTGAGCTTGGCAAGGTCACCGTGGATCGTGGCCTGATGATGGTAGATCTTCCGATCCGCTCCATCGATGCACCTCGCTTCCCCCTTGCTTGTCAGCCGCCCACAAGGCGTAACCAACTACAAGTCAGTCAGGGAGTAAGGAAGATGGCAGAGAAGGGCACCGTCAAGTGGTTCAATGACGCGAAGGGCTTCGGTTTCATCAGCCGTGAAAGCGGTGAGGACGTGTTCGTACACTTCCGTGCAATCGATTCCCAGGGCTTCAAGAGTCTGAAGGAAGGCCAAGCGGTCGAGTTTGAAGTGACCCAGGGCCAGAAGGGCCTGCAGGCCGACAAGGTGCGCCCGCTCTAAGCGCGCACCGCTCCGGTCTGATCGGAACATGGAAAGGGCCCGCGCAAGCGGGCCCTTTGCTTTCACGCTGCAGCGGTGCAGTGGATCAGCGCAGGACTACGCGACCGTTGACCACGCGTACGTAGGTGTTTTCGCGGATCCCGCCGAGGTCACGCTGGTTCACCACCACGGTGCGGCCGTCGTCCATGCGCACGGTGATGTCGAAGGTATCGCTGGTCACGTTCTTCTGGATCTGGTTGCCGGCAAGCGCACCACCCACCGCGCCCGCAGCGGCCGCGATGTTCTGGTTGCCCTTGCTGCCGCCGGTGTGGTCGGAGATCTCATGGCCGGCCACGGCGCCGACCAGGCCGCCCAGGATCGCGCCGGTGGCGCTGGGGGCGGTGCGGCCGGAGGCCACCTGGTTGATCCGGGTCACGATGCCGCAATCGGCGCAGCGGTTGGTGTTGTAGTTGCCGCTGTTGTTATAGCCGTTGTTGTAGCCGTTGTTGTTGTAGCCGCCGCCGTAGCCAGGCGAGGTGGTGGCACAGCCGGCCAGCGCGACGGTAGCGACGGCGGCGGCAGCAATGAGTTGGATCTTCATGGTGGTTCTCCTGGCCAGAAGGGGTGGTCGTGAATGCGTCTGGGGCGCATGGCGCAGATCCTGTCCTGTCCCGCGTGAACAGGGTGCCAATCCGGCCACCGCTTCGTGGCTGCCAGATGAATCAGCGGAAATCCTGGTGGCAGGCCTTGCAGTCGGTCTGGATCTTTTCGACCAGCTGGCCCATGGCCACGCAGTCGGTAGGCGGCGCCGCCAGCGCGGTGTTGAGCGTGGCGCGCAGACCGCTGGCGTGCTGCTGGAACTGCGCACTGTCCTTCAGGTCGGGGAACGCAAGGTCCAGGTCGTTGGACAGCGAGCGCAGCGTCTGCAGGCGCGGCACGCTGTCGGCCAGGCTGCAGCGGTTCTGCGCCTGCGCATCGCGCAACAGCGCCACCTGGCGCTCCATCACGTGCATCAGGCTGCCGGGGAACGGGTCCTGGCGGGCCTGGATCGCGCGGGACACCATCACGGTGGCGACCAGGCCGATCACCAGCCCCAGGCCTGCGACAAACAGATAGCGGTAAGCGGCGGACGGGCGGCGGGTGGGGACGGGGGCATGCATGCGGGTGGCTTCCTTGTGGGTGGCTCGCTGCATCCTACCGCTGGCCGCATCACGAACGTACGTGGCGGGCGCCGGGCCGTCTAAAATAGGCGGCATGAACGACGTATTGCGCGAACGCTTTGCCGGCATCGACCGGTTGTATGGGGTGGGCACCGTGGACCAGCTGTCGCAGCGCCGGGTGGCGGTGGTCGGCATGGGCGGGGTGGGCTCGTGGGTGGTGGAAGCGCTGGCGCGCACGGCGGTGGGGCACCTGACCCTGATCGACGCCGACGACATCTGCGTGTCCAACACCAACCGCCAGCTGCCAGCACTGGCCGGGCAGTACGGGCGCAACAAGGCCGAGGCAATGGCCGAGCGCTGCGTTGCGATCAACCCCGACATCAGCGTTGATGCGGTTGCCTCGTTCCTGACCGTGTCGAACATGGTCGAGCTGCTCGACCGCAACTTCGACCTGGTCATCGACGCCTGCGACAGCTTCCGGGTCAAGGTGGAAACCATCGCCTGGTGCCGCCGCCGCAAGCTGCCTATCCTCACCGTAGGCGCGGCCGGTGGCCGTACCGACCCGACCCTGGTGCGCATCCGTGACGTCTCGCGCACCGAGCACGACGCCATGCTGGCCCTGATCCGCAAGAAGCTGCGCAGCGATTTCAACTTCCCGAAGAACGCCTCGCGCTACTTCGGCGTGCCGGCGGTGTATTCGCTGGAAAACGTGAAGTACCCGCAGGCCGATGGCAGCGTGTGCGGGGTACGCCCACAGCTGGGTGCCGATGCCGCGTTGAAGCTCGACTGCGGCGCCGGGCTGGGCGCAGCCACACATATCACCGGCGCGTTCGCGTTCGCGGCAGTGGGCAAGGCGTTGGAGATGCTGCTGAAGAAGAAGTCGTAGAGCCACGCCCCGCGTGGCTGCTTTTCGCCGGACACCGCGCGGCCACGCAGGGCGTGGCTCTACGGGAGGGCGAACAGCCGGCGTGCGTTGGCGGAAGTCTGGTCGGCAATTGCCTCCACCGTTTCGCCGCGCAACTTCGCGACGGTTTCGGCAATCACCGTCAGCCGCGCCGGCTCATTGCGCTCGCCGCGGATGCCGGCGTCGGGCTGGTCGGGCGCATCGGTTTCCAGCAGCAGCTGCTCCAGTGGCAGCTGTGCCACCAGTCGCTGCAGGCGCTGGGCACGTTCATAGGTCAGCGGACCGCCCAGGCCGACCAGGAAACCCAGTTTGTGCAGCTGCGCGGCCTGTTCCGGGCTGCCGGGAAAACTGTGGATCACCCCGCGAAGGCCGCCCACCTGTTTGATGGCGGCGATCACCGCATCCACGGCGCGGCGCGCGTGCACGATCACCGGCAGGTCGAACTCGCGCGCGATCCGCAACTGCGCGTAGAAGTAAAACTGCTGCTGTTCGGCATCCAGGCCTTCCACGAAGAAATCCAGTCCGCACTCGCCCACCGCACACGGCTGCTCGCGGGCGATCCACTCGCGCAGCTGGTCCAGGTGCTCCGGGCGATGCTGGTCCAGGAACATGGGGTGCAGCCCATATGCCGGATACAGTCCGTCGGCCAGCTGGCAGGTCTCACGCAGCTTGGGCCAGCTGGCGGCGGTCACCGCGGGCACCACCTGTGTTCGAACACCTGCCTCCTGCGCACGGGCGATTACCTGGGCGCGGTCGTGATCGAATTCGTCCGCGTCCAAGTGGCAGTGGCTGTCGATCAGGCTCACGCGTCGCGCCGGTCCAGGCGCGGCGGCAGGGTGTCGCTGCGGCGCTTCCAGTTGGCCAGCAGCAGCGTGCCCAGCCCGAACAGGATTTCATCCACGAACGGAATCGGGTCTGGAATGAACAGCGTTACCGCGAACAGCGCGGCGGTGATCTTGAACAGCGTGGGGTAACGCAGTCCGCGTGCCCATTTCATGACAGGTAGCAGCAGGGGACCGGGCATCGCACTCTCCTCGACAAGTGGTGTAAACGCTATCACGAGCCCTGCGACGACAGAACCTGAATGGGGAGGCGGGTCGTAAGCGTCATGTGGAGATACCGTTCAGGGTTCGCATGCTGGAATCCGCATCAAGAACGTTGCGGATCGCCCGCAGGGAGTCGGATATGAAAAGCACAACTACTACTGTCCTGGTCGCTGCAGGCGCCCTGCTGGTCGGGGGCATCGCCACCGCCGCCTTCATGAAAAGCGGTAGCTCCACCGACCCGGTTACCGCCGCGCAGACCCGCCCGAGCCTGGACACCACGCCGCTGGCCGACGATGGTGCGCGCACCGACGAACTCGCCGTGGACAAGGCCGGCCGGCTGGAATACGCCGACGTGGTCAAGGTCGATCCGCTGACCCAGAAGGAAAAGGCCTACGCCACCGTGATCGGCACCGAGCCGGTGCGTGAGACCTCCACCACCCAGACCCCGCACGAGGTCTGCAACGACGTGGTGGTGCAGGAACGCCTGCCCGAGCGCGACGGCAATGTCGGCGGCACCGTGGCCGGCGCCGTCATCGGTGGCCTGCTGGGCAACCAGGTGGGCGGCGGCAATGGCCGCAAGGCCGCCACCGCCGCCGGCGCCGTTGCTGGCGGCGTGATCGGCAACCAGGTGGACAAGCGCCACGTCGGTGGCCGCGTGGTCAACCGCACCGAGCGCCAGTGCCACACCGAAACGGCCACCTCTGAATCGACCAAGGTCACCGGCTACAACGTGACCTACCGCAATGAAGACGGCACCACCGGCACCATGCGCATGGCTAGCAAGCCGGGCAACCGCATCGCCATGGGCACCACCAGCAACGTCACCGGCTACAACGTGACCTACCGCTACGACGGCGTTGAAAAGACCGTCAAGATGGCCAACAAGCCCAGCAGCGACCGCCTGCCGGTCGTGGACGGCCAGCTGGTCACCCAGACCGCCGCGCTGGATACCGCCCGCCAGTAATCGGGGCGCTGTGCAGCAGGTACGAAGAGGCCGGCATCTTGCCGGCCTCTTTCGTTCTGCGAAGATGGCACCCGGCTTACCAACGGGGTACCGCATGAGCATTTTCGATCTGCGCCTGGAAACCGACCGGCTGATCCTGCGCCCGCCACGCGCGGAGGACTTTGACGCCTTCCTGCAGTTCTGCACCGATCCGCAGGTGATGCAGCACCTGGGCGGGGTGCAGGCGCCGTCCCAGGCCTGGCGCAGTTTCAGCTGCCTGGCGGGCAGTTGGCACCTGTATGGCTTCTCGATGTTCTCGGTGATCGAGAAGAGCAGCGGCGACTGGGTGGGGCGCATGGGGCCGTGGCAACCGCTGGACTGGCCTGGGACCGAAGTCGGCTGGAGCATCCGCCACGCCAGCTGGGGCAAGGGCTACGCACCGGAGGCGGCGGTTGCCGCCATCGACTGGGCGTTCGACACGCTGGGCTGGGACGAGGTGATCCACACCATCGATGCGGCCAATGAGAACTCCAAGGCCGTTGCGCGCAAGCTGGGCAGCACGCTGCTGCGCATGGGCGAGCTGCCGCCGCCGCACGACGTCAAGCCGATCGAGATCTGGGGGCAGTCGCGCCACCAGTGGCGTCGAAGGGGGACGGAGGAGGTTAAGTCCGCTTAACCACCTCCGTCCCCTTTTTGGGCGATGCTCGGCGCGGTCGTCCGTTCGGCCCAGCTGGAGGGTGTGCATGGTTGCCGTGGTTCCCGATCCGATTCCCGCGCGCATGAAAGGCCTGAACCGGGCCGAGGTCTGCGACGCCAACTTCATCGAGTACGTACAGCGCTGGGACGGACAGGCAGCACCACGCCCCGCCGGTAATGCGCCGATCCTGCCGGGCAGCACGCTGGACGCGCAGGGCTTCGACGCGCTGTTCGAGTCGCAGCTGGTCAGCCGCCACCTGGACCTGATGGCGCGCGTGCTGCGCGTGCAGAACAAGGTCTTCTACACCATCGGTTCGTCTGGCCACGAAGGCAATGCGCTGGTGGCGCGGCTGGCCCGGCACACCGATCCGGCGTTCCTGCACTACCGCTCCGGCGCGTTCATGGCCGAGCGCTTCCGCCAGCGGCCAGGCATGGACCCGGTGATGGACGCGGCGCTGTCCTTCGCCGCCAGCCGCGACGATCCGGCCAGCGGCGGGCGCCACAAGGTCTGGGGCAGCAAGCCGCTCTGGGTGCTGCCGCAGACCTCCACCATCGCCTCGCACCTGCCCAAGGCGCTGGGCACTGCGCTGGCCATTGAAACCGCGCGCCGCATCGGCCATGGCCTGCCTATTCCGGACGACAGCGTGGTGATCTGTTCCTTCGGCGACGCTTCGGCCAACCATGCCACGGCGCAGACCGCATTCAACACCGCCGCCTGGGCCGCTTACCAGCGCCTGCCGGCACCGGTGCTGTTCGTGTGCGAGGACAATGGCATCGGCATTTCGGTGAAAACGCCGGACGGGTGGATTGCCGACAGCTTCAGCCACCGGCCCGGCCTGGACTACTTCTTCGCCGATGGCCTGGACCTGGCCAGCGGCCACGCGCAGGTGCAACGCGCGCTGGAGCATTGTCGCCGCACCCGTCGCCCGACGTTCCTGCACCTGCGCACCACGCGGTTGATGGGCCACGCGGGGACGGATTTCGAGATCGAATGGCGGCCGCTGCCGGAGCTGTGCGCGGCAGAGGCGGCTGATCCCCTGCTGCGCTCGGCGCAGATCGCGTTGGAGTCCGGTTGGATGACGCCCGCCCAGGTGATGGCGCGTTACGAGGCGATGCGCGCGCGCTGCTTCGCTGCCGCCGACGCGGCCGACCAGCGGCCCAAACTGGGCGAGCTGGCCGAGATCATGGCGCCGCTGGCGCCTTACACCCCCGCTGCCGTGCACGCCGAAGCCCGCCGGGTGCCGGCGGCGGAGGAGCGCGAGGCGGTGTTCGGCGGCGCGGCGCAGTTGCCGGAACGGCAGCCACCGCGGCACCTGGCGATCCAGATCAACCAGGCCCTGCACGACCTGCTGTGCAAGTACCCCTCGTCACTGCTGTTCGGCGAGGACGTCGCACAGAAGGGCGGGGTGTACACGGTCAGCAAGGGGCTGCTGAAAGCCTTTGGCCCGCGCCGGGTGTTCAACACGCTGCTGGATGAAACCATGATCCTGGGCATGGCCCAGGGCCTGGCCAATCTTGGCATGCTGCCGATCCCGGAAATCCAGTACCTGGCCTACCTGCACAACGCCGCCGACCAGCTGCGCGGCGAGGCCTGTTCGCTGCAGTTCTTTTCCAACGACCAGTACCGCAACCCGATGCTGGTGCGCATTGCCGGGCTGGGCTACCAGAAGGGCTTCGGCGGCCACTTCCACAACGACAACTCGATCGCCGCGCTGCGCGACATCCCCGGGCTGGTGGTGGGCTGCGCCTCGCGCGGCGATGACGCGGCGATGATGCTGCGCACGCTGGCGGCGCTGGCCCATGTGGATGGGCGGGTGGCGGTGTTCCTGGAGCCCATCGCGCTGTACATGACCAAGGAACTGCACGCACCCGGTGATGGCCAGTGGCTGTTCCCATACCCCGCGCCGGACCAGGCGCTGGTGCTGGGCGAGGGGCGGGTATACGCAGCCGAGGCCAACGACCTGGTGATCTTCACCTACGGCAACGGGGTGCCGATGAGCCTGCGTGCGGCGCGCACCATTGAAGCCGAACTCGGCTGGCAGGTGCGGGTGGTCGACCTGCGCTGGCTGGTGCCGCTCAACGCCGGCTTCATTGCCGGGCAGGCTGCCGATGCCCGGCGGGTGATGGTGGTGGACGAGGGCCGGCACAGCGCGGGGGTGGGGGAGGGGGTGATCACCGCGCTGGTCGAGGCCGGCTTCGGCCACCTGCCGCTGCAGCGGGTGTGCGGGGCCGATACCTACACACCGCTCGCGGGGGCAGCAATGTGCGTGCTTCCAAGCGACAATGCGGTAACAAGCGCCGCGCGGGTGTTGGCGCAGGACCATTGACGCATGTGTGGACTGGCAGGAATGTTGCTGGCCGCCCCGGTACGGGAGCAGGCCGCGTTGGAACAGCAGGCGCGCCGCATGGGCGATGCGCTGGTGCACCGTGGTCCCGATGACAGCGGGGTGTGGGCCGACGCGGCCAGTGGCATCGCGCTGGCGCACCGCCGGCTGAGCATCCTGGACCTGTCGCCGCTGGGCCACCAGCCGATGGCGTCCGACGACGGCCGCTATGTGCTGGCCTACAACGGCGAGGTCTACAACTTCGCCGCGCTGCGGCTGGAGCTGGAGGCGCGCGGCCATGCTTTCCGTGGGCATTCCGACACCGAAGTGCTGCTGGCCGCGTTCGTGGCCTGGGGCCTGGACGAGACCCTGCAGCGTGCCAATGGCATGTTCGCCATCGCCCTGTGGGACCGCGCCGAGCAGTGCCTGTGGCTGGCCCGCGACCGGGTCGGCAAGAAGCCGCTGTACTACGGCTGGGCCGGCGACACGCTGGTGTTCGGCTCGGAGCTGAAGGCGCTGTGGCAGCACCCCGCGTTCGACAACGATATCGACCGCGACGCGCTGACCCTGCTGATGCGGTTGGACTATATTCCGGCCCCGCACTGCATACACGAACGCTGCTTCAAGCTGATGCCGGGCCGGGTGCTGCGCCTGGATGCCGCCGCAGTGGCCGCCGGTGCGGCCGCGCACCGCCCCGACCAGCAGCAGCTGCCGTTCTGGAATGCGCGTGAGCGCATGCAGCAGGCGCTGGCCTCGCCGTTCGTGGGCAGCGACGAGGAGGCCGAGAACCAGCTCGATGCCCTGCTGCGCGATGCGGTCGGGCTGCGCATGGTGGCCGACGTGCCGGTGGGCGTGTTCCTCTCTGGCGGTACCGATTCGTCGGTGGTGGCGGCACTGATGCAGTCGCAGTCGTCCACGCCGATCCACAGTTTCAGCATCGGGTTCCAGGGCTCGGACCACGATGAGGCGCCGCTGGCCAAGGCCCTGGCCACCCACCTGGGCACCGACCACACCGAGCTGTATGTCAGCGGCGCCGATGCGCTGGCGGTGGTGCCGGCGCTGCCGGCGATGTTCGACGAGCCGTTCGCCGATGCCTCGCAGGTGCCGACCGCACTGGTGGCACGGCTGGCGCGCAGCGCGGTGACCGTGGCGCTGTCCGGGGACGGCGGCGATGAGCTGTTCTTCGGCTACAGCCGCTACCAGCGCGCGCTGCGCAACTGGACGCTGCTGGGCCGGGTACCGGCGCCGCTGCGGCGCTGGATGGCCGCCCATTCGCAGACCCAGGGCGAGGCCTCGCGCACCGGCGGCCTGGCTGCGCTGCTGGCCGAAACCGGGGCGCGCGGCATCGGCGATGTGTACCGCAACCGCATTTCGCGCTGGCGCGACCCGGTGTCCGCGGTGATCGGCGCGCGCGGCGCGGGCAGCTTCTATGACCTAGCCGACCCGCTGCACGGCGCCGGCTCGCCGGCCGACGCGATGATGCTGGCCGATTTCAGTACGTACCTGCCCGATGACCTGCTGTGCAAGGTGGACCGCACCAGCATGGCGGTCAGCCTGGAGGCGCGGGCGCCGCTGCTGGACTGGCGCGTGGCCGGGTTCGCCTGGTCGCTGCCGCTGTCGATGAAGCAGCGCGATGGGGTGAGCAAGTACATGCTGAAGCGGGTGCTGGGCCGTTACGTGCCGCAGGACATGGTGCACCGGCCCAAGCGCGGCTTTGGTGCGCCGGTCAGCGCATGGTTGAAGGGCGACCTGCGCGGCTGGGCTGATGAACTGCTGGATCCGGTGCGGTTGCAGACCGAAGGCGTGTTCCATGTGGATGCCATTGTTCCTCTGTGGAAGCAGTTCCAGCAGGGCGAGCGCAAATGGCATACCCATCTGTGGAACGTGCTGATGTTCCAGGCCTGGCAGGCGCATTGGAAAGAGGCGAGAGCGGCGGTTCCGCGCGCGTGACCGGCACCGCGCCGGACACGCATGGCGTGTCCCTACGCCCGGGGATGGCAGCGTAGCGACACGCCATGCGTGTCCCATGGACGCCTTCACCGTGCGCAACACCTGTCATGCCTACGCTGGTCGTTCCCCCCCGAACGGAGCTCCTTCATGGCAACCCCCACCATCGCCGTGCTGGTCGGCAGCCTGCGCACCGGCTCGCACAACCAGGCCCTGGCCCATGCGCTGGAGAAGCTGGCCGCCGGAAAGGCCAGTTTCGAGTACGTGCAGATCGGCGACCTGCCGCTGTACAACCAGGACTTCGACAAGGATTACCCGGCCGAAGGTCTTCGCCTGAAGGAGCAGATCAAGAAGGCCGATGCGGTGCTGTTCGTCACCCCTGAATACAACCGCTCGGTGCCCGGCGTGCTCAAGAACGCCATCGACATTGGCTCGCGGCCGTACGGCCACAGCGCCTTCGCCGGCAAACCCGCCGCGGTGATCGGTGCTTCGATCGGCGCCATCGGCACCGCGCTGGCCCAGCAGCACCTGCGCAACATCCTGGCCTACCTGGACATGCCGGTGCTGGGCCAGCCCGAGGCGTTCGTCCACTTCAAGGAAGGGCTGATCGACCCGCAGGGCGGGATCAGCAACGAGGGCACCCGCGACTTCCTGCAGGGCTTCGTGGACAAGTTCCTGGCCTGGATCGCCACCCACGGCGGTCAGCATTGAACCCGGTGGTTCTGCGATAATGAGCGGCAAGGCGCACGACCAACGGTCGTGCGCTACCCGACAGGGTCGGCATCCGGCCACACGCCGACCTGCAACCGGTAGGGCACGACCGTTGGTCGTGCCGTCTGCGCCCGGTGCGCACAGCTATCCACTGCTTATCCACAGGGTTGTGCATGGCTGTGGCGGCCGCTCCGTGCCTACCATGTCCCACGCTCCACTCTGCAGGAAGAACACCCCCTCATGTCCGCCCGCTCCGGCTTCCGTTCCGACCGCAAAGACCGCGGTGACCGCTTTGATCGCGACGAGATGCGCATCGACGCGCTGCGCGTGCCTCCGCATTCGATCGAGGCCGAGCAGGCGGTGCTGGGCGGCTTGATGCTGGCCCCGGAAAGCTACGACCGGATCAACGACCAGCTGACCGAAACCGACTTCTACCGGCGCGACCACCAGACCATCTACCGGGCGATCCGCGAGCTGTCCGAGCGCGACCGCCCGTTCGATGCGGTGACCCTGGGCGAGTGGTTCGAATCGCAGGGCAAGATGGAACTGGTCGGCGATGGCGCCTACCTGATCGAACTGGCCAGCACCACGCCGTCGGCGGCCAACATCTCGGCCTATGCCGAGATCGTGCGCGACAAGGCGGTGCTGCGGCAGCTGATCCAGGTCGGCACCGACATCGTCAACGATGGTTTCCAGCCGGAAGGCCGCGAGAGCAGCGAACTGCTGTCGGCGGCGGAAAAATCCGTGTTCGCCATCGCAGAGCAGGGCGCGCGTGGCCGCACCGATTTCGTGGCGATGCCCGGCGCGCTGAAGGACGCTTTCGAAGAGCTGCGCAACCGCTTCGAGAACGGCGGCAACATCACCGGCCTGCCCACCGGCTACGCCGACTTCGACGCGATGACCGCCGGCCTGCAGCCGACCGACCTGATCATCCTGGCCGCGCGACCGGCCATGGGCAAGACCACCTTCGCGCTGAACATCGCCGAGTACGCCGCCATCAAGTCCAAGAAGGGCGTGGCGGTGTTCTCGATGGAAATGTCGGCGTCGCAGCTGGCCATGCGCCTGATTTCCTCCAACGGCCGCATCAACGCCCAGCGCCTGCGTACCGGCCAGCTGGAAGACGAGGACTGGAGCCGGGTCACCGGCGCCATCCGCATGCTGAAGGAAACCAAGATCTTCATCGACGACACGCCGGGCGTGTCGCCGGAGATCCTGCGCTCCAAGTGCCGCCGCCTCAAGCGCGAGCATGACCTGGGGTTGATCGTGATCGACTACCTGCAGCTGATGAGCGTGCCGGGCAACAGCGAAAACCGCGCCACGGAAATCTCGGAAATCTCGCGTTCGCTCAAGGGCCTGGCCAAGGAACTGAACGTGCCGGTGATCGCGCTGTCGCAGCTCAACCGCTCGCTGGAAACCCGAACCGACAAACGCCCGGTGATGGCCGACCTTCGCGAATCCGGCGCAATCGAGCAGGACGCGGACATGATCGTGTTCATCTACCGCGACGATTACTACAACAAGGAAAATTCCCCGGACAAGGGGCTGGCCGAGATCATCATCGGCAAGCACCGAGGCGGCCCGACCGGCTCGTGCAAGCTCAAGTTCTTCGGCGAGTACACCCGGTTCGATAACCTGTCGCACGATTCGGTGGGGTCGTTCGAATAAGGTTTCGTCGGCGGATCCGGGGTTTCGTCGCAAACCGGTTGAACCCGGGCGGGCAGGGCGGCAACGTGGTCCTGCCGCGGCAAGGTGCCGCCCTGGAGACCGTCATGAAGACCCTGTTCGCGCTCGGCGTGTGGTGCCTGCTGTTCGTGCTGTGCTGGCCGCTGGCGATCCTGGCCCTGCTGGCCTGGCCGTTCGTATGGTTGCTGAGCCTGCCGTTCCGGCTGGTCGGCGTCACCTTCTCGGCGCTGTTCGCGTTCCTGGGTGCACTGCTCATGCTGCCCGCACGCCTGCTGGGTGGCGGCCGCATGGCGACAGCACGGTAGAGCCGACTGTCAGTCGGCTATCGCGCACAGCGCGATGTTCCGGGATCGCGCCTACGGCAGCCGACTGACAGTCGGCTCTACGCGGGGCAATGCGTCGATTGGACGGCGTACGGCCAGAAAAAACCCCGCCTAAGCGGGGTTTTTCGCTGCATCACCACGGGGCCGGTCAGTTGGCCTTGTGGATCGCGCGCTTGCTCACGGCCATGGCGGCGTCGTGGACGACTTCCGACAGGGACGGGTGGGCGTGGCAGATGCGGGCCAGGTCGTCGGCCGAACCACTGAACTCCATGGTCAGCACGCCTTCGTGGACCAGCTCGGACACGTTCGCGCCGACCAGGTGCATGCCCAGGATGCGGTCGGTCTCGGCGTGGGCCAGGACCTTGACGAAGCCAGCCGGCTCGATCATGGCCACGGCGCGGCCGTTGGCGGCGAACGGGAAGCTGCCGGCCTTGTACGGAATGCCTTCGGCCTTCAGCTGCTCCTCGGTCTTGCCTACCCAGGCCAGTTCCGGCTCGGTGTAGATGACCCACGGAATGGTGTCCATGTTGACGTGGCCCGGCAGGCCCGCGATCAGCTCGGCCACCGCGATGCCTTCCTCGAAGCCCTTGTGCGCCAGCATCGGGCCGCGCACGCAGTCGCCGACCGCCCACACGCCATCAACGCCGGTGTGGCAATGGTCGTCCACTTCGATCTGGCCACGCTCGTTGACCTTCACGCCGGTACCTTCGGCCAGCAGGCCCTTGGTCGCGGCGCGGCGGCCGACGGCCACCAGCAGCTTGTCCACCACCAGGCTCTTTTCGCCTTCGGCGTCGGTGTAGGTCAGGGCGACTTCCTTCTTCTTGCCCTTGCCGGTCACTTCCGCCTTGGAAACCTTGGCACCCAGGCGGATGTCCAGGCCCTGCTTCTTGAATTCCTTGGCGGCAACCTTGCCCACTTCGGCATCGGCCGCGGCCAGGAAGGTCGGCAGCGCTTCCAGGATGGTCACTTCGGCGCCGAGGCGCTTCCACACGCTGCCCAGTTCCAGGCCGATCACACCGGCGCCGATCACGGCCAGGCGCGCCGGCACTTCGGTGAAGTCCAGGCCGCCGACGTTGTCGACGATGGTCTCGCCGTCGAACTTGGCGAACGGCAGTTCGATCGAATCCGAACCGGCGGCGATGATCACGTTGGTGCCCTTGAGCTCGACGACTTCGCCGTCGTGCTGGGTGACCTTGACCACGTTGCCCGGCTGCAGTTCACCGAAACCGTAGTAGGCGGTGACCTTGTTGGCCTTGAACAGCATGGCGATGCCGCCAGTGAACTGCTTGACGATCTTGTCCTTGCGGCCAACCATCGCCTCGACGTCCATCTTGGCGTCCTTGAAGCTGATGCCGTGGTCGCCAAAGATGTGGCCCATGTTCCAGAACTGGCGCGAGGAGTCCAGCAGCGCCTTGGACGGGATGCAGCCCACGCGCAGGCAGGTACCGCCCAGCGCCGGCTTGCCATCCTTGCCCAGTGCAGCGTCGATGCAGGCGGTCTTCAGACCCAGCTGCGCGGCGCGGATGGCGGCGTGGTAGCCGGCCGGACCGGCACCGATGACGACAACGTCGAATTGTTCAGCCATTGAAAATTCCTTGATGCTTTACCAGAACCCCTCCGCGCAGGCGCGGAGGGGCGGGAGGTCTTACAGGCCGAACAGCATGCGGCCCGGGTTTTCCAGCTGGTTCTTGATGTCCACCAGGAACTGCACCGAATCCTTGCCGTCGATGATGCGGTGGTCGTAGGACATCGCCAGGTACATCATCGGCGCGATCACGACCTGGCCGTTCTGGGCGATCGGACGCTCCTTGATGGCGTGCATGCCCAGGATGGCGCTCTGCGGCGGGTTGATGATCGGAGTGGACAGCAGCGAACCGAAGGTGCCGCCGTTGGTCACGGTGAAGGTGCCGCCCTGCAGTTCTTCCAGGCTGAGCTTGCCGTCACGGGCCTTCTTGGCGTAGTCGGCAATGGTCTTTTCGATGTCGGCGAACGACATGCGCTCGACGTTGCGCAGCACCGGCGTGACCAGACCCTTCTCGGTCGAGACCGCGATGGAGATGTCCGAGTAGCCGTGGTAGATGATGTCGTCGCCGTCGATCGAGGCATTGACCAGCGGGAAGCGCTGCAGCGCGTTGGCGGCGGCCTTCACGAAGAAGCTCATGAAGCCCAGCTTGATGCCGTGCGCCTTGACGAACTCGTCCTGCAGGTCCTTGCGCGCGGCCGACACCTTGGACAGGTCGACTTCGTTGAAGGTGGTCAGCATGGCGGTGGAGTTCTTGGACTCCATCAGGCGTTCGGCGATGCGCTTGCGGATGCGGGTCATCGGCACGCGTTCTTCCGGACGTGCGCCACCGGCCTTGCCGGCGCCGCCGTTGCGGGCGAAGTTGACGATGTCTTCCTTGGTCACCGCGCCGCGACGGCCGGTGCCGTCCACATCGGCCGGGTTCACACCTTCGGTGATGGCGCTGAAGCGCGCGCCCGGGGGCAGGGCATCGGCAGCGGACTTCGACGCCGGGGCCGGCGCGGCAGCAGCGGCCGGCGCAGCGGCAGCGGCCGGCGCAGCAGCGGCCGGCTTGGCTTCAGCAGCAGCCGGAGCCGGGGCAGCCGCCACGGCACCTTCCTCGATGACCGCCACGACCTGGCTGGAGGTCACGGTGGCACCCACTTCGAACTTGATTTCCTTCAGCACGCCATCAACCGGCGACGGCACTTCCAGCACGACCTTGTCGGTTTCCAGGTCGAGCAGGTTTTCGTCACGCTTGACGGCGTCGCCGACCTTCTTGTGCCAGGTGGCGATGGTGCCGTCGGCGACGGATTCGGGCAGTACCGGGGCTTTGACTTCGGTGGCCATGCGGGGGCTTCCTGGTTTGTCTTTTCTGGAATGAGGGGAAAGTTATTCAGCGACCGCGTCGTTGAACGGGTTGACCAAGGCATCGGCGACCAGCTTCTGCTGTTCGATGATGTGGTCGGCCATGTGACCGGCAGCCGGGGAGGCCGAACGGGCGCGACCGGCGTAGTGCAGGCTCTGGCCATCGGCCAGGCAGAACTGCAGGTGGTGGCGGATCTGGTACCACGCGCCCTGGTTCTGCGGTTCTTCCTGCGTCCACACCACGTCGGTGGCCTTGCCGTACTTCTTCAGTTCGGCCGCCAGCAGCGCGCGCGGGAACGGGTACAGCTGTTCCACGCGGATGATGGCAACGTCGTCCTGGCCGCGCTTGGTCTGGTCTTCCAGCAGGTCGTAGTAGACCTTGCCCGAACACAGCACCACGCGCTTGACCTTCTTGGCTTCTGCGTTGGCATCGCCGATCAGGTGCTGGAACTCGCCGTTGGCCAGCTCGTCCAGGGTCGACACGGCCAGCTTGTGGCGCAGCAGCGACTTGGGCGACATCACCACCAGCGGCTTGCGGGTGGTCAGGTGCATCTGGCGGCGCAGCATGTGGAACGCCTGCGCCGGGGTCGACGGCACCACCACCAGCATGTTTTCCAGCGCGCACAGCTGCAGGAAGCGCTCCAGGCGCGCCGAGCTGTGTTCCGGGCCTTGCCCTTCATAACCGTGCGGCAGCAGCAGGGTCAGGCCGGTGATACGGCCCCACTTGGCTTCGCCGGCAGCGATGAACTGGTCGATCACCACCTGGGCGCCGTTGGCGAAATCGCCGAACTGGCCTTCCCAGATGCACAGGGTGTTGGGATCGGTGGTCGAGAACCCGTACTCGTAGGCCATCACCGCTTCTTCGCTGAGCAGCGAATCGATGATGCTGGCCTTCTCCGGCGAATCCACCAGCTGCCGCAGCGGCAGGTAGTAGTTGTCGGTCTTCTGGTCGTGCAGGATCGCGTGGCGGTGGGTGAACGTACCGCGGCCCACGTCCTGGCCGACCAGGCGCAGTGCATGGCCTTCGTCGAGCAGGGTGGCGTAGGCCAGGTTCTCGGCAAAGCCCCAGTCGCCCGGGATCTCGCCGGCGGCCATCTTGCGGCGGTCGTCGTACACCTTGGCCACGCGCGAGTGCAGTTCCACTTCGGCCGGCACGGTGTTGATCAGGTCGGCCAGCTGCTTCAGCTTCGCCGGGTCCACCTTGGTGGAGACCGGGTCGGACAGCTTGCCTTCCAGCAGCTTGGGCCAATCCACGAACAGCGCGCTGCTCGGCGGGGTCTTTTCGACCTTGGCCAGCTCGGTGGTGACTTCACCGGCGTCCAGCTTCTCGCGGTAGGCATCGACCATCGCCTTGCCGGCACCGGCGGCGATCACGCCGGCCTGTTCCAGCTGCGCGGCGTACAGCTCGCGGGTGGTCTGGTGCTTGCGGATCACCTGGTACATCAGCGGCTGGGTGATCGCCGGTTCGTCGGCCTCGTTGTGGCCCCAACGGCGGTAGCACATCAGGTCGATGACCACGTCCTTGGCGAACTTCTGGCGGAACTCGAAGGCCAGCCTGGCGGCGAACACCACCGCTTCCGGATCGTCACCGTTCACGTGCAGCACCGGGGCGGCGATCATCTTGGCCACGTCGGTGGCGTAACGGGTCGAGCGGGTGTCTTCCGGGTTCGACGTGGTGAAGCCAACCTGGTTGTTCACCACGATGTGCACGGTGCCACCGACGGCAAAGCCGCGGGCCTGCGACATCTGGAACAGTTCCATCACCACGCCCTGGCCGGAGAAGGCCGCGTCGCCGTGGATCAGGATCGGCATGACCTGCTTGCGGGCGGTGTCCTTGCGGCGCTCCTGGCGCGAACGCACGGAACCGGCCACGACCGGGTCGGCGATTTCCAGGTGCGACGGGTTGAACGCCAGCGCCAGGTGGACCGGGCCACCGTCGGTGGCCACGTCGGCCGAGAAGCCCATGTGGTACTTCACGTCGCCGGCGGAGGCGTGCTCGTCGTGCTCGAACTTGCCTTCGAACTCGTCGAACAGCTTGCGCGGGTTCTTGCCCAGGGTGTTGACCAGCACGTTGAGGCGGCCACGGTGGGCCATGCCGATCACCACGTCCTTGACGCCATCCTTGCCGGCGTCACGGATGATGGTGTCCATCATCGGAATCAGCGAATCGCCGCCTTCCAGCGAGAAGCGCTTCTGGCCGACGTATTTGGTGTGCAGGTAGCGTTCCAGGCCTTCGGCAGCGGTCAGGCGCTCCAGCGTGCGGCGCTGGGTGTCAGCGTCCAGGCTGTAGTTGCCACCGGCCAGTTCCAGGCGCTGGTAGATCCACTGGCGCTGCTCGACCTCGGAGATGTGCATGAATTCCGCACCGATCGAGCCGGTGTAGGTCTTCTTCAGGCGCTCCAGCAGGTCGCGCAGCTTCATGCGCGGCTGGCCACCGACACCGCCGGTGCTGAACTCGGCGTTGAGGTCACCCTCGGACAGGCTGTGGAACGGCAGGCCAAGGTCCGGCGAGTTGACGGCCTGGGCCAGGCCCAGCGGGTCCAGGCGGGCGTCCAGGTGGCCGCGCGACCGGTACGCCGTGATCAGGCGACCGACATTGCGCTCGCGTTCGTCGCTGGCACCGGAGTTGCCGCCGCCCTTGACGGCGTTTTTGGCGGCGTCGGCGATATGGGCGATGACGGCCGAATGCGGAATGTCACCGGCTTCGCGGCCCTTGAAGCCGTCGAAGTAGGTCTTCCATTTGGGATCGACACTGTCCGGAGAAACGAGGTACTGCTCGTACAGATCCTCGATATAGGAGGCGTTGCCGCCGGCGAGCTGCGAAGACTGCGCAAACTGCTTCAGTAGATTGTCCACGATGGAGGGTCGGATTCGCTTGTGGGGTAAGGCTTCGATGATCCGGCAGGGAAAATGAATAGCCCTGCACGGGCGGTATCTAACGGTCCAAATTGTACCCCCATCGAGACAGGAAGGGGCACCGGAACGGCCTGTGGCGGGGCCGTGGTGTCATTCCCAGACAGGTTCAGGACCCGGAACGGGACTAGAAGCCGAGCGCGCGCAGCTCGCTGCAATCGCGCGAACGTTCCCATACGCGCTGCAAACCGTCCTGCAACGGCCGCGAACGTGCGGGCATGGCGAGCCCGGCTTCACCGTCGTAACGGAGCCCACTCAGACGAAAGTAGTAGTCGCCGACATCGTTGAGCAGGCAGGCGGAGGCGAGGGCGCGGTCGATCGGGTCGGTCACCTGGCGCACCCGGAACACGGTGGGCAGGCGCTGGACCAGGCCCAGCAGGGGTGAGCCGGCCTGGGCGATGGCGGCCGCGTCGTGGACGATCAGCCGGACCTGCTTGTCGTGGCGGGCGGTGGCGAAGCGGCGCAGGGCCTCCAGCACCGGCGGTGCATCCAGCAGGCCGGGGTCGAGTACGCGGCTGTGCAGCCACAGCTGGCGGCGGGCGCGCTCGACCACGGCGGTGGTGATGGCCACCGCCTCGTCGGCGTTGTCGATGGCGACCGCGCCGCCCGGCAGGCGGCGCAGGTGCGGGTCGGCGCTGCCGGGCCCGCTCATGTCAGGAGCCGGCGCCGCCGTCGGGGGTGCCGACGGCCTGGTCGTCGTCGCTGTCGTCGGTGTCGTCGAAATCGACGATCACTTCGACGCCATCGTCGTGGATGGTCACTTCGTGCACGTTGGCTTCGACGTCTTCATCCTCGAGGACCTCGACGGTTTCGGCGGCGTCGATGATTTCGTATTCGCCCACCGCGTCCTCTTCGTACTCGTCTTCATCGTCGAACGCGTCGCCGTCGAGCAGCTGATAGTAGCCACCGGCCACCAGCGCGTGCAGGGCGTCGCGGCCCTTGGCCGAGAGCTTCTGGTACAGGGCACCGCCGATCTGTTCGGCGGCGGCCAGGGCCTGGGCATCCTTCACCGGCAGGGCGAATTCGAGGCCGCTGCAGTACAGGCTGGCACCCCGCTTGGCCCGGCGCCAGGCCAGGCGGGCCCACGGGTGGCGGCCGAGCTCGATGCCTTCGGCCAGGGCGGCTTCGATGTGTTCGCGCGGGAGCGGTTCGCCGGAGGCGACCACGTCACCGGCGGCGCGGTAGGTGGTGATGAAGCGGCCGAACCAGTCGCCGAGGCGATCGGGGTCGTTCATGCGGATGGCGTTGAGGGCCTGGACCACGCGGCCCATGGCCACGGCGTCGATTTCGTTGGGGTCTTCGGGCACCTTCAGGTCCGGGTCCTGGTAACGGATGGCCTCGTCGGCATCCATGATCAGGGTGTCCAGATAGTCGCTGATGAGCTCGGCGGAGGCCGGGGCGCGCATGCCGAAGGAGAAGGTCAGGCAGGGGTCTTCGGCCACGCCGTTGTGGGGGACGTTGGGCGGCAGGTACAGCATGTCGCCGGGCTCGAGCACCCAGTCGTGGGTGGGCTTGAAGCGGCGCAGCAGCTTGAGTTCGACGTCGTTGCGGAACTCCAGCGGGGGGCGCTTGCCCTTGGTGGATTCGCTGGCGTCGATCTGCCAGCGGCGGTGGCCATGGGCCTGCAGCAGGAACACGTCGTACTGGTCGACGTGGGCGCCAACCGAGCCGCCGGTGGCGGCGAAGCTGATCATCACATCGTCCATGCGCCAGCGCGGCAGGAAGTCGAAGTGGCTGATCAGGGCGCGGACATCCGGGTCCCATTTGTCTACGTCCTGGACCAGCAGGGTCCAGTCGTGGTCGGGCATGCCGGGGAACTCTTCTTCCTGGAACGGGCCGGTGCGTACGGACCAGCCGTCGGTGGCGCGGTCGTGGCTGATCAGGCGGGCGAGGGCGGTCTCCTCGCAGGCCAGGCCCGCCAGGTCTTCGGGCTGGAGCGGGGTTTCAAAATCGGGGAAGGCGCCGCGGATCAGCAGCGGGCGCTTCTGCCAGTAGTCGCGCAGGAACGTGGCGGCGGGCATGCCCAGCGGCAGGCCGGGGCGGGCCTGGACTTCGATGACGGGGGTTTTGGTCTTGCGGACGGCCATGGGGGAATCCTTGAAGCGTGTAGACGGAATGCGATTGGCGCAGCAGACGAAGCGCGCGCTCGTCCCGCCATTGTCCGCTGGTTGAACAGGATCTGCACCTGCGCCGCACTGTCGCGCGTGCCACGGTAGCGCCGACCGTTGGTCGGCCCACGCGGCGCCAAACGAAAACGGGGCACCGGATATTCCGGCGCCCCGTCCGGGGTCACTTCCTGATCAACGCGATCAGATCGCCTTGGCCAGATCGGCGGCCAGGCCGATATACCCACCCGGGGTCAGCTCGCGCAGGCCCTGCTTGGCGTCTTCCGGCAGGTCCAGCGATTCCACGAACGCCTTCATCGATTCGGCGGTGATGCCCTGGCCACGGGTCAGGGCCTTGAGCTGTTCGTAGGGGTTGGGCAGGCCGTGGCGACGCATCACCGTCTGCACGGCTTCGGCCAGCACTTCCCACGCGGCGTCCAGGTCGGCGTTGAGACGTTCGGGATTCACGGTCAGCTTGCCCAGGCCCTTGGCCAGCGAGTCCAGGGCGACCTGGCTGTGGCCGAAGGCGGTGCCCACCGCGCGCAGCACGGTGGAATCGGTGAGGTCGCGCTGCCAGCGGCTGATCGGCAGTTTGGCGCTGAAATGCTCGAACAGGGCGTTGGCGATGCCGAAGTTGCCTTCGGCGTTTTCGAAGTCGATCGGGTTGACCTTGTGCGGCATGGTCGAGGAGCCGACTTCGCCTTCCTTGAGCTTCTGCTTGAAGTAGCCCAGCGAGATGTAGCCCCAGATGTCGCGGGCCAGGTCGATCAGGATGATGTTGGCGCGGCGGGCGGCGTCGCCGATTTCGGCGATGTTGTCGTGCGGCTCGATCTGGGTGGTGTAGGGGTTGAACACCAGGCCCAGGCTTTCGACGAAGCGCTTGGCGAAGGCCGGCCAGTCCACGTCCGGGTAGGCGATGGCGTGGGCGTTGTAGTTGCCCACCGCGCCATTGATCTTGCCGGTCAGCTCGACCGCGGCGATCTGGCGGCGCTGGCGCTCCAGGCGGGCGACCACGTTGGCCACTTCCTTGCCCAGGGTGGTGGGCGAGGCGGTCTGGCCGTGGGTGCGCGACAGCATCGGCTGTTCGGCCTGGGCATGGGCCAGGGCGCGCAGGCGGGCGGCGATGTCGTCCAGCGACGGCAGCAGCACGGTGCGGCGGGCTTCTTCCAGCATCAGGCCGTAGCTGAGGTTGTTGATGTCTTCGCTGGTGCAGGCGAAATGCACGAACTCCAGGGCCGGGGCCAGCTCGGCGTCATCCTTGAGCTGTTCCTTGATGAAGTACTCCACGGCCTTGACGTCGTGGTTGGTGGTGCGCTCGATTTCCTTCACGCGTGCGGCGTGGGCCGGGGCGAACCCGTCGGCCAGGGCGCGCAGGCGCGCGGCGGCAGCGGCGGGGAACGGTGCCAGCTCGGCGATGCCCGGTTCGTTGGCCAGGGCCAGCAGCCACTCCACTTCGACCTTCACGCGGGCCTTGATCAGGCCGTATTCGGAGAAGATCGGGCGCAGGGCGTCGACCTTGCCGGCATAGCGGCCATCAAGCGGGGACAGGGCGAGCAGGGCGAATTCGGACATGGCGGGCGCAGGCAATGACGGCGGGGGCCGTCATTCTACGCTGCCCCGGGGTCCTCGTCGGCCTCTTCGGGCGCCAGCCGTACGGTGACGGCCTGGATCCGGTGGCCGGCCATGCGCTTGACGGTGAACAGCTGGCCGTCGATGCGCACTTCCTCGCCTTCTTGGGGCAGGCGCTGCAGCTGGTGCACGATCAGCCCGCCGACCGAATTGAGGTGCTCGGGCGCGGCCAGGTCGCGGCCCAGCAGGCGTTCCAGGCGGAAGATGGAGGTGGAGCCGGCTACCAGCAGGGTGCCGTCGGCGCCGCGGGTGGGGGCATCCTTGACCACGTGCGGGTGCTCGTCCTCGATATCGCCGACCACCACTTCCAGCAGGTCTTCCAGGGTGAAGTAGCCCAGGATGCGTCCGTGTTCCTCCACGCACAGGGCCATGTGCGTGGTGCCGGTGCGGAAGCGCTCAAGCACGGCGGTGACCGGGGTTTCCAACGCGATCAGGTTGGCCGGGCGCAGCAGGGCGCGCAGGTCGTCGGTGGGCTGTCCGCGGGCGATCTCCACCAGCAGGTCCTTCATGTGCAGGATGCCCAGCACTTCCTCGCCATCGCTGTCGAACCACGGGTAGCGGCTGTAGCGGCTTTCGGCGAATTCGGCCATCACCCCGGCCAGGTCCATGCCCTGGCGGAACACGCGCATGTGTTCGCGCGGGCGCATCAGGTCGCCGGCCACCAGTTCGGGCAGCTCCAGCGCGTGGCTCATCAGGGTCAGGTCCTGGTCCGGTGCGCCGGCGCCGGGCTGCTGGCGGGCGACGATCAGCTTGAGCTCTTCGCGGGAGTAGCGGTGCGAGGTGTGCTCGACATCGCCCCAGCCGGCCAGCCGCAGCAGCGCGTTGGCGCTGTGGTTGAGCAGCCAGATGGCCGGGAACATGGCCCAGTAGAACAGGTACAGCGGCGCGGCGGTCCACAGCGACATGGCTTCGGGGCGGCGGATGGCCATGGACTTCGGCGCCAGTTCGCCCAGCACGATGTGCAGGAACGAGATCAGGCTGAAGGCGATGATGAAGGCGGTCAGGCGTGCGCCTTCCGGGCCCATGCCGAGCGCATCGAACAGGGGCTGCAGCAGGTGCGCGAACGCGGGCTCACCGACCCAGCCCAGGCCCAGCGAGGACAGGGTGATGCCGAGCTGGCAGGCCGAGAGGTAGGCATCCAGGTGCGAATGCACGTTGAGCAGCTGGCGGCCGCGCCAGCCGTGCCTGGCGGCCAGGCCGACGGCCTGGGTGTGGCGCAGTTTGACCAGGGCGAACTCGGCGGCCACGAAGAAGCCGTTGAGCACTACGAGGAACAGGGCCAGCAGCAGGAGCAGCAGGTTGCCGACGATCATGGCCGGCCCCGGCGCAGCGCGCAGCAGGTGACGGCGGGGAAGATACCGGTAGGCCACAACCGTTGGTCGTGGCGCGAACTACAGTGGGGGTCGTCGCCCATGGAGAGTGGTGATGCCTGAATGAACACGAATTCCGAGTCTAGCCGATGCCAGCTGCCGTTGGGATTCATTCCCGCTTGGGAGTATCGTGATCGCAGCCGCCAGCCAGGGAATGAAGGCCCGTTGCCAGCCGCCGTTCCCTTTCCCAACTGAAAGAATCGCGGAGTGATGCAATGAGCAAGGGTTTCAGGACCGAGCACGACAGCATGGGCGAACTGCAGGTACCTGCAGATGCGCTGTGGGGCGCGCAGACGCAGCGCGCGGTGGACAACTTCCCGGTCTCGGGCCAACGCATGCCGCGCGGTTTCATCCGCGCGCTGGGCCTGGTGAAGGGCGCCGCAGCGGCGGTCAACGCCGAGCTGGGCCACCTGCCGAAGAACATCGGCAAGGCCATTGAAAGCGCGGCCGACGAAGTGGCCGAGGGCCGCCACGATGCGCACTTCCCGATCGACATCTACCAGACCGGTTCGGGCACCTCGTCGAACATGAATGCCAACGAGGTCATCGCCACGCTGGCCAACCGCGCGGGCAAGGCGGGCAAGACCACGGTGCATCCGAACGACCACGTCAACCAGGGCCAGAGCTCGAACGATGTGATCCCGACGGCGTTGCGGGTATCGGCGCTGCTGGGCGTACAGGAGCAGCTGCTGCCCGCGCTGGTGCACCTGCGCAAGACCATCGACAAGCGTGGCCGCGCGCTGCGCAAGGTGGTCAAGACCGGTCGCACGCACCTGATGGATGCGATGCCGCTGACGTTCGAGCAGGAATTCGGTGCCTGGTCGGCGCAGCTGTCGTCGGCGCAGGAGCGCCTGGAAGACAGCCTCAAGCGGCTGCGCCGGCTGCCGCTGGGTGGCACGGCGATCGGCACGGGCATCAATGCGGACCCGCGCTTCGGCGAGCGGGTGGCCAAGCGCCTGAAGCAGCAGACCGGGGTGCGCTTTGACAGCGCGGAAAATAAATTCGAGGGCCTGGCGGCGCAGGACGATGCGGTGGAGCTGTCGGGCCAGCTCAATGCGCTGGCGGTGGCATTGATCAAAATTGCCAACGACCTGCGCTGGATGAATGCCGGTCCGCTGGCGGGCCTGGGCGAGATCGAGCTGCCGGCGCTGCAGCCGGGCAGTTCGATCATGCCGGGCAAGGTCAATCCGGTGATTCCGGAGGCGACGGTGATGGTGTGCGCGCAGGTGATCGGGCACCACACGGCGATCACGGTGGCGGGGCAGACGGGCAACTTCCAGTTGAACGTGACGCTGCCGCTGATCGCGGCGAACCTGCTGGATGGCATCGGCCTGCTCTCCAACATTTCGCGGCTGCTGGCCGACACGGCCATCGCCGGGCTGAAAGTGCGCGAAGACCGCGTACGCGAGGCGCTGGGCCGCAACCCGATCCTGGTCACGGCGCTGAACCCGATCATCGGGTACGAAAAAGCAGCCGCCATCGCCAAGCGTGCCTACAAGGAGCAGCGCCCGGTCTTGGACGTGGCCAAGGAAGACAGTGGTCTGTCCGAAGCCGAACTGCGGCGGTTGCTGGATCCGGCGGCGCTTACGGCTGGCGGCATTCATGCCGGTGGTGGTGGCGGTGGTGGTTAAGCGCTAACGGCCAACAGCCAACAGCCAACAGCCAACAGCAGCGTTTCCATCTCTGCGAGCGGGGCGGCCGTCGGGCAGCCCCCTACGGGACACGCCGTAAACCCATCCATGGGGGCTTGGCAAAAACATCCAAGTTTTTGACAGTCCCTACGGGGGCTGCCCGACGGCCGCCCCAGACAGTTGGTCGCCGGCGGATGGGAGAAGCAGCCACGCATGGCGTGGCTCTACGCGGTCGCGATGGCTGCTGGCGGGGTAGGGTCGGTTCCCAAACGACCGCACGGAACGCCACCACGTTCGATGACGCATGAAAACAATCGGCGTTGCCGTTGCCGTTGCCGTTGCCCTTGATCTCCGTTGCGCACCAGCCACCTGTCTGAGGGTCGGCGGGTGCGGGGGTACGGGGGCTTTGCGAAACATGGATGTTTCGCAAGAGCCCCCATGGATGGGTTCACGGCGCCCCCCGTACCCCCGCACCCGCCGGCCCTGCGCGCAGAATCCCGCACACCAAGGCTCTGGCGTTTGACTTGCGCAGTTACCGCCGATCCGCCATCAAATTGTCGAACGTCTCGGTGTAATCCTTGAACTGCGGAACACGCGTGACCAGGTCCGGCGGAATCGGCTGCATGCCCGGCGGTACCTGGATCTTCACCGCGCGTTTGTCCGGGTCGTACGGGGCATCGGTAAGCGTGTTCTGGCGGAGCACCTGCAGCTGGCCGAACATCTGCTGCAGCAGCGCGTGCTGGCTGTCGTCGAGCGGAATTTCGATCTCATCGATCTTCATGTGGCCGTTGGGCAGCACGATGATGTTCGGCGCCGGCGCGCGGCGCACGGTGACCATGCCGTCGCTGACGGTGATCTTCGGCTTGCCGCGCTCGGCGCGGTGGTTGCGGTATTCCTGGTCGCAGCCGGTGGCGGCAAGGCAGAACAGGGCCAACAGCAGGAGGTACAGCTTCTTCATGGCCGGCAGTGCATAAAAAAGGGGAGGGCTAGTGTAGCCCTCCCCCCGTGCAGCGGGCCTGCCTGCGACCGGATGTCGCAGGTGGCGACGGCTCAGTTATGGCAGTCGTCGACGTCGCTCTGGTCCATGGTGGCGTAAGGCTTGAAGGCCGGCAGCGCCGCCGCCAGCGCCTGCTGCTTGGCCATCATCGTCGGCAGCAGCTCGCACAGCTGCTTGGCGCTGGCTTCGATCTTGGCCGCTTCGGCGTTCACCTTCTCCTCGATGCCCTGCGTGTCGCCGGAGAACACCCCGCGCAGGGCTTCGCCAGCGGCCTTCACGCCCAGGCTGGCACCGGCCACGCCGATGTCCATGCCTGCGCCCGCCAGCTTTTCCACCTGCCTGCGGTAGTCCAGCAGCAGCGCCCGCTGCTGGGCATCGATGGTGACCGCCTTGCCGTTGATCAGCAGGTCGCCCTGCGGGGTGATCTCGGCCTTGTCGTTCTGGTCGTTGGAAATCTTGATGTTGCCCTGGGCGATTTCCACCCGCGCCTTGTCCGTGGCGTCCTTGACCTTCTTGCCGATCGAATCGGCATCCACCGCCGGCTTGCCGGTGGCCGGGTCGGTCTTGTTTGAATCCGTGTTGCTGCAGGCCGCCAATGGCAGGCACAGCAGAAGGGTGGGGAGCAGCAGTCGCATGTTCATGGTGGGGGCCTCTTATTTGCCGCGCGGCAGCTGCAGCTTGCCGCGCACGTCGCTGTGGTTGATGTCGCCGCTGCCACTGTTGGCCACCGTCAGGTCGCCGGCTACATCGCGGACCGTCACGTCGCCCGAGCCGTGCCGCTCGACCTTGACGCTGCCGCCCACCGCGCGGGCTTCGAAATCGCCCGAGCCGATGTTGCCCAGGCTGACGTTGCCCTTGACCTGGCGCAGGTCCACGTCGCCCGAACCGACCGTCTTGATATCGACATTGCCGGCGACCCCGTCCAGGGTGAGGTCGCCCGAGCCGATCGTGCCGACCGTGGCGTTGCCGCGCAGGTTGCGGGCGGTGAAATCGCCCGAGCCGATCGACAGCAGGTTCAGCGCACCGGCACCGTCGAGCTCCACATCGCCTGAGCCGATCGCCGCCGTCACCAGGCCCTTGATGTCGCGCAGCTTGATGTCGCCCGAGCCGACATCGGCGCTGAGCGAATGCGCCCCGGTCACGCTGGCATCGCCCGAGCCGACCTTCATCTGCACCAGCACATTGGCCGGGATCGTGCCGCGCAGGTCCAGGTAGGCGTAGTTGCTGCCGCCGGTGTTCCAGTTCAGGCCCTGGTTTTCGCGCTGCAGCTGCACCACCAGCTTGTCGCCGACCTTCTTCTGGGTCACGGTCAGCTGGCTCAACCAGTCCGCATTGGAGGCGCAGGCGCGGCCACTGAGCTGGGCTGCGCCCGGGCCGGCCTGCAGCACCAGGTCGTGCTGGTTCACCTCGAATACCACGGCCTTCGCGCCGGCCACGTCGAGCTTGAGGTCACGCGGGGCGTTGAACCGGCACTGCGGTTCATCGGCCAGTGCGGTCAGCGGCAGCAACAGCAGGGAAGCGACGACGAGCTTGCGGATCATGGGCGGGTCCTCGAAGGGGCGGGATCAGATTTCGCCGGCGCGGCGGCGCAGGCGGATGGCGACGATGATGAACGCGACGCCGAAGGCAGCGCCGATCCAGAGCTCGGGCAGGGCGAGCGCGGCCAGCTGGCTGGCCGGCGACAGCGCCGCGGCCACGTTGTCGCTGTCGCGCATCACCGACTGCAGCTGGTCAGTGCGGTAGAACAGGTCGCTGCCCGGCAGCGTGCCCAGCAGCAGGCGGCCGACGATGTGTTGCCAGAACCAGCCGCTGGTCATGTTGAACAGATTCATGACGTGGGTGGTGCTGACGATGATGCCGGCAAACAGCGGCAGCATCACCGCCCACAGGAACGGCTTGGACTTGGCCCACGCAGACCACATCAGCAGCCAGCCCACGGTCGGCAGGGCCCACAGCAGGTACACCGGCAGCCAGGACAGGTGGCTGGCGACGAAGGCCAGCGGGCTGGCCGGGCCCCAGATCAGCGTGAGCGGGTTGCCGCCATGGACCAGCACCACCACCGAGAGGATCGCCATGAAGCCGAACATGGTCAGCACCGAGGCGATCACCGCGATCACCGGGGCCACCAGCAGCGCGCTCAGCGCCTTGGACAGCACGGTCTGCGTGTCCGACAGCGGCAGCGACTTCCAGAACAGGATGCTGCGGTCGCGGCGGTCGTCGTACAGGGCACCCAGGCAGTAGAAGAACACCACGAAGGCCAGCACCACGAACGGCCACAGCGAGCTCAGTACCAGGGTGGCGTCCAGGGTGTTGCCCAGGTCGGCCATGGCCTTGGCATCCATGTGGGCGGTCAACAGCTTCAGATCCAGGCCGTTGACGTTGATGTTGGTGTTGTCGATGTGCAGGTCACCGCTCTCGGCCGCACGGCGCAGGCCCCACAGGCCGAGCAGGATGCCGATCAGGCTCATCACCAGCGAAATGCCGCCGGCGATCAGCGGTGCCCACAGGAAACCGCCGCGGTTTTCCCAGTACTCGCGCTTGAGCAGCCACTTGAAGGTGCTGGCCTTGCTGATGGGGTGGAAGTGGACGGTGTTCATGCGTAGGTTCCCTTCATGATGGCCACGAACAGATCCGCCAGCCCCGGGCTGCGGATTTCGCCAAGCGGCGTGAGCTGGGCGCGCGGCACCCCGTCGAACAGCAGCACGGTCTTGCCGAACGGCAGGCTGCGCTCGTCGATCGGCTTCAGCGCACGCGCCGCTTCCAGCGTTTCGGTCGACACCAGCACTTCGGTGTAGCGCTCGCCGACGTCTTCCATGTCGGTGGTGAGCACGATGCGGCCGTCGCGGATGAACATCACGTCGGTGAGGATGTGTTCGATCTCTTCCACCTGGTGGGTGGTCACGATGATCGTCTTCTGCTCGTCGAAATAGTCTTCCAGCAGGCGCTGGTAGAACTCCTTGCGGTACAGGATGTCCAGGCCCAGGGTGGGCTCGTCGAGTACCAGCACCTTGGCGTCGATGGCCATCACCAGTGCCAGGTGCAGCTGCACGATCATGCCCTTGGACAGTTCACGTACGCGCTGGCGCGGCTGCAGCTTGGTGGAGGCCAGGAAGCGCTCGCAGCGGGCACGATCGAAGCGCGGGTGGACCCCGGCGACGAAATCGATCGCCTCGCGCACCTTCATCCAGCGCGGCAGCACCGCCACGTCGGCGATGAAGCACACATCATTCATCAGCGCGTTGCGCTGCACGGTCGGGTCCAGGCCCAGCACGCTCAGCTCGCCCTCGACCTGGGTCAGGCCCAGCAGCGCCTTGAGCAGGGTGGTCTTGCCCGCGCCGTTGGGGCCGATCAGGCCGGTGATCCGGCCGGGGGCGATGGTGAAGCTGGTGTTGTCCAGCGCGAGCGTGGATTTGTAGGCCTTGCGCAGGCCACGAGCGGAAATGACGACATCACTAGCAACGGCATTCATGAGGATTTCCCCTGGGGCAGCAATTCGTCGAGGCGCAGGCCCAGGCGCTGGATGCGCTCCAGGACCAGCGGCCATTCTTCATTGAGGAACCGGTCGCGCTCGCTGCTGCGCAGCTGCGTGGCCGCTTCTTCGGTCATGAACATGCCCAGGCCGCGGCGCTTCTCGACCAGGCCTTCATCGGCCAGTTCCTGGTAGGCGCGCGAAACGGTGATGGGATTGAGCTGGTACTCGGCGGCCACCTGTCGAACCGAAGGCAGCGCGTCGCCGGGCTTGATGATGCTGTCGAGCATCATGGCAATCACGCGTTCTTTCAGCTGACGGTAGATCGGAGCACCATCGCTCCATTGGATATCGCTCATGGTCAGCTCCGTGGGTTCAGCGACTGTGCGAATGAGAAGTAAGGCATGGACAGGGAGCTGTGCAGCCGGCGGGGAGGCGTGGGGGCGCCGTCGGCGTTCCCTGCCTGGATGACGCCTGCGTCCTGCGGGCTTTCAAACGCACCGGTGGCGGTCTCGCTGCCACGGTCACCGGCAGGGATGCTGAACCAGCCCAGCAACAGCAGTGCGGACGCGGCTGTCAGGGCTTTGGCGGAGTGGTGGCGCATGCGGTTCATGGGCTTCCCCTGCATCAGGTGACTGGTGTTGTATGCAACTATAACACCGGCACAGCCAAGTGCAATACCCGACACACCCCAACTGATGGCAGGGGCATGACGATGGCGGCGCGATCGCGTTAACGCATTGATTATCAAGCGATTGATGGTGCCGCGGTGCGCGGTATCAGTCTGCAGGTATTCAGCCGCGTGACGGCCATGTACGTCAACCGCGCGCTGAAACCCCCGGTGATATAGTCCGCCTTCCCCTGCAGGACAGGGTTTTCCAGCCTCTTTACCGGAGTTTCCAATGCCCCAGTCCCACCGCGCGACTTCCCCGTTCCACGCCACCCGGGCGCGCGCCCGCCGCTGGGGCAGTGGGCTGCTGCTGGTCGGGATGCTGGGCGCCGGGTCCGCCCAGGCCGCGGATCTGCTTGACCTCAACTACCGGCCGCTGGCCGGCAAGACCGAGGTGAACCTGGAGAAGCAGTACGGCGGCAAGGTGCTGCTGGTGGTCAATACCGCCAGCAAGTGCGGCTTCACCCCGCAATACGAGGCGCTGGAAGGGCTGCAGACCCGGTACGCCGCGCGCGGCTTCTCGGTGCTGGGCTTCCCGTCCAATGATTTCAAGGGCCAGGAGCCGGGCAGCGAGAAGGAGATCCAGGAGTTCTGCACGCTTACCTATGGCGTGAAGTTCCCGATGTTCCAGAAAGTGCAGGTCACCGGCACCGACGCCACGCCGCTGTACCAGCGCCTGACCGCTGCCACCGGCGTTGCGCCCGGCTGGAACTTCCACAAATACCTGCTGTCGCGCGATGGTCGGGTGGTGGCGCAGTTCTCCAGCAAGGTCAAGCCGGACGACAAGGAACTGGTGGCGGCAATCGAACGTGAGCTGTCCGTTGCGCCTGCAAAGCGCTGACATCCTCGACATCTCGCACGTGCGTGCGACAATGATCGCTTTCGCGCCGACGTCGGCGTCCAGTCACTTCCAGGAAAGCAGCAAATGAAGATGGGAATGCGCGGCGCTGCGGCGTCGGTTCTGATTCTGGCGATGGGTGCCACCGGTACCGTGATGTCGCAACAACCGGCCGCAGGCGCGGCCGCCAAGGAGACTTCTGCTTTGACCTCCCAGCGTGAAAAAGTCGGCTACGCCATTGGTATGGACGTGGCCAAGTCCTTCGAGCCGATCGCCGACCAGATCGACATCGTTGCCCTGCGCCGCGCGGTGACCAACGCCTTCGAAGGCAAGCAGCCGCTGATCACCCAGGAACAGGCGCAGAAGACCGACCAGGCGCTGCGCATGGCGATGGCCGTCAAGGCCGGCCAGCCGGTTCCGGGCATGGCCCCGGGCACCGAGCCGCCGAAGGTGGACCGTGAACAGGTCGGCCTGATGCTGGGCAGCTACGCCGTGGGCCCGTCGCTGGCGCCGCTGAAGGACCAGGTCGACCTGGACGCGCTGTTCGACGCCGTGCAGACCGCGTTCGCCAAGGGCACCCCGAAGATGACCGCCGAACAGGCCCAGGCCACGATGGAAGGCTTCATGGCCGCCCAGCAGGCGGAAATGCAGGCCAAGGCCGCCGCCCAGGGCGAGACCAACCGCCGCGCCGGCAATGACTTCATGGCCAAGAACAAGACCGTGCCGGGCGTGGTCACCACCGCGTCGGGCCTGCAGTACCAGGTGATCCGTCCCGGTTCGGGCGAGCGCCCGCTCCCCACCAGCAAGGTCAAGGTGCATTACGAAGGCAAGCTGCTCGACGGCACCGTCTTCGACAGCAGCATCCAGCGTGGCCAGCCGATCGAGTTCGGCCTGGACCAGGTGGTCAAGGGCTGGTCGGAAGGCGTGCAGCTGATGCCGGTCGGCGCCAAGTACCGCTTCTGGATCCCGGGCGAGCTGGCCTATGGCGAGCAGGGCACCCCGGGCGGTCCGATCGGTCCGAACGCGACGCTGACCTTCGACGTCGAACTGCTGGGCATTGCTCCGTAAAACGGAACTGGAGTCAACACGGACATGCGCGTCTCAATCTTCGGTACCGGCTACGTCGGTCTGGTCACGGGTACCTGCCTGGCCGATGTCGGCCACCAGGTGGTCTGCGTCGATATCGACCAGGCCAAGGTGGATGGCCTCAACCGCGGCGTCATCCCGATCTATGAGCCGGGCCTGGAGCCGATGGTCAAGGCCAACCATGCCGCGTTGCGGCTGGCCTTCACCACCGACGCCGAGGCGGCGATCGCGCATGGCCAGGTGATCTTCATTGCCGTGGGCACGCCACCGGACGAGGACGGCAGCGCCGACCTGCAGTACGTGTTGGCGGTGGCCCGCACCATCGGCCGGCACATGCGTGTGCCGACCGTGGTGGTGAACAAGTCGACCGTGCCGGTAGGCACGGCCGACAAGGTCCGTGCCGCCATCGCCCAGGCGCTGGCCGAGCGCGGCGAGGAGATCGCCTTCGACGTGGTCTCCAACCCCGAATTCCTCAAGGAAGGCGACGCCGTGGCCGACTGCATGCGGCCGGACCGTATCGTGATCGGGGCGGCCAATGCCGAGTCGGTGGCGCTGATGCGCCGCCTGTACGCACCGTTCAACCGCAACCACGACCGCGTGGTGGAGATGGACGTGCGCTCGGCCGAGCTGACCAAGTACGCCGCCAACGCCATGCTGGCGACCAAGATTTCGTTCATGAACGAAATCGCCAACATCGCCGAGAAGGTCGGTGCCGATGTCGAACAGGTCCGCCAGGGCATCGGCTCGGACCCGCGCATCGGCTGGCACTTCATCTACCCGGGCGCCGGTTACGGCGGCTCGTGTTTCCCCAAGGACGTGCAGGCGCTGGCCCGCACCGCGCAGCAGTACGGGCATGAACCCAAGCTGCTCAATGCGGTGGAAGCGGTCAACGATGCGCAGAAGGGGCACCTGTTCCAGCTGATCCAGCGCCACTACGACCGTGGCGAGGATGAGGGCGTGCGCGGCCGCACCTTCGCGGTGTGGGGCCTGGCCTTCAAGCCGAACACCGACGACATGCGCGAAGCCTCCAGCCGCCGCCTGCTGGCACAGCTGTGGGAGGGCGGTGCCACCGTCCGCGCGTACGACCCGGAAGCCACCGACGAGGCCCGCCGCATCTTCGGCGAGCGCGACGACCTGGTGTTCTGCGACAGTGCCAATGACGCACTGGACGGCGCCGATGCGCTGGTGGTGGTGACCGAATGGAAGCAGTTCCGCAGCCCGGATTTCGCCCACCTGCGTGACACGCTGAAAGACGCCGTCGTGTTCGACGGTCGCAACCTGTACGACCCGCAGGAGATCGAAGCCGCGGGCCTGGCCTATTACGGCATTGGCCGGGGACGTTCGCTGCATGCATGATTCCACTCCCACCGCGCGTGAGCAGGCGCTGGAAGCGCGCCTGGTCGAACTTGAAATGCGGGTGTCCTTCCAGGAACAGGCCTTGGCCGAGCTGAGCGAAGCCCTGGCCGATGCCCGCATCGAGGGCAGCCGCAACGCGGACCTGACCCGCCTGCTGCTGGAGGACCTGGGCAAGGTCCGCAACGCGCTGTATTCCGATTCGGGCGAAGAACCGCCGCCCCCGCACTACTGATCGACCCAACGTCATGAGCGATACCCTCCGCGACCAGCTGCTGGGCCTTGGCTTCAAAGCCGCGCCCAAGCCCGAACGCAAGCCCGACGCCCGCCGCGATGGCCGGCCCTCCAACGCGCCGCAGGGTGCCCGACCGCAGGCCAAGGCCGGTGAGGGCGCCCGTGGGCCGCGCGATGGCCAGCGCCCGCCGCGCGAGGGCGATGCCCGTCGTGGCCCCCAGGGCAAGGGTCGCCCCGGCGGCAACGCACGTCCCGGCCAGGGCCAGAACCCCGGCCAGGGCAAGCCGCGCTCGCGCGAGGACATCGACCTGGCCAAGGCCTACGCGATCCGCGCGCAGAAGGAAAAAGACGACCGGATCGAAGCCGAGCGGGTGAAGCAGGAAGAGGCGCGCGTGCGCCGCGAAGCCAAGGTCAAGCTCGACGAGCTGCTCAAGGACAAGGCGCTAAACGATGAAGCGGCCGACATCGCGCGGCACTTCCCGTATGGCGGCAAGATCAAGCGGATCTATGTCACCGCCGAGCAGCTGCGCCAGCTCAACGCCGGCGAACTGGGCGTGCTGCAGAGCACCGGCCGCTACCTGCTGGTGACCGCAGCGGTGCTGGACGAAGCCGAAGCGATCTTCGCCCCGGCCGTGGCACTGCGCGTGGACCCCAACGCCCCGGCCGAAGACGATCCGTACGCCGATCCGGCCTACCAGGTGCCTGACGACCTGGTCTGGTAAAATGGGCACGAAGCCTATCGGCGGTCTGTCGTGTTCCCTCGCCGCAACAGCGGCAGGCTGATCGCGAAGAAGCACAGCAGTGCACCGGCGAACGCAAACCCCGCGCCGGCCAGGAATGCGGTGCGGCCCTGGTCGACGTTCCACAGCTGGCCGGCGATCAACGCGCCGAGCACGCCGCCGACGCCTGACGAGAAGCCATACAGCAGCCCTTGGCCGTGCCCGTTGAGCCGGCCCGGGAAGTAGGTCGCCAGCATCTGCATGGCCGCCGCGAAGAAGGCGGCAAACCCCAGCGCATGCGCGGTCTGCGCCACCAGCATCACCCCCAGGTGGTCCGGGAACAGTGCGGTGACCGTCCAGCGCAGGGTCGAGCTGACCAGGGCGATCAGCAGCATCCAGCTGGCGTCATAGCGGCGGAAGAAGCGGCCGATGGTGAAGAACACGCCGACCTCGAACACCACGCCGATCGTCCACAGCAGCCCCAGCGTGGAGGTCGCATAGCCGTGGTGATCCATGTAGACCGAAAAGAATGTGTAGTACGGCCCGAACGACAGCTGTTCCATGAACGCGGCCAGGAAGAACGCCAGTACCTGCGGTTTGCGCACGATCTGCCAGAAGCCGCTGGCATCGCCATCCGCGCGATGGAAATCGCGCGCGTAGTAGTTGGCAAACGCAGAGCCCACCAGCAACGCGAACAGCGGCAGCATCAGCCACGGCAGCAGGTACGCCTTCCCAGCTCCGCCGCTGCCTTCGATCAGCCAGCCAAAGCCCATCACCACCGCGATGAAGCCCAGCGAGCCCCACACCCGGATCAGCCCGTAGCGGTGGCTGTCGTTGCCCAGGTGGGTGAGGGTGATCGATTCGAACTGCGGCATCACCGCGTTGTAGAAGAAGCAGAACACCACCATGGCCGGGTACATCCACGGCAGGGGCAGCGGCAGCAGGAACGCGCAGAAGGTGAGCAGGGTCAGCACGCTGCCCACGCGCAGCCAGCGGATCGGGTGCGGCGAGGCGGCGGCAATCGAGGTCCACGTCGTGGGCGCCACGATGCGGGTGGCATACCAGATCCCCATCATGACGCTGATCGCGGTCACGCTCATCCCGCGCGCGGTCAGGAACAGAGACCAGTACGGGGTGAATGCGCCGAGCGCCGCGTAGTAGAACAGGTAGTAGCTGGAGAGGCGGGCGACCGGAACCGCGTTCATTCCGGATCGTAATCCAGGTTGGAGGCCAGCCAGCGTTCGACCTGCGCGCGTTCCACGCCCTTGCGTTTGGCGTAATCGCCGACCTGCTCGCGGGTGACCCGGCCGACCACGAAATACTGGCTCTGCGGGTGGCTGAAGTAATAGCCGGATACCGCCGCGGTGGGCAGCATCGCAAAGCTCTCGGTCAGCTGCATGTCCGCGTTGTTTTCCGCATCGAGCAGGCGGAACAGGGTGGCTTTTTCGCTGTGCTCGGGGCAGGCGGGGTAGCCTGGCGCCGGGCGGATGCCGCTGTACTGCTCGGCAATCAACGCGTCGTTGTCCAGTGCCTCGTCCGGCTGGTAGCCCCAGTAATCGGTGCGCACCTGCTGGTGCAGGCGCTCGGCCAGGGCTTCGGCCAGGCGGTCGGCCAGCGCCTTGAGCAGGATCGCGTTGTAGTCGTCATGGTCGGCCTCGAAGCGGGCCACGTGCGGGTCGATGCCGATCCCGGCGGTGACCGCGAACGCGCCGATCCAGTCCTGGCGGCCGCTGTCGGCCGGTGCGATGAAATCGGCCAGGCAGAAGTCCGGGCGCTCCACCGGCTTGTCCACCTGCTGGCGCAGGAAGTGCAGTACGGCCGGGCCCTCCTCGGTGGTCAGGTGCACATCGTCGCCCACGCTGTTGGCCGGCCACAGCCCGAACACCGCCTTGGCGGTCAGCCAACGCTCGTCGACGATGCGCTTGAGCATCGCGCGCGCATCGCGGTACAGCTCGCTGGCCTGGGTGCCCACGATCTCGTCGGTGAGGATGGCCGGGTACTTGCCGGCCAGTTCCCAGGCCTGGAAGAACGGGGTCCAGTCGATCACCCCCACCAGGTCGGCCAGCGGGTAGTCATCCAGCACGTGCAGGCCCGGCCTGCGCGGGGCCGGCGGCTGGTACTGCGCCCAGTTGCCATCGAAACGCTGCGCGCGGGCCTTGGCCAGGGTCACCAGGCGTTTGGCATCGCCGCGGTTGCGGTGGCGCTGGCGGATGTCGGCGTAGTCGGCCTCGTTGGCGGCCACGAAGGCCTCGCGCAGTTCGCTGGAGATCAGCGACTGGGCCACGCCCACCGCCCGCGAAGCATCCTTCACCCACACCGTGGGCGCCTTGTAATGCGGGTCGATCTTCAGCGCGGTGTGCGCGCGCGAGGTGGTGGCGCCGCCGATCATCAAGGGCAGGGTGAAGCCCTGCCGTTCCATCTCGCGGGCCACGTGGCTCATTTCTTCCAACGACGGGGTGATCAATCCGGACAGGCCGATGATGTCGGCGTTCTCGGCGCGGGCCGCGTCCAGGATCTTCTGTGCCGGCACCATCACGCCGAGGTCGATCACCTCGAAGTTGTTGCACGCCAGCACCACGCCGACGATGTTCTTGCCGATGTCATGCACATCACCCTTCACCGTGGCCATGATGATCTTGCCGTTGCTCCTGGCGGTATCGCCGCTGCGCGCCTTTTCGGCTTCGATGAAGGGCAGCAGGTAGGCCACGGCCTTCTTCATCACGCGCGCGGATTTGACCACCTGCGGCAGGAACATCTTGCCGGCGCCGAACAGGTCGCCGACCACGTTCATGCCGTCCATCAGCGGTCCTTCGATCACGTCCAGCGGGCGGCTGGAACGGATCCGTGCTTCCTCGGTATCGGATTCGACCCAGGCATCCAGGCCGTGCACCAGCGCATGCGCCAGGCGCGCGTCGATCGGCTTTTCGCGCCAGGCCAGGTCTTCGCCCTTGATCTCGCCCTTCCTGCCCTTGTAGCGCTCGGCGATCTCGAGCAGGCGTTCGGTGCCATCCGGACGGCGGTTGAGGATCACGTCCTCCACGCGCTCGCGCAGTTCGGCATCCAGGTCGTCGTAGATCGGCATGGCGCCGGCGTTGACGATGCCCATGTCCATGCCCGCCGCGATGGCGTGGTACAGGAACACCGCGTGGATGGCCTGGCGCACCGTTTCGTTGCCACGGAACGAGAACGACACGTTGGACACGCCACCGGACACATGGCAATGCGGCAGTGTGCGCTTGATGATGCGGGTGGCTTCGATGAAGTCCACCGCGTAGCTGTCGTGCTCTTCGATGCCGGTGGCCACGGCGAAGATGTTCGGGTCGAAGATGATGTCCTGGGGCGGGAAGCCGACCTGGTCGACCAGGATCCGGTAGGCACGGGTGCAGATTTCCACCTTGCGCGCGCAGGTATCGGCCTGGCCCTGCTCGTCGAAGGCCATCACCACCGCGGCCGCACCGTAGCGCAGCACCTTGCGCGCGTGCTCGATGAACTGCGCTTCGCCTTCCTTGAGCGAGATCGAATTGACCACGCTCTTGCCCTGCAGGCACTTCAGCCCGGCTTCGATCACGCTCCACTTGGACGAATCGACCATCACCGGGATGCGCGCGATATCCGGCTCGGACATGATCAGGTTGAGATAGCGGGTGATCGCTTTCTCGGAATCGATCAGGCCCTCGTCCATGTTGACATCCAGGATCTGCGCGCCGCTGGCGACCTGCTGGCGGGCCACTTCCACCGCTTCTTCGTAGCGTTCTTCCTTGACCAGCTTGCGGAACTGCGCGCTGCCGGTGACGTTGGTGCGCTCGCCGATGTTGACGAACAACAGGTCCGGGGTGATGACCAGCGGTTCCAGCCCGGACAGCCGGGTGTTGCGGGTAGGGGCGTTCATGCCGCCTGCTCCTGCGCGCCGGGCAGTGCGCGCGGCCGCAGGCCGGCCACGGCCTGGGCGATGGCACGGATGTGGTCGGGGGTGGAGCCGCAGCAGCCACCCACCAGGTTGAGCAGGCCGTCCTCGGCGAAACCGCGCAGGGTGGCGGCCATTTCGTCCGGGGTCTCGTCGTACTCACCGAAGGCGTTGGGCAGCCCGGCGTTGGGATGGGCGCTGACGTAACAGTCGGCCACCTGGCCCAGGGTTTCCACGTGCGGTCGCATCGCGTCGGCGCCGAGCGCGCAGTTCAGGCCGATCGACAGAGGGCGAGCGTGGGCGAGCGACGCATGGAAGGCATCGGCGGTCTGGCCCGAGAGGGTGCGCCCGGAGGCATCGGTGATGGTGCCGGAGATCATGATCGGCAGGCGCGCGCCGCGCGCATCGAAGGCTTCTTCGATGGCGAACAGCGCGGCCTTGGCATTGAGCGTGTCGAAGATGGTTTCCACCATCAGGGTGTCGGCGCCGCCGTCGATCAGGCCGTCGATGGCCTCGCGGTAGGTCTCGCGCAGCGCATCGAAGCTGGTGTTGCGGAAACCGGGATCGTTCACGTCGGGGCTGATCGAGGCGGTACGGCTGGTCGGCCCCAGCACCCCGATGACGAAACGCGGTTTATCCGGGCTGTTGGCTTCGGCCGCATCGCAGCAGGCGCGCGCGACGGCAGCGCCGGCCTTGTTCAACTCGTACACCAGGTGTTCCAGGTGGTAGTCGGCCTGGCTCACCGAGGTGGCATTGAAGGTGTTGGTTTCGATCAGGTCAGCACCGGCTTCCAGGTAGGCGGTGTGGATGCCGGCAATGACCTCGGGGCGGGTCAGCAGCAGCAGGTCGTTGTTGCCCTTGAGGTCGTGGCCTTCCGGCGTGCCGTGGTCGCAGCCGGCGCCGTGCTGGTGGTCGAAGCCACCGGCGAAGCGTTCCCCGCGGTAATCGCCTTCCTCCAGCCCGTGCCGCTGGATCATGGTGCCCATCGCACCGTCGATGATCAGGATGCGCTGGGCCAGCGCGTCTTCGAGGGCGCGGACACGATCGGGGTGCAGCCAGGGCAGGGACATCGCGGGGAAACCTCAGGGCTTGCTGGCAATCAGCGAAATGACTTCAAAATGCGGCGGACGCTTTTCGCGGGTCACCGTTTCCAGGCTGGAGACCACCAGGCCGGCCTTCTCGGCGAATTTGCGCAGTTCCTTGTCCGAGAAACCCAGGTTGACGTGGCCATAGGCCTCGACGGCGGCCTTGTGCTCGTGGCGGGCCAGGCTGCAGAGCAGCAGGCGGCCACCAGAGCGCAGCACGCGCGCGCCTTCGGCCACGGCCTGGGCCGGCTTGGCGGCGTAGGTCAGTGCATGCATCAGCACCACCAGGTCGAAGCTGCGGTCCTTGAAGGGCAGGGCATGCATGTCGCCCTCGCGCACTTCCACGTTGGCCAGGCGGCGCAGGCGTTCGCTGGCGGCGGCCACGACGCGGGCGCTGGTGTCGATGCAGACGTAGCGCTTGGCATGCGGGGCCACCAGTTCCGCCAGCACGCCATCGCCGGAGGCGATATCGAGCACGTCCCCGGTTTCCAGCAGCGGCAGCGCGGTGCGCGCCAGCGCTTCCCAGGTGCGGCCGGGCGAGTAATGGCGTTCCATGTCGCCGGCCACGCTGTCGGCCCAGTTCTGGTCGGCGGCGCGGCTGGCCAGCACGCTGGCCACGCGTTCAGCATCCTGGCGCAGCAGCGGGTCGTCGCTGCCGGTGCTCAGGGCGTGCCACAATGCGCGTTGGGCCGGGTCCAGCGCGGCATCGTCAAAGCGGTAGTACGCCGACACGCCTGCGCGCCGGTCGCGCACCAGGCCGGCTTCCTTGAGGCGGGCCAGGTGGGTCGACACCCGCGGCTGGGCCAGGGTGGTGATGGCCGACAGCTCGGCCACGGTGAGTTCTTCCTGCTCCAGCAGCGCCAGCAGGCGCACGCGGGTGGCGTCGGCGAACACCTTCAGCCGGACCGACCAGTCCTCGAGATCCATAAATATCTACCTATCGCGATATAGAGATATTTTCGTCCTTTGGCGCCTTCGCGGTCAAGTCAGCCCGGATTGGGTGGCCCCCGGTACAATCGCCGCACCTGGACGCGCCCGGCGCGGCCATATCGACATGTTCCTGGGAGGGTTTCGTGGATTTCAGTTTCACCGAAGAGCAGCTGATGCTGCAGGACGTTGCGCGCCGCATCGCGCAGGAAAAGATCGCGCCGAGCGCCGAGCACCATGACCGTACCGGCGAGTTCCCGCTGGACAACATCCGCCTGCTGGGCGAAAACGGCCTGATGGGCATCGAAGTGCCGGCCGAGTACGGCGGCGCGGGCATGGACCCGATTGCCTACGTGCTGGCGATGGTGGAGGTTGCCGCCGGCGACGCCGCGCATTCGACCATCATGTCGGTCAACAACTCGCTGTTCTGCAACGGCATCCTGACCCACGGCAGCGAGGCCCAGAAGCAGAAGTACGTGCGCGCCATCGCCGAGGGCGAGGCCATCGGCGCGTTCGCGCTGACCGAGCCGCAGTCGGGTTCGGACGCCACGGCCATGCGTTGCCGCGCGGTCAGGCAGGCCGACGGCACCTATGTGATCAACGGCAAGAAGAGCTGGATCACCTCCGGTCCGGTGGCCAAGTACATCGTGCTGTTTGCCATGACCGACCCGGAGCAGGGTGCGCGTGGCATCACTGCGTTCATGATCGACACCGACAAGGCCGGCTTCCACCGCGGCAAGACCGAGCCGAAGCTCGGCATCCGCGCCTCGGCCACCTGCGAGATCGAGTTCCAGGATTACGTGGCGGCGGCTGAAGACGTGGTGGGCAAGGAAGGCGAGGGCTTCAAGATCGCGATGGGCGTGCTGGACGCCGGCCGCATCGGCATCGCGTCACAGGCGATCGGCATCGCACGTGCGGCCTATGAGGCCACGATCGAATACGTGAAGGACCGCAAGGCCTTTGGCGCGGCGATCGGTACGTTCCAGATGACCCAGGCCAAGATCGCCGACATGAAGTGCAAGCTGGATGCAGCGCTGCTGCTGACCCTGCGCGCGGCATGGGTGAAGGGCCAGGGCAAGCGTTTCAGCAACGAAGCGGCCATCGCCAAGCTGACCGCTTCGGAAGCGGCGATGTGGATCACCCACCAGGCCGTGCAGATCCACGGCGGCATGGGTTACTCCAAGGAAATGCCGCTGGAGCGTTACTTCCGTGATGCCAAGATCACCGAGATCTACGAAGGCACCTCGGAAATCCAGCGCCTGGTCATCGCCCGCAACGAAACCGGCCTGCGCTGAGGCGGCTTCTCGCTGTACAGACCAAAGCATCGGGGTCCTATTGGGGCCCCGATTGCTTTTGGGGTGTCTGATTGCATGGTGTACCTGGGTACCGGGCTGCGCCCGGTAGCTTCATGCATCTGGGCGAACAGCCGTTGGGCACCGGTTTGCCGGAGTTGGCGAGCCGGTGCGGGTTTGCGGGGGGCGCCGTGAATCCGTCCCTGGAGGCTCTTGCGAAACATCCATGTTTCGCAAAGCCCCCGCAAACCCGCCCCGGCTCGCCTTTGAAGGTAGGCAGGAGGCCAAGGAAAAAGCACAGGGCGCGGTAGGGTTGGTTCCCAAACAACCGCCGTGAAGATTTCCACGTTCGATAACGCATTGAACTGATCGAAGCAGGTGCCGGCATCGCCGGCACACCGGCTTTTCCCGTGACACCGACCCGCCTAGCCAGAGATCGTCTCAGCCACAGGCTGTTCGCACAAATGCATCAGCAGCCGGGCAGCGCCCGGCGACACGGAAAGCGGTGCAATTGCAGAAAAAAAAGGCCCCGGATCGCTCCGGGGCCTTCTGCGTTTCAGGGTGACCACCAACGGTGGTCACCTATTGCGAGATCAACGATCCGGACGATGCGCTGCGGTGGCTTCGCCCTGGCGTTCCAGGAACTCCTTGGACGGTTCGTCGAGCTTGTCGCCCAGCATGCGGCGGACCACCACGAAGAACACCGGGATCATCAGCAGGCCCAGGAAGGTGGCGAACACCATGCCGCCGATCACGCCCGTACCGATGGCGTGACGCGCGTTGGCGCCGGCACCGGTGGAGATCGCCATCGGGATCACGCCCATGATGAACGCGAACGAGGTCATCAGGATCGGCCGGAAGCGCAGGCGCGAGGCTTCGATGGTCGCCTCGCGCAGGTTCTTGCCTGCTGCGCGCTGCTCCACCGCGAACTCCACGATCAGGATCGCGTTCTTCGCCGCCAGGCCGATCACCGTGATCAGGCCGATCTTGAAGTACAGATCGTTGGGCAGGCCACGGGCGAGCGAGAACGACAGCGCACCCAGCACGCCCAGCGGTACCACCAGCAGCACCGCCACCGGGATCGACCAGCTTTCATACAGCGCCGCAAGGCACAGGAACACCACCACGATCGACAGCACCAGCAGCAGCGTGGCCGCGTTGCCCGCCAGGATTTCCTGGTAGGACATGCCCGACCAGTCGTAGCCGAAGCCCGCCGGCAGGTCATCCTGCACGATCCGCTCCATCGCCTGCATCGCTTCGCCCGAGCTCTTGCCCGGTGCCTGCGAACCGACGATGTTGATCGCCGAATAGCCGTTGTAGCGGCTCAGCGACGGCGGGGCGGACACCCATTCGGACTTCACCACCGTGCTCAGCGGAATCATCGCCGGCGTACCGTCGGCGTTGGTCTGCAGCGAGCTGGGCGTGTAGAAGCTGTTCAACGACTCCGCACCGGTGCGGAACGGACCATCGGCCTGCATGGTCACGCGCTTGATGCGGCCCTGGTAGAAGAAGTCGTTCACGTATACCGGCGCCAGCATCAGCTGGATGGTGCTGTACACGTCCGACACCGACAGGCCCATCGTCTGCGCCTGCACGCGGTCCACGTGGAGCTGCAGCTGCGGCGCGTTTTCCAGCCCGTTCGGGCGCACGCCGGTGAGCAGTTCCTTCTCCTCGGCCGCCTTGCCCAGCAGGATGTTGCGCGCCTGCGTCAGCTGTTCGAAGCCGGCACCGCCGCGGTCCTGCAGCCACATGTCGAAGCCGCCGAACTGGCCCAGGCCCTGCACCGTTGGCAGGTTGACCACGAAGATCTGCGCCTCCTTGATGCCGTAGAACGCGCCGTTCATGTTCTGGATGAACTCGGGCACCGTGATGTCACGGTCCGCCCACGGCTTGAGCCGGATGAAGCCCATGCCCACGTTTTCGCCCGAGCCGACGAAGCTGAAACCGGCCACCTGCAGCATGCCTTCGAAGCCATCCTGCTTTTCCAGGATGCCGCGCATCTGCGCGAAGGTCGCATTGGTCTGCGCCTTGGTCGAGCCCGGCGGCAGCTGCACGATCGCCAGCGCATAGCCCTGGTCTTCTTCCGGCAGGAAGCTGCCCGGCATGCGGGTGAACAGGAAGCCGCACAGCACGGTAAGCACCACGAACAGGATCATCCAGCGCGGCGCATGCTTCACCGCCGAGGTGATGTGGCCCACGTAGGTGCCACTGACCTTGTCGTAGTACTTGTTGAAGGTGCGGTAGACCACGTTCGGTTCACCGTGCGTGGCCTTCAGGAAGGTCGCGCACAGCGCCGGGGTGAAGCCCAGCGCCAGGAACGCCGAGAACGCCATCGCGATGGCGATGGTCAGCGCGAACTGCTTGTAGATCTCACCGGCGGCACCGCCCTGCAGCGCCGACGGAATGAACACCGCCGCCAGCACCACGGTGATGGCCACCACCGCGCCGGTGATCTGGGTCATGGCCTTCTGGGTGGCGGCCTTCGGCGGCAGCTTCTCCTCGGTCATGATGCGTTCGACGTTCTCGATGACCACGATGGCGTCATCGACCACGATGCCGATCGCCAGCACCATCGCAAACAGGGTCAGCTGGTTGATGGTGAAGCCGATGATGCTCATGCCCAGGAAGGTGCCCAGCAGGGCCACCGGGATGACCAGCGTGGGGATCAGGGTGGCGCGGAAGTTCTGCAGGAAGATCAGCATCACCAGGAAGACCAGCACGATCGCTTCGATCAGGGTCTTGACCACTTCCTCGATCGAGATCTTCACGAACGTGGTGCTGTCGTACGGCGAGAACCAGGTGACCCCGGTCGGGAAGGTGGATTCCAGTTCATCCATCTTCGCGGTGACCGCGTTGGCCACGTTCAGGGCGTTGGCACCCGGCAGCAGCTGGATCGCGAAGGCACCGGTCGGCTTGCCGTTGTACTGGGTATCGAAGCCGTAGTTGTTGGCACCGAAGGCGATGCGCGCCACGTCCTTGAGCAGCACTCGCGAACCGTCCGCGTTGGCCCGCAGGATGATGTTCTCGAACTGGTCAGGCGAGCTGAAGCGGCCCTCCGCCGATACCGTGGCGGTGAAATAGTGGCCTGCCGGCGACGGATCGGCGCCCAGCGAACCGGCCGCGAACTGCACGTTCTGGGCCTTGATCGCCGCCAGCACCTGGGTGGCCGAGAGGTTGTAGCCCTGCATGCGTTCCGGGTTCAGCCAGATGTTCATGGCGTATTCGGAACCGAACTGCTGGGTGCTGCCCACGCCGGGAATGCGCGAGATCTGGTCGAGCACGCGCGAACCCACGATGTCGTTGAGCGCATCGCGGGTGATCGCTTCGCTGTCCGACTGCAGCGCCACCACCATCAGGAAGCCGGCGTTGGCCTTGGCCACCACCACGCCCTGCTGGGTCACTTCGGTGGGCAGGCGCGGCGTGGCCAGCGACACCTTGTTCTGCACCTGCACCTGGGCGATGTCCGCGTCGGTACCGGTTTCGAAGGTCAGGGTGATGGTCGCGCGGCCGTTGGAGGCCGACGAGGAGCTGAAGTACAGCAGGTGATCGATACCGGTCAGCTGCTGCTCGATCACCTGGGTGACCGACTTTTCGGTGGTGTCGGCGCTGGCGCCGGGGTAGGTGGCGCTCACCGTCACCTGGGGCGGTGCGATGCTCGGGTAGGACTCCACGCCCAGACCCAGGATCGAGATCACGCCCGCAAGCGAGATCAGGATCGCGACCACCCAGGCGAATACCGGGTGTTCAATGAAAAATTTAGGCATGACGGAAGGTCCCGTTATTGCTTGGTCGGTTCGGCAGCCGGAGCGCCATCGGAGGGCTTGGCGGCCGGATCAGCGGCGGCATCGGTCGGCGCGGTGCCCGCGGCAGCGGGGGCGCCCGCAGCCGGTGCGGCACCCGCTGCCGGTGCAGCACCCGCAGGCGCTGCGCCAGGTCCGTTGGCGGCGGTCGGGGTCCAAGGCTTGGCCGAGGCCGGCGAGCCTTCCTTGACCTTCTGCACGCCAGCCACGATCACCTGGTCGCCCGGTTCGATGCCGCTGCTGACCAGCCAGTTGCTGCCCTGCTGGCCTTCGGTGACCACGTTCTTGCGCACCACCTTGCCATCCTTGCCGACCACCATCACGAAGCCGCCGGTGGTGTCGCGCTGCAGGGCCTGCAGCGGGACGAGGAACGCATTTTTGCGCTCACCCAGTACGGCCTGGAAGCTGACGAAGGCGCCCGGCAGCAGGATCTGCTGCGGGTTGGGCAGTACCGCGCGCAGGGTCACCGCGCCGGTGGACGGGTCGACCACGGCCGAGGAGTAATCCAGCGTGCCCGGCTGGTCGTACATCGTGCCGTCGGACAGCTTCACCTGCACGGTCGACTTGCCATCGCCGCTCAGCGACACCGCGCCGGCGGCTTGCGCACGGCGCAGCTGGGTCAGCTCGTCGGAGCTCATCGAGAAGTTGACGAACAGCGGGTCCAGCTGGTCCACGGTGGTCAGCAGGGTAATGTCGCTCTGGCCGACCAGCGCGCCTTCGGTGACCTGCTGCTTGCCGGCGCGGCCGGCGATGGGCGAGGTGACCTGGGCGTAGCCGAGGTTGATCTTCGCATTGGCCAGCGAGGCCTGCGCCTGCTGCACGGCGGCGGCGGCGGTGCGCTCGGTGGCTTCGGCGGCGTCCAGGTCGGACTTGGAGACGAACTGCTTGGGGGCCAGCGAGCGGGCGCGCGCGGCGGCGGCCTTGGCATTGGCATAGGTGGCCTGGGCCGACGCGAGCTCAGCCTGCGATGCATTCAATGCGGCCTGCAGCGGCGCCGGGTCGATCAGGAACAGCACCTGCCCCTGTTTGACGTCCTGGCCTTCCTGGTAGACGCGCTTGAGCAGCACGCCCGGCACGCGGGCGCGCACGTCGGCGCTGCGGTACGGCGACAGGCGGCCCACCAGCTCACGCTGCAGCGGCAGCGTATCGGCCTTGGCTTCGATCACGCCCACTTCCGGCGGCGGGGGCGTCTGTTGTTCCGGCTTCTTGCAGGCGGTCAACGCAACGGCGACAGCGCACGTCAGGGCGAGGGTGCGGAGTGGGGCGATCATCAGGAGAAACTCCGGTGTTGGTTTGAATGCGGTAAGCGGATCGCCTCGGGCGCAGCGAACGCGCGCAGGAAACTGTCCACGGAAAATTCGGCCCACCGGCGCCGCTGTGACGCGTCGGCACGATGGGGGGTGTGAAAGCGCTGCTTCTCGAAATCCTGTCCCGCGATCATGCTCAATAGCAGTTCAGCCATGAAGTGCGGGTCGTCATGGCGCAGAAGCGACTCCTGGATGCGATGTTGGATCCATTCAGCAAGGTGAAAAGTCAACGCCTCCGCCCCATCCCGATACAAGGAACGTGCCTCATCGGGAAAACGGGCCGCCTCTCCGGCGATCAGCCGGCGGGTCTGGACCACGTGCGGCTCATTGAAGTGGTCCAGGTAGTCGAAGGCGAACTGCAGCAGGCAGCCGCGCAGGTCATCGCCTTCCAGTGCCCGAAGCCCGGCCGTGGCCCGGCACAGGTGCCGCTGCAGCACCCGGCGCAGCAGTTCCTGCTTGCTGCCGTAGCGGCTGTAGAGGGTCTGCTTGGAACATCCGGCCTGCTGGGCCACCGACTCCATGCTCAGCTGCATGCCCTGGGTGGCCATCAGATCGCGCACGGCATCGAACACGCGATGATCGCGCGCGTCCAGCAAGGCGGCGGCAGGGGCGGGGGAGTTCACGCGGTGGACTATACCGTCCAGTTCAGAATTGGAGAAGCGTTGTGTTTGGTACTGGCATGCGATGTAAACGCCACCCAACTGAAAAACCTTATTCCGTCCTGCAGCAAGGCCTTTTCATGCGGTAGGGCTACAATTTCATCTTTCCAACTGGGCAACACGCACCGCTCTGCCATGAAACCGCAAAAAACAGCAGCCAAGACCGTGAAAAAAACGACCAAACCAGCCGATACGCAGACTGTTTCACCAGTGGGCTTCTCGCTGGAACCGGTGTACACGGCCTTGCGCAAGCGTTACCCGGCGGCCGGGCAGGCCGAGGCAGTGGCGTTCGCCGCAGACTTCTACAAGCGCATGGAAGCGGACGAGTTCCCGCACCACACCGCTGAAGAATGGGCCGCACTGGCCGGCGACACCCTCGAATTCGCCCGCGTGCGCAAGGCCGGCAAGGCCAACGTGCGCGTGTTCAACCCGACCCTGAAGGCCAACGGCTGGGAATCTGCCCACACCGTGCTGCAGATCGTCAACGACGACATGCCGTTCCTGGTCGACACCGTGACCATGACCCTGGCCGAACATGGCGTGGGCGTGCACGTGCTGGGCCACCCGGTGATCCGTTTCACCCGCGACAAGGCCGGCAAGCTGTCGACCGTGGGCGAAGGCACCGCCGAATCGGTGATGCTGCTGGAAATCGACCGCCAGCCGGCCGACGCCATGGCCGATGTCGAACAGGCCATCGTCAAGGCGCTGGATGAAGTGCGCGCCATCGTCGGCGACTGGGAGGCCATGCGCAGCAAGGCGCTGGCCCTGGCCGACGACCTCGGCACCCGCCAGCTGCCGGTCGACGACGCCTCGCGCGCCGAAGCCCAGGCGTTCCTGCGCTGGGCCGCCGAAAACCACTTCACCTTCTTCGGTTACCGCGAATACCGCGTGGAGAAGCAGGGCAAGGAAGACGTGCTGGCGCCGTTGAACGACACCGGCCTGGGCCTGATGCGCGGCAAGGACAAGTCCGCTGCACGCCCGGTCAAGACCTTGGCCGCACAGGGCCTCAACGCCACCACCGGGTTGAAGGACGCGCTGATCCTGACCAAGACCAATGCGCGTTCGCGCGTGCACCGCGCCGGCTACATGGATTACATCGGCGTGTTGGAATTCGACGCCAAGGGCAAGATCATCGGCGAGCAGCGCTTCCTGGGCCTGTTCACCTCCAGCGCCTACAACCGCCGCCCGTGGGAAATCCCGCTGGTGCGCCAGCGCCACGAATACGTGATGAGCAAGTCGGGCCTGGCCCCGGCCAGCCACAGCGGCAAGGCACTGCGCCACATCCTGGAAACCCTGCCGCGCGAAGAGCTGTTCCAGTCCAGCGAGGAAGAGCTGTACCGCACCGCCATCGGCGTGCTGGGCCTGCAGGAGCGCGTGCGCAGCCGCCTGTTCCTGCGCCGTGACAAGTACAGCCGCTTCATCTCCGCGCTGGTGTACCTGCCGCGCGAGCGTTTCAACACCGACGTGCGCCTGCGCATCGAGGCGATGCTCAAGGACGCGCTGCAGGGCGAATACGTGGACAGCTCGGTGGTGCTGGGCGAATCGCCGCTGGCCCAGGTGCACCTGATCGTACGCCCGAAGGCTGGCCAGACCCTGGAAGTGGATACCAGCGCACTGGAACAGAAGCTGGCCCAGGTGCTGCGCAACTGGCAGGACGACCTGCGCGAAGCGCTGGTGGCCCGCCATGGTGAAAGCGAAGGCCTGCGCATTGCCGCCCGCATCGGCAAGGCACTGCCGGCCGGTTACATCGAAGACTCCAGCACCGAAATCGCGGCCAACGACGTCAGCCAGCTCGACGCGCTGACCGGCCCGGACGACCTGCGCCTGAGCCTGCAGGCCGTGCACCGCGAAGAAGGCGATGGCCTGCGCCTGAAGCTGTACCGCCAGCTGGATGACATTCCGCTGTCGGACGCGCTGCCGATGATGGAAAACATGGGCCTGCGCGTGATCGCCGAGCGCCCGTACCGCCTGAGCGTGGACAACGCCCCGGTGTACGTGCAGGACTTCGAAGTGGAATCGCTGGCCGGCGCGATCGACGCTGCTGCCGCCGATGCCGCCTTCGGTGAAACCTTTGCCCGCGTCTGGCACGGCGATGCCGAGAACGACGGCTTCAACCGCCTGGTGCTGGCCGCTGGCCTGCATTGGCGCCAGGTTGCGATGCTGCGCGGTTACTGCAAGTACCTGCTGCAGACCGGCGTGCCGTTCTCGCAGGCCTACGTCGAAGCCACCTTCACCCGTTACCCGCTGCTGGCCCGCCTGCTGGTGGAGCTGTTCGAAGCCCGCTTCGACCCGGCCACCGGGCATGAGGACAAGGTCGCCATCGCCGATGGCCAGGCCGACCTGCGCGCGCACCTGACCGTGCTGGCCGGTGGCGACGAAGCCACCCTGAAGGTCATCAAGACCGTGGTCGATGCCCGCAAGGGCGACCGCAAGGCGCAGATGGACGCGGCGCGCGACGCGCTGGTCAAGCTGATGGACCGCGTCTCCAGCCTCGACGAAGACCGCATCCTGCGCAGCTTCATGGGCGTGATCGACGCCACCCTGCGCACCAGCTACTACCAGACCGATGCACAGGGCCGCCCGGGCCACGTGATCAGCTTCAAGTTCGATTCGGCGCTGGTGCCGGACCTGCCCAAGCCGCGCCCGTATCGCGAAATCTTCGTGTACGGCCCGCGCGTGGAAGGTACCCACCTGCGCTTCGGGGCGGTTGCCCGTGGCGGCCTGCGCTGGTCGGACCGTCGCGAAGACTTCCGCACCGAAGTGCTGGGCCTGGTCAAGGCGCAGATGGTCAAGAACACGGTGATCGTGCCGGTCGGTGCCAAGGGCGGATTCTTCGCCAAGACCCCGCCGGCCAGCGGTGACCGCGATGCGGTGTTCGCCAACGGCGTGGCCTGCTACAAGCTGTTCATCCAGGGCCTGCTGGACATCACCGACAACATCGTCAACAACAAGATCGTGCCGCCGGTGGACGTGGTCCGCCACGACATGGACGACCCGTACCTGGTGGTGGCTGCCGACAAGGGCACCGCGACCTTCTCCGACATCGCCAACGGGCTGGCCATCGACCACGGCTTCTGGATGGGCGATGCGTTCGCTTCCGGTGGTTCGGTCGGTTACGACCACAAGGGCATGGGCATCACCGCGCGTGGCGCGTGGGAGTCGGTCAAGCGCCACTTCCGTGCGCTGGGCCGTGACAGCCAGACCCAGGACTTCACCACCGTGGGTGTCGGCGACATGTCCGGCGACGTGTTCGGCAACGGCATGCTGCTGTCGCGCCACATCCGCCTGCTGGCCGCGTTCGACCACCGCCACATTTTCCTGGATCCGAACCCGGACGCGGCGACCTCGTTCGTCGAGCGGGAGCGCATGTTCACCGTGCCGCGTTCCAGCTGGGCCGACTACGATGCGAAGCTGATCAGCAAGGGCGGCGGTATTTACCCGCGCACGCTGAAGTCGATCGAGATCACCCCGCAGGTGCGTGAGGCGCTGGGCCTGGACGACAACGTCAAGGCGCTGTCGCCCAACGACCTGATGAGCGCCATCCTCAAGGCGCCGGTGGACCTGCTGTGGAACGGCGGCATCGGCACCTACGTCAAGGCCGCCACCGAGCAGCACAGCGACGTCGGCGACCGCGCCAACAACGCGCTGCGCGTCAACGGTGGTGAGCTGCGCTGCAAGGTGGTGGGCGAGGGCGGCAACCTGGGCATGACCCAGCTGGGCCGCATCGAAGCTGCCCAGGCTGGCGTGCTGCTCAACACCGACTTCATCGACAACTCGGCCGGCGTGGATACCTCCGACCACGAAGTCAACATCAAGATCCTGCTCAACGATGTGGTGCGGGCCAAGAAGCTGACCGTCGACGCACGCAACAAGCTGCTGGCGTCGATGACCGACGAAGTGGCCGACCTGGTGCTCAATGACAACTACCGCCAGAACCAGGCCCTGAGCCTGATGGAGCGGATGGCGGTCAAGCGCCTGGGTTCCAAGCAGCACTTCATCCGCACGCTGGAAAAGCAGGGCCTGCTGGATCGCCAGATCGAGTTCCTGCCGACCGATGCCGAGCTCTCGGCACGCAAGGCGCGTGGCCAGGGCCTGACCCGTCCGGAGCTGTCGGTGCTGCTGTCGTATTCCAAGCTGGTGGCGTTCCAGCAGCTGCTGGAATCGGACATCCCGGAAGACCCGTACCTGTCCAAGGAACTGCTGCGTTACTTCCCGACGCCGCTGCAGAAGAAGTATGCCGATGCGATGGAGCGTCACCGCCTGAAGCGCGAGATCATCGCCACGGCCGTGACCAACCAGACCATCAACCGCATGGGCGCCACGTTCCTGATGCGCATGCAGGAAGACACCGGCCGCACCATCGCCGAGGTCGCCAAGGCCTACACCATCAGCCGTGAAACGCTGGATGCGCGTGCCCTGTGGGCGCAGATCGATGCGCTGGACGGCACCCTGCCGGAGTCGGTGCAGATCGATGCGCTGGAAGTGATCTGGAAGCTGCAGCGTTCGTTCGTGCGCTGGCTGCTGTTCCGCCCCGGCGCGATGCCGGGCATCACCGAGGCGGTGAACCGCTACCAGGCCCCGTTCAACGACATCCGTGTCGCCTCGGGCGTGCTGCCGGACGCACAGCGCCCGGCGTATGAAGCCAGCGTGCAGGAGTGGAAGGAGAAGGGCCTGCCGCCGGCACTGGCACAGCAGCTGTCCGAGTTGCAGTTCCTGGAACCGGCGTTCGACATCATCGAACTGGCGCGTACCCGCAAGCTCAAGCCGGTGGACGTGTCCAAGGTCCACTTCCGCCTGGGCGACGCGCTGCAGCTGCCGTGGCTGTTCGAGCAGATCGACGCGCTGGAGGTCAACGGCCGCTGGCACGCCGTGGCCCGTGGCGTGCTGCGCGACGAGCTGGCCGCCCACCACCGCAACCTGGCCGCCCAGGTGTTGTCGATGAAGGGGGGCAGTGCCGAAGCCAAGGTCGCGGCCTGGATCGGCCGTGACGACGGCAGCCTGCGCTTCACCCTGTCGATGCTGCAGGAGCTGGCCGAGCAGAAGACGCTCGACTACCCGACGGTCTCGGTGGCGGTACAGCGCCTGGGCCAGCTGGCAGCGCACGGCGCGTAACCTGCGCTGATGCGTGAAAGCAAAAGGCCCCGCCATTGGCGGGGCCTTTTTGTTGGCGCTTCGATCCGGTTTGAACGTCGGGACGTTTGTTGCGGGCTTGGGTATCCGGGTTCGGAGGCTTGGGCCGCGCTGCGCGCGGTGTCCGGCCAACGGCCGGGGCTACGAATTGCTGAGGGCCCATGGGGATCTGGATAAATCCACGTGGGCTCCGGACGCGTTTCGGTAGCGCCGGCCGTTGGCCGGCCCTGGGAACGCCGAAGGCGGCCGATCACCTGCACGAACCGGTATGCTTCGCGGGTATCTCCGGTGGATCTTTTATGACCGACACCCCCCGCATCGCGTTCCTTGCCAGCAACACCGAGGCGGCCCAGTCGGCCCGCGCGGCCGCGGTGGCACGCTATGGCGACCACGCGCCGGACGCTGCCGAGGTGCTGTGTCCCCTGGGCGGCGACGGTTTCATGCTGCAGACCCTGCACCGGCATGGGCATCTTGGCCTGCCGGTATTCGGCATGAAGCTGGGCACCGTGGGCTTCCTGATGAACCAGTACAGGGCCGAGGACGACATCCAGGCGCGCATCGCCCGTGCCGAACCGGCCAACCTGCGCCCGCTGGAAATGCTGGCGCTGACCGAATCGGGCACCACCACCGGCTCGCTGGCCTATAACGACGTGTCGCTGCTGCGGCAGACCCGCCAGGCCGCGCACATCGGGGTCGACCTCAACGGCCAGGAGCGGGTGGCCGAGCTGATCGGCGATGGGGTGCTGGTGGCGACCCCGGCCGGCAGCACCGCCTACAATTACTCCGCACACGGCCCGATCCTGCCGCTGGGCTCTCACACCATCGCACTGACCCCGCTGGCGCCGTACCGGCCGCGTCGCTGGCGTGGCGCGATCCTGAAGGCCGATACCGAAGTGCGCTTCCGCGTACTCGACCCCTACAAGCGCCCGGTCAGCGTGACCGCCGATTCGCACGAGACCCGCGACGTGGTCGAAGTGACCATCCGCGAGTCGCGCGAGCGCCGGGTGACCCTGCTGTTCGATCCGGAACACAACCTGGAAGACCGGATCCTCAGCGAACAGTTCATGTTTTGAAGGATTTTTGACCGCCATGGGCGACAACACCCCCCGTTTGCTGACCGTTGCCGTGACCTCGCGCGCGCTGTTCGACCTGGAAGAGGGTCACGCGCTGTTCGAGGCCGAAGGCGTGGACGCCTATGCCGAGTACCAGCGCAAGCACGAGGACGATGTGCTGCGCCCCGGCGTGGCGTTCCCGGTGGTGCGCAAGCTGCTGGCCCTCAACCAGGGCCAGTCGCCGGAATCGCCGCGGGTGGAGGTCATCCTGCTGTCGCGCAATTCCGCCGATACCGGTCTGCGCATCTTCAATTCCATCCAGCATTACGACTTGGGCATCATCCGCGCCACCTTCACCGCGGGCGAGCCGACCTGGCCGTACGTGAAGCCGTTCGGGACCGATCTGTTCCTGTCGGCCAACCCGGAATCGGTGCGGCGTGCGCTGCGGCATGGCATCGCCGCGGCCACGATCCTGCCCAAGCCGCACGGCGAGACCCTGGCGGCGGCCGAACCGGTCGACATGAGCCAGCCGCTGGGCCAGCTGCGCATCGCCTTCGATGGTGACGCGGTGATCTTCGGCGATGAAAGCGAGCGCATCTCGCGCGAGCAGGGCGTGGAAGCGTTTGGCCGGCACGAGCGCGAAAACGCCCGCGAGCCGCTCAGTGGCGGTCCGTTCCGCAACTTCCTGTCGGCGCTGCACACCCTGCAGGCCGTGTTCCCGTCGGGCGAGGATGCGCCGATCCGGACCGCGCTGGTGACCGCGCGCTCGGCCCCGGCCCATGAGCGGGTGATCCGCACGTTGCGCGAATGGGGCGTGCGCCTGGACGAAGCGCTGTTCCTGGGCGGCCGCCACAAGGGCCCGTTCCTGGAAGCGTTCGGCGCGGACATCTTCTTCGACGATTCGCAGCACAACATCGACAGCGCCCGCCAGCACCTCAGCGTGGCCGCCGGCCATGTACCGCACGGCGTGGCCAACGATTGACGGCGGTCACGACCAACGGTCGTGACCTACCGGTCGGGCGGATACATGGGTAGGTCACGACCGTTGGTCGTGACACCGACTAATCGAGCGGCAGCTCGATATTGACCAATTTCCAGCGCAACCCCTGCCGCTGCAGCACGAACACCACCGGCGCGCCCTGCGCCGTATGGGTGGTGGCGGTGAATCGTGACGTGGACTCGAACCGGTGCGTAGCGCCCTCCAGCGGCCGCGCCGCACGTGGCGCCGCGTAGGCGTCATTGCTCTCCAGGTCATTGCTGGCCCGCTTCCAGAGCGTATGGCCTTCCATCAACGCCCCGATCCCGGTCGGTGTGACCATCGCATCCACCGCCGTGCCGCTGAGCTTCTGCCCGGCGGTCAGCAGCAGCGCGCCGACCAGGTTGGACTGCACGTCCGGCCCGGCCCGGCGCACCACGTAATCATCCAGCTGCGCGCGCAGGTTGGCGCGCAGCATCGGGAAGTCCACGTAGCGGTCCAGCTGGGAGGTATCGCGCTGCTCGATCGCCCCGGCCAGCCCGCGCAGGGTCAAATAGGGCCCGCTGACCAGCCAGCCTGCCAGCAGCACCACGACAAGCCCCAGCAGAAGAAGCACCTTTTTCATGCCGCCAGCTTGCCGCAGCCCACGTCAAGGCGGGGTAGAGTGCTCAAAACTCCAGATCCAACGCAGCACACAGATAGTCCACGAACGGCCCCAACGCCACCAGATCCTTCGCCAGCGTCTGCCGAAGCTTCGGCCCGGTCATGGTCGCATCATCCAGCGAGCGCCAGAACACCCAGTTGCGATGCTTCAGGTCGTCGATGAACTCGAAATCCGGCTCGAACCCACGCGGTGCCCGCACCAGCTTCTCGCTTTCGTCGAAATCGAACTTCTTCCGCAGCGCCGGCGCATGCGCGGCGGCCTTCCACGCGCCGGGGTTGTCCACGATGAAATGGCGCACCTTGCGCTGGGTGGCCGGCTCGGGATGCCACAGGCCAGCGCCAACGAAGCACCCGCCCGGTTGCAGGTGGATGTAGAACGACGGCGCCGGTACCTGCTTGCGCCGCTCATGGAACAGCCGCGCGCCCTGCCAGGTCTTGTACGGCGACTTGTCGTTGGAGAAGCGCGCATCACGGTAGATGCGGAACAGCGAGCCGCCCACGCCGCGCGGGTCGGCACGGAAGTGTCCGCTCACCGCCGCCAGGTCCGGCTGCAGGTCGCTGATCAGCTGCAGGAACGGCTGGCGCACGTGCTCCTCGTACTTCGGCTTGTGCGCGTTGAACCAGGTCTTGTCGTTGTTGCGCGCCAGCCCACGCAGGAAGGTGAAGCTGGCGGGAGTGAAATAGGTGCTCACAGGCTCTGCTCCAGATCGGTGCCCCAGTCGCGCAGGTGCTGCAACAGGGCAAGTTTGGCCGGGTCGGCGGCATGCTCCAGCGCCAGCGTGTCCAGCTGCGCGCGGAAGTCGGGCAGGGTCTGCTCGCCCAGCCCGGCATCGCCGAGCAGGCGCTGCCGCCGGTAGTCGTTCCAGCGCCCGCGTTCGCCGGCATCCAGCGTCTGCGGGTGGTTGCGCGCGCGGTAGCGGAACAGCAGCTCCGGCATGCGCGGGTCTTTCAGCCGCTCGGCGAAACCGGCCAGCTCGGCCGGCGGGCTGGTGCGCAGGCGGGACATCAGCGCCTTGTCGCCGTCGGCCAGGAAGCCGTCGTACAGCGAGGCATCCACATCGCTGACCGTGGCCACGCGCTCGCCGCCGTACACCTGCCGCACCTTCTCGACCAGCGCCGGGCCGGCCTCGCGCACGCGCGCGGCATTGGCGTCCACCGTGGCCACGTCGATGCCCAGCCGGGCATGGTCGGCCGGGCGCAGGTGGTTCCAGGCCACCAGCGCGGGCACCTTGTTCAAGTGCACTTCCTTGAGCGGTACGCGCTGTTCGCCCTCGGCCAGGTCGGCGGCGCGCGTGTAGAGGCGCGCGGCCAGCGTTTCGGCCGGCAGGGTCAGCAACCCATCGATGTCGCCTTCCAGGTCCAGCGCGATGACCCGGTTGTTGATGTACGGGTGGCGCGCGATCGGCATCACCGGCGCGGCGCACATGCGCTGGGCCGGGTAGCGCATGGAGATGTGCAGCACCGGCTGCATCGTGTCCACGTCAAGCAGGCTGCCGACGAAGCGCTTGTCGCGCAGCTTCAGGGCGTACTCCCACAGCCGGGGTTGGGCCTGCTTGAAGAGACGCGCCATGCCGATGGTGGCGTGCACGTCGGACAGTGCCTCGTGCGCGTCGCCCTGGCGTACATCGTTGGCCAGCGCCAGGTGCTCAAGCTTGAACGAGGTCGCGCCATCCTCGCGCTGCGGCCAGGCGATGCCGTCCGGGCGCAGCGCGTGCACCAGCCGCAGCATGTCCAGCAGGTCCCAGCGTGAGTTGCCGTTGCGCCACTCGCGTTCGTAGGGATCGAAGAAATTGCGGAACAGGCCGTGGCGCACGAACTCGTCGTCGAAGCGCAGCGTGTTGTAGCCCAGCGTGCAGGTGCCCGGGCGCGCCATCAGGTCGTTGATCCGCGAAAACGCCTCCGCTTCGCTGACCCCTTCGGCCAGCGCATGCTGCGGGGTGATGCCGGTGATCAGCGTGGCAATCGGCGAGGGCAGCAGGTCGTCGGCCGGCTTCACGTAGAAGCTCACTGGCGCGTCGATCATGTTCAGGTCGGCGTCGGTGCGGATCGCGGCGAACTGCGCCACGCGGGTGCGGCGCGCGTCCTGGCCGAAGGTTTCCAGGTCGTAGAACAGGAAGCTGTCGGCCATCAGTGCGCGCCCTCCAGCACGGTCAGCTGTTGGTGCACCACGCGTTCCAGCGCGGCCCAGTCGATGTGCTCCAGGCTGTCGTGGCCGGCGGTGGCCGTTTCCAGGATGCGCCGCTGCAGCTCGGTGCGTTCCAGCGCCACCGCGTACGGCGTGTGCAGGAAGGTCACCATGGTGTAGTGCGGCACGAAGCGGGTGGGCCAGCGCGCCTGCAGCTGCTGCTCCAGCTCGCGCTGCAGCAGGAAGGCCGGGTCGGCCACGCGGTCGCGCATTTCCAGGTAGTTTTCCAGCGCCATCTGCTGGATCGCTTCGGCGTTGGGCTTGCGCTCGGCTTCGAAGGCGGCGAAGGCCTGGGCCAGCGAATCCTGCTCCAGCAGGTGGCGGGCCAGCGCCACGCAGTCCTCGAACGCGCAGTTCATGCCCTGGCCGTGGAACGGCACCATGGCGTGGGCGGCATCGCCGAGCAGCACCGCACGGCCCTGCAGGTGCCACTGGCGCAGGTGCAGGGTGCCGAGCAGGCCGGGCGGGTGTTCTTCCCAATCGCGTCGCAGGTTTGGAATCAGCGCCAGCGCATCGGGGAAATCGCGCGCGAACAACGCCTCGGCTTCGGCGCCGCTGTTGGTGGTGGCGAAGCTGGGGTTGCCTTCGTTGGGCAGGAACAGGGTGACGGTGAAGGTGCCTTCGTCATTGGGCAGCGCGATGCACATGTAGTTGCCGCGCGGCCAGATGTGCAGGGCATTGGCCTCGATCCGGAAGCCGCCGTCGTCAGTGGGCGGGATTTCCAGCTCCTTGTAGGAGTGGTCGAGAAACTCGATGCGCTCGTCCAGCGGGTGCTTGCGGTTCATGGCCGCGCGCAGCGCAGAGCCGGCGCCGTCGGCGCCGATCAGCGTATCGAAGCGGATGTCGTGCGGATGGTCGGTGCGGTCATCGATGAAGCGCGCATAGCCGGCATCGAAATCCACGGTGTGCAGGCGGCGGTGGAAGTGCACCTGCGCACCCGCATCTTCGGCCAGCTGCAGCAGGGTGGTGTTGAGGTCCTTGCGGTGGATGGACCAGATCACTTCGCTGTCGTCGCGGCCATAGCGCTGCAGCTGCGGCGCGCCCTGGCGCGGGTGCACCATGCGGCCGCGCATCATCACCGCCTTGGCCATCACCGCGTCTTCGACCCCGGCCTGGCGCAGCGCATTTCGGCCGCGTTCGGCCAGGGCCAGGTTGATCGAGCGGCCGGACTCGTAATCGGCGACGCGCGGATCGCCGCGGCGTTCGTACAGGGTGATCCGCCAGCCCTGGCGGGACAGCAGGATGGCCAGCAGGGAGCCGGCCAGGCCTGCGCCGATGATGCTCAGGGAGCGATGGGGGGTAGCGATCAAGGCGGTTCCGCGCAGGGGTGGGGGAGGGCGGCTTACAGGCCGGCCCAGGATTCCACTTCCTCGACGAAGTGGTGCAGGTCAAGGTAGCGGTTGTACAACGGGGTGGGCGAGATACGGATCACATCGGGTTCGCGCCAGTCGCCCAGCACGCCCACGGTCTGCAGGTATTCGAACAGGTTGCGGCCGCGTTCACGGCCGGCCAGCACGCGCAGCGACAGCTGGCAGCCACGGCGTTCCGGCTCGCTGGGGGTGAGCACTTCGAGCACGCCGGGCAGGCGGGCGCGGACCAGTGCATCGAGCAGGCCGGTGAGCTGCAGCGACTTGTCGCGAAGGGCCTGGATGCCGCCGGCCTTGTCGATCACGTCAAGCGCGGCCCGCAGCGGGGCCAGGCCCAGCACCGGCGGGTTGCTCAGCTGCCAGCCTTCGGCGCCCACCGCCGGCACGAACTGCGGAGCCATCTTGAAGCGGGTGGCTTCCTCATGCCCCCACCAGCCGGCGAAGCGCGGCAGGCTGGTGTCGCGGTGGTGGCGTTCGTGCACGAAGCAGCCGGCCACGGCACCGGGGCCGCTGTTGAGGTACTTGTAATGGCACCACACGGCGAAGTCCGGCGCGATGTCGTGCAGCTGCAGCGGCACGTTGCCGACCGAGTGGGCCAGGTCGAAGCCGACCCGGGCGCCCTGCAGGCGGGCCATGCGGGTGATCGCATCCAGGTCGAATACCTGGCCGCTGCGGTACTGGACCCCGGGCCACAGCACCAGCGCCAGGCGCGGCCCGTGTTCGGTGATGGCGCGTTCGATGGCCTGCAGCGAGATGGTGCCGTTGGGCTCATCCGGCTGGACTTCGACCAGGTCGGTGGCCGGGTCGAAGCCGTGGAAGCGGAGCTGCGATTCCACCGCGTGGCGGTCGGTCGGGAAGGCGCCGGCTTCCATCAGGATCACCGGGCGTTCGGCGCTGGGCCGGTAGAAGCTGACCATCATCAGGTGCAGGTTCACGCTCAGCGTGTTCATGGCGACCACTTCGCTGGGCAGGGCGCCCACTACCTGGGCCAGCTGCCGATTGACCAGGCGGTGGTAGCCCAGCCACTGGGTCTCGCCGGTGAAATGGCCTTCCACGGCGAGCGCACCCCATTTGTCCATGACCTCCTGCACCGCCGCCTTGGCCCCGCGCGGCTGCAGGCCCAGCGAATTACCGACGAAATAGGTCTGGTCGCGGTGGTTGTGCTGGGGGAAGACGAATTCAGCACGCAGCGCACGCAGCGGGTCGGCGGCGTCCAGGGCGGTGGCATGGGTGCGGCTGAGGAGCTCGGACATTGGACGATAGATGTTGTCTGTGAAAGCACAGTTTATCTATCTGTTTGACCTATGGGATGAATCCGACATAGGGGCCGAAAACGGCGTGACATGGCGCCAGATAGCCGGTTTCGGTCCAAATCAGGTCGCCGGCAACGGATCCACGTGCCCGCACGCGTCGCACGTGCGCAGGTCCAGGGATGCCTGGTATTCGGCAAACACCTTCGGCAGGTCGGTCTCGATGTTCTCGAGGGTGAAAAACACCTCGTACAGCTTGTGATTGCAGCGCTCGCAGAACCACATCACGCCGTCGCGTTCGTGCGCCAGTCGCTTGCGCTCCACCACCAGGCCGACGCCGCCGGGCGGGCGGCGTGGCGAATGCGGCACCTTGCCCGGCAGCAGGAAGATCTCGCCGGCGCGGATCGGGATGTCGCGCGCCGCGCCGTCTTCCTGCACCTTCAGCAGCATCTCGCCTTCCAGCTGGTAGAACCACTCCGGGCCTTCGTCGTAGTGGAAGTCGGTGCGGCTGTTCGGCCCGCCCACCACCATGATGATGAAGTCGCCGTTCTCGATCATCTTGTTACCCACCGGCGGCTTGAGCAGGTGGCGGTTCTCTTCGATCCAGCCCAGCAGGTTGATCGGGGGCGCAAGCATGGCGGTGGGTTCCTGCAGGAAGGGTCAGTCGCGCCGGCCGTGGCGCGGAACGTAGGAGAGGGCCTTTTCGTAGGCCGGCTGCAGTTCCTCGGGACTGCCCACGTCGATGCCCATCTCGCGCACCCGGCCGTCCTTCAGGCTGTAGACCCAGCCGTGCACCATCAGCTTCTGGCCACGCGCCCAGGCGTCCTGCACGATGGTCGATCGGCAGGCATTGACCACCTGCTCGATCACGTTGAGTTCGCACAGCCGGGCGTGCTTCAGTTCCGGCTCTTCGATCGCATCCATGATGGCGGCATGCTTCTGCGCCACGTCGCCCACATGGCGCAGCCAGTTGTCGGCCAGGCCCACGCGGGTGTTGTTGAGGCTGGCATGCACGCCGCCGCAGCCGTAATGGCCCACGATCAGGATGTGCTTCACCTTCAGCTGGTCCACCGCGTACTGGATCACGCTCAGGCAGTTCAGGTCGGTGTGCACCACCACGTTGGCCACATTGCGGTGCACGAACACCTCGCCCGGGGCCATGCCGATGATCTGGTTGGCCGGCACGCGCGAATCGGAACAGCCGATCCACAGGTATTCCGGGTGCTGCTGCTTGGCCAGCTGGTGGAAGAACTCGGGGTCTTCCTTCTCGATCCGGTCGGCCCAGTCGCGGTTGTTCTGCAGCAGCTTGTGGATGTCTTTCATCAGTGCGGTACCTCAAGTTTCCAGCGCATCCACTGCGCCAGCTCATGCGAAGGAGGGGAATCGAGGGCCGACAGCGCGTCGATCACGCCGTGCTGGTTGGCCTGGGGATGGTTCTGGCTCAGTTTGAGCTTGATCTGCACCTGCTGGGCGCGGAAGCGGAAGCCGACGATGCCGGCCAGCATGCGCCGCTGGCGGGGCTCGATCGGCAGCAGGTCCCAATCGCCGCCGACCTGCGCCTCGTACCTGGCGCTGAGCCGGTCCAGCATGTCGATCAGGGCGTCCGGATCGGTCACCGGTTCCAGCGTGCCGCGCAGTTCGGCGGCCGCGTAGTTCCAGGTCGGTACGCGGGCCATTGCGTCCTTGTCCGGATACCAGCCCGGCGACACGTAGCCGTGCGGGCCGTGCACCAGTACCAGCGCGGGTCCGGCGTGGCCGGCCTGCGGGTTGGGCCGGGCCCAGTGGCCTTCGATCAGGATGTCATCGCCGTCGCGCCGGTACGCCACCGGCAGCAGGGTCACCTGCGGCAGGCCGTCGCTGCCGGTGGTGACCACGGTGACGAACGCATCGCGTTCCAGCAGGCGGTCCAGCCAGGCCAGGTTTGTCTCAACGAAGTCGGCCGGGATGAACATGCTCGGCTCAGGCGCGCGCGCCGAGGCTGACCACCATGTGGCCGCGCAGCGCGTCGTCGCTGTCGGCCTGGGGCGGGCTGACTTCGTGCAGGCTGAAGCCGCGGATCAGCGCGTCTTCCTCGTCCAGGCCATCAAACGCCACGAACTCGGCGTCGAACAGCTGCGAACGGGCAGTGTCTTCGCTGTCGTAGCTGAGGGTATTGCCGTCGCTGTCGAGCACTTCGGCGGTGCCGCCCGGGCGGACCCGCAGGCGTGCCCAGATCAGGGTGTTGCCCAGGCTGGCGAGGAACCACTGGTCGTGGTGGGCGGTGATGTCAGTCATGTCAGTACCATCGAAAGCAGCCAGAGCAGGGCGGCCATGCCCAGTCCGGCCAGCAGGGTGAGCAGCGACAGCCAGGCCGGCGTGGCCAGCCCCGAGAGCGAACGGTCGGGGGTGTCGCGGTAATCGCGGCCGAGCAGCCAGCGCAGCGCGTCCGGGCGCAGGAAGGCACCACTGCCGAAGCGGTTGGCCAGGGCAGGGTGGCGGTCGCGGATATGAACCAGGGTCAGCGGCCAGAAGATCACGAAGGCACTGAACCCGGCGATCGCCACGCCGACGAAGCACAGCGCGAAGAACAGGGTCATGGGCGTGCCTCCGTGGAAAGGATCAGAACTCGGCGCTGCCCGGTGCGCGCGGGTAGGGGATCGCATCGCGGATGTTGCCCAGCCCGCACACGTATACCACCAGGCGCTCGAAGCCCAGGCCGAAACCGGCGTGCGGCACCGAGCCGTAGCGGCGGAAATCGCGGTACCAGCCGTAGTGGGCCGGGTCCAGGCCGAACTGGGCCATGCGCGCGTCCAGCACGTCCAGGCGCTCTTCGCGCTGGCTGCCGCCGATGATCTCGCCGATGCCCGGGGCCAGCACGTCCATCGCGGCCACGGTCTTGCCGTCGTCGTTCAGGCGCATGTAGAAGGCCTTGATGTGCTCGGGGTAGTTGGTCACCACCACCGGGCGGCCGATGTGTTCCTCGGTCAGCCAGCGCTCGTGCTCGGTCTGCAGGTCCAGGCCCCATTCGACCGGGAAGTCGAACTTCCTGCCGGAGTTCTGCAGCAGCTTCACCGCTTCGCTGTAGTCGATCTGTTCGAACGGCGCGTTGATGAAGTCTTCCAGCTTCCTGATCGCGTTCTTGTCCACGCGCTCGGCCAGGAAGGCCAGGTCGTCGCCGCGCTCGTCGAGCACCGCGCGGAACAGGTACTTCAGGAACTGCTCGGCCAGGCGCGCGTCTTCGGCCAGGTCGGCGAAGGCGATTTCCGGCTCGATCATCCAGAACTCCGCCAGGTGGCGGGTGGTGTTGGAGTTCTCGGCGCGGAAGGTCGGCCCGAAGGTGTACACCTTGCTCAGCGCCAGGCAGTAGGCCTCGACATTGAGCTGGCCGGACACGGTCAGGAAGGTTTCCTTGCCGAAGAAGTCGCGGCTGAAATCGACCTCGCCCTGCGCGGTGCGCGGCAGGTTCACCATGTCCAGCGTGGAGACGCGGAACATCTGCCCGGCGCCTTCGGCGTCGGAGGTGGTGATGATCGGGGTGCTGATCCAGTTGAACCCGTTCTGGTGGAAGAACCGGTGCACGGCCTGGGCCAGGCAGTTGCGGATGCGGGTGACCGCGCCGAACAGGTTGGTGCGCGGGCGCAGGTGGGCCACTTCGCGCAGGAACTCGGCGCTCATCGGCTTGGGCTGGATCGGGTAGGTCAGCGGGTCTTCGACCAGGCCGACGATCTCGATGTCGCTGGCCTGGATCTCGAACGACTGGCCCTTGCCCTGGGATTTGACCAGGGTGCCGCGGGCGATGACCGAGCAGCCCGGGGTCAGCGCCTTCACCGCGTCGAAGTTGCCCAGGGTGTCATTGGCCACCACCTGGATGGGGGCGAAGCAGGAGCCATCGGTGACATTGACGAAGGCAAGCGCCGCAGAGCCGCGCACCGTACGTACCCAGCCCCGTACTGTTGCCTCGCCGCCTTCCGGGATCTTCCCGGCAAGCGCATGTTCAACGCTGACCACCGTCATGACTTGAATCCTCTGTTGATCGACTCGATCTCTGAACGAGGAGTTTAACGGTTGCAGCGTTCTGCTTGCGAGGCATTTCTGACTGGGCCGTGGACCTATAATGTGTCCCATCTGCTGGAGTCGTCCGTCATGGCTGTCACCCTCACCCCTGTTGCCTTCACCCGTGTCGAGAAGTTCGTGGCCCAGACCCCGGGTGCCCTGGGCCTGCGCTTCGGCGTGACCCGCACCGGCTGTTCGGGCTGGGGCCACGTCACCGACCTGGCCCGCGACGAGCGCCCCGGCGACACCGTGTTCGAGCAGGAAGGGGTGCGCATCTACGTGGACGCCGACAGCCTGGCCCTGGTCGATGGCACCGAAATCGACTTCGGCAAGCAGGGGCTGAGCGAAACCTTCACGTTCAGGAACCCGAACGCGACTGCCGAATGTGGCTGCGGCGAAAGCTTCACCACCGAGGCCGACAAGGCCTGAATCCGGCCCCGGTGCCCCCGCGGCGCCGCCTGGCTTGCCCGGAACCGCTTCTGCTGCGATAATGCGCGGCTTCCTGCCTGATTCCTGGCAGGACCCTTGCTCCACCGCGTTCACCTGCGGGGGGCTGTCCGGCCCGAAAGGGCCACATCCGAAAGGTAAATACACATGAGTCGTCATTACGAAGTCGTGTTCATGGTCCACCCGGACCAGAGCGAGCAGGTTCCGGCCATGATCGAGCGCTACAAGGCGCTGGTCGAGAACGGCAACGGCACCATCCACCGTCTGGAAGACTGGGGCCGTCGTCAGCTGGCCTACCCGATCCAGAACCTGGTGAAGGCCCACTACGTCATGCTCAACATCGAAGTTGACCAGGCCGTGCTGAGCGAACTGACCGAAAGCTTCCGCTTCAACGACGCCGTGCTGCGCAACCTGGTCATCGTGCGCCCGGGCGCCGACACCGAGCAGTCGCTGATCATGAAGAGCAAGGACGAGAAGGGCGACAAGCCCGAGCGTGGTGAGCGTCGTCGTCGTGATGACGAAGAAGGCGAAACCACCCCCGCCGCTGACAACGATGCCGGCGACGACGCCGCTTCGGCCGCTTAAGGAGCACTGACATGTCCAAGTTCTTCCGTCGCCGCAAGTTCTGCAAGTTCACGGCCGAAGGTGTCAAGGAGATCGATTACAAGGATCTCAACACCCTGCGCCAGTACCTCACCGAGAACGGCAAGATCGTGCCGAGCCGCGTGACCGGTACCAAGTCGAAGTACCAGCGCCAGCTGGCAACGGCCGTCAAGCGCGCCCGTTTCCTGGCCCTGATTCCGTACACCGACAACCACGACGTCTGATGAAAGCCGGCGACCCCGGTCGCCGCTTTCGTAGTCCCCACCGCCCGCGCCGTTTGGCAGCGGGCGGTGCCGGGTCTACCGTTCGGATATTCGGACAGCCAAACGCTGCGGGGCCTGCCTCGCTAACGAATACATATATTGGAGCTGCACCATGAAGCTGATTCTCATCCAGAAGGTCACCAACCTCGGCGGCCTGGGCGACCAGGTTGAAGTGAAGCCGGGCTACGGCCGCAACTTCCTCGTCCCGACCGGCAAGGCCGTTCCGGCTACCGCCGCCAACGTGGCCGAGTTCGAGGCCAAGCGCGCCGAGTACCAGGCCAAGGCCGACTCGATCCTGGCCGACGCCGAAGCCCGCAAGGCTGCGCTGGAAGGCAAGAGCGTCACCGTTGCCGCCAATGCATCGACCGAAGGCAAGCTGTTCGGTTCGGTTGGCCCGCGTGACATCGCCGAAGCCTTCACCAAGGCCGGCCTGCCGCTGGAAAAGAGCGAAGTCATCCTGGGCGAAGGCGCCTTCCGCAACGTGGGCGAGTACGAGGTGGTCATCCACCTGCACGCCGACGTCGAAACCACCGTCAAGGTGGTGGTGGAAGCCGAAGCCTGATCCCTGCCGCAAGGCTGGAATCGCTGAAACGGGCGCCCGCGAGGGTGCCCGTTTTTGTTTCCGGGCGGCTGACACCCGGTAGCGCCGACCGTTGGTCGGCCTTGGGAACCCGTCATCGCTCGTTGGAATCCAACAGCAACAGCGACAGCAACAGCAAACAGCCGGCGTCTCATTGCTACGTGCCGGGGAGGCCGTCGGGCAGCCCCTTACGGGACACGCCGTAAACCCATCCTTGGGGGCTTGGCAAAAACATCCATGTTTTTGACAGTCGCTACAGGGGCTGCCCGCCGGCCTCCCCCGAAAGCTGGTCGCCGGCGGATTGGAACGGCAGCCACGCAGGGCGTGGCTGTACCCGTCTGACGGCCCCCGCGCCCCTAACCGCCCGCAAAACACCCGCGCCGTTATACTCGGCCCATCGCGACTGTCCTAAAGCCAACCACGCCATGCGTCTGTCCACGATCAAGTTGTCCGGCTTCAAGTCCTTCGTAGACCCGACCACCCTGCATCTGCCCACCAACATGACCGGCGTGGTCGGGCCCAATGGTTGTGGCAAGTCCAACATCATCGATGCGGTGCGCTGGGTCATGGGCGAGAGCTCGGCCAGCCGCCTGCGTGGCGATTCGCTTACCGACGTGATCTTCTCCGGCTCGTCCGCGCGCAAGCCCGTGTCGCAGGCGACCGTCGAACTGATCTTCGACAATACCGACCACACCATCAGCGGCGAGTACGCCTCGTTCAACGAAATCTCGGTCAAGCGCACCGTCAGCCGCGACGGCAGCAGCAACTATTACCTCAACGGCACCAAGTGCCGCCGCCGCGACATCACCGACCTGTTCCTCGGCACCGGCCTGGGCCCGCGCAGTTACTCCATCATCGAACAGGGCATGATCAGCCAGATCATCGAAGCCCGCCCCGAAGACCTGCGCGTTTACCTGGAAGAAGCCGCCGGCATCTCCAAGTACAAGGAGCGCCGCAAGGAAACCGAGACCCGCATCCGCCACACCCGCGAGAACCTCGACCGCCTGGGCGACCTGCGCGAGGAAATCGGCAAGCAGCTCGAACACCTCAAGCGCCAGGCGCGCCAGGCCGAGCAGTACCAGGGCCTGCAGGAAGAGCGGCGGGTCAAGGATGCCGAGTGGAAGGCGCTCGAGTTCCGCAACCTCGATACCCGCCTCAGCGGCCTGCGCGAAGCGCTGTCCCAGGAAGAAACCCGGCTGCAGCAGTTCATCGCCGAACAGCGCGACGCCGAAGCCCGCATTGAAACCAGCCGCGTGCGCCGCGAAGAAGCCGCTGATGCCCTGAGTACCGCCCAGGCCGAGGTCTACCAGGTGGGCAGCACGCTGGCCCGGCTGGAACAGCAGATCCAGCACCAGCGCGAAATGTCCCAGCGCCTGCACAAGGCCCGCGACGAAACCCAGCAGGCGCTAGCCGAACTGGGCCAGCACATCAGCGGCGACGAAGCGCGGCTGATGGTTCTGCGCGAAGCGGTGGAGCTGGCCGAGCCGCAGCTCGAACAGCTGCAGGAAGAAAACGAGATCAAGCAGGAAGCCCTGCGCGACGCCGAGGCCAGACTGGCCGACTGGCAGGCGCGCTGGGAAGCACATACCCGCACGACCTCCGAGGCCTCGCGCGCCGGTGAAGTCGAGCGCACCCGCGTCGACTACCTTGACCGCCAGGTGCTCGAAGCCGATCGCCGCCGCGAAGCCCTCACTGGCGAGCGCACCGGGCTGGACCTGGACGCGCTGGCCGAAGTGTTCGACGAGCTGCAGCTGCAGCACGAAACCCAGAAAGCCTCGCTGGACGGGCTCACCGAGCAGGTGGAAGCCCGCAAGGAAGCCGTGGCCGGCCTGCAGGAGCGCCAGCGCACCGGGCAGACCGAGCTCGCCGAGATCCGCAAGCAGGCCCAGGCCGCGCGTGGCCGGCTGTCCTCGCTGGAAACCCTGCAGCAGGCCGCGCTCGGGCAGGAGCAGGGCGCAGCGGTGGCGTGGCTCAAGCAGCACGGGCTGGATTCGGGCGCGCGCGTCGGCGAACGCCTCACGGTGGAGAGCGGCTGGGAAAACGCCGTGGAAAGCGCGCTGGGCCAGCTGATCGAAGGCGTGCTGGTCGATGCACCGGAACAGCTGGTGGGCGCACTGGCCGAGCTGGGTGACGGGCGCATCGCGCTGGTCTCCGCCGACCAGAGCCCGCTGCAGGTCGCCCCGACCTCGCTGGCGGCCAAGGTGGAGGGCCCCACCGCGATCCGCCGCCTGCTGGCCCGCCTGCATGCCGCCGAGGACCTGGAACAGGCGCGTGCGCTGCAGGCCTCGCTGGGCGAGGGCGATTCGGTGATCACCCGGGGCGGCGAACGCCTGGGCGAAGGCTGGGTGCGCGTGTCGCGCTCGGGCGCGGCCAAGCAGGGCGCGCTGCTGCGCGAACGCGAGATCGTCAGCCTGCGCGAACAGATCGATACCCTGCAGGAACGCGAAGCCGAGCTGGAGAACCGGCTGGCCGGTTTCCGTGACCAGCTGCTGGCCGGCGAACAGCAGCGCGAAGACGCCCAGCGCCAGCTCTACGTTGCCCACCGCAGCGTGTCCGAACTGGGTGGCCAGCTGCAGAGCCAGCAGGGCAAGGTCGAAGCCGCCCGCAACCGCATTGACCGCATCGAAGGCGAGCTCTCGCAGCTGCTGGAGACGTTGGACGCCAGCCGCGAACAGGTGCGCGAAGCCCGTGCGCGCCTGGATGAAGCGGTCAACAGCATGGGCGACCTGGAATCGGTCCGCCATGCGCTGGAAAGCGAGCGCCGCCAGCTCGGCGAAGCCCGCGACCGCGCCCGCGAAGCCGCGCGCAGCGTGCGCGAGAGTGCGCATTCGCTGGCCCTGACCCTCGAATCGCAGCGCACCCAGGTGGCCTCGCTGAGCCAGGCCCTGGAGCGCATGAGCACCCAGCGTGGCCAGCTTGACTCGCGCCTGGGCGAACTGCATTCCCAGCTCGACGACGGCGATTCGCCGGTGCTGACCCTGGAAGCCGAACACCAGAACGCACTCGGCGAGCGTGTGCGCGCCGACCGCGTGCTGGGCGAAGCGCGCACGCTGCTGGAAGGCATCGATGCCGAACTGCGCACCTTCGAACAGACCCGCCACCAGCGCGACGAACAGGCCCTGGCCCAGCGCGAGCGCATTTCCCAGCGCAAGCTCGACCAGCAGGCGCTGGTGCTCAGCGCGGAACAGCTCACCGCTTCGGTCGAGAAGGCCGGGTTCGTGCTGCAGGATGTGATCAACACCCTGCCCGAAGATGCCCGCATCAGCGACTGGGAACAGACCGTGCACCAGATCGATGGCCGCATGCGCCGGCTGGAGCCGGTCAACCTGGCCGCCATCCAGGAGTACGGCGAGGCCTCGCAGCGCTCGGAGTACCTGGATGCGCAGAACACCGACCTGACCACCGCGCTGGAAACCCTGGAAGACGCCATCCGCAAGATCGACCGCGAGACCCGCGGCCGCTTCAAGGACACCTTCGACCGCGTCAACGCCGGGGTCCAGCAGCTGTATCCGCGCCTGTTTGGTGGCGGCCACGCGTACCTGGAACTGACCGGTGAAGACCTTCTCGACACGGGTGTGACCATCATGGCGCGCCCGCCTGGCAAGCGGGTGTCCAGCATCTCGCTGCTGTCCGGCGGCGAGAAGGCGATGACCGCGGTGGCGCTGGTATTTGCGATCTTCCAGCTCAACCCCGCGCCGTTCTGCCTGCTGGACGAAGTGGACGCGCCATTGGATGAAGCCAACGTGGGCCGCCTGGCCAACATGGTCAAGGAAATGAGCGAGAAGGTGCAGTTCCTCTTCGTGAGCCACAACAAGGCCACGATGGAGGCAGCGCACCAGCTCTCGGGCGTGACCATGCGCGAGCCGGGCGTCAGCCGCCTGGTCAGCGTGGACCTGGAAGAGGCAGCACGATTGGCGGGCGCGGCCTGACGTGCCATGCTTACCTGAACGTATTTAGCCGGAGACCCCTCGAATGTCCGACATGGCAATGCTCCGCATCGGCATCCTGGCCGCCGGCCTGCTGCTGATTGCTGCGATCTTCCTGTTTGGCCGGCCGCGTAAAAAATCGCAGGGCCGCCGCGTGGAAGGTGCCGACGGTGCTGCAGGCCAGCGCCGTGAACCGCTGCTGGGCGAACAGGAAGCGGGTGCCGCCGGCGCCGGCTTCACTGATGAGAACGGCGTAACCCAGGCCGAACTGGGCCTGCCCGAGGTGGATGCCAGCCCTGCCAGCGACCTGGGCAAGCGCGCCAGCCAGGATTTCGACAAGATCGTGTCCTTGTTCGTGGCCGCCCGCGCCGGCGAGATGCTGCGCGGCGAAGACATCGTCGTGGCCGCCGAAAAGACCGGCTTGGTGTTCGGCCACATGAACGTGTTCCACCGGCTGGTGGAAGGCCACCCCGAGCGCGGCCCGATCTTCTCCATGGCCAGCATCATGAAGCCCGGCAGTTTCGACATGGCCACCATCCGCGAGATGGAGACCCCGGCCATCGCCTTCTTCCTGACCCTGCCGGCGCCGATGACCGCTCTGGATGCCTGGGAAAAGATGCTGCCGACGGTGGAGCGCATGGCCGAGCTGCTCGATGCGGTCGTGCTTGACGACAGCAAGGCCAGCCTCGGCCGCCAGCGCATCGCACACATCCGTGACGAGCTGCGTGCTTACGACCGGCAGCACCAGGCGCCGCCACTGACCAAAGCCCCGCGCTGGTAACCGTCAACCTTTCAATCCAACTACCGCTGAGAATGCGTCGCGGAACGCGGCCATCTCCGCTTCGGTGCCCACGCTCACGCGGACGACCTCCGGCCAGATCGGCCAGCTGCGGCCGATCACCACGCCACGTTCGGCCATCGCCCTGGTGAATGCCGCGCCATCGCGCTGCACATCGACCATGAAGCAGTTGGCCTCTGTCGGCAGGCAGCGGAAACCGCGCTTCTGCAGCCATTCCACGGTGGCCTGCCGCACCCGTGTGTTCTGCTCGCGACGCTGTTCCACCAGCCCAGGCTCACGCAGGCTCGCCAGCCCTGCCGCCAACGCCGTCACCGGCAGCGGGTTGTCGCCCAGGCTGGCCAGTTCGCGCAGCCGGTCCGGATGGGCCGCGGCCACCCCCAGGCGCAACCCGGCCATGCCGTACAGCTTGGAGAAGGTGCGCAGCACGATCACGTCATCGCGCTGCATCACCTGCGCGATCACCGAGCGCTGTGCGCTGAACTGCAGGTAGGCCTCGTCCACCAGCAGGCGCGTCTGCGCCGGCTTGTTCGCCAGCAACCAGGCAATGTCGCCGGCGGGCGTGATCGAGCCGGTGGGATTGTTGGGATTGCACAGGTACAGCAACCCGGCGTTGACCTGCCTGGCCGCATCCACCATCGCCCGCATATCGTGCGCACCATCGGTCCGCAGCGGCACCTTCACCACCGTGGCACCGCGCGCGGCGGCCAGGTCCCCCAGGCTTTCGAAGGTCGGGTCGGCTACTACCAGACCGGCGCTGGGGGAGGTCCAGACCACGGCGGCGCGGTTCAACGGTTCGCTGGAGCCGGGAAACAGCCGCACGCGCTCGGCAGCCAGGCCTTCCTGCTGCGCGAACGCATCGCGCAGCTCGCCCGCCAGGGCGAACAGGTAGCGCCCGCTGTCGGCCACGATCGCGCGCGCGGCGGCCTGCGCGGCAGGCGACGGACCGTACGGGCTTTCATTGAAGTTGAGCAGCACCGGGCCGGTACCTGCAGCGCGGGCGGGGAGGGCGGCGCTGGAAACCGCAGGACCCAGGCCGATACCGGACAGGGCCAGGCCGGTACCGGCCAGCTGCAGGAAGGAACGGCGGGACGTGACGGTCGATGACATGGCAGGAACACCCAAGGCGGGACAATTCCGGCACGCTAGCGCCACGCGGCGGGGCCGGCAAGCCACTTCGGCGGTAGTGCGTCGGATTCCGACGCGGACCGCGCGGGTGGTCGTTGTTTACGGCAGCGCCTAGAATTCACAGCCCTACCAGGATGCCTGTCGCATGAGTCCCAGTCCCGCCCAACGTGCCGAGATCCTGCGCCGCCAGATCGACGAGGCCGGCAAGGCTTACTACGACCGCGATGAGCAGCTGATTCCCGACGCCGAGTACGACCGCCTGGTGCGCGAACTCGAAGCGCTGGAACAGGCCCACCCGGAGCTGGTCAATGCCGATTCGCCCACGCAGCGGGTCGGTGGCAAGGCGGCCTCGCGCTTTGCCGAGGTGCGCCATGCAGTGCCGATGCTGTCGCTGGGCAACGCCTTCAGCGATGAGGAAGTGCAGGATTTCGTGCGCCGCATCAGTGAGCGCCTGCGCCGCGACACCGTGCGCTTCTCGGCCGAACCCAAGCTCGATGGCTTGGCCATCAGCCTGCGTTACGAAGACGGCCGCTTCGTGCAGGGCGCCACCCGTGGCGACGGCACCACGGGTGAGGACGTCAGCGCCAACCTGCGCCAGATCAAGGTGATCCCACACACGCTGCAGGGCAGTGGCTGGCCGCAGGTGCTGGAAGTGCGTGGCGAGGTGTACATGGCCCGCGCCGATTTCGAGGCCTACAACGCCGATGCGCGCCTGCACGAAGGCAAGGTGCTGGCCAACCCGCGCAACGCCGCCGCCGGCTCGCTGCGCCAGCTCGATCCGAAGATGAGCGCGCGGCGCAAGCTGAGCTTCTATGCCTACGGCACCGGCGAAGTGCGGGGCGGTGAACTGCCGCCGACCCATTCGGCCACGCTGGCCCAGCTCAAGGGGTGGGGTTTCCCGGTCAGCGAGCTGTGCCAGGTGGTGGAGGGCAGCGAGGGCCTGCTCGCCTATTACCGTGACATCGGCGAACGCCGCGATGGCCTGGCCTTCGATATCGACGGCGTGGTCTACAAGCTTGACGATCGTGCCGGGCAGGAACAGATGGGCTTTGTGTCGCGCGCTCCGCGCTGGGCCATCGCGCACAAGTTCCCGGCGCAGGAGCAGACCACCACGGTGGAGGCGATCGAAATCCAGATCGGCCGTACCGGCGCGGCCACCCCCGTGGCGCGCCTGCACCCGGTTGCCGTGGCCGGGGTGATCGTGTCCAACGCCACCCTGCACAACGCCGACCAGATCGAGCGGCTGGACGTGCGCGTGGGCGATACGGTGATCGTACGCCGCGCCGGCGATGTCATTCCCGAAGTGGTCAGCGTCATCGCCGACCGCCGCCCGGCGGGTACCTCGCCGTGGCGCATGCCGACCCAGTGCCCGGTATGTGGCTCGGAGATCGTGCGTGAGGAGGGCGCGGCCGCCTGGCGCTGCTCGGGCGAGCTCAGCTGCCCGGCGCAGCGCAAGGAAGCCATCGCGCACTTCGCCTCGCGCCGCGCGATGGATATCGACGGACTGGGTGGCAAGTACATTGAAACCCTGGTCGATGCCGGCATCGTGCGGGGCGTGGCCGACCTCTACCGGATCACCCGCGACCAGCTGCTGCAGTTGAAGCTGGTGCTGGACGCCGAATCGCCGCAGGCATTGGCCAACCAGATCGGCCTGCACCTGCCGCCCGAAGGCAGTGGCCAGTACCTGCGCGAGGTGTTGGCGCTGGATGCCACCGACGACAGCTGGCGCGCCCGTGCCCTTGCCCTGGAAGCGACCTTCAGTTGGAACACGAAGAAGATCGCCACCAAGTGGGCCGACAACCTGATCGCCGCGATCGACGCCAGCCGCACCACCACGCTGGAACGGCTGCTGTTCGCGCTGGGCATCGAACACGTAGGCGAAAGCACGGCCAAGGCGCTGGCCACCTGGTTCGGTGACCTGGAACTCATCCGCCACCTGCCGTGGCCGCTGTTCAAGCGCGTGCCGGACATCGGCGGTGAAGTGGCGCGCTCGCTCGGCCACTTCTTCGAGCAGCCGGGCAACCAGGAGGCCATCGACGCCCTGCTGCAGGTCGGGCAGGTGCGCATCAGCGACGCCCATCCGCCCAGCGCCAAGCTGCGCGACGGGCTGGACTTCGCGCAGCTGCTGGTCGAGGCCGAAATCCCCGGGATCACCCGCCTGCGCGCGGAGAAACTGGCCGCCATGCTGCCCGATGCCGCCAGCGTGCTGGATGCCGAACCGGTGCAGCTGGTTGCTGCCGGCCTGCCCAATGAAGTGGCGCTGGGCGTGGCTGACTGGCTCGACCGCGAAGGGCATGGGCCGATGCTGCTCAAGGCCGATGCGTACCTGCGCACCTTGCTGGAGCGCGCCCCTGAGGCCGCCTCCCAGAGCGAAGGACCGCTTGAGGGCCAGACCGTGGTGTTGACCGGCACGCTCGCCCAGATGACCCGCGACGAAGCCAAGGAGCGCCTGGAAGCGCTGGGCGCCAAAGTCGCCGGCAGCGTCTCGAAAAAGACCTCGTTCGTCGTCGCCGGCACCGAGGCAGGCTCCAAACTCACCAAGGCCACCGAACTGGGCATCGATGTCTGGGATGAAGACCGCCTGGTCGCGTTCCTGGCGGCCCACTGAAAACGGATTGAATCCTTCATGCAGACTTCCCCCCTCGACTTCCGCCTCGCCACTGTCGCCGACACCGAACTGGTGGTCGGCTTGATGCGCGAGTTCTACGCCGAAGACCAGCTGGACTTCGACGAAGCGCGCGTGCGCCGCGCCCTGGCCGCACTGCTGGAAGACCCGCGCAACGGTGAAGTGCTGCTGTGGCTGTCCGAGACCGGTGAGGTCGTTGGCCATGCCGCGCTGGCCATGGGCTTCAGCCTGGAGCAGGGCGGTCATTTCGCGCTGCTCGACGAGCTGTACCTCAGCCATGCCGCACGCGGCCGTGGCCGCGGCAAACAGGCGCTGGCCATCCTGGAACAGCGCGCCAACGCGCGCGGGGTGGAGCGCATGCGGCTGGAGGTGAACCACCACAACGAGCTGGCGCGCCGGCTGTACCTGGCCACCGGTTATGTCGATGACACCCGCAGCCTGCTCACCCTGCAGCTGGCCAGCCGCCTGCGGGACGCGCGGGCGTGATCGCCGCGTTGCGCCAGCGTGCGGCGTTGAACGCGCTGATCCGCGCCTTCTTTGCCGAACGCGACGTGCTGGAAGTGGAAACGCCGATCCTCTCGGAGGCCGGCAACACCGAACCCAACATCGACAGTTTCCACACGCGTTTCAGTGGCCACGTCGATGCAGGCAGCGCCCAGCGTTGGCTGCGCACCTCGCCGGAGTACCCGCTCAAGCGGCTGCTCGCCGCGGGCGTGGGCGACTGCTACGAGCTGGGCCGGGTATTCCGCAACGGCGAAGCGGGGGGGCGCCACAATCCCGAGTTCACCATGCTCGAGTGGTACCGGGTCGGCTGGGATCATCACCGCTTGATCGATGAAACCGTGGCGCTGGTGCGCGCGGCACTGGCGCTGGTCGGACGCGACGCGACACTGCAGGTGCTCGACTATCGCAGTCTGTACCAGGCGCACGTGGGGCTGGATCCGTTCGAGGCCAGCCTTGAGCAGCTGCAGGCGCCGCTGGCCAGGGTTCGCATCGATGCCGACGGGCTGACCCGCGACGACTGGCTGGACCTGCTGATGACCCACTGCATCCAGCCGCATCTCGGTGATGGCCAGATGACGGTGGTGCATGACTGGCCGGCCAGTCAGGCCGCATTGTCGCGGGTGCGGCCGGGCATGCCGCCGCTGGCCGAACGTTTCGAGTTGTACCTGGGCGCGGTCGAGCTGGCCAACGGCTACCACGAGCTCAACGATGCCGACGAACAACGCGCCCGCTTCGTGCGCGACCACGCGGTGCGGCAGGCGCGCGGCAGCGTGCTGCCGCCGCTGGACGAGCGCCTGCTTGACGCACTGCCCGCGCTGCCGGATTGCGCAGGCGTGGCGGTAGGCGTGGACCGCCTGTTGATGGCGATGAACCGTACCGGCCGGATTGCCGATGTGCTGGCATTCGATTTCGCCCACGCCTGAACGTAGTGAAGTCTCCATGAAAGTGTCTTGCGCGGGTTGCGTGATGATGCTCTTATCACACCCGATGTCGGATGGTGGCGACGTAATCGTTCAGTGGCGGCGTGTATGGAGTTGATGAAACGGGTGGAAGCTGCTGCACCAACGCCGTCCGCCCTGATGTGGCGCCTGCCGGCGTTGGGGCTGGTGCTGTTCGCCTCCTGCCTGCCGCTGTCCGCGTGGGCCGAAACCGGCTATGCCGGGCAGGTGGTGCGCTGCCAATCGCGCGACATGGAATGGGTGCATTGCGACATGCCGGTCGCCAACGGCGTCGACCTGGTCCGCCAACTGTCCGACAACAGCTGTGTGCGCGGCTCGGAATGGGGCACCGATCGCACCGGGGTGTGGGTCACGCTCGGCTGCCGGGCTGAGTTCCGCAGCCGTGGCGCTCCCGGCAGCACCGGTGGCGAACGCAAGGTGCGCCGGGTGTTGCGCTGCGAATCCAATGGCCGCCCGCAGAGCTGCCCGGTGATCCTGCAGGGCGCGCCGGTGCGGCTGCTGCGCCAGTTGTCGGCGATGCCGTGTCGGGAAGGGCACAGCTGGGGCGTCAAGCGCAACGAGGTGTGGGTTACCCGAGGCTGCCAGGGCGACTTCGAGGTGGGCGCGGCCGATGGCAGTGGGTTCCTCGATGTGCCGCGCCCGCTGGTCTGCGAATCCAAGTCGCGCCAGCGCCGGTTCTGCGGGGCGGGCATCAGCAAGAGCGCCACGCTGGTCAAGCAGCTGTCCGGCAGCCCCTGCGAGGAAGGCCGCGACTGGGGCTGGGATGCCCGCGGGGTATGGGTGGACAACGGCTGCCGCGCCGAATTCCATGTGAATTGAGCGCCCGTTACAATGACGGGATGAACGCATCCCCCGACATCGATTACGCCCGCTACGACCACATCCGTCCGATCCTGTGGACCGGTGATTCCCTGCAGCTGCTCGACCAGCGCAAGCTGCCGTTCGTGGTGGAGCATGTGGAATGCCGTGACAGCGACGCGGTGGCCGAGGCCATCCATGCGCTGACCGTGCGCGGCGCGCCGGCCATCGGCATCGCCGCGGCCTGGGGCGTGGTGCTGGCCGCGCAGCAGGTGCAGGCCGATGATGGGGCGCAGGCGCTGGCCAAGCTGGAACCGGCGCTGCAACGCCTGAACGCGTCACGCCCGACCGCCGTCAACCTGGCCTGGGCGCTGGCACGCATGCGCCGCGCCGTGGCGCCCGCCGGTGCTGACTGGGCGCAGGTGCTGGCCCGCGAAGCGCAGGCCATCGCCGACGAAGACCTGGCCGCCAACCGCCACATGGGCGCGCTGGGCGCCGGCCTGATCGATGCCGGCAGCGGCGTGCTGACCCACTGCAACACCGGTTCGCTGGCCACGGCCGGCTTCGGGACCGCGCTGGGGGTGATCCGCGCGGGCATGGCCCAGCACCGCATCGCCAAGGTGTTTGCCGGCGAAACCCGGCCGTGGCTGCAGGGCGCGCGCCTGACCGTGTGGGAGCTGCAGCAGGACGGCATCGACGCCACGCTCATCGCCGATTCGGCCGCTTCGCACCTGATGAAGACCGGGGCGGTACAGTGGGTGATCGTCGGCGCCGACCGCATCTGTGCCAACGGCGACACCGCCAACAAGATCGGCACCTACCAGCTGGCCATCGCCGCCCGCCACCACGGGGTGAAGTTCATGGTGGTGGCGCCGTCGTCCACGGTGGACATGGACACCGCCGACGGTGCGCAGATCGAGATCGAGCAGCGCGACCCGGGCGAGCTGTATGGCGTGGGGGGTACCCGCACCGTGGCCGAAGGCATTGCCGCCTGGAATCCGGTGTTCGACGTCACCCCGGGCGAGCTGATCGACGCCATCGTGACCGAGAAGGGCGTGATCCTGAATCCCACCGTGGCCAACATGCAGGCTGCGTTCGGTTGACCGTGGGCCGGCCAACGGCCGGCGCTACCGGGATGACGTGGCCGTGGGGTTGCAGTAGCGCCGACCGTTGGTCGGCCCGGGCGGTGCCGATCGGCCCTCACATCGGCGGTCTTGCGCAATTGTCCCGAAGCCGCACCTAAGTCCCTGATTCCTGCAGGTAAAAACACCGTAAACGGCGGCGGAAAGGGCCCCGTTGTGGTAGACTCCGTCAGTTAATCGAGATTCCGACGCCGCCGCCCCGCAAGGGCCGGCGCGACGGACTGGACCGCTACCAGACAACGGAACCCGAATGGCAGAAAACGCCAAGGAAATCATCCAGGTCAACCTGGAAGACGAGATGCGCAAGAGCTACCTCGATTACGCCATGAGCGTGATCGTGGGGCGCGCCCTCCCGGATGCGCGCGATGGCCTCAAGCCGGTGCATCGCCGCGTGCTGTACGCGATGAACGAGCTGAACGCGCACAGCAACAAGCCTTACTACAAGTCGGCGCGTATCGTCGGTGACGTCATCGGCAAGTACCACCCGCATGGCGACCAGTCGGTGTACGACACCCTGGTGCGCATGGCGCAGCCGTTCTCGCTGCGCTACATGCTGGTGGACGGCCAGGGTAACTTCGGTTCGGTCGACGGCGACTCCGCTGCGGCGATGCGTTACACCGAAGCGCGCATGTCGCGGCTCACCCATGAGCTGATGGCCGACATCGACAAGGAAACCGTCGATTTCCAGCCCAACTACGACGAAAAGGAACTGGAGCCGACGGTCATGCCGACCCGGTTCCCCAACCTGCTGGTCAACGGTTCGGCCGGTATCGCCGTGGGCATGGCGACCAACATCCCGCCGCACAACCTGACCGAGGCGATCAACGCCTGCATCGCGCTGATCGAGAACCCCGAGATCGACGTTGACGGCCTGATGGAGTACATCCCGGGCCCGGATTTCCCCACCGCCGGCATCATCAACGGTACCGCCGGCATCGTCGCCGGCTACCGCACCGGTCGTGGCCGGGTGCGCATCCGCGCCAAGGCCGATATCGAAGTGGCCGACAACGGCCGCGAATCGATCATCGTCACCGAGATCCCGTACCAGGTGAACAAGGCCCGGTTGATCGAAAAGATCGCCGAGCTGGTCAAGGAAAAGAAGCTCGAAGGCATCAGCGAGCTGCGCGATGAGTCCGACAAGGACGGCATGCGCATCTACATCGAAATCAAGCGCGGCGAGTCGGCGGAAGTTGTGTTGAACAACCTCTACCAGCAGACCCAGATGGAATCGGTGTTCGGCATCAACATGGTGGCGCTGGTCGATGGCCGCCCGCAGTTGATGAACCTCAAGCAGATGCTCGAGGCCTTCGTGCGCCACCGCCGCGAAGTGGTCACCCGCCGCACCGTGTTCGAGCTGCGCAAGGCGCGCGCCCGTGCCCACGTGCTGGAAGGCCTGACCGTTGCGTTGGCCAACATCGACGAGATGATCGAACTGATCAAGACCTCGCCCAATCCCAATGAAGCCCGCGAGCGCATGCTCGCGCGCCTGTGGGAACCGGGTCTGGTCGGTTCGATGCTGGGTGCCGCCGGCGCGGAAACCTCGCGTCCGGAAGACCTGCCGAAGGGCGTGGGCCTGATCGAGGGTGGCTACCAGCTGACCGAGATCCAGGCCACCCAGATCCTGGAAATGCGCCTGCACCGCCTGACCGGGCTGGAGCAGGACCGCCTGACCGAAGAGTACAAGCTGCTGCTGGAAACCATCGCCGGGTTGATCCACATCCTGGAAGATCCGGACCGCCTGCTGCAGGTCATCCGCGAAGAGCTGATCAACGTGCGCACCGAGTTCGGCGACGAACGCCGCACCGAGATCCGCCACAGCGAAGAAGACCTGGACATCCTGGACCTGATCGCGCCGGAAGACGTGGTGGTCACCGTGTCGCACGCCGGCTACGTCAAGCGCCAGCCGGTCAGTGCCTACCGAGCCCAGCGTCGCGGCGGCCGTGGTCGCAGCGCGGCGTCGACCAAGGAAGAGGATTTCATCGAACAGCTGTGGCTGGTCAACACCCATGACACCCTGCTGACCTTCACCAGCTCGGGCAAGGTGTTCTGGCTGCCGGTACACCAGCTGCCCGAAGCCGGTTCGAATGCGCGCGGGCGCCCGATCATCAACTGGATTCCGCTGGAATCCGGTGAGCGGGTGCAGGCCGTGCTGCCGGTACGCGAATACGCCGAAGGCCAGTTCGTGTTCTTCGCCACCCGCAACGGCACCGTCAAGAAGACCCCGCTCAGCGAGTTCGCGTTCCGCCTGGCGCGCGGCAAGATCGCGATCAACCTCGACGAGGGTGACGCGCTGGTCGGCGTCGGCCTGACCGACGGCGACCGCGACATCCTGCTGTTCGCCTCCAACGGCAAGACCGTGCGCTTCGGCGAAGACCGGGTCCGCTCGATGGGCCGTACCGCCACCGGCGTGCGCGGCATCAAGATGGCCAAGGGCGAGGAAGTGGTCAGCCTGATCGTGGCCGAGCGTGCCGGCGGCAGCGAGGACGAGAGCGAAGACGACGTGCAGGTGGAAGAGACCACGGTCGAGAACGGCGATGCCGTGATCGAAGGTGGCGACGACGACAGCATGCTGTACATCCTGACCGCGACCGAGAACGGCTACGGCAAGCGCACCCCGCTGCCGGATTACCCGCGCAAGGGCCGCGGTACCCAGGGCGTGATCGGCATCCAGACCACCGAGCGCAACGGCAAGCTGGTCAGCGCGGTGCTGATGGGCTCGCGCGACGAGGTCCTGCTGATCTCCGACGGTGGCACCCTGGTGCGTACCCGCGGCTCGGAAATCTCGCGCGTGGGCCGCAACACCCAGGGCGTGACCCTGATCCGCCTGTCCAAGGACGAGAAGCTGCAGGCGGTGGAGCGGATGGATGCGTCCATCGACGATGTCGAGGACGAGGTGGAGACTGCGGCAACGCCGGTCGACACCGCCCCGGCAGCGGTCGCAGGCGACGAAAACCCGCAGGGTTGATCCACCCGCAACGCACTACGGAGAACGCCGGCCAACGCCGGCGTTCTTCGTTTCCGGCACCTGGAGCCCTCCGGCGCGCTCAATGTCCGGTAGCGCCGGCCGTTGGCCGGCCCAGGCCGCCCATCCGGAAGCCCGAAGAAAATCCCACCCCATTCACACCCGAACAGGCATAAGCTTCAAAAAAACCGGCCAGCAGGGGAGGCCGGCAGCATCCAGGGTTCCGCCGTACCGGGGAGAACACCGATGTCCGCTGTGCCGACCTCAGAGCCGCCCGTGGTGCTGCCGCCGCGCCACCCCCTGATCACCGTGCTCGCGCTGGTCCTGCTGCTCCTCGGACTTGTACTGGGCGGCCTGGGCGCTTGGCTCGCGCAACTGGGCGGGTCCTGGTACTACGTCCTGGCCGGGGCAGGACTGCTTGCCGCAGGCGTGCTCCTGTGGGGTAATCGCCGCGCCGGCGCATGGGCCTACCTCCTGGTGTTCGTCGGTACGCTGCTGTGGACATGGTGGGAATCGGGCAGTGACTACTGGCGTTGGGTGCCGCGCCTGGGCGTGATCACCGCGCTGGGCTTCCTGCTTGCGCTGCTGCTGCCGACCCTGCGCACGCCGGTGCCGCGGCGCATCTCCCGCACCTTGGCCGGGGTGCTGGGACTGGTGTTCGCGGTGGCATTCACCCTGGCCTTCGTCCCGCACGGCGCAGTGGCCGGTGCGCAGGCGTTCCCGGTCGATGCCGCCGGTACCGGACTCGCCCCGACCCGCGAGGCCAGCCCGCAACCGGCCGACCAGCCCGCACCGGGCGACTGGACCGCCTGGGGCCGCAGCAACGCGGGCACGCGCTATTCACCGCTGCAGCAGATCACGCCGGCCAACGTCGGCGACCTTGAGCTGGCCTGGCAGTTCCGCACCGGCGACCTGCCGAAGAAGCGCTGGGGCGCCGAGACCACCCCGCTCAAGGTGGGCGACAGCCTGTACCTGTGCACCGCGCGCAACCAGCTCATCGCGCTCGACGCGGCCACCGGCAAGGAGCGCTGGCGCTTCAATCCCAAGGTGAAAGACGCATCCATTCCCTACACGGCCGCATGTCGCGGGGTGGCCTACTACGAAGTGCCCGGCGTGCCGCAGGTGGATCCGGTGCTGGCCGACGTCGCCGCCGACCTGGCGCTGCCCGAACCACCGCCCAGCATGGGCAACCGGCCGCTCGCCGCGGGCAACCGCGCGCTGTGCGCGGCACGCATCATCGAAGGCACGCTGGATGGGCGCCTGATCGCCGTCGACGCCGCCACCGGCCGGCCGTGCCCGGGCTTCGGCAACAATGGCCAGGTCGACATCACCTTGGGCATGGGCGAGGTGCCACCGGGCTATGTCTCCATTACCTCGCCGCCGGCGATCGTGCGCGGGGTGATCGTCACCGGCCACCAGGTGCTGGACGGACAGCGCCGCGATGCCCCGTCCGGGGTCATCCAGGCCTACGACGCACAGACCGGCAAGCTGCGCTGGGCATGGGACATGGATGCACCCGACCGCAGCGGATTGCCACCGCAGGGCCAGACCTATACGCGCGGCACCCCCAACATGTGGACCACCGCGACCGGCGATGAGCAGCTGGGGCTGGTGTACCTGCCGATGGGCAATTCGGCGGGCGACTACTGGAGCGGTTCGCGCACTGAAAACCAGAACCGCTATGCGACCTCGCTGGTGGCGCTGGATGTGGCCACCGGCAAACCGGTGTGGAACTTCCAGGCCGTGCGCAAGGATGTCTGGGATTACGACCTCGGCTCACAGGCCACGCTGATCGATTACCCGACCGCCGCCGGCAAGGTGCCGGCGATCCTGCTGCCGACCAAACAGGGCGACCTGTACGTGCTGGACCGGCGCACCGGTGAACTGCTGACGCCGGCGGAAGAGCGCGCGGTGCCCGGCGGCGGAGTTGAGCCCGAACAACGCGCGCCGACCCAGCGGTTTTCGCTGTACCACACGCTGCGCAAGCCCGACCTGACCGAGCGCGACATGTGGGGCATCACGCCGATTGACCAGCTGGTGTGCCGCATCCAGTTCCGCAATGCCAGTTACCAGGGCTTCTATACGCCGCCCACTGCAGACCGCCATTCCATCGAATACCCGGGTTACAACGGCGGTTCGGACTGGGGCAGCGTCGCGGTGGATCCGCGCCATGGCGTGATCGTGGCCAACTACCACGATATGCCCAACTACAACCGGCTGGTGCCGCGCGCCGAAGCGGACCGCAAGGGCTGGGTGCCACGTGAGCAGGTGCGTGCCGACCGCGGCGGCGCCGAAGGGGCAGGGGACCCGCAGACTGGCACCCCCTATGCCATCGACGTCAACGCAGGCTGGCGCCTGCCGTTCACCAGACTGCTGTGCAAGCAGCCGCCGTATGGGGGCATCCGAGCCATCGACCTGCGCACGGGCCAGCTGCTCTGGGACCGTCCGTTCGGCAGCGCGCGCGGCAACGGCCCGTTCGGCATCCGCTCCGGCCTGCCGATCGAGATCGGCACCCCGAACAACGGCGGCGCGGCGCTCACCGCCAGCGGCCTGATCTTCATCGCCGCCGCCACCGACGACCTGCTGCGCGCCATCGACCTGAAGACCGGCAAGGAACTGTGGCACGCCAAGCTCCCCGCCGGTGGCCAGGCCAACCCCATGGTCTACGAATACGACGGCCGCCAGTACGTGGTGATCATGGCCGGCGGCCACCATTTCATGGAAACCCCGGCCGGCGATTACGTGATGGCATACGCGCTGCCGAAGGCGAGCAAGAACGGTCAGAGCCCGCGGTAGAGCCGACTGTTAGTCGGCTGCTTTTGCCCCTGCGGTAGAGCCGACTGTTAGTCGGCCGCCCGACCCGGGCTAGGGTAGAGCCGACTGTCAGTCGGCTGCTCCACCGTGAAAAACCGGGAACAACCCCGATGCCACTGCCAACAAGCGCAGGGCATTCTGAGCGCATGAGCAGCCCAAAACTCCACTATGGCCGCTGGTCCCACATCGGCAACGTCTACGCGCTCACCATGGTCTGCCAGCATCGGCAACGCAGCTTCGACGACGAGCGCTGTGTTCAGATCGTCAGCCGAACCCTTCGCGCGATGGACGAAGAAGGCTTCACCGCCTCACTGGCATGGGTCATCATGCCTGACCACATCCACTGGCTGGCGCAGTTGCGGACCCACACGCTGGGCTATTGCGTGCAGCGATTCAAGGCGCGCAGCAGCTACCTGATGAATCGATGTCGGAAGCGTAGCGGCGCCGTCTGGCAGCCGGGCTATTACGACCATGCGATCCGGAGCGACGAATCACTGCGCGAACAGACGATGTACATTCTTGCCAATCCAGTACGTGCGAAGCTTGCGGAACGGATAGGCGACTATCCACACGCATGGTGCAGATGGGAGCTGTAGAGGGAAGGAGCAAAGCCGACGGTAGAACCGACGGTAGAGCCGACGGTAGAGCCGACTGTTAGTCGGCTGCTCTTCGCGAAACAAAAAAAACACCCGACCACCACATCAACCTCCAAAAGCAAAAGCAGCCGACTAACAGTCGGCTCTACCGCAGGGGCAAAAGCAGCCGACTAACAGTCGGCTCTACCGCAGGGGCAACAGCAGCCGACTAACAGTCGGCTCTACCGCAGGGGCAGAAACAGCCGACCAACAGTCGCCCCCAACCCATGATGGATCCGGCGGCGCACGCGACCATCACACCACCCGCACCATCCTGCGCATCAGATGCTCCACCACGCCCTGCGGATCCGCTGTCCGCCCCACGTGCGTGCTCGACATCTGCACCACCGAACTGCGTTTGGCGGTGAGGAAATGGAACCGCGCACGCGCCGGCAGCTGCGCGATCGGGCCCGCAGCAGCATCACCCCGGCAGATCGCCACGATCGCATCCAGCCATGGCTGCAGCGCCTCCAGGTCCAGCGACGGCGCGAATGCCTGCATCCGCACCGGGTCAATCTCAATCGCCGCCTGAATATGCTTCGCCCCCGGGCAGGATACGATCACCCCGACGTTGATGAACTCTTCGCGTTCCACCCGCGGTACCACGCGGATGACCGCATAGTCATACGTGTGCAGCGTGGGCACGGACGGCCTCCTGTACAAAAGCGTCACGTGCCTGTAGCCGGCACTTCAGATAATCGATGTACGCCTGGCGGTAGGCCGCCGGGCTGTCGAACGCGGGTTCGTCCACCAGCCAGCTGTCCGGCACCAGCGCGACGATGCGCTCAATCTCCGCATCCGGCAGCCGCGCCGCCAGCTCACCGTCCACCTCGGGGATCTTCGTGGCGAACGACAGCAGCACATGGTCGCGGATCAGCAGGAACGGCTTCACGCAGGCATCGCCCGCCGTGGCCCAATCGTGGTGGAAGTACATCGCCGCACCGTGGTCGATCAGGTACAGCATGCGGTGCCACACCATCAGGTTCGGGTTGCGCGCGGTGCGGTCGACATTGCTGGTGAAGGCGTCGAACCACACGATCCGCGAGGCGAGGTCGGCATCCACCGGCATCGCCGCCACGTCGTAGTTGATCGCGCCGGGCAGGTAATCGCTGCCCAGGTTCAACCCTTCGCTGGCGCGGATCAGGTCCTGGATCTCCGGGTCGGGCTCGGTGCGCGCGAACTCGCGGTCAAGCTCGACAAACACGATTTCCGGAATCGGCAGGCCCAGCGTGCGTGCCAGCTCGCCGGCGATCAGCTCGGCAATCAGTGCCTTGGGACCCTGGCCGGCGCCCCGGAACTTCAGCACGACCATGCCGTCGTCGTCGGTCTCGACCACGGCGGGCAACGAGCCGCCCTCGCGGAGCGGTGTGATGTAACGGAGCGCGTGGACGGTACGCAAGGGACATCCATTGACGGAGTGAGCAGCGCCATCTTACCGTGGCGCCGCCCCCTCCCGCATGCAAGGACGAAACCTGATGTACACCGACGAACTGCGCATCCCTGATGGCGTCCTGAGCGATCCAGAGGCCTTCGAGATCATGCGCCTGTGGGCCGCCCACGAAGAGCTTCACGTGACCCTCAATTCCGATCTCAGTGGCGGCGCCGCCGATTTCGGGGAGTTGCTCTCGGACTTGTTCGAGCACGCCGCGCGGATGTTCGCCGAGCGCGATGGGCAATCCGTCGAGCACTGCCGCGAGGTGATGCTGCGCGACTTCATGGAGCGCATCGGCGCACCCAAGGACAGTATCGAAGGCGCAATCATCGACCGCGGCGAGCGCACGCCAGCGCATTGATCCAGGGGCCCGGCACGCGGCAGCCCGTAAGGGCGACGCCCCGTAGACCCGGGCCGTGCCCAGCCCCGCAACCCAGCCAGGAGCGCGTCATGCACAAAACCAAGGCCTGGCGCGCACCAATTCCTGCCGTCGCCACCTCCCGCATCTGGTTCAGTTCGCACAGCAACCGGAACTTCGCCATCGAGCTGCCGCCCCGGTTGCTCGGCCGAATGGCAGCGTTGGGCATTTCGCTTGTACACGACGTCTACCAGGGCGCCTGATTGACGGCATCCGAAGTGCAAGGCCGGCAATGCACCCAGTGCTTTCGGCCCATTCCGACGCGATGACCCGGTGCTAGATTCCACGGCATGCCGGCGACAAGTGCGCCGCCGGGACCCACACCTTCAAGGGGATCTGGATGCTCATCCGTCGTACCTGCCTTGCCACCGCCGTTGCCGTGGCCGCGCTCAGCCTGGCCGCACCGGCCTTCGCCGATTACGCCAAACCGCCGGAGCAGCTGCTCAAGGTGCTCAAGGCGCCGCCACCGCCGCAGCCCAGCCTGGACCCGAGCGGGCAGCGGCTGCTGCTGACCACGCTGCAGACCTATCCGTCGATCGAGCGCGTTGCCCAGCCGTATCTCAAGCTGGCCGGCGTGCGGCTGGAACCGAAGAACCGCAGCCGCCACGATACCCAGGGCGGCTACGGCATTCCGGCCTGCGTCGCCGATTTCTCGCTGGTGGATGTCGGCACCGCCCGCACCACCAAGGTCGCGCTGCCGCAGGGCTGTGCCGGCGTGGCGCAGTGGTCGGCCGATGGCAGCCACTTCGCGTTCCAGAACGCAGTAGACACCTCGGTGCAGCTTTGGGTAGGTGATGCACAGACCGGCCAGGTCAAGCAGATCCCGGGCGTGCAGCTCAATCCCATTTTCGGTTACACCGTGCAGTGGCTGGGCGGTGGCCAGCAGCTGCTGGTCAAGACCGTGCCGGCCAACCAGGGCCCGGCCCCGAGCAGCGGCAACGGCCCCGGTGGCCCGGACGTCCAGGAATCGCTGGGCAGCAGCGGCGAGAGCAGCACCTACGAAGCCCGCGACACCCTGACCAGCGCGCATGACGAAGCGTTGTTCGCCTACTACGGTGCCTCGCAGCTGGCCGTGGTGGACGCCAGCGCCGGCAGCGTGCGCGCCATCGGCGCGCCGGCGCTGTACAACGAGGTCAATGCCGCCCCCGATGGCGTGCATGTGCTCACCGAAACGCTCAAGGCGCCGTTCTCGCACGCGGTGACCTACCAGCGTTTCGCCAATGACGTTGCCGTGCTCGACCTGGGCACGGGCCGCAGCACGCCCATCGCCAGCCTGCCGCTGGCCGACCGCGTGCCGGTGCACGGCGTGCCCGAAGGCCCGCGCGATTTCGACTGGCGCTCCACCGATCCGGCCACGCTGGTCTATGCCGAAGCGCTGGACAAGGGCGACTGGAAAGTGACCGTGCCGCACCGCGACCGCGTGCTGGCGCTGAAGGCACCGTTCTCCGCCAAACCGCAGGAAATCGCGCGGACCGCGCAGCGCTTCGAAGGCATTGCCTGGAGCGCGGACCCGGCGGTGTCGTTCCTGTTCGAGAACGATGAGAACCGTCATTGGCGGCAGACCCGCATCGTCGATGTCGACCAGCCCAGGCAGGAAGGCCGGCTGCTCTGGGACCTGTCCAGCGACGAGCTCTACGCCGATCCGGGCAACCTGGTGTTCAAGCGCCTGCCCAACGGCGCGCCGGTGGTGCGCCAGGACGGCAGCTTCGTGTTCCTGCGCGGGCAGGGCAGTTCGCCGCAGGGCGACCGTCCGTTCCTGGACCGGTTGGACCTGGGCACGCTCAAGACCGAGCGCCTGTTCCGCAGTGGCGCCGACGCCTATGAGCAGGTGTTGGGGCTGACCGCCACCCCGGGCCGCTACCTGACCTGGCACCAGTCGGTGATGGACCCGCCGAATGCGTTCGTGCGCCAGCAGGGCGAACGCACCGCCAGCGCTGAAGACGGCGAGGCGCAGTACACCTCCACCGCCACCGCGCTGACCATGCTCAGCGACCCGACCCCGGAAGTGCGCCAGATCAAGAAGCGCCTGGTCACCTACAAGCGCGCCGATGGGGTGGACCTGTCGTTCACCCTGTACACCCCGCCGGGCTACCAGGAAGGCCAGCGCGTGCCGGCCATCCTTTACGCATACCCGGCCGACTTCGCCAACGCGGCGCAGGCCGGGCAGGTCTCCGGTTCGCAGCAGACCTTCACCCGCCTGGCGCCGTACCGGCTGATGCTGCTGGCCGGCTACGCGATCATCGACAACGCCGCGTTCCCGATCGTCGGTGATCCGAAGAACGCTTACGACACCTACCTGGAGCAGCTCGAAGCCGATGCCAAGGCTGCGGTCGACAAGGCAGTGGACCTGGGCGTGGTGGACCGCAACCGGATCGGCGTCACCGGGCACAGCCATGGTGGGCTGATGACCGCCAACCTGATCGCGCACACCGACCTGTTCAAGGCCGGCGTGGCCACCAGCGGGTCGTACAACAAGACCTTCACCCCGTTCGGTTTCCAGAACGAACGGCGTTCGGTATGGCATGCGCAGGATGTGTACCTCAAGGCCTCGCCGTTCTTCTATGCCGACAAGATCAAGCTGCCGCTGCTGCTGGTCCACGGCGAGGACGACGCCAACCCGGGTACCGAACCGTTCCAGTCGCGCAAGCTGTACCAGGCGATCCGCGGCAACGGCGGCATCACCCGGCTGGTGATGCTGCCCAACGAACCGCACTGGTACACGGCGCTGGAATCCAACGAGCAGCTGGTGTCGGAAATGCTCAACTGGTTCGACACCTACGTCAAAAACGCCAAGTAGCGCCACGCCCTGCGTGCTGCCCGTCGATCTGGACGCGCGCGGGTGGCACAGGCACAGTGCGGGCATCGGCCAGAATACGACGCCAGGAGCTGACATGCAGGATGACCCCCGTCCGTCGCACAGGAAGGTGCGCCTGCTCCGTCGGTGGGCATTCGTTGCTGCGCTCCTGCTGCCGCTGGCAGCCGGGGCGCGGCAGGCAGCGACGGATACGCACGCCGGCACGCACCACGACCGCCCGCGCACCTGCCTGGTGCTCGGCGGTGGCGGCGCGCGTGGCGCAGCGCATATCGGCGTGCTCAAGGTGCTGGAGCGCGAGCGGGTGCCGGTGGACTGCATCGTCGGCACCTCGATGGGCGCGGTGGTCGGCGGGCTGTATGCCTCCGGATACTCGGCCGATGAAATCGAAACCGTGCTCGACCGCATCGACTGGGCCGACGTACTGCGCGACAAACCACCGCGCAACGAACGCAGCATGCGCCGCAAGGAAGACGACCTGCGCCTGCTCGGCGGGGTCGAAGTCGGCCTGAGCAACGGCAAGATCGCATTCCCGCGCGGCCTGATCCAGGGCCAGAAACTGGAAATGCTGTTGCGCCGGCTGCTGCTGCCGACCTGGCAGGTGCGTGACTTCGACCAGCTGCCCATCCCGTTCCGGGCGGTGGCCACCGATATCGTCACCGGCGACAAGGTGGTGTTCGGCCAGGGCGACATGGCGCTGGCGATCCGCGCCAGCATGTCGGTCCCCGGCGTGTTCGCACCGGTGCGTTACCAGGACCACCTGCTGGTCGATGGCGGCGTGGTCGACAACCTGCCGATCGACGAAGCGCGCCGGCTCGGCGCGCAGCGCCTGATCGTGGTGCGGGTGGGCACGCCGTTGATGACCGAAGAACGCCTGGATTCGCCGTTGGCGATCAGCCACCAGATGGCCGGCGTGCTGATGAAGCGGGTGGTCGATGCGCAGCTGGCCACGCTGGGTACGCAGGATCTGCTGATCACGCCGCCGCTGGGCGACATGGGCAGCCAGGACTTCAACCACTCGCCAGCGGCGGTCGCCGTGGGCGAGCAGGCCGCACAAGCCGAGGTGGCGGGCATCCAGCGCTACCAGGTGGATCCGGCGCGGTACGCGATCTTCCAGCAGCAGCACCGGCCGCCGGCCTATGAAACGCCGATCGTCGCGTTCATCGACGTGCTGCGCGAGGACACGCAGACCCCGCGCTTCATCGAACAGCGCCTGCAGCCGCAGCTGGGCCAGCCGCTGCAACCGGAACGGATCGAACGCCAGGTTGCACTGACCTACGGCGAGGGCCGCTACGAGCAGGTGCAATGGCGGCTGGACCAGCGCGATGACCAGTTCGGCCTGGTCATCGCCCCGCAGGACAAACGCTGGGGCCCGGATTTCCTGCATTTCGCGTTGCGCCTGTCCGATGACTTCGATGGCAGCAGCAACTACCAGCTGATCAGCGAGTTCACCCGCACCGGCCTGACCGACCAGGGCGCCGAACTGAAACTGCGCATCGGGCTGGGCGAGGTGGAAGAAGCCTTCGCCGAGTACTACCACCCGTTTGGCAGCAGCGGCCGGCACGCGCTCTCGACCTATGCACGCTACCGCGCCACCGACCTGGACCTGGCGCTGCTGCAGCGTGGTTCGCTGGCGCAGTACCGCTACAGCCAATGGCTGGGTGGCCTGCGCTGGGCCTGGTCCCCGCATCCGGACTGGGAACTGGCCAGCTTCCTCGAGCGTGGGCAGGAGCGCACCCGGCTGGATGTGGGCAATCCCAGCGAGCTGGGCAACTACCGCGCCGACATGGGCAGCATCGGCTGGCAGCTGCGCCACGATTCCATCGACAGTTCGGCCTTCCCCAGCCGCGGCCAGCGCCTGTCGCTGACCCGCCAGCACTACCTGGACGCGCTGGGCACGGATGATCCCGCCGCCGTTACTCGCCTGCAGTGGGATGGCGCCTGGGCGCGGGGCGAAAGTCGCTGGCTGGGTGGACTGCGCATTTCATCCGCCCACGGTGGCGACGACCTGCTGGCCACCTACGGCTTCCTGGGCGGCCTGGGCAACCTGTCGGGGTACCCGGAAGAGGCGATCTTCGCCCCGCAGACCGCGCTGGCGCGCATGGTGTACTACCGCCGCGTGGCCCATGCCGACTCGTTGCTGACCATTCCGCTGTACGTCGGGGGCAGCCTGGAATGGGGCGGGTTCTGGCGCACGCGTGATGAAGTGAACATCGACGGCATGCAGAGTGCCGGCAGCGTGTTCGTCGGGGCCGATACGTTCCTTGGGCCGGTGTTCCTCGGCTATGGCCGCGCACAGGGCGGGCACGATTCGTTCTATCTCACCTTCGGTTCGTTGCTGCGCACCCTCGACGGGTTCTGACGCCCCGCGACAGGGGTGCCTTTGGTCAGATTGCGGGCGGGGTTTAGATCGATACAATCGATCCAGCCACGCATGCCGTGGCGCTACGTTGATGGTCCGTCCTTTCCGCTTTGGGAGTTCGTCGTGCACCGTTCGATGCTGGTTGCCGTTTCGCTTGTCCTGACCGCCGCGCCCTGCGCCCTGCAGGCCGCCGACCTCGCCGCCGAGGTCAATCCCTTCATCGGCACCACCAACGCCGGCAATGTGTATCCGGGTCCGTCGGTGCCGTTCGGCATGGTGGCCTTCAGTCCGGAGATGACCCCGCTGCCGGGCAAGCGCTTCGCGATTGCAGCGCCCGGTGGCTATGAGTGGCGCGGCAACGGCGTGCGCGGCTTCAGCCTGACCCATGTGTCCGGTACCGGCTGCACCGGGGCCAGCGGCGATATCCCGATCATGCCGGTCACCACCAAGGTGGAACTGTCGCCGTCGTCGGCCGAGGCTGGGCTGCGCTACGCCAGCGTGCTGGACCACAAGCGCGAGTCGGCCAGTCCCGGTGCGTACCGGCTCACGCTCGACAACGGCGTGGTGGTGGACCTGGGCGCCACCGCGCGCACGGCGGTGGGGCAGTTCCAGTTCCCGGCCGACAAACCGGCCAACCTGCTGTTCCGCACCTCCGACAGTGAAGTGGGCAGCACCGATTCGAGCATCGTGATCGATCCGGCCACGCGCACCGTGCGCGGCACGGTCACCGCCGGCAACTTCTGCGGTTACCTGGCCGAGGATCGCCGCGAAAGTTATTACACCCTGCATTTCGTGGCCGAGTTCGACCAGCCCTTCGAGGTCGGCGGCACCTGGCGCGACGAGAACGTGCAGGCCGGCGCGCGCGAAGGTGGTGGCGGCACCAGCTATGGCACCCAGGGTCACCCGCCGGTAGGTAAGGGTGCAGGCGGCTGGATCCAGTTCGACCCCAAGCGCAGCCCGAAGGTGACCGCGCGCATCGGTATTTCCTACGTTGACGAGGCCGGTGCACGCGCCAACCTGCGCCGCGAAAGCCCGGATGGGACCACGGTCGAAGCGACCCAGGCCGCGACCCGCGCCGAATGGAACAAGACGCTGGGCCAGGTGCGCGTGGCCGGCGGAACACCCGACGAACGCACCGTGTTCTACACCGCGCTGTACCACACGCTGCTCGCGCCCAACCTGTTCAGTGACGGCGATGGCCGCTACCGCGGCATGGACGGCAAGGTGCATGCGCTGTCGAAAGGCCAGCGTGCGCAGTACGCCAACTACTCGGGCTGGGACGTGTACCGCTCGCAGCTGCAGCTGGTCACGCTGCTGCAGCCGCAGGTCGGTTCGGACATCGCGCAGTCCCTGCTCAACCAGGCCGACCAGAACGGCGGCGTGTGGGACCGCTGGACGCACCTGACCGGTGCCACCGGTGTGATGAACGGCGATCCGTCGCCGCCGTCGGTCGCTGCGATCCACGCGTTCGGTGGCCGCAGCTTCGATCTGAAACGCGCCTACGCGTCGCTCAAGAAGGCGGCCACGGTGCCGACCGAACGCGACCTCAGCCGGCGCGGCTGCCCGGTACTGTGCGTCGGCCAGCGCCCGGGCCTGGATCAGTGGATGGCGTTGAAGTACATGCCGGTGGGTGCGCCGGGCTGGGGCACCGCCTCGGATACGCTGGAGATGGCGGCCGCCGATTTCGGCCTTGCCGAACTTGCCAACGCCGCAGGCGACAAACAGGGCGCGGCGCTGTTCCGCCAGCGCTCCGGCTGGTGGCGCAACCTGTACAACCCCAAGGCTACGGCGCAGGCCGGCTACATCCAGCCGCGCAATGCCGATGGCAGCTGGCCAGCGTTCGATCCGGCCTCGGATGAGGAGTTCGTCGAAGGCAGCGGTGCGCAGTACCTGTGGATGGTGCCGTTCGACCCGGCCGGGCTGATCGCCACGCTTGGCGGCCGCGACGCGGCCATCCAGCGGCTGGATGCGTTCTTCCGCAAGGAAGATGGCGCATGGGCGGTGACCAAGTCCGGCCCGTTGCATGCCGAGCTGGACAACGAACCCTCGGTGGCGGCACCGTGGCTGTACAACTTCGTCGGCCAGCCGTGGAAAACACAGGAAACCGTGCGCCAAGCCATGCGCCAGATCTGGACCAATGCGCCCGAAGGCATGCCCGGCAACGATGACCTGGGCCAGATGTCGTCGTGGTACGTGTGGTCGGCGCTGGGCCTGTACCCGCTGTACCCGGGCCGTGCAGACCTGGTGATCGGCAGCCCGCTGTTCCGCGAAGCGGTCATCCAGCGCCCCGGCGCCACGTTGACCATCACGGCCAACGCCGCGGCGATGGACGCACCGTACGTGCAGTCGCTGCGCGTGGACGGCAAGCCCAGCGACGCCAGCTGGCTGCCGGCCAGCGTGGTGCAGAAGGGCGGCACGCTGGAGTTCGAACTGGGCAAGGCGAAGAACACGCGGTGGGGCACCGCCACGCTGCCACCGTCGTACGGGCCGAACTGACATGCTGCACCACATTTCGCTCGGCGTTCGCGACCTGGTTGTTGCAGGCAGGTTCTACGACGCGGTGTTGAATGCGTTGGGCTACCGCCGTGTGTTCGAGGATGACACCGCGATCGGTTACGGGCTGATCGATGGCCATGACCTGTTATGCCTGAAACTGCGCGACGACGCGCATGCACCGGGGGGAGGTTTCCATCTCGCATTCGCCGCAAAGTCACAAGCGGCCGTAGAGGCTTTTCACTCGGCCGCGTTGGCAGCGGGTGGCTCTGAAAACGGTAAGGCGGGGCCGCGGCCGGACTACGGCGATCAGTACTACGCTGCGTTTGTGATCGATTTGGATGGGCACAGGTTAGAAGCGGTTCTCAGCCAGTAGCAACTTCGAGGCACCGCTCAGCCCCAACGTGGCGTCGGCGGATAGCAAAACTATCTCTGACGCCACTGTTGGGTGGGCGATGTGTGACTGGGTCGCCCGCTACAGTGCGGCGAAAGTGACCTTGCCACACCTGCCTGAAACTTCTCGGTGGAGCTTCATCAGGCCGCATTTGGGGAACATCGAGAGCTGATCGGCGCGTTTGCCGAGCGAGACAAGGCAAACTTCCCATTGAGATGATGTCGGCTTCTCTTCGATCCAGTCCATGTTCATCTGCGGATGCTGGTCTCGGAGCTTTTGCCTGAGCTTTGTCAGATACATGTCATTATTTCCGAAGAATAGCTCTACAGTCCTTCTTGTCTGTTCGAATAGATGACTCATGCCCTGGGCGGAACTGGGGCTCTTGGCAAAATAAAGAATCCTTCTGACCGGATTTAGGAAGTCACAAAATTCGAACCTTGACTGTCCGCCTCCGTACATCACGTTCCTTGCATCCATATGAACTAGCTCAGCGTCCAAGTTGCAGACCGAATTGTTGTAGGCGGTCTCGTCATCTATCCCGTTCCATCTGGGAGGAGGGGCAGTTGGTGCTAAGAGGGAGTTGAGGAAGTGCTCGATCTTTGCCTCTAGATTGGGTGAGGCCATGTACCACTTTCCAGAAAAGAGGACGAAATGACCTTTTTTGTTTGTAACGTCAAAAGAGAAGCAGTCTTTAGGGTAGATCCTTGCGCGGCGAATGTTTGTCGAAGCGTCGACAACGCTGATTGCTGTTCCCATGCTGGCTTCCAGTGTTGGCTGGACGCCCCCAAGTGATGCTCTCCATTCATCGAAGGATAAATTCCACGATCGCGCGTGGTTCTTAGGGTTCCATCGTCCGTAGGTGAAGTATAGGTCTTGATCAAAAACCTCCAGAGATGCTGGAGGTGCCATCGAAATCCTAGGATGAGGGGACTTCAGTTCGGCATCCAGCTGAGCATCTAGAAGCTGAATGTCGAGTTGATTGGTGATGGGGGAAAGGCTATCAATGTCCGGGAACTTTTTCTGGTAGCCGTAACCTTGTCGCTTGCAAGCCAACTCCAAGGCTTTGGGTAACAGCTCGGTCTTCGTCTCGAATCGAAGCGCGGCGCCTCCTCGCACTGTTCCATGAATTAGTTTATTTCGACTTACACCTTCCACAGAAAAAACTAGGTCGCGATCGCTTTCATATCCGAAGGAGTATAGATTCGCCGTTCCTGGTGAGCGCTCAATCTGGCGATGACGTTTTGCTAGCACTTGCTCAAGACGAATCTGCCTCAATGCGTCCTCATCAATCAGGTTCAATGCGGCGCGCCGTCCGAAGTCATGCTGATACCATCGCGCGTCAAGCTTCATCCATGCGTGGCCGAACGTGATGAGGATCAGCCTTCCCTTCAGCCAAAGGGACATAATTCCGGCAGGACTCTGGGAATTCAGAGGATGCGCCGGAGGTCTTGTCAGTAGCTTTTCTTGAAGTTCCTTGGCCCAATTGGGAGGGTCAGGTTCAGAGGATATAGGGAAGAAGGTTCCAATTGCCACGTTTGAAGATAGAGGGATCTGGTCCGGCTGATCCCTCAGGAAATCCCGAACTTGGTCTATACAGTCTCTTCGTATCAAGAAAGCAGTAACGGAAAGCGTTTCCATACTGTCCTCAGCGGTGGTTATTCTTCCAGGCTAACGTTCGTATCCAGATTTGCTGAATATGTCTAATATCTGTCGATTTTGCTAGTGGGGCGCCCTTCAAAGTATCGCTGCATTTCCCTTGATGTCTTGGCTCCCAGCTGTCCAAAGCTGTGTATCCAGAATTTGCTATAGAGGAGAAGGGTTACAAAGCTGATCAGTTCTCACCGACCAACCTCCGCTAGGCGTCAGCTGCGTTAGGGGCTTTCGCGCCTGTACCCCGCGCCATCAAGTGCATGTGTTAAATGCAGGGGCGGCCGCCATCTGGGGCCTGTCGCAGCCGGTAGAATGGGGAGGACGGCGATCATGAAGCGGATCCGCTGCTCGCTGCATCAACGGCAACTCTCGCGGAAGATTTAACGGGAATTCTGCTTGTACGGTCTCTCCGTCCACCCGCCGGTAGGATCGTTAGCGCTTGCGCTGGACCCGGTTGGAACCTAGGATCGCGAGAACAGGGGTCTTTACATGAAATTCGTTCAACAGTGCGCTTCGCGTACGCCCATCTGGCTATGTGCCATCCATGCTTTCCAGCTCAGCCCCGGCATCGCAGCGCTGCGTCCATCGAAAAGGACGTTAGCCAAGCTGGCCACCTCCAGATGCGCGGCGATGGACGCACCCTATGTGCAGTCGCTGCGCGTGGACGGCAAGCCCAGCGACGGCAGCTGGCTGCCGGCCAGCGTGGTGCAGAAGGGCGGCACGCTGGAGTTTGAACTGGGCAGGGCGAAGAACACACAGTGGGGCACCGCCACGCTGCCACCGTCGTATGGGCCGAACTGACATGCACGCACGGACATTCACGGCAGTGCTCTTTGCTGCCATCACCTTGGCCCCTCTCATGGTTGCTGCTGCTGAAACCCCGGCCACCAACCCGCTGTTGCTCAAACCGGTGGCGCAGGTGACACCGGATGAGGTCCGCTTCATGCAGCAGCGCCTTGCCGACTGGCCGCAACTGCAGCGCTATCGCGCGGAAAACGCCGCGCTGCCGGCGCCGGTCGGCGGTGCACCGCGCGTGGTGTTCTATGGCGATTCGATCACTGAAGGATGGGGCGCCACCGGCAGCCCGGGCTTCTTCCCGGGCAAGGGCTACCTCAACCGTGGCATTTCCGGGCAGACCACCGCGCAGATGCTGCTGCGTTTCCAGCAGGATGTGATCGCGCTTCATCCGGCGGTGGTAGTGATCCTCGCCGGAACCAATGACATCGCCGGCAACACCGGCCCGAGCACGCAGGGGATGATCGAGGACAACCTGCACGCGATGGTTGACCTGGCCCGCGCGCACGGCATCACCGTGGTCTTGTCCTCGGTGCTGCCGGTCAGCGAATACCCGTGGCAGCCAGGCGTGCAACCTGCGGGCAAGGTCAAGGCGTTGAACGCGGCGCTGCACGCCTACGCACGTGAGCGGAAGCTGGTCTGGCTCGACTACTACGCGGCGCTTGCCAACACGAAGGGCGGCCTGGACCCGGCGCTCGCGGCCGATGGCGTGCATCCCACTGCGGCGGGATATGCGCGGATGGCGCCGTTGGCGCAGACGGCGGTCGAACGCGCGCTCGAGCCGCGCAGGTGAACCTGACCCATCCGCTCCTGCAGCGCAGTGCCGGCATCCTGCCGTGGGTGGGGTTGGCCGCCAGTGTGGCCATGGCGTTCGTGGTGACCCTGTTCGGGGCACTGCTGCTGCCGCAGTTCGTGGAGATGTTCGGCAGCGCCGGCCAGGCACTGCCGTGGATCAGCCGCGTCTACAGCCAGGGTTATCTGCTGGCCTGGCTTGCGCCGGCGCTGGTGGGGGCGTGCTGGTACTTCGGCCCGCCCATCGCCGGCCGCATCCTGGCCGGGTTGCTGGGCCTTGGCGCAGGCCTGCTGGGCTCGGTGGGCGTGCTGTTTGCGATGTACCTGCCTTACTTCATGCTGGGTTCGCTGGTCTGAGTTCAACGGCGGCATCGAGACTGGGCCTGCACCAGGCGGCGCAGCCGCTCCGTCACCGCGGGGTGACCTGACCTGGGTCAAGCCCAGCCGATCAGTGCGCCACTGGCAGCCCCAGCAGCTCGGACAGTCCCATCCAGCCGATTTCGACACCGATGCACAGGATCACGAACGCCAACAGGCGCAGCATGACCTGCATGCCCGTAGGCGCCAGCAAGGATTGCAGCCGACCGGCGTAGCGCATGCACAGGTAGATCAGCACGCTCAACGCCAGCAGCGCGCAGCCTGCCGCGACGACATGCACCGATTCCGGCCCGTCTTTGGGCGAGGTGGTGCCCACGGCCGTCGCAACCGCGATCGCACCGGGACCCACGGTCAGCGGCAGGGTGAACGGATAGAAGGTCTGCGACTCCACCGTGGCATCGAGGTCGTGGCGTGCCTCCGCTTCGGCGGCGCCGGCCACCGAGCTGCGTTCCGCCTGCGCCGGTGCCTGCAGCAGGCGCCAGCCGGTGGCGGCAATCACCAGCCCGCCGGCCAGGCGCAATACCGGAATGGAGATGCCGAAGAAGGACAACACCCACGCCCCGACGCTGACCGACACAGCGAGCATCACGAGGCTGTTGAACGCCACCGCGCGAGCGACCCGGCCGCGCTGGGCGGGCGTGGCATCGGGCAGCAGGCCCAGCACCATCAGTGCCGCTCCCGGCGGATTGATAACCGGCAGCAGGCTGGTGAAGATAACCAGGAAGGTGTGGCTGAATTCATTCCACATGGGGGAAGGGCGCGCGACTATCCGGCCGCTCAGGGCCGCCAGAACCCAGCCCGCAGTTCGGTCAGGGTCAGGTTATTGTCGTGGTTGGCGTCCAGCGACTGGAAACGCATGTCGGTCACGCGGCTGACTTCGTCTTCGGTCAGCTCGCCGTTGACGTTGAGGTCGGCCACGCGGATGCGGTCAGCCGCGCTGAGCTGGCCGTCGCGGTCCGGGCCGAGCACGGACTGGATGTCCTCGACCGACACCCGGTAGTTGTGGTCGACATCGAGCAGGCGAAACAGGGCCGCGCCATCGTATTCGTCCTCGCTGACCTGGCCGTCGCCGTTCTTGTCCAAAGCGGTGAAACGCTGTTCGGCGGTGTCGCTTGGCGTCTGCGCCTGGCAGGTGGCGGCTGCGCCCAATCCGAGCAGCAGGGCACAGGCAAGCAGGGGAATGGACTGGTTCACGGGAACTCCGCAGGGCGGCCAGGGAGGTTCCAGTGTCTGCCGCACCGACGCGTGCGGCTACGGCAATAGATGCGCCGGGCGCCAGTATTTCTACTGGCACCCGGGCACCCTCATTCGAATCGCCAACGCACGCCCGCGTAAACACCGCGACCATCGCCGGGCGTCGAGCGCGCCACGTCGCGGCCGGCGTCGTCATAGCCGGGAGTCACCGTCGCGGCGTAATGGCGGTCTCCGATGTTGCGCAGTTCGGCCCAGGCCTGCCAGCGGCCGTTCGGGGCATCGAAGCCCACCCGCGTGCCGAAGATGAGGTGGCTGTCGGCGCGGAAGCTGTTGGCATAGTCCACGAACATCGCCGAGGCGTACTCGGTGTTGACCGCGGCGTAGAACCCGGTCGGATGATCGAAGCGCAGTTCGCCCTGGTAGTAGTGGCGCGGCAGGCCCGGCAGGCGGTTGCTGCCGAAGCGGGCATCGTGGCGGTAGCGGAAGTCGCTGAAGGTATACGCCTGGCGCAGCGAGAGGCGACCGTCGGCGCCCCGCCACAGGGTGCTGTCCAGCCCGGCCTCGATGCCACGGTGCACGGTCGGGCTGGCGTTGTTCTCGGCCACGAACAGGTTCGGTGCCGGAACGACTTCCACGCTCAGCAGTTCATGCAGCACGTGCGCGTAGTAGCCGGTCAGTTCCCAGCGGCCGAGTGCGCTGTCGCCGCGCGCGCCCAGCTCGAGCGTGGTGGCGGTCTGGTTGTCCAGCGCCACCGGTGCGCGTTGGCGTCCGCTGGACGCGCCGTTGCCGGGGGCGAAATACAGGTTCGAGCCCCAGATCATCGACCACGGGTGCGCCGGCTCCACCGACCGGCTCAGGTTGCCGAACCACTGCGTGGCGGGGGTCTGCTGCCAGGTGAAGCCCAGTCGCGGCGCGTAGTCCCAGTCGCTGCCCGACAGCCGTTCCGGCGTGCTCGGCCAGGTGACCTGCACGTCGTGGCGGGTGTTGATCAGCGCAAGGCCGGTCTGCAGGCGCAGTGTGTCGCTCAACGCCAGGTCATTGCCCACATGCAGCGTGCTGTTGGTGCCGTGGTGGGAGAAGTCGCGGGTGTGGGTGCCGGCGGGGTAGCCGTTGCTGGGGTAGCGCAGGGTTTCGCGCACGTCCGCATCCAGGTCGTGGGTGACGCGCAGGCCGAGCGTGGTCACGCTGTCGCGCCCGAACAGCAGGTGTTGCCGCCGGTAATCCAGCGTGGCGTTGAGGTTGGTGTAATCCAGCTGCTGCCGGTACAGGCTCTCGTTGAGATCCATCGGGTAGTGGTGGTAGACCAGCCCCGCCTGCAGCGAGGAATCGTCATCGATCTGCAGCGTGGTCATGTTGCCCAGCCAGGTGCTGCCCGGCTGCGGGCGCTGCGCATCGATGGCCAGGTTGGCCGGGTTGGCCGCGCGGGGATCGTTGCGGATCTGCGCGCGGGTGAGGCGCCCGGGCGTCTGGTGGTTGGTTTCGCGGTAGCGCAGGAAGAAGCGCGTTTCCAGCTGCGGGGTGATCTGCCAGCCCACGTTCGCCATCGCACCCTTGCCGTTGCCGGCGGCGTGCTGCTGGTAACCGTCGTATTCGGTATCGGTGTAGGCCAGGTAGTAGTCCACGTCGCCCGCCACGCCGCCGTAGCCTACGCTGCGCTTCTGGTAGCCACGGCTGCCCGCTTCATACTGCAGTTCCAGGCCGGTGGCGTCACGGCCGCTGCGGCTGACGTAGTTGATCGCACCCCCCAACGCCAGCGCGCCGGTTTCAAACCCGTTGGCCCCGCGCAGCACCTCGGCGCGGCTGAGCCACAACGGTTCCAGCAGCTCGTAGGGGGTGCCACCCGGGCCGGTGAGGGGCAGGCCATCCAGCGAGACCGAGATGCCGGAGGCATGCGCGCCGGGGCCGCGGTTGATGCCCGAGCCCCGAATGGAGACCTTGGCCCCTTCGTTGCCGGGCGACTGCGCGCTGATGCCGGGCTGGTAGGCCAGCACATCGGCGGTGCCGGCCAGGCGGCCATCGGTGCGGGCCAGGTCGATCACATTGCCGGCACCGGGCACGCGTTTGAGCGCGGCACGGGCCTGTTCGGTGGTGTCGGCGGCGGTGACGTTGACCGATTCCAGCGTTGTGGGCCTGTCGGCCGGAGCGGCTGAGGCGGTGGCAACCAGTACGGTCGAAAGGGCTAGGGTCAGCGTGGACAGGGTAGGGCGGTGCAACGACAGGAGAGGGGGCATGCGTCTGGAATCGGTACGAAATGGGCAGCGGCGGCCAGGCACGACACCTGTAAACCGTCGTGGTGTCGCGAAAGTTAACAGGTTGCGCCGCCGCCGTCACCCACCGAAGGAACGGGGGGGTAGGGTCGTTTCCCAAACGACTGCACGCACGGCAGGCGATCCCTTTAACGCATGGACGCCTGCAACCACGCTGCTTCGGGAGAGGCGATCCCGATCATTGCAATGCCGCCACGGGGCGCGGTGTGGCTATCGGCAGTCGATCGGGATGCGACCCTACCAAGGTGCGGAGCGTGCGGCCTGGGTGAGAAACAAGTTTCCCGGGCTCCCGGCACGGCCATGCTGACCTCAAGCTGGGCGGCATGCGTTCAAAGAATCCCAGGCAGATCCAACCCCTTCTCCTTCGCGCATTCAATCGCGATCTCATAGCCCGCATCGGCATGCCGCATCACGCCGGTGGCCGGGTCGTTCCATAGCACGCGCGCGATGCGCTTGGCGGCCGCTTCGGTGCCGTCGCAGACGATTACCATGCCGGCGTGCTGCGAGAAGCCCATGCCCACACCGCCGCCATGGTGCAGTGACACCCAGGTCGCGCCGCTGGCGGTGTTGAGCAGGGCGTTGAGCAGCGGCCAGTCCGATACCGCGTCCGAGCCGTCGGCCATCGCTTCGGTTTCGCGGTTCGGCGAGGCCACGCTGCCGCTGTCCAGGTGGTCGCGGCCGATCACCACCGGTGCCTTCAGCTCGCCATTGGCGACCATTTCGTTGAACGCCAGCCCGAGGCGATCACGATCCCCCAAGCCGACCCAGCAGATGCGCGCCGGCAGGCCCTGGAACTTGATCTTCTCGGCGGCCATGTCCAGCCAGCGGTGCAGGTGCGGGTTGTCCGGAATCAGTTCCTTCACCTTCGCATCCGTTTTGGCGATGTCCTCCGGGTCACCGCTCAGTGCGGCCCAGCGGAACGGGCCGATGCCGCGGCAGAACAGCGGGCGGATGTAGGCGGGCACGAAGCCGGGGAAATCGAAGGCGTTTTCCACGCCTTCCTCCAACGCCATCTGGCGCAGGTTGTTGCCGTAATCCACGGTCGGTACGCCCAGCGCATGGAAGGCGAGCATGGCCTGGATGTGGTTGGCCATCGACGCGCGCGCGGCTTTCTCGACCACCTTCGGCGCGGTCACGCGCTGTTCGTCCCATTGCTCCACCGTCCAATCCTGCGGCAGGTAGCCGTTGACCGGGTCATGCGCGGAGGTCTGGTCGGTCAGCAGGTCCGGCTTGACCCCGCGCACCAGCAGTTCGTCCAGCACGTCGGCGACGTTGCCGAGCAGGCCCACCGACAGCGGCTTCCGGGCCGTGCAGGATTCCTCGATCAGGCGCAGCGCTTCGTCCAGGTTGTCCGTCCAGGTATCCAGGTAGCCGGTGCGCAGGCGCATCTCGATGCTGCTCTTGCGGCACTCCACTGCCAGGCACGAGGCGCCGGCCATCACCGCGGCCAGCGGCTGCGCGCCACCCATGCCGCCCAGGCCGCCGGTGAACAGCCACTTGCCGGCCAGGCTGCCGTTGTAGTGCTGGCGGCCCATTTCCACGAAGGTTTCGTAGGTGCCCTGCACGATGCCCTGCGCACCGATGTAGATCCAGCTGCCGGCGGTCATCTGGCCGTACATGGCCAGGCCCTTCTTATCCAGCTCGTTGAAGTGGTCCCAGTTGGCCCAGCGCGGCACCAGGTTGGAATTGGCGATCAACACGCGCGGTGCATCGGCATGGGTGCGGAACACGCCCACCGGCTTGCCCGACTGCACCAGCAGGGTCTGGTCGTCTTCCAGGCGGGTGAGGGTCTCGATGATGGCGTCGTAGCTTTCCCAGTCGCGCGCGGCGCGGCCGATGCCGCCGTACACCACCAGTTCCTGCGGGCGCTCGGCCACGTCCGGGTGCAGGTTGTTCATCAGCATGCGCAGCGGCGCTTCAGTCAGCCAGCTCTTGGCGGTGAGCGTGCTGCCGGTGGGGGCGATGATGGTGCGGGTGGAATCGTGACGGCTCATGCAGCACTCCGGGAGTTCGCGAATTCAAGGCAGGCGGTGAGCACCTGCTGCAGCGTGTGGCGCAGCGGCGCAGCGTGGTCGGGGTCGATCGGGGTGGGCCAGCTGTGCACGTCCACCTGTTCGGGTTCGGGTTCGTGCATGTAGCCGCGGCAGGCCAGCTCCATCTGCAGGCTGTGCACGCCGCCGGCGATGTCGCTGTAGTGGCGGGTGATCCAGCCGCCCTTGAAGCGGCCGTTGCGCACGTGCGACAGGCCGCTGATCCGGCACAGGTTCTCCACCACGTCGCTGAGCGCGTTGTCGCAGGAGGTATCCGGCGCGCCGGAGGGACCGGCAGTGCCCAGGTTGAACTGCGGCAGGTCGCCGTCGAACAGGTGCGGGATGTGCGAGCGGATCGAATGCGCGTCGTATACCACCACGGTGCCGTGGCGCTGGCGCAGGCGCGCGATCTGCGCCGCCAGCGCCGCGTGATAGGGCGCAAAATACGTATCGCGTCGCTGGGCAATCGCGTCGGCATCCGGCTCCCGGCCCGGGTGGTACAGCGGCTGGTTGTCGAACGTGGTCAGCGGGCACAGCCCGGTGGTGTTCTGGCCGGGATACAGCGACACGCCGCTGGGGTCGCGGTTGAGGTCGATCACCGAACGCGAGATCGCCGAGCGCACCGTGGTCGCCCCGAGGCGCTGGGCGAAGTCATACAGCTCATGCACCCACCAGTCGGCATCGCGGCGGGCCAGCCACGGCGACACGAAATCGCCGGCCAGCGCATCGGGCAGTTCGGTGCCGGTGTGCGGGAAGCTGACGATCAGCGGCGTATCGCCTTCATGCACCTGCAACCACTCCGGATGTGCGGTCATGCCAGCGGCTCCACCTGCGGCAGGATGTCGGCCAGCCCTTCGGCCAGCGCGCCGCTGCGCACCAGCGCGGTGGCGGCCAGCATGTCCGGGTGGAAGTAGCGGTCATCCTGCAGGGTCGGCACCTGCGCACGAAGTCGCTGGCGCACTGCTTCCAGCGCATCGCTGGAGCGCAGGCCGCCGTGGAAGTCGCACCCCTGCGCGGCGGCCAGCAGCTCGATGCCTACGACGTTGGCCGCGTTCTCGGCCATCTGCAGCAGGCGGCGTGCGCCATGCGCGGCCATCGAGACGTGGTCTTCCTGGTTGGCCGAGGTGGGAATCGAATCCACGCTGGCCGGGTAGGCGCGTTGCTTGTTTTCCGAAACCAGCGCGGCGGCGGTTACCTGTGGAATCATGAAACCGGAATTCAGGCCCGGCTTCGGGGTGAGGAACGCGGGCAGGCCCGACAGCGCCGGGTCGACCAGCATCGCGGTGCGGCGTTCACTGATCGAACCGATCTCGCACACCGCCATCGCCAGCATGTCGGCGGCGAACGCCACCGGTTCGGCGTGGAAATTGCCGCCGGACAGCGCTTCGTTGGTATCGGTGAACACCAGCGGGTTGTCGGACACGCCATTGGCCTCGATCGACAGCGTGGTGGCGGCCTGGCGCATCACATCAAACGCCGCGCCCATCACCTGCGGCTGGCAGCGAAGGCAGTACGGGTCCTGCACGCGCACGTCGTTGTCGCGATGCGATTCACGGATCGCCGAGCCCTGCATCAACCTGCGCAGTGCCGCAGCGGTGGCGATCTGGCCACGCTGGCCGCGGATCTGGTGGATGCGCGGATCGAACGGGGTGTCCGAGCCCTTGGCCGCTTCCACCGACAGCGCACCGGTGACCAGCGCGGCCTGGAACACGGTGGTGATCTCGAACAGCCCGGCCAGCGCATAGGCGGTGGAGTACTGGGTGCCGTTGAGCAGGGCCAGGCCTTCCTTGGCGCCCAGTACCAGCGGCGCCAGGCCGAAGCGCGCCAAGGCATCGGCGGCCGGCAGGCGCTCGCCGCCGACGAAGGCCTCGCCTACGCCGATCATCACGCTGGCCAGGTGCGACAACGGCGCCAGGTCGCCCGAGGCGCCCACCGAGCCCTGGCACGGAATCACCGGCACCAGGTCGTGCTGCAGGAAGGCTTCCAGCAAGGCGAGCGTTTCCGGGCGGATGCCCGAGGCGCCCTGGGCCAGGCTGGTCAGCTTCAGCGCCATCATCAGGCGCACCACCGGCGCGGGCATCGGCTCACCGACGCCGGCGGCGTGCGACAGCACGATATTGCGCTGCAGGGTTTCCAGGTCGTCGCGTTCGATGCGTACGCTGGCCAGCTTGCCGAAGCCGGTGTTGATGCCGTACACCGGCTCGCCCTTGGCCACGATGTCGGCCACGGTCTGCGCGCTGCGGCGCACCGCCTCGGCCGACGCGGGGTCCAGGCGCACGCGGGCACCGTCGAAGATCGCGCGCCAGTGCGCCAGCGTCACCGCGCCGGGCTGCAGGGTCAGGGTCGTACTCATGGAATCTCCAGGCATCTCTATGTTCAGACGGATACGCCGCGCATCACGCGCGCGTGCAGGGGGTTGAAGCCGATGCGGTAGACAAGGTCGGCAGGCGCCTCGATGTCCCACACGGCCAGGTTGCAGTCCAGCCCGACCGCCAGCCGGCCGATCCGCGCCTGCCGGCCCAGCGCACGCGCCGCTTCACGGGTGAAGCCGGCAATGCACTCGTCCACGGTCATGCGAAACAGTGTCGCGGCCATGTTCATGGCCAGCAGCGGGCTGGTCAGCGGCGAGGTGCCGGGGTTGCTGTCGGTGGCCAGTGCCAGCGGTACGCCGGCGGCGCGCAGCGCGTCGATCGGGGGCAGGGTGGTGTCGCGGGTGAAATAGAACGCGCCCGGCAGCAGCACCGCCACGGTGCCGGCGGCACGCATCGCGGCAATGCCGTCTGCATCGAGGTGTTCGATGTGGTCGGCCGACAGCGCGCCATGCCGCGCGGCCAACGCAGCGCCGTGCTGGTTGCTGAGCTGTTCGGCGTGGATCTTCACCGCCAGGCCATGCGCCTGCGCGGCCACGAACACCTGCTCGGCCTGCGCGGTGCTGAAGGCGATGTTCTCGCAGAACACATCGACCGCTTCGGCCAGGTCCTGCGCGGCCACCGCCGGAATCATCACGTTGCACACCTCATCGATGTACTCCTGCGCCTGCCGCCCCGGCGGCACCGCGTGTGCACCGAGGAAGGTGGGCACCACCTCGACCGCGCGCTGCCGCGACAGCTCGCGGGCCACGCGCAGCTGCTTGGTTTCATCTTCAAGCGAGAGGCCGTAGCCGGATTTGATTTCCACCGTGGTGAGGCCTTCGGCCAGCATCGCGTCCAGCCGTGGCAGGCTGGTCGCCAGCAGCTCCGCTTCGCTGGCGGCACGGGTGGCGCGTACGGTGGAGACGATGCCGCCGCCGGCGCGGGCGATGTCGGCATAACTCACCCCCTGCAGGCGCTGTTCGAATTCATTGGCGCGGTTGCCGGCGTACACCAGGTGGGTGTGGCAGTCGACCAGCCCCGGACTGATCCAGCGCCCGCCGCAGTCCACCCGGCGGTTCGGCTGCAGGTGCGCTTCGGACCCGGCCGGGCCGACGTGCACGATGCGGCCGTCGTGGGCGGCGATCACCCCGTCGCGGATCACGCCAAGGCCGGGGCCGTCGACGGTGATCAGGTGGGCGTTGGTCCAGAGGGTGTCACAGTGCATGGCAGCAACCACGGCGGCTTATATGTCTATACAATATAGGCGCCACTTCCGGGATGTCCAGTGATGCCAGCCAACCCCGCTTCCGTCCTCGCTTTCCACGCCGACCATGCCCTGCTGCCGCAGGGGTGGGCGCGCGATGTGCGCATCGTCTGCGCCGGCGGCACCCTGCAGTCGGTCACCCCGGGCGTGCCCGCGCAGGCCGGCGACACCGCGCTGGCCATCGCGCTGCCCGGGCTGGGCAACCTGCACAGCCACGCCTTCCAGCGCGGCATGGCCGGGCTGACTGAAATCGGCGGGCGCAGCGGCGACAGCTTCTGGAGCTGGCGCGAACTGATGTACCGGTTCCTGGCCCACCTGCAGCCTGATGCAGTGCAGGCCATCGCCGAACAGGCCTACGTGGAGATGCTCGAATCCGGCTTCACCCGCGTGGGCGAGTTCCACTACCTGCACCATGCCCCCGACGGCACGCCATACACCGACCGCGCCGAGATGGCCGCGCGCATCGCCGCGGCAGCGCAGGGCAGTGGCATCGGCCTGACCCTGCTGCCGGTGTTCTACGCGCACGCCGATTTCGGTGGCGCAGCGCCGAACCCGGCCCAGCGCCGGCTGCTGCATGACGTGGACGGGTTCGCCGCGCTGCTCGACGGCTGCCGCCATGCGCTGCGCGGGCAGGACGATGCGGTGCTGGGCATCGCGCCGCACAGCCTGCGCGCGGTGACCGGCGAGGAGCTGGCGGCGCTGCTGCCGCTCAACCGCGGCCCGGTGCACATCCATATCGCCGAACAGACCCGCGAGGTCGATGCCTGCGTGGCCTGGAGCGGGCTGCGCCCGGTGCGCTGGCTGTACGAACATGCCGCCGTCGATGAACGCTGGTGCCTGGTGCATGCCACCCACGTCGATGCCGACGAAGTGCGGCGCATGCTGGCCAGCCGTGCCGTGGTCGGGCTGTGCCCGATCACCGAGGCCAACCTGGGCGATGGGTTGTTCCCGATGCAGGCCTTCGCGCGTGGCGGCGGCCGGTTCGGGGTGGGCTCGGATTCCAACGTGCTGATCGATGCGGCCGAAGAGCTGCGCCTGCTCGAATACGGGCAGCGCCTGCAGCTGCGTGGGCGCAACGTGCTCGCGCCGCAGGAAGGCGTTTCCAGCGGGCGCTGGCTGTTTGAACAGTCGCTGCAGGGCGCAGCGCAGGCCTTGGGCGTCACCACTGGCCTGCAGCCCGGGGCGCCGGCCGACGTGGTGGAACTGGACCCGCAGCACCCGGCGCTGATCGCGCGCGACGGCGATGCCTGGCTTGACAGCTGGGTGTTCGCCGCCCGTAATGGCGCCGTCCGATCGGTCTGGCGCGGGGGGCGCGAGCTGGTACGGCAAGGCCGCCACCTGCAGCGCGACGCCGTAGCGGCGCGCTTTGCCCACGCCCTTCGCGGCGTGCTTGCCGCGCACTGAACGTGGCCGCCACCCCCCACCAGGATTCCCGCGTGACCGGCAAGAAAGCCGAAACCCTCAACCAGCGCATCCGTGCCGACCTCGAGAGCCGCATCCTGAGCGGGGAGTGGGCGCCGGGGTTCCGCATTCCGTACGAGCACGAGTTGATGGAGCAGTACGGCTGCTCGCGGATGACCGTCAACAAGGTGCTCACCGCGCTGGCCGAGAGCGGCATGATCGAGCGCCGGCGTCGCGCCGGCTCGTTCGTTGCGCGCCAGCCGCCGCACCTGGAACAGGTGGCGCTGGAGATTCCCGACATCGCCATGGCGGTCGGTGCGCGCGGCCATGTGTACGGCTACCAGCTGCTGGACCGCGCCTACCGGGCGCCGGACACGCAGGTGGAGGAAGAAATGGCGTTGTCCGCTGGGGAGAAACTGCTGGCCATCCGCTGCCTGCACCGTGCCGACGGCAGGCCGTTCGCGCTCGAACACCGGCTGATCAGCCCGGTCGGGGTGCCCGAAGTGCTGGACGTGGATTTCAACACGACCGCGCCGGGCAGCTGGCTGCTGCAGAACGTGTCGTGGACCCGCGCCCAGCACCGGATCAGTGCGTGGGGCGCCGATGCCGCAGCAGCGGCCCTGCTGGAAGTGCCGCTGGGCACAGCGTGCCTGGTGATCGACCGCCTCACCTGGCGAGGCGACCAGCCCATCACCTGCGTGCGGCAGATGTTCCTGGGCGACGCCTGGGACCTCGTGGCGCGGTTCGCGCCCGGCGCGCGCTGATCCTTACGACGTGGCGCACTGGCGCCAGCGCACCGGCTCGTCGGTGTTGATGCGGGGATTGAGCTGGATGCGCACCGTGCGCAGTGCCGGGTAGCGCTTCACCTGGGTGCAGATACGTGGCCAGACCTCGTCGATCTCGGCCGAGCGGTTGACTGCCAGCGTCTGCCGGGTCTGCCAGAACGCGCTGAGCACGCCCTCCTGCTGGGCCAGCAGGGTTGCCAGTTCGCGCTGGTACACCGCCAGCGTGGCCGCATCCGGGTCGGCCACGGTGCCGAGGATCTGGTTCGGCGCGGCGGCCGTCTGGGCCGGGTTGGCCGGCGCAGCAGGTGCAGGGGCGACTGGAGCGGGCGGGGTGGGCGCCGGCGGGGTCGCCGCCTGCACGGGGGCCGACGCCGGCGCGGGCGCCTGGGCTGCCTGGTCCAGGCGGGATGTCAGGTATCCCATGCCGACCAGCAGGCCCAGCGTCAGCGAGCCCAGCCCGGCGATCGAGATGCGCCGCACCGCTTCGCGGCGTGCCGCGTGCTTGACGCGGGTTTCCACGTCACCGGGCAGGTAAGGCTGCAGCATCGGCCACAGCAGCGCTCCGTCCAGCACTTCCACGTTCTGCTTGTCGGCGGTGGAGCGGCCATCGCGCTCGACCATGCCTTCGGTGATGAGGATGCCGCCGCGGGCACCGGCCAGGCGCGCCGCGGCGCCCAGCTCGTTCACCGCCGCCCGCCCGATCCGGTAGGCGCGGCCATGCTTGCACGACACCAGGTAGCGCTGGTGCTGGGCGTCCTGCATCAGGAAGTCGCTGCTGGGCTCACGGCTGTCGTCGGCCTCGCCGGTCACGTCCTGCAGGCCGCGCTGTTCGTGCAGGGCGCGCCGGACGATTTCCGAGAAGTCCCGCCAGTGCATGCCGGCCAAGGCGTTGAGCCCCAGCCGGGTCTCCTTGCGGCGGCGTTTCACCAGCCAGAAGTAGGCAGCGGCCAGGGACCAGACAACGAGGGCCAGCAGGAGAGCCAGAATCCAGGAGAACATGGGACCTAGAGATGAACACGGAGGCGCAGACGACAGTTTATATGCGCCCGCCCCTGTCTGCGGGATGTCGTTTTGAGATCGCGCACACAGAAAACCCGCCAATCCTTAGCCGTGAGGGGAGGGAACAAACGGCGCAGAAGCAATTGGCGGGTCGATTTCGATTGTCAACAAAGTGGTGCTGCTTTGCAACAATCGCCGTACGGAACAGTGTGGTCCGCGCTCAGGGGTCCGAACCGGGCGACTGGTGGGTGCCGGGCCGTGGGTCTGCGTTGGGGGAGGCGTTGCGGGCCTCGGCGCGGTTGAGCCGGGCGGTCAGGGCATCGATCCGCACATTGAGCGCCGCCACGTCTTCTGCCGTGGGGATATGCAGGCGCTTGAGCACGCCCTGGACCCGGTCGTCGAAGGCCTTCTCGACCTTGTCCCAGGTGCCGGCGGCCTTTTCCCGCGCCTCGCCCAGGTGTTCCTCGACGTTGTCGCGCCAGCGCGGAGTGTCGCCGGCCTGCTCGCGGTTGCGCGCGTCCACCGACTCGCCTTCCCTGACCAGGTCGTCGAAAACGCGGCTGCCTTCGGCCTGGGCGCGTGCGAACACGCCAAGCCCGGCCAGCCAGATCTGCTGCGCCGAACCGGTCAGCCTGCGTGAGAAGCGCTCGGCCTGATCCTGCAGCGAGGGCTTTTCGCCGGTGCGGTCATCGTAGTCGTCGTGAGTATTCATGGGGCGATCCTGTGAGTGGCCACCCCTTGATCCTACCCAGCGTTTCGATTGCGTGGCGTGATGGCGTGCCCGCCGCCACGCCAGCGGTTCAGGCCAGCTTTTCCTGCAGGACGCGTTGGATTTCGCCTTCGACCATGCCCTTCATCATCGACACCGGGAAGCCCAGGTCGGCGACCACGCGCACCTGGTGAGCCAGCAGCTCGATCTGGCCATTCACGCCGGAGCCGTTGAACGTGAGCGCATCGCCGTCCCACTGGGTCTTGAGGGAAAACTTGTCGGTGAGCTTGGCCGCCATCGCCTCGATCGCGTCGCGGGCCGCTTCGGTGGACAGCGTGTGGTCGTGGCGGATATCGATGCGGGACATGCGGACTCCTGACGGGCGATAGCGGGAAACGGGCGTGCATTGTGCGCATCCGCAGACAGAACTCCAAGCAGTGCGTCACACTTCTCTATCTTCCCTGACATCCAACCTGCTAGGCTGCGCCGCGTGCAGAACCTGCTTGTTCACTTCACTCATCGCCAACACCCCGACCAGCCGTTGCGGCCGGGGGTACAGCGCATCGTGCGCCATGCCTCGGGCAGCGTCCGCTTGGGTGGCGACGCCGCGGGCACACTGCTGCTGGCCCAGTTCTGCCTGGATGACCGCGGCCTCTGGCTGCAGGTGGCCGCCGGCATGCGCGGCATCCATGTCAATGGTCGCCCGGTGCGGCGCATGGCGCTGCTGCGCCCCGGCGACGCGGTCTACGCCGACGGCGTGGAAATGCTGATCCAAGGCGAATGCGAGGCCCTCAACCACGCCCCGTCGCGCAGCGATGAGAGTGGGGAAGACCAGCGCCTGCTGCGCGGCGTGGGTGGCCAGCACCACGGGCGCAGCTTCACCCTCGACCGCCCGCGGGTGATCGGGCGCGGCGCCGAATCCGACATCGTGATCGACGATCCCGCGTTCGCCGAACAGCACGCGCGCCTGGAACGCCACGGCGACCGCCTGCTGTTGCGGGATCTGGGGGCGGGCGAATCGACCCGGGTCAACGGCGTCAGCGTCAGGCACTGCTGGGTGCTGCCCGGTGACCAGCTGGTCTTCGATGCGCAGCACCGGTTCGTGCTGGAAGTGCCGCACGACGGCCGCAAGCGGGTGGTCAGCGATGAGGAGGACGAGCTGCTCGACCTGCCATCGCCGGTGGAAGCCCAGGCCAAGCCGACGCGGGTAAGCCGCTGGCCTTGGTTGCTCGGCAGCGCGCTGCTGCTGGCCGGCCTGATCAGCCTGCTGCTGTGGTTCGGCGCGCGCTGAACCGATAGATTCGGATGCAACCAATTTCGCCTTGTCCTGCAAGGCCTAAAGGCTGGTGCGCTGCGGCATACTAGGGGTCTTGCCCCATAGGTGTGACATGACGCGCGCGTTCAATTTCAGTGCCGGCCCTGCAACCCTGCCGGAATCGGTCCTGCGCCAGGCGCAGGAAGAGATGTTGGAATGGAACGGCGCTGGCGCCTCCATTGTCGAAATGAGCCACCGCGGCCCGGAGTTCATGGCCGTTGCCGCCCAGGCCGAAGCCGACCTGCGCCGCCTGCTCGGCGTGCCGGACGATTACGCGGTGATGTTCCTGGCCGGCGGGGCGACCACCCAGCAGGCCCTGCTCGCGCTTAACTTCGCTGCCCCCGGGCAGACCGTGGATTACGTGCTCACCGGGCATTGGGGCAAGACCGCGATCAAGCAGGTCAGCCCCTACGTGAGGGTCAACGTGGCCGCCAGCAGCGAAGCCGGTGGCTTCCATGACATCCTGCCGCGCAGCCAGTGGCAGTTGTCCGACGATGCCGCCTACGTGCACATCACCGCCAACGAAACCATCCATGGTGTCGAGTTCCGTGACACCCCGGACGTCGGCAGCGCGCCGCTGTTCGCCGATTTCAGCTCCTCCATCGCCAGCGAACCGCTGGATGTCTCGCGCTACGGCCTGATCTACGCCGGTGCACAGAAGAACCTGGGCCCGGTCGGCGTGTCGGTGGTGATCGTGCGCCGCGACCTGCTCGAGCGCAGTGGCCAGCCGCGCGCGGACATCTTCGATTACCGCTCGCACGTCGCCCGCGATTCCATGCTCAACACTCCGCCCACCTGGAACTGGTACCTGGCCGGGCTGGTGTTCCAGTGGATGCTTGCCGAGGGCGGGGTGGAAGAATTCGCGCGGCGCAACGCGGTCAAGTCGACGCTGATCTACGGCGCCATCGATGCCTCCGGCGGCTTCTACCGCAATGAGGTGGTGCCTGCCGCGCGTTCACGCATGAACATTCCGTTCTTCCTGCCTGACGAAACCCTCACCGCCCGCTTCGTGAGCGAATCCAAGGCTGCCGGGCTGCTGGCGCTGAAGGGCCACAAGGCCGTCGGCGGCATCCGCGCCTCGCTGTACAACGCACTGCCGGTGGAAGGCGCACAGGCGCTGGCCGCCTTCATGCGCGATTTCCAGCAACGCAACGGCTGACGTTCCCGAATCTGTAACTGGATACCCTGATGGCCACCAAACCCGCCAAGCCCAAGGCACCCGCCGCCAAGCCCACCAAAGCCAAGGCCGACGCCGTACCTGCTGTCGCCGCACCGGTGCTGTCGGATGTGCGCGCCAAGATCGACCACATCGACCGCAGCATCCAGGCGCTGATCGCCGAGCGCGCCCAGTTCGCCCACCAGGTCGGCAAGGCCAAGGGCAAGCTTGCTGCTGCCGTGGATTATTACCGCCCCGAACGCGAAGCCCAGGTGCTGCGCATGGTGGTGGACCGCAACGAAGGCCCGCTCAGCGATGAAGTGCTGGTGCATGTGTTCCGCGAAATCATGTCGGCCTGCCTGGCCCAGCAGGAGCCGCTGAAGATCGGTTACCTCGGCCCGGAAGGCACCTTCAGCCAGCAGGCCGTGCTCAAGCACTTCGGCCGCTCGGCGCTGGGCCTGCCGCTGGCCAGCATTGAAGAAGTGTTCCAGGAAGTGGAAGCGGGCAACGCCGATTTCGGCGTGGTGCCGGTGGAAAACTCGGGGCAGGGCACCATCCAGATCACCCTGGACATGTTCCTCACCTCCAACCTCAAGATCTGCGGCGAAGTCGAACTGCGCGTGCAGCAGTACCTGATGTCCCGCAGCGGCCGCTTGGAAGATGTCGAACGCGTGTATGGCCACCCGCAATCGTTCATGCAGACCTCCTCGTGGCTGCGCGCCAACCTGCCCAAGGCCGAAAAGGTGCCGGTGTCGAGCAACGCCGAAGGCGCGCGCCGCGCCCGCAATGCCGATGACGCCGCCGCCATTGGTGGCGAAAGTGCAGGGCACGTGTATGGCCTGAAGAAGGTCGTGACCAAGCCGATCCAGAACGACGCCGACAACACCACCCGCTTCCTGGTGGTGGGCCGCCAGTTCTTCCCGACTTCCGGCCACGACCGCACCTCGGTGCTGGTGTTCATCCACGACAAGCCCGGTGCGCTGTTCGACGTGCTCAGCCCGTTTGCGCGGCACGGCATCAGCATGAACCGCATCGAGTCGCGTCCGTCGCACAACGCCAAGTGGGAATACGGCTTCTTCATCGACCTGGCCGGTCATATCGACGACGAGGCCATGCAGGCTGCGTTGGCCGAACTGAAGGCGCACTCGGCGCAGATCAAGGTGTTGGGCTCCTACCCGGTGGCCGTGCCCTGATACCCCGGCGCCGCCGCACTGCGCGCGGCGCCGCTTACCGTCATTCCGCACCATCGCTGCCTTCGCGGGCGGCTTTCTACAGGATTCACCGATGACCGCTTCCGCTTCCTGGACCGCCCGCAAGGGCCAGCCCCTGCAGGGCAGCCTGACCATTCCCGGCGACAAGTCGGTCTCGCACCGTGCGGTGATGTTCGCTGCACTGGCCGATGGCGTTTCGCACATCGACGGTTTCCTGGAAGGCGAGGACACCCGCGCCACCGCCGCGATCTTCTCGCAGATGGGCGTGCGCATTGAAACCCCGTCGCCGTCGCAGCGCATCGTGCACGGCGTGGGCGTGGATGGCCTGCAGGCGCCGGAGGCGCCGCTGGACTGCGGCAACGCCGGCACCGGCATGCGCCTGCTGGCCGGCCTGCTCGCCGCGCAGCCGTTCGATTCCGTGATGGTGGGCGATGAATCGCTGTCGCGCCGTCCCATGCGCCGGGTGACCGGCCCGCTGGCGCAGATGGGCGCGAAGATCGACACCGAGGCCGACGGCACCCCGCCGCTGCGCGTGCATGGCGGCCAGCCGCTGCACGGCATCGACTTCGCCTCGCCGGTGGCCAGCGCGCAGGTCAAATCGGCCGTGCTGCTGGCCGGCCTGTACGCGCAGGGCGACACCGCCGTGAGCGAACCGCACCCGACCCGCGACTACAGCGAACGCATGCTGCGCGCCTTCGGCGTGGAGATCGACTTCTCGCCCGGCAAGGCCCGCCTGCGTGGCGGCCAGCGCCTGCGCGCCACTGACATCGCCGTGCCGGCCGACTTCTCCTCGGCCGCGTTCTTCCTGGTGGCGGCCAGCATCATTCCCGGTTCGGCACTCACCCTGCGCCAGGTCGGCCTCAACCCGCGCCGCACCGGGCTGCTCGCCGCGCTGCGACTGATGGGCGCGGATATCCGCGAAGAGAACCATGCTGAGCAGGGCGGGGAAGCCGTGGCAGACCTGGTGGTCCGCCATGCACCGCTTCACGGCGCCGAGATTCCCGAAGCGCTGGTGCCGGATATGATCGACGAGTTCCCGGCCCTGTTCGTTGCCGCTGCCGCTGCACAGGGCAACACCATCGTGCGTGGCGCGGCCGAACTGCGAGTCAAGGAATCCGACCGCCTCGCGGCCATGGCCACCGGCCTGCGCAGCCTCGGCGTACAGGTGGATGAAACCGAAGACGGCGCCACCATCCACGGCGGGCATGAGCTGGGCAGCGGCACCATCGAAAGCCACGGCGACCACCGCATCGCGATGGCCTTCGCCATCGCCGGCCAGCTCAGCAGCGGCGAGGTGCGCATCAACGACATCGCCAACGTCGCCACCTCGTTCCCCAACTTCGACGGCATCGCCCGCGCCGCGGGCTTCAACCTCGGGTAAGGCACCGCCGGCGGCAAAAAAAAAAGGAGCCGACCAGATGGTCGGCTCCTGCTCCCCCGCCGTTTTACAGATGAGGGTTACCGCTGCTCGGTGCGGAAATCCACCGGCACGCGTACCACGCTGGCCACGGCGCGGCCGTTGTGCATGGCCGGTTCGAACTTCCAGTCACGCACGGTGCTCAGCACTGCACGGTCCAGGTCGCGATCACGACCGCCACTGCGCTGCACGATATTGGCGTCGGTCACCTGTCCGCGTGGGTCCACGTTGAGGCTGGCAATCACGCTGCCTTCCACGCCACTACGCAGCGCGGTCCGCGGATACACCGGCTTGGCATTGCTGCTCAGCGGGCGCGCATCGCGATCGCGAACCACGGGAGCAGCACGACGCTGCGTGGTGGCTGGCGTCGCTTCACGGTTGGCCGGGGCCGGCGTCACCGCCACCGGCGTCTCGGTAGCAGGCAGCATGCGTTCCCCGACCGGCGCGCTGGCGCCTTCATCGGGATTGGCATACCGCAGCCACACCAGCGCGGCGGCAAACATCGCGACGATCAGCGCGATCCACAGCAGGGGGGAGGTGCGACGGCGGCCCGGCTCGTCAATGATGTCGCGCTGCTGCTGCGGCGACGTAGGCATCTCGTGTGCATGGGTAACACTCATGGCGGACTCCTGGTGTCGAGTTGACGACGCCAGTCTTGCCTGAGCCGGGTTGCGGGTGTGTCACCGATGCGTCAACGCCACGAGTGCATTCCCGTTGAGGTTCAGCATCATGAGCCGGACCTTTACGTGGGGTTCGCGCGGTCTTCAAGCGTGTGCCCACTAACAGTGGGCACCTACCGGTGGGCACCTATCAGCGGGCACCTGTGGGCACCTACCCGCGCAATATCATTGCGCCTTGAAATCGAACGGGACTTCGATGCTGCCCGGCACCGCAATGCCGTTGCTCTGCGCCGGCTGGAAACGCCAACGGCGCACGGCATCGCTGGCAGCGCGATCCAGGTCACGCGAACCACTGCGCTGGATGATGGTGACGTTCATCGGGTAGCCGGTCGCATCCACGTCCACGCGCACCACCACGCTGCCTTCCACGCCGTTGCGCAGGGCGGCAGGCGGGTAGGTCGGCGGCGGCGACTGGTCGGCAATCGGCTGCGGGCGGTCGCCGGCGGCCATCGCCACGGGGGCAGTTTCCGGCGCGGCAGCGGCCGGGGCGGCCGGCGCGGGCGGCGGAGCGGTTTCGACCAGCTGCGGCTTTTCGTCTTCCACCGGCAGCGGCCTGGCGTCGGGCATGTCGCTGGATCCGGCCGCGGCGGGCAGGGGTTCGGGCAAGGGCTCGACCTGGGCTACTTCCTGCGGGGTCTGCGCGGGGCCGGCCTTGTAGAAGTCGTTGTTGCGGTTGCCCAACCACACGACCAGGAACAGCAGCACGCCGACGCCAAAGGCGATCCCGGCGATCATGAGGCTGCGGCGGGGCAGCTGGAAGGTGATGTTCTTGCCAGACGAGGAACGGGAAGCGGACATGAGCCATACCATGGTGAACCCCCCGATTCTGCCACGCCGGGAATGAACCGGGCGGCAGAAAAGCGGATTACAGGCGATAATCCCCCTCCAGACCCGCACTTACCGCCCAAACGCCATGCTCGATCCAGCCCTGCTCCGCCAACAACCCGCCGAACTCGCCGAACGCCTGCGCTCCTCCCGCGGTTTCGAGCTGGACGTCTCCGGGCTGGAGTCGCTGGAAGCCGACCGCAAGCGCATCCAGATTCGCACCCAGGAGCTGCAGAGCCTGCGCAACAGCCGCTCCAAGGCCATCGGCCAGGCCAAGGCGAAGGGCGAGGACGTCTCGGCGATCATGGCCGAAGTGGCCGCCTTCGCCGACGAGCTCAAAGCCTCGGAAGTCACCCTGGACGAGCTGCGCGAGAAGATTGAAGCCATCGCGATGGGCATCCCCAACGTACCGGCAGACGATGTTCCGTACGGCAAGGACGAATCGGAGAATGTCGAGCAGAAGCGCTGGGGCACCCCGCGCAGCTTCGATTTCCCGGTGCTCGACCATGTCGAGCTGGGCGCGCGCAACCAGGGCCTGGACGGTGAAGCCGGCGCCAAGCTGTCCGGTTCGCGCTTCACCGTGCTGCGCGGCCCGGTCGCGCGCCTGCACCGCGCCTTGGCCCAGTTCATGCTCGACCTGCACACCGGCGAGCACGGGTATGAGGAAACCAACGTCCCGGTGCTGGTCAACCCGGAATCGCTGCGTGGCACCAGCCAGCTTCCCAAGTTCGAAGACGACCTGTTCAAGACCGCCGTGGGCGAGTCGACCCGGTATCTGATTCCGACCTCGGAAGTGTCGCTGACCAACATCGTGCGCGATGAGATCATCGAGGCCGAGCGCCTGCCGTTGAGCATGACCGCCCATTCGCTGTGCTTCCGCGCCGAAGCCGGCAGCGGCGGCCGCGACGTGCGCGGCATGATCCGCCAGCACCAGTTCGAGAAGGTCGAGCTGGTCACCGTGTGTGCCCCGGCCGAGAGCGAAGCCGAGCACCAGCGCATGACCCGCTGTGCCGAAGTGGTGCTGGAAAAGCTGGGCCTGCCTTACCGCAAGGTGCTGCTGTGCACCGGCGACATGGGCTTCTCGGCAATCAAGACCTACGACCTGGAAGTGTGGCTGCCCTCGCAGGACACCTACCGCGAGATTTCCTCGTGCTCCAACTGCGGCGACTTCCAGGCGCGCCGCATGCAGGCGCGCTGGCGCAACCCGGAAACCGGCAAGCCGGAACTGGTGCACACCCTCAACGGCTCGGGCGTGGCCGTGGGCCGCGCGATGATCGCGGTCATGGAGAACTACCAGAACGCCGACGGCAGCATCACCGTACCGGATGCGCTCAAGCCCTACATGGGCGGCCTGGAAAAGATCGCGTAACCAAAGAACCCGCCGAACGGCGGGTTTTTTTTGTGGCTGCTATCAAATAGAAACGGCCCCGCAAAGCGGGGCCGCAGGGTGGGCCGGATGGGGGAGGGGGAATCCGGCCCGGGCAGGGCGTCCGACGAGGACTCAACGCCTGCCCTGGAACACTCAGGCTTCGGCCAGTTCTTCGAACTCGGCGGCCGGCAGGCTGGCCAGCGCAGCGGCAATGGCTTCTTCGCGGTGGGTCGGCGAATACGCAATGCCTTCGGCACGCACGAATTCGACATTGGTGATGCCCATGAAGGCGAACACCTGGCGCAGGAACGGCTCCTGGAAGTCAGCCGGCGAATCGGTATAGATGCCGCCACGCGAGCTGGCGATGATCACGCGCTTGCCACCGGCCAGGCCGACCGGGCCATTCTCGGTGTACTTGAAGGTGCGCCCAGCCACCGCCACGCGGTCGATCCAGGCCTTCAGGGTCGACGGAATGCTGAAGTTGTACATCGGCGCGCCGATGACAATCACGTCTGCGGCAAGGAACTGCTGCATCACGGATTCGGCATCGGTGGCTTCGGCCGCGTCCACCTGGGCCAGCGAACCACTACTCAAATGGGGAATGGGATTACGATCGAGATCGCGGTAGGTTACATCGAGGTTCTCAACGGTCTCATTGAACCGTGCGACCACCGCCGCGGACAGCTGGCGGGAAACAGAGTTGTCGCCCAGCACGCTGGCATCAATGTGAAGAAGCTTCATGGCAATCACCTGTATCCGGGGAAGGGCGGTCAAGGCGCCGCCGACGGAAAGCAGGTTAGGTTGTTGCGTCTCTGGGATAAAGGTGGTTGAATACCACGTATTGTTCTATATCTGGAACTTCGGTATGCACGACCTCAACGACCTGTACTACTTTGCCATGGTGGTGGACCACGGCGGTTTCGCCGCGGCCGAACGCGCCTTGGGCATCCCCAAATCCCGTCTGAGCCGCCGTATCAGCCAGCTGGAAACCGACCTGGGCGTGCGCCTGCTGCAGCGCTCCACGCGTCGCTTCGCGGTGACTGACGTCGGCACCAGCGTACATCGCCACGCGCAGACCATGCTGGCCGAAGCCCAGGCCGCACGCGAAGTGGTGGACCGGCTCAGTGCCGAGCCACGTGGCCTGGTGCGCGCCAGCGTGCCGGTCTCATTGGCGCAGATGCAGCTGCCCAAGCTACTGCCGAAGTTCCTGGCCCAGTACCCCAAGGTCCGGCTGCAGCTGAACATCAGCAACCGCCGCGTGGACATCATCAACGAAGGCTATGACGTCGCCCTGCGCGTGCGCTCACGCCTGGACGATGACGGCAGCCTGGTAATGCGCAGCTTCGGCCAGGTGCAGGAACTGCTGGTGGCCAGCCCGAAATACCTTGATCGTGCCGGCCGCCCGAAAGATCCCGATGAACTGGCCAACCACGTCACCCTGAGCATCAGCGAAGACGAAGCCAGACAGCGCTGGGAGCTGCACGGCCCGGAGGGCGCGGTGCGCCGCGTGGACCTGCAGCCGCGCGTGGCCGGGTTCGATTTCCCGCTGCTGCAGAGCATGGTCAAAGACGGCTTCGGCATCACCATGCTGCCCGAGACCGTCTGTGCCGACGCCGTGCGCAGCGGCGAGCTGGAAGTGGTGCTGCCGGAATGGTCGCTGCCGCAGGGCATCTGCCACGCCGTATTCGCCTCCCGCCGCGGCCTGCTGCCGGCGGTGCGGGTGTTCATCGACTTCCTGGCCGAGCACCTGCCGCCGCAGCTGGAAGCGTCGCGCCTGGACTGCGGTGGGGCGTGCGAACGGGCCAAGGAAAAGATCCGCGCCAGCGCCCTGGGCGCCCTGGCGGTGGACGCCGGCTGACGCTGTCGGGGTCGGCCTTGGGTAAACCCGGCCGACCATGCGAGAATACGCGCCCGGCCCCGGCCGGCGCGCGACATCCGGAGAGATGGCCGAGCGGTTTAAGGCACCGGTCTTGAAAACCGGCGAAGGGTCATTCCTTCCGTGGGTTCGAATCCCACTCTCTCCGCCACTAGATCCTGAAAAAGTGATCTGGATTGAAATCTTAGTTTGAGTCGATTGGAAGGCAGGAAGCATGCAGAGGAATCACTCGCATGCGCATCGCTCGTCGTCTGAGCCGGCCCGCCATCGGCCGCTGGTCCTTCGTCCAGCGAGTCCCCGTCGAACTTCGCGTCGTGCTCGACTGCCGGCTTATCAAGCGTACCTCCGGACCAAGTATCTGGCCCAGGCCACGTGCGTGCGGTCGTCCTTTCATCGGCTGTGCTCGACTCTTCGCACAGTTGAAGGATCAACGCGTGGTCAAGCCCAGCAAGACGGATGGTGACGTGGTCCTCGCTCGACTGACGAACGCCGGGAAGTTACAGGAGCTCACGTTGAACTGGAGCGGCTCCCCAGACGCCACGGTCAACTTGCAGCAGCAGATCGAGAGCCCGGGCGCTGTGGAATCCATCCACGCTCAAAATGTGCTCGCAGTCTCGCCATATCGAAGTCTTGAGCTTGTCGCGCATGTGGAAGCCAAGCTTTCCACTCAAGGCAGTCTGACAGTGGCCTGTTTGGATCCGCCTCAATTGCGAATGAGTCGTGATATCATTTGTCGGCTGCAAGCTTCCATCGCGGTCATGGACGACTCCCAGCCCAAGCAAGACGGAAAAAGATGAATAGACGTACTTACATCGAACTTGTTCTTGAGTTGTTTGCGTTTATCGCCTTGTGTCTGGCGATGATGGCAAGCGGCAAAGCAGTGGTGATCTTCTCGCTGATCACTATCGCTTTAGTCATCTGGATTCCATTCCAAGCCAATGCGGGGAACCGTTTGACCCGGGCCCTAAGCATCGCGCTCCCCATTGCTGCTATAGCAAGGACTGTCGTTCACTTCCTACCAAACCATTCGCTTTAGGAGCTGAACTACATGAATGTGCTTGGATGTTGCGCGGCGGCGGCCTTGGCGATCTGTGCCTCAAGCCTCATGCAGGCGGCGACGCAGCGCCCCCACCGCTGCCGCGATAGCCATCGCGGGCACCGCCAGCACCGCTGCGTATACCAGTCCGGCCAGCAACATCGGGCCAAAGCCCGACGCCATGGCCGCCACTGGCACCTGCAGCGCCATGAACAGCAGGCCCCACAGCCACGCATGCCGGGGAAAGCACGCGCCTAGAGCCGCGGCGATCCCCAGTGCGATGGGATAGACGACGGTCCAGAACGCGGGCGCGTCCCAAGGCTCGCCCCCCGGAGTCCGCCAGGCCACCAGGACCCAGAACACGACGCCTACCTTCAGCGTGACAGCACTTGCTGCAAGAAAACTGCCCGATATCCGCATACTTATTCTCCCGCACGAACATTCAGCATGCCCCTGTCGCGTTGACGGTGTATGACCAGCACCGGCAGGCGTTTTGCGTATCTGGCGGAGAGCGCCGGATGTCGAAGCAGAAAACCGCAAAAAGAAAACGCCCCAGGAAGGGGCGTCTTTCATGGGGGTGACGCAATGCCACGCCATGCGTGGCACCGGCATCAATGGCGCGCGTTATCGCGGGCCTTGCCCACGTCGCTCTGCACCTTGCCGACTTCCTTCTGGACCTTGCCTTCCAGTTCCTGCGACTTGTCGCCGGTCACCTTGCCAGCTACTTCCTTCACGGTGCCCTTGACCTGGTTCTTCGCGCCTTCAGTACGATTCTTGTCCATGTTCAATTACCTCGTGGTTGAACCCGTTGTGGGTGAATCGATCCTGCTTGGAACCCGGTAGCGAAGCAGTGAATCCCGGCCTCACGCGGCGCGAACACTAGGCAACTGTTCATTTGACGCTGCGTGCCGCAAGCACGTGAGCGGTACTTCACGCGGCAACCGTATGCTGCCGAAATCCATCTACACAGGTACCACCCGCGCATGAGCCGTACAGCGCAAGACCATTTCGACGTCATCATCATCGGCGGCAGCTACGCGGGCATGTCGGCCGCCCTGCAGCTGGTCCGGGCCCGGCGCAGCGTGCTGGTGATCGACAGTGGCCTGCCGCGCAACCGCAATTCCCTCGAAGCGCACGGCTTCATCGGCCGGGAAGGCATGCATCCGGCGGAAATCGCCGCGCAGGCGCGCACCGAACTGCTTACCTATCCCACCGTGACCTGGGTGGAGGGCAAGGCCGCGAGCGCCCGCGTCGTGGAGGAAGGCGTTTCGTTCGAGGTGGACTGCGACGACGGCCGCACGTTCGCCGCCGACCGGCTGGTGCTGGCATATGGCGTAACCGATACATTACCGCCCGTCGATGGCCTGGCCGAGCGCTGGGGCCGCAGTGTCTACCACTGCCCCTACTGCCATGGCTATGAGTTGTACGAAGGCAACATCGGCGTGCTCGGCTGCGCCAAGGATGGTGGCGTCGGGCAGGCGCTGCTGCTGTGCGACTGGGGAAAGATCACCCTGTTCTGCCCGGACCCGGGTAGCATCGATCCGGAAAAGCGCGAGCGGCTCGATGCATGCGGCGTGGTGATCGAATCGACCCGCGTCCAACGTGTCGAAGACACGGCCACCGTGGTGCTGGCCGACGACCGCCGTGTGGTGCTCGATGCGCTGTTCCTGCTGCCGACGTCGACGTTGTCCTGCGACCTGGCCGAACAGCTTGGCTGCGAGCTGATGGATGCCGGCTGCATCACGGCCGATTCGGCCAAGCAGACCACGGTGCCGGGCGTGTTTGCCTGTGGTGATGCCGGGCGGATGGCCGGCAGCATCGCCTTGGCGGTGGGCGAGGGTGCATTGGTCGGGGTTGCGGTGCACCGGTCGCTGCTGGGATTGCTTGATTGATTGATGCGTCAGCCACGCAGGGCGTGGCGCTACCGTGGTGCAGTTGCCGTTGCCGCCGCCGTCTGTCGCGGTTTGTACTGGCAGCGCGGGTAGCCCGAGCATGAGGCGAACTCGCCATAGGGCCCGGTGCGCTGCACGATCACCCCGCCATCGCACGCCGGGCAGGCCTGCTCGCGGATCGGCTCGCCGTTGGCGGCCGTGATCTCCACGGCGCCATCGTGGACCAGCTCGTCGAGGAACGGCGAGCGTTTGCCCTGCACGGTAAACATGACCACCGAGCGTCGCGCGCGGGTCAATGCGACATAGAACAGGCGGCGCTCCTCGCTGAGCGGATACGCATCGGCATGCGGCATTGCCAGCGCCAGCACCGGATCATCGGCGCGGGCACTCGGGAAGCTGCGGTCGAGCATGGCCGGCAGGATCACGATATCGGCCTCGGCGCCCTTCGCGCGGTGCGCGGTGAGGAAGCTCAGCTGCAGGTGTGCGCCGAAGCGCGCCGCCCAGTGCGAGGGAAGGAACGCGCGCTCGGCGTTGTACCGCCCTACGATGAACACCGACAACCGGCCATCGCGGCCGGGCGCCATGGCCCCGCTCTGAAGCTGCTGCTGCAGTCGCTGCAGGTATTGGTAGATCGCATCCTGCAGGCGGTCGCGCGCGGCCACCTGGAAGGCCTGCAGGACCGGGCCCTGTACCGGTGCCAGCGAGCGCACCTGCTTGGCGATCTGCCCGGGGTTCCTTGAGACGAAGCGGCTCGAGGCGTCGCACAACGCCTGCGGGCAGCGAAAGGTGCGGGTGAGGTGCAGGATCTGCGACGGCCCGAAGGTCGCTTCGAAGTGGGTCATGCAGCTCACATCCGCGCCGGCGAAGCGGTTGATCGACTGCCAGTCGTCGCCCACCGCGAACAGGTGCCGCCCCGGCGCCTCCACCAGTGCCCGGCACAGCCGCGCACGGGCACGCGAGGCATCCTGGAACTCATCGGCCATCACCAGCAGATAGGGCGATGCGTAGCGGCCCTGTTCGAGATGTTCGGCGGCCTGGTTGAGCATGTCCTCGAAGTCGATGGCATTCTCGGCTGCCAGCGCATCGTCCCAGGCGTGCAGGATCGGCGTGGCCAGTTCGAGGAACAGCCGGTAGCGGTGCTTGAAGCGGTCCTCGGGCAGCTCGCGCAGGCGCCCGGCCAGGTCGGCCACGGCAAGGCCGTTGCTCTTGGCGTGGCTGATGAAGGTACGCAGCAGGCCAATGAGGTCGCTGTCCGGCATCGGCTTTGCACCCTCCGCAGGCAGCTCGCGGTCCGGGTTGGGGTCGAGCTCGATGCGGTGCGCGCTCAACGCCGTTTCGAGTGCCTCGAACAGCGCGCCGCTGCGCAGCTGTCCGCTGCTGGTCTGCAGTTGCATCGCATCGCGGCCGCGCGGGTGCGGATCGGCGCCGTCACCCGTGCGATGCGTGTGGTACAGCGTCGTGCCCGGATAGAAGAAGTCCGCGCGCCCCGGTTGCCAGGTATCGGTAGTGGTATCCAGCACCGGGTGCGGTTCGTAGGTGTATTCAACGCCGTTGTAGAACAGCCAGTCGGCAATCACGCATTCTTCGATGTTGCCCACCCGTTCGCCACGGAGCGTGCGCACATAGCGGTGGCCCTCGGCGTCCCAGCCGTCGGCCGGCGCGGCCTGGCCCTGCGGCGGCAGGTCGCGCGCGAACACCAGCCGGAACATGTCCCACTGGGTGCGGAAGTGCAGCGACCGGTCCTTGAGGCGGTCGATGATGTCGGCCAGCTGTTCGAAGCCCTGGGCGGCGTCCACCGCCCACGCAGGCACCTCCGGCATGCGCCCGGTGACCTTGCCGATGATCTGCCGACCGAGCGCGTGGAAGGTACAGGCGGTGACGTCGCCGACAGGCAGGCCCAGCCGTTCGAAGGCGGCGCTGGTGCGCTGCTGCAGTTCGCCGGCTGCTTCGCGGTTGAAGGCCAGCATCACGATCTGGTCCGGTGCCATCAGGCCGCGCTCGACGGCGTAGGCCGCCTTGGCCACCATCGTCGAGGTCTTGCCAGAGCCGGCGGCGGCCACCACCAGCATCCGGCTGTCGAAGCACAATACCGCGCGTGCCTGCTCGTCGCTGAGGGGCAGCCGCTCCACGCGGCCCAGCAGCGCCGCCGCATCGGTCCGTTCGCGTTGCAGGTGCGCTTCATTGCGTGACGCCCACACCGCCGTCCAGTCGCCCGACCAGCGCAGCAGGTCGTCCTCGATCATCGCAGCGGTCCCATCAAGCTGCGGGCGCAGCGCAGGATCGTCGAACACCGCCCACAGCGCATCGTCGTCTAGCGCCAGCACCGGGCGCGCGTACAGCAGTGCATGCTGGTGTTCCTGGGTCAGCCAGCGGTCCGCGGCATCGGCACCCGCCATCACCGCGTCGACCTGTTGCAGCCACTCACGGATCTGCGCCAAGGCTGCATTGGCCTCGCCCACCGCGTGGTCCTGTCGATGGATCTGCGCACTGGCGCTCCACAGCGCTTCCAGTTCATGCGCCTGCGCGTTGGGGAGCCCGCCCAGGCGAAGCTCACCCTCGTCGGTCGACATGCACAGCGTGGTCCATACCGCACCGCGCTGCAGGTGCCACGCCTGGGTTGCGCTGACCGGCAGGGAATACACCTGCGCGTCGACGGTGAGCTCGAAACGGTCATCGAGCCGGCGCAGCCGCCAGTCCGGCGAACGCGAGAGGCGTCGGCCCCACGGGGAAGGGGACCAGTCGTGGATCATCGGTACATCCAGGAAAGCGGGCCACGTACCGGAACGGGCCGGCACCGGGGAAAGGTGGGCCGCCATGATAGGAAAATCCCAACCAAAAAGCCCCGCCGGAGCGGGGCTTCTTCAGCGCGGCGCCACGTTCGCGGATCAGCGCTCGCAGGCCACCACGGCACCGGTGCGCGACTGGCGCTGCACCAGTACTGCCACGACCCACAACAGCAGGCCGCCCAGCGCGGTGGCCGCACCGACATAGCCGGTCACGGCGGGGCTGAAGCCGGCGCCGATGGCCATGCCACCGAACCACGGGCCCAGTGCATTGGCGGTATTGAACGCGGCATGGTTGGACGCCGCGGCCAGGGTCTGCGCTTCGCCGGCCACGTCCATCAACCGGGTCTGCAGCACGGCGGCGAGGGCGCCCATCGTGCCCACCGCGATGATCATCGGGAAGATCGTCCAGACCGAGTTGGCGGCCAGCGGATAGGCCAGCAGCACCACGATCGACCACAGCAGCACGATCGCGGCCGCCCGGAACTGGAAGCGGTCCACCAGCCAGCCACCGGCGACATTGCCGATGATCGCGCCGATGCCGAAGATGCCCACCGCCACCGGCATCCACGATTCGGCCAGGCCGGTCACCTGCACCAGCGTCGGCGCCAGGTAGGTAAACACGCAGAACATGCCGGCAAAGCCCACCGAGCCGATCGCCAGCGCCAGCCACACCTGTGGCCGGTTGAACGCGCGCAGCTCGCGCATCGGCGAGGTCCGCACTTCATCCGGGTCCGGCAGCAGGAAGCGGGCAATCATCAGCACCGTGGCAATCGCCAGCACGCTCACCAGCGCGAACGCGGTGCGCCAGCTCAACTGCTGGCCCAACCAGGTGGTGAGCGGATTGCCGACCAGGATCGCCACCGACAGGCCAAGCAGCACCTTCGATACGGCGGCGCCACGCTGCGCCGGCGGACTGATCGCGGCGGCCACCAGCATGGCCACGCCGAAGTAGGCGCCATGCGGCAGGCCCGCGATGAAGCGGGCGATCAACATTGTCGTGTAATCCGGGGCCAGCGCGCTGGCGAGGTTGCCCACGGCATAGAAACCCATCAAGCCCAGCAGCAACGTGCGGCGTGCATACCCCGCGCCGGCGAAGGCCAGCACCGGTGCACCCACCACCACGCCGATGGCATAGGCACTGATCAGGTGGCCGACCTGGGTCTCGCTGATCGACAGCCCGCGGCTGATCTCCAGCATCAGGCCCATGCTGGCGAATTCGCTGGTGCCGATGGCGAAGCCGCCGAGCGACAGCGCCAGGATGATCAGCGTGCGCTGGCGCGCGGTGAGGCGCGCGGCCAGGGGGAGGGGAGTGGGGCTCATGGGCAGCAGGCGGAGAATGAAGCAACCTATTGTACTGCTGCGGCGCAACATATGGCTGGAATTACGGTATCCGGTGCTGGAATGCTGTGGCGTGGCCGCTGGAACCGAGGACCGGCTTCGCCTCTTCTTCACGCAGCCTTCACGGTGACGCGGCGCGTACGCTTCACGCTTGGACCATCCCATTCCGCGCGTGCAAGCCGATGCTGCTGACGGCGAACTTCCATCTCGAAGAGTTCACCCGGACCGCGACCGGGCTGCCCAACGTGCCCAACCGTGCAGAGCGCGCCGCACTACAGGCTCTGGCTGTGCACGTGCTGCAGCCGTTGCGCGATTCGATTGGTAAACCGGTGTACATCACGTCCGGCTTCCGCTCGGCCGCGGTCAATCGCGCCGTAGGCGGGGTGGCTGACAGCCAGCACCGCAGTGGCCAGGCCGCAGACATCCAGGTGGAGGGGATGAGCTCCATGGCGCTGGCGAGACGCATCGTCGCGCTGCAACTTCCGTTCGACCAGCTCATCGAAGAATTCGGTGAGTGGGTGCATGTGTCCCATGCACCGCAACCCCGGCGACAACAACTGACCGCGGTGAGACGTGCGGGAAGTACACGCTATCTTCACGGCGTGCGATGAGTGTTGAACGCGATCTCGTTACATTGTCCCGCCACGCGCAACATTGTTGCGAGTACACCTGTATTCACAGCTGTATTGTAAGTAATTTCTGATTGGCATCGCCGTAAACGTGCATTAGCATGCGCGCATTGGCATCGACCCGAGGGAGCGTGCGTGATGGTGCAATTCCCTCACGCACTGCGGGTAGATGGCAGGTTTCAGCTGGTGGCTTTGACATATTCGCCGGTCTACAGTCCGGCCGATGTGTTCGGCTTCGCCGTCCTCACTTCCGACGGCGCGCGGCTGACCGATGTGGTGTCGCTTGATGAGGCGCACCTGCACTGGTCGCTGTTGCGCGAGGAAGCGAAGACGGCCCTTGGGGAAGTTGAAGCAACCGGTACACGCGCGGCGCCACGCAGGCGTCGGCGTAAGTCGTAGCGCCTTCGGGCGCGTCATGGAGGATTGGGTTTGTCCACGCAGAAGATCGTTGTCACCGCTGTTGTCATCCTCTTGACCGCACTTGTTGGCTACTGCCTTGCCGGCTACCTCACGCTGCTGTTCCTCGGCCTCGATACCGGGCTGTTCAAGTGGAATACCTATTACCAGTACGTCCAGGCGATGGACCAGCCGGCGGTTGCGCCGTACCTGACCAAGATCAAAGCGGCGGGCGTGGTGGGTTTCAGCCTGCCGATCGTGGCCTGCCTGGTTGCGCTGTTCTTCGTGCTGAAGCCGAAGAAGAAATCCCTGCATGGCGATGCCCGCTTCGCGGACGCCGCCGACCTGGCCAGGCACGGTCTGTTCAAGAAGACCGACAACGGCATCGTGGTCGGCAGCTTCGGCGGCAAGCTGGTGCGCCTGAGCGGCCAGCAGTTCGTGATCCTGGCCGCACCCACCCGCTCCGGCAAGGGCGTGGGCGTGGTCATTCCCAACCTGCTCGAGTACGGCGAGTCGGTGGTGGTGCTGGACATCAAGCAGGAAAACTTCGACCTCACCAGCGGCTGGCGTGCCAGCCAGGGCCATGAGGTGTTCCTGTTCAATCCGTTTGCCGAAGACCGCCGCACCCATCGCTGGAACCCGCTCAGCTACGTCTCCGACGACCAGGCCTTCCGCGTCTCGGAACTGATGAGCATCGCCGCGATGCTGTACCCGGATGGTTCGGACGAGCAGAAGTTCTGGATCAGCCAGGCGCGCAATGCGTTCATGGCCTTCACCCTGTACCTGTTCGAGAACTGGGACGACGAGCGTCGCCAGGGCTTCCCCGGCGGGCAGGGCACGCCGACGCTGGGCGCGGTGTTCCGCCTGTCCACCGGCGATGGCAGCGACCTGAAGAAGTACCTGAAAGCCCTGTCCGAACAGAAGTTCCTGAGCGGCAATGCGCGTTCGGCATTCGCCAACCTGCTGTCGCAGGCCGATGAAACCTTCGCGTCGATCATGGGCACGTTCAAGGAGCCCTTGAACGCCTGGATCAACCCGGTGCTGGACAAGGCCACCAGCGCCAACGACTTCCTGCTGACCGACCTGCGCAGGAAGAAGATGACCATCTACATCGGCATCCAGCCCAACAAGCTGGCCGAAAGCCGGCTGATCATCAACCTGTTCTTCAGCCAGATCATCAACCTCAATACCAAGGAACTGCCCAAGTCCAACCCGGACCTGAAGTATCAGTGCCTGCTGTTGATGGACGAATTCACCGCGATCGGCAAGGTGGACATCATCGCCTCGGCGGTGTCCTACATGGCCGGTTACAACGTGCGCCTGCTGCCCATCATCCAGAGCATGGCCCAGCTGGACGCCACCTACGGCAGGGACGTCTCGCGCACCATCATCACCAACCACGCCCTGCAGATCCTCTACGCGCCGCGTGAGCAGCAGGATGCCAACGACTATTCGGAAATGCTCGGCTACACCACCGTGCGCAGGAAGAATGTCACGCACGCCCGTGAAAAGACCCACAGCTTTACCGAAGAGCGGCGCGCGCTGATGCTGCCGCAGGAGCTGAAGGCGATGGGCAACGATCACGAAGTGTTCCTCTACGAGGGCATTCCGCATCCGGTCAAGTGCGACAAGATCAAGTATTACCAGGACCGCTACTTCACATCGCGTCTGTTGCCGAAGACGTCGGTGCCGACGTTGGATCTGTAACCGTCATATGTGAAGGCATGTGACGTGCGTCAAAGAAACACGGGATGAACGTTAAAAAATTGTCGCTTTTGACGTTGATTTGACGCGAATGTGTGGCATCGTATTTGTGATGGACGTTCTGTACGTCATGAATTTGTTGTTGAGACCAGTGCTGGAAGACATGCACTGAAGCAGTCAAGAGGAACATGGATGGCTTTTCTCGGGTTGGGTGTGCAGGCGCAGGGGCCGGACAGGCGTTCGGGGCGTTTACACACCAGACGGGGCGGGGGCCCGGTTGCACCGGTGAAAGGTGTTGCTCGCATCCAACGTTGCGTTGTCGGGCCTGACCGCAGGCCATGACACGTCAGCGTGTTGCCGTTTTTTCCCGGTTAAAAGCCGCTATTCCGTACGTCATAGGGAAGTTCGTATGAAGCAAGCGTTTCTGTCAAAGGGATCCATCAGCGTTGCCACCGCCGTTGCCGTGCTGCTGCTCGCCGGTTGTGCGACTCCCGACGCGCCGGATTTTGGCGGTCGCTGGAAGCCGGTGAACCGCTTCGCCAGCACCACCATGGAAATTCCGCTGTACACCAGCTACGTGTACCAGGCCTCGCCCATGGATGGCACCTTGAAGACCATGCTTGAACGCTGGGCCAAGGATTCGGGGATGACGCTGGATTACCGCATCAGCTCCGATTACACGCTGTATGGCGCGGTCTCCACGATCGGCACCACCAATCCGCAGCAGGCGATGATCGATCTCACTGCCGCCTATGCAGGGCAGGGCGTGTCGGTGTCCATCGTCGGCAACCAGATCGTCGTGCAGTCCGCCTCCGCCGCATCGCCGACCGCTGCCGCCGGCAGTGTCGACGCGTCCAGCGGAAGCTGAGTTCCGCGGCCCCTTGATTTTCCAGCAGTACGGATGACCCCATGTTCCGAAAGAAGGAAACAGGCAACACCCCCAAGGTCGACCAGGCGGTCGCCAAGGCGGTGAGCTACGAGTTGACCGTTGCCGACATGGCGCGCCGCAGCGAGCGCCGCGCCTGGTGGGTGGCGACCGGTTCACTGGTGATGTCGCTGGCGTTGGCCGGCGGCTATTACTACATGCTGCCGCTGAAGGAGAAGGTGCCGTTCCTGGTGATGGCCGACGCCTACACCGGCAACGCAACCGTGGCCCGGTTGGCGGGTAATTTCGGTGACGGATCGATCACCGCCAACGAAGCCATCAACCGGAGCAACGTGGCCCAGTACGTGCTGGCGCGCGAGTCGTTCGACTCGGCGGTGATGGGCCTGCGCGATTGGGACCTGGTGTTCACGATGTCGTCCGAGCCGGTGGCCGCCACCCAGCGCCAGCGCTATGCGAACAACAATCCGCAGAACCCGGTGTTCGTGTACGGCACCAACAAGGCGATCCGGGTCAAGATCCTGAGCATCACGCCGCTGGCCGCCGAAGGCAACGGCAGCTTCCGCGGTGCCTCGGTGCGCATCCAGCGCAGCCTGCTCGACAAGACCACTGGGGTTTCCCAGTTCCTGGACAACAAGCTGGTCACGATGCGCTTTGATTACCGCACCGACCTGGCGCTGAGCGAACAGGACCGGATCCTCAATCCGCTGGCGTTCCAGGTGACCGAATACCGCGTCGACAACGACTACGCCCGTGGCGTGCCGGTGCCCGACGACGCCGACATGGCCAGGCAGGCCAACCAGGCGGCCGCGGCCCAGGCGGCGCAGGCGGCAGCGGCTGCCGCCGCGGCAGCGCCGGTGTACGACCCGAACAACCCGGCCACCGCCACCATGATCGATCCGGCCACCGGCCAGCCGGTTGCGGTGCCGGCCCAGGCCGTCCCCGGCCAGATGGTGGTGCCGGGGCAGCAGGTACCGGGCCAGATGACGGTGCCGGGCCAGGTGCCCGCGCAGCCAATGCAGCAGCAATACCCCGGGCAGGTAGTGCCGGGCCAGGCGATACCAGGACAAGTCGCGCCGCGGCAACCGGCCAACGTGCCGGCACAGAACATTTCCACCGGAACTGCTGAGGGAGCAAGCAACCGATGAGTAGTAGCAAACTTTGGTGGGCCGCATTGGCCTTGGTGCCGATGATGTCCCTGGTCTCCGCGCCTGCGAAGGCCCAGGTGGTCGACCACTACGAATACGAACAGGACCGCCTCTATCCGGTGCGCACCGGCCTGGGTCTCACCACCCAGATCGAACTGAGCCCGAACGAGAAGATCCTGGATTACAGCACCGGCTTCAGCAGTGGCTGGGAGCTGACCCGTCGCGAGAACGTGTTCTACCTCAAGCCGAAGAACGTCGACGTGGACACCAACATGATGGTGCGCACCGAGACCCATTCCTACATCTTCGAACTGAAGGTGGTGGCCACCGATTGGCGCCAGCTGGAACAGGCGCGCCGTGCCGGCGTGCAGTACAAGATCGCCTTCAGCTACCCCAGCGATACCGAGTTCGGTACCGCCCAGCAGGCGGTGGATGAAGAGGTCAAGCCGCTGCTCAGCTCGGAACTGGCCAAGGATCGCCAGTACAACTTCGACTATTCGTACTCCACCCGCCGCGCCAAGAAGATGGGCTGGCTGATCCCGGTCAACGCCTACGACGATGGCCGTTTCACCTACCTGAAACTGCCGGCGTCGCCGGAGTACAAGACGGGCATTTTCCCGGCGGTGTTCGGCCGTGAGAGCGAGTACGGTGAGGATTTCGTGGTCAACACGACGGTGGAGGGCAATTCGCTCATCGTGCATGGCACCTATCCCTACCTGGTCATCCGTCACGGTGACAACGTCGTTGGTCTGCGAAGGAACGTGAAGAAATGAGCCAGCACAACACTCCCGGCAACGAGCCGAACCACGGCCGCGACGACGGCGACGCGCCGAGCAACCCGTACTACGGCCAGAACGTGGCCGACAACAATCCCAACCTCGATGCCGCCGCGCCGCAGCTGCGCTCGGCCGAGGAACAGCGCCTGAACCGCAAGGCGCTGGCGTTCCTGGGCGGCATCCTGGTGCTGATCATCGCCATGGGCTTCCTGCTCCTGCGCAAGAGCAGCGACGACCAGGACGGTCCGGCCAAGGTCAACGAACAGGCCCGCGTGTCCACCCCGGAACTGCCGACCGCGCAGCCGGTGCTGCCGCAGGCTCCGGTGGCCGATACGCAGCCCATTGAAATGCTGCCGCCGCTGCCGCCGCCGGAACAGGACAACCCGTACCGCACGCCGCCGGCCATTCCCAGTGACATGGGCATGTCCAACGAACCGCGTCAGCCGTCGCTGCTGGACCGCCGCATGGCGTCGGGCAACGGCGTGGGTGGCAGCAATGGGGCGGCTGGGGCCGAAGGGCAGGGTGGCCTCGGTGGCCGTCCCGATGACGAGTACACCCGCGCGATGATGGCGCAGCTGCCGGGTGCGCAGCAGCCGGCACCGACCAAGGTCCGCCGCGGTCCCGACGTCGAAGACGTCTCCAGCGCTGCCTTCATCCGCAGCCCGGATGCACTGCTGGTGCGCGGCACCTACCTGCGTTGCGTGCTGGAAACCCGCATCATCACCGACGTCTCCGGCTTCACTTCGTGCCTGCTGACCGAACCGGTGTATTCGATCAACGGCCGCAGCCTGCTACTGCCGAAGGGTTCGAAGATCTACGGTGCGTATGGCGGCGGCCCGAAGGGCAAGCGCGTCGAAGTGATCTGGGACCGCATCACCACGCCGAACGGTATCGATGTGGCCATGTCCAGCCCGGGTATCGACCAGCTCGGTGGCGCGGGCCACCCGGGCGACTACAGCGCGCACTGGGGCAGCCGTATCGCCTCGGCGCTGATGATCAGCCTGATCGCGGACGCCTTCAAATACGCCGCGGCCGAACACGGCCCGGAGACCACCACCATCAGCAGCAACGGTTTTGCCGTGCAGTCGCCCTATGAGAGCGCCACCGCGCGCAGCATGGAGCGCCTGGCCAACGAAGCGATGAGCGAGCGTCGCCCGCCCACCGTCACCATCAACCAAGGCACCGTGATGAGTGTCTACGTGGCCAAGGACGTCGATTTCAGCGACGTGCTGCCGCGACGCCGCTGATCGCCTGGACAGAACATGGACGCCGAAGTGGCCCCTGTAGCCGACGTTTCCAGTGAGTTTCTCAGGTACCAGTACGAGGTCCTGGGTATTCACCAGTACATGACTTCGCCCGATGTGACGGAAATCTGCATCAACCGTCCGGGCGAGGTGTACCTGGAAACGCGTGACGGATGGCAGCGTGTGGAAGTTCCCACGCTGACCTTCGAGCGTGCGCGCCAGTTCTGTACCGCCGTGGTCAATGAAAGCAACACCGGCCAGCGCATCACCGACGTCGATCCGGTGGTGTCGCTGACCTTCCCGACCGGCCAGCGCGCCCAGTTCGTCATCCCGCCGGCGTGCGACGCCGGCAAGGTGTCGATCACCATCCGCCTGCCGTCCAAGCACACCAAGACCCTGGAGCAGTACCAGAGCGACGGGTTCTTCAACCAGATCCTGGAGCAGGGCCACGCGCTGAGCGAACAGGACCAGGAACTGCTCGCCCTGCGCCAGAACCGCGATTACGCCGAGTTCTTCCGCAAGGCCGTGCAGTACCGCAAGAACATCGTGGTATCCGGTGCCACCGGCAGCGGCAAGACCACCTTCATGAAGTCGCTGGTCAATCACATTCCGGCCAACGAACGCCTGGTCACCATCGAAGATGCGCGCGAGCTGTTCATCAGCCAGCCCAACGTGGTGCACCTGCTGTATTCCAAGGGCGGGCAGAGCGCCAGCAACGTCACCGCCAAGAGCTGCATGGAAGCGTGCCTGCGCATGAAGCCGGACCGCATCATCCTGGCCGAGCTTCGCGGCGATGAAGCGTTCTACTTCATCCGCAACTGCGCCTCCGGCCATCCCGGCTCGATCACCAGCTGCCACGCCGGCAGCCCAGAACAGACCTGGGACCAGCTGGGCCTGATGGTGAAGGCCTCGGCGGAAGGCTCCGGCCTGGAGTTCTCGGTGATCAAGCGCCTGCTGAAGATGACCATCGACGTGGTCGTGCACATCAAGGCGCATGCCGGCAGCCGCTACATCACTGGCATCGATTTCAGCCCCGAACGCGCGTTGGCCGCAGGGAGTGACGCCTGATGCTGCCCGGTCTTGAAGCCATGGTGTGTCCGGAAATGGCCGTGTCCATGGACGTGATGCAGCACGTGATCAACGTGGAATCGTCGCGCAACCCCTACGCCATCGGCGTGGTTGGCGGCGCGCTGGTCCGCCAGCCCAAGCAGCTGGACGAGGCCCTGGCCACCGTGCGGATGCTGGAAGAGAAGGGCTACAACTTCTCGGTGGGCCTGGCCCAGGTCAACCGCTACAACCTGGCCAAGTACGGGCTGGACTCGTACGAGAAGGCGTTCCAGCAATGCCCGAACCTGCAGGCCGCCTCGCGCATCCTGGCCGAGTGCTATGGCCGCTCGGGCAAGGACTGGGGCAAGTCCTTCAGCTGCTACTACTCGGGTAACTTCACCACCGGCTTCCGCCACGGCTACGTGCAGAAGGTGTTCGCGTCCATTTCGCGCCAGCGCGGCAACATGGTCGCCGCCAACGGTGCCGCGCCGATCGACGTGGTCAGCCGTGCCCAGCGCCGCGTGGTTGACGTGGCCCACCACCCGCAGTTCAGCGGCCAGCCGCAGGGCGTGGCCGAAGCGCGCGTGCAGGCCATGCAGGCGCTCTCGCCCACGTATGCACAGGCCGTCGTGCCGGTGGACCCGGCGCGTGCCTACGAGGTCTACCCCTCCACCGGCGCGATGGTGCGCGGTGGCCTGGTCCGCACCGCCGACGCCGCGCTGTCACGCGTGGTGATGGGCGCCATGGACCAGGTGGTGCCGCAGCCGCAGGCCGCCCAGATGCCCGCACCGCAGCCCATCGCCCAGCAACCAGTCGCACCGCAGCCCATGCCGGCACAGAACGACGCCGGCCCTGTCGTGGTGCGCGCCTGGAGTGAACGCAATGCCCCGGTGGCATTACCCGCGCAGGCCGCACCTGCGCAGGCCATGCCGGTACAGAACATCCCCGCTGGGGATGAAGCCTTCGTGTTCTGAAGGACCGATCCAGTCGTGTTAGACCATCAACAAGGAAAACCCACCATGAAGCGTAACAACCTCGATATCGCCCAGGCCCAGCGCACGCTGAAGACCGTGCTGATGGCCGCTGCCTTCGCCGCTGCCGTGTTCGTGCCGGACGTGTTCGCCCAGTCCACCAACTTCGGCGGCACCGACACCAAGGTGTGCGGCTTCTTCTCCAACATCAACGGCCTGCTGAACATCGCCTCCATCGCCGTGGTGACCATCGCCGTCATCTTCGCCGGCTACCAGATTGCCTTCGCCCACAAGCGCATCGGTGATGTGGCCCCGATCCTGATCGGTGGCCTGCTGATCGGCGCCGCTGGCCAGATCGCCAAGATGCTGCTCGGTGACGGCGGTTCCAGCTCCTGCGCCGGCAGCGCCACCGGCGCCATCATGAACGCCGTCCAGTACTACAGTGCATAAGAACGTCCTGTTCCGCGGCTGCACGCGGCCAGCGATGTTTCTGGGCGTTCCGTACGTCCCGTTCTTCCTGGTCGCAGGCGGCTTGCTGTTGCTGAGCATGTACATCGACATGCGGCTGTTGATCACCATCCCGATTGCCATCTTCATCCTGCGTCACATGGCAAAGCGCGATGAAATGATCTTCCGCCTGATCGGGTTGCGCCTGCAGTTCAAGTTCCGCGCGCGCAACCTGCAGCAGCACGACGGAATGTGGGTGTTCACGCCCAACCATTACCGCGACAAGCCGCCGCCGTCGGACTGACCACGGCACGCTACAGGCCGGGCAGGCGATCACATCGCCTGCCCGGTGCAGGCCCCGCACCATCCCCGCAGCACCCTTTGGAAGCGCCCATGTTCAGTCCCGACACCTCGATCAGCGAATTCATTCCCCTGTCGTCCCATGTGGCGCCGACGGTCGTCAAGACCACGGGTGGAGACTTCCTGCTGACCTGGCACCTGGAAGGCCTGCCCTTCGTGGGGCGCGAGGATTGGGAGCTCGAACACCGCCACAACACCTTCAATCGACTGCTGCAGACCCTGCGCGCACCGGATTTCGTCAACGTCGCCTTCTGGGTGCACGACATCCGCCGTCGACGCCAGCTCAAAGGCAGCAGCAAGTTCTCCCAGCGCTTCAACCAGGACGTGTCCGACCAGTACATGGGCATGCTCTCCTCGCAGCGCATCATGCAGAACGAGCTGTACCTGACCATGATCTACCGGCCGGTCGTGTCCGGTAAGCGCTTCATGGACAAGTCCTCCAGCATCACCCAGCTGCAGGCCGAGCAGGACCAGTCCGTGGCCAAGCTGCTGGAAATGGCCGGCAACGTGGAAGCGGTGATCCGCGACTACTCGCCGTACCGCATGGGCATGTACGAAGCCAAGAACGGCATGGTGTTCTCCGAGACCCTGGAGTTCTTCGGCTACCTGCTCAACCGGGTCGACGAACCGGTGCCGGTGCTGTCCGCGCCGGTCAAGGACTACCTGCCGATCAGCCGCCACATGTTCTCGGCCAAGACCGGCGATTTCGTGATCAGCACGCCCAACGGCGTCAATCACTTCGGCGCCATCCTCAACATCAAGGAATACGCCGAGGGCACCTATCCGGGCGTGCTCAACGGCCTGAAGTACCTCGACTTCGAATACGTCATCACCCATTCGTTCAGCCCGATGGGCCGCCAGGACGCGCTCAAGGTGCTCGACCGTACCAAGGGCATGATGATCTCCTCCGGCGACAAGGCGGTCAGCCAGATCGTCGAGCTCGACCAGGCGATGGACCAGCTCTCCTCCGGCAACTTCGTGCTGGGCGAGTACCACTTCATCATGGCGGTCTATGCCGACAGCCAGGAAAAGCTCTCGCAGAACATCGCCACCACCCGCGCCGAGCTGTCCAACGCCGGGTTCGTGTCGACCAAGGAAGACCTGGCCGTCACTGCCTCGTTCTATTCGCAGTTCCCGGCCAACTGGCGCTACCGCACCCGCCTGGCCAACATCAGCTCGCTGAACTTCCTGGGCCTGTCGCCGCTGCACAACTTCGCCACCGGCAAGCAGCACAACAACCCGTGGGGCGACTGCGTAACCACGCTGCAGACCACCAACGGCCAGCCGTACTACTTCAACTTCCACGCCACCCACCCGTCCGAGAACTCGCTGGGCGAGAAGGCCATCGCCAACACCATGGTGATCGGCAAATCCGGTACGGGTAAGACCGCGCTGATCAACTTCCTGCTCAGCCAGGTGCAGAAGTACGACCCGTCGCCGACCATCTTCTTCTTCGACAAGGACCGCGGCGCGGAGATCTTCGTGCGCGCCTGCGGCGGCAACTACCTGGCGCTGGAGAATGGCCAGGCGACCGGCTTCAACCCGTTCCAGTGCGAGAACAATGAAGCCAACGTGCAGTTCCTGGCCGACCTGATCAAGGTGCTGGCCAACAAGCACGAGTACAGCGCTCGCGAGGAAGAGGACATCTTCCGCGGCGTCGAGAACATGCTCGACACCCCCATGCACCTGCGCAGCATGACCAACTTCCAGAAGAGCCTGCCCAACATGGGCGACGACGGTCTGTATGCGCGCCTGCGCAAGTGGACCTCGGGCAACTCGCTGGGCTGGGTGTTCGACAACCCGGTCGACACCGTCGACCTGAGCCGCGCCAACATCATCGGCTTCGACTACACCGACATCATCGACAACCCTGAAGTGCGCGTGCCGGTCATCAACTACCTGCTGCACCGCCTGGAATCGCTGATCGATGGTCGTCCGCTGATCTATGTGATGGACGAATTCTGGAAGATCCTGGACGGCGAGGGCGGCCTGAAGGAGTTCGCCAAGAACAAGCAGAAGACCATCCGTAAGCAGAACGGCATGGGCATCTTCGCCACCCAGAGCCCGGAGGACGCGCTCAAGAGCGATATCGCCGCGGCGCTGATCGAGCAGACCGCCACGCTGATCCTGCTGCCCAACCCCAATGCCAGCCGCTCGGATTACATCGACGGCCTGAAGCTGACCGAGTCCGAGTTCAAGGTGGTCACCGCCCTGGACGAGCGCTCGCGCTGCTTCCTGGTCAAGCAGGGCCACGCTGCCAGCGTGTGCCAGCTCAACCTGCGTGGCATGGACGACATCCTGTCGGTGATTTCGGCCTCCACCGACAATATCGACGTGATGCACCGCGTCCTGCTCGACGCCGCCCAGCGCGAGAAGGTATCGCAGGCCGACCTCACCCCGGACCAGTGGCTCAGTGAGTTCTACAGGAAGCGCAAGGGCTCTGGAAAGCCCGCCGGGACACGACAGGACGCCGTTGCCTGACGGTCCCCCGGCCGATCAGGGACAGGCTTTCGCCGCATTCGATGGAGATAATTATGGACATTGCCATGAACAAGAACACGACCCGCCGCCGTCACTTCAGCTTCCGCCTGGCCGCCCTGTCGCTGGTGACCGTGCTGATGTGCAACGCGCCCGCACCGGCGTACACGATGCCCGTGGTCGAAGTCGGCCCGAGCGTGTACCAGCAGATCATGAACCAGATCAACACCTACAAGGCAGAGATCACCGCGTACGCCTCCAAGGCGCAGGACGCGGCCGAGTATGTCGAACAGCGCACCCGCTGGATCCGCACGCTGCAGCAGTATGCGCAGGCGCTGGTGGAAGTGCAGGCGGTGCTGAACGACTTCGGCATGCCGCAGGGCGTTGAACTGACCCCGGTAGGCGAGAATTACCTGGTCAGGGAAACCTGTGGCAGCAAGGCGGACTTCAGCCCGATGGGGCTGTTCAAGACCTTCGTGTTCAACCCGCAGGACGACTTCAAGGAACAGCAGACCCAGATCTGCGTGAACATCCGCATGATGCAGAACCGCAAATACAACGAAGCGGTGATGTTCATGACCTATTCGGTGCCGAAGATGGAGTCCTCGCTCAACCGCATCTTCAAGCTGCGCATTCTGAACAACAACCAGGGTAACGTGCAGGGCACCGACAGTGAGTCGCTGCGCATGGCCAATGACCTGGCGGTCCAGTCGCAGATCTGGCAGTCGCGCATGCGCTCTTACGATGCCTACATCGAAGTGATGGAGGGTAACCAGAAGGTGGTCGCCCAGAACGCACTCAAGGGCGACACCACCAAGAATGTCATTGGCGATCTTGTCAAGACCGCCGCGCTGAAGGGCGCGCTCAGCGTCAAGTAAGTATTCACGCAGGTACAGCGGGTCTGCAAGGTACTGCCGGACCCAATGCAGTAGCAGCATCACCAAGGGATTGTGGAAATGTCGATCAGGTCGATTGCCAACGTTTTTGATTTCTCAGGCGGATTGCAGGATCTGCTGGGCTACGCAGTGCGTGTCCAGTCGATTGGCGACTTCGTGTTCTTCAAGCTGATCCTTGATTACCTGCGCGAGCGCATCAACGATTTCGGCATCGAGATGATGGGCCGCATGATGGCCTGGGTCGGTGGGATTGCCCTCATCCTGATGACGCTGTGGGTCCTCGTGCAGGGCTACCGCATCGTCACCGGCCAGAGCCGGGATTCGATGATGGTGCTGGTCACCAACATGGCCCGCGCGGCGCTGATCATCAGCGTGGCGACGTCCATGGCGATGTTCGGCAGCAGCGTCAGCGACTTCCTGACCAAGGACGTTGGTGGCCTCATCACCCGCGTTGTCACCGGCAAGAGCGGCACCGCCGAAGACCAGATCGACAAGAGCCTCGCTTGGATGCAGGTGGCGTTGTCCAGCGTAGATGCCATCAAGGTGCTGGACGACGGTGGCCTGCGTGAAGAGAAAACCCGCGCCATGTGGTTCATCGGCCTCGGTACCGGTGGCCCTGCGGTAACTGCCGGTTCAATGCTGCTGCTCTACCAGGTCGCCATTTCGCTGTTCATTGGTTTCGGGCCTCTGTTCATTCTTTGCCTGCTGTTTGACCAGACAAAACAGTTCTTCCAGAAGTGGCTGTTCTACGGCATAGGAACCATGTTCTCGATGGCGGTGCTGTCGGCCATGGTCTCCATCGCGCTGGACATGGTCATCCGCGTCTCAGCCGCATTCTGGACATCGGCACTGATCAACAAGTTCTTCCTGACAGATGCAATGAGTGATGGCTTGACCAGCCAGGCCATGCAGCAGGGCGGCATGGGATTGATCCTCACGACGCTGATCCTGACTGCGCCCCCAATGGCCGCGATGTTCTTCCAGGGAACCCTGGGCAGCTTCATGGCATATTCGCAGATAGGTGGCTCGGCAGCCGCCGGCCCGCAAGGCCAGCCGCCGGGTTCGTATACGCCGCCTGCTCCAGCCCGCGTGGATTCGGCGTCGAACGTTTCTACCAATGACGTCTCACGTTTCGGATCCAGTGAAGCATCACCACAGACTCAGGCCGGACAGCGAGGCCTCGCCGGCGGGTCGTCGCAATGATTGGAGACAAATGAGAGTGTCTATCAGGAACTTGGTTGGCGTTCGTATGTGGGTCATTTGCTTGGCGATGGTGGCTCTCGGCACGTTCATTCCATTGTCCGCAAGTGCGGAGGGGAGATGCCCTCCTGGCCAGTATCCAGTTGGCGGGCAGGGCGTCGGGGGATGTGCGCCCATTCCATCAAGCGGCGGAGGCGACTCGGGATCTCCCGTGCCAACGGGGCGTTGGATCAAGACTTGGGGAGCAATCGCCGTCTCCAGCTCCGGAGACGCTGGTGCTTCCAAGGGAAAGATGTCTAAAGCAGAGGCTTCCAAGGACGCAATTGCGCAGTGCTCTCAGTGGGGCGCCAAGGACTGCAAGATTGAACTTGCATACAAGAATCAGTGCGCTGCTGTAATCCAGGCGGACAAGGGAAAGGGCACCAAGTTGAATACCGGTGCGGAGGAGAAGACCGCCATTGAGCGAGCGACGCTTGATTGTAAGAAGTCTGGAAGTGAAACGTGCAAGGTAATCTATTCCGGTTGCACAGATCCGTACTTCGAGAAGTACTAGTTTGGATTGGAGAGCTAATGCACGTCGGCAACCCTGGGCAGCTTTACGGCATATTCCCAGATAGGTGGTTCGCCGGCAGCACAGCCAGGTCCGCAAGGCCAGCCGCCGGTTTCGTACACGCCGCAGCAGACGACGAATACTTCCAACCAGAATGTCACGCAGGCTGCGCAGCCCCGGTATTCCGTGCGTTCCCTCAACGATGGAGATTCGGGATCTGCGGGGACATCGTCGGGCCTACTCCGTAATACTCCCGCCAATTAAACGCTGATGGCTAACCGGAGTTTGGAATGCAGATCATGCGACTGATCATTGTTTCCGCTGTTCTCATGTTTGCACCTTTGACGGCATCTGCGGAAGGCGCATGCCCGCCCGGACAGTATCCCATCGGCGGTCAAGGCGTCCAGGGATGCGCTCCAATCCCGGGTGCCAACTCGGGAGCGTCTGGCAGTTCTGGCGCACCCGTAGCTACTGGGAAATGGGAAACCCGTTGGGGTGCCATTGCCGAGGACACTGCTATGGCGAACAAGGGGGGGAATCTCGCGACAGGGGCCTCCGTAGCCCAGAAGTCCAAGCAGGCGGCGAGTTCGCTGGCGCTCTCGAGATGCAAGGACGAAGGGGGTAAGAAGTGCGAAATACGTCTAACTTACTACAACCAGTGTGTAGCAATGGCTGACCCTGTGGGAGCGCGCGGCCCAGGTGCAATCACAGTGGCAAGTCGTGCAGAGACAGACACGCTGGCAAAGTCCAATGCTCTGGCTGAGTGCCAAAGCTCCGGTGGGCAACAGTGCGCAATTGTGTACTCGGCGTGCAGTTTGTCTGAATTCAAATCATTTCGTTGATGCAAGCCGGGATCACGGAATCCGTGTTACTGGCGGCGGAGGTGCAGGCGGCGCTGGTCACCGGCTTCGGACAGTGGGGAGGCAAGCGGCCCGCGCCCACCCTGACGTTGGCTGAAGAGGTGGGGTGCGATCACACTCTCCACTGACGGCGCACTGACCTGTGCGCCAAGGCCGGAGGGGTAGGCTGTCGCAAGATGTATTCCGCGTGCGCCGAACCGCAGTTTGAAGCTTTCTGAGAAAGTGTTTCTCGTAGTTTAATTTTTCAGGTTCAAGGACGACATCATGCGAAATTTACTGGTTCATTCTCGGTGTTCGGGTGTTCGACTTCCGGCATGCTTCCTGGTGCTGTTGCCGATTGCGTTTTGCTCTGCTCATGCCCAGACGGCAGCGGTGGTCGACGAGGGGGGCGGTGCTGCTTCCCCGGTAGGTGTACCCGCTGCCGCTGAATCGACCGGTGTGCAGGAGGTGGCGGCTGTCGCTCAGCCTGCCTTGGTCAACCTGCCTGCGACGGTGACTCCGGGCATCGAGCCGAGGCCGGTGGAGCCGGCGCCCTCGCGACCAGCCACTGCGGTTGACGAAGCAGAGGCTGAAGCGTCGACTCTAAGTGACCCGACCGCCGCTGATGCTCCGGCCGCAGCGCCCGCTGCGCCGATCGGTGCTGCGTCCGTTGCAGGAGTACTTCATGCGGCCCAACCCCCGGCGAGCCCTTCTGCACCCGTTAACGCGGACACTGCAACTGTAGCTGCGGACACTCCTGCTGCGGTCAGTCCGCGAGGCGACTCATCACCTTTGGTCGAACCGGTGCCCGTCGCTCCGCGCCCGCTGCCTATCCCCACGCTCGCCAATGACAACAACCAGATCGAGCGTCAGCTCGGTGCGCGTTGTCCGAATGACCTGGCGGCACGTCTGGCCACCCAGGCGGACCTCCTGATCGGTGCCTGCCAAGGCACGCTGCCGCCGCACCTTTCAGCGTTGCTGGTGTCCATTCCGGAACAGCAACTGCTGCTGCCGCGCACTTGGCGCGAGCGCCAGGTCTCTCAGAAGGGCTGGTTCAAGGCCGTCCCGGGCTACGGGCTGCGCCCGGACTTCCTGGCGATGCAGGGCGATGTCTGGGTGCGTTCGTTCGAAAGCGCTGATCCGTCCACCACGGTGTACCTGGTGTCCGGCCCGTTTGCGTGTGCCGACAACCGCGGCCCCGACGCCGAGCAAGTCAAGACGGTGCGTCTGCCGGCCGGCAGCTGCCGCGAGGGGCTGGTGCAGCAGCGCGTCTACCGCGTGAGTGCTGGCGCGGCGCCGGTGGACATCACCCAGCAGGCGCTGCCGGCAGAGCCGCTGCTGTCAGATGCCGACCGGAAGCGTTACGGCGCCGACGGCGCACGCGTGCAGCTGGATGCGGGCAAACTGCAGTTTGGCCCCGCGTTGCGCTGGTATGTGGACGTCGGCACCACCGAGAAGCCCGAGCCGCGCAGCTACGGCGAATGGGGCCGGCTGCACCTGGGCTTCGCGGTCTGGAATGGCGAGCGCTTCGAGCCGCGCGATACCGTGCCGCGCGCGGTGTGGCCGTGCGATCCGGTGGCACCGGGCGACGCCAGCTGCGGTGCCTACGCCGATGCCGGGCGCGACCCGTTCATCGTGGTCGGCGCCTCGGCCCAGGGTGTGACCGCGACACCTTGAGTCCATGGCTTTGACCCCGTAGCAAAAAAGCGCCCCTCGGGGCGCTTTCTTTTTGTGTCCACAGCCACGACTGCGTCAGCTCAGCTTTGGTCCACCAACGCGAACCGTGGCCGCAGCACACCGTCCACCTCGACCTGCGCGGTGAACATCTCATACGGCCTCACCCACAGTCCCAGGTCCTCGTCGAGCGGGCGATACAGCACCATTGGCAGCAAGGTCTCGCTGTGGCGCACCACGTCGATCACCTGATAGTTGCCGCCCTTGAAATGGCGGTAGTGGCCCGGGGCAAGGACGGGCAGGGGGACTAGGTCGGACATGGGAAGCGCCAGATAACGGAATGCCGCCATTATCGCAACCCGACGCCGGCCTAGTCGCTGTCGATATCGCTCGGCGGCCCGGCGCGACAGGCCAGTACCAACTGCGTGACGGCATCGGCACTCATCGGCCGGGCCAGGTAATACCCCTGCGCCTCGTTGCAGTCCCACAGCCGCAGCAGCGACAGTTCGGACTCATGCTCCACACCCTCGGCCACGGTGCGGTAGCCCAGCTGCTGGGCGAGCCGGATGATGGCTTCCACCTTCAGCCGCGCGGTACGCGAGCGCGCCAGGCCGGTGACGAGGCTCTGGTCGACCTTGATGTGGCTGATCGGGACTTCGCTCAGGTACCCGAAGTTGCTGTATCCACTGCCGAAGTCGTCGATGGCGATGCGCACGCCGGCAGCGGCCATCGCGCGCAGCTGGGGCAGGGCGGCGGGGTGGCTGTGCAGCCACTGGCCCTCGGTGATCTCTACTTCAATCTGTGAGGGCACCAGCCCGTTCGCCTGCAGGCGCTCGGCCATGCCGGTCCACAGGTTGGCGTTATCGAAATCGCGGGGGGACAGGTTGATCGACAGCGTGAATCCCGGCAGCAGCTGCTGCCAGCGCGCCGCCTGCGCGAACGCGTGCTCGATCACCCACTGGCTGAGCGCCGGCATCAGCGCCGTGCACTCCAGCACCGGAATGAACTCACCCGGGGTGATGGGTCCCAGCATCGGGTGGGTCCAGCGCAGCAGCGCTTCGGCCGACACCGGCTGGCCATCGCGCAGGTCATAGCGCGGCTGGTAGACCAGGCTGAACTGGTCCTGGGCCAGCCCGCGCGCGGCATCCGAGGCAAGCCGGTAGCGGCGGCGCAGGTGCGCATCGCGGTCGGCCGAGTACCAGCACAGGCACGCGTCGGTCTGCAGTGCGTGGTTCAAGGCCACCATGCATTTGCGCACCAGGTCGCCGGCTTCATCCGGATCGGCACGGAAATCGCACAGTCCGGCGTGGAACTGCGGTGACATTGGAATGCTGCCGACCATCAACGGCCGCCGCATGCGCTCGCGCAGCCGCTGCATCAACGCCTCGACCCGCGCGTGGTCGTGGTTGCGCACGACAAAGGCGAACCGGGTGGAGGCCACGTGGTAGACCTGCACGTCGTCGGTCAGTACTTCCTGCACGCGCAGCGACGCCTGCCGGAGCAGGGATTCCACCGGTTTGAGGCCCAATGCCTGGCCGGCGTCATTGGCGCTTTGCAGGTCGAACACATCCAGCAGCACGCCGGTGAACTGGTTGCCGCCGTCCTGGTGGCCGAGCACGCTCAGGTCGGCCTGGAACTGCTGGCGGTTGGGCAGCCCGCTGATCGGCTCGCGCCGGCCCAGCGACATCTTCAGTTCCATCTGGTTGACCACGATCCGCGCCAGGGTCTGCAGCTGGCGCTGCTCGTCGGCGGTCAGCACGCGCGGGGTGCGGTCCATCAGGCACAGCGTGCCCAGGGCAATGCCGTTTCGGGTCACCAGCGGCGCGCCGGCGTAGAAGCGCATCTGCTCGGGGCCGGCCACCAGCGGGTTGTCGTGGAAACGAGGGTCCTGGCGCAGATCTTCGATCTGCAGGATGCCGCTGGACTGCAGTGCGCACGAACAGATTGAATGGTGGCGGTCGGTACGTTCCAGCGCCAGCCCTACCCGCGAGATGAAGCGCTGCGAGTTGGCGTCGACGATGGAGATCAGCGCAATGGCGGTGCCGAAGGTAAACGCCGCCAGTTCGGTGACCGGGTCCAGCGAGCGCCCCAAGGCGGGATCCATCACGTTGAGCGCTTCGATCAGCGCAATGCGTTCCAGATCCTGGCTGCGGTCGAGCATTCCGTGCGTCCTGTCAAACGGAGTACGCAGGTACTATCCCGCCGCGTTTGCAGTGCCGGTGTGAAGTGCGCCGTTCAGGTATGAAGCATTCACCTCGGCGCGCATCAGGTCGCCGGCGAGGATTCCTTCAACAGCGTCACCAACTGCTTGAGCCGGTAGGGTTTCGGCAGGAATTCCACATTTTCCGGAAGCGGCGGCAGCTGGGAGCGCGCATAGCCGGACGACAGGATCATCCGGGCGTTCGGCAGGGCATTGGCGACATGCGCGCTCAATTCCAGGCCGCTCATGCCTTCGGGCATGTTGATGTCGCTGAACACGACATCGAAGCCGCCGTTCATGTCGATCAATTGAACGGCCGCCGGGCCGTCAGTCGCCGTATGCACATCGATGCCGAAATCACGCAGCGCCTGTCCGATCAGCTCGCGCAGGTCTTCCTGGTCTTCGACCATCAACACACGAAGGGGCTCAGACATGCGCGACTTCCTCTAGGGCAGGTAACAACAAACGGACAGTGGTGCCGCGTCCCGGGGCGGTCTGTACATCGACGAAACCGTCGCACTGGGACACGAAGCCAAATACCTGGCTCAGGCCCAGACCGCTGCCCTTGCCGACTTCCTTGGTGGTGAAGAACGGTTCGCTGGCACGCTCGGCCACATCCGGGGGCATGCCATTGCCGTGGTCCGTCACCGCGATGGCCACATAGCGGCGCTGCGTCGGGTTGGCCAGGTCCGGGGCCAGGCGGTGTTCGGCCGTGGCACTGATGGTGATGGTCCCGCCCTGCGGCATGGCCTCGCAGCTGTTGAGCAGCAGGTTCAATACAGCCGTATGCAACTGTACGCCATCGGTGGTGATTCGAGGTAGGTCGAAAGGCACTTCCAGACGCAGCCGGATGTTGTCCGGGCAGGCCCGCTGCAGCACCGGCAGTTCCTGTTCGAACAGCCGCGCTACCTGCAAGGGCTCGCGGACCAGGGTCTGGTCGGCCGAGAACGCCAGCAGCTGGCGGGTCAGCATCGAGCCCCGGTCGGCGGCGGCCTGGGCCAGTTCGGTCAGCTCGCGGGTGCGCGCATCGGCGCCGGGGCGCAGCGAGATCAGGTCCAGCGCGTTGCCGATGGTGGTCAACAGATTGTTGAATTCGTGCGCCAGCCCACGCGTGAGCCGGCCCACGCCCTCGAACTGCTGCAACTGCTCGCGGGCACGCTGGGCGTCCTGCAGCAGGCGCTGGGCGTGGTAACGCTCGGTGACGTCCTGGGTGACCTTGACGAAGCCGAGCAGGGTGCCGTCCTGGCGCACGGCTTCGATCACCTCGCTGGCGCGGAAGCATTCGCCGCTGCGGCGCACCCGCCAGCCTTCGCCAGCGTAGCGGCCATGCTGCTCGGCTTGGCCGAGGGTGTGTTCGGCGGTGCCGGAGGCGCGCTCGTCGGGGGCGTAGAACAGCCGCACGTGCTGCCCCATGACTTCTTCGGCGGAATAGCCCTTGACCCGCTGGCAGCCCCGGTTCCAGCTGCGGATGCAGCCATGCGCGTCAAGCAGGTAAATCGCGTGATCGGATACGTGATCGATCAACAGCTGCAACTGCAGACGATCATCAGCAAGCGGCGCGATATCGGTGACTGCCTGGACCACGGCGGCGGTTTTACTCCCCTTTAAGAGGCTGAACCGTAGAAGCCGTGATGTGAAGATAATGTCAACATTGGTTCTGAACACGTCGCCATTTGGCGTATAACGCCCGAATTCACAGTTCGGTTAACATCGAACCCCTTTTCACCCTGGAACCGTGTGCATGAATGCAGCGCCAACCGCTCGCGATCGCTGGATCTGGCTGGCATCGGCCGGCCTGATGGCCTTCACCATCGGCCTGGAGCTGGTGGTGCCGCTGGGCTATGCGGTGTGGCTGACGTACTTCATCGCGGTGGGCGTCACCCTGTTCCAGCGCCGGCTGGAGGTGCCGCTGCTGGTCGCGGCCGGCTCGTGCATCCTGCTGGTCGTCGGGTACCACCTGGCCCCGGCGAGCACCAATTCCGCATTTTCCTTCGTCAACCGCACCATTGGCGGGATCTGCTTCCTGTTGATGGCGTTGACGGTGATCAAGGCCATCCAGGCCCGCCGTACGGCCGCCGATGCGCTGTGGCTGCAGGAAGGCGAGAACGCGGTGACGGTGAGCCTGCGCGGGGATCCGGAACCGCGCACGCTGGCCGACGAAGCCATGCGCACCCTGTGCGCGCAGCTGAACGCGGATGTGGGTGCGGTCTATCGCCTGCAGGGCGAACGCCTGGTGCTGGTTGGCGGCGCGGCGCTGCCGCCGCACCTGCCCGATTCCCTCCAGGCGTCTGCCGGGCAGTGGGGCGAAGTCCTGCGACAGGGCCAGCCCCGTCGGCTGGAAGAAAGCGAAAGCCTGCTTGAGATTGAAACCGCGCTGGGCCGCACCCCCGTGCACCAGCGCCTGCTGGGACCGATCACCGCTGATGGCGCGGTGATCGGGTTGATCGAGCTGGGACGCGCTGGGGTGTCCCCGGCACGTTCACTGGAACTGGAACTTCTGTTGCAGTGCGCCGAGCCGATCGGCATGGCGCTGCGCACCGCACTGCTGCGCGCGCAGCTGGTGGAGCTGCTGGAAGAAACCCAGCGCCAGAGCGAAGAGCTGCAGACCCAGCAGGAAGAGCTGCGGGTGGCCAACGAAGAGCTGGAAGAACAGAGCCGCAGCCTGCTGCACTCGCAGGCCAACCTGGAACAGCAGCAGGCCGAGCTGGAACAGACCAACGTGCAGCTGGAAGAGCGCACCCATGAACTGGAATCGCGCCAGCAGGCACTGCTGATCGCGCAGGGCCAGCTGGTGCAGAACAGCCGCGAACTGGAGGCCAGTTCGCGCTACAAGTCCGAGTTCCTGGCCAACATGTCGCACGAGCTGCGCACCCCGCTCAACAGCGCACTGATCCTGGCCAAACTGCTGGCCGACAACAAGGACGGCACGCTGACCGCCGAACAGGTCAAGTACGCGCAGGCCATCCACTCGTCCAACAACGACCTGCTGGCGCTGATCAATGACATCCTGGACCTGTCGCGCATCGAAGCCGGGCATGTCGAACTGGCCGAAGAAAACCTGGCGGTGTCCAGCGTGCTGCAGCGCCTGAAGGAGACCTTCGAGCCGCTGGCCGCGCAGAAGGGCCTGGCGCTGGACATCCGCGCCGATACCGACGCGCCCAGCCAGCTGGTGGCCGATGGCCAGCGCCTGCAGCAGATCCTGAAGAACCTGCTGGCCAACGCGGTCAAGTTCACCGAACACGGCAGTGTCTCGCTGGTGGTGCGCGGCAACGGGGCAGGGCGCATCCAGTTCGCGGTGACCGATACCGGTATCGGCATTCCGCAGGCGCAGACCGACGTGATCTTCGAAGCGTTCCGCCAGGCCGATGGCAGCACCCGGCGCCGTTACGGCGGCACGGGCCTGGGCCTGTCGATCTCGCGCGACCTGGCCGCGCGCATGGGCGGCAGCATTACCGTGTCCAGCGAGCCCGGTCGCGGCAGCTGCTTCACCCTGGACCTGCCGCTGGCGGCGGGCACTGCGACGGCAGCGCCGATGGCGGCGCCTGACGTGCGCCCGGCGCCGGCCGCCAAGCCGGCCGCACCGGCGCCGCTGTTCGGCAGCGCGCATGACGCGTCCGCCGCTGCCCCTTCGCCGCGCGTGGTGGATGACCGTGGCCGCCGCAGCCGCGCCGGGCGGATGATCCTGGTGGTCGAGGACGATGTGACCTTCGCCGAGGCGCTGGTGGGCATGGCCCATGAGCTGGACTTCGACTGCGTGGTCGCGCAGACCGCCGAAGAAGCCCTCGCGCTGGCCGCCGAGCTGCGCCCCAACGGCGTGCTGCTCGATATCGGCCTGCCCGATGTGTCCGGCCTGAGCGTGCTGGAGCGGCTCAAGCGCGACCCGGCCACCCGGCATATCCCGGTGCACGTGGTCTCCGGGCTGGAACGCTCGCAGGTGGCGATGGAGCTGGGCGCGATCGGTTATGTGATCAAGCCGGCCACGCGCGAACGCCTGGTCGAGGCGATCCAGCAGCTGGAAGCTACCAGCGAGCGCGACGTGCGCCGCCTGCTGATCGTCGAGGACGACAGCGCGCTGCGCTCCAACCTGCAGCTGCTGCTGGGCCGCGACCAGCTGGAAATCACCGCGGTGGGCAGCCTCGCTGAAGCAAAGGCCGAACTGGGCACCTCCACCTTCGACTGCATGGTCACCGACCTGGCGCTGCCCGACGGCACCGGCTACGACCTGCTCGAATACATGGCCGGCAACGAGGCGGTCGCCTTCCCGCCGGTCATCGTCTACACCGGGCGCGCACTGACCCGCGACGAAGAGCAGCGCCTGCGCCGCTATTCCAAGAGCATCATCATCAAGGGCGCGCGCTCGCCCGAGCGCCTGCTCGATGAAGTGACCCTGTTCCTGCACAGCGTGGAAGCCTCGCTGCCCAGCGACCAGCAGCGCCTGCTGCGCGAAGCGCGCCGCCGCGATGCGGTGCTGGATGGGCGCACCGTGCTGCTGGCCGAGGACGACGTGCGCAACATCTTCGCCCTGTCCAGCGTGCTGGAGCCGCTGGGGGTGAAGCTGGAAATCGCCCGCAACGGAAGGGAAGCCCTGGACAAACTGGGCCCTGACATCGACCTGGTGCTGATGGACATCATGATGCCGGAGATGGACGGGCTGACCGCAATGCGCGAAATCCGCCGCGACAACCGCTGGCGCGACCTGCCGATCATCGCGCTGACCGCCAAGGCCATGCCCGATGACCGCGAGCATTGCCTGCAGGCCGGTGCCAACGATTACATCGCCAAGCCCATCGACGTGGACAAGCTGGTCTCGCTGTGCCGCGTGTGGTGTTCGCGCCGATGAACGACGCCGAGCTGTTCGACCTGGAGTTGCGGCTGCTGTTGGAGGCCGTATACCAGCGCTACCACTACGACTTCCGCGACTACGCGCTGGCGTCGCTGCGCCGGCGCATGCGCCACGCCATGGCCCGCTTCGAGTGCGACAACATGGGCGCGCTGCAGCACCGGCTGCTGCATGAGCCGGAGACCTTTGCGCTGGCCATGCAGTACTTCACCGTGCAGGTCTCGGAAATGTTCCGTGACCCGGCCTACTTCCGCATGCTGCGCGAGCACGCCATCCCGGTGCTTCGCACCTATCCGTCGATCAAGCTGTGGATCGCCGGCTGCAGCACCGGCGAGGAAGTGTGGTCGCTGGCGATCCTGCTGCAGGAAGAAGGCCTGCTGGACCGCGCCATCATCTACGCCACCGACATCAACCCCGATGCGCTGGAGGCCGCCGAAACCGGCGCGTTCGCGCTGGACCGGATGGCCCAGTTCAGCCGCAACTACCTGGAGGCGGGCGGCACCGGTTCGTTGTCGGATTACTACAGCAGCGGCTACGGCAGCGTGGTGTTCGACCGCCGGCTCAAGCGCAACATCGTGTTCGCCGACCACAGCCTGGCCACCGACACCGTGTTTTCCGAAGTGCACCTGGTGTCGTGCCGCAACGTGCTGATCTACTTCCAGCGCGCCCTGCAGGACCGCGCCATTGGCCTGTTCCATGAGGCGCTGGTGCACCGTGGCTTCCTCGGCCTGGGCAGCAAGGAATCGCTGCAGTTCGGCGAGCATGCCGATGAATTCGAAGCCTGCGCGCGCGAACAGCGCCTGTACCGGAAGCTGGCCTGATGGACGCCACGGTCGAGCAGCCCGAGTTCGAGGTCATCGTGGTCGGCGCCTCCGCCGGCGGCGTGAGCGCGCTGCAGCAGCTGCTGGCCGCGCTGCCGGCGGACCTGCCGATGCCGGTGCTGGTGGTGCTGCACCTGCCGCGTGACCGCCCCAGCCGGATCGCCGACCTGCTCGGCCTGCGTTGCCCGCTGGCGGTACGCGAAGCCGAGGACAAGCAGCCGCTGGCGCCCGGTACGGTGACCTTCGCGCCGCCGGACTACCATCTGCTGGTCGAAAGCCGCAGCGCCCTGGCGTTGTCGGTGGACGCGCCGGTGCTGTTCTCGCGGCCGGCGATCGACCCGCTGTTCGAAAGCGCCGCCGAGGTGTTCGGCAGTGGCGTGCTCGCCATCCTGCTGACCGGGGCCAGCAACGACGGCAGCGCCGGCGTTGCCGCGGTCCGCAGCGCCGGTGGGCAGGCCTGGATCCAAAGCCCCGATGATGCCTATTCCCCGATCATGCCGGCGGCTGCGCTGGCACATGCCGGCGCCGATGCGGTGCTGACGCTCACCTCCCTATGCTCGCGCATGAAAGGCCTTGCCCGATGAACCTTATCGAGTCCACCACGACGCCGGCCACCGAGCGCGTGAACCTGCTCATCGTCGATGACGTCCCGCAGAACCTGGTCGCCATGGAGGCGCTGCTGCGCCGCGACGGCCTGGATATCCTGTGCGCGGCCTCGGGTGCCGAAGCGCTGGAACTGCTGCTGGAACACGAAGTGGCGCTGGCGCTGCTGGACGTGCACATGCCGGAGATCGATGGTTTTTCGCTGGCCGAGCTGATGCGCGGTTCGCAGCGCAGCCGTGATGTGCCGATCATCTTCCTGACCGCCTCTCCGAACGACCCGGTGCGCGCCTTCAAGGGCTACGAAAGCGGCGCGGTGGATTTCCTGCACAAGCCGATCGAGCCGCAGGTGATCATGAGCAAGGTCAATGTGTTCATCGAGCTCTACCAGCAGAAGCAGCTGCTCAAGGCGCGCAACCAGGCCCTGGAGCACGCGCTCAAGCTCAACGAAACCATGATGGCGGTACTCACCCACGACCTGCGTACGCCGTTGTCGGCGATCCTGCTGTGCGCCGACAAACTGTCGCTGGACCTGCCCGACGACCCGTCTGCGCAGCAGACCCTGGTGCACCTGGAAAACAGCGCGGTGCGCATGGCGCGGATGGTCGAGCAGCTGCTGGATTTCTCGCGGATCCGCAGCGGCGGCCTGCGCCTGCAGACCGAGGAATGCGACCTGGCCGAGGTGGCCGCCGTGGTGGTCAACGAGGTCGGCCGCGCCCACCCGAAGGCGAAGATCGAGCTGCAGGTGGAGGGCGACACGCGCCTGCAGGGCGATCCGGACCGGCTGGCGCAGCTGCTCTCCAACCTGATCGGCAACGCGGTGCTGCATGGCGGCGATGCGCCGGTGCAGGTGCTGGTGCGGGGCCTTCCCGGCGATTCGCTGCGGCTGCAGGTGCGCAATGCCGGCCAGATTCCCGAAGCGCTGCTGCCGCGCCTGTTCGAGCCGTTCAAGGCCAGCTTCCACGACAGCCGCGGGCTCGGGCTGGGGCTGTTCATTGCCCACGAGTTCGCCCGGGCGCATGGTGGGTTGCTGTCGGCGCGGAACCTGGAAGGGGCGGTGCTGTTCGAGACCGGGTTGCTGCGTCGGGCGGACTGAGCCTGGCCAGCCTCCCATGGCGGGCAGGGCCCGTCACTACGGTAAACTGGAGGCATGTCGCCTTCCCGTGCCAAGACCGCCACCCCGCTGATCGATGCCCAGGTGCACGTGGAAGGGTTCGTGCAGGTGCGCGAGGCGCGCCGCTCGGAGCTGGTCGAAGACTACGTGGAGCTGATCGCGGACCTGATCGCCGATGGCCGAGAGGCACGCCAGGTGGACATCGCCACCCGTCTGGGCGTCGCCCAGCCCACGGTGGCCAAGGCGCTCAAGCGCCTGGTCAAGGAGGGCTGGGCGATCCAGCGGCCGTACCGGGGCGTGTTCCTGACCCCGGCTGGCGAGCAGCTGGCGGTGGAAATGCGCGCCCGCCACCAGACCGTGGAGCGTTTCCTGCTGGCGCTGGGCGTGGATGCCGATTCGGCCCGCCGCGATGCCGAAGGGATCGAACACCATGTCAGCGAGGCCACCCTGGCGGCCTTCGACGCATTCCTACGCAAGGCCGACGGCCGTGGTTGAGCGCTTGTCTCCGCCTCCGCCGCTGGGCGTGCCGGTGCACGACCAGGACGAATACTGGATGCAGCACGCATTGGGCCTGGCTGCACGCGCCGAGCGCGAGTTCAACGAGATCCCGGTCGGTGCGGTGCTGGTGGGGGCCGACGGCACGCTGCTGGGTGAAGGCTGGAACCTCAACATCGCCGACCACGACCCGAGCGCCCACGCTGAGATCGTGGCGATGCGCCAGGCGGGCAGGGCGCTGGCCAACCACCGCCTGCTGGGCAGCACCCTCTACGTGACGCTGGAGCCGTGCGCGATGTGCGCGATGGCAGTGGTGCATGCGCGGGTGGCGCGGCTGGTGTATGCGGCCACCGATCCCAAGACCGGGGCCTGCGGCAGCGTGTTCGACCTGCTCGGCGACGCGCGCCACAACCACCGCGTGGAACTGCACGGCGGGGTGCTCGCCAAGGAAGCCAGTACGCGGCTGACCAATTATTTCCGGGCCAAACGCGGCAAGCCGCCGCTGCTGCTGGAATGATTTCACGGCCGGGCCACGCCGCGAAGGCGGTATCATGTCGCATTACACTCTGCACAAGGGCATGACATGGCGGACAACGGCGCCGAAGGCGAACGACTGATCTGGATCGACCTGGAAATGACCGGTCTGGATACCGACAACGATTCGATCATCGAGATCGCCACCGTCGTCACCGATGCGCAGTTGAACGTGCTGGCCGAGGGCCCGGAGTTCGCCATCCACCACCCGGTGGAGCGCCTGGAAGCCATGGACGAATGGAACCGCAACCAGCACCGCCGTTCCGGGCTGTGGCAGCGCGTGGTCGACAGCCAGGTGACCCTGGCGCAGGCCGAAGCGCAGACGGTGAATTTCCTGGCGCAGTGGATCAAGGCCGGCGCCTCGCCGATGTGCGGCAACTCGATCTGCCAGGACCGCCGTTTCCTGCACCGTGAAATGCCGCGCCTGGAGAAGTACTTCCACTACCGCAACCTGGACGTGTCCACGGTGAAGGAGCTGGCCCGGCGCTGGGCACCGACGGTGGCCGCCGGCGTGGGCAAGACCTCCAGCCATACCGCGCTGAGCGACGTGCATGATTCGATCGCCGAACTGCGCCATTACCGGCAGTTCATGGGGGCGCTGTCCGGCCTGCCGGCCTGACCTGCGCGCCGCCGGGCACATGACGTTCAACCGGACAGGGTTATGATCCGGGCATGAGCCATATTGTCCGTATCGTGCCGCCGCCGCTGGAAGCGCAGATCCTGCCGACCTCGCAGGACTGGGCCGACCTGCAACGGGCGGTGGGCCTGCTGGAATCGCCCACGCTCACCGCCAAGATGGCCAACCTGATTGGTTCGCCGCTGGAGTTCGCGGTGAAGAAGCTGCCGCAGTCGGTGTCGCGGCGCATCCACGGGGCGGTCGAGGCGGCGCTGTTCAAGTCGGCGCAGGCCGCGTTGTGGAGCATGGACAACACCCCCGGCAAGGCCGCATCCACGCGCTGGCACAAGCTGGCGGCCGCCACCACCGGAGCGCTGGGCGGCGCGTTCGGCTTCACCGCGCTGTTCCTCGAGCTGCCGGTGTCGACCACGATCATGATGCGCTCGGTCGCCGACGTCGCGCGCAGCGAAGGGTTCGACCTGAGCGAGATGGGCACCCGCCACGCCTGCCTGGAAGTGTTCGCGCTGGGCGGCAACTCCGGCCAGGACGACGCCAGCGAGACCGGCTACTACATCACCCGTGGTTTCACCGCCGAAGTGATGCGCCACCTGTCGGCCGAGCTGGCCGGCGCTGCGGTGGGCGGCGGTGGCGTGATGATCGGCCTGACCCCGAAGGAAGCCGGCAAGTGGCTGGCCAAGATCGTCGAAAAGGTCGCCGCCCGCTTCGGCGTGGTGGTTACCGAGAAGTTCGCCGCCCAGGCGGTGCCGATCATCGGCGCGGTTGCCGGCGCCACCCTGAACACCATGTTCACCGACTACTACCAGGACATGGCGCGCGGCCACTTCATCGTGCGCCGGCTGGAAAAGCAGTACGGCTACGAAACCGTGCGCGCCGCCTACAACCAGCTCGCAGGCGAAACCCCGTAGCGACACGCCATGCGTGTCCCAGGCGGTCCTGGTGTCCGATCATTGCACCCACGGCACAACTGTTTTGCCGCCATGGCGCTTTTTGCCGCGTTGGGTCGTCCCCATCCTTGGGCCAGTCGTTTACCAAGGACCTCCCCCATGCTGTTTACCCCTTACCGCCTCGGCCCGCTGACCCTGCCCAACCGCATCGTCATGCCGCCGATGACCCGCTCACGTGCCGCTGCCGGCAACGTTGCCACCCCGCTGATGGCGCAGTACTACGCCCAACGCGCCTCGGCCGGCCTGATCGTCAGCGAGGGCACCCAGATCAGCCCGCAGGGGCAGGGCTACGCCTGGACCCCCGGCATCCACGATGACGCCCAGGTCGCCGGCTGGCGCGGCGTGACCGATGCCGTGCACGCCGCCGGCGGCCGCATCTTCGCCCAGCTCTGGCACGTGGGCCGCGTTTCGCACGTGGACCTGCAGCCGAACGGTGAAGCACCGGTTTCGTCCTCGGCCCTGCAGGCCGAAGGCGTCAAGGTCTTCGTCGACGTGGCCGGCACCGGCCCACAGGGCGGGGTAGGCGAGATGGTCCAGCACTCCATGCCGCGCGCCCTGGACGTCAGCGAAATCCCGCAGATCGTGCGCGACTACGCGCTGGCCGCCCGCCGCGCCATCGACGCCGGCTTCGACGGCGTTGAACTGCATGGCGCCAACGGGTACCTGATCAACCAGTTCATCGATTCGCAGGCCAACCAGCGCACCGACGGCTACGGTGGTTCGCTGCAGAACCGCCTGCGTTTCCTGCGCGAAGTGGCCGAAGCGGTCGCCGCCGAAGTAGGCGCTGACCGGCTCGGCGTGCGCCTGGCCCCGCTGACCACCCTGCAGGGCGCCGTGGACGACACCCCGCAGGCCACCTACCTGGCCGCCGCGCACATCCTGGACAGCATCGGCGTGGCCTACCTGCACATCGCCGAAGCGGACTGGGAGGACGCGCCGGTGATGCCGGTGGCGTTCAAGGAAGCGCTGCGGATGATCTATCGCGGCACCCTGATCTATGCCGGCAAGTACACCGTCGAGCGCGCCGAAGAAGCGCTGGCCAAGGGCTGGGCCGACCTGATCGGCTTCGGCCGTCCGTTCATCGCCAACCCCGACCTGCCGCTGCGCCTGCAGCAGGGCCTGGAGTTGAACACGCCGGACAAGGCGACCTTCTTCGGCGGCGCCGAACCCGGGTTCACCGATTACCCCAGCGCCGAAACAATCGAAGCGTAGTGACACGCCACGCGTGTCAACGCGGAGCCTGAACACAAAAAACCCCGCCGAAGCGGGGTTTTTCGTTATCAGCCCTTGGCCTTGAGCTTGGCCAACCGCAGCCAGGTATCGACCACGGTGTCCGGGTTCAGCGACACCGACTCGATGCCTTCCTGCATCAGCCATTCGGCCAGGTCCGGATGATCGGACGGGCCCTGGCCGCAGATGCCCACATACTTGCCCTTGGCGCGTGCCGACTTGATCGCCATCGACAGCAGCTTCTTCACCGCCGGGTTACGTTCGTCGAACAGGTGCGCCACGATCGACGAATCGCGGTCCAGGCCCAGCGTCAGCTGGGTCAGATCGTTCGAACCGATCGAGAAGCCGTCGAAGATCTCCAGGAACTCATCGGCGAGCAGCGCGTTGGACGGCACCTCGCACATCATGATGATCTTCAGGCCGTTCTCACCCTGCTTCAGGCCGTTCTGTTCCAGCACCTCGATGACCTTACGGCCTTCTTCCAGCGTGCGCACGAACGGAATCATGACCCACAGGTTGTCCAGGCCCATCTCGTTGCGCACGCGCAGCACGGCCTTGCACTCCAGCGCGAAGGCGGCCGAGAAGCTCGGGTCGACATAGCGGCTGGCGCCGCGGAAGCCGATCATCGGGTTCTCTTCGTGCGGCTCGTAGCTGCTGCCGCCGATCAGGTTGGCGTACTCGTTGGACTTGAAGTCCGATAGGCGCACGATCACCGGGTTCGGCGCCACCGACGCGGTCAGCGTGGCAATGCCTTCGGCCAGGCGGTTCACGTAGAAGCTGACCGGATCGGCGTAACCGGCGATCTTCTCGTCGATCTTCTTCTTCGTGGCCGCATCCTGACGGTCGTATTCCAGCAGCGCGTTGGGATGGATGCCGATGTGGCTGGCAATGATCATCTCCAGGCGGGCCAGGCCGATGCCGGCGTTCGGCAGCTGGCCGAAGTCGAAGGCACGTTCCGGGTTGGCCACGTTCATCATGATCTTCAGCGGCGCCGGCGGCATGTTGCCCAGGTCCGTGGTGGTGCGCTCGAAGTCCAGCTTGCCTTCGTAGATGAAGCCGGTGTCGCCCTCGGCGCAGCTGACGGTCACTTCCTGGCCGTCCTGCAGCACCTGGGTGGCGTTGCCCGAGCCGACCACGGCCGGAACGCCCAGCTCACGCGCGATGATCGCCGCGTGGCAGGTACGGCCACCGCGGTTGGTGACGATCGCCGAAGCGCGCTTCATCACCGGCTCCCAATCGGGGTCGGTCATGTCGGCGATCAGCACGTCGCCCGGCTGCACGCGCGCCATGTCTTCCAGCGACTTGACCACGCGGGCCACGCCGGCACCGATCTTGGCGCCCACCGCGCGGCCTTCGGCCAGCACCTTGCCGTCCTTCTGGTTCAGCGCGAAACGCTCGATCTGGGTGGCATGGCCACGCGACTTCACCGTTTCCGGGCGCGCCTGCACGATGAACAGCTTGCCGCTCACGCCGTCCTTGGCCCACTCGATATCCATCGGGCGGCCGTAATGCTTTTCGATGATCAGCGCCTGCTTGGACAGTTCCTGCACGTCCTCGTCGCTGATCGAGAAGGTATTGCGGATCTCCACCGGGGTGTCTTCGATACGCACGCGCTCACCGGGCACGTCCGAATACACCATGCGGATCGCCTTGCTGCCCAGCGAGCGGCGCAGGATGGCCGGCTTGCCCGCATTGAGCGTGGGCTTGTAGACGTAGAACTCGTCGGGGTTGACCGCACCCTGCACGACCATTTCACCCAGGCCGAAGCTGGAGGTCACGAAGACCACGTCGCGGAAGCCCGATTCGGTGTCCAGGGTGAACAGCACGCCCGACGAGCCCACGCCCGAGCGCACCATCAGCTGCACGCCGGAAGAGAGGAACACGTCTTCGTGCTTGAAGCCGTGGTGCACGCGGTAGGCGATGGCACGGTCGTTGTACAGCGAGGCGAACACTTCCTTGACCTTGTGCACGACATCGTCGGCACCGGTGACGTTGAGGAAGGTTTCCTGCTGGCCGGCGAAGGAGGCATCAGGCAAGTCTTCGGCGGTAGCCGAGGAGCGCACCGCCACGGCCACGTCGCCGCCGCCGTTTTCGTCGCACAGCTGCCTGTAGGCGCTGCGGATGTCCTGGTCCAGCTGCGGCTGCAGCGGCGCGTCGATCACCCAGCCGCGGATTTCCTTGCCGGCAGCGGTGAGCGCGGCGACATCTTCCACGTCCAGCGTGGCCAGCTTGTCGAAAATGCGCTTGGACAGATCGTTGTGCGCGATGAAGTCCTTGAAGGCTTCAGCGGTGGTTGCGTAACCGCCGGGGACGGATACCCCCAGACCGGCAAGATTGCCGATCATTTCGCCCAGCGACGAATTCTTGCCGCCTACGCGGGCCAGGTCGGCCAGGCGCAGTTCGTGCAACCACAGGATATTCTCGTTCAAGCGCGATGCTCCGTTTGGCCATCGCCCGAGGCGGGCTTGGATGGCCACGTCCGTAGGAAGAAGCCGATATGATGCCGGGCATACCGCCGTCGGCACAAGCTTGTATCGTCGGCCTTTTTAAGCTTCAGAGGGGGTAAATGGCGCATGTCGACGATCCGTCCGGTGTTTTACGTATCCGATGGAACCGGTATCACCGCTGAAACCATTGGGCATAGCCTCCTGACCCAGTTCTCCGGGTTCAGCTTCATCACCGATCGAATGTCGTTCATCGACGATCCGGAAAAGGCCCGCGAAGCCTGTGAACGGATCCGCGCGGCGGGGGAGCGCTACCAGGTCCGGCCGATCGTGGTCAGTTCCTGCGTGGACAGCGGGCTGAGCATGATCCTGGCCGAAAGCGGGGGGCTGATGCTCGACGTGTTCGCCCCCTTCATCGAGCCGCTGGAGCGCGAACTGGCCGTGAACCGCCATTCCCGGGTGGGCCAGGCGCACGGCATGGTGGACTTCGAGACCTACCACCGCCGCATCAACGCGATGAACTTCGCGCTGACCCACGACGACGGCATCGCCATCAACTACGACGATGCCGACGTGATCCTGGTGGCGGTGTCGCGGGCCGGCAAGACCCCGACCTGCATCTACCTGGCCCTGCATTACGGGGTGCGCGCGGCCAACTACCCGCTGACCGACGAGGACCTGGAGCAGGACCGCCTTCCGGCCCGCCTGCGGCCCTACCGCAAGAAGCTGTTCGGGCTGACCATCGACCCGGACCGGCTGCAGCAGATCCGCCAGGAGCGCCGCCCGAACTCGCGCTACGCCAACCTGGAGACCTGCCGGCGCGAGGTCGCCGCGGCCGAGACCATGTTCCGGATGGAGCGCATTCCCACCCTGAGCACGACCCATACCTCGATCGAGGAGATCTCGAGCAAGGTGCTGACCACGCTGGGGCTGCAGCGCGAGTTGTATTAACGGAAGGCGTCACGACCAACGGTCGTGACCTACCGGCGCAGCGGGCGCGTCCCCACGTTTGATTCTTCAACGTGTAGGATCGAGACATGGCCCAGGCATCACCCCGCATCGAACGCATTCCCCGGCTCAGCCGCCTGAGCTGGCTGATGGGCCTGTATGCCGAGAATTACCGCCACCTGGTGCGGCTGTTCGAACCGGCCGGGCTGGAACCGGGCAGCTACGTGTCCTCGGTGGGGGATGGCCTGGATGTGCGGCTTGATGTCATCGAATGCCATCCCTACACGGTCGAACTGCGCCTGACCTATGACTTCGCCGACCCGGTGACCGGCCAGCCCGACCCGTCGGCCTATGTGCGCCTGTACCGCGATGCGCGCCAGGCCGAGACCACCCATTGCTACGTGGGCCGGCGCTGGCAGGACGTGGTCGGCATGTACCCGCCGCCTGCCGAGCTGATCAGCCACCGCATGCGCATGAACACCTTCCTGGGCAAGTGGCTGGAATACCTGGCCGAGCGCGGCCATGGCGTGGCCACCCTGCGCCGCGACCACGACGCGCTGCCGGCCCCGGCCGACACCCGCCGCGCCCAGGTGGCCGGCTGAGCGACCGGCCCGGCGCGGATCGCGCATAATCGGCGACTGTGTCCTGCGAGCCGTTGCCTCCATGCCCTATACCCCGATCGTGGCCACGCTGGGCTACGTGCTGTCGCCCGATGGCCGCCAGGCCCTGATGATCCACCGCAACGCACGGCCGGGTGACCAGCACCTGGGCAAGTACAACGGACTGGGCGGCAAGGTCGAGCGCGACGAAGACGTGGCCGCCGGCATGCGCCGGGAGATCCTCGAGGAGGCCGGGATCGAGTGCGGCACCATGCGGATGCGCGGCACCATCAGCTGGCCCGGGTTCGGCAAACACGGCGAAGACTGGTTCGGCTTCGTGTTCGTCATCGACGACTTCACCGGCACGCCCCTGACCTCGAATCCGGAAGGCACCCTGGAGTGGGTGGACGTGGACAAGCTGGAGACCCTGCCGTTGTGGGAAGGCGACCGCCAGTTCCTGCCGCTGGTGTTCGACGAGGACCCGCGCCCGTTCCTTGGGGTGATGCCGTACCGCGACGGCACGATGCAGTCCTGGTCGTACACCCGGCTGTGACGATAGGCGCGGCTTATCCACAGGGGGTGTGGATGACCGGTGCGTAAGTTTGTGGATAACGCGCGGCGGCGACCACCCCCCATGGCTGTCAAGATGGGTGGCTAAAAATTCGCCGCTGGTCAGCATCGCGTGAGCACGGTGCGAAGGTCGGCGTCCGTGAAGGCTGTCGCGGTTCGGCCCGGTCGCGGTACTCTTTCGGCATTGCCGCCCACCGAGCTTCCATGAAACGTCACTTCACGATGCTGCGCGAGTTCCACCTGGCCGACTGGTTCACCCTGGCCAACGCGTTCTGCGGTACCGGTGCGGTGTTTGCGGCCATGCGCTATCTGCAGGACGGCGAGCGCAGCTACCTGCTGTTCGGCATGGCGCTGATCCCGCTGGCCTTCATCTTCGATGCGCTGGACGGGCGGATCGCGCGCTGGCGCAAGTCCAGCTCGACCCTGGGCCGCGAGCTGGACTCGCTCTCGGACGTGATCTCCTTCGGCGTGGCCCCGGCCGCGCTGGCATATGCCTGTGGCATGCAGGGCGGCTGGGACTGGCTGGTCCTGAGCTACTTCGTCTGCTGCGGGGTGAGCCGCCTGGCCCGCTACAACGTGACCGCCGAAGCGCTGGCCGGCGATGGCGACAAGGTGCCGTACTTCGAGGGCACGCCCATTCCGACCAGCCTGGCGCTGGTGGTGGTGCTGGCCGTTGCCGCCAGCATGGGCGCGATCGGCCATGACCTGTGGCTCGGGCGCTGGCAGCTGGGGCCGTGGCAGCTGCACCCGCTGGTGCTGCTGTTCGCGCTGTCAGGGTCGCTGATGATCAGCAAGACCCTGCGCATTCCCAAGCCATGAATACCGCCGGCGGCGGCCACGACGCAGGCGACTTCGAGGCGCTGGCCCGGCAGTACTTCAGCGCCTGGGGCGATGCGCTGCGGCACGCCGCGGCCCCGCCCGGGGGCGACCCCACCGGCGCCGCGCCGGGCACCTGGCAGCAGACCATCGAGGGCTGGGCGCAGCTGATGTCCAACCCGGGCAACCGCCAATCCGAGGACGCCGTGCACCGGTTCCGCGAGCAGGCCGGCGGCTGGTACGGCACCATGCAGCAGGTGGCCGCGCGTTTCGCCGGCCAGGACAGCAGCAGTGCCGATATCGCCCAGGCGTGGCGCGAGGCGGTGGAGGGGCAGGGCGACGGCCTGCTCAAGTGGATGCTGCAGGGCGCACGCGGGCATACCCAGGCCGGTGGGCCGGATCTGCTGGCGCTGCTGGAACGGCTGCAGCAGGACCTCGGGCCGTGGCTGCAGAGCCCCGCGTTCGGCCCCGGTCGCGAACACCAGGCGCGCTGGCAGGCGCTGCTGCGCGCCCAGCAAGAGTACCAAGGCCACGCCCGTGACTACGTGGACCAGATCAAGCAGGCGCTGGACGATGCGTTCACCCTGTTCGAGCAGCGCCTTGCCGAGCATGAGCAGCCGGGCAACCAGCTGACCAGTGCGCGCGCGATGTTCGACCTGTGGATCGAGGCGGCCGAAGAAGCCTACGGCAAAGTCGCGATGTCCGAACCGTTCCAGCAGGTCTACGCCGCGCTGGGCAACGCGCAGATGCGCCTGCGCGGCGCAGCGCAGCAGGAAGTGGAGCGGATCAGCGAGGCGTTCGGTCTGCCGACCCGCACCGAGATGGATGCCGCGCACCGGCGCATCACCGAACTGGAACGGCTGGTACGGCGCATGGCGGCGGCAACCAGGCAGTCGCCGTCGCCCGCTGCCGGCACGCCGGAAAAGAAGCCTGCGAAAAAGCCCGCGAAGAAGGCCGCGCCCAAGCCGCGTGCGCGCAAGGCGGCCCCATGAAGGGACCGCTGGGTTTCAATGCCGAAGACCTGCTGCAGGAAACGCTGTCCATGCAGCGCAAGCTGATGGATGGCCTGAAGCTGCTGCCGTCGGTGGAGGACGTGGATTACGGCGCCACCGCGCGCGAGGAAGTCTGGCGCGACGGCAAGGTCACGCTGTACCGCTTCGTCGGTGAGCAGGCGCCGGTGCAGCGCACCCCGCTGCTGATCGTGTACGCGCTGGTCAACCGCCCCTACATGGTGGACCTGCAGGCCGACCGGTCGCTGGTCCAGCGCCTGCTGGCGCTGGGGCACGACGTGTACGTGCTGGACTGGGGCTACCCGGACCGCTCCGAGCGCTACCAGACCCTGGAAGACTATCTGCTGCGCTATGTGGAGGGCGCCGTCGACCACCTGGTCGCCGCCAACGACGGCGCACCGGTCAACATGCTGGGCGTCTGCCAGGGCGGCGTGTTCGCGCTGTGCTACGCCGCGCTGCGCCAGCCGAAACTGGCCAACCTGATCACCATGGTGACCCCGGTGGATTTCCAGACCCCGGACAACATGCTTTCGCACTGGGCGCGGCAGGTGGACGTGGACCTGCTGGTGGACACGCTGGGCAACATCCCGGCCGACCTGATGAACGCCAGTTACCTGATGCTCAAGCCGTTCCGGCTCAACATCCAGAAGTACGTGGGGTTGCTGGACATCCTCGATGACAAGGCCGCACTGCAGGACTTCCTGCGCATGGAGAAGTGGATCTTCGATTCGCCCGATCTGGCCGGTGAGGCCTTCCGTGACTTCATCAAGCAGTTCTACCAGGGCAACGGCCTGATGCGTGACGGGGTGACGATCGGCGAGGAGCATGTCGACCTGCGCCAGGTCACCCTGCCGGTGCTGAACATCTACGCCGAGCAGGATCACCTGGTGCCGCCGGATGCCTCGCGCGCGATGGGCGCGCGGATCGGCAGCACCGACTACACCGAAAGCAGCTTCCGCGGCGGCCATATCGGCATCTACGTCTCCGGCCGCGCCCAGCGCGAAGTGCCGGGCACCATTTCGGCCTGGCTGGCGGAGCGCAGCTGATGGATATCCGAAAGAGCGCGTTGCTGGCCATCCTGCTGGCCGCCACCGCCGGCAGCGCGTCGGCAGCGCCCAGCGAGGCGGCCCGGCGCGAGATTGGCGCCCTGATCGGTGCGCTGGACGGGTCGTCCTGCCGCTTCCAGCGCAACGGCAGCTGGCACGATGCCGCCGAGGCGCGCGCGCACCTGCAGCGCAAGTACGATTACCTGCTGAAAAAAGACAAAGTGGATACCGCCGAGCAGTTCATCGAGCGGGCCGCCAGCCAGAGCAGCATCAGCGGCAAGGCGTATCGGATTGCGTGCCCGGGCCAGCCCGAGCAGACCGCGGCGGCGTGGTTCGGCGCGCGCCTGCAGGCGCTGCGCCAGCCGCGCTGAACCGGGCCGGCCCGCCGCTCCATTCAAAACGCATCGGCTACACACCCGCTGCGCTACCGTTCCCCCATTACCGTTGGAGGACCTCGCCATGAACACCACCGCCCCCCGCACGCTGTCGCGTTCGCTCAACGACCGCATGATTGCCGGGGTGATGGGCGGCATCGCCCACCGTTTCGGCTGGAGCCCGACCCTGCTGCGCGTCCTGTTCGTGCTGGTGTCGCTGGCGTCGGCGGCGTTCCCGGGCATCCTGGTGTACCTGGTGCTGTGGCTGCTGATCCCCAACGAGGCCGATTGAGCCTGCCGCCACCGGCGCTGCGCGCGCTGCAGGGGCTGGGTGCGGTCTGGACCGCGCCCAACACCCTGATCGGCGTGCTGGGCGGGCTGGCCGGCATGCTGGCCGGCGCGCGCCCGTACTGGAGCCGGCGCGACTGTGCGCTGGTGTTCCGAGAGTACCCTTGGGGGCCGGGCGGGGCGATCACCCTGGGCAACGTGATCCTGCACACCGGTGCCAGCCTGGAGATCCCCTGCCGCACCTATGCGCACCAGGCCGGACACTGCACCGAGCCCGTGATCGGCCTGCACGACCACGAACGCGCGCATGTCTACCAGTACCTGGTGCTGGGGCCGTTCTACCTGCCGGTTTACCTGCTGTGCGGTGGGGTGAGCGCGCGCAACCCGTTCGAGCGCGCGGCGGATCTGTACGCGCTGCACGGTCACGGCTGGTGGCCGTTAAAAAAACGGTAAGCAATGCGCCGGTAACGCGACGTCATCTGCATGCAAACAAACGTCATTAGCCTCTGACACACCAGTCAGGTTGGGCGCGCTAAGCTGTGCTGGCAGTACCTGCATGACGTTTCTGGAGGAACACATCACATGGCAATCGTTCTTTATGTCGGTGGTAGCAAGGATGGCGACAAGGGCCTGGTGCCCCACGGCTTCACCAAATCACGTGCCGATACCGACATCGGCACTGAGATCTACACCGAGCGCTTCATGGAACTGCAGGGCCTGGGCAGGGTCCGGGTGATGGCCCTGGAGTCGTTGCAGGATGAGGCGGTCAGGGTCCGCGCAGCCCAGCATTACCGGTAGATGCCGACCGCTGGTCGGCATGGGCATTTTTCGGGAATGTCAACGGGTTTCCCCCGCCGCCCGGCGTTGCCACAATCGGTGTTTTCCGCATAGTGGCTTCGGCCGGACGCAATGCCAGACCTCAAGCTCGCCCAGCAGATCGCCCAGACCATCGCCGATGAAATCGGTGCCCAGCCTGCCCAGGCGCACGCCGCCATCGCCCTGCTCGACGAAGGTGCCAGCGTTCCGTTCATCGCCCGCTACCGCAAGGAAGTCACCGGCGGCCTGGACGACACCCAGCTGCGCAACCTGGAAAGCCGGCTGACCTACCTGCGCGAGCTGGAAGAGCGCCGCGCGGCGGTGCTGGCCAGCATCGACGAACAGGGCAAGCTCAGCGACGAACTGCGCAACGACATCCTCGGCGCGGACACCAAGTCGCGCCTGGAGGATCTGTACCTGCCGTACAAGCCCAAGCGCCGCACCCGCGCGCAGATCGCCCGCGAAGCCGGGCTGGAACCGCTCGCCGACGGCCTGCTGGCCGACCCGGGCCTGGATCCGCAGGTGTTCGCGGCCGGCTTCGTCGACGCCGACAAGGGCGTGGCCGACACCAAGGCCGCGCTGGAAGGCGCGCGCGCGATCCTGATGGAGCGCTGGGGCGAAGACGCCGCGCTGGTCGGTGAGCTGCGCGCCTGGCTGGGCGAGCACGGCGTGATCCGTGCGCGCGTGGCCGAAGGCAAGGAAGAGCAGGGCGCCAAGTATCGCGACTACTTCGAGCACGCCGAGGGGCTGGCGAAGATTCCCTCGCACCGCCTGCTGGCGCTGTTCCGCGCGCGCCGCGAGGACATCCTGTTCCTGGAACTGGACCCGGGCAGCGACGCCGAGGCCGGGCACGTGTATGCCGAAGGCCGCGTGGCGTTCAAGGCCGGCATCCGCGACGCCGGCCGCCCGGGCGACCGCTGGCTGCTCGACGCCTGCCGCCTGACCTGGCGCGCCAAGCTGCACATGCACCTGCTGCTGGACCTGTTCAACCAGGCCCGTGAAAAGGCCGAGGCCGAGGCCATCGCCGTGTTCGGTGACAACCTCAAGGACCTGCTGCTGGCGGCGCCGGCCGGTCCCAAGACCGTGCTCGGGTTGGACCCGGGCATCCGCACCGGCTGCAAGATCGCCGTGGTCGATGCCACCGGCAAGCTGGTGGCCACCGACACCATCTACCCGCATGAACCCCGCCGCCAGTGGGACCAGTCGCTGCAGACCATCAAACAGCTGTGCATGAAGCACAACGTGGAACTGATCGCGATCGGCAACGGCACCGCCAGCCGCGAAACCGACAAGCTCGCCGGTGAAGTGATCCAGGCGCTGGGCGAAGCCAAGCTGCAGAAGATCGTGGTCAGCGAAGCCGGCGCCTCGGTGTATTCGGCGTCGGAGTTCGCGGCGAAGGAATTCCCGGACCTGGACGTGTCGATCCGTGGCGCGGTCTCCATCGCCCGCCGCCTGCAGGATCCACTGGCCGAGCTGGTCAAGATCGAACCCAAGGCGATTGGCGTGGGCCAGTACCAGCACGACGTGGACCAGTACCGGCTGGCGCGCGCGCTGGATGCGCGCGTGGAAGACTGCGTCAACGCGGTCGGCGTGCACGTCAACACCGCTTCTGCCGCGCTGCTGTCGCGGGTGTCGGGGTTGTCCTCGACCGTGGCCGAGAACATCGTGCGCCACCGCGACGAAAACGGTCCGTTCAAGCGCCGCAAGGACCTGCTCAAGGTGCCGCGCCTGGGCGACAAGACCTTTGAACAGTGTGCCGGCTTCCTGCGCATTGCCGACGGCGACCAGCCGCTGGATGCGTCCTCGGTGCACCCGGAAGCGTACCCGGTGGTGGAGCGGATCGTGGCCGCCACCGCGCGCCCGATCAAGGCGCTGATCGGCGATGGCAGCTTCCTGCGCGGACTGAAGGCCGAACAGTTCACCGACGACACCTTCGGCGTGCCGACCGTGCGCGACATCCTCAAGGAACTGGAGAAGCCCGGCCGCGACCCGCGCCCGGAGTTCAAGGCCGCGCGCTTTGCCGAGGGGGTGGAAGAGATCAAGGACCTCAAGCCGGGCATGGTGCTGGAAGGCGTGGTCAGCAACGTCGCCGCGTTCGGCGCGTTCGTGGACATCGGCGTACACCAGGACGGCCTGATCCACATTTCGGCCCTGTCCGACACCTATGTCAAAGACCCGCGCGACGTGGTCAAGGCCGGCGACATCGTCAAGGTGAAGGTGCTGGAGGTCGATGTGGCCCGCAAGCGCATCGCGCTGACCCGGCGCCTGGACGATACCCCGGCCCCGGCCAAGGCCCCCGGCGAACGCGATGCGCGCCCGGCCGGCGGCGGTCGGCGTGACGGCGGTGGTGGTGGCGGCGCCCGCCAGGGAGGCCGTGGCCCGGCTCCCGGCCCGCGCCCGGGCAGCGGTGCGCCGCCGGCCAACAACGCCCTGGCCGACGCCTTCGCGCGGGCCAAGCGCGGCGGCTGAGCCCCGCCCCGCGTGGGCGTGACGAGGGCTTGATCCCGTTTCCCGTTGAATGCCGGTACGCTAGGCGGGGAGCGGGAGGCCAGATGAAAGATCAGCACGCGGGATACTGCGGTCCAGGCCGGTGCGATGGCGCCACCCCTGGCGCCGTCGGCGTGCGCGCATGAAACCCATGCCGCCGCCGGCCGACGCACTGCAGGAGGCAATCGAACAGCGCCGCCGGCTGGAAATGATCATCGACGGCACCGCGATGGGTACCTGGGAGTGGAACTGCCAGACCGGTGCCATGCGGGTCAACGAACGCTGGGCGCAGATCGTCGGCTACACCCGCGAGGAGCTGTCGCCGATCACATCGCAGACCTTCTCCCGGCTGGTCCATCCCGATGACCTGGCGCAATCCAATGCGCTGCTGCGTGAGCACCTGGACGGACGGTCGCCGCACTACGACAGCCTGTGCCGCATGCGCCACAAGCAGGGACACTGGATCTGGGTACAGGACCGCGGGCGTGTCTACGAACGGGACGCCGAAGGCCGGCCACTGCGCATGGCCGGCGCGCATGCCGATGTCAGCGACCTGCAGAACGCACGCGAAGACGCGGCGGACACCCGCCAGCGCCTGCAGGCGGTGGTCGATGCGTCCGACGAGGTAGCGGTGATCGCCACCGACATCCATGGCGTGGTCAACCTGTTCAATACCGGTGCGCAGAAGCTGCTGGGCTACACGCCGGAAGAAGTGATCGGCCAGGTCAATCCGGGCCTGTTCCATGAGCTCCATGAAATGCAGGATTACCTGCGGCCCCTGGCCGATGCCGAGGGGCGCCTGCCGACGGTGTTCGAAGCGCTTACCGCACACGCCGCGCAGGGCACCTGGTCGCACCAGTGGACCTTCGTGCGCAAGGACGGCGAGCACCGGCAGGTGCGGCTGTCGATCAGTCCGCTGGATTCGGGCAGCGGCCAGCGCATGGGCTACGTCGGCATGGCGGTGGACATCACCCCGCTGCTGGAAATGCGCGAGCAGGCCTACCTGGCGGCGGAGAAATTCGCGGGTGCCTTCTCGTCGGCCGCGCTCGGCATGGCACTGGTGTCGCTGGAAGGGCGCTGGCTGGACGTCAACGACGCGCTGTGCGGCATTCTCGGCTACACGCGCGCCGAGCTGCTGGAGATTGATTTCCAGACCCTGACCCATCCCGACGACCTGCATGCCGACCTGGCCCTGGTGGGTGACCTGCTGGCCGGTCGCCGCGACCACTACCACATGGAGAAGCGGTACCTGGGCAAGGGCGGCAACGTGGTCTGGGGCCGGCTGTCGGTATCGCTGGTGCGTGCGCCGCACGGCGAGCCACTGCATTTCGTCTCGCAGATCCAGGACGTCACCGTGCAGCGCTCCAGCGGCCAGCAGCTGCGCGAATCGGAGCACCGCACCCGGGTGACCCTCGATGCGGTCGCGGACATGGTGCTCACCCTGGATATGGCGGGGCACATCCAGTACGCCAATGCGGCCGCCACCCGCGCGCTCGCCGGCGAGGGCGCCGCGCCGGTCACCGGCAGCCAGGTCCAGGACGTGATGGAGCTGACCACCGAATACGCCCCGCGCTCGCCGCTGGACCTGGCCGTGCTGCTGGACGCGGAGAGCAATGCGGTGGACCTGCATTCGGACCTGCTGCTGTCGGTGGGGGCGCAGTTGGTGCCAGTGGACCTGACCCGGGCCTGGCTGCAGGGCGAGGACGGGCAGGTGAGTGGCACAGTGTGGGTGATCCGTGATGTGACCCAGCAGCGCGCCCGCCAGCGCGAGGCCCGCCACCTGGCCGAAGTCGACCCGTTGACCGAGCTGAGCAACCGGCGCGGCTTCGAAGCGCACCTGCAGGAGGCCATCACCCGGGTGGCCCGCACCGGGCAGTCGGCCTCGCTGATGTTCATCGACCTGGACAACTTCAAGCCGATCAATGACAGCCACGGCCACCTGGCGGGAGACGCCATGCTGTGGGCGGTCGCCACCGTGCTCCGGCATGGCGTGCGCGATTCGGACATCGTGGCACGGCTGGGCGGCGATGAATTCGCGGTGATCCTGGCTGGCTGCTCGCTCCGGCGCGCGCGGCGCATCGCCAGTGACCTGCTGGAATCGGTGCGCACGCTCAGCGTGCCATGGGGCGCGGGACGCCTGGTGGTCGGCACCAGCATCGGCATCGCCGCGATCGGTGGCCACATGAGCGTGGATGCGGCGGTCGCCGCAGCGGACGCCCAGTGCTACCGGGCCAAGGCGCTGGGCAAGAACAACGTGCAGGTCGAAGCGCCCGTGCACGGTGGCCCCGACCCCCTGGACGTGGGTGACGCAGAACTCGATGGCGAGAGCAGCGAAGGCGGCCCAGGCTGAACCTGCTCAGGGTTGACGTCCCAGTACCGTGCCCGATACCTCAAGCTTGATGGCCGAGGGTCGATACCTTCCTCGCAATCGGCCCCACCCCGCAGACGTCTTCGCAGGTCCCGAAGCCAACGTGATTCCGCGCCGCACAGCACCCGCGTCGCCTCCCCATCAGCTGATCGGACATCGAGGATATGGAAATGTTCAGCTCAAGCATGCAGTTGCCCCTGTCGGCAGCGGACACGGCTTCCGCCCCCGTATCGCGCTGGCGCCCGTTCGCCGCGCTGTTCAGCGCGCGCCGCGCGCTGCGCGACGACGCCCGGCAGGCCGCACTGCACCAGGCCGAGCTGGAAGCGCAGGTCGCCGCGCTGCACCGGGTCCAGGCGGTGATCGAGTTCGCGCTCGACGGCACCATCCTGACCGCCAATGCCAACTTCCTGCAGGCGCTCGGCTACTCGCTGGACGAGGTGCGCGGGAAGCACCATGCCATGTTCGTCGACCCGGCCCAGGTCGCCACCCCGGCGTATCGCGAGTTCTGGGCGCGGCTCGGCCGCGGCGAGTACGACGCCGGCCAGTACCGCCGTTTCGGCAAGGGCGGGCGCGAGATCTGGATCCAGGCCTCGTACAACCCGGTGCTGGACCCGAACGGGCGCCCGTACAAGGTCGTCAAGTTCGCCACCGACATCACTGCCCAGATGATGCAGGCGGCCGATTTCGCCGGCCAGCTCGCGGCCATCAACAAGTCGCAGGCGGTGATCGAGTTCAGCCTCGATGGCCGCATCCTCGGCGCCAACGAGAATTTCCTGGCCACTACCGGCTATACGCTGGAGGAAGTGCGCGGCCAACACCATGCCATGTTCGTCGCCGCCGACTACCGCGGCAGCGACGAGTACCGCGCGTTCTGGGAGAAGATGGGGCGGGGCGAGTACGACGCCGGCCAGTACCGGCGCGTCGGCAAGGGCGGACGTGACATCTGGATCCAGGCGTCCTACAACCCCGTCCTGGACGTGGACGGCCGCCCGCTCAAGGTGGTCAAGTACGCCACCGACATCACCGCCCAGGTCCGCGACAGCCAGGCCCTGCAGCAGGCGGTGGCGCAGACCCGCGAGGTGGTGGCCGCCGCGCAGGGGGGCGACCTTACCGGGCACATCGCCGTCGATGACAAGACCGGCCCCATCGCCGAACTGTGCTGCGGCATCAACGCGCTGGTCGAAGCGATGGCCGGCATCATCGGGCAGATCAAGTTTGCCGCCGACACCATTGCCCTCGGCGCCAGCGAAATCGCGGTCGGCAACGCCGACCTGTCCCAGCGCACCGAGCAGCAGGCCGCGTCGCTGGAAGAAACCGCGGTATCCATGAAGGACCTGGCCGATACCGTGCGGCGCACCGCCGACAATGCCCGCCAGGCCAGCGAACTGGCCAGTGGCGCGGTGGGCGTGGCGGCGCAGGGCGGGCAGGTGGTGCACGAGGTGGTGTCGACCATGGCGCTGATCAACGAGTCCTCGCGCCGCATCGTCGACATCATCGGCGTGATCGATGGCATTGCCTTCCAGACCAACATCCTGGCGTTGAACGCGGCGGTGGAAGCGGCCCGCGCGGGCGAACACGGGCGGGGATTCGCGGTCGTCGCGGCGGAAATCCGCTCGCTGTCGCAGCGTTCGGCCGGCGCGGCCAAGGAGATCAAGCAGCTGATAACCGACTCGGTGGACAAGGTCGGTACCGGCACCAGCCAGGTAGAGAGCGCCGGGCGCACCATGGACGAGATCGTGGTCAACGTGCGGCGGGTCAGCCACCTGATGACCGAGATCAGCACGGCCACCCGCCAGCAGAGCGAGGGGATCACCCAGATGAACCGGGCGGTCGACCAGATCGACGAGGGCACCCAGCAGAACGCCGCGCTGGTCGAGGAGGCCTCCGCCGCGGCGCGCAGCATGGAAGAGCAGGCCAGCCAGCTGCTGCAGACCGTGGCGGCGTTCCGGGTGGATGCGGCGGTGGCCACGGCGCTGCGCCAGGGCGCACAGCCGGTACTGCGGCGGGTCTGAAACGCGGCGCCCTGCCAACGGCCGGATCCTTGGAACCGCGCCAGGGCACCCCGGATGGCGGGTGCCGGGATTATGTCGGGAAGAAACTACGCAGTTTACGGGCGGGACCGTTTTCCAGGCCCGGCAACGGGGTGCTGGACAGTCCCCACCGTCCAGGCACCCCATCGCGAGGCGGGCCCATTCTTACTGGCGCAGTTTCAGGATCGCTACGTAAAGTTCGCCAAATCAGATGAAATAAACCCTGACCAATAGCCGTGCACGTGCCTGTTCACGTGCCGTAGAGTAGGCGCGGTTCCGCAGTGCGGCGCGCGCGAAGATCGATTGATCGATCTACTTCCTGTTATCTAAATCGATCCAGAAAATAATGCCCTCCCTGATTTTCCCGGACTTCGAGGCATATTCAAATTCAGTCAAGGGAATTGACAGCCATATACGGGTTACCGGGCGGGGTGATGGCGCGTGGGTGTTGAATCTGCTCGATCTCGGCGAGGTCATACTGCTGCACGGCATGGACGGCGCCCCCGTGGTGTACCGCGGCGCACCGCTCGCTTCGCGTTTTGCGGCCTACCTGGCGCTGCCGGGAAGCCAGACCGAGGTGGACGGCCAGCACGTGGGCGAGGCCGAGGTCTCCTGGCTGGCGCCACGGATCGAAGTGCATGGCTTCACCCGGGTGCCTGCGCGCTTCCTGTGCATCGACGTGGCCGAACAGCTGCTGCTGGACCAGGCCGCGCACATCGATGGACTGGAGGTGAGCCGGCTGTACCGCACGGGCAACATCACCTCGAGCCCCACCATGGTCGCCGATATCGGCGGGATGGTGCGGCGCGCGCTGGACATCCACGACCGCGACCCGGAGGCATTCGCGCAGGCGGCCGCGCGACGCGCCTTCGCTGCCCAGCTCAGTGCGCTGCTGCTGCAGTGCCACCTGCAGGCCGCCGGCGAACCTGCCGTCGCCCGGCGCGGTCGCCCACCGCTGCCGCGCCGGGAGATCGTCCGCCGCGGCATCGAGCACATCCAGCGCAGCCTGCGCGGCGAAGCGGCGTTTTCGGACATCCCGTTCGCGGTAGGGGCCTCGCAACGTTCGCTCAACCGGGCGTTCGACGACCTGTTCGGGATGGCACCGCACCAGTTCTATCTCGTCGAGCGCCTGCATGCGATCCGCAGCGCGCTGCGTTCGGCCGCGCCAGGCGACACGGTCACGGGCATCTGCTCGCGGTTCGGGGTCTGGGATCTGGGCCGGATGGCGGCGCTGTATTCCCGCATGTTCGGGCTGCAGCCGGCCCAGGAGCTGTCCCGCGCGCTCGCCGGCAAACCGTCGGCGACCGGGGCCACATCCACGCGCAGGCGCTGAGCCGATATCGCCCTAAAGTTTTCCCGGCGGTTGCCGCTGACGGAAATGCAGTCGATCTGTTTTGCCCACGGAAGGGACGCCAGCACCACGGCGGTCTTCGTGAGTCCCCAAGCGTTCTTGCGTACTACCCCGGGCATGTCGCCCGGCGTAGCCCATTGAGCTTGTTGGAACCGAGGAAACATCGATGTCCATCGCAGCCCTGCAGTCGCCGGCGTCCCCCCGCACCGGTGCCTCCACAGCCACGTCTTTCCTGCGCTCGCTCGGCGCGCTCGCCTTCTCGCCGCGGGCCACGCGGCAGGCCAGCACCGCCCTGGCCCAGCGCCATGCCGAACTTGAAGCGCAGGTCGCTGCGCTGCACCGGGTACAAGCGGTGATCGAGTTCGACCTGGAGGGCACCATCCTCCAGGCCAATGACAACTTCCTGCAGACCCTCGGCTACACGCTGGAGGAGATCCGCGGGCGCCACCATTCCATGTTCGTCGACCCGGAGCACGTGCGCAGCAGCGCCTACCGCGAGTTCTGGGCGCGGCTCGGTCGCGGCGAGTTCGATGCCGGCCAGTACCGGCGGGTGGGCAAGGGCGGCCGCGAGATATGGATCCAGGCGTCCTACAACCCGGTGTTCGACAGCAGCGGCCGGCCGGTCAAAGTGGTCAAGTTCGCCACCGACATCACGGCCCAGCAGATGCAGGCGGCCGACTTCGCCGGCCAGCTGGCCGCGATCAATACCTCGCAGGCGGTGATCGAGTTCAGCCTGGACGGCTGCATCCTGTCGGCCAACGACAACTTCCTGGCCACCACGGGCTACGCGCTGGAGGAAGTGCGCGGCCAGCACCATTCGATGTTCGCCGAACCCGAGTACGCCCGGAGCGCCGAATACCGGCAGTTCTGGCAGAAGCTTGGCCGGGGCGAGTATGACGCCGGCCAGTACCGCCGGCTGGGCAAGGGCGGGCGCGAGATCTGGATCCAGGCGTCCTACAACCCGATCTTCGACATGAACGGGCGTCCGTTCAAGGTGGTGAAGTACGCCACCGACATCAGCGCGCAGGTGCGTGATGCGCAGGCGCTGGCGGCTGCTGTCGCGCAGACCCGCGAAGTGGTTGCCGCCGCCCAGGCCGGCGACCTGGGCAGGCGCATCGATGCCGGCGACAAGACCGGCGCCATCGCCGAGCTGTGCGAGGGCATCAATGCCATGGTCGAAACCATGGGCAGCGTCATCGGCCAGATCCGCGTTGCCGCCGACGCGGTGGCGCTGGGCGCCAGCGAGATCGCCACCGGCAAGGCCGACCTGTCCCAGCGCACCGAACAGCAGGCCGCGTCGCTGGAGGAAACCGCAGTATCGCTTCAGGGCCTGACAGGCACCGTACGGCAGAGCGCCGAGGATGCCCGACAGGCCAGCCAGCTGGCCGGCGGCGCGGTGGACGTGGCCGCACAAGGGGGCAGGGTGGTCAGCGAGGTGGTCACCACCATGAGCCTGATCAACGCCTCGTCGCGCCGCATCGTCGACATCATCAGCGTGATCGACGGCATCGCGTTCCAGACCAACATCCTGGCGCTCAACGCGGCCGTGGAAGCGGCGCGTGCCGGCGAACACGGGCGCGGCTTTGCCGTCGTGGCCGGCGAGATACGCTCGCTGTCGCAGCGGTCGGCCAGCGCGGCCAAGGAGATCAAACAGTTGATCGACGACTCGGTGGACCGGGTCGGGACGGGCACCGCCCAGGTCGAGAGCGCCGGCCGCACCATGCAGCAGATCGTGGACAGCGTGACGCGGGTCGATGCCCTGATCGCACGCATCAGCACCGGAGCGCAGCAGCAGAGCGAAAGCATCGGCCAGATCAACCAGGCGGTGGAGCACATCGACCAGAGCACGCAGCAGAACGCGGCGCTGGTGGAAGAGGCATCGGCGGCCGCGCGCAGCATGGAAGAGCAGGCCACCCAGCTGCTGCAGACAGTGTCCGCATTCCGTGTCGACGGCGCGGTGGCCCAGGTGCTGCGCCAGGCGGCGCAGGGGAATACCCCGGGTGGACCGGCCGCGCTGCGGCTGGTCTGAGTACGCACCAAAAGCAGAAGGCCAGATCTTTCGATCTGGCCTTCTGGATTCCATGGTGCCGAAGGTGGGACTCGAACCCACACGCTTTTAAGGGCGGCGGATTTTGAGTCCGCTGCGTCTACCGATTCCGCCACTTCGGCTGGCTGGCCGCGTAGTGTATACAAACCCGGCCGGATTGGGGAGGTCTGAATCGTTCAGTCGACCCCGGACCTTCATTTTTCCGCGACGTTATACTCATTGCGCTGAACGATACAGGGAACGGCGATGAGCGCGTTGCAGGGTCTGCGGGTACTGGTGGTGGAAAACGACGCGATGAGCGCGTCGTTGCTCGAGATGCAGCTGATGCACGCGGGTGCGGTGATGGTCGGGCCGGCGTCGTCGGTGGCCGAGGCACTGCGCCTGATCGAAGAGGCTGCGCCGCAGATCGTTCTGCTGGATTACCGCCTGGCCAATCACGAGACCAGCGACCCGGTCGCCGATGCACTGACCGCGCTTGGCATTCCCTTCGTGGTGGCCACCGGCATGGCGCATTTCCAGCTGCCCGAGGCGTTCCGCGCGGGCAGGGTGCTGACCAAGCCCTATCTGGCCGTTGAGTTGAACCAGGCGCTGACCGCTGCGCTGCAGGATCACGCCGCCTCGGCGTAATCCAGCTCGACCGGCTCGCGGTCGTCCAGGATGCGGTACAACGCGGCCAGGTCCTGCGGATCTGGATTCAGCCACGCATCCAGGTTTTCGCGTCGGATCGGTACGATGCAGCGGTCATGCCCGGCTGCGGCCACGTCGCGCGGGGGGTCGTCGGTGATGGCGGCGAACGAGAGCAGGCGGCCCTCAGGGCCTTCCCATTCCGACCACAGGCAGGCGATCAACAGATCGCGCGGTGGCTGCGGGCGGAATTCGAGCACCACGTTCCGTGGATTCTCGCCCGGTGCCAGGCTGCGCTGTTCCAGCGCATGGCGGGGCACGTGTTCGTAGAACGATTGCACGACGACAACGCCGTGGTGGTGGCCGAACGCGTTCTTCCAGTAAGCCTCGAGGCTGTCGCGGCGGGCGTTGTAGGTGCCCGAATAGAGCGCGTCGTTGCGCGCGGGCTTGTCGGGCAGGCGGCACTGGTAGCGCATCGGCTTGATCACGCGCTGGCCATGTTCGGACACGATCACCGGGGCGTATACGCCGGGGAAGATGCGGCTGTCGCGCGGCAGCAGGCCGGTGCGGTGCAGGTCGGCCAGGCGTGCCTGGGCCCGGTCAACGCGGTTGCCGGCAATGCGGATGTCATTGCGGGCCTTCTGGGTGGGGCGGTGCGCCAGGCTTTCTTCGGCCTGCTTCCGGCGTGCGGACTGGAGGCGGATTTCCTCGTCCAGCGCCTGCATTTCTTCGGCATGCCATTGCTGGATCTTCGCCACGATATCCTGGCCCTGCGCGGTGCGCGCACCGGCAAAGCCGTCGTCCATGGCCTTTGGGGTCTTGGGGCGTTGCTTGCCGGCGTCATGGGCGTAGAGCTGGGCGAACTCGTCCAGCGAAATGGCGGCGCCGAACTCACGAACCAGCTTGGTGTAGTCGGCGCGGATCTGGGCGGAATAGCACATGGGCCTGGACCGGAGGGGTATCAACTGTGGGTTGATACGCTACCAAACAAAAAGCCCCGGCATTGCCGGGGCTTTCTGCGTTGTATTGGCGTCCCCACGGGGATTCGAACCCCGGTCGCCACCGTGAAAGGGTGATGTCCTAGGCCTCTAGACGATGGGGACGCACGAAAACCTGAATTTTAATGCTGCATCCATCCGATCGGCCTAATGACCGGATGTTGGTGGAGCCAGGCGGGATCGAACCGCCGACCTCCTGCATGCCATGCAGGCGCTCTCCCAGCTGAGCTATGGCCCCACGTTGATGCTGCGAGCCGCCTATAATATCGGTGTTTTCCGAAAAGGGAAACACTTTTTTCGACGGATACAAAAAACCCCGGCATTGCCGGGGTCTTCTGCGTTTGATTGGCGTCCCCACGGGGATTCGAACCCCGGTCGCCACCGTGAAAGGGTGATGTCCTAGGCCTCTAGACGATGGGGACGCACGAAACTTTGAATTTTGCTTCTGTCGGACGGCCTATGTCCGGAGAAGTGGTGGAGCCAGGCGGGATCGAACCGCCGACCTCCTGCATGCCATGCAGGCGCTCTCCCAGCTGAGCTATGGCCCCACGTTGTTGCTACCAGCCCGACATTCTAGCGTTGATTTGCCTGAATGGCCAGCCTTTGTTAAACGCCGCCATCCGACCAACGGTCGGATGCTACCGGCAGGTAACGACCGTTGGTCGGTACACCGGTTGATGAGTGGCGTCCCCACGGGGATTCGAACCCCGGTCGCCACCGTGAAAGGGTGATGTCCTAGGCCTCTAGACGATGGGGACGCATGAACTCATCAATGTTTCCAACACCTCCGAACGGCCTAAGGTCCGGAGTGGTGGAGCCAGGCGGGATCGAACCGCCGACCTCCTGCATGCCATGCAGGCGCTCTCCCAGCTGAGCTATGGCCCCACGATGCTGGAGGCGGAATTCTACGCGTGTGAAGACGATTCGCCAAGTGTTTTTGCAAATAAAAAACCCCGACCGAAGTCAGGGCTTTTTGTTTTGTAACTGGCGTCCCCACGGGGATTCGAACCCCGGTCGCCACCGTGAAAGGGTGATGTCCTAGGCCTCTAGACGATGGGGACGCACGAAAAACTCGAATTGTGTTCACTACCTTCCGAACGGCCTAAGGTCCGGAGTGGTGGAGCCAGGCGGGATCGAACCGCCGACCTCCTGCATGCCATGCAGGCGCTCTCCCAGCTGAGCTATGGCCCCACGTCGTGAGGAGCGAGATCATAGCGATGCTGTTTTCGATTGGCAAGAAAAAACTGTCATGACGTTGGCAATCGTTGATGGCGAAGACGCAACGCATTGCTGATCACCGACACCGAACTGAGGCTCATCGCCACCGCCGCCAGCATCGGCGACATCGTGATGCCCAGTGGATACAGCACACCTGCCGCCACCGGAATGCCCAGGCCGTTGTAGAGGAACGCGAAGCCCAGGTTCTGCCGCATGTTGCGCACACTTGCGGACGACAGCTGGCGTGCCCGCAGGATCCCGCGCAGGTCGCCCTTGACCAGCGTGACCTGTGCGCTGGACATCGCCACGTCCGTGCCGTTGCCCATCGCGATGCCGACATTGGCGCTTGCCAATGCAGGCGCATCGTTGATGCCATCGCCGGCCATGGCCACCGTGCGGCCCTGTGCCTGCAGCGCGCGGATCAGTTCGGCCTTGTCCGCCGGGCGCATTTCACCGTGCACCTCGTCCAGGCCCAGCTCGCGCGCTACGGCTTCAGCCGTGGCGGTGCCGTCGCCGGTCGCCATCACGATGCGCAGGCCATCGCGGTGCAGCTGTGCGATGGCTTCGGCGGTGGACGCCTTGATGGGGTCGGCTACTGCAATCAGCCCGGCCAGGGTGCCGTCGACGGCCAGGAACATCACGCTGGCCGCCGCCTCGCGCAATTGCTTGGCATCGGCGTGCAGGAGCTGCAGGGAGATGTGGTGGTCGGCCATCAGCGCGGCGTTGCCGAGCAGCAGTGTCCTGCCTTCAACCGTGCCACGCACGCCAAGGCCGGTGAGCGAGTCGAAGTCCTCCACCGATGCGAGTGGGCGGCCTCGACGGCGCGCTTCGGCGACGATCGCTGCGGCCAGCGGGTGTTCGCTGCCCTGGTCCAGGCTGGCCGCCCAGTGCAGCACGTCGTCGGCCGCGAATCCGGGCACCGGCTTTACGTCGCGGAAGGCGGGCCGGCCTTCGGTGAGCGTGCCGGTCTTGTCCACCACCAGCGTATCCACGCTGCGCAGCGCTTCGATGGCCTCGGCGTCGCGGAACAGCACACCCTGCTGCGCGGCGCGTCCGGTGGCGACCATGATGGTCATCGGCGTGGCCAGGCCAAGGGCGCAGGGGCAGGCAATGATCAGCACCGCCACTGCGCTGAGCACCGCATGCGTCCACGACGGGTCCGGTCCGAACAGGCCCCAGCCGAAGAAGGTCAGCATCGCCACGCCCAGTACCGCCAGCACGAACCAGTAGGCGACCTTGTCGGCCATCCGCTGCATCGGTGCGCGCGAACGCTGCGCCTGCGCCACCAGCTGCACGATCTGCGCCAGCATGCTGTCGTCGCCCAGCCGCTCGGCACGGATCACCAGGCTGCCGGTCCCGTTGAGGGTGGCGCCGATGACGGTATCGCCCACGGTCTTGGCCACCGGCACCGGTTCGCCGGTCAGCATCGATTCGTCCACCGTGGAACGACCCTCCAGCACGCTGCCATCCACCGGTACTTTCTCGCCCGGCCGCACCCGCAGGCGGTCGCCGGGTTGGAGTGCAGTGATGTCCACGTCTTCCTCGTGGCCGTCCTCGCGCAGCACCCGCGCGGTTTTCGGTGCCAGCCCCAGCAATGCCTTGATCGCCGCCGAGGTCTGGGCGCGGGCGCGCAGCTCCATCAGCTGGCCGAGCAGGGTGAGCGAAATGATGACCGCCGCCGCTTCGAAGTACACGCCCACGTGGCCGTGCTGCTGGAACGACGGCGGGAACAGTCCGGGCGCAATCGTTGCCACCACGCTGTAGGCATACGCGGCCAGCACACCGGTGCCGATCAGGGTCCACATGTTCGGGCTGCGGTTGCGGATCGACTGCGCCCAGCGCTGCACGAACGGCCAGCCTGCCCACAGCACCACCGGCGTGGCCAGCACCAGCTCGATCCACACCCGCACGCCTGGCGGCACGCCGTGCAGCAGCGGGGTCATGGCCAGCATTGCCAGCGCCATGGTGGCGATGCTCAGCGGCAGGCTCCACCAGAAGCGCCGGCGGAAGTCGGTGAGCTCCGGATTTTCGCCCTCGTCCAGGCTGGGCATCATCGGTTCCAGCGCCATGCCGCAGATGGGGCAGGTGCCGGGCCCTTCCTGCACGATCTCTGGATCCATCGGGCACGTGTAGAGCGTGCCGGCCGGTACCGGTTCGGCGATGTGCGAGGCAGGGTCGAGATAGCGCTGCGGCGCGGCGATGAATTTGCGCCGGCAGCCATCGCTGCAGAAGTGGTAGTCGCTGCCGGCATGCCGGGCGTGGTGCGCGGTGGTGTCCGGGTTCACGTCCATGCCGCAGACCAGGTCCTTGACCGTGTTGCCTGCCGGGGCGCCACCGCCGTGCGCGGCGCAGCAGCTGCCTTTGGGCGCGGTCATCGGTGAGGCTCCGTCAGTGCACCCAGGATCGGGCACTGTTCCAGGCCGCCATGGCCGGGGCAGGCATCGACCAGTTGCTTCAGCGCGGCATGCATGCGCTGCAGTTCGGCAACGCGCTGTTCGATGTCCTGCAGCTTCAGCACTGCCGCCTCGCGCACCTGGGCCATGTCCTGGCCGCGCTGGTCGCTCAGGGCGAGCAGTTCGCCGATTTCCTCCAGGGTAAAGCCCAGTGCCTTGGCGCGACGGATGAAGCGAAGGCGGGTCAGGTCGGTGTCGTTGAAGACCCGGTAGCCACCGGCACTGCGCTGGGCCGTGGGCAGCAGATGCTGGCGCTCGTAATAGCGCACGGTATCGATGGGCACGCCGGCCTGGCGTGCGAGTTGTCCAATGTTCACGGCGACCTCTCTGGGGAGCAGGCGCACAGTGTGGACCCTGGAGTCTGGTCAAGAGTCAAGGGTTTGCTGCGGCGGCCTCCAATGTCGTTACCGGTCCGGATTTACAACTAGTTTCATAGCTGCCGTGGGGGGCGCTCCGTACGCTCCATTGGAATCGCCGTCAGGCCTTGATCCAGCAGGGTTTGGCGGTCTCAGCAGCCGTTCCAGGAGCGCCGCCATGGAAGCACTTCCCCCCTCTTCATCGCCCACCCACAAGCCCACGTCCCCGACCCTGATGGAAGTCGCGGTGCTCGAGTACCCGGGCAGCCTGCGTGCTGCCGCACCGGTGCTGTCCGAACTTGCCCAGCGCTGCAACCGCACCGCTGCGGCGGGTAAACGCACGGGCGCGCGCATGCTGGTGACCCGCTGGACGCTGTCCACGCGTGGGCATGGCATGCAGCGGGTGGCCGGCGCCGAACTGTTCGGCGATACCCCGCCGGCCGTGATCGTGGTGCCGGGCAACGAGCCCAGCTGGCCGCTGATGCAGGCCGACGAACGCATGCTGACCTGGCTGCGCGACTGCCATGATGCGGGCAGCCTGCTGGCGGGCTGCGAAGAGGGTGGGCTGCTGCTGGCCTCGGCCGGGGTCATGACCGGGCGCTCGGTCAGCGTCCCCGACCTGTCGCGTTGCCCGTCGCTGGCGGCGGTGGTGCCGGGCTGGCATCCGAGCGAGCGCGCGCTGGTGGACGACGGCGACCTGCTGACTGCGTCCGGCCCGGATGCATGGAAATATCTCAGTCTGCGGCTGCTGGCCCGGATCTATGGGCAGAGCGTCATGAGCGCGGCCATCCAGCAGCTGCAGCTGGTCATTCCGCGGGGCGTGCAGGAAGACCTGGAGCGCTTCAGTCCGAACTTCGCCCATGGCGATCGCGGCATCCTGAAGGCGCAGCGCTGGCTGCACGGCATCGCGGCGCGTGGCGTCACCCTGCAGGACATCTGCGACGCGGCAGGGCTGGAGCCGCGCACGCTGCAGCGGCGCTTCCTGAAGGCCACCGGTCTGCGTCCGATTGCCTACTGCCAGCGGCTGCGCATCGCCAAGGCGCAGCTGCTGCTGCAGGCCGGTGGTGCGGTCGATGAGGTGTCGTGGGCGGTGGGGTACTCCGATCAGAGCGCCTTCCGCCGGCTGTTCCTGCGCATCGTCGGAGTGACCCCGGCGCGTTACCGGCGGCAGATTTTCGCGCAACGGCGCGAGCGTCCCCGCAGCCCGCTTGCGCAGCTGCAGGGCGAACCGTTGCGCCCGGCAGCCTGAGCCGCTGCGCCAGTGGCTGCAGGGTCAGGCAGATGCGTCTACCCTGTGGGCCATTCGCCGTTCGCGTGCATTCCAGGAGTTGCCATGTTGTTGAAGACCTCGCCCGTGCTGGGCTCCGTGCTGAGCGCTGCATTGCTGCTGGCAGTCGCCGGCTGCAGCCAGGCCCAGCAAAGCCCCGCCACCGCGAAGGCGACGGCCCAAGCGGCATCCGCGAAGAGCGCCAACCGGCCGGCCGTGCTGCAGGGCATCGAGAAGCAGGGCTTCGAGGTCATCGGTGAATTCGACGCACCCGGCGGCCTGCGGGGCTTCGCTGGCGTGGTCGGCGGACAGCAGCCCGCTGCGGCTTACGTAACGGCCGACGGCAAGAATGTGATGGTCGGCACGCTCTTCAATGAGAAGGGTGAGGATGTCGGCGCGGCGCCGCTGGAAAAGCTGGTGGCCAAGCCGATGTCGGACCGGATCTGGAAGCGGCTGGATGGCAGTGCGTGGGTGCGCGATGGGCGCGCCGATGCCCCGCGCGTGGTGTACACCTTCAGCGACGCCAACTGCCCCTACTGCCATCGCTTCTGGGAAGCAGCGCGGCCGTGGGTGGACAGCGGCAAGGTGCAGCTGCGCCACGTCATGGTGGGCGTGATCCGCGAGGACAGCCCGGCAAAGGCGGCCGCGATCCTGGGCGCGCCCAATCCAAGCGCGGTGTTCCTGCAGAACGAACATGACTTCAGCAAGGGTGGCATCAAGCCGGCCGCGACGATCACGCCGGCGCTTGCCAACAAGCTCGACGCCAACCAGGTGCTGATGGTGGAACTGGGCTTCCAGGGCACGCCCGGCATCCTGTTCCGTGATGCGCAGGGCATGGTGCAACGCGTGTCCGGCATGCCGCAGGGCGAGGACATGGAAAAGGTGATGGGCCCGCGTTGATCTGAATCAAGGTCGACCCGCATGCGCGCAGCCACACTGCGCGCATGGCGTTTGACAACGTAAAACTTCACGAAAAACTCACTCCTGACTTGTTACTCAGGGCGCTGGCGTGCGCAGCTTCTGCGCGACACCCGGGATGAGGAGGGAATCCCACGCGGGTGCACTGCCGATGGCAGTACGGCGATTGGAACATGTCGCCGGAATTACTGCGGTCGTCGTTCTCCTGCGGAGCAGTACCGGGTTGCCGTTGTCGGCCGTGCGCGTGAGCGCAGCCGACACCGGCAGTATCGTCTGCAGTTCAGGGAGGACGTGATGCGTTGCGCTGCCGTGCTGCTGTTCTCTGCCTTGGCGCTTTCCGCGATGCCGGTGCGTGCGCAGGATTCCGCCGACGCCCTGCGCCAGGACATCCGCACCCTGCGACAAAGGCTGGAGGCGATGGAAAAGCGCCTCGATGCGCTGGAAACCGCCGAAGGCCACACGCCTGCGCAGCGTCCCGAGGTGACTGCGGTTGCGCCCACGGCGATCACGCCGTCCGCCACGCTTCCCCATGCAGCCACCACCCAGGTGCCCGGCACCGGCCAGGCCATCCTGCCGCCGCGTGATTCAGTGGCCGATCCGTCATCGGCCGCCTCGCGGCCGGACAGTGCGGCCGGGCCGACCGATCCGGAACTGAAAGGGTTCCTGGCCATCCCCAATACCGACACGCTGATCCGCATCGGTGGCTATGCCAAGCTCGATGCGATCGTGGATACCCGTGCGGCCGGGGACGAGGATCAGTTCGTGACCGCCACCATTCCGGTGGGCAGCGCGCACCGCGATGTCTCCAACTTCAACCTGCATGCCAAGCAGACCCGTTTCAGCTTCGAAGCACGCCGCCCGACCAGCCGCGGCAACCTGCGCTTCTACCTGGAGAACGACTTCTTCGGCAGCAGCGACGGCTACCAGTTCCGGCTGCGGCATGCCTACGGCCAGCTCGGCAACACCTACGCCGGCTATGGCTACGCCACCTTCATGGATGCCGACAGCCTGCCCGACACGCTGGACTTCGCCGGTCCCGGCGGCGCCGGCTACCTGCTGGTGGCCGGCATTCACCACAGCTTCGCGATGGGCAAGGGCAACACGTTGACGGTGGCGGCCGAAGATCCCGATGCACAGCTGGCGGGGACCACCGATGCAATGGTAGCCGCCAACCGGGTGCCGGATGTGACCGTTACCGCGCGCCTGGAGCGTGACTGGGGCCACCTGCAGTTGGGTGGCGTGGCGCGCAGCCTGGGCTACGACGGCGACCAGCGCGACGACCGAAGGTTCGGTGGCGGCGTCCAGCTCAGCGGTTCGGCGTCGGTCGGCGAACAGGACCTGCTGCTGTTCGGCGCGCTCGGCGGCAAAGGCCTGAGCCGCTATACCGCCGACCTCACCGGCTCGGACCTGGATGCGGTGATCGGCCAGGACGGGCGCCTGCATGCGCTGTCATTGCAGGGGGGCTTCGTGGGTTACACGCACTACTGGTCGCCGCTGTGGCGCTCGAACCTGATCTACGGCCAGCTCACGATGGCGCGCAACGCCGCGCTCGCGGCCGATGCGTTCCGCCAGAGCCGGTACGGGGTGTTCAACCTGATCTGGAGCCCGGCGCCGTCGTGGACGATGGGCATGGAAGTGCTGTACGGGCAACTGGAACAGCAGGACGGACAACGCGCCGACACGGTGCGGGTGCAGGGCAGCCTGCAATACAACTTCATCAAGTAGCGGAGAGACCGTCATGGCGCAAGCGAAGAAAATCGGAGTTGTCGGCGCCACCTTCCTGGTGGCCGGCAACATGATGGGCTCCGGCGTGTTCCTGCTGCCGTCCAGCCTGGCCAAGATCGGCACCGCCTCGATCTGGGGCTGGCTGGTCACCACCGCCGGCGCACTGCTGCTGGCCTTCGTGTTCGCCAAACTGGGCAAGCTGGCGCCCATGGCGGGCGGCCCGTATGCCTACGCACGCGACTGGTTCGGGCCGTACATGGGGTTCCAGACCAACACCATCTACTGGTTCGCCAATTGGATCGGCAACGTCGCCATCCCGATCGCGGCAGTGGGCTACTTCAGCTACTTCTTCCCGATCCTGTCCCAGCCGATACCGCGCTGCATCGCCGTGCTCGCGCTGGTGTGGGCGCTGAGTTTCGCCAATGTGATCGGCCCGGCCTTCGTCAGCCGCCTGCAGACGGTGACCACCAGCTTCGCGCTGGTACCGATCCTGGGCATTGCCATCTTCGGCTGGTTCTTCTTCGACCCGGCCATCTTCAAGGGCGCCTACAACGTCTCGGGCGAATCCAACTTCGGCGCGATCTCCAGCGCGGCGGCGCTGACGCTGCGGGCCTTCATCGGGGTCGAGTCGGCCTCGGTCACCGCCGGCGTGGTCGAAAACCCGGAGAAGAACGTGGCGCGGGCCACCCTGGCCGGGGTGTTCCTGGCCGCGGTGGCGTACATCGCCAGCTCGTCGGTGATCATGGGCATGGTGCCCAATGGCGAGCTGCAGGTCTCCGATGCACCGTTCGCGCTGGCGGCGGCCAATGCGGTGGGCGGCTGGGGCGGCGCGCTGGTGAGCCTGTGCGCCTTTGTCGGCGCCGCCGGCTCGCTCGGCGGCTGGATCCTGCTGACCGCGCAGAGCGCCAAGGCGGCCTCGGACGACGGCCTGTTCCCCAGCATCTTCAGCAAGACCAACAAGGATGACGTGCCGGTCAAGGGCGTAGTGATCGTGGCGGTGCTGATGACCCTGGCCGTACTGCTCACGTCCACGTCGGAAACCGCCTCGGCGCAATTCGACGTGATTACGTCGGCGGCGGTGGTATTGACCCTGCTGCCCTACATCTATTCCTGCGTGGCCTGCTACTTCGTGGTCGAACGCTCGCACACCCTGGTACACACCGGCGCGTTCTGGTTCCTGACCAGCATCACCGTGGTGTACTGCCTGTGGGCGATCTTCGGCTCCTCCGGCAGCATCGTGCAGTACGCCTTCCTGTTCGTGCTGTTCATCACGGTGTTCTACCCCTTCTTCAGCGAGGAGCGCCGCCGCCAGCGCGGCCAGCTGCCGCCGCTGGACAGCCCCGCCAGCACGAAGATTCCGTGACCTTCCCCCAGGAGAAATGCTGTGTATTTCAAGTCTCTGGATTACCCGATCATCGTCATCGACGACGACTACGAGTCCCCGCGCATCGGCGGCATCCTGATCCGCGCGCTGGTCGAGGAACTGCGTGGCAACGACCAGCGCGTGCTGTGCGGGCTGACCCTGGCCGATGCCCAGGCCGGTGCGCGGACCTATGTGGCGGCCTCGGCGGTACTGATCTCGATTGACGGCACCGAAGACAAGCCCGGTGAGTTCCAGCGCCTGCTGGGGTTCCTGCGCGAGCAGAGCGCGCGCCGCGGCGGGTTGCCCGTGTTCCTGTACGGCGAGCGCCGCACCATCGAAAAGGTGCCGAGCAAGCTGCTCAAGTACGTGCACGGCTACATCTTCCTGTTCGAGGACACCAAGAGCTTCATCTCGCGCCAGGTGATGCGCGCGGCCGAAGACTATATGGCGCAGTTGCTGCCACCGTTCTTCAAGGCGCTGATCCACCACACCGCCGAATCCAACTACTCCTGGCACACCCCCGGCCACGCCGGCGGTGTGGCCTTCACCAAGTCACCGGTGGGGCGTGCGTTCCATCAGTTCTACGGTGAGAACACGCTGCGCAGCGATCTGTCGATTTCGGTACCGGAGCTGGGTTCGCTGCTCGACCACAGCGGGCCGATCAAGGAAGCGGAAAACGAAGCTGCGCGCAACTTCGGCGCCGACCACACCTTCTTCGTCACCAATGGCACCTCCACCGCCAACAAGATCGTCTGGCATGGCACGGTGGGGCGGGGCGATGTGGTGTTCGTCGACCGCAACTGCCACAAGTCGCTGCTGCATTCGCTGATCATGACCGGCGGCGTGCCGGTGTACTTCACCCCCAGCCGCAATGCGCACGGCATCATCGGGCCGATCAGCCTGGATCAGTTCACCCCCGAGGCGCTGCAGCAGGCCATCGCTGCCAACCCGCTGGCCAGCAAGGCGTTCCGCGCCGGCTCCAGGCCACGGATCGCGGTGGTCACCAATTCCACCTATGACGGGCTGTGCTACAACGCCGAGAAGATCGCCGACGAGATCGGCAGCGCGGTGGACTTCCTGCATTTCGACGAGGCCTGGTACGCCTATGCGGCCTTCCATCCGTTCTATGAAAACCACTACGGCATGGCCAAAGGCAAGCCGCGCGGCCAGGACGCGATCATCTTCACCACCCATTCCACCCACAAGCTGCTGGCCGCGTTCTCGCAGGCCTCGATGATCCACGTGCGCAACGCGGCGACCCGCGAACTGGATGCCGAACGCTTCAACGAAGCGTTCATGATGCATACCACCACCAGCCCGCATTACGGGGTGATTGCCGCCTGCGACGTGGCGTCCAAGATGATGGAGGGCGCGGCCGGTGAATCGCTGGTGCAGGAAATGCACGACGAGGCGATTGCCTTCCGTCGGGCCATGCTGCACGTGCGCGAGGACCTGGGTCGCGATGACTGGTGGTTCAGCGTGTGGCAGCCGGACAAGCTGGAGCGCTCGCTGGGCAAGGGCGATGCACCAACGCCGATGGTGGCCAAGCGCGAGGAATGGTACCTGCAGCCCGATGCGCATTGGCACGGGTTCGATGGCCTGGTCGAAGACTACGTGCTGATCGACCCGATCAAGGTCACCCTGCTGACCCCGGGCCTGTCCATCGACGGTGACCTGGGCGAGCTGGGCATTCCCGCCGCCGTGCTGAGCAGGTTCCTGTGGACACGCGGCATCACGGTGGAGAAGACCAACCTGTACTCGGTGCTGTTCCTGTTCTCGATGGGCATCACCAAGGGCAAGTGGAGCACCCTGGTGACCGAGCTGATGGCCTTCAAGGAACTGTTCGACAACAACGCTCCGCTGACCCGCGCGCTGCCCGACCTGGCGGCAGACTATCCGCAGACTTACGGTGGCTGGGGGTTGCGCGACCTGTGCGAGGCCCTGCATGCCTTCAACCGAGAGTTCGCGGTGGCGCAGGTGATGCGTGCGATGTACGTGGACCTGCCCGAGCCGGTGATGACGCCGGCCGAGGCCTACGACCACCTGGTGCGTGGCCAGATCGAGCGCGTTGATATCGAAGCGATCAGTGGTCGTATCGCCGGGACCATGCTGGTGCCTTACCCGCCGGGCATTCCGACCATCATGCCGGGCGAGCGCTTCGGCGCGCAGGATGAGCCGATCATCCAGTCGTTGCGCATTGCCCGCGAGCAGAATGTGCGCTTCCCGGGCTTCGAGTCGGACGTGCACGGGCTTATCATCGACCGTGACGGCGACGTGCCGAGCTACAAGGTGGAGGTGCTGAAGACCTGAGCGGCGGCCAGGATCTTCGGCAGGCGATGGATACAGCACGCGAGCAGCGGATCCTGAAATTCTCGATTGGCGTGACGGTGGCGGTCAGCGCCACCGGCTTCATCGGCGGCCTGCTGGTGGGATCGCAGGCGATCCTGTTCGACGGGGTATACAGCCTGGTCGATGTAGCCCTCACGCTGGTGGCGCTGGCCGTGCTGCGCCTGCTGGGGCGCGAGGGCAGCCCACGGTTCCAGTACGGCTATTGGCACCTGGAGCCGATGGTGGAAGCGCTGGGCGGGGCGATCCTGGCGTTGGCCTGCATCTATGCGTTGGCCAATTCGATCATCGGGCTCACCACCGGCGGGCACGTCATCCGCGCCGGGCCGGCGTTGATGTGGGCGACCCTGTTGTGCGTGAGCAACCTGGGCATGGCCGCGTTCGTGCGCGTGCATGCGGCGCGATTGCATTCGCCGCTGCTGTGGCTGGACGTACGCGCCTGGCTGCTCAGCGGCATGATGAGCCTGGCGGTGGTGCTGGCCTTTGCGCTGGCGCTGCTGCTGGAAGACGGCGACCACGCGCATTGGATTCCATTCCTGGATCCGCTGGTGCTGGCGATCATCAGCCTGGCGGTTCTGCCGGTGCCGCTGCGCGGTGCATGGAAAGCGATGCGCGAGGTGCTGCAGGTGGCGCCCGATACGCTGGACGCGCGCGTGCAGGCGGTGATGACGCAGTTCGTGGCCGAGCACGGCTATCTCGGTTTCACCAGCCACGTGGCCAAGATGGGGCGGATGCGCTTCGTGGAGATCCACATCCTCACCCACCCGGACACGGTGATCGGCACCATCGGCAGCGTCGATGCGCTGCGCGATGACATCGCCGAACGGCTGGATGCCCGCGGCAGCGAGTTCTGGCTGACCATCGATTTCACCGCCGATCCTGCCTGGACCTGACATATACGTATCGTATATGATGCGTATATTCCGTACCCGAGACATCCCATGGGCATCGTCAACATCGACGACGAACTTCACGACAACCTGCGCCGCGCCAGTGGCGTGTCCGGCCGCTCGATCAACGCCCAGGCCGGCTTCTGGATCAAGGTCGGCATGCTCTGCGAAATGAACCCGGGCATGAGCTACCAGGAGATCGTCAACCGTGAACTGCGCGCGGCCGGGGTCGATCCCGGTGCCCTGCGGGTGGCGGTCGCGTGATCAAGACGGTTGAAGAACAGGCGCTGATGCGGGCGTCGGGGCGGTTGTTGGCCTCGGTGTTCGAGGCACTGGACCGCTTGCCGCTGGAAGGCATGAGCACGCTGCAGGTGAACGACTGGGTGGAGCGCTTCATCGTCGATGAACTGCATGCGCGGCCGGCCAGCAAGGGCCAGTACGGCTTTGCCTATGTGCTCAACAGTTCGGTGGACAATGTGGTCTGCCATGGCGTGCCCTCGGCAGACGAGATCCTGCGCGGCGGCAGCATCGTCAACCTGGACATCACGCTGGAGAAGGATGGTTTCATCGCCGATTCCAGCAAGACCTACCTGATCGGCGAGGTCGATTTCCAGGCGAAGCGGCTGGTGCGGGTGACCCGCGAGGCCATGTGGAAAGGCATCTCGGTGGTGCGCCCGGGGGCGACGCTGGGCGATATCGGCTTCGCCATCCAGCAGCACGCCAAGGCGCACGGCTACAGCGTGGTGCGCGAGTTCTGCGGGCACGGCATCGGGCGCGAGATGCACGAAGACCCGCAGGTGCTGCATTACGGCAAGCGCGGTACCGGCGTGGAGCTGGAGCCGGGCATGACGTTCACCATCGAGCCGATGATCAACCAGGGCCGTGCGGCGATCGACATGAGCGAGGACGGCTGGACCGTGACCACCCGTGACGGGAAGTTGTCCGCGCAGGCCGAGCATACGGTGCTGGTGACGGAAACCGGGGTGGACGTGCTGACCCTGCGCGAAGGCGAGCGCATCCCGACGGCGTAGCGCCACGCCCGGCCCTACGGTGTGTCCCGGGTGGAGACGAGTTTGAGGAACGCCTCGTTCTGGTAGCGGCTCATGCGCAGCTGCTGGCCGGTGTCCAGGGTGACCACGTGGTGGCCGTTGAACCACGGGTGGATCGCCTTGACCCGCCGGATGTTGACGATGGCCGAGCGGTGCACGCGGGCGAAGTGGCGCGGGTCCAGCCGGGCGGCGAGGGCGGCCATGGTGCCGCGGTGTTCATGCATGCGGCCGGCCAGGTGGATCTCGGCGATGTTGCGTGCAGCCTTGATCCAGACGATCTCGTCCACGTCGACCAGCACCACGTGTTCGTCGACCCGTACCGGTATGCGCTGCAGGTAGGCCTCGCGCTGGCGCAGTGCGTCCAGTGCCTGCAGGATCTGCGTGGCCGTCTGCGCGCTGGTGCCGGCGGCAGTTGAAAGGCGTTGCCGGGCGCGCTGCAGGGTAGCGGCAAAGCGTTCGCGGCTGAACGGCTTGACCAGGTAATCCACCGCATTGGCCTCGAAGGCCTTCACCGCGTACTGCTCGTAGGCGGTGACGAACACGGTGGCCGGCATGCGCTCGGCGCCGATGGTGGCCACCACGTCCAGGCCGGTGATCGCCGGCATCTGGATGTCCAGGAACACCAGGTCGGGCGAGTGCTCGCGGATGGCTCTCACTGCGGAGACGCCGTCGCCGCATTCGCCCAGCAGTTCGATCTCCGGGTCATCAGCCAGCAGGCGCACGATCGCGCGGCGCGCCAGCGGCTCGTCGTCCACCACGAGCACCGACAGGGTCATGCCGGCGCCACTCCCGCCGTGAACTCCGGCGCTTCGTCTTCCACCTCCAGGGTACGGAAGGGCAGGCGTACACGGCAGGCCACGCCCTCGGGCCAGATGATGTCCAGCCGCACGTCGGCGGCATCGCCGTACAGCTCCTTCAGGCGCAGCCGGGTGTTGGACATGCCGATGCCATGGCCTGCGGGCGCGCCGGGCGTGGCGTCAAGCGTGCTGTTGCGGTTGCGCACTTCAATGCACAGCACCTCGCCGTCGCGGCGCGTTTCGATCTCGATCACGTCACTGCCCACGCGCTGCCCTATGCCGTGGCGCACCGCATTCTCCACCAACGGCTGCAGCAACAGGCTGGGCACGGCGCAGTCGAGGGTATCCGGGGCGATATAGGTGCGGGTGGTCAGCCGGTCCTTGAAGCGCACGCGCTGGATGCCCAGGTACAGCTCGATCAGGTCCAGTTCCTGGCGCAGGGGAATCTCCTGGCCGTCGTAGTCTTCCAGGAAGGCGCGCAGCAGTTCGCTCAGGCGCAGCAGCATGTCTTCGGCCGAGACCGTGTCTTCGTCCAGCAGGGTGATGATGGCGTGCAGCGTGTTGAACAGGAAATGTGGCTGCAGCTGGGATTTGAGCGCCAGCAGCCTGGATTGCGCCAGTTCGGTGGCCAGCCGGCTGGCTTCCATTTCGCGGCGCGCCTTCTCGGCCTGGAAGTGCAATGCCTGCTGCAGCGCGAACAGTGCCCAGTAGGTGAGCAGCCCGATGGCGAAATGCTGCGCCAGGAAGTACCCGAGCTGTTCGAAGAAGCCGCTGGGTTCGAACAGCGCGGAGGCCGCTGCGCCGATGAGCATCGCGCCGAAGGTCACCGCCAGGCTGGCCACGACCTGCCTGCCCAGGCCAAGCAGGCGGCGCTGGGGATCCAGCGGATAGCGCTCGGCCAGGCGGAACACCAGCGGTGCCAGTGCCGCCCAGGTGTACCACTGGATCATGGCCCAGCGAAGGTGCACGAGGAACGGCCAGCTGTTGCCGTGCAGTCCATCGCTGAGCGAATGCTGCACGGCAAACACCAGCACCACGACCGTCCAGAGGAGCAGGTAGCGGGCAAGGCTGATCGACGTACTGCCAAGGCGAACCATCATGGCCGGTATCCAGGACGCCCGGCGCGGCGGGGCAGGGCCATCTTAGGCGTGCGGGCGGGCCCGGAGAAGCGCCATGAGGGCCCATTACGATTGGTCCTGCCAGGACGACGATTGGTCCCGGATCGGTGGCGTGCGCGGGGCGGCCAGCGGCCTGATGGCGGCGAACCCAACCGCCGGAGATGCCGCGATGTTCCCGATCCGTCTTGCCGTCCTGACCAGCCTGCTTTTCGCCACGGCCACGCATGCCGCCGCCCCGCGTTACCTGACACTGCTCAACCGCGCCCACGACAGCATCACCACGCTGGAGGTGGCCACCGCCGGCAGCGATGCGTTCGAGCAACGGCCGATCGACACCATCGACGGTGGCGGGGGCAGCACCACGGTGCGCCTGGGCGATGCCGGCTGCCGCTTCGACCTGCGCCTGCAGTTCCGTAACGGGCGCACGGCAATCTACCGCGACGTCAACGTATGCAAGGGCGATACGCTGGTGATCGCGCCGCTGCGGTGATGCATGCGTCCCGTTGGCCGATCCTACTTGTCCCGCTGCGGTGGCATCACCGGCACGTGTTCGGCCATCAGCGCCGCTACCCAGTCGACGAACACGCGCAGCTTGGCGCTGACGTGGCGGTTGGGACGGAAGGCGATGTGCAGAGGCATCGGGTCGACCTGCCAGTCGGTGAGCACGCGTAGCAGTTCCCCGCGCTCGGCGTGTGCGGCGGCAACGTAATCGGGCAGCCAGAGCACGCCGAGCCCGGCTACTCCGGCCGCCAGATAGGCGTTGCCGTCGTCGACCGCCAGCTGATGCCGGCCATGCACGGTCATTGTTTCTTCCCCACGCCGCAGCGCGTAGGGCATGGCCCCTGCACGCCGCGAGCCCCGGTAACCGATGATGCGATGCGGTTCGGCTTCCAGTGCCTTGGGGTGGTCGGGCATGCCAACCGTGGCCAGGTACTGCGGCGCGGCGTACAACCCGGCCTGCAGGTCGCCGATGTGCCGCGCGACCAGCGAGGGATCGGAGAGCACGCCGCCGCGGATCACGCAGTCCACGTTCTCATCGATCAGGTCGACATTGCGGTCGCTGACGCCCAGGTCGAGCTGGATGTCCGGGTACCGCGCGTGGAAACCGGGAAGCGCAGGGACCAGCAGGAACCGCGCCAGCGGCGCGGGCACATCCACCCGCAGCCGGCCGCGCGGGCTGGCGGCGAAGCTGGAGAGGCTGGTTTCCGCGTCGTCCAGGTTGGCGAGCAGCCGCGAGACGTGCTCGTAGTACGCCGCGCCATCGTCGGTGACATTGACCTGGCGGGTGGTGCGGTTGAGCAGGCGCACGCGCAGCCGGGCTTCCAGCTGCTGCACCAGCTGGGTCACCGTGGTGCGGCTCATGTGCAGGGTCTGTGCGGCCCGGGTGAAGCTGCCTGTCTCCACGACCCGGGCAAAGGCCTGCATGGCATCGAAACGGTCCATCGGCACTCCTGCGGTCAATTGTTTGGATTCTACAAACAGTGATGGACAAGGTTGGTCGTTTATCGACCGGGTCGGGGCGCCTACCGTGGAGATATCCCATCACCCGGGGCAAACACCCCTCTGGAGTCTGCAATGGCAAGTCGTGACGTCGTGTTCCCCTCTGGCCGGCAGGATCTGTATGCCCGCTACCGCTATTCGCCGGCGGTGCGGTCCAACGGCTTCCTGTTCGTGTCCGGCCAGGTCGGCAGCCGCGAGGACGGTTCGCCCGAACCGGGCCTGGAAGCGCAGGTGCACAAGCTCTTCGAGAACCTCAACGCGGTGCTGGCGGCCGCCGGCTGCACGTTCGACGATGTGGTCGACGTGACCGTTTTCATGATCGACCCGGACCGGATCCTGGAGCGGGTCTGGGCGATCGTGCCCGAGTACTGGGGCCAGGCGCCGCACCCGACGCTGACCGCAGTCGGGGTCACCTGGCTCAGCGGGTTCGACGTGGAGTTCAAGGTGGTGGCCAAGTTGCCCGAGGCCCGCGCCTGAGGGTTCGTTTAACGGAATTGACACAAACATGAACAGGAGGCAGAGTGGCGCCGCCCAGATGGGCAAACCACCTTTTGGAAGGACCTGAATGAAGAAGTTCGTCACCCTGGCCGCCGCCATCGCGCTGGCCACCCTGTCGACCGATGCCATGGCCGGCCACGCATTCGTGCGCGCCGAGCTGGGCAGCAGCGATACCGAAGTGCGTTACGACGGTTTCCGTGGCAGCGAGTCGGACACCTCCGCCTCGATCGGCGGCGGCTACTGGTTCACCCCGAACATCGGCGTCGAAGGCCATGTCGGTTCGCTGTACAACAAGGACCTGGGCTACGACCAGGAGCTGGACCTGGTCTCGATCGGTGCTGGCCTGGTGGTCAAGAAGAACTTCGGCGCCGACGATACCGGCTTCTTCATCGGCGCACGCGCCGGCATCGCGCGGCTGACCGCGCAGGTGCGCGAAGACACCTTCGACGTGGTGGATGACGAAAGCTCGACCAAGCCGTACTACGGCGTCAATGTCGGTTACGACTTCAACCGCCGCTGGGGCCTGAGCCTGAACTACGACCGCCGCCAAGGGGATTTCAGCGGCGTGGACGTGGACGTGGATACGATCAGCCTGGGTGGCGAGTTCCGCTTCTGATCCCACCGCCAGCGGTGACAGGACAACGGCAGGCCGGTGCAACGGCCTGCCGTTTTCTTTTGCGCGGGCAAGGGCATAGGATCAGCACGGACCCAGGGAGACTGCGATGGCAAAGGTGACCGGAATCGGTGGGGTGTTCTTCAAGAGCCGTGGCGACCGCGCGGCGCTGGCCGAGTGGTACCGGCAGCACCTGGGCATGACGCTGGAGGAGTTTGGTGGCGCGGTGCTGCGCTGGCCCGACGACAAGGCCAACGACGGCGGGTTGACCGTGTGGGCGCTGGCCGAGCCTGACAGCCAGTGGTTCAGTCCCAGCGATGCGCCTTTCATGATCAATTACCGGGTTGATGACCTGGAGGGGCTGCTGGCGAACCTGCGCGAGGCTGGCGTGACCATCGTCAGCGGGCCGGAGACGCATGAGAACGGTTCGTTCGCCTGGATACTGGATCCGGAGGGGAACAAGCTGGAGTTGTGGCAGCCGATGGCGTGGGACCCGGAGCGGCGGGCCGGTTGAGCGGCATTGGCGGCGCTTCTTCACACGACTCCGTCGCCCGGTTGTCGATAGTGGCCGCGTCACTCCGCTTCGTCGCAGAACTCCATGCCCCTGATTCCCGAGCGCGTCCGGCGCTGGCCCCGGCCATGGCGCGTGGCGTTGCTTACCTTGCTGGCGCTGTATGCGCTGTACCTTGTTGCCGGCAACGTGTTCCTCAACACGCCGCTGTTCGATGCGGTCACCAACCGCAAACCTGAAAAATTCAGGCTGCAGACCGGGCCGGCGCTGACGCTGCTGCCCGGGCACGCGGTTGTCTGGAACGTGCGCATCCGCGGCCAGGCCAACCATACCGTCTACATCTTCCGTGCCGACCGTGCGAGCGCGTGGATCTCGCTGGTGCACCTGTTCAAGCGCGAGGTCCGCATTCCAGGCATCAACGCCACCGGCGTGGAAGCGGACATCCAACGGGTGGAAAAGGCAATCCCGCCGCCGCCGCGTGGTGATCGCGGCTGGAACATCCGGCTGGATGCGATCCACAGCGACAGCATCCGCAGCGGCCGCTTCGGCAAGCTGCTGATTGCCGGGCAGGGCCATGGCACGGTGGGCTTCCAGAAGCAGGTCAAGGGCGGGCCGTCGGAACTGTTCGATTCCACTGCTGGCTTCGAGCAGGCCACGGTCACCTACGACGGGGTCAAGCTGCTTGACGAGGCGCACCTGGCCGCGCGCTTCCATTACCCGCGCCACTATCGCGATGAGGCCCCGGGCCTGCGCAAGTTCGGCATCACCTTCGCGCAGCTGCAGGTGGACGGGCGCAGCCAGGCGATCAAGATCGACACGGCCGGGCCACATGTCAAGGTCGGCAGCGTACCCGCCGAGGCACGGCTCACGGCCGATGTGGTGATGGACCGCAGCCTGCTGCAACCCGGCAGCCGGGTGGTGTGGCGGGTGCCGGTGCATGCCGGCGTGCATGCACCGGATCGCGGCCTGTTGTCGCTGCAGCTGGACGTGGCCCAGGACATGCGCGTGCAGGCACGCCTGCCGCGCGACCCGGAAACCGGCAGCGAACTGCACGCGGACCTGCGCGTCACCGGCCGGAAGATTCCGTTCGAGGCGCCGGCCGAACTGTTGCCGCGGCTGTCCGGGCAGGTACGTGGCGCGTGGCGGTTCGAGTCGTTGAACTGGATTGCCGATCTGTTCGTGCGCAAGCCGTGGTTCAAGCTGGAAGGTGGCGGGCTGCTGCAGGGTGACCTGCGCATCGCCGATGGCCAGTTGGCGCCGGGCAGCACCCTGGAGGTGCCGCAGGTGTCCGCCATTGCCGAGGTGGCGGGCGTGCGCATGCAGGGCGATGCGCATGCGCTGGGACGCATCGTCAACGGTGCGCCGCCGCAGGCGGAATTGAAGGTCGATATTCCCACGTTCCGCGCGGCGCCGTCCGATGCGCCCAAGGCGGTGTTGTTTGATGGCAAGGCGCTGGCGTTGACCCTGCGCGGGGATGCACGGCTGCAGCAGCTGCGCGATGGCATGCGCGCGCAGCTGCGCTTCAACGACGCGCGGGTGCCTGACCTGAGCGCCTACAACCGCTACGTCGGCAACGACAATGTGCGTCTGCTCGGGGGTACCGCACTGCTGAGCGGCGACGTGACGCTGGATGCTGCCGGCCGGGTCGGGCAGGGGCGCGCGGACCTGCGCGGCACCGGTGCGCGCATGCAGGCCGCCGGCCTGTCGCTGCGTGGCGATGCGCAGGTCAAGGCAAGACTGCAGCGTGCCGACTTCGACGCTGGCCAGTTCGACCTGGGCGGCACCACGCTCAGCCTGCGCAACGTGCAGGTGGACGGCGATGCCGCCAAGGGCGGCTGGTGGGGCGAGGTCGACCTGCGCAGCGGGCACATCCAGTCAGAGGCGCCGTTCCAGGTGGACGCACGTGCCGACCTGCGGCTGCGCGATGCCGGTCCGCTGCTGGGCATCTACGCCGAGCGCAGCCAGTACCCGCGCTGGGTGCTGGGCCTGCTCGATTCGGGTGAAGTGCAGGCCAGCGGCCAGCTGCGCTGGCGCCGCGAGCACCTGGCGGTGGACGACCTGCAGGCCGAAAACGCGCGGCTGTCGCTGCGCGCCCGGCTGGACATGGAGCAGGCGCAGCGCCGTGGCGACCTGTACCTGCGCTGGGGCCTGCTCGGGGCCGGCATCGAACTGGACGGCGGCAAGCGCACCTGGCACCTGTCCGGGGCGCGCGACTGGTACGACAGCCGCCCCCGGGTGCTGCCCGAGGCCAAGCCGGCTCCGTAAGGCCGGAGGTCTCAACGCCGCACGGCACCAACCTCGCAGGCAGCCCGAGCCGGTAGCGCTACGGGCTGCGTGGCTGTCCCGGCCACCGCCCGCGCCGTGTCAGCGGCGGAGACCTTTTCCGGCTCCGCCAGCGCCCGCGCCAATCCCACATCGGCGATATGCCCGTGCAGGAACAACAATCCGCTGTAGATGTTCATGTGCGTCCTCCACTTGAGTAGGACTCACGATAGGGGCAGGATGGACGGTGCAAAAGCGATCCTTTCGCAAGTCTTTCTTGAACTGGATTCAAGTCGCCATGTCCCGTATCCCGCTCCAGCCGCTGCAGAATTTCGTTACCGCCGCACGCCTGGGCAACCTGACCCGCGCGGCCGATTCGCTGAACCTGACCGTCAGTGCGCTCAGCCACCAGATGCGGCAGCTGGAGGAGCGCCTCGGGTATGCGCTGCTGCAGCGCCAGGCACGCGGGGTGCGGGTGACGCCCGAAGGGCAGCGGTTGCTGGAACAGGTGGGCCCGCACCTGGACGCGATCGCGCAGGCGCTGCAGCCGTTCGGCGCGCGCCACGACCGCGTGCTGTCGGTCAGTGCGTTGCCATCGATGGCCTCCAACTGGCTGGTACCACGGCTGGGCTCGTTCGTGGCCTGCCACCCGGAGATTGAATTCAACCTGGAATCCAGCGAGCGGCTCACCGATTTCGACCGGCAGCTGCAGTGCGATGCTGCATTGCGTGTGGGTGCAGGGCAGTGGAGCGGCCTGCATGTGGAGCCGCTGTTCGATGAGTGGCTGATGCCGATGGCCAGCCCGTCACTGGTCGAGCGCATGGGCGGGCTGGGCGCGCTGCCGCTGTCGCAGTGGCCGCTGCTGGGGGACCCGGATGGCGAGTGGCAGCGCTGGTTCGCCTCGGTCGGCGAGGTTGCGCCGTCGCGCTATGTGGCCATGCTCAATGACTCCGAATCGCACCATCGTGCCGCGCTGGATGGCTTCGGAGTCGCGCTGGGGCGGGTGACGCGGGCGCGGTTGCTGCTGGATTCGGGCCAGTTGATTGCTTTGTCACCGCACCGGTTGAAGACGCGCTGGTCGCATTGGCTGGTATATCCGCCACGTTCGTCCACGCACCGGGGGTTCCTGGCATTTCGTGAGTGGCTGCACGCACAGGCCGCGGAGCATGCGCGGCATATGCAGGCGTTGGTGGGGTGACGATCAACCCGCAGGGGTTGGCCAATAGTGGCTGTCGGGGGTGCTGCGCGCGCCGAAAATCGCCTGGCCTACGCGCACCACCGTGGCGCCTTCCTCGATGGCGATCTCGAAATCGCCGGACATGCCCATCGACAGTTCGTCCAGGCTGACGCCCGCCGGCAGGGTCGGACGCAGGCGCTCACGCAGGTCGCGCAGGCGCACGAAACACGGGCGCACCTGTTCGGGATCGGCCGAGAACAGCGCGAGGGTCATCAAGCCGCGCACGCGCAGCTGGGGGAAGGCGGGCAGCTGCTGCACGAAGTCGGCCACCTCGATCGGGTCCAATCCGTACTTGCTGGCTTCGCCCGAGGTGTTGACCTGCACGAACACATCCAGCGTGCGGCCTTCCTGCGCCAGCCGCTGGTCCAGCGCCTGGGCCACGCGCAGGCTGTCCAGCGCCTGGAACTCGCTGGCGAAGCGGGCCACATCACGCGCCTTGTTGGTCTGCAGGTGGCCGATCACCGACCAGCGGATGCCCAGGTCGGCCATGGCTTCGGCCTTGCCCTTGGCTTCCTGCACCTTGTTTTCGCCCAGCGTATCGCAGCCGGCCTGCACCGCCAGTCGCAGCCGCGCTTCGTCCACGGTCTTGCTCACCGGCAGCAGTCGCACCGTGGCCGGATCGCGTCCGGCGCGCTCGCAGGCAGCGGCAATGCGTGCGTGCACCGCGTCCAGGTTGCGGCGGAAATCTTCGACGGTGGCAGCCTGCGGCCAGGTGGGGGCGACGATGGACATGACGTGTTCCGGAACCGGCGAGGCACGAATTTTCGCACGGGCAAACGAAATGGGTCGGTAACATTTCGCGGCCCATCGGCGCCTGCGTGGGCCGGCCAACGGCCGGCGCTACCGGTATCCGAAGCCTGCGGTTGATTGATCCCGATCTCAATGGGCCCGTAACGGTTCGTAGCCCCGGCCGTTGGCCGGACACCGCGCGTAGTGCGGCCCAAGCGTCCGGAGACGGTCCCGCAACGATGCCAGCCGGTACGCCGGCGTTTACACCTTCCGAAGCCCACCGTCAGGCGTCGATCAGGGCGCGGCAGTGGTCCCCGGACGGATGTAATGCGACTGCCCGTTGTCGTTGAGGAAAATGAGCTCCGGCTTTCCCTGCCAGGAGGTGAGCATGGCGCCGGTGCTGTTCTGGTGCTTGATCACCAGGGTGGCGCCACGATCCGGGTTCGCGGTGATCTTGAACACTTCGGTGGTGCCCTTGGCATCATCCAGCGTGAGCGAGGCCTCATCGCCGACATCGGCAGTGCCATAACTGCCCCGTTCGGAACCGTCGGCACCAAGCAGCACCACGCCCGACAGCGGCGAGGCGCGGGGGCCCTGCGACACGCCCCTGCTGAGCGGATCGGGCAGCGGCGCGCCCAGGATCACCCGCGCCTGGCCACTGCCGTCCTGGATGACCAGCCCGCGGGCGGTGATCACCCGCTCGGCGGACTGGCTGCGGTGCAGCTGCACGGCGGTGTACCCCGAGACCAGCAGGGCAAGGCTGGACACTGCCAGTGTGGTGAGGGTGAGTACGCGCGACATGGCAGGTTCCGGATCCTTGGATGGCAGCGACGATAGCCGAAGCCGTCATGGCCGCACCAGTCGGAAAAGTCTGTATCTATCGTCAGCGTGAAACCGGTCACAGCAATCAATGGAAGTCGCGGCTGTGGGTACGCACCCCCTCGATCAGCGCATCGAGGTTGTGCATGCGCTGCACGATCAGGTGCTGCACGCCATCCACCCGCTCCAGCCGGCCATCGATCTGCATCAGCTGCGCCTCCACCAGCACCCGGTGCTGGCGGTCGGCGGTCCTGCGCCAGACCACTGCGTTGACCATGCCGCTTTCGTCTTCCAGGGTGAGGAAGGTCACCCCGCTGGCGGTCTGCGGGCGCTGGCGCATGCGTACCAGGCCGGCGAAACGCACGCTGCGCCCGTGCGGCAGCTGCGCCAGTTCATCGGATCGCTGGCAACGCCGTGCGCGCAGCTCGTCGCGCAGGAACGACACCATGTGCTGGCCCAGGGTGGTGCCGGTGCTGTTGTAATCGGCCTGCATGTCCTCGAACGCACTCGGCGCCGGCAAGGCCACGGCCGCGTCGGCGGTGGCGCGGACGTTCTCGAACAGCGGCAACGGCTTTTCCACCCCCGAGACATCCCAGCGCGCGCGGTGGCGGTGCCCGCTCAGCCCCTTCAGCGCGCCGGCGTCGGCCAGCAGCCCCTGGTGGCGGCGGTCCAGCCGGGCCCGCTGGCTGAGGTCGGCCACGCTGTCGAAGGCATGGCGCGTACGTGCCTGCATCACTTCCTCGGCCACCGCTTCGCTGAAGCCATCGATCATGCGCAGGCCGAGCCGGATGCCGGGCAGGGCATCGGCCTGCGTGGCCGGCACCAGCGTGCAGTTCCAGTCGCTGTGGCGCACGTCCACCGGCAGCACCGGCACGCCATGCCGGCGCGCATCCTGCAGGATCTGGTCGGGGGTGTAGAAGCCCAGCGGCTGGCTGTTGACCAGGCTGGCGGCAAACGCGGCGGGGTGGTGGCACTTGAGCCAGCAGCTGACGTAGGTGATCAGCGCGAAGCTGGCCGCGTGGCTTTCCGGGAAGCCATAGCTGCCGAAGCCCTTGATCTGCTCGAACAGGCGCTCGCCGTAGTCGCGGCTGTAGTTGTTCTTTGCCATGCCGGCCAGCAGCTTGTCGCGGTGCGGTTCCAACCCGCCGTGGCGCTTCCAGGCGGCCATCGAACGGCGCAGCGCATCGGCCTCGCCCGGGGTGAAGCCGGCGGCGGCCACTGCCAGCTGCATCACCTGTTCCTGGAACAGCGGCACGCCCAGGGTGCGCTTGAACACTTTCTCCAGTGCCGGCGGGTAGTCGACTTCTTCGATCCCTTCTTCCTTGAGCCGCTTGCGGCGGTTGAGGTAGGGATGGACCATGTCGCCCTGGATCGGGCCGGGCCGCACGATCGCCACTTCGATCACCAGGTCGTAGAAGCAGCGCGGCTGCATGCGCGGCAGCATCGCCATCTGCGCGCGCGATTCGATCTGGAACACGCCCAGCGTGTCGGCGCGGCAGATCATGTCGTAGGTGGCGGTGTCGCCGGCCGGGATGTCGGCCATGCCCATCGCCGGGGCGCCATGCGCGTGCAGCATGGCCAGGCATTTGCGCACGGCGGTGAGCATGCCCAGCGCCAGGCAGTCGACCTTCATCAGCCCGGTGGCATCCAGGTCGTCCTTGTCCCACTGGATCACGGTGCGGTCGGCCATGGCCGCGTTCTCCACCGGCACCAGGGTGGACAGCGGGTGCTCGGAAATCACGAAGCCGCCCGGGTGCTGGGACAGGTGGCGTGGGAAGTCCACCAGTTCGGCGGTGAGCGCCACCACCCGCTGCATCAACGGCGTGTCCGGGTCGAAGCCGCGTTCGCGCAGGGCCTCGGGCAGTGGCTCGTGGCTGCTCCAGCGGTCCAGGCAGGCGGCCAGTTCGTTGACCTGGTCCGGCGGCAGGCCGAGCACGCGGGCCACGTCGCGCACCGCGCTGCGGCCACGGTAGCTGATCGCCACGGCGGTGAGCGCGGCACGTTCGCGGCCGTAGCGGTTGAACACATACTGCAGCACTTCCTCGCGCCGTTCGTGTTCGAAATCGATGTCGATGTCCGGCGGTTCGTCGCGTTCTTCGGAAATGAAGCGCTCGAACAGCAGTTCCATGTGGCTGGGGTCGATCTCGGTCACGCCCAGCACGAAGCACACCGACGAATTGGCCGCCGAGCCACGGCCCTGGCACAGGATCTGCTGGCTGCGGGCGAAGCGCACGATGTCGTGCACGGTGAGGAAGTACGACTCGTACTGCTTGAGGTGAATCAGCCGCAGCTCGTGTTCGATCTGCCGGCGCTGCGCCTCGCTGGCGCCGCCGGGCCAGCGCCAGCGCATGCCCTCTTCGACCAGGGTGCGCAGCCAGCTGGCCGGGTCGTGGCCGTCGGGCACCAGTTCGCGCGGGTAGGTGTACTGCAGCTGCGCCAGGTCGAACCGACAACGCTCGGCCACGCGCAGGGTTTCCTCCAGCAGCTCGGGCGGGTACAGCGCGGCCAGCGCCTGGCGGGTGCGCAGGTGGCGTTCGCCATTGGGAAACAGGTGCCAGCCGGCATCGGCGATGGTGCAGTGCTGGCGGATCGCGGTGAGCGTGTCCTGCAGCGCACGGCGGCGCCGCACGTGCATGTGCACATCGCCGCTGGCCAGCAGCGGCAGGTCGTGGGCGTAGCCGAATTCCAGCAGCGCTTCCAGCCGCGCCACGTCGTCGGCGTCGCGGTGCAGTTCCACCGCCAGCCACACGCGGTGCGCGAAGCGCGCATGCAGCCAGGCCGCATCTTCGGCAGTGGGCGAACGCGCCGGCCACAGGCACAGCAGGCTGTCGGGCAGGGCATCGAAGTCCTCGCGCAGGCAGCGGTATTCGCCCTTTGGCGCACGCCGGCGGCAGGTGGTGATCAGCTGGCACAGCCCGGCATAGGCGGCCTGGTCGGTGCACAGCAGCACCACCTTGGGCCCGTCCTCGATCTGGAATTCCGCGCCGGTGATCAGCGCCAGCGCGTGCTTCTTCGCCGCCTGCCAGGCGCGCACGATGCCGGCCAGCGAACATTCGTCGGTGATCGCCAGGGCCTGGTAGCCCTGTTCCTTCGCACGCGCGAACAGCTCCTCGGCAATGGAGGCGCCGCGCTGGAAACTGAAGGCCGACAGGCAATGCAGTTCGGCGTAGCCAGGCAGGGCGGTGCTCATGCGAACCAGCCGTGCAGCATGAACGGCCCATGCCGCGCGCCGGCGGCGGTGTAGGCCCAGGCGCGCTGGCCCAGCACGGTTTCCACCACGTAGTAATCGCGGCGCACATCGCCTTCGTCCCACCAGCCCGATTCAATCCGCTCCGGCCCGGAGAGAATGCGCAGGTCCGGGTCGTACAGTGGCTGCGGCGTGGCCAGCAGCCAGCCCGGGCGCAGCGGCAGGGTGGGTGGCGGGCCCTTGATGGCCTGTGCGGCGGTGCCGCTGGCGCGTTCGGGGCGGTGTTCGGCGCGCAGCCCCACGCCCTGCACGGCATCGTCGCCCAGCCGCGCGCGCAGGCGTTCGCGCAGCTGTTCCCACGGCATGGCCTGCTGCGGGCGCGGGTCGAACAGGTCGCGCGCGGCCGGCACGAACGGCGGCAGGTGTTCGGCCTGCAGGCGCAGCCCACGGCTGCCGGCGGGCAGGCGCAGGTGGTCGACGCGGTTGCGCGCCAGTTCGAACAGCATCGCCGCATCGCGTTCGGGGGCGAGCAACCCTACGGTGAGCCGGGTGTCGGGGTGGCGCTCGTGTTCGAACCACAGGTCGAACTGCTGCGCGCCGCCATCGCGCGAACACAGGAAAGCGGCCAGGTCGGCGGTAAGGCGACGCAACGGGAACAGCAGGGCCTGGGTGGATTCGATTTCATACTCGAACTCGATCCGCGCATCGAACCGGTCCGGCGGCCGGAAGTACTGCAGCGGCGCACTGCCGATACCGCGCAGCGCATCCAGGTGGGCCAGCACCTGGGCCGGGAAACGCCGGGCCAGGCTTTCGCGGGGCAGCGCGAAGGCAGCGCCCAGCGTGCGCAGGCCGGAGCGCGCCAGTACCGTGACGGCCTCGGCCGGCAGGCCGCTGCGGTCGATCGGGATCTGCGCCAGTGCAGGTTCCAGCGCGGCCGCATCCACGCCCAAGCGGGCATGCACGCGGGTGAGTACCCAGGCGGCGTGCGGGTTGGGTGCCGCTACCAGCCGATGGCGGAAGCCGAGTTCCTTCAAGCCCTCGCGCAGGCGCTGTTCGATCGCCGGCCAGTCACCGAACAGGGCACGGCTGGCGCCGATTTCCAGCGCCAGCGCATGCGGGAAGGCCAGGCTCACCTGCGAGCTGATGCCGTACAGCCAGCTGGCCAGCAGCTGGCGGGTGTCCTGTTCGGCGCGCGGGTCGTAGTCCACCGTGAGCATGTCGCGGGTCAGCACCTGCGCGGCCGACAGCAGCATGCCGCGGCGCAGGCCGAGCTGGCGCGCCGCCGGGCTGACCGCATGCAGCACCCGCCGCTGGGCCGGGCCGCTGACCAGCACCAGCGGCGCGCGCGGATCGGGCTGCTGGCGCAGGGCCGCGTCCAGCGCCAATTGAGGCAGCAACAGGCAGGCCCACTGCATGGCGGCGCCTCAATGGGCCAGGGCCAGCGGCAGCGGCTGCGCCGGTGCCATGCCGCCGCGGCATTTGAGTACCCGCACCTGGCCGGCATCGAGCTGCAGGCGCAACGGGGCGGGGGAGGGGTTGCGGGCCAGCCGGCTGTCCCGGAAGGCAAAGCCCAGGCACTGGCCGGTTTCGGCGGCCACCTGCAGCCGGCGCAGGGCGCGGTCGTCGGCATGCCCGGGCCAGCACAGCACCGCCGCACACGCGGCCGAGCGCAGGCATTGTTCGGCCGCCCACAGCGCTTCGCGCGGGCTGGCATGCACTACCTGCAACTGGCCCAGGGCCAGCCCGGCGCCGGCCCAGGCTGGCGCATGCGGCAGGTGCGGCGGGGCGACCAGCACTACGGTCTGCTGCAGCTGGCTGAGCCGGGCCAGGGTCGGCCAGACCAGCGCCAGCTCCCCCTGGCCGGGCGCGGCCAGCAGCACCTCGGACAGGGCCGAGGGCGGCCAGCCGCCGCCGGGCAGCCGGCTGTCCAGCGCCGGGTGCCCGGTCGGGTGGGCAGCGGCTTCCCGCGCCGTCCCGCGCGGCTGCCCGCGCCAGACCTGGCGGCTTTCCAGCAGCTGTTCCAAGGCCACCACCGCGCCCATCAGCGCACCTCCCTGGCAGGCTGGAACAAGGGCAAATGGGCGGGAAACCTGAACATGGAGGCGAGGATAGGCAGGGCAGGTGTCAAGGGTTGAGACCGACATGCTACTTGTTATTAGCAAAATTGCTAATGAATTTGCCCGCCCTGTCGGTGACCCCGTAACAATTCGTAGCCCCGGCCGTTGGCCGGACACCGCGCGCAGCGCGGCCCAAGCGTCCGAAGCCCAATTCACATCAGCCCACCGCACATTTCCCGACGTTTACCCCCGCCGAAGCCGCCCGTCAGACGTCCAAGACCCCCGCAAAAAAATCCCCAACGCCAACAGCGACACCCCAGCCCCCACCCAACACACCGCCCCCCACCCATGCGCCGCATACACCGCGCTTCCCAGCAACGCGCCCAAGCCACTCCCGGCCGCATAGAACAGCATGTACCCCGCAATCACCTGCGCCTGGGCCTGCGCCGGTGCCGCCGCCAGGATCAGGCTCTGGTTGGTCACATGCAGGGCCTGCACGGCCAGATCCAGCAGCAATACGCCCAGCACCAGCCAGCCCAGCGAGGTGTGCAGTGCCGACAGCGGCCACCAGCCCAGCAGCAACAGCAGCAGGGCCCCCCGCGTCACCCGGTCGGCATGCCCACGGTCGCTCCAGTGCCCGCTGCGTGCGGCGGCCAGTGCGCCGAGCAGGCCCACCAGTGCGAACGCACCGATCGCGGTGTGCCCAAGCCGGAACGGCGGCGCGCTCAACGGCAGCGCCATGCTGCTCCAGAACAGCCCGAACCCGGTGAACATCAACAACCCCAGCAGCCCACGCCGGCGCAGCACCGGTTGCTGGCGCAGCAGGGCCAGCAGTGACAACCGCGGCGAGGCGATCGGCACCGCAAGACGCGGCAGATACCGCCACAGCAGCAGCCCGGTGAGTCCCATCACGCCCGCCGAGAGCAGGTACACCGTGCGCCAGCCGCCCAGGTCGGCGACCACGCCCGCCACCAGCCGCGCCAGCAGCAGCCCGATCACCACCCCGGCCTGCGCCGCACCGACCACGCGGCCCCGCTCATGCGCCGGCGCGGCGGCGGCCGCGTAGGCAATCAGCCCCTGGGTCATCGCGGTGCCCAGCAGGCCGACCGCGAACATGGCCAGCAGCAGGCCCATGGCCGTACCGGCGCCAGCAACCCAGAGCAGCGCCAGCATCAGCGCGGCGGTCTGCAGCGCCATCAGCCGCCGTCGCTCGACCCGGTCGCCCAGCGGCACCAGCCATAGCAGGGCAGCCACCGATCCGACCTGGGTCGCGGCGATCACCGCGCCGATCCAGGACACGCCGATGTGCAGGTCGGCCGACAGGGCATCCAGCAACGGCTGGGCGTAGTAGACGTTGGCCACGCTGAGCCCACCGGCGCAGGCGAACAGCAGGAGCAGGGAAGGGGCGATGCGCGGGAGTGGGGCGGTGGCGGACATAACTGGTATCAAAATAGAACCAGTTGAGTCTGTGCCATTTGGTTCTAAAATGAAACCACTCAAGGAGGCTCGCCATGCACCACGATCTCAACCGCACCTGCCCGGTTGCCCGCGCGCTGGACCGGATCGGCGACCGCTGGTCGCTGCTGATCGTGCGTGACGCCTTCGACGGCGTCCGCCGCTTCAGCGATTTCCAGCGCGGCCTGGGCATGTCGCGCAGCATGCTCAGCCAGCGCCTCCAGGCCCTGCAGGACGCCGGTGTGCTGACCCAGCAGGCCGCCGCCGATGGCAGCCGTTACCACGACTACGTGCTCACCGCCCAAGGCCAGGCGCTGTTCCCGCTGGTGGTGGCGCTGCGCCAATGGGGCGAGGGCCATCTGTTCGATCCGTCTGAACCGCGTTCGCACCTGCAGGTGATCGGCACCGGACAAGCGGTGGCACCGCTGATGCCGCGCGACGCCGAGGGCAGGGCGCTGACGGCGGCGGAGACCGAAGTGATCAAGCCGAATTCACTGCCGTGAACCTGAACACGCTGTTGACACGAATGAACAGGGTGAACGACTCTTGAGCGGATGGGTGCTGGTGACGGCACCCGACGGATGCGGTGGCTGTGGCGACAGGCGGAGGGGCCTGATCGTGGCTGGCGTGCCCGTGTACTTCGATCCCGAGCGCAGTTGCGTGCCGGGATCCCGCCATGACGGCGCTGCACCCTTCTGCGGCAAGACTCCCTGGATTTACTGCGTCAGCAAAGGTGTTTCGCCCGCTTATGAAAACGATTACAAAGCCCTTGGCCCTGACGGCCGCCATCGCCCTGTCGCTGTCTGCCCCTGCCTTTGCCGCACCGGCGGTGGGTGGCGACGCCTTCACCGTGCTGCGCCTGGACCAGGCACCGACGTACCTGGATGCCAAGCTGGTGGCCGAACAGCTGCAGGCGCTGGACGTGGATGCGCTGACCATCGGCAACGTGATCCGTCCGGCCGACAGCATGGGAAGCGCGCAGGCACCGGACCCGCTGGCAGCATTGGCCGACGACCTGGGCTACACCTATCGCTTCGTCAGTGCCGACCCGGCTGCAGCCGAACAGCGCGGCAGCATCGTGCTCTCACGCCTGCCAGTGGAAGCCGAATCGGGCGTGGAAGCGCCGGGCCTGAACTACCTGCGCCTCAACGACGGCCGCCACGTGGTGGCGCTGTACACGCGCGCTGCCGAGGCCGATGGCACGGCGGTCAAAACGCTGGTGGACAGCTCGCGCCTGGGTGCGCCGGCGCTGCTGCTGGGTACCGATGCGGACATCGCCACCGCCGCAGGTTTCGCCGCCATCGGCAAGGGTGCCGGGTACAGTGCCGGCTTCGATGCCGCCACGACCAAGCCGGTCAAGCTGCGCCTGGATGCCGATGCGAGCATCGCCGGCCAGCTGCTGACGCTGGGCTACAACGCCCCCGTGGGCGGCGACACGCCGTGGATGGACACCGGCCTGGGCGCGGATGCGCGTGCCAGGCTGCTGGTGGCGCGGATGACCGTGGACGAGAAGTTCCAGATGCTGCACAGCTACTTCGGGCTGGGCAAGGATGGCGGGCCGCTGCCGGAAGGCGCGGTCGGTTCGGCCGGGTTCGTGCCGGGCGTGCCGCGCCTGGGCATTCCGTCCCAGCAGTCGGCCGATGCCGGCGTGGGCGTGACCAACCCGGGCGGGATCCGCAAGGGCGACCATGCCACGGCGATGCCCTCGGGCCCGTCCACTGCCTCGAGCTGGAACCCGCAGATCGCCTTCACCGGCGGTGCCACCATGGGCCGCGAAGCGTGGCAGCAGCGCTTCAACATCCTGCTGGCCGGCAGCGTCAACCTGCAGCGCGACCCGCGCAATGGCCGCAATTTCGAATACGCCGGCGAAGACCCGGTGCTGGCCGGTCGCCTGGTGGGTGAGTCGATCCGCGGTGTGCAGAGCCAGCACGTGATCTCGACGATGAAGCATTTCGCGCTCAACGACATGGAAACCTCGCGCAACTTCCACAGTGCCGAAATCGGCGAACAGGCGATGCGCGAGTCGGACCTGCTGGCCTTTGAAATCGCCCTGGACGAGGGCAAGCCCGGTTCGGTGATGTGTTCCTACAACCGCATCAACGGCACCTACGGCTGCGAGCACGATTACCTGATGAACCAGGTGCTCAAGCAGGAATGGAAGTTCCCGGGTTTCGTGATGTCCGACTGGGGCGGTGTGCACAGCGGTTCGAAGGCGGCGCTGGCTGGCCTGGACCAGCAGTCGGCGGGCGAGGTGTTCGACAAGGCGGTGTATTTCGATGCGCCGCTGCGGCTGGCCGTGGCCGGTGGCACGGTGCCGCAGGCGCGGTTGGACGACATGGTGGCGCGGATCCTGCGCACGATGTTCGCGCACGGCAATTTCGACCTGCCGCCGCAGCATGTGCCGATCGACGATGAAGCGGGCTTTGCGGCCGCGCAGCGCACCGTGGAAGAGGGCAGCGTACTGCTGCGCAACGCCGGCGACGTGCTGCCGCTGGGCAAGGAGGTGCAGCGCATCGTGATCATCGGCGGGCATGCCGACAAGGGCGTGATCGGGGGCGGTGGTTCGTCGATGGTGGGCTGGACCGCGCGGGGCACCAATGCGGTGCCGGGCGTGCTGCCGACCACCTGGCCGGGCCCGGTGATCTTCCACCCGTCCTCGCCGCTGGAGGCGCTGCGCGCAGAGCGCCCGGATGCAACCATCGAGTACGTGGACGGCCGTGACGTGGCGGCTGCCGCGCGCGCTGCCGCCGCAGCCGACGTGGCGATCGTGTTCGCGACGCAGTGGTCGGCCGAGTCGGTGGATCTGCCGCACATGAAGCTGCCGGACAACCAGGACACGCTGATTGCCGGGGTGGCCAAGGCCAACCCGAAGACGGTGGTGGTGCTGGAAACCAACGGTCCGGTCGAGCTGCCGTGGCTGCAGCAGGTGCCGGCGATCCTGCAGGCGTGGTACCCGGGCATCCGCGGCGGTGAGGCCATTGCGGCGCTGCTGACCGGCAAGGTGAATCCCTCGGGCCGGCTGCCGGTGACGTGGCCGGTGGACGCGTCGCAGCTGCCTCGCCCGCACGTGAACGGGCTGGGCTTCAATCCGAAGCAGAAGCCGGACGACACCATCGATTACAACATCGAAGGTGCCAACGTCGGCTACAAGTGGTTCGCGGCCAAGGGCCTCACGCCGCAGTTCGCATTCGGCCACGGGCTCTCGTACACGCAGTTCCAGTACGACAACCTGACCTACACGGCGATGGGCCAGCGCCTGGTGGCGACGGTGGACGTGCGCAACACCGGCAAGGTGGCCGGTGCGGACGTGGCGCAGCTGTACCTGAAGATGCCGGAAGGCAGCACCACGCCGATCCGCCTGATCGGGTTCCAGAAGGTCACGCTGCAGCCGGGCGAATCGCGCCGGATCCGCATCGAGGCCGAACCGAAGGCGATGGCCAGTTTCGATACGCGCGACAAGCAGTGGAAGATTGCGGAAGGCCGCTACGAGCTGCAGCTTTCGCGTTCGGCCAATGAGCCGCTGCAGACCTCGCCGATGGTGTTGAGTGGTGGTGTGGTGAAGTAAGTTCGGCGTGGTGCGTGGGCGCGTTTTGCGCTCACGCATTTCGGCGAACGGCAGCGTTTTGATTGCTGCGCGCTGAGGCGGGCGGGTACCCCCATCCGGGACCCGCCGTGAACCCATCCATGGGGGCTTGTCAAAAACATCCATGTTTTAGACAGTCCCGGATGGGGGTACCCGCCCACCTCAAGACGGATTCCGGTGCTCGGTAGCTGAAAGCAAAAGCAGTAGCAAGTGCCGACCAACGGTCGGTACCTACCGCTGTTCCCTTGGCCACCGGCTCACTGTCAACGGGTCGGCGGGCATGGGGGTACGGGGGCTTTGCGAAACATGGATGTTTCGCAAGAGCCCCCATGGATGGGTTTACGGCGCCCCCCGTACCCCCATGCCCGCCGGCCCAAGCCAGGGACGCCCGCAGACCAAGGCTCTGGCTTCAAGGCTTTGGCTTCAAGGCTTCAAGGCTTTGCTCCAGAAGGCCGTTCGCGGCCAACCATCGGCACATATCGGCAGGGGAAGAACGGCGCTAGGCTGCGGAGGTTGGTCGCCATCACCTTCCCGGAGAGAGCCATGCGTGTTCGTGTCGTGCCTGTCGTGCTGTTGAGCCTGATGATTGCCGCCAGCGTGTCGGCGCAGACCGCGCCGATGACGCCGGACATTCCGGCCAAGGGATTCGTCACCCCTACTGCGGGGTATGACTACGACAAGCGCGAAGTGATGATTCCGATGCGCGACGGGACCAAGCTGTATACGGTCATCGTCGTGCCCAAGGGCGCGCGCAATGCACCGATGCTGTTGACCCGTACGCCCTACGACGCCGCCAACCGCGCCAAACGCATCGATTCGCCGCACATGCGCGACATCCTCCCGCAGGGCGACGAAGTGTTCGTCGATGCCGGCTATATCCGCGTGTTCCAGGATATCCGCGGCAAGTACGGTTCTGAAGGCGATTACGTGATGACCCGGCCGCTGCGTGGCCCGCTCAATGCCACCAAGGTCGACCATGCCACCGACGCCTGGGACACCATCGACTGGCTGGTCAAGCACGTGCCCGAAAGCAACGGCAAGGTCGGCATGCTGGGCTCCTCGTATGAAGGCTTCACCGTGGTGATGGCGCTGACCAACCCGCACCCCGCGCTGAAGGTCGCCGCGCCGCAGAGCCCGATGATCGATGGCTGGATGGGCGATGACTGGCTCAACTACGGCGCCTTCCGCCAGGTCAACTTCGGCTACTTCACCGGCCAGCTGGCCAAGCGCGGCAAAGGCCCGTCCATTCCCAGCACCGGCTACGACGATTACACCACCTTCCTGCGTGCCGGCTCGGCCGGTGACTATGCCAAGGCCAATGGCCTGGAACAGCTGGCGTGGTGGCACAAGCTGGTGGAACACCCTGCCTACGATGCCTTCTGGCAGGAACAGGCGCTGGATGCGCGCATGGCCAAGACCGAATTGAAAGTCCCCACCATGTGGCTGCAGGGCCTGTGGGACCAGGAAGACATGTGGGGCGCGGTGCACAGCTATGCCGCGATGGAGCCGCGTGACACCGGCAATACGCTCAACTATCTGGTCATGGGCCCGTGGCGGCACAGCCAGGTCAACTATGACGGCAGCAGCCTGGGCGCGCTGAAGTTCAACGGCGATACCGCATTGCAGTTCCGCCGTGACGTGCTCAAGCCGTTCTTCGACCAGTACCTGGTCGATGGCGCGGCCAAGGCCGATACGCCCCCGGTGCTGATCTACAACACCGGCGAAAACCACTGGGACAAGCTGCAGCAGTGGCCGCGTACCGCTGCCCAGACCAGACCGCTGTACCTGCGCGCCGGCGGCAAGCTCTCGTTCGAAGCGCCGCAGGCGGGGGAGGCCACGTACGAAGCCTATGTTTCCGACCCGGCCAAGCCGGTCCCGTTCGCGCCGCGTCCGGTGCGCTTCGCCGACCGCGACATGTGGACCAGCTGGCTGGTCAAGGACCAGCGCTTCGTCGATGGCCGCACCGACGTGCTGACCTTCGTCAGCGAGCCGCTCACCGAACCGCTGCGGATCGGCGGCGCGCCGCAGGTGAACCTGCAGGCGGCCACCAGCGGCAGCGACAGTGACTGGGTGGTGAAGCTGATCGACGTGTATCCGGACCAGGTGCCGTCGACGCCGGAGATGGGCGGCTATGAGCTGGGCGTGTCGATGGCGATCTTCCGGGGCCGCTACCGCGAAAGCTTCAGCGAACCCAAGGCGATCGCCTCCAACCAGGTGCTCGATTACAGGTTCGGCCTGCCCACCGCCAACCACGTGTTCCAGCCGGGCCACCGGGTGATGGTGCAGGTGCAGTCCAGCCTGTTCCCGCTGTACGACCGCAACCCGCAGACCTTCGTACCCAACATCTACCTGGCCAAGCCCGGCGATTACCAGAAGGCGACCCAGCAGGTGTGGCATGCACCGGGCAACGCGTCGTTCATTGCGTTGCCGGTGTACTGATGCCGAGGGCGATTACCCGGATACGCTCGGGTAATCGGTATAGCCCTTGGCGCCACCGCCATACAGCGTGTCCGGATCAAGGTCGGACAATGCCACGCCCAGGCGCAGGCGTTCGACCAGGTCCGGGTTGGCGATGAAGGCGCGCCCGAACGCGATCATGTCCGCATAGCCGGACGCGATGGCCTGCTCGGCACTGTCCTTGTCGTAGCCGTTGTTGGCGATCCACGGGCCCTTGAACTTCGCGCGCAGCGCCGCGTAATCGAACGCGATGTTGTCGCGCGGGCCACCGGTGGCGCCTTCGATCACATGCACGAAGGCCAAGCCGCCAATGGCATCCAGGCGCTCGACCGCACGTTCGAACAACGGCTGCGGCTGCGAATCCCGCGCATCGTTGGCCGGGGTCACCGGCGACAGGCGCACGCCGGTACGCTCTGCGCCGATTTCCGAAGCGATCGCGCGCACCACTTCGTCGAGCAGGCGGGTGCGGTTTTCGATGCTGCCGCCGTATTCGTCGGTGCGCAGGTTGCTGCCATCACGCAGGAATTGATCGATCAGGTAGCCGTTGGCGGCATGTACTTCCACGCCGTCGAAACCGGCGGTGATCGCATTGCGCGCGGCCTGGCGGAAGTCCTGGATCAGCGCGGGAATCTCGTCCAGGCGCAGCGCACGCGGCTCGGAGACATCCTCGAAGCCCTTTGCGGTGAAGGTCTTGCCATTGGCGCGCAGCGCGCTGGGTGCCACCGGCACTTCGCCGTCCGGAAGCAGGCTGGTGTGCGAGATTCGGCCCACGTGCCAGAGCTGCAGCACGATGCGGCCGCCACGCGCATGCACCGCATCGGTCACCTTGCGCCAGGCATCAATCTGGGCCTGGCTGTAGATGCCGGGCGTGTCCAGGTAGCCCTGGCCGAGCGGGCTGATCTGGGTGGCTTCGGCAATGATCAGGCCGGCGCTGGCGCGCTGTTCGTAGTACTGGATGGCCAGCGGGTTGGGCACGCGACCTTCGATGGCGCGGTTGCGCGTCAACGGGGCCATCGCGATGCGGTTACCGACCTCGATCGCGCCGAGCCGGGTGGGGGTGAACAACGTACCGTCAGGGGACTGTGTCATGTGCGATGCCTTGGGGAAGGGAAGTCGTGCAGGGGATACGACACCCAGCATAGGCCCGGGTGCGTTGCAGCGATGGGAAGCATTGTTGCGGGGCGCTGCGTGCACGTTGTGTAACGCATCCGGGGCGTAGGGTAGCGAGGTACCCAAGCAGAGGCAGTGCAATGATCGATTACCAACTCAAGGGCAAGGTTGCCATCGTCACCGGTGGCGTTTCCGGTATCGGCCTGGCCGTGGCCGAGCTGCTGGCCGACTCCGGCGCGGCGGTCGCGGTGTGGGACCTGAAGGACGACGCGGTGCAGAAGACCGCCGAGGCCATCCGTGGTCGTGGCGTCAATGCCATCGGCATCGCCCTGGACGTCACCGATGAAGCGGCGGTGGATGCGGCCGTACAGCGCACGGTGCAGGAACTGGGCGGGCTGGATATCGCGGTCAACAACGCGGGCATCGGTGGCCCGTCGGCGACCAGCGGCGAGTACCCGGTGGACGGCTGGAAGCGCGTCATCGACGTGAACCTCAACAGCGTATTCCTGTGCCAGCGCGCGCAGATCCAGGCGCTGCGCAAGGGCGGCAAGGGCGGCAGCATCATCAACATGGCCTCGATCCTGGGCCAGGTCGGGTTCGCCAATTCGGCCGCCTACGTCGCCGCCAAGCACGGCGTGGTGGGGCTGACCCAGACCGCTGCCTGGGAACACGCAGGCGATAACATCCGGGTCAACGCGGTGGGCCCGGGCTTCATTGCCACGCCCCTGCTGGACAAGATGGATCCGACCGTACGTAAGGCGCTGGAAGCCAAGCACGCGCTGAACCGGCTGGGAAAGGCGGAAGAAGTGGCAGCGCTGGTGGCCTGGCTGGCCAGTGCCGACGCGTCGTTCGCTACCGGTACGTATTACGCCATCGATGGCGGTTACCTGGCCCAGTAAACACCGTGGGGCAGGGGCGGGCCTGCCCGCTCCTGCACGCCATGCTCACGCCGGATTTCACGGCACTCCCACGACGCTCACGCAAGGCTTGAGGCATTGCCGAGGAGAGCTGGATGGGACTGGAACAGGATCTGTCGATTCTGCTGCGCATCGCCGCAGCAATGTTGTTTGGTGGCGTGCTCGGCCTGGAGCGGGAGTTGGGCAAGCATGCGGCCGGGCTGCGCACGCACATGCTGATTGCCGGCGCGGCCGCGCTGATCGTCGGCCTGGGCGACAGCATCGCCGAGCATTTCCAGCAGGAGCGCTACCGCGACCTGCTGCAGGTGGATCCGGTACGCCTGATCGAGGCGGTAGTGGCGTGCGTTGGCTTCGTGGCGGCGGGCACCATCCTGCGTGGCAACCGCGATGATGAAGTCAGCGGTTTGACCACGGCCAGTTCGCTGATCATGGCCGCGGCCATCGGCATCGCGGTGGGGATCGGGGAATATGTGATTGCGATCGGGGTCAGCGTGATGTGCGTGATCGTGCTGACGGTGTTCCGTCGATTGGCAAAAAAGCTGGAGTCACCATGAGCAGCGAACGTCCGTTCGAGATCAAACGCCTTGATCACCTGGTGCTGCGGGTACAGGATCTGCAACGTGCCGTGGCCTTCTACCGCGATGTATTGGGCTGCACGGTAGCGCGCGAGCGCCCGACGCTGGGCATGGTGCACCTGCATGCAGGATCCTCGATGATCGACCTGGTGAGCGTAGAAGGTGCACTGGGCAGCCGTGGTGGTCCGGCGGCCGGCGCGCAGGGACGCAATCTCGAGCACCTGTGCCTGCGCATCGAGCCGTTCGACGAGACGGCGCTGCGCGAGCACCTGACGATGCACGGGGTGGCGGTGGATGGGCAGGTCAGCAGCAACCTGGGTGCCGAAGGCGACGGGTTGTCACTTTACCTGCGCGACCCCGATGGCAACGGGGTGGAGCTCAAGGGGCCGGCCAGTCCGTGCGGCTGCGGTTAGGCAGGCAATCCGCTGTGGGGGCGTAGATCTTTGGTCTAATGGGCGGATCGTGAACGCACCGCCATGGTTGGACCATGATCATTTCCGCTTCCACCGATTACCGTGCCGCCGCGCAACGCCGGCTGCCGCCGTTCCTGTTCCATTACATCGACGGCGGCGCCTACGCCGAGCACACGCTGCGCCGCAACGTCGAGGACCTGGCCGGCATCGCGCTGCGCCAGCGGATCCTGCGCAACGTGGCCGACCTGAGCCTGGATGCGGAGCTGCTGGGTGAGCGCATGGCGATGCCGGTGGCGCTGGGGCCGGTGGGGCTGACCGGGATGTTTGCGCGACGGGGCGAGGTGCAGGCGGCGAGGGCGGCGGCGAGTCGCGGCATTCCGTTCACGCTGTCGACGGTGTCGGTGTGCGCGATCGAGGAGGTAGCGCCGGCCATCGGTCGCCCGATGTGGTTCCAGCTGTATGTGCTGAAGGACCGCGGTTTCATGCGCAATGCGCTGGAACGGGCCAAGGCGGCAGGGGTCACCACGCTGGTATTCACGGTGGACATGCCCACGCCCGGCGCGCGCTACCGCGATGCGCATTCGGGGATGAGCGGCCCCAACGCGCCGTTGCGGCGCATGCTGCAGGCCGTGACCCACCCGCGCTGGGCGTGGGACGTTGGGTTGCGTGGGCGCCCGCATGACCTGGGCAACATCTCCACCTATCGCGGCAATCCCACCGGGCTGGGCGATTACATCGGCTGGCTGGGCAGCAATTTCGATCCTTCCATTTCGTGGAAGGACCTGGAATGGATACGCGAGTTCTGGACGGGGCCGATGGTGATCAAGGGCATCCTGGATCCCGAAGACGCGCGCGATGCGGTGCGTTTCGGCGCCGATGGCATCGTGGTATCCAACCATGGCGGCCGCCAGCTGGACGGAGCGCTGTCGACGGCGCGCGCGCTTCCGGCCATCGCCAGTGCGGTCAAGGGCGAGGTGGAGATCCTGGTCGATTCAGGCATCCGCAGCGGGCTGGACGTAGTACGCATGCTGGCGCTGGGTGCGGACGGCGTACTGCTGGGCCGCGCGTTCGTGTATGCGCTGGCGGCTCACGGCGAGGCCGGCGTGGCCAACCTGCTGGATCTGATCGCAAAGGAAATGCGCGTGGCGATGACGCTGACCGGTGCGCGGAACATTCGCGAGATCAGTGAGGATTCGCTGGTGGGTTTGTCGCGCTGAAAGCGGTAAAGCGGTAAAGCGGTAAAGCGGTAAAGCCTTGGTCTGCGAGTTTGCCTGGCTTGGGCCGGCGGGCATGGGGGTACGGGGGGCGCCGTAAACCCATCCATGGGGGCTCTTGCGAAACATCCATGTTTCGCAAAGCCCCCGTACCCCCATGCCCGCCGACCCTTTGACAGTAAGTCGGTGGCCAGGGTAAAGCGACAGCGTAGCGGCTGTCGTTGCCGTTGCCTTGCGTTTGATTTCCATGGGCAACCAGCCAACTGTCAATGGCTGGCGGGGGTGGGTTTGCGGGACCGTAGAGCGCCATGGATGGCGCGAACGAGCTTACATGGATGTACTTGCAGCGTGTCCCGCAAACCCACACCCGCCGGCCAAGCCGAGGACGTTCGCAGACCAGGGCTTTTGATCTTGCTCTTGCTCTGCGCCGTACGCGCTAAACCAACATCACTCGCAGCGGACTGCAGTGATGATGTTGTCCTTGTCGAGGTAGACGCGCAGGCGGTCGGAGCGATGGTCGCGGGTGGCGACGGTGGAGCCGGGGCCGATGGGGATGATCAGGCCGGCGCCGCTCTGCTTGAAGACAGTGCGCATGGTCGCTTCGTCGGCATTCTTGCCGATGGCCCAGGTCAGCCCTTCGGCGTGGCATTCGCCGCTGCCGGTGATTTCCGGCCCGGGCGCGGTGGCGCAGGCGGACAGGGACAGGGTGGCCAGGGCCACCAGCGGAAGCACGTTGCGCGAACGGGTCGTCATGGGTCGCTCCTGCGGTTGCCAGCCCCGACCATACCACCGCCGTGGTGGCCCCGGGGTGGGCGCCGCTACACTGGTGGCCGGAGTCGACGAAGGAGCCGGTGGTGCTGCACGTGTTCATGCTGGGGGGGCGTCATGCCCGCGCGCGGATCGAAGTCCATGACGTGGCCTTCGCCAACGTTGAACGCATCGAGGATGCGTATCCGCAGCTGCGCCGGGACTGGTTTGGCGAGGCCAAGGGGCTGCATGTCGATGGCTGGCTGGCCGTCGATGGGGTCGAGGACTATCGGGTAGCGTTTGTCGACGCCGCCCCGGCGGCGGACGAGCCGCGGCTGTTCTTCGTCAATCTGGGTGGCTATGTGCCCGGCGCACTGGGCGAGGCGCATGATTACCTGCTGCTGGTCGCGCCCGATCTGGCGGCGGCCCGGCGCAAGGCCAAGGCGCTGCAGGATGCGCGCTGGGACAAGCCGCATACCGACGCGTTGCTGGAGGTGGATGACTGCATCGCCATCGACCAGGTGGGTGGCCGCCATGTACAGCTGGTGCGCGCTGCGCATGCGGGCATCGAACAGGTCAGCGATTACATCGTGATCGGCTGAGCGCGCAGCGTCGACCACAGCGCCTCCAGGTGCTGCACGAACGCTGCCGGCGCGGTCGCCAGGTTCGCGCTGCCGTGGTGTTCGCCGCCGAAGGGCTCCTCCCCGGGCAGCGACACCCGCGTTTCACCTTCGATTCCGTAGCCGGTGCCGCCGTCTATCAGGCTGATGTGCAGCTGGTGCGGGTCGATGCCGCCCCCACAGAACGTGTGGCTGGCCAACGTGATCTCCGCCTGGCCATCGCCATCCAGGTCGGTCACGCCCACGTGCTCCAGGAACCAGCCCGCTTCCAGGTCCAGTCCGGCGCAGGGCTGGCGGATCTGACGCTGCCATTGCTTGCTCCAGGCCCCGCGCGGGTCCAACCGGGCATGCAGCTGCGCGGTCAGCACCGCGACCTCGAGCACGTCGCCGCTGTCGGCATCCTCATGGGTTTCGTCACTTCGCTCCAGCACCAGCAGGCCTTCCCCGTGGCGGTCGCGGAAATGCACACGCCGAAGCACGTTGTCGCCCCCCGGTAGCGGCGCGGCAGTGGCCACCGGTTCGGGAAGGAGGGTCAGTTCGTGCACCGCCGCAGCCGGCCCCTGCTCGGCACAGCCAGCCAGTGCCAGGCAGGCGGCCCCTATCAGCGCAGGGTTGAGCAGGCGGAACAGGTGGGGCGGGCAGGCGGGATCGTGCATGGGGGGGGCGTCGCGTAGCTGCCGTGATCATTACCCATCCCCTGCCGGCATGACCACGCACCGCGTCGCGACCGGCTCGTTTCGAGGGCCCGGATTGACCCCTCGGGCCCGTGTTGCTGCAGTGCAGCGAATTCACCGGGCGGTAGCCGGCTGCAAAACAGCCACGCTATAGTGCTCGATCAATGCGGTGCCCGCTTTCGTGCCCGGGCTGTATGGCGCGTCGTACCTGACCAAATTCATGACTGCTGAAACGACTACTCCGCCGGCCGCTCCGGCCCAGGCTTCCGGTCCGCTGTTCTACCGCCAGCCGCTGCCGCTGCAATCGGACAAGCACGCCAACTGGCGCCTGCGTCCGGGTTCGCTGGCGTTTGCCGCCGAGACCAACGCCATTCCGGCGGTGATCGGCGAATTCGGCATGGCCGCCCAGCATTTCCCCATCCTGTTCACCGGCCAGGATGCCTCGCCGATCGTGGCCGTGGGCCTGGCCCGCCGCAACCTGTTCGTGACCGACGGCAAGTGGGCCGATGACACCTACGCCCCGGCCTACCTGCGCCGCTATCCGTTCGTGTTCGTGCAGGCCGAGGACGATAATTTCCTGCTGGCGCTGGATGCCGATTCGGAACAGGTCAACCAGGGCGTCAGCGACGAAGGCGAGCCGCTGTTCGTTGATGGCAAGGCGACCGAACTGGTCGACAATGCCATGAAGTTCTGCGCTGATTTCACCCGCGAATACGAGCAGACCCGCCAGTTCAGTGCCGCGCTGAAGGAACAGGACCTGCTGGTCGAGCGCAGCATCGACGTGACCCTGCCCAGCGGTGAGAAGATGTCGGTGAACGGCTTCCACGTGGTGGACGTCGAGAAGTTCGCCAAGCTGCCCGACGCCATCGTCCTCGCCTGGCATCGCAACGGCTGGCTGGCCTCGATCCACCACCACCTGAGCTCGCTGGCGCGCTTCAACGCGTTGGTGCAGCGCCAGAGCGCGCAGGTCGCTGCCGCGGCCTGATCACGCAATGGCGTGTGAGGACAGAAAACGGCGGCCGCAGGGCCGCCGTTTCTGTCTGTCCCGGCATCAGGAACGGCTGCCCCGTGCCTGGCGCAGCTGCCGTCGGAACGCCTCAAGCTTGCTGGAGCGGGGTTGGAGGTCGATCCCGACCCAGCGGTCCTGCTCGCGGCCATCGGCATCGATCTGCAGTTCGTGATGGAACAGTTCGCGGGTGCCGATGGCGCTGTCGCTGATGCCGGTCACCTCGCTGATCGACGCCACCACGCGGCGACCGCTGCCCAGCCGCTGGACATGCACCACGAAATCAACCGCACTGGCGACCTGACGACGCACGTTGTCTTCGCTGCCCTGGAAGCCCGCGAGTCCTGCCAGGATCTCCAGCCGTTGCAGGCAGTCGCGCGCGGAGCTGGCGCGCACAGTGGCCATGGAGCCATCGTGCCCGGTCGCCATCGCCTGCAGCATCTCGATGACCTCGGCGCCGCGCAGTTCACCCACCAGGATCCGGTCGGGGCGCATGCCCAGGCTGCTGCGCATCAGCTCGCGGATGCCGACCGCGCCCTGGCCGTCCGTGCCCGCTGCGCGGCTTTCCAGGCGCACGACATGGGGGTGCTTGAGGGTCAGTTCGGCAACCTCCTCGACGGTGGCGATGCGTTCGTCGGCCGGAATGCATCCGGCCATGGCGTTGAGCAGCGCGGTTTTCCCCGAATCGGCGGTGCCGCAGACGAGGATGTTGCAGCGGCCCAAAACCATGGCGTTCAACAGCGCATGCACGGCAGGATCGAACGTGCCCATGCGCAGCAGCTCGTCACAGGTGAACGGGGTCCTGCGGAACTTGCGGATGGAGACCACCGGGCCATCCAGCGCCAGCGGCGGGATGATCGCGTTGAGATGGCCACCAGCGGGCAGGCGCACGGCCACGATCGGGCACTCTTCGTCCAGCCGGCGCCCCAGCGGGGCCAGGATGCGGCGCAGGATCCGCAGCAGGTGGTCATCATCGGTGAAACGCTGGTTGATCGGCACCAGCTGTCCGGCCTGGGAGACATGGATATCCCGGTAGCCGTTGATGAGGATGGCATCGATGGCGGGGTCGCGCAGCAGGTCATCCAAGGGGCCGAAGCCGGTCAGTTCCTTGACCAGCGCGGCTGCCACGATTTCCATTTCGGCGGCATTGACCGGGATGCGCCATTCCTGCACAAACCGGTCGGTCTGGGTGGTTACGTAGCGGGCTACCGTGACCGGCGACCAGGCGTCGATGTCGACCTGGCCATCCTCGATGCTGTTGAGCAGGTGCTCATGGGCAGCGGCCAGCACCCGCAGAAAGTCCTCGGACTGCGCGAACGGCACCCGTGGGTCCGCTGCCGGATCCGCGGGCACGGAATCCGCATGCGCAGCGACCGGGCCGAGCGGGACTACTTTCTTTTCCATTGACGGCTGTCCAGGAAGCGCATGAGGGTTTCCAGCGGGGTGTGCGGCCGCGCAGGCGGCGCGGCAGGGCACAGGCGCGCCAGCAAGGGCGCGAGCGCGCGCAGGTAGGGCGCGCGGGGGGCATCGTGCAACAGCAGGTGCCCATGGTTGGCGCTGGTACGCAAGCGTTCGCAGCAGGGCAGGGTAGCCAGCAGCGGCAGGCCGAACCGGTCAGCGATCTGGGCCGGGCCCAGTCCGCCGCCCTGGTGGTGGCGGTTGATGACCAACTGCAGGCGCGCGTCGCGGCTGCCGATGGCGTCCAGGTGCTTCAACACCTGGTCGAGTGAGACCAGGGTGCCGATCGCCGGGTCGGCGACGAGCCAGATTTCGTCGGCACCGTTGAGGAGGGAGCGGGGAACCTGGCGGACCGGAACACCACCCAGGTCGCACAGCACCGTGCGGAACACGCCGCGCAGGCGCTGCATCAGTACGGCTGGATCGGCAAGGGTACCGCCATCTCCGCTTGCCGGCTGTCCCAGCAGGTGAAGTCCGCCTTCGTGCCGGGTCACCACCGTGCGGACCAGGTTGGCGTCGATGCGATTGGCATGGCGAAGCGCATCGTCGTAGTGGAACTGGCTGTCCACGTTGAGGTACAGCGCGGCATCGCCGGCCGGATGGCCGAGATCGACCAGCAGGGTGCACGTGGCGTCGTCCTCTCCGGCGCGGGGCACGGCGAGCTGTTGCGCCATCACCCCCAGATGGGTGGCCAGCGTGCTGGTGCCGACCCCGGCGCGTACGCCCAGCAGCAGGATCAGCCGGGCCTTCGCGGCGCCCGGCGCAGGCAGGTCGGGAACATCGGCAGGCAGGGCGGCGGCGCGGCGCAGCACGGCGTCGATCTCGGCGGTGCTCGCTTCCAGGTCGAGAATGTCGCGCAGGCCCGCCCGTACTGCCGCGACAATGCCATCTTCCTCCTTCGACGAGGTCGACCCGACCGCGACCAGCGGCAGGTCGGGATGACTGCGCTGGAGCCGCCTGGCCAGCTCGCTGGAGGCCTGGGCGGCCCCGCGCAGATAATCCAGCAGCACCACGCAGGGGCCGCTGCGACGATGAACGTCGAGCGCACCCGGCGGCGCGGCACTGTCCTGCCAGTGCACGCGCATCCCGACCGGGAGCCGGGCTTCGAGCAGGGCGGCCAGGTGGCTGGCCGGGGCGTAGAGGACGAGGGTCATCGGTGGCGGCCTGGGGTGCAGCAGCTGGAGGGGAGCGGCCATGGGAAGCGTCCTTGCGCGCGGGGCACGTCGGACGATGTTCCGCCACCGCTGGCCCCGGCGGATGCACAAAATCGGCAGGGTCTTACACGCCACCCCCGTGATGGCCCCATGGACATCAAGTGAATGGAGGATATTGACGCCGTGTAAACACCTTCACGCAGAAACTCCGCGAAAACACACCGATATTCTGTCCGGTAGAACCAGCGACGCATTCCGAGGGGGGAATGCACAGCAAACCAGGAAGGGGCCTGCACGGTGGATGGCGACCATCGTGGAGTCCACGCCAAACGGGGAAACCGCTGTCATGGCCGATGGTGAAGTGCAGGAGATTCACGGTACCGCGTTACGCCAGCATGACCTGGCGTCATTAAGCGGTGTGCTTCGGGTCTGCGAACTGGAAATGGTGCTGCTGGACGACAACGGGCCGCGCGCATCGATCCAGTCGCAGGTGCATGATGAATCGCTGTTCTGCACGGTCACCTGCGGTTTCCACTTCCGCGGACGCTTCGTGTTGCCGCCGGAATGGTGCCTGCTCGGTTTCATCCACGAGACCGACCCATCGCGAAGCTGGTGCCACGGCGTGAGCCTGGACGCGGGTACGGCATTGACGGTGTTTCCCGAAGGCGCCAGTGAATTCGCGTTCAGTGCCGGCAGCCGTTTCAGCTTCCTGCTTACGCCCATGCAGCGGGTGCAGCGCAAACTCACCGAACTCAGCCTGCGTTCGAACCTGCCTTTCGGGCAGGCACTGTCGCTGTTCGATGCGGGCGCCAGCGGTTGCGGGCTTGCCGGGCGCTACGCGCAGCTTCCCGCATGGCTTGGCGGCGCGGATCCGGCCCTGCCTGCTGACGCTGCTGCGCTGCTGCTGCACGAGCACGTGCAGGCGTTGCTCGCGGCCCAGGGCCAGAGCCGGGCGGCCAATTCCCGTGCGCGCCACGCGCACTATCTGATCTCACAGCGCGCCGAATCCTTCATGCGGCAGAATCTGCGGCGCAACATCTACATGCACGAAATCTGCGCCGCAGCGGGCGTGAGCGAGCGTGCCCTGCGCTATGCCTTCGAGGACCTGTTCGGCACCTCGCCCAACCGGTACCTGTCGATGCTGCGGCTGTGCGCCGCATGCCGCGGCCTGTCGATGGCCGACGCCACCCGCAAGTCGGTCAAGGCGGTGGCGCTCAGCTGTGGCCTGTGGGATCTGTCGCGGTTCGCCGACAACTATCGGCGCGTGTTCGGTGAGCTGCCCCGGGACACCCTGATGCGTGCGCCTGCCTCGGCGGGCATCCCGGCCTGAAGGCACGTTTCCGGCAACGTGCCGGAATTGCGCATCCACATGCCGCATTCCTCCCTCATCTTGCCGGAACGCACGTTCGTGCTGCCGGATCGAAGCGTCTGCGCATCCACCCCGGCGTTCTAATGACCACGAAGCGCCAACGCGTGGACAGGGCCCTGGAGGTCCAGGAGCACGCGACCGGCACGCTTTGTCCTGGCTCGCTGTCAACCGCGGGATGTCTCCCCCGTCATCGCTCAGGGGGCAGCGAGCCAGGCCATTTCTCGCCTGCGATCCGTCTCAGCCGGCAGCCCGCTCGCTGGTGATCACCGCACCTTCGCGCATCACCAGGGTCACCGGCGTCCGTTCCACGACGTCCAGCAACCGTTGCCACTGCGCGTCATCAAGCGCACCGCTGGCATGCAGCACCCGGTGGACCAGCAGGCGGTTGTCGGCGTCGCGGGAGGAGGACAGTTCGGCGCGGAACTCGCCGAGGTCCCAGCCCTTCTTCTCCGCATACATGCGCAGGGTGATGGCCGTGCAGGCCGACAGCGCCGCCAGGTACAGCTCGAACGGCGCCATGCCCGCGCCCTGTCCGCCCAGCGTGGCCGGCTCATCGGCCACCACGTGGTGTGCACCGGCCTGGATCTGGTGCCGGTAGTTGGGGCCGTCGGAAACAATCCTGACCTGTGCCATGGCGCACGCTCTGCAACGGGAATATGGAGCGTCGAGCATGCCATGCTGGCTTGCTGCGCGCAGCCTGCCAGCAGCGGGACAGTTTGTTGCCTACGCGGGTGGTTACTCCACGCCGGGAATCTTCACCTTCAATGCCGTCGCCTCGGCCTCGCAGTCCTGGGCCACCACGCCGCTGCCGCGCAGGCTGTCGATCTCGGCACGGGCTGCCCTCATATCCGCGTTGAAGGTTTCATTGGCGTGCAGCACCGCGACGGCGCCAGCGCCGACCGCACGCCCCTGCAGCACATCGCTTTGCCAGTGCGCGTTGCAGATCAGCCGGTTCTCGCCGAATGCTCGGCCGCGGGCGAGCACGGCATCGGCCTGGGCCGGGCTAAGCTCGCTCAGCAGCAGTGCCCAGGCCCAGCCGATCGAGGTATGCCCGGAAGGATAGGAGCCGTCGGTGCGCAGCGAGGCTTCGTCGGCCGGGAAGCAGGTCTTCTCTTTGTAGAACACGAATGGCCGTGTGCGCTTGTAATGGTCCTTGGCCGCGTACGTGGCCAGGCCCGCATCGACGAGGCTGCGTTGCAGCAGCAGGTAAAGGCGCGGCGTATCCTGCTGGCTGATCGGCACCCCCAGCGCGCAGGAAAACGTGCTGGCCACCTGCGGGAAGCGCAGGTCGGCATCGCGACTGGCCAGTGCGTAGCGCGGACTGGATTTCAACTTCTGCGATGCCCGGCTGGTCGCCTGGTCACGGGCAAACCCGGGCGAGCCCTTGGCGGGAGGCGGCGGCAGCAACACCAGGCTGTCGGGCAGCGCACGTCCCAGGTAGCCGGCGGGCACGCCCGGGCGCAGCTCCGGAACGGGTGCAGGCTGCGGCGGCAGTGCGGAGGGGATCAGTGCCGGTGCCGGGCTGGTCAGTGGACCGGTGGCGCACCCGGCCAACAGCACGAAGGACAGCCAGGGCGCCTTGCGAAGAGCGGGCATGGGAGTCTCCATCCGTAGGGTTCTACTGGCCGGCCGGACCACGCGGCGCGGCATCGCGCAGGGGAAAGCGCACCTCAATCCGCGCACCGCCGAGCGGGCTGGTGCCCACGTGCAGGGTGCCAGCCAGCAGGCGTGCGCGTTCTTCCATGCTGATCAGGCCCAGCCCGGGCGTGCGCCGCAGGTGGCTGGCCAGGATGCCCACGCCATCGTCATCCACCCGCAGCACCACGTTCTGCCCACGCACGCACACCAGTACGTCGGCCACGCTGGCGCGCGCGTGTTTGTCCACGTTGTTGACTGCTTCCTGGACGATCCGGAACAGGCTCAGCTCCTGTTCGTCGTTCAGGCGTGGCGCGTCCTCGATGCTGCAGCGCAGCCGCAGCCGTCCGCGTGCGTTGCGCTTGATGCAGAACGCATCCAGCGCACTTGCCAGCCCGGTGAAGCGCAGGATGCTGGGGTGCAGTTCGTGCGAGATGGCGCGGATGTCGTTGGACACCGACAACAGCTGGTCCTGCAGTTCAACCACGCTGGGGCGCTCGGAAGGCGGGATGTGGTTGCGCAGGGTGCTGAGCCGGATCGAGATCGCGGCCAGCGACTGGTTGACGTCGTCATGCAGGTCGCGCGCGATCCGGGTGCGTTCCTCTTCCTGCACCACCAGCATCCTCCCGGTGACCTCGCCCAGGCGCGCGTACGCACGCTGCAGTTTTATCCGGTTGGACAGCTTCTGCTCGGAAAGTGCGCCCAGGAACAGCAGTGCGAACCCCGTGCACAGGGTCCAAGCCTGGCCGGTGAGCAGGTTGCGCGCGGGCGTCCAGAAGCCGAACGGTCCCATCGCTTCCAGGCCCAGCTGCATCCCCAGCACCGCCACGACCACCATGGTCAAGGATGCCCCCGCGATGCCAAACACGATCAGTGCCCAGACCAGCAGCGGAATCGGCGCCAGGGTGAGCAGCGGGGTGACCACACCGTCCTGCCAATCCACCGTCCACAGCACCACCAGCAGGCCCAGCAGCAGCAGGGCCAGGCCCAGCGTCTGCCAATGCCAGCCGTGGCGGCGCTCGGGCGCTTCAAGGATGCGGGCCACGTTGACCAGGGCCGGCACGATCAGCAGGTAACTGACGCTGCTGGTGAGGGCCAACTCGCGCATCGTGGCGGGCGCCAGCGCAGGACCGCGTCCACCCAGTGCCAGCACGTACCACCACGCCCCGCACAGGGGCAGCAGCACACAGGCCAGCAGCAGGAACAGGGTCAGGTCGCGGTAGTCCTCCAGCGCAGCGCGCTCGCCGCGCCAGCGCAGCAGCAGCCACGCCACCATTGCCACCATGGCGAACTCGCCCAGGCTGGCCAGCAGGCGCGGCAGTGCCGACAGCGGCACCAGCAGCAACGACAGCACGGTGCCGGCGCAGGCGGCGAGGATGCACCCGCGCCATTGGCTGCGCGGTGTGAACAGCAACCAGCCCAGCAGTACCGGGCCGGGTATCCACAGCACATGCAGCTGCGGGTTGGGGGCAAGCGTGGGCAGCCACTGGCCGAGCATGCAGCCGAGCAGGAGCGGGAGCACGTTTGTTATGAGGATGCGTACATCCAGTGGAGACGATGTGAAGCGCTCACTCCGACGCAAGGACAAGCGGTTGCGGGCGGTGTCGGGCGGAGTCGCGCCGACCTGGTTCACCTGGCTGCTGGCCTGCACTCTGCACCTCGGGGAGATGCGCGGGACCGCCACACTGGCAATCCATGCGCCATAACGTGGTACGACTTTCGGGTGAGCAACGGACTGCGACCGGTCACGGCTGGGGACGGCGGCACGACTTGTCGCCATGTCGTAACGGCCCCACAATCGCGCCGATGAGAACAGGTTGACTCGACGCGCGCTATCCACATTCCGACGAATCCGGGAGCTGGCGATGGACGAACCGATGTCCCCCTACAGCCGTTTTGTCGTTGACGGCTTTGATGCGGACGCCCTGCTGGGGGTGGTGCGCGATACCCGCTTCGAACAGCGGCTGCTGGCTGCCGGCCACTTCCGCGCCTGCGTGCAGCGCCTGGTCTTTCCCGAGTTCAGTCTGGACAGCGGCGCCTACACGCTGCCGATCTTTGCCAGTGGCAGCTTCAGCCAGGGCATGATCGCGCTGGCCCTGGCCGTCACGTGCGCGCAACCGATGTGGGCCAACGGACGCTGGATCGAGGCGGGCCAGATCATGGTGTTTGCCGAGGACAGCGAGTTGAACGTGCGCCCCAGTCCTGGGGGGTGGCAATGGGCCGTGATGCTCATTCCGCGCACCGTGCTGCAGCGCGAAGCGGTGCAGCGGGTCGGGCGCGAACTGCGGCTGCCCCGGGTGGGCTGGTACAGCCGCGCGGCGGCCCCCACGGACGCGCGCAACCTGCGCGAAGGGGTGTTCACGGTGCTCCAGGACGCCGCCGGTTGGCAGGGGATCGTTCCGCCCGAGCAGCTGGAGAGGCAGGCATCCACCCTGCTCGGGGTGTTCATCGATGCCGTGGCGGCCTCCGATGGCGGACCCGAACGGCGGGGGTTGGGCAGCTGCAACGAGCGCCGCCGCGACGCCATCGTGCGCCAGGCCGAGGCCTACCTGAAGTTGCAGCTGGACAATCCCTATGACAGCCGGGCGCTGTCCCGGCACCTGGGCGTGGGCGAACGCCAGCTGGAGCGTCTGTTTCGTGATGCTTACGGACATGGCCCGTGCCATTGGCACCAGCTGGCGCGGTTGAACCTGGCCCGCAGTGCCCTGCGGCATGCCCGGGGCTCGGTCGGGGTGACCGAGGTGGCGACGCGTTTTGGCTTTGCGCATCTGGGGCGGTTCTCGGTGATGTACCGCGACGTGTTCGGCGAAAGCCCCCGGGATACCCTGCGTGGCTGAACCGTTTTGAACGTTCGTCACAGTGTGAAACAACGTCACGGCGCCATCACGTCGGCACCATCAAGGTCGAATCGTTGTGCGGGGCTGGCGCTACCGCTGGCCCGCAGAGCACTTCAATCAGGGGACGATTGATGCCACGGGAGACGACAACATGCAGGTTTCGTATTCGCCGGCGGAGTGCCGGTATCGCAGGGTAGTGCTGGCCGACGACCACCGCGTGGTGGCGCAGGGCATCGAGCATCTGCTGGAAGGCCGGTTCGATTCGATCGAGCTGGTGTCCTCGGGTGAGGAGCTTGTCGAGGCCGTGCGTCGGGATCCTCCCGACGTGGTGGTGGCCGACATCAGCATGCCTGGCCTCACCGGCATCCAGGCGCTGCGGCGGATGCGGGAGGAGGGCTACGAAATGCCGGTGGTGTTCCTCACCATGCATGACGAGTCGAGCATGGCGGCCGAAGCGATCCGTGCCGGCGCGCGCGGGTATGTGCTCAAGAGCGCGGCGGGCGAGGAACTGGTGCGGGCCCTGGCCGGCGTGATGGGCGGGCACACCTATGTCACCCCGACGCTGGCCGCAGATGCCATCACCAATGCGGGCCGACAGCAGTACGTGCTGACCGACAAGCAGCTGCGCATCCTGGAGTACGTCGCGCGCGGGCTGCGTTCCAAGCAGATCGCTTACGAACTTGGGGTGTCGGTGCGCACGATCGAATCGCACAAGTACGCGATCATGCAGGAGCTCGGCGTGCACGGCACGCTGGAACTGGTGCGCAAGGCCGAACACGAAGGCCTGATCCGGCACTGAGCACCGTCTGCATACGGGACGCGGGCAAGTAGATTTACTTGCCCGCGTCCGGTTGTTTTTCCCTTGTCCGGGGGACAGCCACGGCACACCATCAGGGAACGCGTCGACCTGGCGGGAACCATGAATGCTGCCCGTGTGCTGCTTGCCGAAGACGGCTCCGCCATGGGCCGGCAACTGCGTGGCCTGCTTGCCGAACAGTTCGAGGTGATCGGCCTGGTCCAGGACGGCGCCTCGCTGGTCAAGGCGGCGCAGTCGATGCTGCCCGACGTGGTGGTGACCGACATCGCCATGCCCGAGCTCAACGGCCTGGAAGCGGCGCGGCGGCTGCGCGTGCAGCGGCCGGTACTGGGCGTGGTGTTCATCACCGTGCATGCCGAGCCGCAGATGGTGGACCAGGCCATGGCCCTGGGACCGTGCAGTTACGTGCTGAAGTCCGACGCGGGCGATGACCTGGCCATGGCCGTGCAGGCCGCATTGCGCGGCGAACGCTTCCTCTCGCACTCGCTGTAGGCAGATCCGTCGTTCAGATCAGCATGCCTGCCAGCTTGGCGACCAGGTCGTCGACCGACATCGCCACCAGCGCCAGGGGCAGCAGTGGCGCCATGGCGGGCAGGACCATGCCCAGCAGGGTCCAGCGGGTGAACGGTACCACTGACATCGATGCGGTGCCCTGGTAAACCGCGCTGAAATCAGCGAACGCCGAGGCATCGTTGTGGTCGAGCAGCGACTCGCTGCCGGCCGTGTCCTCACTGGCCGCTCTCCAGCGCTGGTCGAACGCGGCCGCCGCGCGGCTGCCCAGGGCGCTGAAACGGTACAGCGCATGCCGTCGCGCGCGGATCAGGATCGGGCTGAGCAGTACCAGCGGGGCCAGCAACAGCAGGGTCACGCCAATCACGTACCCCGCCAGCAAGTGGCGCAGCGAGTACAGCGAGGCGTCGAGATAGGTCATGTGGTTGAGGCAGGCCCCGGACAGGACCAGTGCGCCAGCCGCGCCCAGCATGCTGAAACGCTCGTGGGCCACGCCCAGAAACGCCAGGCCACCGGTCCGGTCGGGATGCTCGGCGTGCAGCGTCAGACCCACCGATGGCAGCCGGGCCAGCAGCATGGCCCAGAGCAGGAACCGCCACAGCCACAGCAGCATGACCAGCCGGAACAGGGGCATGCCGACCCATGCATACCAGTGCCCCGCAGGCGTGGTCGCGCCGCCTTCGGTTCGCCAGTCGGGAACGCCGCTGAGCAGGCTGACCACGCCACCCTGGACGAACAGCGGCAGGAAGGCCAGCACGATGCAGGCCAGCTCCGGCCATCGACTGTCACGCAGACGTCGGATTGTAGCCAGCAGCGCCTGCAGCCGGGGCTGCCGACGCGGGTGGACCAGGCTGGCCTGGCTCAGTTGGCGCAGGGCACTGTGCAGCAGCGCATCGGCACGCGGCGCGGCGAGTACCAGCAGCGGCAACGCCAGCAGCAGGCGGGCGAGGGTGGCGTAGTCGCCGAGCAACGCCATGGCGTGTGGCCGCGGCAGCAGCATTCCCTGCGCGCTGGCCAGCCCGACCAGGGGAAGCAGTGTCACCGCCACCAGCAGGGCGGCAAGCCACCACGACAGGCGCCGGCTGCCATGCAGTGCGCCGCTGGCGTGCAGCAGGCGGTGCACCAGTCCACCGCGCATCAGTGAGTAGCTGTCCTGGCTCATGCCGGATGAGCATACCCTCGAGGCATACCGTTGCCGGCGCAGTAAAAATACTGACGCCGGTGCAGTACCTATCCCGATGTGCGTTTACATTGTCACCGCCAAGCTGGAATCCTCTGCAATGGAACCCGGCAATGCTCCTGGCCATCGATTTCCTGACGCGCTTCTGGACAGACATGATGGGTCGTGCTGACGGTCCGATGACGTTCCGGTTCTTCCTGCAGCCGACCATGGCGCTGATCACCGCGCTGATCGACGGCATCCGCGCCGCCCGGGCCGGCAAGCCGCCCTATGCATGGCTCATCGCCCACAGCAGCGGCGGTGAGCGCCTCGCCACATGGCGCGAAGGGGTTACCGCAACGACGCGGATCCTGTTGCTGGGCGTAGTCATGGATGTGATCTACCAGGTCCGCGTGTACGGCGGCTTCCGCTACCCGCTGGAAGCGTTCGTGCTCGCGGTCCTGCTGGGCTTCATTCCCTACCTCATCCTGCGAGGCCCCTTCACCCGCCTGGCGGGCTATTGGCTGCGGCGTCACCCCCACCACGGCAAGGACTCCCGGCCATGACCGAGAAAGATCCGGCGAAGGCACTGTCCGACCGCGCCATCACCATCGAGCAGGCACGGCAGACGCTGGGCGGCACCGACCAGGCATCGCTGGAGCTGTCCTCGCGGCGCACCGGCATGTCGTTCCAGCGCACGCGCATGAGCGCCGACCGCACGCTGATGTCGATCATCCGCACCGCGCTGTCGCTGATCGGATTCGGCTTCACCATCTACCAGTTCTTCGGCCACATGCTGGAGACGCCCGGCGTGACCCTGCGCCCGCACGCCCCGCGCAACTTCGGCGTGGCCCTGGTCGCACTGGGCATGGTGATGCTGACCCTGGGCATCATCTACCACCTGCGCTACATGAAGGAGCTGCGCCGCGAGCGTGCCCTGATGATGGGTGAAGGCCTGATCCACGGCGAAAGCCACTACCCGATATCGCTGACCCTGATCACCGCAGGCCTGCTCTGGCTGCTTGGCCTGCTGGCTATCGTGAGCATGACGTTCAATGTTGCGCCTTTCGGCTGAGGGGGAAGAGATGAGTGTGGTGGCCGATACCATGATCGACATCGAGGGCGGGGTCTTCCTGATGGGCTCCAACGACCATTACCCGGAAGAGCGCCCCGCGCACAAGGTGCGGGTGGGGCCGTTCCGGATCGACCGCTATCCGGTCACCAACCGCGAGTTCTCGCGCTTCGTCAGCGCCACCGGTTATGTGACCGCGGCCGAGCGGCCTGCCGATCCGCGCGACTACCCGGGTGCGGATCCGGCGCTGCTGGTGCCCTCGTCGGTGGTGTTCGTGCAGCCCTCCGGCCCGGTGGACATGTCCAATACCCACAACTGGTGGCACTACGTTGCAGGCGCCAACTGGCGCCATCCGCGCGGACCCTTTACCCAACTGGACGGCCTGGATGACCACCCGGTGGTCCATGTGACCTTCGCCGATGCACAGGCGTATGCCACGTGGATCGGGAAGTCGCTGCCAACCGAAGCCGAATGGGAGTTCGCCGCCTGTGGCGGCCAGGACGCCACCGAGTTCGCGTGGGGCGACAGCCTCACCGTGCGGGGGCGCCACCAGGCCAATACCTGGCAGGGCGAGTTCCCGTGGATGAACGTGGAAGAAGACGGGCACCGCTGGACCTCGCCGGTGGGCAGCTATCCGCCGAACGGCTACGGGCTGTACGACATGATCGGCAACGTGTGGGAGTGGACCAGCGACTGGTACCAGCAGCACGACCAGCTGCAGAGCAAAGCCTGCTGCGCGATCGAAAACCCACGCGGCGGCGAGCGCCAGCGCAGCCACGATCCGAGCGATGGCAGCGCGATCCCACGGCGGGTGATGAAGGGTGGCTCGCACCTTTGCGCGCCCAACTATTGCCGCCGCTACCGTCCGGCCGCACGGATGGCCCAGCCGATCGATACCTCCACCTGCCACGTCGGCTTCCGCTGCGTAGAACGTTGACCCACGAGGTGATTGCCATGCCAGCCCCTTCCGCCTCCCTCTATCGCCGCAGCTGCCTGGCCACTGCCGTGCTGCTTGGCACGCTCGCACTGGTCGCCACGTTGCCCGCGCACGCGGTCGAAGGCGGGTTGGGACGTTCGATCACCGGCATGCAGATTACCTCCTACGTCGGCGTGATTCCGCCGGAGCCTGGCATGCAGTGGTCGCTGAGCTATGTGCAGTACGACGGCAAGATCGGCGCCAGCCGACCGGCGCCGATCGCGGGGCAGGTCTCGTTGGGGCTGGAGGCGGATGTCAGCCTGTGGGCCGCCACCGGCGTGTACGTGTGGCCGACCAGGACCGGCCGGTGGAACTTCGCCAGCATGTTGACCGTGCCCTACATCGATGCCGATGTCACCGCCAGCCTGCAGGGCCCGCTGGGCAACCAGGTGCGTGTGCAGGACAGCGCTTCGAATCTGTTCGACGTGTACTTCGCGCCGGTGGTCGCTGGTTTCCACATCAGCCAGGTGCAGCACCTGTCGTTCGGCCTCTATGTCTACGCGCCCACCGCCAAGTACACGCCGGGCAAGCTGGCCAACCCCGGCCTGAACGTCTGGACCGTGTCGCCTGCCGCCGGCTACACCCATCTGTTCCAGAAAGGCACGCTGGAATTCAGCGTGCTTGGTGGCATGGACTGGTACAGCCGCAACGATGACACCGACTACAAGAACGGCCTGGTCCTGCGCACCGACGCGCTGCTGGTCAAACGCACCGCCAGTGGCTGGGGGTTCGGCGCGGCCGCCGGCTGGCTGCAGCAGGTGCAGGACGATGAAAGCGACCTGGCCGACCGCCTCGACGGCTTCAAAGGTCGTTCGTTCGGTGTCGGGCCGGTGCTGACCTACGGCAAGAAGTGGTCCGGCGGTGAGCATGTGGATGTTTCGTTCCGCTATCTGAGTGAGTTCAGCGTGCGCAACCGCTTCGAGGGCGATCCCTGGAGCGTGTCGATCAGCGCGGGTTTCTGAGCCGCGCGTTTTCCTTTCCTTCTCCGGAGGCATGCAATGGCGACCCCTGCAATCTGTATTGCCCGCACTGCCTGCCTGCTGATCGCTGGGCTGGCGGGCGTCGCGCTGCCGCTCGCGGGGGCACCGGCGCGCACGCCGCCGGCCACCGCGGACGCCGGCGAGCGCGATCCTGAAGCGCTGGCGGCGCTGGATCGGATGGGTGCGGCGTTGCGTGGACTCAGACAGTTCTCGCTGACCTCCGATGCAAGCACCGAGGTGGTGCTGGAAGACGGCCAGAAGATCGAGCTGGACGGTGTGGTGACCTACAAGGTCAAGGCGCCCGACCAGCTGTTCCTGGAACTGCGCAGTGACCGCCAGTTGCGGCAGCTGTTCTACGATGGCAAGGCCTTGACGGTGTACTCGCCGCGGTTGAAGTACTACGCGCAGGTGGACGGGGTAGGGGCCACGCTGGGTGAACTGGTCGACCAGGCCGCCATCCGCTATGGCATCGAAATGCCACTGGCCGATATGTTCCTTTGGGGTACCGACAAGGCGCCCACGTCCGCGATCCGCAACGCATTGCACATTGGCGGCGATACCGTGGACGGTGAGCCGGTGGAGCAGTACGCGTTCAAGCAGGATGCCGTGGACTGGCAGGTGTGGATTTCCAAGGCGACCTCGCTGCCGAAGAAGCTGATCATCAACTCCCTGGATGACCCGGCCCAGCCGCAGTATCGGGGCCGCCTGAACTGGGATACCGGCACGGCGGTACCGGCTAGCGCGTTCCACTTCACCCCGCCGGCCGACGCCGCGCGGATAAAGCTGGTGCCGGTCGAGGTTGCCGTGGTCACCCCCGATGCCGGCCAGGAGAACTGACATGCGCACCCTGCTCAAGACCCGCATCCCTGTGTTGACCTGCGCGGGAAGCCTGCTGGTCCTGCTTGCGGTGGGCATCGCGCCGGTCAACGCGCAGCACGGCCACCGCGGCGGCGGCGGCGCGGCCCGCGCAAGCGCGCACGCCAACATCAATCGGCCGGTACGCCCGCAGGGCGGTGGCGCCCACCGCGACGTCAACCACAACGCAAACCGCAACGTGGACCGCGACGTCAACCGGAATGTGAACCGGAACGTGAATCGGGATGTCCATGTGGACGTGGACTACCACGACGACCACTGGAACCGCTATGACGACCACCCGTTCGCGACGGCGGCGGCGGTTACGGCGGGCGTGGCGGTGACCTCGGCGGTGATCGGCTCGATCGTGAATTCGGTGCCGCCCAGCTGCGTGACCACCGTCATCAATGGCATGGCCTACCAGCAGTGCGGGAGTACCTGGTATGAGCCGCGGTACAGCGGTACCACGGTGCAGTATGTGGTGATCAATCCGCCCAGGTAAGTGTGATGCGTCATCGGTGTGCGTCTGCGTTGAAGGGGGTGGGTTGAAGGAGAATCCACATGCACGGTTCGCTGCACGCTCACGGGCCTCGGAGGCCAGCATGGTGACGCTTACGCCACACCCGGAGCCGATAACGGGGGAGCAGGTCAAGCTGCGGGCGGTACTGAACGCGCTGCCGCTGGCTTTGCTGCTGGTCGACCGGCACTGCGTGGTGCGTTATGCCAACGACCGTGCGGCGACGGTATTCGGCTACGCGCAGGGCGAGATCGAGGGCAGGCCGCTGGTTGCCCTGTTGCCGGATGCCACCGGTGCCATCTGGTCCTGCAGCCACCGCACCGACCCCGTCGCCGCGCGTTGCATGGACCGTGACGAGCATGGCCTGCGTCGTGATGGCCAGGCGTTTCCGGTGGAACTGCTGTTCAATGCGGTGGAACTTGATTGCGGATGGCAGGGCGTGCTCGCGGTTGCCGACCTGAGCGCGCAGCGGCATGCCGAGCAGGAGCTTGCGGTGGAGCGCGAAAGCATGGCGCACATGTCGCGGGTCACCCTGATCGGTGAGATTTCGGGCTCGCTGGCGCATGAGCTCAACCAGCCGCTGGCGGCGATCCTGAGCAATGCCCAAGCCGGCCTGCGGATCCTGCGCCGCGACCCGGGCGCGATCGGCGAGATCCGCGAGATCCTGCAGGACATCGTCGAGAACGACCAGCGCGCCGGCGAGGTGATCAGCCGCCTGCGCGGGCTGCTGCGGCGCGAGACCCGGACGCTCGGCGCGTTGATGGTCAACGACCTGGTGCATGATGCGCTCCGTGTGATCCGCAACGACCTGATCAACCGCAGTGTCGAGTATCGGCTGGACCTGTCGGTACCGTTCAGCCGGGTTCAGGGTGATGGCGTGCAGCTGCAGCAGGTGCTGCTCAACCTGGTCATCAATGCCTGCGATGCCATGGTCGACAGCCCACGCCGGGTGCTGACCGTGCGCACGGACGGCTCGGTGCCAGGGACCATCCGGATCGAGGTGCGCGACACCGGCCCCGGCATCGCGGCGGAGCGCATGGACACCATCTTCGCCCCGTTCCACAGCAGCAAGCCCAACGGCATGGGCATGGGCCTGGCGATCTGCCGCACGCTGCTTCGGGCCCACGGTGGCGAGATCAATGCCCGCAACCTGCCCGAGGGCGGCGCCTGTTTCTACATCGACCTTCCTTTGATGGAGTAGTGCCATGAGCCCTGTCGTGCACATTGTCGACGATGACCCGCGCGTGCTTGCCGCGCTGGGACGCTGCCTCCGCGCCGATGGGCTGGAGGTGACCCTGAGCGGCTCCCCGGACGAATTCCTGGCCCGGTACGATGCCGACACCGCAGGGTGCGTGGTGCTGGACCTGCACATGCCCGGGATGGACGGGCTGGCGTTGCAGCAGCTGTTCGGAGAACGCGGCCAGGCGCCGGTGATGATCTTCGTCAGCGGCGATGCGGACGTTTCCAGCTGCGCCCAGGCAATGCGTGCCGGCGCGGTGGATTTCCTGACCAAGCCGGTGGATGCAGCGGTGCTGCTGGAGGCGGTGATGCGCGGCATCGACGCCGATGCCTGCGCACGGATCCGGCGCAGTGGCGAGCAGGGCGCGGTGCAGCGCTACCAGTGCCTGACCCCGCGCGAGCGCCAGGTGCTGCCGCATGTGATTTCCGGGCGGTTGAACAAGCAGATCGCTGCAGACCTGGGGATTTCGTTGAAGACCACCAAGGTGCACCGCAGCCGCATCATGGTGAAGTTCGGCGTGCGTTCGGTGGCGGCGCTGGTCCGCCTGGCCGAGCTGGCCCACGTCGATCCCGGCGGCGGCTGAAAGGTACCTGCGCCCTGGCGTCCTCAGGCCATCGCCAGCACCATCACCGTGCCCCAGGTGGTCAGCAGCACATGGGCGATGGCGACCGCACCGGAGTAACCGATCACCGCGATCGAACTGTCCGAGCGTTCCTGCAGCGCGGCCAGCGCCGCGGTGAACGTCTGCGCGCCTGAGATTGCACCCAGCAGCAGCACCCCGGGAATTTTCAGTACCTTGTGGCCGAACCACAGACCGGCCAGCAACGGCGTCATGGTGACCCCGATGCCGCCCAGGAACAGGCCGAGCCCGTGTTGTTCCACCGCTTCGACGAAATGCGGGCCGGCACCCAGCCCGACCATCGCAACGAACGCGGCAAGGCCGTAGGACTGCATCAGCTTGACCGCGCTGTCCGGGACCCGCCCGAACAGCGGGCGGCGCACCCGCAGGTGCCCGACCACGATGCCGCCCAGCAGCGCGCCGACGCTGCTGCCGATGCTGACCGACAGCGTGCCCAGCGGCACCACGGCAACGATGCCGGATACCGCGCCGAGGAAGATCGCCATGCCCACGACCACGAAATCGGTGGCGGTGGTCGGGTGCAGGATCCGACCGACTTCGGCGGCAGCACGCACCACTGCAGGCTCCGGTCCGATCAGTTCCAGCACGTCCCCGCGTTCGAGCACTGTCTGGGTGCCGATCGGCATCGATTGGCCGTTGCGGCGGATCCCGCGCAGGAACACCGCGCGCACCGCATCGTCGCGAGCGATCTGTTCCAGCCGCTGCCCGGCCCAGGTACGCCGGCTGACCAGCACCTGGTGGGACGCCATTGGAATGTCCAGCAGTTCCGGGTCGTCCACTTCCTCGGCACGCTCGCCCAGCACTTCCACCAGCGCCTTGCGTGGACCGCCGATGACGATGTGGTCGCCGGCATGCAGGCGCGTGGCCGGGCCCGGCTCGACCAGTGACTGGCCGTGACGCACCCGGTAGACGAACAGGCGCAGGCCCGGCAGCAGGCATTCGGCCTGGTCCACGCGCAAACCGGCGATTCGCATGCCCGGCGCGATGCGATAGGCGCGGGTGTCGAAGGGCTGCCAGGCCGATGCGATGCCGGCCGCCGAGCGTTCGATGCCGAACCGGTGCTCCAGTGCCAGCGCATCGTCGACCAGGTTCAGGCGCAGCAGGCGCGGCCCGATCACGTTGCAGGTGAGGATCACCCCCAGTGCCCCGGCCACGTAGCACAAGGCATCGGCAACGCCGACATGGGCGATGTAGCGGGCCTTGAGCGCGTCATCGATGGGCAGGCGCTGGATGGCCTCGCTGGCCGTGCCCATCGCCGGCGATTCGGTCAGGGCGCCGGACATCATGCCGGCCGCCAGGCCCGGATCGAGCTTCAGCGCGTGGGCGACGACCAGGGCGGCCAGCAGCCCTACCACGGGCATGAATACCGCCAGCACCGCATAGCGCCAGCCATCGCCCTTCATCGCGGACAGGAAGCGCGGACCGACCTCGTAGCCGATGCCGAACAGGAACAGCAGGAACACCAGCGATTTGGCGGTGGCCGCCACCGGGACATGGAATGCCCAGCCAATCAGCATGCCCACCAGCAACGAACCGGTGACACCGCCGAGGTTGAACCCATGGACCTTGATGCCGCCCAGCCAGTGGCCCAGCGCCAGGGCCAGGTACACGGCAAGTTCCGGATAGCGGTCCAGCAGCGATGCGAAGCCGTCCATGCGCGCCCCTCCGGATGGGTGGATCAGAGTCCCGGCGGATCGTAGTAGACCAGCAGCCGGAGGTCGTCCAGGTCGCTGGTCTGCGGACCCTTCTGGCTGATGTGCGCGTAACGCACCCGCATCATCAGGCCTTTCAGCGGCCCGTCGGCCGCCGTCCATTGGGCGTTGAGGTTGTACTCGTCCTTGGCGTAGTCGGTGAGCGCGTCCGGATCGGAGCCATCCACGTACAGCGCATAGAAGCTCAGCCCCTTGACCGATTGGACGTTGTACGCCGCACGCAGCAGCCAGGCGCCTTCGCCATTGCGGTTGAAATCCTCGACCTGCACGCTGGTGTAGCCGGGATAGCCGCTCCACGGGTTCTGCATGTTGGTGCCGCCACTGGCACGGGTGTAGCCGGTGGTGAACAGCGCTCCCTTGTAACCCAGTTCCAGCTTGCCACCCCATTGGCGGGCGGAGAATTCATCGCCGCGCAGCAGGTTGTCGCCCGCACTGTCCTGGTCGGAGTACTGCAGCGCCAGGTTGAGTTTGGCGGTGTCGCCCAGCGGAAAGGCGTACTTCGCCTCGGTGTAGAAGATGCTGATGATGTCGTTGCTGTGGTAGTAGATCGCACCGGCGCTTAGCCGGTCGCGGGTGTAATTCGCGCCAAGCGTATACACGCCGCGGTCGACCCAGGAAGGCGCGCCTGCGTCCCTGGCCATGGACACGAAACTGTCCGCGTTGCGCTCCTTGATCTTGTCGAAGTAGCCGGCACCGAATTTCCATTGCGGTGCGCCGCCGTCGCCGCCATACACCCCCTGCACGGTCAGGGCCTGGAAGGTGTTCGGGGTCATGCGCGCGTCATTTCGGTTGACGTAGGGGGTATCGATGCCGAAGCGGCCGAGCTTGAGCCGGGTGTCATCGTTGATCAGGAACTCGCCATAGGCTTCGCCCAGCACGGTGTAGCCTTCCTGGCCGGGTTTGAGCAGCAGGGTGCCGTCCTTGTCATCCGGTCCGTACAGGCGCTGGGAGGTGTAGCCGGTGGCGCCGAAGGCGAAGCGTTCGCGGAAGTAGCCGGTCTTGAACCCGGCCGAGCCGCCCAGTGCCCACGCCGTGCTCTGGCTGTCGTCGTACTTGTCGCGGTCCAGGTAGAAGGTGCGCGCCTGCACGTCGAAGGCGGTGTCCTTCCACGCCTGGCGGCGCGTTTCGCGGATCCAGGCAGCGCGGTCGCGCGGGACGAACGCTTCGTCGAGGGGGGTCTGGCCCTGTTCGGTGGAACTGGGGGACGCGTCGGCCGGGGCCGGGTCGTCGGGCGCAGCGGACTGCGCCCGGGCCAGGGCTGGCAGCAGCGCCGCTGCGGCCAGCATGCATGCGAGTGGCTTCATGTCCGTCTCCTAGTGCGAGAGCAACATCGCGAAGTAGCCAAACACGGTGTACAGCACGCCGGACACGGCATAGCCGACCGGGAAGCCCACCCAGGGCACGGTACTGTCGATCTCCTTGGCGGCCTCGCGCGCGGGACCCGAGTGCGACCGTGAGCCGGCCACGCCGCCCATCAGCACGGCGGGATTGATCTTGAAGAAGTGGTACCCCACCGCCCAGGTGATGAAGGGCGGCACCGTGCTGGCGACGAAGCCCGCCAGGAAGATCTTGAGCGCGATGGCGCCGGTCAGCTGTTCCAGCAAGGTGGCGCCGGCATTGATGCCGACGATGGCGATGAAGGTCACCAGGCCCAGGTCCTCCAGGATGTTGCGGGCGGCGTTGGGCGTGCTGCCAAAGAAGCGCAGCCGCGACACCACCGACGACACCAGGATGCCCGAGAGCAGCAGGCCGCCCGCGTTGCCAAGGCCGACCGAGAAGTCGCCGATCGGCACGTTGATCTTGCCGATCAGCAGGCCCAGCACCATGCCCCCGGACAGCGTCAGCAGGTCGGTGGTAGTGCTGGGACGGGCGATCTTGCCGAGCATGCCGGCCGCACGGTCCACCGCGCTCTTCAGACCGGTGACGAACAGCACGTCCAGGCGCTTGAGTTCGGTTTCGGCGCCGGCCGGGATGGGTTCACCCGAACGTTCCAGCCGGGTGACCTGCAGTTGCCCCGCGAAATCCTCGCCGGCCAGGCTCCTCAGCGGCTTGCCGACGAAGTCCTTGTCGGTGACCAGGATCTCGGCCTGGTCCAGCGGAATGTTCAACGCCTTGGGGTCGTCCACCTCCGCACCGAGCAGGCCGATGTTGTCGGTGAGGTCCTGCAGGCGTCCACCCAGCGCGACCACGTCGCCCTGCTGCAGCACCAGGCCGGGATCCGCGCCCAGCGTTTCCTCGCCGCGGCGCACGTTGACGATGCGGTACTGCGGATACCTGCTGCGGAACTGGCCGATGCTCTGCCCGGCGCTGGTGGCGTTGTCCAGCCGGTAGGCACGAAGGCCACCGCCGCGGTAGCCCGAAAGCGCGGCGTCATCGACGTTGCGCACGCCGTGTTCCAGCTCGTACTCGCGTGCGGCCTTGCGTGCATCCACGCCCCACCAGCGCGGCAGATACTTGCAGACCAGGATGATGCCGACCGTGCCCCAGATGTAGGTGACGCCGTAGCCCAGCGCGATCATTCCCGAAACCTGCTCGGCGGTCGTCCCGGGCGGCAGCTGGTAGGCGCCTTGTTCGACCGCCATTTCGGCGGTCCCGATCGCGGCCGACATGGTCTGCGACCCGGCCAGCACGCCACCGGCCGCGCCGGCCGGCAGCCCGAGCAGCCCGGACATCAGCACCACCAGCAGCAGGCCCAGCACGGCGCAGATCACCGCCAGGATGGTGAACTTGATGCCGTCCTTCTTGAGGCTGTTGAAGAACGCCGGCCCCACCCGTAGGCCCACGCCGTACATGAACAGATAGTAGAAGAGCGACTTGGCGAAGTTGTCCAGCTGCAGCTTCACGCCGTAGGTGGACGCCCAGGTGGCCAGCGCCGCGCCGACCACCACCGCTGCGGCGACCATGCCCAGGCCGTAGCCCTTGACCGAGAACTTGCCCGCCAGCACCGCCATGCCGACGGTGAAGAACAGCAGGATATAGGGGTTGTCAGCGAGAAACTGGAAGAAACCTTGCATGACGTGTGCTCCTGTCCGGGGGACGGCGGTTCACTGCAGGGAACCGGCACGCAGGCCGGCCAGCGCATCGGGTTTGATCAGTTTGATTCCCTGCGCGGCGTGGTAGCCGTGGATCTCCTTGACATCCAGCTTGCGCATGAAGGCAATGGTGTCGGCGGTGATCACCTGGCCGGGCACCATGATCGGGAAGCCGGGCGGGTAGGGGATGACGAAGTTGGCAGAGACCATCTGCGGTCCTTCGGCCAGCCGCCGGTCGACGTCGTCGCTGTGCAGCCGCACGAATTCGCAGTTGGCTTCCTCGTAGGCCATGAAGAAGGCCGGGCGCATGTGGCCTTCGTTGCTGGCCCCGTCCGGCGCTTCGCGGAAGGCATCGTGGAACTGGCTGAAGTTGGGCAGGTCGGGCACGTCGGTCATCAATGCGCGGACCCGGTCGGCGAAGACCTGGCGACCGTTGGCGCCTTCCTGTGCCAGCCGCGCTTCGATTTCGCGCGAGAGGTCGGCAAGGGCCTTGATCAACAGCGCCGCGTCGCTGTGGGTGTTGTTGATGTTGGTCTGGACCAGGATGCTGTTGCGCGAGGTCTTGTTGATCTGGATGTCGAAGCGCTCGGCCAGAAGGCCCTTGAACTGGGTGCCGTCGAAGCCGGCGGCGCCGCAGATCACGGTCAGCCGGGTTGGGTCCAGCGCGAACTCATCGTCGTCCCACGCCTGCAGCGTCTCCACCCAGCTGGCATTGGGCGGCCCGTAGTCGCGCAGGCCGGAGGCGCGGAACTCGGCCGGGATCATGTCTTCGGGCGTGGCGACGTGGAAGTACTTCGAGATCAACGGGTGGCCGTTGATGGTGCGCCGCAGGCGCAGCGCCAGGTCGGTCATCTTCAGCGTCAGGCCGTAGCCTTCCAGTTCCATCTGCCGCCGTGCCAGGTCAAGCGAGGCGATCAGCTGCAGGTTGGGCGAGGTCGAGGTATGGGCGAAGAACGCTTCTTCGAACGGGCCTTCCACCTCGTGGAAATCCTCGTCCCAGACCAGCATCATCGACCCCTGCCGGAAGGCAGACATCGACTTGTGGGTGGAGTTGGTCTGGTATACCCGGATGCGCACCTTATCCGGATCGGGCAGCAGATGTTCATCCAGCTGGGCCGGGTCGCCGGGCTCGACCTTGCCGCGCTGCGCCTTCCAGGCTTCGTACTCGGTGCGGTACGCCTTGCTGCGATAGCGTTCGGTCAACGCGGCCGCGGCGCCCAGACCGGTCCGCCGACGGTGCAGCGGGCTGAAGCGGGCGAAGCCGAACCAGGCTTCGTCCCACAGGAAGATCAGGTCCGGCTTGATCGCCAGGCACTCCTCCATCACCCGTTGCGGGTTGTACATGTGGCCGTCGAAGGTGCAGTTGGTCATGTCGATGACCTTGACCCGGTCCAGCTTGCCGCCGGCCTGGCAGTCCAGCAGCGCCTGTTTGATGGTGCGCAGCGGGACCGCGCCGTACATCGAATACTGGGTCAACGGGAACGCTTCAACGTAGTAGGGCTGCGCGCCGCTGAGCACGAAGCCGTAGTGGTGCGATTTGTGGCAGTTGCGGTCGACGATGACGATGTCGCCGGGCTTGCACACCGCCTGCACCACGATCTTGTTCGAGGTGGAAGTGCCGTTGGTGCCGAAGTAGGCGCGCTTGGCGCCAAAGGCCCTGGCCGCGGCGGTCTGCGCGCGTTTGATGGTGCCGGTGGGTTCCAGCAGGCTGTCCAGGCCACCGGTGGTGGCCGAGGATTCGGCGAACAGGATGTTGGTGCCGTAGAAGTGGCCCATGTCGCGGATCCAGTTGGAGCCGAAGATGGACTTGCCGCGCGCGATCGGCAGCGCGTGGAAAGTGCCGATGGGGCGCAGCGCGTATTTCTTGAGGTTGTCGAAGTACGGCGTTTCGTAACGGTCGGCGATGCCATCCAGCAATGCCAGGTGCACTTCCATGGGTTCTTCGACGTGGTGGAAGACGCGGCGCAGCGGCGCGGCTTCGTCGCTGCCGGCCAGACGCTCCGGGGAGCGGTCGGTGAGCAGGTACAGGTCCAGCTCCGGTCGGAAGTGCTTCAGGGCGCGGGCCAGCGAGGTGGACAATGCGCCGGCCGTCGACGGCTCGTCGTCGCTGCCGAGGTTGCGGGCGAGGAACTGCTTCAGGTCCGGGATGTCGAGCAGCGAGGTGAAACGGAATCCGTCGACGATGACCACCGCCTGCACGTCCGCATTGACCATTGCCGCCAGCGCGGCATCCTCGAAACTGCCGGCGTGGGTGACCGCGTAGTGGAACTGATCGTCGACGCGGCGCATGGCGCGCATTTCGTCGCGAGCACGTTGCCACAGCGCCGGTTCGTTGGGGGTCACGATCAACACTTCGAAGTAGGGCTTGTCCGGCGCGCCCAGCAGCTCGGGCGGCAACGCATCGAGCAGGGTGCGGTCGCCGTCGTCGTCGGCGTTCCAGGCCTGTTCGTCGCGGCGGAAATCGCCGGACAGGATCGCGGCCGAAAGCTTGCGTGCCAGCCGCGCGAACTGTGCGGCGTCGTTGTCGGCCAGTGCCGCGGCCAGCGCGCCCAGCAGGCGTTCGCCGGGGTAGGCCCAGCACTGTTCGAGCGGGCGCAGGTCGGCCAATGCTTCGACGCAGGCGCCACGCCGTTCGGCGCTGTCGGTGCCTGCAGCCGCCCACGCACGCGCATACGCGTTCAGTTGGCGCCAGTGGTCGGCGCGCATCGAGGCGGCAGCCAGCACCGTGGACAGTTGCGGCAGGGCAGCAGGGTCGGCATTCATGGCAGGGCTCCGGCGGGGAACGAAAGGAATCCGCCACGCGCTCGAGCAGGCGCGGCGGCCACTACGCAGCGCAGGCTAGACCCCTGCCGCAGGGCCGGGAATTGGCCCTTGGTGCCATGCCCGGCGTATGGCCCCAAGGGCCAATTGCGGGCCGGCTGGCCCACGCCTAGCGTGGTTCATCGTCCTCGTTCCTGGAGCTGCCCCATGTCCACCCGCACCGTGTCCCGCGCCGCCGCCCCCCTGCTGCTGGTGCTGGTCGGCCTCACCTCCCTGGCCGCGTCGGCCGCCGATCCGGCCAAAACCAGGCTCAAAGGCGTGATCACGGCCGTGCAGGGCGACACCATTACCGTGGTGGACCAGGCCCGCACCGCACACACCGTGCAGGTGTCGGCCGACACGGTGTACAAGAAGACCAAAGGGCTGACCAACGTCATCCATGAAAAGACCGATGCCAGCGTCCTGGCGGCGGGGCTTCCGGTCACGGTCGAAGGCAGCGCCGCGGGCGATGCGCTGGCCGCGCGCGAAATCAGCTTCCGCTCCGAGGACCTGCGCACCACCCGGCAGATCCAGGCGGGCATGGCGCCGACCACGGAGGAGGTCGGTGCGATGAACAAGCGCATGGACGAGTTCGGTACGTACGAGCAGCTGGATGCGGCGGAAGTGACATTCGACTCGGGCAGCGCAAAGCTCTCGGCCAACGCACGCGGCGATCTGGATGCATTCGCCGCCAAGGCAAAGCAGACCCACAACTACGCCGTGGTGCTGCAGGGGTTCACCGATTCCACCGGCAACGCCGCCGCCAACCAGCGCCTGAGCACCCAGCGTGCCGCAGCGGTGGCCAACTACCTGCAGCAGAATGCCGGCCTGGCACCGGGCAGGGTCCGCGCCGGCGACGGCATGGGCGTGGCACCGGATGCGGGCAGCGGCAGCAACGGCGCAGCGCGCAAGGTGGTGGCCAAGCTGGTCGTCGACAAAGGTGTACAAGCGGGCGTCAAACCCTGAACCCTGGCCGCAGGCGTACGGCGCATTGAAGTGGAGGTCGCATGCACACCTACCTGACATGGGCACGGCTACCCACGCTGGTGCTGGCACTGGCCTGCACGGCGGTGGCGGTGCGCCCTGCCGTCGCTGCCGCACCCGTGCCCGCCAAAGCAGCGGCGAGCCAAGGCACCTTCACGCGCGAACAGCTGGACCAGATGCTGGCGCCGGTGGCGCTGTATCCGGACGCGCTGCTGGCGCAGGTGCTGATGGCCTCCAGCTATCCTGGCGATGTCACCGATGCGGTGGCGTGGTCAAAGGCACATCCTGATGCCAAGGGCGAAGAAGCAGTGCGCCAGGTGGCCAACCAGGCGTGGGATCCCAGCGTGCAATCACTGGTTGCGTTCCCGCAGCTGCTGGCGGTGCTGGGGCAGGACCCGGCCTGGGTACAGAAGATGGGCGACGCATTCCTGGCCCAGCCCGACGCCGTGATGGATTCGGTGCAGCGCCTGCGCCGGCAGGCCCAGACCGCTGGCCACCTGGACAGCAATGAACAGCAGAAGGTCAGCACCCAGCCCGCAGCGTCCTCCGCGCCACAGACCATCGTGATCGAATCGGCCGACCCGCAGGTGGTGTACGTACCCAGTTACAACCCCAGCGTGGTGTACGGCAGCTGGGCCTACCCGGCCTACCCGCCGTACTACTACCCGCCGCCGCCGTATTACTACCCCGGCGGTGCGCTGCTCAGTTTCGGCATCGGCGTGGCCGTGGGCGGTGCGCTGTGGGGCGACCTGGACTGGGGGCACGGCGATATCGATATCGACGTGGACCGCTACAACGAGTTCAACAGCAACCGCCAGATCAACCGCGACGACAGCAGGTGGAAGCACAACGCGGCCAACCGTGACGGCGTGCCCTATCGTGACGGGGCTACCCGCGAACGCTTCGACGGAGCGCGCGACAGTGCGGCGCAGCGGCAGGACTATCGAGGTCGTGATGATGCACGGGCGGCCGAGCGCGACCGCGCACGCCAGTCGATGGAACGCCGTGGATTCGATACGCCCGCCACCACCAACCGTGAGGCGCGCGACCGCGCCGGTGCTTCGCAGCGAGAGCTGGGCCAGCGCCCTGCGCAGGGGCGCAACCCGTCCGGCAGCAATCAGTTCCGCAACCAGGGGGGCGCCGGCCACGGTCGCCCGCCGGGCAGCCATCCGGAGAATGCGTTCAATGGTGCGCGCAATCCCGGCCAGTCGCTGGGCGATGCCGATCGCGGGCATCGCAGCGTGCAGAGTTCGCAGCGTCCCGCCGGCGCACGCCCGCAGGGGCGGCCGATGAATCGGCCGGCCGCTCCGCGCGGTGGTGGTGGCGGCGGTCGTCGTCGTTGATCGGAGATCTGCCATGACCCTTCGTCTTTCCCTTTTGAGCGTGGCCTGCCTGCTGCTGGTCGCGCCCGCCCAGGCCCAACAGGCCTATCCCAGCGCCGCTGCCGCGGCCGACGCGCTGGTGGCAGCGCTGCAAGTGCGCGACACGCAGCCCGGACAGGTCTCGGTGGTACTGGGCGACGACTGGGAGGATTACGTGCCGCGCGACGATATCGAGCGCAAGGACGTGGACACCTTCATCAGCCAGTACCAGCGCAGGCACGCGATAAAGCCGGTCGACGCCAGCCATGCGCTGGTCAGCGTGGGCGACGAAGGCTGGACGTTGCCGGTGCCACTGGTGAAACAGGGCAGCGGCTGGGCCTTCGACCTGGCTGCGGCCGCACCCGAACTGCGTGCGCGCCGGATCGGGCGCAACGAGCGCGAAGCGGTGCAGGCCGTGCTGGCCTACCATGACGCGCAACGCGAATACGCACGCCGTGACCGCAACGATGACACGCTGCCCGAGTACGCCGCCCGGCTGCGCAGCAGCCCCGGTACGCATGACGGCCTGTACTGGCCTGCCGACGCGGGCGGTGAGAGCCCGCTGGGGCCGTTGTTCGGCGGCGAGACGCCGGACGATGAGTGGCATGGCTACCACTACCGGATCCTGCAGGGGCAGGGCCCTTCCGCACCGCGAGGGGCGTACCCCTACTCGGTGGCCGGCGCCATGACCCGCGGCTTCGCGCTGGTGGCCTGGCCGGCGCGCTACGGCGACAGCGGCGTGATGAGCTTCACCATCAGCCATGCCGGCCAGGTCTATGAGAAAGACCTGGGGCCGGACACCGACCGCGAGGCTCGCGCCATGACCCTGTTCGATCCGGACAGCAGCTGGACGCAGGTCGATACCGCCGACTAGGTTTCGTCGCTGGCCGGCGCCGGCCGTCCTTCCCAGTGCGCCTTCGGCACCACCTTGGCCTGTTCCGGGTCGCCTTCGTAGTTGGGCGACATGATCTGCACTCCTGCCGCATTGAACGCGTCCTGGATATGCGCATGCAGCGCGCTGCGCACCTGCCAGCGGCGTTCGACCTCGACCACGCGCACGCGCAGCACGTAGCGCACCGCGACGTCGCCCAGTTCGGACTGCACCACGTGCGGTGGTGGATCGGCCAGCGCCCCGTCGGTGGCCGCTGCGGCCTGCAGCAGCAGCCGGTGCACCTGCCGCCACGGCGCGTCGTAGCCGATGGTGATCGCGCTTTCCAGCCACAGGCCAGGCCCCTGCGGATCGCGCGAGTAGTTGCGCAGCTCGCCGGCAAGCACCACGTTGTTGGGGATGCTGACCTCCACCCCCAGCGGGGTGCGCAGGCGGGTGGTGAACAAGCCGATCTGTATCGCCACGCCTTCGGTGTCGCCCACGCGCACGACATCGCCGACCATCAGGGTGCGTGAGTAGAGCAAGGTGAAGCCGCTGGCGGCCTGGCCGACGATGCTCGACGCACCCAACGACACCATCAGGCCGACGAACACGCTCAGCCCCTTGAACGCGTCGGTCTCGGCACCGGGCAGGTAGGGGTAGGCCATCGCCAGCGCGAACAGCCAGATGACCACGGTGATGATCCGCCGGGTCGGTTCGGCCAAGGGCTGGTCGATGCCCACGAACTGGAACCGGCCGCTTGCCACCCCGTCAAATACGATGCGTACCGCCTGCACCACCAGCCGTGCGGCCAGGAAGATCAGCGCCGCCGTGAACAGGTCGGGCAGCGCCTCCAACACGCCACGGCCAAAGCGGGCGACGCGTTCGCCGATCCAGCCGCCCATCGCCGCCGACCAAGGCTGGGTGTAGGGGAAGCGACCGAACACGAAGCGCAGCCATTCCTCCAGCACCACCAGCACCACCAGCCAACCCACCAGCCGCCCCAGGCTGCGCGCGCTGGTCACCAGCCCCAGCAGCAGCTGCCGCGCCGAAACGCTGCGCAGCTGCTGCACACGCTGCTGGACCCAGCCATCCACCCGTCGGCGCATGCGCCGGCTGCACCAGCGCAGCCCCCACAACACGCCGATGGCAATGGCGGTGGCCAGCAGCGCCCACGCGGCGCCGGCCAGCAGCCGCTGCGGCAGGCGGGCCTGTTCGGCGGCCGCCAGCGCCACCTGCATGCGGGCCACGGTACGGTCGCGCAGTTCGGGCAGGGTTTCATTTCCCAGTGCGTTGCAGTCGGCCGGGGTCAGCACGGTGACCAGCTGCCCGCCGGCCAGGATGACCACGCCCTGCGGCACCGGCTGGGAATGCAGGGTGGCCTGGCCGGGCAGGTCGACGATGCGTGCCAGGTTGGCTTCGGTGGCGCGTGCGCGCATCTCCGGCGTGTTGCCGTACAGCGGTGCGCGGAAGGTCACCAGGTCACGGTTGAACCAGCGCGCCGTGGCCGGCGCGGGCGCGCCGCCCGCGATGAGCGCCCAGGCCAGCAGCCAGGCGCCGCAGGCACAACGCACCACCAGCCGAAGCGCGGGCATGGCGATCAGAACCGGTAGATCACACCCACCCGCACGCCGCTGTCGACGAAGCGCAGGTTGCCATCCAGGCGGGAGGCATCCACGTCCGCTTCGATGCGCCGCACCGTGTAGTCGAGCGAGAAACCCCAGTTGTCCCACGGGAAGTACTCCACGCCGCCCCGGCCGAAGGTGACGTCGGCATCGACGTCATTGAGGCTGGCGCTGAAATAGCCCGCGTCGGCGCTCAGGCGCCAGTTCTCGCCAGGTGCCCAGCGCCAGCTGCCGCCGATCGTGGGCGCCGGCAGGTCTGCATTGACGTTGTTGCCCGCGCGGGCATTGATGGGGTTGCCGTTGACATCGGCGGTGGCGCTCAGGTCCAGGTCCATCTGGTACCAGATCAGGCCCACGCGGGGACCCAGGGCCCAGCGCCCGTCGCCCCACGCCCACCAGGTGTAGTAGCCCTCGTAGGCATCCAGGTCGAACTTGGCGCGGATACGGGTGTGGGTGGCGTAGTGCTGGCCGTTGAAGTCGATCTCGCGTTCGGTGTTGCGCTCGGCATCGGCGCTGTCGCGGTACCAGGACAGGCCGAACTCATGCTTTTCCCACGGGCGCCAGCTCAGCGCGATCACGCCGATGGCGTTGTTGTTGTCCAGGCCAAGGTCGCGGCGGAGGTCGATGCGCGTGCCTTGGCCGGTCTGGCCGTCGGCGCGCACTTTGGTATCGAAATCGGTGATGTAGCCGCCGACGCGGACGCTGAAAGTATCCAGCGGTTCAACCGCCCAACATGGGGCGCTGGTGAACAGCAGAAGGAACGAGGGCAGCAGGTGCGGGCGTTTCATGACAGGCTCCCGGGTGCGCAATGGGTCAGGGGGATCGATCGGTGCTGCGCAGGCCCACCAGGCGCGCGACCAGCAGCGCCAGGTAGAGCTGGCCGGCAATCGCTTCGAGCGTGGCCAGCCCGCGCGCGACCTGGCTGACCGGGGTGATGTCGCCGTAGCCGAGTGTGGCCAGGGTGACGAAACTGAAATACATCGCGGTGCCGATGCCCAGGCCATGCGCCGTGCCCTGGCCGCCCACCGCCATGGCGCTGGGTGAAATGGCCGACAGCGCGGCGAAGACCACGCCGCCACATACGCCCAGCAGCAGGTAGGCGCTCAACGCGGCGGCCAGGTGCTCGGTGCGCACGCGCTGGCTGGACAACGAAAAGCGCACCGCGTGCCAGGCCGCGATGGTGGCCAGCACGCCCCACAGGACCGCGCCGGCCATGGCCACCGCGCCACCGGCGTCGCTGGCCAACCAGCGCAGCAGCTGGGCGACCAGCACCAGCACCAGCAGCACGTGGCGCTGCAGGCGCTTCCCGATCGGAAACAGCGCCGCCAGCAGGCTCGCGCACAGCAGCAGTTCCATCAGCCGGTGGCCGAACGACATCGCCTCCAGCAACGGGCCCAGGGTGACTGTCACCAGCAGCGCACCGAACAGGAAGGCGTAGCGGTGGTGGTGGATCAGCAGGGCGGGCGAGGAACGCATGCGCGGTCATGATCCCGTGTCCGGCACGAACCAGAACAGCGTGGCCAGGATCACGTACAGCCCGAGTAGCTGGACCCCGCGCAACCAGTCGGCACGGCCATCGCTGGCGACCTGACCGGTGATGATCACCGCCACCAGTACGCTCAGCACCAGGCCGGGGCCGAACTCCAGGCTCATCGGCTGCGGACCGATCACGTAGCTGAGCAGCACCAGCAGCGGCGCGACCAGCAGCGCGAGCTGCACGCCCGAGCCCAGCGCGATGGACAGGCTCAGGCTCATCTGGTTGCGGCGTGCGGCCACCAGCGCGGTGGCCTGCTCGGCTGCGCCGCCGATCACGGCCAGCACGAACACGCCGGTGAATGCATCGGAGAAGCCCAGCTGCTGGCTGGCCGGTTCGACCACGCCTAAAAGGATCTCGCTCATCCAGATGATGCCGATGCTGGTGCCGCCCAACAGCAGCAGGGCGCGGGCGTTGGACAAGCTGCCATCGTGGCCGTGGCCGGCGGCGGAGTCGCTGCCCTCGCTTGCCGCGCTGCGCAGGGTGAACACGACGGTGGCCAGGTACACCAGCAGCAGCAATACCGACAGCACCAGGCTGATCGACTGCAGCGCGGCATCGGCCTCGGGCACCACCGCGCGGTAGGACGCCGGCAGGATCAGGGTGATCACCGCCAGGGTCAGCATGGTGGCCTGCATGCGGGCGTTGGCGGCGTCGTAGCGCTGCTGGCCGTGGCGCAACCCGCCCAGCACCATCGACAGGCCGAGCACGAACAGGATGTTGCCGATGATGGTGCCCGCGATGGACGCCTTGACCATGCCGTGCAGCCCGGCGCGCAGCGCCGCCAGCGCAATGATGAATTCGGCGGCGTTGCCGAAGGTGGCATTGAGCAGGCCGCCGATGCTGGGCCCGAGCCGCGTGGCCAGCGCGCCGGTGGCGCGCGACATCAGCGCCGCCAGCGGCACGATCGCCAGCGCGGTGGCGCCGAACACCAGCAGGGCGTTGCCCGGCAGCAGGTAGTGCAGCGCGATCGCCAGCGGTACCAGCAGCAGCATCCAGTACATGCACTTACTCCGGGGAGGGGGAGGGCGGGCTGGCAGGCGCCGCGGGGTCTGCCGTGGCGTAGTCGCCGCCCAGGGCCAGGTACAGGTCCACGCGCCGGCTCAGCCGTTCGCGGCGCACGCCCAGCAGCGCCGAACGTGCGGCCAGCGCCTGCATTTCCTGGGTGGCCACCGCGCGGTGATCGGCCCGGCCAATGCGTTCGGAATCGCGCACCTGCCGCACCACCTGTTCGTTGTTGGCCAGCACCTGCCCGAGCAGCTGTTCGCGCTCGGCCAGCACGCGTTCGGCGGTCAGTGCGTCTTCCACCTCGCCCAGCGCCAACAACGCACGCCGCGCGTAGTCGGCCACCGCCTGCTTCTGTTCGGCCGAACGCAGCTGCACCTGGCCGCTGAGCGCACCGCCCGTATAGAGCGGCATGATGCCGGTGGCCGAAACGCTCGAGGTGGTCTGTTCCAGGTCGTCCCGGGTGCGCACGGCCGCGTTGCTGAGCCGGCCGTAGCCGGCCGACAGCGACAGCGTGGGCAGCATCGCCGCGCGCGCCTCGCCAACCCGGTCGAAGGCGGCCGCCACCCGGCGTTCGGCGGCATGCAGGTCCGGGCGCCGGTTGAGCACATCGATGGGCATGCCGGCCGGCACTTCGCCGGGCAGCGCGGTGAGCGCGGCCGGCGCGGCCAGCGTCGCGCCAGGGTAGCGGCCCAGCAGGATCTCCAGCGCGCGGCTGGCGCTGTGGGTGGCCAGGTCGGCCTGCTGGCGGGCATCCAGGTAGCTGGCGGCGCTGGCGCGCGCGGCCAGGGTTTCATTGGAACTGCCTGCACCCACCCGTTCGCGCTGTTCGGCCAGGCCGACCAGCTGCTCGCCGCTGCCGGCCATCTGCCCGGCGATGTCGTACTGCAGACGTGCTTCGGTCACCGTGAACCATGCACGTGCGACGCTGGCCGCCAGCGATTGCTGGGCATACCGGTAGTCGGCGTTCTGCGCATCACTGGCGGCAATGGCGGCATTGCGTGCGTAACGCAGGCGCCCCCACAGATCGATCTCCCAGCTCAGGCGCAGCATCAACCCGCTCAGCAGCGGCACCAGGTCGGCGATCGGCTTGGAGCCGCCGCGGCCGATCAAGCCAATGGCGGGGCGCAGCTGGGCCTGGGCGATGTCGACCTGGGCGTTGGCCTGTTCGACCCGCGCCGCGGCAATCAGCAGGTCCGGATTACGGGCCAGCGCTTCGTGCACCAGGGCGGTCAACTGCGGGTCGGCAAACGCGTCGAGCCAGCCGCGGTCGACCTGGGCCTGGCTGGCCTGCGCCGACCAGTTCGGTGGAATGGCCACCGTGCCCAGCGCGTCGGCGCGGATCTGCTCGCTGCCCGGCTCCGGCGCGGTGGCACATCCGGCCAGCACCAGGGCCAGCGCCAGCAGCAGCGGGCGGGGCAGGGCATCACAGCGGCGGCGCGGTGCGGTCATGTCAGTGCAGCTTCAGGACCAGCCAATCCAGCTTGCTGCCCACGCGCAGGATCACCCGGCGCACGATGTGGATCAGCTTGCCGTGCTCGGTGTAGATCGCGCCCTGGCCTTGTGCTCCCATGGCGATGAACACATCGCGGTCGCGCCCGTCCGGGCGCAGCCGTACCGCGATGCGCCCCGGCGGCAGCGGACTGGTGCCGGTCTGCGGAATCATGCCGCTGATCGGCAGCTGGCCCGTGCCGGATGCCCACACCACCGAATCCACCCGGCACTTGATGATGCGGTTGGGATAGACCTTCAGCGCGATCTCCGCTTCGTTGCCCGGCGCCACGTTGCCCAGTTCGTTCTGCGAGAACATCGCCAGGATCCACTGCTCGCGCTCGACGAAGGTCATCACCGGGGTCAACGGCAGGCTGGCGGCGTAGGAGCCTTCGCGCAGCTGCAGGTTGATCACGCTGCCATCGGCCGGGGCGCGTACGACGGTCTGCTCCAGCTGCCAGCGTGCTTCCACGATCTGCGCCTGCAGCTGGACCATGCCGGCCTGGGCCTGCGCCACTTCGGAGAGTTCGCCGTCGCGGGTCTGTGCGGACAGCTTCTGCTGCACCTGCGCCATCTGCGCGGTGGTGGATACCAGGTCCAAGCGCAGGCTGGCCGCTTCGGTCTGTGCCTGCTCATGGTCGAAGCGGCTGCCGGCACCGCTGCTGGCCAGCTCACCGGTCTGGCGTTGGCGGCGTTCGGCCAGCTGCAGGCGCACGGCCAACGCCTCGCGGGTGGCGCGCGCGCCGCGCAGCTGTTCGCCCAGTTCGCGCTGGTAGGCATCGGCACTGTCCACTTTGGCCGACAGTTCAGGCAGCTTCGCTTCCAGCGCCGCCAGCTGCTGCTGGTAGGGCACCGGGTCGATGCGGAACAGCACCTCGCCCTTGCGCACCGGGCGGTTGGCTTCCACCGGCACCTCGATCACGCGCCCGGTGACGCGCGGCACCACCTGCACCACGTAGTTGATCGCACGCACGTCCGAGGAGGAGGGCGCCACTACGTTCAGGACCAGGATCAGCGCGGTCATCGCGAAGATCGGCAATGAGACCACGACCACCTGCGACACGAAGTTCCACGGCAGCCACTTGAACTTGAAGAAGATCAGCCAGACAAAGAACGAATAGATGAGCAGCAGGATGACTTCCATGGTTCAGCCCTCCGGCCGCGTAGGCGAGCCCGGGCGCAGGCGCTCCATCTCCGCCAGGCGCCGTTCGAGTGCATCTACCCGCTGCTGCCACGCAGACACGTCCACCGGGGTGGACAGGTCCGGTTCGACCGGCTCCACCCGGGCATCGTGCAGGGGCGCCAGTGCGGCGTCGCCGTGTCCGTGGTCGATCTGGTCGGTGCCATAGGCCAGCTTGTGCAGTACCGGGCGGGTATAGGCCCACAGCCACGCCAACGGCCACAACAGGCCACCGAACAGCAGTGACAGCAGGCACAGGGTCTTGATCGCATCCAGCTGCGGGTGGTGGCGCTTGTGCGCGATCTTCTCGGGCAGGATGTGCACCATCCAGAACACTGCGATCAGGACCACCGGCACCACCACCAGGGCCAGCCAGGCAATCACGTTGGCCGCCGTATCCAGCGCCTCGCCACTGAGGAAGGAGGCGTGCGCATCGGGAGCTGCGCCGAGCAGCAGGGCGGGCACCAGCCACGTGGCGGCGGAAGCAACGACGGAACAGCGGGGACGGTTCATGGGGACTCCGGCCGACTGCGCGGGGGGGAGGGAGGGTTTCGCGCGCAGCGTTCGATCGCCGCCTGCGTGGCGTTGATCAGCGCATCGCCATCCACGGGTTTGCACAGGTACGCGTCGGCGCCCCCGGCCAGCGCCTGGTGGCGGCTGGCGGCACTGTCGTCGGCGCTCACCACCACCACCGGGATCGCCAGCTGCTGGGCGCGCAGCGCGGCCTGCACCTCGAATCCGCTGGGGCCGGGCATGCGCAGGTCCAGCACCACGCAGTCCGGCAGGCTGCTGGCCGCATGGCGCAGGAACTCCGACCCCGATTCGTAGGCCAGCACGTCGTACCCGGCCGAGCGAAGCAACCGGCGCAGCGCAAGCCGCACGTCGTCTTCGTCGTCGACCACCGCAACCACTGGCGCTCGCTTGGTCATTGGCGGTCAAGATCGCCTGTGCCGGACCCGGCCAGCAATTGGCCCTTGGCCCCATGCCGGTGCGGCAACCGGTAGTTTTGCTGGCTGGGCTGCGTAGTTATGCGGATGACCATGAGCTGGCCGCGGGCTAGGCTGGAAGCCAATTCACTGCCCGGAGTGTCGTGTGATGAAAGCCTTTGCGATCGCGGTCCTCGCCACCTCGCTGGTGGCCTGTGCCACCACGCCAACCGTTCACACCGACTTCGATCCGGGGGCGAACTTCGCCTCGTTCAAGACCTACAGCTGGGCGATGAAGCCGCAGGGCGGCTCCCCGCTGATCACCCAGCGCATCGTGGACGGCATTGACTCGCGGCTGGCGGCCCGTGGCTGGCGGCAGACCCCCAGCGACGGCGACGTCGCGCTGGCCGCGCATATCGTGACCAGCCAGCGCCAGACCCTGGACACCTTCTACACCGGCAGCAACATGGGCGGTTGGGGCTGGCGCGGCGGTGGCTGGGGCGGTGGCATGGGCATGGGCAGCGCGACCACAACCGTGCGCACCTATGACGTGGGCACGCTGGTGGTGGACATGTTCGACGCGCGCAGCAAGCAGGCGGTCTGGCGCGGCACGGCCAGCGCCACGGTGCCGAGCTCGCCGGAGCGGGCCAACGCGGCGGTGGAAGCGGGCCTGGACAAGCTGTTCGCCGGCTTCCCGCCGGGCAGTGCACCGGCCCGCTGAACCGCTGCCGGTAAACCACGTTTCACCGCGCGGCGCCGCACCGGGGTCCATCCCTCCCACCGGCCCGGCGCCGCGCACTTTCCTCGAGGTGGCCCTTGGCGATTCCCGCGCCTGCGCGCATGCGCCTGCTGCTGGCCTGCCTGCTGGCACCGGGTGCCGCCCTGGCCGCCGAGCCGGTGGCGACCCTGGACGGCACGCAGTGTGGTCACCGCGACAGCGGGGACCCGCGGCCGCGCATCGGCGTGGCGCTGGGCGGTGGCGGTGCACGCGGTATCGCCCATGTGCGCGTCCTGCGCCAGCTCGAGGCGCTGCATATTCCGGTGGACTGCATTGCCGGCACCAGCGCCGGCGCGCTGGTCGGTGCGCTGTATGCCTCCGGCAAGACGCCGGCGCAGATCGAGCAGGTGGTGCTGGATACGCAGTGGATGGCGATGTTCAGCGACACCCTGCCGCGCCGTGAGCGGTCGCTGCAGCGCAAGGCCGACGACTACCAGCAGCTGGCACCGATCGGGATCGGCCTGGGCGGGCAGGGCAAACGGGTGCAGATCTCTGGCGGCATGTCGCAGGGCGAGCGGCTGATCGCGCTGTTCGAGACCGCCACCGGCGGCAGCCGGGTCACCGGTGATTTCGACGACCTGTCCATCCCGTTCCGTGCGATCGCTACCGACCTCAACACCGGCGAGGCGGTGATCCTGGACCACGGCAGCCTGCCGATGGCGATGCGCGCGAGCATGTCGTTGCCTGGCATCTTCCGGCCCATCACCATCGACGGGCGCGTGCTGCTTGATGGCGGCGTGTCCAACCAGGTGCCCATCGACGTGGTACGGGCGATGGGCGCCGACCGGGTGATCGCGGTGGATGTGGGCACGCCGCTCAGCGCGCTCGACCGTGACGCCAGCCTGGTGGACGTGATCGGGCAGCTCAGTGGATTTCTGACCACGCGCAATGCCCAGCGCCAGCTCGACACGCTCGGCCCGCAGGATCTGTTGATCACACCCCAGCTTACCGGCAAGGTCGCTACCGGCGATTTCGACAAGGCGCCCGAAGCGCTGGCGATCGGTCAACAGGCCGCGGACCAGGCGGCCCCGGCGCTGCGTGCCTTCTCGCAACCGTCGCCGGTCTACCAGCGCTGGTACGCCACCCGCGAATCGCGCGCCGCGCCGTCGGCTCCGGCACCGATCGCCTATATCGAGGTCCGCAACCACACCGGCTATGCCGATGAACTGCTGTTGTCCTACCTGCCGGTGGAACTCGGCAAGCCGCTGGACAGCAAGGCCATGCAGGAAGGCGTGCTGCGTGCGTACGGCATGGATACCCTGGCCAGCATCAGTTACGAGCAGGACCGCCGCGACGACGGCCAGGTCGGGGTGGTGATCACCGCGTACGAGAAGCCCAACGGCCCGATCTACCTGGAGGCCGGCTGGACCCTGAGCAACGACCTGGATGGCAACCACGAAAGCAACCTGCGCGCCGGCCTGCTGTTCGCGCCGCTGTCGCCGTATGGCGCCGAGGCGAGGGTGACCCTGCAGGTGGGCAGCGAACCGGCGATACGCGGGAGCTACTACCATCCCTTCGACGTGGGCAACCGCTACGCGTTCGAAGCGCTGGGCGGTTACGAAACACGCAGCTTCAACGTGTTTGATGCGGCGGGCAACAAGACCTCGCGCTACCGGGTCAGCCGCACCGGTGCGGGCGTGGACCTGGTGCGCAACGTGTCCAACGTACTGTCGGTACGCGCCGGCATCGAGCGATACACCGGTAGTGCACGCATGGACATCGGCTCGCCCCGGATGCCACGCACTGATTTCGACGACGGTGGGCTGACGGCCAGCGTCACCTACGACAACATCGACAGCCTGTACTTCCCGCGCGACGGCTTCCTGGTCAACCTGGGGACCTACCAGTCGCGTGAGGCCCTCGGTGCCGATACCCGCTTCGGCCAGATCGACCTGGATGCGGTGGGCGCGTTTCCGTTCGGACGCAGCGCGGTGCAGCTGGGCCTGCGCTACCACGTAACCTCCTCGGGCACCGCACCGGTACAGAGCATCTACCGGTTGGGCGGGCGCTGGCGGCTGGCCGGGTTCCAGCACAACCAGCTGACCGGCCAGGACTATGCGCTGGGATTTGCCGGCTACACCTATGAACTGGGCAAGGTGCTGGGCCGGTCCGCGCAGGTCGGTGGCACGGTGGAGTACGGCAATGCCTGGCAGCGCCGTTCGGACATGTCGATCAGCGATGGGATCTGGAACGGCAGCCTGTTCCTGGGCTTCGATTCGTGGATCGGGCCGCTGATCTTCGGCCTGGGCATGCGCGAAGGCGGCGACCGGGTGGTGTTCATCGAGTTGGGTCAGTCGCTTTGATGGGGCGCGGTGTTACAGCACCTGGGAAAGAATGACCGCAAGGGCCCCGATCCAGCACACCAGGACGAACCAGGCCAGCACGGCGTTGGCGCTGATGCCGCGCTTGCGCACGGCCAGGCTGACCACGAGCGCGGCCACCAGCGGCACGAGGAACAGGCAGAGGATCCAGAACCAGGGATGGGCGTGCATGTCGGCACCTGCAGGTTGTGGCGCGGGGGCTATTCCGGGAACACCAGCGTCACGGTGAAGCGGGCGCTCCAGCGGTTGGCATACTGCGGCCGGTCCAGGTTGTAGAAGCCGCCAGCGCCGACACTGATCGGGGTTTTCCCCAAGTGCAGTACCTTGGACACGGTGGCACCCAGCGGCACCGTCCACGCATTGCCGCTGTCGGCCTTCCAGTTGTAGCTGGTCTCGGAGGTCATGCCGACCGACCAGCCACCGGGCAGGTTGCGGGTCACGAACGGCTGCACGCTGGTGCTGCTCACATCGTCGCGATCGCTGTCGCCGGCAATCGACCAGACATGGTTGGCCAGCGCGCCAACCGTCCAGTTGCGCGTCTTGTGCACCAGGATGAACGCCGGGCCGAGCGAATACCTGCCACTGCCCAGGCTGTCGTGGGAGGCGGTGTCGAGCAATGCGGCGGCACCAAAGCCGAACTCCGTGCCACGTTCTTCAGACGCGGTCTTCGGAATGTAGTAACCCTGCACGAACAGGTCGCCGGTGCCGCTGCGGTCCTGGGGATACTGGTTCCACTGGATGGGCAGGATCGGCCTCAGGATGAACTTGCCGTGCTCGCCGACAAAGGGGATCACCGGCTGGATCTTGAGCTGCTGGTTGTGGAAGTCACCGCCCGGGCCGACCGAGCCGAGGTAGTTGTACTGGAACGGCACGGAGATGAGCGCCGCACCGGGATCGGCCAGCTTGCGCGCGATGTCATCCGTGGACGAGGCCGCGGGCGCGTTCTGCGCGCCCGCACCGGCGCATGCCAGCACGCCACCGATCACGGTGACGGCCCTGGCGATACGGCAGTTCATCGCGGCGCGTCCACGACGATGTACTGCACCGTGGTGCCCACGTAGCGCGGCTGGTACCAGCCATTGCTGCACTGCTGGTAGCCGATGCCGTCCACGACCACGGTGCTGCAGTCGACCGGCAGCGAATACACCACCGAGCCTATCGCAGCAGCGGTCAGCGCCACTCCGGCGGTGACGGCGGCGGCATCCCAGAACGGGTGGTCCCAGTACGGCGGGGGCGGCGGTGGAGGAGGCGGATAAGGGCCGGGCCCGGGGTGTGGACCGGGTCCAGGATGGGGGCCGGGACCCGGGCCGGGACCGGGTCCAGGCCCAGGCCCAGGGCCGGGATGCGGTCCAGGACCCGGGCCAGGACCGGGGCCAGGGTGGGGGCCCGGTCCCGGGTGTGGGCCCGGTCCCGGCGCTGGACCCGGATGCGGGCCGGGCCCAGGATGCGGCGCGAAACCGCCGTGGCCGCCGCCGGCAAACCCGCCACCGAACCCGCCGTGGCTGGCGATGGACGGATGCGCGAAGCCGCGCAGCCCGGGGCGGCCCTGTGCGTCTGCGCTGGCCAGCAGGCCGGCAGTGGTGGTGCAGACCAGCGCGGCAAGCAGCGCGGTGCGCAGCGAAGTCGTGGCAGCCATGTCAGAGCCCTCCCTTGTCGTCGGCATCGCCGGCCTGTGCCACCGGGACGAACGCGATCCGTGTGGCGCCGTCGGGGCGGAACACCAGCTCGTTGGCGGACACGGCACGGCGGGTGTCCCACTTCAGCGTGGCCTGGTAGTCGGGCAGGGCGGGATCGGCGTGGCTGGTGATCAGCAGTTGCCGCGGCAGGTGGGTGGCATCGGAAATCCAGACCTGCCAGTCCACCCCGGGTTGGCGGAACGCGTAATGGCGGGTCGCTTCGCCGTCCACGCGTTCACTGCCCACGAACAGCGCCGACTCGATCACGTCGGTCGGAAAGCCCGGCGTTCCCCACAGGAACAGGTCCGCCAGCGGGAACTCCACGCCCAGCCGCGTTGCCGAATCGCTGAGCAGCGCCTGGCTGCTGCGGTCCAGGTTCTCCACCGTGGCGTAGTACTTCTGGCGTGGCGAATGAATGGTCAGCGTGTGACCGTCGTAGAACAGCTGGCGATGCTGGTGGTCGCTGCGGATTTCGACGAAGAAGCGGTCCGGGCCGAGCACCTTGTAGTCCACCGTGCCGGCCAGCGCGAGCTTCTGCCCGTCATCGAGCACGTAGTCGGTACGGGTGGTGGCCGCCAGCGTGAAGTGGGGCAGGGCGCGCAACGCCTTGCCCATGCGGGTCAGTGCGGCCACCGCCTCGGGGTCGACGGTGGCGGCAGCCACAGCAGGCGTGGCAGCGGATGCGGCCGCGCGCGGCGCAGGTGGCGCGCCGCTGGCCGACTGCCAGGGCAGCGGCGCGGCGATCAGCAGCGCAAGCAGCGGGCACGCAAGGGAATGTCGCATGGTGCTCTCCTGTAGGGCGGAACCGGCCACGTGGCCATGCCCTCACTCTGCGCACCCGTACCGGGGCGGACAAGCGGAGTTACACCGAGGCGGCCTAGGTATTTCTACGCAGCCGCGCCCCGCTCATGGAGCGCGTCGGGGATCTCCGCCGCCGCTGGCCACCCATGCATCCACTGCCTGCTCCACCACGGTCATCGGCAGCGCGCCGTTGCCCAGCACCAGGTCGTGGAAGGCGCGGATGTCGAACCGATCGCCCAGCTGCTTCTGCGCCTTGGCGCGCAGCGCCAGCAGGCGCAGCTGGCCCATCTTGTAGGACGAGGCCTGGCCGGGCTGCACCAGGTAGCGGTTGACTTCGATGCGCACGTCCGAGGCCTTCATGCCGGTCTTCTGTTGCATGTAGGCGATGGCCTGTTCGGGGGTCCAGCGCTTGCGGTGCAGGCCGGTGTCCACTACCAGGCGCACCGAGCGGAACATCTCGGCCTGCAGCCGGCCGATGTCGCCGGCCGGGTCGTCGCGGTAGACGCCGGCTTCTGCCATCAGCTGCTCGGCATACAGTGCCCAGCCTTCGGAAAACGCACTGGGATTGAGGCTGCGGCGCAGCAGTGGCAGGTCGGTCAGGGTCTGCCCGATCGAGATCTGGAAGTGGTGGCCCGGCGACCCCTCGTGGTAGGTCAGGGTGGGCGTGCTCCAGCGGGTGTTGGAGGCCATGTCACCCAGGTTGATGAAGAAGGTGCCCGGGCGCGAGCCGTCCATCGCCGGCGGGTAGTAGTAGCCGCCCGGCGAGGTGGCCTGCATGTGCGCCGGCACCGGCTGCACCAGCAGCTTCTGCGGCGGCAGGTGGCCGAAGTAGGTGGGCAGCAGCGGGTCGAGGTCACGCAGGCGCTGTTCGATGTCGCCGATCAGTTCCCTGCGGCCGGCATCGCTGTCGGCGTAGCGGTAACGCGGATCGTCGCCCAGGGCCCGGATGCGCTCGGCCACGGTGCCATCGCGCAGGCCGATCTCGCGCAGGCGCGCGTCCATGCTCTTTTCCAGGCGCGCCACTTCGTCCAGGCCGATCTGGTGGATGGCATCGGCGCCCAGGTCGGTGCTGGTGTACCAGCGCAGGGCCGCGTCATAGAACGCATCGCCGTGTGGCAGGGCCCACATGCCCTTGTTGCCGGGGTGGGTGGCCTGCAGTGCCTGCACGCGGTCGAGCAGGCGCTGGTAGCCGGGGTTGACCGAATCGCGAACGGCCACGCTCGCCTGTTCGAGCAGCGCGGCGCGCTCGGCGGCGGGAATCGCCTGCAGCTTGTCCAGCTTGCGCTGCAGCGAAGCCACCCACAGGCTGCCCTCCGGTGCCGGTTTGAGCAGCGTGCGGAACTGGCTGGCCGCGCCGGCCAGGGCCAGTTCCGGCGGCACCACGCCCTGCGCGGCCTGCATGTCCACGTTTGCGCGCACCTGGTCCAGCTTGCCGCCCATGGCGTTCAGGCGGGCGATGTAGTGGCGCGCAGTGGTCACATCGGTGACGGCGTGCTGGTTGTCGAAGAACTGCGGCAGGTTCACCGGCAGGCTGAACAACTGGTCCACCGCATAGGTGCTGCCCCCCACCGGCAGCCACGCCGCGGCCCACGGCACCGCCATCAGGTCGATCTGTGCCTGGTAGAACCAGCGCGCCAGACCGTCGCTGAGCTGTTGCTGCGGGTCCAGCGGTGCACCCTTCCAGGCCTTGATCGCGGCCAGGTTGTCGGCCAGGAAGCGCCGGTTGACCTCACGCTGGGCCAGCGACACGTCGGTGAGCCGGTCGGAGGTATCGGCCGCGCCGTCGCCGCTGATCCCCAGCAGGGTTTTCAGTTCGGGATCGGCATTGATCGCGGCCATGGTCTGCGCATCGAGCAACGCATTGAAGCTCTGCGCGTGCGGCACGCCTGCAGTAGCGGGTGCAGCCTGTGCAGCGGCGGTGACCGGCAACAGCGCGGTGGCGATGGAGAGGCAGAGCAGGGCGGGGACGGCGAGCGTAAACGACGGCACGGGGCGGACTCCTGCAGCGGGCGGGTGCCCCGCAGCCTAAGCCAGTGCGGGCGCCGCGTCAGCTGCGCCGTTCGAAGCCATCGGCGCTCCAGTCCTCGCTGCCCACGCCGTGATGGATCACGAACAGGCCGTCCGGGTCATAGCGCCGCTTGGCCGCCAGCAGGCGAGGGTAATGCGGGCCCCAGAACGACTGCTGCCAGTCGCGCTGGAAGAAGTCGCACTCGGACACATAGGTCGGTGCGCGCGGCAGCACCGCGCGCAGGGCGGCGTAGGAACGCCCGACCCGCGCTGCCCCTTCGCGGGCTTTAGCCTCATCCACCGTTCCGCCACTGCCCGCGTACACCGGGCCACCGGCATTCCCGATCAGCGCCAGCGCGAACGCATCCAGCACCGCCGGATGGGTCGCGGTGTCGCGGCTGGCGGCAAGCGCCTCGGCCGGGGCGCCAAACAGCCCCTTGTTGCAGTGCAGTTCGACCGGCATGTGCGCGGCCGCCGTGCAGATCGCCGCCGCCGCTGCATCGCGCTGTGCATCGCCGAGCAGCGCCGAGGGCATCCACGCCGACGCATAGCCGTGCAGGTACCAGCCCACCTGGCCCTGGTCGCCCTTCCAGAGCATGTGCGTGGCCGGCGCGCCCGCGCGGGTATCTTCGGCGATCAGCGTCGGGGCATGCTTGCGGAAGAAGTCCGCGTCCCACATGTGCTGGGCGGGCAACGCCAACGCCTGCAGGGGATCGATCACGGTGTATTGCGGACGCGCGGCCACCCACGCTTCAAACGGGGCCCACACCGCGGCGGCCTGTTCCTGGCTCAGCCCCTGGAACACCATCGACGCCCCGAAGGTGCGGTGGCTGTCGAAGCGCAGCTGTTCGCCCCACTGCGGCGTGCACAGGGCATCGCGGCAGAAGCGCAGTACTTCGGCGGCCAGCGCCTGGAAGCTGTCGTCGCTGTCGGCCCGCACCTTCATCGACACCCCGCCAAACGTGGCGGGCAGTACATGGGTGCGCAGCGTGATCCGGGTCACCACGCCAAAGCTGCCGGCGCAGCCGCCCTTCAGTGCCCAGAACAGCTCGGGATCCTGGGTCGCGTTGACCACCCGCACACGGCCGTCGGCGGTGACCACTTCGGCTTCCAGCAGGTTGGCGGCAGCGGTGCCGAAGCCCTTGGAGAAGCTGCCGAAGCCGCCGCCGGTGACCAGCCCGGTCACGCCCACCGAGGTGCAGCCGCCGCCCTGGACGTAGCGGCCGGCGCGGGTGGTGACTGCATCGTAAGCATCGATCCACATCGCCCCGGCGCCGAGGCTGACCGCCGGTTGCGCGGCGGTACCGGCGGGCGCGCCCTGCGCGACGAAGGCATCGTGCAGTTCCACCGCGTTCATGGCGCGCGTCCAGACCAGCAGGGAATCGGGCGCGCAGGAGGTGCCGTGGTAGCTGTGCCCGCCGCCCTTGACCACCAACCGCAGCCGGTGCCGCCGCGCGAAATCGACCGCCGCTGCCACATCGGCGCTGTTGGCGGCGGCTACCACCCGCGCGCTGGGCCGCGAGAGCCAGGCCCCGTGGTAGCCACTGGTCTGGGTCAACCCAGGCTGGTCGCCGATGAAGAAGGGGTTCTGGATCTGCGCCAGTGCCTCGGCGCGGGTGGTGGCATCGCCGAGGAAGGGCGACACCGGGATCGACAGCCGTCCACCGACGGCGTTGGAGAGCTGGTCCCATTCGCTGGCAGAGGGCCACCCGGCGGTACCGGGGCGGGCACGAGCGAGGGCGTTGCGTGACCCGGTTGAATTGCCTGCGGCCGCTTTTCGAACCAGCGGGAGCAAGGGCAGGGCAAGGCCGGCTTTCAGGCAGTCACGACGTTTCATGGCAGTCACAGGCAGAGGGCGATGAACCCAGCATGTGCCCGTCAACCCTTGCTGTCATTGGCCTGGGGCCGAATGACGGTCACCCGGGACGAATGGCGGCCGCGGGGTGACGTGGGTATAGGCCGCTTCGCGTTCACGCGGCCTGGATCGACCAGCACGCGGCGGTGAACACCACCCGGTCACCCTGCACGAACGGTGCGAACGCGTCGACCACGGTCGACAGCACCCGCTGCCGGAGGTCCGGATCCAGCCCTTCGGCGCGCAGTGCCTGTCCGACCGGTCCCAGCAACGACACGTAGGTCGGCAAGGCGTCGCGGGCGATGCTGCATTCCACGTCGAGCGGGGCGATGTCGATGTGATCCCAACCACTGTCATCCAGGATCTTCCGCACGACGCCTGCATCGGCGAACGCAAACTGTCCCGGCCCCCCTTCGGCCCGCGCCGGCAGGGTCAGCAGCGACGCTGCCGCGCGCTCGGCGGTGGTCATGAACGGATTATCGGCCGGACTGCGCCAGGCAATGGCATGCAGGCGGCCACCACGCCGAAGCGCCCGCCGCAGGTTGCCGAACGCGCGCACCGGATCATCGAAGAACATCACCCCGAACCGCGACACGATGCGGTCCAGGCTGGCGGGGGCAAAGGGATGCTGCTGGGCATCGCCCACGGTGAAATCAATGGCCTTGCCCGCCGCCAGCGCCCGCTCGCGCGCCACGGCGATCATCGGCGCGGAAATATCCACCCCGCTGCAGCGGCCCTGCGGACCCAGCCGATCGGCAATGGCCAGGCAGAGCGCCCCGGTGCCGCAGCCGACGTCCAGCACGCGCGCATCGGGCTCGGCGGCAATGGGATCGGCAAGAACCGGCTCGAAGCCGGCGAACATGCCGTCGAGCAGCGACTGCGCCTGTACCCAGGCATCGCCGGCCGGGCCGTTCCAGAGGTCGTGCTGCGAAGGCGGGGATGCGGCGTGGGGCATGTTGGGGATTCCGGGAGGATTCCGCGCACTGTGCCACCTCAACCGTGATTGAGGTCAAGAGCCAGACAGGGCCTGCGCATCACCCCGGATCACCCCATCAACGTCTCGGTCAACAGCTTCACGTTGAGCACCACGATCACCGCGGCAATCACCCAGGCCAGCGTCAAGAGCCACCGCGGCGCGACCAGCGTGCCCATCCGTGCCTTGTCACCGACGAACATCACCAGCGGAATCACCGCGAATGGCAGTTGCATCGACAACACCACCTGGCTCAGCACCAGCAGCCGCGCCGTTCCCTGTTCGCCATAGATCGCGGTGACGATCACCACCGGCACGATGGCGATGCCACGGGTCAGCAGGCGGCGCGCCCAGGGCGCGATGCGCAGGCGCAGGAACCCCTCCATCACGATCTGCCCGGCCAGGGTGGCGGTCACCGTGGAGTTGATGCCCGAGGCGAGCAGCGCCACCGCGAACAAGGTCGATGCCAGCCCGACCCCCAGCATCGGCGCCAGCAGCTCATGGGCCTGTTCGATCTCCTGCACATCGGTGCGCCCGCTGGCATGGAACACCGCCGCGGCCAGGATCAGGATCGAGGCGTTGATGAACAATGCCAGCATCAACGCGATGGTGCTGTCGGTCACCGCCCAGCGCAGCGCGCTGCGCCGGCCGCTGTCGGTGCGCGGGTAGGCGCGGGTCTGCACGATGGACGAATGCAGGTACAGGTTGTGCGGCATCACCGTGGCCCCGATGATGCCGATGGCCAGGTACAGCGCATGCGGGTTGGTGACCACCTCCGCGCGCGGGATGAACCCGCCCAGCACCGCCTGCAGCGGCGGCGCGGCCAGCGCGATCTGCACCGCGAAGCAGGCGAAGATCACCAGCAGCAGGGCAATCACGAACGCTTCCAGCGCGCGGAAGCCACGGTGCATCAGCCACAGCACCAGCACCACGTCCACGGCGGTGATGATCGCGCCCATCATCAGCGGCAACCCGAACAGCAGCTTGAGCGCGATGGCGGTGCCGATCACCTCGGCCAGGTCGCAGGCGATGATCGCGATCTCGCACAGCACCCACAGGCACAGGTTCACCGGTCTGGAGAAATGGTCGCGGCAGGCCTGCGCCAGATCGCGCCCGGTGGCGATGCCCAGCCGCGCCGACAGCCCCTGCAGCACGATGGCCATCAGGTTGGAGAGCAGGATCACCGACAGCAGCAGGTAGCCGAACTGCGCGCCACCGGCGATGTCGGTGGCCCAGTTGCCCGGGTCCATGTACCCCACCGACACCATGTAGCCGGGGCCCAGGAAGGCCAGCAGCCGGAACCACCAGTGGCCGCCCCTGGGCACGGCCACGCTGGCGTGCATCTCGCCCAGGCTGGGGCGATCGCCGGTGGACTGCGGCCATGCGCTGGTGGTCGGGGAGGTGGGGTCCGCGCTCATGCGGCCGAATATAGCAGAGGCTATGTTATCAAGGTGAGGGCATCGGCCACGAACGCATGCCATGGGTATGCGGCAGGCTGGCCTTCATGGCGTCGATGAAGGCGCGCAGCCGCGAGGGCATCTGGCGCGCGGCCGGGTACACCAGATGCACCGGCAACGGCGGCGCCTCCCAGCCGGGCACCAGCTGCACCAGCCGGCCGTCGCGCAGGTCATCGCCCACCAGCCATGCCGACACCACCGCTGCGCCCAGTCCGGACACCGCCGCGCGGCGCGCCACGAACAGGTTGTCGGTGAGCAGGCGCGGCTGGATGTCCACCCGCAGCGCCGGACCGTCATCGGCCGGCAGCAGGGTGAAACGGTCGCGGTAGAAGGTGGTCAGGGCGATCCACGGCAGGCCGGGCAGCAGGGTGGGGTCGCGTGGGTCGGCCGCCTCCAGCAGCGAGGGCGCGGCGATGACGATGCGCGGCACTTCGGCCAGCGGAACCGCCACCAGTTGTGGTTCCTGCACGGGTCCCACCCGGATGGCGCAGTCGATCCCATCGGCAATGAAGTCCACCGGCTGGTCTTCCAGCATCCACTCCAGCGTGACCTGGGGATGGCGTGCCATGAACTGCAGCATCGGTTCCAGCAGCTGGGCCTGGCCGAAGGCATGTGGCACCACCACCCGCAGGCGCCCGCGTGGCACGTCCACGTCACCACGCAGGTCGGCCTGGATCGCGTCCCAGTCGTCCACCAGGGCCCGGGCGTGCGCATAGCAGCGTTCGCCGTCTTCGGTCAGCGTCATCTGGTGGGTGGAACGCTTGATCAGGTGCAGGCCGAACAGCCGTTCCAGGGTCTGCAGGCGGCGGCTGACGGTGGGCTGGGTGGTGCCGAGCTGTACGGCGGCGGCGGAGAGGCTGCCGCTTTCGACGATGCGGACAAAGGTGGCCAGCAGGTCGATACGGTCCGCACCCGGTGCCGCGGAGGGAGTGCTCATACAACCTTCGTATGATGGATATGTACCGAAGCCTACTACACGCCTTCTCTTTCAAGGAGGATGCTGGCGCCACTTTCTTCAGGCGTGGAGTGGCTCATGTCCAGCGTGCATATTCCGGCGGTCGCCGTCCCCCGGCCTGCGGTGCCGTCGCGGCTGATCGTCGCGATGGCGGCCGGGGCCGGGTTTTCGGTGGCCTCGATCTACTACAGCCAGCCCATGCTGGGCGTCATCGCCAGCGGGCTGGGCAGCGACGCGCAGTCCACGGGCATGGTCCCGACCCTGACCCAGCTGGGCTACGCGTTGGGCATCCTGCTGCTGGCGCCGCTGGGCGACCGCGTCGACCGCCGGCAGCTGATCCTGCTCAAGTCGCTGGTGCTGGCCGCCGCGCTGGCCGGCGCCGCGCTGTCGGGCAGCCTGCCGACGCTGCTGCTGGCCAGCCTGCTGATCGGGTTGATGGCTACCGTGGCCCAGGACGTGGTGCCCTCGGCGGCGATGCTGGCGCCGGAAGCCGAACGCGGTGCGGTGGTGGGCAAGGTGATGACCGGGCTGCTGCTGGGCATCCTGCTGTCGCGCGTGGCCAGCGGGCTGGTCGCCGAGGCACTGGGCTGGCGGGCGATGTTCGGTATTGCCGCCGGCTCGGTGGTGGTGATGGCGCTGGTACTGGCGCGCGAGCTGCCGCACCTGGCACCGACCACGTCGTTGCGGTATCCGGCGTTGCTGCGTTCGCTGGCCCACCTGTGGCGTGGACAGCCGCAGCTGCGCCGTGCGGTGTTCGCGCAGGGGCTGCTGGCGGTGGGCTTCAGTGCGTTCTGGTCGACGTTGGCGGTCATGCTGCACGACCGCTACCAGCTGGGCAGTGCGGTGGCCGGTGCCTTCGGCATTGCCGGTGCAGCGGGTGCGCTGGCGGCGCCGCTGGCCGGGCGCTGGGCCGACCGGCTGGGCAGCCACGCGGTGGCGCGCATCGCCATCGGGATGGCGCTGCTGGGCTTTGCGATGCTGCTGCTGGATGCGTGGTTGCCGCGGGTGGCGATCGTGCCGTTGCTGGCCATCAGTGCGGTGGTGTTCGACTTTGGCTTCCAGGCCGCGTTGGTCTCGCACCAGACGCTGGTCTATGGGCTGGCGCCGGAAGCGCGCAGCCGGCTCAATGCGCTGCTGTTCACCGGGGTGTTCCTGGGCATGGCGGCCGGTGGTGCGCTGGGCGCGGTGGTGCTGGCGCACTTCGGGTGGCCGGGCGTGGCGACGCTGGCAACCGTGTCGGCAGGCGCCGCCCTGCTGGTCCGCATGCGCTGAGGCCGCGGTTGCCGGCCCTAGCGGTCGTGGGTGGCGTCGTCCAGGCTGATGATGCCGCGCTTGAGGGCCAGGGTGACCGCGTGGGTGCGGTCGCGGGCCCCGAGCTTTTCCATGATGTTCTTCATGTGCGCCTTCACCGTCTGTTCGGAGATGCGCATCTGTTCGCCGATGCCCTTGTTCGAGCGACCGCTGGCGACGTGGCCCAGCACTTCGGTTTCGCGGGGGGACAGGCTGTCCTCCACTACGTGCGCGGCGATGCTGGCGGCCAGGGTGGCCGGAATGCCGGCGCGGCGGCCGCTGTGCACGGTGCGGATGGTGTCCACCAGTTCGTGGCGCAGCATGTCCTTGAGCAGGTAGCCGCTGGCCCCGGCCTGCAGCGCGCGCACCGCGCGCACATCGCCGCGGTAGGTGGTGAGCACGATGATGCGCGCGCGCGGGTCATGGTGGCGGATGCGGGTGATCGCTTCCACGCCATCCACGCCCGGCAGCTGCAGGTCCATCAGCACCACGTCCGGGTGCAGGGCCAGGTACTGGGCCACGGCCTCCTCGCCATCGGCGGCTTCCCCGAGCAGGCGCATGTCCGGCTGCATGTCCAGCAGGGCAGCCAGGCCATCGCGCAGCAGGGGATGGTCGTCGACCACCAGGATGCCGATCGACGGGGAGGAAGGGGTCATGCGGGATCTCCAGGGTGCGCCGCCAGCGCCAGGGAAGGATTGTCGCAGGCGCGGGGCCGGCCACGCCCCCTCTTTCGGGTGAGCGCCTCCCCCAAAAGAGTAGCTGCGTTCACCACCCAAGGGGGGTAGGGCAACCGGGCCGCGGCCGCCACCATGGCCTTACCCGCCCACCAAGGATTTCCCATGACCACCGCCACCGCCGTTCCCGGCGCCTCGCTGCTGTCGCCTGCCGATCACGCCCTGGTGCTGATCGACTTCCAGTCGCAGATGGCGTTCGCCACGCGCACCATCGATGTCGCCGCGCTGCGCAACAATGTCGCGCTGATCGCCAAGGGTGCCGCCGGCTTCAAGGTGCCGGTGGTGCTGACCACCGTGGCCGAAAAGTCATTCTCCGGCCCGATGTTTCCGGAGATCGCGCCTGTCTTCCCCGGCCAGAAGGTGTTCGACCGCACCTCGATGAACTGCTGGGAAGACCAGGCGGTGATCGATGAGATCAACCGCATCGGCAAGCAGCGCGTGGTCATCGCCGGCCTGTGGACCAGCGTCTGCATCGTCGGACCGGCGCTGTCGGCGATCGACCAGGGCTTCGAGGTGTATGTGATCACCGACGCCTGCGGCGATGTCAGCGACGAAGCGCACGAGCGTGCGGTCACCCGCATGATCCAGGCCGGCGCGGTGCCGCTTACCTCGGTGCAGTACCTGCTGGAACTGCAGCGCGACTGGGGCCGCAGCGCCACCTACGACCTCACCACCGGCATCGCCCGCGAACACGCCGGCGGCTATGGCCTGGGCATCCAGTACGCCAGGAGCATGTTCGGCGCACAGGAAGGCGGCCACTGAGCATGGGCGGCGCCACTGGCCTGGATCTGGGGCTGCTGGTGCTGCGGCTGGCGGCAGGCGGATTCCTGCTGCCGCACGCGCTGGGCAAGCTGTTCGGCTGGTTCGGGGGGCCCGGGCTGGCCGGTTTTGCCGAGGAACTGCGCGGGTACCACCTGCCGGCGCCGGCACCGGTGCCACTGCTGCTGGCCGTGGTGCAGGTGCTTTCCGGCCTGGCCGTGCTGCTGGGCTGGCAGGCGCGCGTGGCGGCTGCGGTTGCCGCGCTGTTCCTGGCCATGACCGCCGTGCTGGCCCTGCCCAAGGGCTGGTTCTGGATGCGTGGCGGGATCGAGTATCCCTTGTTCTGGACACTGGCCCTGTCGGCCATTGCCCTGGCTGGCCCCGGCGCCCTAGCGCTGCATTCGACGTGAGCGGAGTGTCCCCATGTCCCGTGATCCGCCCCTTCCTGCACGCCGCGACCTGCTGCTCGGCGCCGGCGCCGCGATGGCGCTGGGCCTGGCCGGTCGCGCCTTCGCCACGCACCCGGAGAAACCCATGACCACGCTGCTCATCCGCAATGCCCGCATCACCACGCTGGACCCGCGCCTGCCGCAGGCCGACGCACTGGCGGTGGTGGACGGGCGCATCGTCGCGATCGGCACCGAAGCCGAGGTGCGCGCCGGACTGGCCGAGGCAACCGTGATCGACGCGGGCGGCCGCCGCCTGGTGCCCGGGCTCAACGACAGCCACACGCACCTGATCCGTGGTGGCCTCAACTACAACCTGGAACTGCGCTGGGACGGGCTGCGCTCGCTGGCCGACGCCATGGCCATGCTCAAAGCGCAGGTCGACATCACGCCGGCACCGCAGTGGGTGCGCGTGGTGGGCGGATTCACCGCCGAGCAGTTCGTGGAAAAACGCCTGCCGACGCTGGCCGAGCTCAACGCCATCGCGCCGGATACGCCGGTGTTCCTGCTGCACCTGTACGACCGCGCGCTGCTCAACCGCGCCGCGCTGCGCGCCTGCGGCTACGACAAGACCACGCCGGACCCGCCGGGCGGGCAGATCGTGCGCGACAGCCTGGGCAATCCCACCGGGCTGCTGCTGGCCAAGCCCAACGCACTGATCCTCTACGCGACCTTGGCCAAGGGCCCGCGCCTGCCGATCGAATACCAGGCCAACTCGACCCGGCATTTCATGCGCGAGCTGAACCGGCTGGGGATCACCTCGGTGATCGATGCCGGCGGTGGGTTCCAGAACTACCCCGAGGACTACCAGGTCATCGAGCAGCTGCACCGCGACGGCGAGCTGACGGTGCGCATCGCCTACAACCTGTTCACCCAGAACAAGGGCAAGGAAGCGCAGGACTTCCAGCACTGGAGCGAGATCCTGGCCCCGCGTCAGGGCGACGACCTGCTGCGCCACAACGGTGCGGGCGAGATGCTGGTGTTCTCCGCGGCCGACTTCGAACTGTTCAACGAGCCGCGACCGGAACTGCCGCCGGGCATGGAGCCGGAACTGGAGGAAGTGGTCAAGCTGCTGGTGGAAAAGCGCTGGCCGTTCCGCATCCATGCCACCTATGACGAGAGCATCGACCGCATCCTGGATGTGTATGAGCAGGTCAACCGCGAGATCCCGTTCGATGGCCTGCACTGGTTCATCGACCATGCCGAAACCATCACCCCGCGCAACATCGACCGCATCCGCGCGCTCGGCGGTGGCCTGGCGATCCAGCACCGCATGGCCTACCAGGGCGAGGCGTTCGTGCAGCGCTACGGCGCCGACGCCGCACGCCACACGCCTCCGGTACGGCGCATGCTGCAGGCCGGCGTTCCGGTCGGTGCCGGCACCGACGCCACCCGCGTGGCCAGCTACAACCCGTGGGTGGCGCTGTCCTGGCTGGTCACCGGTCGCACCGTCGGCGGACTGGCGCTGTATGGCGAAGAGAACCTGCTCGAGCGCGAAGAGGCGCTGCGGCTGTGGACGCAGGGCAGTGCCTGGTTCTCCGGCGACGAGGGCCGCAAGGGCACGCTGGCGGTCGGCCAGCTGGCCGACTTCTGCGTGCTCTCGTCGGACTTCTTCTCGGTGGACGATGCCGGCATCGCCGATATCACCAGCGTGCTGACCGTGGTCGGCGGGCGGGTGGTGTACGGCGATGGCGACTTTGCCCCGCTTGCGCCGACCCTTCCTCCGGCGATGCCGGACTGGTCGCCGGTGAACCGCTTTGGCGGGTACCACGTGGGTGGTGCCGCCACCGGCCTGGTCGCGCATGCGCACGCCCACGGCGGCGCCTGCCGCACCCACGGCCACGGCCATGCAGCAGCGCACCCGGTGCCGACCGACGCGCCCACTGCGTTCTGGGGCGCGCTGGGATGTTCGTGCTTCGCGTTCTGAGCCTGGCGTTGGCGACGGCACTGCCGCCGCTGGCATCTGCCTGCACGCCGGGCGATACCGGTCGCTGCATCGCGCTGGACGGCGGCGGTGAGGTGCAGGTGGATACCTCGCTGCGCCTGCGTGGCATGTATTACGACCCGACCCGGTTCGGCATACAGGGTAGAGAGGACGGATACGGCCTGCTGCGCGCGCTGGGGTCGGTGGCGGCGCACCGCGGTCGCTGGGATGGGCTGGTGCAGCTTGGCGTGCATGCAGAGCAGGGGCGCGCCGGCGGGCCCGGCGGCACCGACCAGGGCGCGCTCGACCTGCAGCAGGGCTTCGTGCGCTGGCAGGGCGACCATGCAACGTGGCAACTCGGCCGGCAGGAGGCCGCTTATGGCAGCTCGCGCCTGCTTTCGGTGCGCGATGGGCCCAACATCCGGCTGGCGTTCGATGGCGTGCGCGGGCGGTGGCAACAGGGCGCACTGAAGCTCGACGTGATGGCGCTACGCCCGGTCGACAACCGCAGCGGCGCCTTCGATGACCGCGGCGACCGTGACCAGTACCTGCTCGGCAGCTACGCCACCTGGCAGCCTGGGCGGCCGGGCACCGGCATCGACCTGTACGTGCTCGACTACGGTCGCGATGGCGCACGCTTCGCCAGCGCGGTCGGCGACGAACGCCGTACCTCGCTCGGCACGCGCGCGTTCGTGCTGCAGCCACGCTGGGACGCCAACATCGAGCTGGTCGCGCAGCGCGGCACCCTGTCGCGTGCCCAGGGCAACCTGGCGATCCGTGCCTGGACGCTGGCCACCGACAGCGGGCTGCGCTGGCCCGCGCGGCGCTGGCAGCCGCGGCTGGGCGTCAAGCTGGACATCGCCAGTGGCGACCAGGACCCCGGCGATGGCCGCTTGAACACCTTCAATGCGATGTACCCCAAGTCGGCGTACTTCAGCGAAGCCAGCCTGCTGGCGCCGGCCAACCTGATGGACGTGCAGCCGACGCTGACCTTGACCCTGCGCCCGGGCCTGACCACCGACATCGGCTGGCAACTGGCGTGGAAGCATCGCCGCAGCGACGCGGTCTACACCACGCCGGCGCCACTGGCCGCGGTGCCGGGCACGGCCGGCACGCCGCGCCGCATCGGCCAGCAGTACAAGTGGGAAACCAGCTGGGAGGCCAGCGACCACTGGACCTGGAAAGGCCAGCTGGCCTGGTTCGAGGCCGGTCCCGGCCTGCGCGCGGCCAGCGGCCGCGACACCCTGTTTGCATCGGTAGTAGGAGCATGGAAATGGTAAACACACATGACAACGCCGCCCCCGGCGCGTGGTCGCCGCTGAAGATCCGGCTGTTCCGCGCGATGTGGCTGGCCATCCTGGGCAGCAACGTCGGCACCTGGGTCAATGACGTTGCCGCCGCCTGGGTGATGGCCGAGCGCACCGGATCGCCGCTGATGGTGGCGCTGGTGCAGTCGGCCACCACGGTGCCGGTGGTGCTGCTGGCGCTGGTCGCCGGCACGCTGGCCGACATCGTCGACCGCCGGCGCTACCTGCTGTTCACCCAGGGCTGGATGCTGCTGGTGGCCGCCACGCTGGCCACCCTGACGGCACTGGGCATGCTCACGCCCCCGCTGCTGGTCCTGCTGACCTTCGCGATGGGCTGTGGCGCAGCCATGGCGATGCCGGCACAGGCCGCCATCGTGTCCGAGCTGGTGCCGCGACCGATGCTGGCCTCGGCGGTGGCGTTGAATTCGATCGGCATCAACATCGCGCGCTCGCTCGGCCCGGCCATCGGCGGCCTGATCGTGGCGCAGCTGGGCGCGGGCTGGGCGTTCGGCCTGAACGCACTGAGTTTCGCGGCGATGCTGTGGGTGCTGTTCAACTGGAAGCAGGAAGCGGCGGCTTCCAACCTGCCGCCGGAGGGCTTCGGCGCCGGGCTGCGCGCCGGCGTGCGCTACGCGTTGCGCGCCGGCCGCCTGCAGGCGGTACTGATCAAGTCGGCCGGGTTCTTCTTCTTCGCCAGCGCGGTGACCGCGCTGCTGCCGCTGGTGGTACGCAGCGAACTGCACGGCGGGGCAGGCACGTACGGGCTGCTGCTGGGCTGCATCGGCATCGGTGCGGTCAGCGGCGCGCTGGTGCTGCCGAGCCTGCGCGCGCGGCTGGACCGTGACCTGCTGGTGCTGCTGGCCACGCTCGCCTGCGCGCTGAGCCTGTTCGGGCTGGCCTGGCTGCGGCACATGGCGCTGTTGCCGCTGGCGATGCTGGTGAACGGGTTTGCCTGGATCACGGTGCTGTCCTCGCTGCAGATCGCCGCGCAGACCGCGGTGCCGGCGTGGGTGCGGGCGCGTGCGCTGTCGCTGTACATCATGGTGTTCTCGCTGGGCATGGCTGCCGGTGGGTTGAGCTGGGGCAGCATTGCCCAGCGCACCTCGATTCCGCTGGCGCTGACCCTCGCGGCGGTGGGCGCGGTGATCGGCGGGTTGCTGGTGTGGCGCGTGCGCATCGCCGGCAGCGAGGAACTGGACCTGCGCCCGGCCGGGCATTGGCCTGCGCCCGAGCTGGCGGTGCCGGTCACCCACGACCGCGGCCCGGTGCTGGTGACGGTGGAGTACCACATCGATGATGCCGACCGCGCCGCGTTCCATGCGCTGCTGGGCGAGCTCGGCCGTACCCGCCGCCGCGATGGCGCGGTGATCTGGGGCGTGGCCGAGGACGTGGCCACGCCGGGCATCCACCTGGAATATTTCGTGACCGCGTCCTGGATCGAGCACCTGCGCCAGCATGAGCGGGTCACCGCTGAAGACCGGACCCTGCAGGAGAAGGTCAGGGCGCTGCACCGCAACGAGCACGCGCCGATCGTGCGTCATTTCGTAGGCGGCACCGGCGCCTTGAAGGCGTTGCAGCACGGTCACGAGCATCCGGCGTTGGGTTGATGGCATCTTCTTAACCGCAATGCGCGTATGGTCGGTGCTCTTTGAGCTGGAGTGGATGCATGCGCTGGATCGTATTGTTGGCCGCCTTGGCCATGCCGCTGGTGGCGTGGTTGTCCCAGACCGGTCAGTTCGGCCCGACCAACGGTGCGATCTCCGACCGCTATCCCACGTTGCTGGTCGCGGCCGGCTATGCGTTTTCGATCTGGGGCCTGATCTTCCTGTGGGACGTGGCCTTCGGGCTGTGGCAGCTGCGCCAGCGCCGGCCCGATGACATTGCCGGCGCGCGCGGCTGGGCCGCCGCCGGGTTCGCGCTGACGGCGGCGTGGATGCCGGTGTTCTCCAACCAGGCGTTCCTGCCGGCGCTGGCCATCATCTGGCTGGCGCTGGTGTGCCTGCTGGTTGCTGCGGTACGCGCGGCGCCGGCCACCGCCAGTGCCGGGCAGCGCGCCTTCGCCGCCTATCCGCTGGCGCTGCACGCGGGCTGGCTGACCATGGCCGCCTTCCTGAACACCGCCCAGGTGATCGTGGCCTACCAGTGGCTGCCGACTGGCGACATGCTGTCGTGGAGCGTGGTGCTGCTGGCGCTGGCCACGCTGCTCGCATGGGTGATGAATTACCGCCTGCGTGGGCACTTCGCCTACCCGGCGGCGGTGATCTGGGCGCTGGTGGGCGTGTACATCAAGCAATCCGGCTGGCGCCTGCCGGGTGCCGATACCGTTGCGGTGCTGGCGCTGGCCGTGGCCGCGCTGCTGGTGCTGCAGACCCTGCTGCTGCGCACCCGGGCCTGGCGCGCACCGCGCGTGGGCGTGGTCGCCGCACACCGCCATCGTCGTTGATACAGGAGATTCGCATGCGCGCTGCATTGCATGAACAGTTTGGTGACCCGACCGTCGTCCTGCATGGCGGTGAGGCCGCCACGCCTGAACCCGGTGAGGGCGAGGTGCGCATCCGCACCGTGCTGGCGCCGATCCACAACCATGACCTGTGGACCGTGCGCGGCCAGTACGGCTACAAGCCCGAGCTGCCTGCCATCGGCGGCAGCGAAGGCACCGGCGTGATCGACGCGCTGGGCGAGGGCGTGACCAGCCTGCAGGTCGGGCAGCGGGTCAGTGCGGCGTCGGTGCATGGCACCTGGGCCGAACAGTTCATTGCGCCGGCGCGGATGGTGATTCCGATGCCGGACAGCATCAACGATGAAACGGCCGCGCAGCTGATCGCCATGCCGCTCAGCGCGTTGATGCTGCTGGAATTCCTGCAGGTGGACGCCGGCCAGTGGATCGTGCAGAACGCGGCCAACGGTGCGGTCGGCAAGGCGTTGGCGATGCTGGCCAAGGCGCGTGGCGTGCACTGCGTGAACCTGGTGCGGCGCGATGCGGGCGTGGCCGAAATGGCGGCGCTGGGCATCGACGACACGATTTCCACCACGCAGGCGGACTGGCTGGCGCAGGTGCAGGCGCGGGTAGGCGAGGGTGCGGCGGCGGCGGTCGATTCGGTCGGCGGGCGCGCCAGCGGCGAGTTGCTGGGCCTGCTGGGCGAGGGCGGCACGCTGGTGTCGTTCGGCTCGATGACCGGCGAGCCGATGCAGCTGGGTTCTGGTGATGTGATCTTCAAGCAGGCCGTGGTGAAGGGCTTCTGGGGCAGCAAGGTGAGCCAGAACATGGCCCCGGAGAAGAAACGTGCGCTGGTGGGCGAGCTGCTGAAGCTGGCCGCCACGGGCGGGTTGAGCCTGCCTGTAGACGCCGTGTTCGGGCTGGATCAGGTAGCCGAAGCGGCGAAAGCCAGCCTCGAACCGGGCCGCAACGGCAAGGTGCTGCTGCGCCCGTGACGGCGTGGCGTTACACGCGCAGCGCGTCGATCACCACGCGCAGCGCGCTGGAGGACTGCCGGCGGCTGGGGTAGTAGGCATGGAAGCCGTCGAACACATCGCACCAGTCCTGCATCACCCGTTGCAGGCGCCCAGCGGCGATGTCCTCCAGCACCATGTCTTCCAGCAGGTAGGCCAATCCGGCGCCGGCCAGTGCGGCGCGGTGCATGGCGATGCTGCTGTTGAAGGTCCACTGGCCCTGTACGCGCACGTTGACGTTCTGCTCGTCCTTGCGCAGGTCCCACACCATCAAGCCGCCATGGGTGGGCAGGCGCAGGCCGATGCAGTCATGCGCGGCCAGGTCGCCTGGCCGCTGCGGCGCGGCGTGGGTCCGGAAGTACGCGGGACTGCCGACGATCGCCATCCGCTGCGGGCCGGTGACCGGCACGGCGATCATGCCCTGCGCGACCCGTTCACCGAGCCGGATTCCGATGTCGTAGCGTTGTTCGACGATATCGGCCAGCCCGTAGTCGATGGTCAGTTCCACCTTCAAATCAGGGTAGCGGGGCAGTACGGCGGCCAGGCGGGGCCACACCACCGTGTTGGCCACGTGTTCGGACGCGGTGATGCGGATGGTGCCGGCCGGGTGGTCACGGTACTCCGCCACCGCCGCGATTTCCGCTTCGATTTCCTCCAGCCGCGGTGCCACGCTCAGGTAAAGACGCTCGCCGGCCTCGGTCATCGACACATTGCGGGTGGTGCGGGTCAACAGCCGCACCCCGAGTCGTTCCTCCAGTGCGCGCACGGTATGGCTCAGCGCGGATTGCGAAACACCCAGTTGCGCCGCAGCGCGGGTAAAGCTGCGCTCGCGCGCCACGGTCACGAAGACTTGCAGATCGTTGAAGTTTTCGCGGGCCATGAGGGCAGCGGAGGCGCATGACGGTCATGCCAGCCCATGATGGCCGGGAGCCACGGCGATTGGTAGGGGCGTGGGGTGCAGGCTAAAATCGCGGTTCTTCCGTGACAACCGCGAGCCCGCCATGAATGACACCCGCTTCTATCCCATCGGTACCCCCGGCCAGCCCTGGGGCGCTGCAGAGAAGGCGGAGTGGCGGGCGCGGCAGTTGCCGGTGCGGCGCTATGCCGACGATGTGCTGCCGGTGCTGGAACGGCTGCGCGCCGGGTTCGAGGTGGTCCAGTACGGCACCCTGGAGTACGCACCGGACCGCTACCCGCTGTTTGCCGTGCGCAGCCGCGACTGGAACCCGGCGCTGCCGTCGGTGCTGGTCACCGGTGGCGTGCACGGCTACGAAACCAGCGGCGTGGAAGGCGCGCTGCAGTTCCTGGCCACGCGTGCGGCCGACTACGCCGGGCGTGCCAATGTGCTGGTCGCGCCGTGCGTGAGCCCGTGGGGCTACGAGCGCTTCCAGCGCTGGAATGCCGATGCGACCGACCCGAACCGCTCGTTCGTGGCCGACAGCCAGGCGCAGGAATCGGCGGCGCTGATGGCGCTGGTGGCACCCCTGCGTGACGGCATGGTGCTGCACATCGACCTGCACGAAACCACCGACAGCGACGAAAGCGAGTTCCGCCCGGCGCTGGCCGCGCGCGATGGCAAGCCGTTCGCCCCGGGCCTGATTCCCGATGGTTTCTACCTGGTGGACGACACCGAAAACCCGCAGCCGGCGTTCCAGCAGGCGGTCAATGCGGCGGTGGAGCAGGTGACCCACATCGCCCCGGCCGACGACAAGAACGAAATCATCGGTTCGCCGGTGGTGGCACCGGGCGTGATCGAATATCCGCTGAAGAAGCTGGGGCTGTGCGCCAGCATCACCGGCGCGCGCTTCACCACCACCACCGAGGTGTATCCGGACAGCCCGCGTGCGACTCCGCAGCAGTGCAACGATGCACAGGTGGCGGCAGTGTGCGCGGCAATCGATTACGCGCTTGCCCATTGATTGAGCGTTGCAGGCACGCAGGGCGTGAGCCTACGCCTTCACCCAGCGTGCGGTGATGCCGACCAGCAGCACGGCAGCGGCCACCAGGCAGAAGGCCGTTACCAGGCTGCTGGCCTGGGCGACGAAACCGATCAGGGCCGGGCCGGCCAGCACGCCTGCGTAGCCCAGCGTGGTGATGGCGGGGATGGCCAGGCTTTCGGGCATGGTCTTCTGGTTGCCGGCCATGGAGAACAGCGCCGGCACGATGTTGGCGCAGCCCAGGCCGATCAGTGCGTAGCCGAGCAGGGCCGGCAGCAGGGCGCCGGCAAAGGTGGCGATGCCGAAGCCGGCCGCGGCCACGATGCTGCCCAGCAGGATCGCGCGCAGGCGGCCGAGTTTCGCCACGATGCCGTCGCCGACCAGGCGGGTGACGGTCATGGCGATGGCGAAGGTCATGAAGCCGAGGCCGGCGCGGTCCGGTGGTACCTGCTGCACTTCATGCAGGAACACCGCGCTCCAGTCGAGCATGGCGCCTTCGGCAAGGAAGGCGACGAAACAGAGCACGCCGATCGCCAGCACCACGCCATGCGGGATCGCAAACACCGGCGCGCCACTCGGCGCGCGGTCACGCCGCCAGTACGGCACTGAAACCGCCAGCACCACCACCATCGCCATCGAGGCCAGCACGCACACCCACAGCGGTGGCAGCCGCAGCGCGAGCAGCGCGGTCATCGCAGCGGCCCCCACCGCACCGCCGATGCTGTAGAAAGCGTGGAAGCCGGACATCATCGGCCGCCCGCTGTCGCGCTCCACCATCACCGCCTGGATGTTCATGGTGCAATCGCAGGCGCCCACACCGGCGCCGAACACGAACAGGGCCAGGCCCAGTGTCCACGGCGAGGGCGCGACCGCCAGCAGCGGCAGGCTGGCCATCACCATCAGCAGGGTGGCGATCATCACCGCGCGGCAGCCATGGCGGGCGGCCAGGATGCCGGCCAAGGGCATCGCCAGCAGCGAACCGGCGCCCAGGCACAACAGCACCAGGCCCAGCGAGCCTTCATCCAGCCCGGTACGGGTTTTGGCGAACGGCACCAGGGGTGCCCAGGCGGCGGTGGCGAAGCCGGGCAGGAAAAACGCCGCACGGGTGGCGTGCTGTTCGGCGCGCGTGCCGCGCGCGGAAAGAGCGGAGTCGATCATCAAGGCAGCCTCAGTACGGCGCAGCGCGCTGGATATCGACGCCACGACGCGCGAATGCCGCCACCTGCGCGTCAGGAGCATCGTGCTCGATCACCAGCAGGTCGATCTGCTCGACCCCGCCCACGCGGTAGGCAGCCTGCGTGCCGAGCTTGTCGTTGGTGGCTACTGCAACGCAGCGGCTGCTCGCCGCCAGCACTGCCCGCTTGAGAGGGGCTTCTTCGCCATCGATGGCCCACAGGCCCGCCTCGGCATCGACTGCGCAGGTGCCGATGAAACAGACATCCGCGCGCAGCCCGGCCACCGTCTCCAGCGCCTGCGCACCGATGCAGGCACCTGCGCGGGGATCCAGCCGCCCGCCGATCAGGGTCACCTCGATCCCGCCGCGCGCCAGCAGCGCCAGGGCGATGTCGGGGGCATTGGTGATCACATGCAGGCCCTGCTGTTGCGGCAGGCACGCGGCGATGGCGCTGTTGGTGGAACCGGCATCGAGCAGGATGCGCTCACCCGGGCGGATACACGCGGCGGCGGCCAAGGCCAGCGCGTGCTTCTGCGCCGGCTGCTGCGCGTGGCGTGCGGGGAGGGGCGGGAATTCCACTGCCGCCGGCAGCGCACCGCCGTGGACTTTCCGGCAGAGCCCCTGGTTGGCGAGCTCGCGGAGGTCGCGTCGGATCGAGTCCTCCGACACCTCCATCTGCAGCGCGAGCTGGGCCGAAAACACGCGACCCTGTTCGCGTAGCAGGCGCAGGATGGTCTGTTGGCGTTCGCCGGGTAGGGTGTCGGGAGTCGTCATGCGCGCACTGTACCTGATTCAGTGCGCGAATGCGCATGAATGCGCATGAATGTGCATGAATGTGCGTGATAGCGCGTGTATGCGCGGTTGCGGTTCAGTCCAACCGCTGCAGCTCCGGTGTGACCAGCGCCGCCATCCAGTCCATGAAGGCGGCCACCCGGCGTGGCAGATGTCGTCGCTGCGCGTACAACAGGGTCACCGGCATGGGCTCGGCCACGCACGCCGGCAGCACTTCCACCAGCGTCCCAGCGGCCAGCGCCACGCGCGCACCCAGCCGTGGCACCTGGATGATGCCCAGCCCCGCCAGCGCCGCGGCACTGTAGGCCTCGCCACTGTTGACCGTGATCGCGCCGCGCATCGGCACACTGCGGTAGGCCTGGCCGTCGTGGTACTCGAAGCCCGGCGAGCGCTGGCCCAGCGTGCCCACGTAATGCACCAGCGCATGGTGGGAGAGATCCTCCAGCGCGTACGGCATCCCCCGTGCAGCCAGGTACGCCGGGCTGGCGCAGTTGACGATGTGCATCACCCCCAGCGGGCGCGCCACCAGCGTGTTGTCGTCCAAAGGGCCGACCCGGACCACGCAGTCGAAGCCTTCGCGGACCAGGTCGACGCGGCGGTCGGTACCGCTCAGCTCGATCTCCAGTCCCGGGTGCCGGGCCAGGAAGTCCGGCAGGTGGGGAATCACCAGCTGCCGGGCCAGCCCGCTGGACATGTCCACCCGCAGCCGGCCCTTGAGCTGGGTGTCACGGCGGAACATGCCCTGCAGATCCTCCATGTCGTCCAGCAGGTCGCGGGCGCGCTGCTGGAACTGCGCGCCGTCGGCGGTCAGCCGCACCCGGCGGGTGGTCCGGTGCAGCAGCTGCACGCCCACTTCCGCTTCCAGCCGCTGCACGGCCAGCGACACGCTGGCCTTGGGCAGGCCCAGCTGCTCGGCAGCGGCGGTGAACGAGCCCAGTTCGGCAACACGCAGGAAGCTGCGCAGGTGGTCGAGGCGGTCCATGGATTGTTCACTCTGACTGGACAGTCAAATCAGGATCGCGCGGTTTATGTGATGGCGCAATGCCAATAGTCTGGCGTCACACCTCACCCAGGAGCACCCCATGTCCCACTCCCCCTCACGCGTTGTCCTGATCACCGGCGGCAGCCGCGGCCTCGGCCGCAATGCTGCGCTGGCGCTGGCGGCCGACGGTGCCGACATCCTGCTGACCTACCGCAGCCGGGCCGATGCGGCCGACGCCGTGGTCGCCCAGATCCAGGCGCTGGGCCGGCGTGCCGCCGCGCTGCCGCTGGACATGGCCGACAGCGCCGGCTTTGCCGGCTTCGCCGAAGCCGTGCAGGCACAACTGCAGGCCTGGGGCGCGACCGGCCTGCAGGGGCTGTTCAACAATGCCGGCGAAGGCCTGTATGCCGGTTTCGCCGACACCACCCCGGCCCAGTTCGACGAGCTGGTCGCCGTGCACCTGAAAGGGCCGTACTTCCTGACCCAGGCGCTGCTGCCGCTGATCGCCGATGGTGGCCGCATTCTCAACGTGTCCAGTGGCCTGGCCCGCTTCTCGCTGCCGGGCAGTTCGGCCTACGCGATGATGAAGGGCGGCATCGAAGTCTTCAGCCGGTACCTGGCCAGGGAACTGGGCGCGCGCGGCATCAGCGCCAACACGCTGGCACCGGGCGCGATCGAAACCGACTTCGGCGGCGGGCACGTGCGCGACAACGCCGACATCAATGCGATGGTGGCCGGCAACACCGCGCTGGGTCGCGCAGGGCAGCCGGACGATATCGGGCCGGTCGTCGCCGCGCTGCTGTCGCCGCGTACGGCGTGGATCAACGCGCAGCGCGTGGAAGCGTCGGGCGGCATGTTCGTCTGAGTGCGAAAGCGTCGCATTCGCGCAAGACGGTATGATGGGCGGCCTTGTCGCCCCTGCAGAGACTGTCTTGCGCGCTTCCGTACCGTTGCACCCGATGGGCCGTGTGTTTGCCGTTGTCGCCTTGTTCGAGGCGTTTACCTGGGCCGGGCTGCTGGTCGGCATGTACCTGAAGTACCACGCCGCCGAGCCGACCACCGCCGGCGTGGCGCTGTTCGGGCCGGTGCATGGCGTGGCCTTCATGGTCTACGTGGTGGTCACCGTGCTGGCGGCAGTGAAGCTGCGCTGGCCGTGGTGGGCCGCCGGCCTGGCGCTGCTGGCAGCGGTGCCGCCGCTGGTGACGCTGCCGCTGGAAGGGTGGTTCAAGCGGCGTGGCCTGTTGTCCACGCGTCTCACCACCGATAGCTGAGCCCCAGCTGCGCGCTGCGCTGGAAGTACCCCTGGCCCTGCTGCAGCGACAACCCGCCCCACGCGCCAAACCCGTTGGCGAACACCAGCGAGGCGCCGGCACTGAATTCGCCGCGGTTGCGCGGAATGCGCGCATCCACCCGCTCATCATCCATGCGCACGCGCGCGTCGGCGCCGGTGCGGATCCAGTGTGCGGCGATGTAGGGCTGCACGCTGGCCGCCAGGCCGTCCCACCGGGTCACGCCGGAAAGGCGGACACCCACGCGGCCGAACGTGCCGTTGGCGTCCTCGGTGGTGACCAGGGTGCCGTTCTGTTCAAGATGGCGCACATCGTTCCAGCGCGTGTAGCCCACCTGCAGCTGCGGCTCGATGAACACGCCGCCGTGTTCGCCGCGACCGAGGCGGAACGCGTGGCCGGCTTCCAGCGCGCCCTGCCAGGCGCGGGTGTCGTAGCGTTCGGTGGCCAGCGCGGCGCCTTCCACCCGGTTGGAGAAGCGCGCGTGCTGCAGCGAGCCGTCCAGGTAGAAACCGGTGTACGGGTCGCCATCGCCGGCGGCGCGCCAGGTGGCATACACGCCCAATGCGGCCCCGCGCACCTTGCCGCGCGCGTAGTACCCGGTCAGTGTGCTGGTCGAGGTGCTGGAGGCATTGCCGCTGGACAGCATCACCCCGAAGCCGCTGCCCTGCGGGGTGCGCAGCAGATCGGTGCCGACGCTGAGTGCCTGGCTGCTGCCGTGCACGTCGAGCTGGCGGCTGTCGGCATCGAAGCGCGAGCGCGCGCCATCCACGCGCACCCAGGCACGCCCACTGTTCTGGCCCGCGTGGCGCTCGTGGTAGCCGAGCCGGAACATGCCTTCAGCAGCCTGCAGGTTGGCCAGGTACGCGCCCGGTTCCGGCCGCAGCACCGGCACCGGCTCGGGGTCCACGCACTCGGGCAGGGTGGGATCGATCGCGCACGGGTCCGGTTCGGGATCCACGCAGCCCGGCGCCGTCGGATCGATCAGGCAGGGATCGGGTTCCGGATCGACACAGCCGGGCTGGGTCGGGTCGGCGTCGCACGGGTCGGGCAGTTCCGAGCGCAGGTACCAGTTGCCGTCGGCAGCGCTCTTGAACAGGAAGTACTCGTACTGTCCACCCACCGCGCGCCCGGCAAGGTCGAAGGTGCCGTTGGACGCACCGCCGATCTCGATCAGGCTGATGCCCTGGCTGGTCTGCGCCCCGGCGCCGCCCACGTTGTTGACCCGTACGTTGGTCTGGCCGCTGGTATCACCGTCGATCAGCAGCCGGTCGGACGACGCGTCGTCGCCGGCCAGCACCGTGTTGAACAGCAGCGTGCCGCCGTCGCCGACGTAATTGCCGGCGACCTCAAGCGTGTTGAAGCTGCTGCCATCGCCGAGTTGGAGCAGCGAACCGCTCCCCACGGAAAGGTCCTGCACCGTGCTGTTGCCGGTCAGTTGCCATTGCGCGCCGGTCAGTGCCACCGTGTTGCCGTTGACGATCGCGCCGGTCAGCGATGCGCCTTCGCCCAGTGCGATGTTGACCTCGGCGCGGCTGGTCCCGCGGGTCTGCCCGATGATGTCGCCGACCAGCGCGGAGGCGACCACCTCCAGGTTGGCCGTAGCGCCTGACCCCACCTGCAGGATCACGCCGTTGCCGGCCTCGACGGTGGAGCCGTTGGCGATGCGGAGGTCGGCATTGCCGGACTGCGGCATGACAATCGCCGGGCCGTTGGTCGAGACAAGGCGCGACTGGTCCACCACCACGCTGCTGGTGCCGGCCGCGCTGCCGGTGATCGACAGGGCACTGTTGCTGCCCTCCAGGGTGCTGCCCTGCGAGACGACCAGCGTGGCATTGTTGAGCGCCACGCCCACGCCGTTGTTGGCGCCGCTGCCGCTGCCCGCCGTGCCACGCACCTGGCTGCCCGCCAGGGTGAGGTTGGCACCGCGCGTGACGGTGGCGCCGGTGCTGCCGGTGACTTCGGAGCCCGACAGCGTTGCGGCAGGCCCGGCCGTGCCGGTGCCGACCATCGACAGCGCGGTGCCGCTGGACGTGATCGTCGAGGCGTCCATGACCAGCTCGCCGCCGGTCATGGCCACCCCGGCCAGCGAGCCCGACAGCGTGCTGTTGCTGACGCGGGCGGTGCCGCCGGCCATGTCCAGCCCGTAGCCGAGCGCGCCACTGGCGCTGCCATCCGAGCTGGCCTGTACGTTGTCCAGCACCAGCAGTGCACCATCGTCCACCTGCAGCGCTTCTCCGCCGGCGGTAATGGTCGTGTTGGTCAACGTGAGTTCGCTGCCGTCGCCGGTGGCGCTGAAGCCGCGCCCGGCGGAAGTGACGGTCACCGCGTTGATGCCCATGGTGCTGCCAGACGAGACCCCGCCAGCGTCGGCGAAGGGAGAGGTGAAGGTCATCGTGCCGCCGTTGATGTCGGCGCTGCCGCCGTTGGCGACGCGGATCCCGAACAGCCCGCTGATGTCCACGTCGGTGCCGATCACGCGCGCGTTGTCGACCTGGGTGGGGCCTGCCAGACCACCGGCGGCGATGGTGAGTTCGGCGCCGTCGGACACGGTCCAGTCCTCACGCAGGTCGCCGGGCTGGATGGTGTGCGTGCTGCCGGGGCCGGTGAGCGTGGCTGCTGCTGCAGCAAGGGGCAGCGTCGCGAGCGTCACGGCGATGGCCGTAACGAGCATGCGGCGCGGGCCGCATGGGGTAATGGCTGTCATGACTGGACTCCGAAACGGAACTGGGTGGACCGCACGACCCCCGTAGCACCACAACGTCGTACCAGGATCAGCGAGGGACCGAATCCTCCGGTCCAAAGGCCGCTGTATCCATGCAACATCTTGTATGCGTCATCTATCACTACCGCCTGTTCAGCATGAGCACGTCTATGTGGGGCTCGCGTGAAGGCGGAGGTGCTATTTCCAGGGCAGCCCGCGCAGCTGCACGGCGCGCTGGTGCATCAGCTCGGCGTGCAGGCGCACGTAGTCTTCGTCGGTGAACGCCTGAGCCATCGGCGAGCGTGCGGCCTCTGCGGCCACCCGCGCGCGTCCTTCGTCGAGATCATCGCTGCGCACGGCCAGGTCGGCCATCACGATCACCTTGCCAGGCTGCACTTCCACGTAGCCACCGGACACGTACACGTGCAGCGGCGGTTCGGCCTTCAGCGGATACACCGACACCATGCCTTCGCGCAGCGTGCCCAGCAGCGGTGCGTGCCGGGCCATCACCCCGAAGCGGCCGTTGCTGCCGGGCACGCTCACCTCGCGCACCTCGCCGTTCCACAGTTCACCGGCCAGGCTGAGGATCTGCAGCGAGAAGCCCTGTGCGTCGGCAAGCAGCGCGGGCAGGGGAGGTGACGCCATGGGGGAATGTCCGTGGAACGTTGCCAGCAGCTTAGTCGGGCCGGCGGAAGACCGCGTTGATCCGCATCATGAACACCGGAACCATTGATCGCGCAAACCTAAATGCGAGCTGTTATCATTTGAAAGGATAGCCACGCCGGTCCTTGAATCGACGAAGCCGAATCAATCAAACGCCCGCCGTCGCGCGGTGCGTGTCCAATCCTGATCGGTCGTGGTGATGCATGCGTTCAATTCCCGTGGTATCCGGCTTGCCGGCTCTGGTCTTCGCCGCGTGGGTCGGCACCATGGCGATGATGGCGTTCGTCGCGGTGATCGGCCCGGTGGTGCGCCTGCTGGGGCTGTCCGAATGGCACGCGGGGCTGTCGGTCACCGCGGCCGGCGTGCTGTGGATGCTGTCGGCCCGACGGTGGGGCGCACTGAGCGACCGCATCGGGCGCCGCCGTGTACTGCTGATCGCACTGGCCGCGTATGCGGTGATCTATATCGTGATGGCGGTGTTCGTGGACACCGCGTTGCAGGCACCGCCGGCGGTATGGCTGTCGGTGCTTGCGCTGGTGGGCACGCGCGCCCTGGTCGGCCTGTTCTATGCCGCCGTGCCACCGACCGCTGCGGCGCTGGTGGCCGATGAAGCCGCACCCGGGCAACGTGCCGGTGCGATGGCCAAGCTGGGCAGTGCCAATGCATTGGGCATGGTGATCGGGCCCGCAGCAGCGGGCTGGGTCGCGTTCCACGATCTTGCGCTGACCCTGTACGTGGCGGCACTGCTGCCGGTGCTCGCGCTGCTGGTCATCGCCTGGCGGCTGCCGTCGGCGCCACCGCCGGCGGCGCCCACCAACGGTCCGCGTGCCGCGCTGGCCTGGTACGACCCGCGCCTGCGCCTGCCGGTGATGGCGGTGTTCGCGGCGATGATCTCGGTGACCATTGCCCAGGTCACGGTGGGGTTCTTCGCCATCGACCGCCTGCAGCTGGCCCCGGCGGCCGGCGCGCGCATGGCCGGCCTGGCGCTGACGGCGGTCGGGGTTGGGCTGATCGTGGCCCAGGTGCTGGTGATGACCTTCAAGAACATGCCGCCACGCCGTTGGATCGCGCTGGGTGCAGTGATCTCCGGTATCGGGTTTTCGTCGGTGGCGCTGGTGCAGGCGCCCTGGCAGCTGCTGGCCACCTATGCGGTGGCGGCGTTCGGCATGGGGTTTGTGTTTCCCTCGTTCCAGGCCTTGGCTGCCGATTCGGTGCAGGCGCACGAGCAGGGCGCGGCTGCCGGTGCGGTGGCTTCCGTGCAGGGCCTGGGCATGGTGATCGGGCCGATGGTGGGCACGCTGCTGTATCGCGCGGCCCCCAGTGCGCCGTACCTGCTGGTGGGTCTGGTGCTGTTGGGGCTGGCGGCTGCGGCTACCCTGGATGGGAGGCGCGCGGCATGAACGACACAGTGCGCGCGGACAGCGATACCATCGCGCAGGCGAGCGATCCCGGTGCCGGCGACGCAGCGGAGCACTTCATGCTGCGCCTGCCTGGGCGCACGCTGGATGCACGTGGCTGCCACGCCACCCTTCCGTCCGGCGGCACCGCGACGCTGGATGCCCGCGCGCGGACCTTCTTCGCGCGCGAAGGGCGCACACCGGCACTGCTGGTCGGCGCGGTGCCGTTCGATCCGAAGGGTGACGACGCGCTGTACCAGCCCGCGTCACTGGCGCAGGGTGCGTTGGAAGCAACGGCGCCGGCGCTTCCATTCAGCGGCGACATCCATGCCGAGCCGAGTGCCGCGCAGTACGCGGACGCGGTGCGGCACGCACTGGCAGGATTGCACAACCGCGACGGAGAACTCAAGAAAGTGGTGCTGGCCCGCACGCTGCGTGTGCACAGCCGCGCGGCGATCGACCCGCGTGCGTTGGTGGCGCGGCTGGGCCAGGACCCGGACGCGGTCACTTACCTGTGCCCGCTGCCGGTGGCCGCCGGCGATGCGCCAGCATGGCTGGTCGGTGCCAGCCCGGAGCTGCTGGTGTCGCGACGTGGACCGCAGGTATTTTCGCATCCGCTGGCCGGCTCGGCCCGGCGTCGCCCGGATCCGGATGAGGACGCCCAGGCGGCCCGCGAGCTGTTGGGCTCGGCCAAGGACCATGACGAACACCGCTACGTGGTCGACGCCATCGTGGCGGCGCTGCGTCCGTATTGCGAGTGGATCGACGCTGCAGCGCGGCCGACCCTGCATGCCACCACCACCTTGTGGCACCTGGGCACGCGCATCGAAGCACGCCTGCGCGATCCGTCCACCTCGGTAGCCACGCTGCTGGCGGCCCTGCATCCCACGCCGGCGGTGTGCGGCACGCCTGCCGCACTCGCGTTGGATACCATTCGCCGCCTTGAGCCGGTGCAGCGCGGCTTCTATGCAGGCGCGGTGGGCTGGATGGACGCGCACGGTGATGGCGACTGGTACGTGGCGATCCGCTGCGCACGCGTGCAGGGCCACCAGGCCCGCATCCATGCCGGCGCCGGCATCGTCGCCGGTTCGGAGCCGGCCGCAGAGGTTGCCGAGACCGGGGTGAAGTTCGGGGCCTTGTTGACCGCGCTGGGCGCGGACGCCGCCCCACGGATTGAAGGATGGACACTCTGATGAATGCAGTCGTTTCTCCGGTGCGTGTGCCACTGCGCCAGGTCTGGCCGCCGGCGCTGGTCGCGCGCTACCGCGCCGCCGGCTATTGGCGTGGCGAAACGTTCCCCGGCTTCCTGCGCGAGCGTGCCGGACAGTTCGCCGACGACGTGGCCGTGGTCGGCGGCGGGTCCCGCCTGACTTACGCACAGCTGTGGCAGGAGGCAGGGCGCATCGGTGCTGGCCTGCTGGCCGCTGGCTTGGCGCCGGGTGATCGGGTGGTGGTGCAGCTGGGCAACACGGTCGAATTCGTCAGCGTGGTCTGCGGGCTGTTCCGCGCCGGGTTGATCCCGGTATATGCACTGCCGGCCCATCGCCTGACCGAGATAGCGCACGTGGTGCGCACGGCCGAAGCCAGCGCCTACATAGCTGCGTCGGCATACGAGGGTTTCGACTACCGCACGCTCGCGCGCGAACTGCAGGCGTCCATACCCGGTGTCCGCCACGTGCTGATTGTCGGCGATGCAGCGGAATTCCTTTCCGTCGCCGGGCTGGCCGGACCCGCTGACGCGCTGCCGCCGGATCCCGACCCGCAGTCGGTGGCGTTCCTGCAGCTCTCCGGTGGCAGCACCGGCCTGCCCAAGCTGATTCCGCGCACCCACGACGACTACCTGTATTCGTTCCGCGCCAGCAACGCGATCTGCGGCATCGGCCGCGACAGCGTGTACATGGTGGCGCTGCCGGCCGCGCACAATTTCCCGATGAGTTCGCCGGGCTTCTTCGGCGCACTGTATGCCGGGGCACGGGTGGTGCTCAGCCCCGGCGCAGGCCCGGACACCGCGTTCCCGCTGATCGCGCGCGAGCAGGTGACCTGCGTGGGCCTGGTGCCGCCGTTGGCGCTGCTGTGGGCACAGGCCGCAGCCAGTACCCCGCATGACCTGTCCAGCCTGCAGGTGCTGCAGGTCGGCGGGGCCAAGCTGGTGCCGGAAGCCGCGCGCCGGGTCATCGACGGGCTGGACTGCCAGCTGCAGCAGGTGTTCGGCATGGCCGAAGGCCTGGTCAACTACACCCGCCTGCACGACGCGCGGGAGTGCGTGCTGAACACCCAGGGCCGCCCGATCTCGCCCGACGATGAAGTGCTGGTGGTGGACGACCACGGCCACCCGGTCGCGCCGGGCGAGGTGGGCCACCTGCTGACGCGGGGCCCTTACACGATCCGCGGTTACCACAACGACCCCGGCGCGAACGCGCGGTCGTTCACCGAAGATGGCTTCTATCGCACCGGCGACATGGTCCAGCAGCTGCCGGGCGGCTACCTGGTGGTGCAGGGTCGCGCCGGCGACCACATCAACCGTGCGGGCGAAAAGATCTCGGCCGAGGAGATCGAAGACCACCTGCTCGCGCACGCCAGCGTCTTCGACGCGGCGGTGGTGTCCATGCCCGATCCGTACCTGGGCGAGCGCAGCTGTGCCTTCGTCATCACGCGCGGCGAGCGCCCGACCGCGGCCAGCCTGAAGGCGTGGGTGCGCAGCCGCGGTCTTGCCGCCTTCAAGGTGCCGGATCAGGTGGTGTTCGTGGACGCCTTCGGGACCACGGCGGTGGGCAAGGTCAGCCGCCGCGAACTGCGTGCGCAGCTGCGTGCGCGCCATATCGAACAGACAGGAGAACCGCGCTGATGGCGCTGCCCACCATTCCATCCTACGCGCTGCCCACGGCGGCCGAACTGCCGGCGCCGCGCGGACCGTGGCAACCTGACCCGGCGCGCATCGCGCTGCTGGTGCATGACATGCAGCGCTACTTCCTGGCCGCGTTCGGCGCCGATGCCGCGCCGCTTGCCCCGGCAACCGCCAACATCGTCCGGCTGGTCGCGCACTGCAGGGCGCAGGGCATACCGGTGTTCTACACCGCCCAGCGCGGCAACCAGGACCGGCGTGACCGCGGCCTGCAGGCCGACCTGTGGGGGCCGGGCATGCAGGCAACCCGCGAACACGAGGCGATCATCGCCGCGCTGGCACCCGCCGAAGGCGACCACGTGCTGGTCAAGCACCGCTACAGCGCCTTCCAGCGCAGCAACCTGGAGACGATGATGCGCGCACGCGGCCGCGACCAGCTGCTGGTGACCGGGGTGTACGCACACATCGGCTGCACCGCCACCGTGGCCGACGCATTCCAGCGCGATATCGAAGCGTTCATCGCGGCCGACGCGGTGGCCGATTTCTCGCGTGCCGACCATGACCAGGCGCTGCACTGGATCGCCCGCACCTGCGGCGTGCCGATGACCACCGACCAGCTGCTGGAGCGCCTGGCATGACTGACACCCTCACCGCACCCCTGACCCTGGAACGGATGCGCGCCGATGTGGCCGGCATGCTCGGCGAATCCCCCGACACCGTCGGCGATGACGACCACCTGATGGACCTGGGCCTGGATTCGATGCGGGTGCTCGGGCTGGTGCTGGCCTGGAGCAACACCGGCATCGCCCTGGAGTTCGGCCACCTGGCCGAGCACACCACGCTGGCCGGCTGGTGGCAGGTGGTGCAGCAGCTGCAGGCCCGGGCCAACGCCGGGGCATGAGCGCGCAGATGGCCAGCGCCGAGGGCGCAGGGCAGCTACGGTATCCGCTGAGCGAGGCGCAGACCGGGCTGTGGTACGCGCAGCGCCTGTCGCCGGCGCCCGCAACATTCAATACCGCGCACGTCGTGTGGTTTGAAGGCGCGCTGGATGTCGACCGTTTCCGTGCGGCCGCCGATGCAGCCGCCGCTGAAGCCGAGGCACTGTGCCTGCGCGTGGCCGAAAATGAAGCGGGCGTGCCGCAGCAGTGGCTGGACCCGAGCCACGTTCCGCGTGTGCAGGTGGTGGATCTGTCTGTCCAGACCGATCCGCTGCACGCCGCGCGCGAAGCGATGCAGGCCGACCGCCTGCAGCCGGTCGATCCCGGCCGCGACCGGTTGGCCCAACAGCGCCTGTTCGTGCTCGGGCCGCAGCGTTTCGCGTGGTACCTGCGGGTGCATCACCTGGCCACCGATGGCTATGGCATGGCGCTGTTCAGTGCACGGGTGTGTGCGCTGTACGCCGGCGAGAGCGCCGATGCTCTGCAGCCGCTTCTGCCGGTGCTGGACGAAGACGCGCAGTACCGCATCGGCGAGCGCCGCGTGGCCGATGCGGGCTACTGGCGGGCAACCATGCAGGACGCTGCACCCGCAGAGGGACTGGGGGGTGGCATGGCAGCGGCAAGGTCCGACGCGCTGCGCCTGACCGAAACCATCAACGTGCCGCTGGGCGAACAGCTGTTGGCCACTGCGCAGGCCGTGGGCCAGCCTTGGCCGGACCTGCTCACCGCGTTGACTGCCGAGTACTGCCGACGGATGACGGCCAGCGATGAGGTGACCGTCGGTGTGCCTTACATGGGGCGGCTGGGCAGCGCCTCGGCACGGGTCCCGGCGATGGTGATGAACGTGCTGCCGCTGCGCGTGTCCGCAACGGCAGATGAGAGCGTCGACGACAGGGTGCGAGATACCGCACGGGCGCTGGTGCGGGGCCGCCGGCATGGCCGCTACCGGGGCGAGCAGATCCGCCGCGACCTGGGCTGGAGCGGCCAGCAGCATCGGCTGCACGGCGCCTTGGTGAACGTGCAGCCGTTCTACCGGCCGCTGCCGTGGCCGGGGGTCACGGCGCAGCTGGAGGTGCTGTGCACCGGACCGGTGGACGACATCACCTTCGGTTTCCGCGGGGATGCACTGACGTCGCTGGCATTGGAGATCGAGGCCAATCCGCAGCAGTACACGCGGTCGGGGATCACTGCGCATGCCCGACGGCTGCTGCATTTCGTGTCGTCCGCGCTCGAGGTGCAGGCACGCGGTGGCCTGCTGGCAGACGTTGCGCTGTGCCTGCCTGACGAAGCGCAGCACTGGCTGCACACCGTCAATGCCACGCAACATGCGGTTGCCGATGTGTCACTTGCTGCGCTGCTGAACCAACGGCTGGTCGCCGCGCCGGACGCAACCGCACTGCGGTTTGAAGGCGAGGCACTGACTTACGCCGCGCTGGAGCAGCGCAGCCGCGCGTTGGCGCTGCAGCTCCAGGCAATGGGCATTACCCGCGAGTCGCGCGTGGTGGTGGCCCTGCCGCGTTCGTTGTCGCTGCTGATCGCGCTGGTGGCGGTGGTGCGCGCCGGCGGCGCGTACCTGCCGGTGGACCTGGACCATCCGGATGCGCGGCTACGGAAGATCCTGGCGTCGGCACAGCCGCAGTGCGTGTTGGCGGAGGCGGGCGACGCCCATCGTTTCGTGGGAGCGCCAGTCCTGTCGCCGTCGCAGTGGGCGACCTGCAGCGACGCGGCGCTCCCCGATACCGTGCAGCCGGGTGACGCGGCCTACGTGATCTACACCTCCGGCTCCACCGGCGAGCCGAAGGGCGTCGTGGTGGAACACCGCGCCATCGTCAACCGTCTCGAATGGATGCGCAGCCAGTATCGGATCGGGCCGGAGGCGCGCATCCTGCAGAAGACGCCGGCCACCTTCGATGTCTCGGTGTGGGAGTTCTTCCTGCCGCTGATCAGCGGTGCCACGCTGGTGATCGCATCGCCCGGCCTGCACCGCGACCCGCAGGCGCTGACCCGATTGATCGCGGCCGAACGCATCACCACGCTGCATTTCGTGCCGTCCATGCTGGATGCCTGGCTGGCCGTGCCCGATCTTCGGGGCCTGCCGCTGCAGCAGGTGTTCACCAGTGGCGAGGCGCTCGACGCCGGGTTGCGCGACCGCTTCCACGCGCGTGTCGACGCGGAGCTGCACAATCTCTACGGCCCCACCGAAGCAGCGGTCGATGTCAGTTACTGGCCGGCGTCCCGCGAGGACCGTTCGGACCCGGTGCCGATTGGCCATCCGGTCTGGAACACCCGGCTGTACGTGCTGGATGCACAGCTTCGGGCGCTGCCGGCGGGCGTGCCCGGCGACCTGTATCTCGGCGGGGTGCAGCTCGCGCGTGGCTACCTCGGGCGCGAGGACCTGACCGCCGAGCGCTTCCTCGACGATCCGCACGTTCCCGGAGGGCGCCTGTACCGCAGCGGCGACCGGGCACGCTGGCGTGATGACGGGGCGCTGGAGTACCTGGGCCGCGGTGACCACCAGGTCAAGCTGCGCGGCCTGCGCATCGAGCTGGGCGAGATTGAATCCGCGTTGCGCGGGCTGCCCGGCGTGACCCGCGCCGAGGTGCTGCTGCGCGACCAGGACCCGGGCATGCCGGCACGCCTGGTGGCGTACGTGTCCGGCGACGTACTGGACGCAGGAAGCCTGCGCCGTGCGCTCGGCACGCAGTTGCCCGAATACATGGTGCCGGCGGCCATCGTGGTGGTACAGGCGTGGCCGGTAACGGCCAACGGCAAGCTCGACCGCGCCGCGCTGCCACTGCCGGATACCCACGCGGCCGGCCGCAGCGCGCAGACGCCCACGGAACAGGCACTGGCCGCGCTGTTCCAGCAGGTGCTCGGGCTGGCGGCGCCGGCTGCGGCGGACGCGGACTTCTTTTCGCTGGGCGGCGATTCGCTGACGGCCGTACACTTGCTGCTGGCGATCCAGCAGCGTTGGCAGCAGGACCCGGGATTGGGTGCGGTATTCGCCACGCCGACGGTGGCGGGCTTGGCTGCACGCCTGGAGGCGCCGCTGCAGGACGCCGACCACGGCCTGGCGCCAGTGATCACCCTCGCGCGCGGTGAGCCGGGCAGGGTGCCGCTGTTCGTGATCCATCCCGCAGGCGGCATCGCCTGGAACTACCGCGAGCTGGGCCGTGCGCTGCACCCGGCGCGCGACGTGCACGGCCTGCAATCGCCGGTACTCGACCCCGCGCAGCCGCTGCCGGCGGGGATCGATGCGCTGGCGGCCGACTACGCCGCACGCATCCTCGCGCTGCAGCCGCAGGGCCCGGTGCACCTGCTGGGCTGGTCGGTGGGCGGCATCATCGCCCAGGCCATCGCGGTGCACCTGCAGGCGATGCAGCGTGCGGTGGGCGCGCTGGTCCTGCTGGATGCCTACCCCAGCGAATGCTGGCGCGCGGAACCCGAGCCGGATCCGGTGGCGGCGCTGCGTGCGCTGTTGGCCATTGCCGGCTACGACCCGGAGCGCCACCCCGAGCTGGACAGCCGCGAGCGCATCGTCGCGTTTCTGCGCCGTGGCGACAGCGCGCTGGGCAACCTGCCCGGGCACGTGCTGGACGGCGTGGTGCGCGCGGTGACCGGCACCAACCGGTTGATCCGCGAGCATCACCATCGCCACTTCGTCGGCACCCTGGTGCATGTGCGCGCCGGCAATGACCACGCGCAGCGGCCGCACCTGCAGTCTGTCCTGTGGCAGGCGCACGCCTCGCGGGTGGAAGCATTGCCGCTGCCGTTCCTGCACGCCGAGCTGACCGGCCGTGATGCCGTGGCGCAACTGGCCCCGTGGCTGTCGGCGCGGCTGCAGCACTGGGACGGCCTTGAACGAGAGGACAGCACATGAAGCTGACAGGATTCGAGAACACGATTGCACTGGTCACCGGCGCCAGCGGCGGCATTGGCGCTGCGCTGGTCCAGCAGCTGCTCGACAGCGGCTGCAGGGTGGTCGCCACCGACCTGGCCGCACCGGCGCTGCCGCCCCACCCGCGACTGCACCCGCGGTCACTGGACGTGACCGATTCAACGGCGGTTGACGCACTGGTTGGAGCGGTTGAAGCCACCCTTGGCCCGATCGGCTTCGGCATCAGCGTTGCCGGCGTGCTGCAGGTCGGCGAGGTCACCGGCATCGATGACGCCCAATGGCACCATGTGTTTGCGGTCAATACCGATGGGGTCTTCCATCTAAGCCGTGCGCTGGCGCGGGTAATGGTGCCGCGCGGGCAGGGCGCCATCGTGACGGTGAGCTCGAATGCCGCCGGCGTGCCGCGCCATGGCATGGCCGCATATGCGGCGTCGAAGGCGGCGGCGACCATGTTCACCCGCTGCCTTGGCCTGGAACTGGCGCCGCACGGCATCCGCTGCAACATCGTGGCGCCGGGGTCGACGCTGACCCCGATGCAGACCGGCATGTGGGCCGATGACCAAGGCGCGCAGCGGGTCATCGATGGCAGTCCGGCAACCTACAAGGCAGGCATTCCGTTACGCAAACTGGCTACGCCGGATGACATCGCGCAGGCGGTGATGTTCCTGCTCTCCGACCAGGCCGGCCACATCGCCATGAGCGACCTGTACGTGGACGGCGGCGCGACCCTGCGCGGTTAGCGTGCGGTGCGGCTGCGGCGCGGCTTGGCCGGGGTGCGGCCGGGCACGCTGTCGCGGCTGGGCAGGGTGCCGCGCTGCTGCATCTGCTCCAGCCAGGCCAGGTTGTCGATGTAGGCGAGGAAATGCTGCAGGTACGCGGGCGACACCTCGCCCATCCAGCCGATGGCACGGTGCACCAGCACGCTGGAGTTCAACGGGCCGCCATCGCTCGGGGTCTGCGCCAATGTCTGCCGCACCTGGCCGGCGGTGCGCAGCGCGGCCCACGCACTGCGGAACTCGGCCAGGGCCGGCAGTGCGGGGTAGTCGGGGTTGTACGTGGCGCGCGGCTGGCCCAGCGCGGCCAGCGTATCCGCCGTTTCTGCGCGCTTCGCGGGCGCGGTTGCAACGGTCGCGGCAGTCACGCGTTCGGCGTAGGCAGCCAGCAGCGTCTCCAGGCGGGCGTCCAGTACGCCGCGCAGCGAACCGCTGGCCCGCTGCGCGCGGCGCTGCAGCGCTTCCAGGAAGGCGAACTGCACCGGATCGTGGCGATCCAGCTGCTGCCCGCGCCAGTGCGCGAGCCGGTCGCTGGCGGCGGTACGGTTACCGTCCATCGCCCGCCACGGTCGGCTTCGGGCGTGGAATCGGCGCCATTTCGACACGGCGATTGCGTGCGCGGCCTTCTTCGTCGGCGTTGGAACCCACCGGCTGTTCGGCACCGAACGCGGCGGCGAACACCGAACCGGCCGGCACGCCTTCGGCGATCAGGGTGCGGGTCACGGTCAACGCGCGCTCGGCCGACAGTTCCCAGTTGTCGGCGAACTGGCGGTTGCTGTCGCGTACCGGACGGTCATCGGTGAAACCGCTGACCATCAGGATCTCTTCGCGCGATGAAAGATACCCGGCCAGCGGCGCAGCCAGGCTGCGCAGCAGCTCGCGGCCTTCCGGCTGCAGCTGGTCGGAATTGAGCGCGAACAGCACGCTGCCGCGGATGCCGATGCGGCCATCCACCAGCGTTACCCGCCCGGCGGCCAGCGGACCGGCCAGGGCCTGTTCCAGGGTCTGGCGCCGCTTGGCTTCGGCCTGGCGCTGCGCCACTTCCTCATCGAGGCGATGCGACAGCTCCAGCTGCAGCGCCACCACGCCGACCAGGATCAGCACGAACGCGCCCAGCAGCACCGACATCAGGTCGCCGAAGGCGGCCCAGATCGGCGCGCCGGTTTCGCCTTCCAGCTCGATCTCGTCACTCATGCGGTGGCGGCCCCGGCGCTGCGGCGGCGGCCGGCCAGCTGCTGCAGTTCCTCGATGATCTGCTGCTGGGAGAGCACGCTCAGGTCAATCACTTCACGCGCCTGGGTCACGTAATAGGCCAGCTGCTCATCGCTGCGGGTCATCGAGGCATCCAGCGCGCCGGCCACCTGCTGCAGCTGCTCACCCAGCCCGGTGCTGGCGGTGCCGAAGCTCTGCATCGCAGTGCCGAACGCCTCGGCCAGGCTGGCCACTTCCACCGCGCTGCCGCTCAACTGCGCGGCCACGCCATCCAGTTTGCCGGTCTCGGCAGCGATATGGTCGGTGAACTGCGTGCCCACGCGCTCCAGCAGATCGGCCGAGGTGCTGACCAGCGCGTCCACGGCGGTGCGTTGTTCGGTGGACGCGTGGTTGACTGCATCCAGCAGCGTTTCCAGCGTGGCCAGCAGGCGGGTCCGTTCGTCGAGCATGGCGGTGTCGCGGACCATGCTGTCGGACAGCTTCTGGCGCAGTTCGGCGACCACTTCGGCGGCCGCCTTCGGGGCTTCCGAGGCGAGCGTGACCAGCCGCGAGATCTCGCTGATGGTCTCGGCCGCATGCGCCTGCGCCTGCGTGCCGATCTCGTGTGCGGTACGCGACAGGGTTTCGCAGACCGCCTGCTGGCTGGCCGCAACCTGCGCGCCGTTGTCGGCCCATTGCTGGCCCAGCTGTTCCGACAACTGGGTGAACGCATCGCTCCAGGTGGCCAGGCGCTGCGCGTCGCGGGCTTCCAGACGATCCTGCAGGCCGCTGTGCGAGGCCTGCAGGCCATCCACCAGCGAACGCGCATGGCCATCGAAGCTGGCCGTGGCCGCGACCAGTGCCTGCTGGTTGCGTTCGGCCAGTTCGGCGTTCACCGACTGCTGGCCCTGCAGCGCATCGCGCCACGCCTGCGCGTGGGTGCTGGCGCTGCTGTCCATGCGCTCGGCGAGGGTATCGGCCCAAGCAGCCAGACGCATACCCACCGAATCGAGCAGGCGGGCGCCGTGCTCGCCCTGCAGCTGGCTGAAATCCTCAAGCGTGCTGCGCAGATCGCGGGTAAGGGCGGCATGGCGCTGCGCCTGTTCGGTCTGTGCCCCGGTCCATGCATCCACGCTGGCGTCGAGACGGGCGGCCAGGGTTTCCAGCAGCTGCACGGCACGCTGGTCGTGCTGTTCGCTGAGCGTGGCCAAAGTAGAACGCAGTTCTGCCGACAGGGTGTCGTGCGCCTGCTTCTGACTGCTGAGCGCAGCGTTCCAGGTCTCGCTGGTGGCGGCGCGGCTGGCTTCGAAGCCATTGGCCAGGCCGTCCAGCTGCGCGCGCACGGCATCGCCCACCGTGGCCTGCAGGGCAGTGGTCTGCTGGCTGATGCCGGCCATGGTCTCGGCCATGATCGGCTGCAGCGCCTCGCCGACCGCGCGCGCACTCTGCGCGACGCTGGCCTGCAATGCCTCCTGCACCGAAGCGGCGAGGCGCTCATGGGCGGCCTCGGCGCGGGCATGGAAGGCGTCCTGGTTGGCCGACAGGCGTTCGCCCGCCGCGCCGCTCTGCGCTTCGATCGCGGCGCTCATCGCTTCCAGGCGGTCCACCAGCGCCGGCATCAGGCCTGCCTGCGCCTGCAGCAGGCGGAAGGCTTCGGCGCGCTGCCACGCCTGCGAATGCAGGTGCAGGGTGGTGGCGATGCGGGTATCCAGTTGCTGCACGCCCAGCAGGCGTTCGCGCCGGCACAGCGCCGACAGCAGGCCCAGCATGGCCGAGGTGGCCACGCCGGCAATCGAGGTGCCGAACGCCACGGCCAGGCCTTCCACCGGCGCGCCCAGCGAACCGCGGATGGACTGCAGGTCGGTGGCGCTGCCCAGTGCCAGCCCAGTGCCGCGCAAGGTGGCCATCATGCCCAGCAGGGTGCCGAGCATGCCCAGCAGCACCAGCAGGCCGACCAGATACGGGGTCAGCACCGGCGCTGGCAGCGCCACGCGCTCGCCCTCCACGCGCAGGCGCACCGCGTTGCGCAGGCCTGCCGGTACCTTCTCCAGCCACTCGCCCAGGTTGGCCGGCGCCGTCGCCGCCTCAGCCACCGCGACGCTCAGCCCTGCGGTAGCCGCCCGGTAGCGGTGCAGTTCAACTGCACCGGCCACATAGCAGGCGGCAATCACAAGCGCCACGGCCAGGCCGACCGGGTTGCTGCCCACGTAACCGGCACCGATCCAGCACACCGCCAGCAGGCCGGCAAGGAAAACAACGAGGTAGAGAGGAGTTCTGAACATGACAGCCCGGTTAGTGGGGGCGAAGCGCTGCAAGCAGGCCTTCGATGGGGTGAAAACGGACATCCAGTTCGGCCAGCAGCACGGCCTGCATGTCGTTCCTGAACAAGTGCAGCCAGCCGCTGTCGGGATCGACCTCAGCGGTGCCGGCGTCGTCGCGCAGACGCTCGAAATGGGCGCCGAGCAGGACCGGCACGCTGGCCAGCAGTTGCTGCTCGCGCGGGCTCAGCGCCTGCTCCATGGCGGCGTCCACCTCGGCCAACCGGGGCAGGTCTCCGGGCCCGGCACTGAGCCGGTCCCGCAGCAGGCCGCGCAGGCGCCCGGTGGCGGTGAGCATGGCGCGCTGCGCGGTGAGACAGCGCTGGCGGTAGGCGGTGGCGTCGGTCGCGGCCGGTTTCCCTGCCGCCGGCGGGGCGGTGATGCTTTCAACCAGGGTGGCGCGTACCCGCGCGCATTCCCCGTCAAGCGTCTCGACGGAACCGGGTGCGGCGTCTGCCACGGCCGGCAGCCGCCCGTCGAGCGCGCGCGACAGCGCCACGGCCCGGGTCCAGTCGATCCACTGGCTGAGCCGGTCGGACAGGTCGAGCCCGGTACGCGGGGCATTGCGGTCGGCCAGCGCCGCCAGCAACCGGATGAAGGGCGGGCCGGGGACAGGCGTGCGGTGCTGCTTCTTCGCCATGGTTCCGGTCAAAAACCGCGAATTTTACACTGTAATGACCGACCGACTCCCTGAATGCCCTTGCATACACGGTGAACACGCGCCTATGCACCGCGCTTACATCCGTTTGCCTACGGTGGGGGCGGGCCAACACATCGCCCGTTTTTCCATCCAAGGAGTTCAACCATGTCCACCCTGCAGATCCCCAAAGGTACCCTCGTCATCGTCGCTGATGGCGGCTCGGCCCGCGTGTTCACCAATGTGGGCGACGGCCGCACGCTGCAGCTGAAGCAGGAGGAGGAACTGGAGGTCAAGGACATCAGCGCCGAAGGCGTCTCCGGCCAGGGGCCCTCCGGCGCAGTGCCCAAGGACATGAGCATTTCCCAGCTCAATGAAGCCACCTTCGCCAAACAGCTGGCGCAGCAGTTGAACGATCACGCGCTCAAGCACCGCTATGAGCACCTGATCCTGATCGCCGACCCGACCACGCTGGGCCACATCCGGCCGCAGCTGCACAAGGAAGTACAGAGCCGGATGCTGAAGGAGATCGCCAAGGACTACACCAATTCCACGCTGGACGACATCCAGCGCGCCCTGGCGGCCTGAGCCATGGCCTACGCACGCAGGTTTACCGATCTGCTGGAGCCTGCCCGTGCCGAAGTAGAGGCCGGCACGGGCTGGCAGCTGCTGGAATTCGGCACGGACTGGTGCGGGCATTGCGCGGCGGCGCAGCCGGTGGTGAGGGACTTTGTTGAAAAACACGGCCTCGACCACCGCAAGGTCGAAGACGGCAAGGGGCGCCCTCTGGGGCGCGCCTTCACGGTCAGGCTCTGGCCCACGCTGGTCCTGTTGCGCGACGGGCAGGAGGTGGCGCGCGTGGTGCGCCCGACCGCCCAGGCAGATATGGATGCCCTCGAACGCGCCCTCGGGTAGATGAATATCCCTTTATTCCCAATTTACCCAAAAGGGGTATAGTGGCCACATCCCTCCGCTGGATGTCCGTCATGAGCCTGCCCCTGGATGTTCCCGGCCTTGAAAAGGCCACTGCGTCATCGGTGAAGACCCGGGGCTGGCCGAGCCTGATGCGCACCGTGCGCGAAAAGCAGGCCCTGGTGATCACCAACCACAACCACCCCGAAGCGGTGATCGTGGACATCAAGGCCTACCAGGAACTGCTGGCCCGCGCGGCCGGCAACCCGGATGACGCGCGCCAGGGGGAGCTGGATCGCCTGCGTGCGGAGTTCGATACCACCCTGGCCAGCCTCAATACCGACGGTGGGCTGGGCAAGGTGATGGGCCAGCCGATCCGTCGCGGGCGCAGGACCGCCCTTGGCCCGTCGCTCTGATCGGTGGCGCGGATCCTGGTACTGGCCGGCGTCAATGGCGCCGGTAAAAGTTCGCTGCTGGGCACATGGCTGCGCGACGCGGGGCTGACCTGGTTCAACCCGGACAGCTTCACCCGGCGGCTGGTGGAACAGGGCTGGCCGCTGGACGAGGCCAACGCCGCAGCATGGAGCGAGGGCGCCCGACGGCTGCGCCAGGCGATGGCCGATGGCACCGACTTTGCGTTTGAAACCACGCTGGGCGGCAACACCATTCCGCGCCTGCTGCGCGATGCCTGCCAGACCCACGACGTGGCGATCTGGTTGTGCGGCCTGCACAGCGTGGCGTTGCACATCGAACGCGTGGCGGATCGGGTCAGCCAGGGCGGACACGATATTCCGCACGACAAGATCCGCGCGCGTTTCGATTCCGCGCGCGAAAACCTGATCGAACTGCTGCCGCATCTTGCCGAGCTGCATGTGTACGACAACAGCGCGCCCGCCGATGCAAAGGGCAGGGCGGCACCGCTGCCGCTGCTGCAGCTGGATCGCGAGGGATTGCATTTTCCGGTCACGGTGATCGATCTGCTGCAGACGCCCGATTGGGCCAAGCCCATCGTAATGCGCGCGATGGAACTGCAAAGCGGGGCCTGATGCAGAGCGGTAGGGTCGCATCCCAATCGACCGCCGTGGAATTGCCAACATTCGATTACGGCATGACCGTCGGCGACATCACGCTTCTGCCTCGGCACAGTCCATGCGTTACCGAACGCGGAAGCGCTGAGGGCAGTCGTTCGGGAACCGACTCTACCAATGGACGTCAACGATTGCCCCAACTTTACCGATGGCTGCAAAACGCCTTGAAACAAGGCGTTTGGACAACATGTGAAGAATCGATAAGGGCCACATGCACACACTGTGGTAACATGTGAGCTTGATCATTGCCTCGGGCCATTGCCCGTCTCTCGGTCATCCTTCCTGCAGCGCCGTGGTGTACCACGCGGCCGTCCGGGAACGCCTGTTGTTACCCCTCTTCGCGCCTCGTGCTGCGTTCCTCCAGAGGCGGTGCTTACCTGTGCCTTGCGCGGGACCTCGGGTGCGTTGATGACCCTGCTTCCAGGAGAAAGCAGATGCAGGAACTGCATGCCGCACATGCCCATTTCGGGTGGTTCAAGCGCCGCCGCCAGATGAAGGTCGACGAAGTCACCGTGGTCGATCGCCCCATGCTCAAGAAAGCCGTGGGTGCCGCCGCGCTCGGCAATGCGATGGAATGGTTCGATTTCGGTGTGTATGGCTATCTTGCGGTCACGCTCGGCCAGGTGTTCTTCCCCGCCAGCAGCCCGACCGCGCAGCTGATCGCCACCTTCGCCACCTTCACCGTGGCGTTCCTGGTCCGCCCACTGGGTGGGCTGGTGTTCGGGCCGCTGGGTGACAGATACGGCCGCCAGAAAGTGCTGGCGTTCACCATGATCCTGATGGCGCTGGGCACCTTCAGCATCGGCCTGATTCCGTCCTACGACAGCATCGGCATGTGGGCCCCGGCCTTGCTGCTGCTTGCGCGCCTGGTGCAGGGGTTCTCGACCGGCGGCGAATACGGCGGCGCGGCCACGTTCATCGCCGAATATTCCACCGACCGCAACCGCGGCCTGATGGGCAGCTGGCTCGAGTTCGGCACGCTGGGCGGCTACATCGCCGGCGCGGCCACGGTGACGGTGCTGCACATGGCCTTGAGCAGCACGCAGATGCTGGACTGGGGCTGGCGCCTGCCGTTCCTGATCGCCGGTCCGCTGGGCCTGCTCGGCCTGTACATGCGGATGAAGCTGGAAGAGACCCCGGCCTTCCGCGCCTATGCCGAAGAGGCCGACAAACGCGACCTCGAACGCCCGGGGCTGGGCGCGCTGCTGCGCGTGCATTGGCCGCAGTTGCTCAAGTGCGTGGGCCTGGTGCTGGTGTTCAACGTCACCGACTACATGCTGCTCACCTACATGCCCAGCTACCTGAGCGTGACCATGGGCTATGCCGAGAGCAAGGGCCTGCTGCTGATCATCATCGTGATGCTGGTGATGATGCCGCTCAACGTGGTGGGCGGGTTGTTCAGTGACCGCCTGGGCCGCCGGCCGATGATCATCGGCGCGTGCATCGCGCTGTTCGCGCTGGCCATTCCGTGCCTGCTGCTGGTGGGCAGCGGCCACGACGGGCTGATCTTCCTCGGCCTCATGCTGCTCGGGTTGGCGCTGGTGTGTTTCACCAGTTCCATGCCGTCCACGCTGCCGGCGCTGTTCTACACCCCGGTGCGCTACAGCGCGCTGTCGATCGCGTTCAACGTCTCGGTGTCGCTGTTCGGTGGCACCACGCCGCTGATCACCGCCTGGCTGGTGGAGCGCACCGGCGACCCGCTGGTGCCGGCGTACTACCTGATGGGCGCGGCGGTGATCGGCCTGGTCACCATGCTGTTCGTCAACGAAACCGCCAACCTGCCACTGCGCGGCTCGCCGCCGGCGGTGGCCAGCGAAGCCGAAGCCCACGCCCTGCTGCGCAGCGACGAGCCGGTGACGGTGGATGCCACCCAGCCGACGCTACCCCGGCCGGCACTTCCGAACGACCCCACCCCGGCGTAGTGCCACGCCCTGCGTGGCAACCCCAGCTAATTCACCCCAAGCACGCCCCCGCGCCGCAACATGCGGCGCGGGGACAACCAATGCTAGGATCGGTTCACCTTGAATCGATCTAAATCCATATGAGCAGAGCGGGGAAGTCGGGGTTGGTGGCACTGGCCATGGGCGCAATACTGGTGGCAGGCACTGCAGCAGCGGCGCCGCAGAGTGCAGGCGAACGCGCCTACGCCGCCGTGGATCCATTCATTGGTACCGGTGGCGAGGGGCATACCTATCCCGGCGCGACGGTGCCCTTCGGCATGGTCCAGCTCAGCCCGGACACCCGCATCCAGCCGCGCGAAAAGGCCTACGACTGGGCCGCCGGCTACCGCCACGACGACAGCAGCATTGTCGGCTTCTCGCACACCCATTTCTCCGGCAGCGGCCATTCCGACCTGGGCGATGTGCTGGTGATGCCGTTCACCGGCGACCCCGGCCTGGAGCGTGGCGATCCGGAAAAGCCGCGCAGCGGCTACGCCTCGCGCTTTGACCACAAGGATGAAAAAGCGGAGCCCGGCTACTACGCCGTGACGCTGCAGGACTACAAGGTCCGCGCCGAGCTCACCGCCAGCGCCCGCACCGGCGTGCATCGCTACACCTACCCGAAGGGCGAGGAAGCCAAGCTGCTGCTCGACCTGCGCACCAGCCTGTACGACTACCCCGGCAAGATCCTGTGGTCGCGCCTGCGCCTGCGCGAGGACGGCACCGTGACCGGCTTCCGCGAAACCCGCGGCTGGGCACCGGGCCGGCAGCTGTATTTCGCCATGCGGTTCTCGCGCCCGCTCACCGGGCACGCGCTGCACAACACTGAAACCGACATCGCCTACAAGGGATTCCCGCCGCCGGGCCACAACCACCCGGAGCAGCGCCCGCAGATCGAAGGCCGCCAGCTGGTCGGTACGTTCGACTTCGGCAAGCTCGATGCCCCGCTGGTGGTCAGCGTGGCGATCTCCTCGGTGAGCGAAGCGGGCGCCATCGCCAACCTCGACGCCGAAGCGAAAGACCAGAACTTCGACCGCGTCCGCGCCGACGCCCGCACGCAATGGCAGCAGGCGCTGTCGGTGCTGGACATCGAGGCCCCCGCGCATGACAAACGCAGCGCCTACACCGCGCTGTACCACAGCCTGCTCGGCCCGACCCTGTTCATGGACGTGGACGGCCAGTACCGTGGCTCGGACAACGCCGTGCACCGCGCCGAGGGCTATACCAATTATTCGACCTTCTCGCTGTGGGACACCTACCGCGCCCTGCACCCGCTGCTGACCCTGGTGCAGCCGGAGCAGCGCACCAGCGACATGGTCAATTCGCTGCTCGCGCACCAGCACAGCAGTGCCTACGGCATGCTGCCGGTGTGGGCGTTCCATGGCCAGGAAACCTGGTGCATGATCGGCTACCACGCAGTGCCGGTGATCGCCGATGCCTACGTCAAGGGCATTCGTGGCTTCGATGCCGACAAGGCGCTGCGGGCGATGGTGACCACCGCAAACTACGGCCCCTACGATGGCATCGCGCAGTACCGCGAGCTGGGCTGGGTGCCGATCGACGAAGAGGGCGAGGCGGCCAGCAAGACGCTGGAGTATGCCTTCGACGACTGGACCATCGCGCGCATGGCCACGGCCATGGGCAAGACGGATGTGGCGGCCGAGTTCGACAAGCGCGCCGGCAACTGGCGCCATGCCTTCGACGCCGAAACCGGCTTCATGCGCGCACGCAAGCGTGACGGCAGCTTCCGCACCCCGTTCGATCCCAGCGCCAGCGGTTACGGCACCGACTACACCGAAGGCAACGCCTGGCAGTATTCCTGGTACGTGCCGCAGGACGTGGCCGGCCTGGCCGAAGTGCACGGCGGCGCTGACAAGCTGCTGGCGCGGCTGGATGCGGTGTTCGATGCCAAGGTGGATCCGTCCATCTTCGAGCACATGGAAGACATCACCGGCCTGATCGGCTGGTACGCGCACGGCAACGAGCCCAGCCACCACGTGGCCTACCTGTATTCGTACGCGGGCCAGCCGTGGCGCGCGCAGGCGCGCTTGAAGCAGATCATGGACACCCAGTACGCCGACCGCCCCGATGGCCTGGCCGGCAACGACGACCTGGGCCAGATGTCGGCCTGGTATGTGTTCACCGCGCTGGGCTTCTACCCGGTGGCACCGGGCAGCGCCGAGTACATCATCGGCCGCCCGTTCCTGCCCAAGGCGGTGCTGAACCTGCCCAACGGCAAGACCTTCCGCATCACCACCGACGGCATGGGCAAGGGCCACGAGTACGTGGGTTCGGTGACGCTCAACGGCAAGCCGTTGAACCGCACGTTCCTGCGCCATGCGGAAATCCTGGCCGGCGGCGAACTGCACTTCACCCTGCAGGCAACGCCGAACAAGGCATGGCCGGGGCAGGGCGCGGAACAGCCGTACTCGATGTCGCGCTGACGCCGCTCAGCTGTCCTCGTCCCAGCCATCGCCGTCCCCGTCCACCGGGGGCGGCGATGTCGTTTCCACGTCCGGGTCGACCGGTTCCAGCAGCGTGTAGTCGTCGCGCTTGAGGTCGCGGAAGGCGCGTCCGACCGGATACGCCTCCAGTGCCGGCGAGCGTACCCGCAGCGAGGCAGGGGTGTTGGCGGCACCGGAAAGCCATGCCATTGCCAGCTCGGCGGACAGGAACACCGGCCCATCCGGCGTCAGCGGTTCCGGAATGGCGCGGTTGGGTGCGGTGAGCACGCTGAAGGAATCCATCGCGTGGCCGTCGCCGTCCTCCCAGTGCTCCCAGATGCCGGCGGCCAACAGGGCGAGGCCATCGCGCCGCTGCACGAACAGCGGCCACGGCGGCCGGCGTTGGCGGTCCAGCTTGTAGTACCCGGTCATCGGAATCACGCACGGGCGTTCGGCCCAGGCCTTGGCGAAGATGCGGCTGCCCGGCGCCCGATCCAGCCGGGCGGTGACGGTGGTGTAGGGCGTATCCGGCGTCTTCGACCAGCGCGGCACCAGGCCCCAGACCATGTCGGTTACGATCAGCTCGCCATCGGCATTGCGGGCCAGCACCGATGCCGTGGACCCCTTGCCGATGTTGTAGCGGTCCGGCGCTGCGGCCACGGCAGTGGCGAGCTCGCGCGGCAGTCCGTCGGGGACCGATTCCGGCTCGGCAATGGCTTGGGCGAAACGACGCATGGGTGCAGGGTAGGGCGCGTGCCGTGATCGTGTGGTTGAGTGGCGGCGCGGGCGGGGCTAGAGTTGCGGGGTGGTTGTTTCGCGGTATCTGCCCATGCCTCATCGGAAAAAAGACATCCCGCCGGTCGACGCTGCAGGCCAGCGTCTGCCGCTGGGCCCCGAGTCCGCCGTGCTGTGCCGGGCGCGCGACTACGCCGCCGGCACGGTGATTCCGCTGCACCACCATCCGGACCGCCACCAGCTGGTCTACGCCGCCTCCGGCGTGCTGGTGGTGCAGGCCGGCGCCGGCCGCTGGGTGGTGCCCAGCACGCGCGCGATCTGGATGCCGGCCGGGATCGGCCACAAGGTGAGCTGCATCGGCGCGGTGCGCATGCGCAGCCTGTACATCCTGCCGCAGGCCATCGCCGATGCGCCGCCCAGCGCAGCGACCGTGTCGATCACACCCTTGTTGGCCGAACTGATCGGTGCGGCCGCCATCGTGGAGCAGCCCTACGTTCCGGACTCGCGCGACGGCCATCTCATGCAGCTGATCCTGGATGAACTGCAGGCGCTGCCGGTGCTGCCACTGCATGTTCCGGAACCGGTCGACCCGCGCCTGCAGCAGATCGCACAGCACTGGGACGCCGCGCCCGACGACGCTTCCACGCTGCAGGACTGGGCCGTTCGCCTCGGCGTGGACGCCAAGACGATCCAGCGCCTGTGTGCGCGCGAACTGCACATGACGTTCGGTCAATGGCGCCAGCAGATCCGGCTCGTCCGCGCCCTCGAACGCCTCGCCCATGGCGAGAAGGTCATCGACGTAGCGCTGTCGCAAGGCTACGCCAGCCCCAGCGCGTTCACCGCCATGTTCAAGAAGCGATTCGGCCAGCTGCCCAGCCAGTTCTTCGAGTAGTGCCGGCCGCTGGCCGGATCCCCGCCACCCAAGCGAAAGGTCGTGCTGACGGTAGTGCTGAATGTCGGTCGGCAAAGCACTGAAGCTGCCGACCGTTGGGTCGGCAGCGAGAGACATCTGTATCAATCAGGGGCGCGGCGTTGGTTGCCGGGAATGGGCAAACGACTGGTACAGCTGTGACGCGCGTCGGTCGATGGCCGCCTGTTCCATCTGCTGCAGTCCAGGAAAGCGCCGCTGCAGCTCGTCACTTGCCTTGGAATCACCGAGAATGTAGGCGACTCTCAGATACGCGCCAGACTCTACGATGCCGCCCAATCCCGGTGTCCCATACACTCTCGACATTGCGTAATAACCATAGATGCTGCCTCGCTGAGTCGCATCGAAGATGTACACGAGACCAGCATCGGTATCCCCTTGCGAAGCCAATCGTTGGCCATAGTTGACCATCGCCGCCAGCGAGCCTCTATCAGCCTCGCGCTTCAGCTGACGATCTGACATGGCCTCGAGTCGATTCAGCAGCTCGGAGGATGGAAACCCATTCTGTAACAGCCACCGGGCCTCTTCGGGTGTACTTGCGCCGAGAATATCCGCGTCGCAAACAGGACCCGCTTCGCAGATGTATGCCAATGACAAAAGCTCCTGCGATGGAGTTGAGCTGCCAGGAGGAGGGGGCGCTGAGGAATTGTCCGCACTGGGCTCGGACGCCACCTGGGCAGCCTTCTCCAATTCCGCTTCCTTTGCCGGTGCGTTCTCGTGCCGAACGCAGCCTGCGCTTGTCGTCAGGACTATCATGATTGAGATCGACAACACGAGCCTGTGGTTGCGCATGGAGAACTTCCTGGTCAAATGCTGCATTGCTTTTCCCCCGCTGCTCAATGCCTCAATTCTTCGGGCAATCAGAAAGAGCAGGTCGCACGATATGCGGCCGGCAGCTCGGGACGGAGCGTCAAGCCCCTGGAGAGAGGCTGGATGTGAGTAGATGTACGGCTTACTTCCATCCAGTGCGCGAACCATGGCCGCGAATTGGCTCGGCTTCTTCGGACGATAGAGCGTGAAGTTGGTCACGCAACTTCGCCGCCAAGGCAGGCTGAGCTGAGGCAGGCCTCAATCTCAGGGGGCGATGCTCGCGCCCAGGGCGAGCGCGACGGAACTCTACGGGTAACACTTGCTTGCATTGGACAATCCATTTGCCGAGTCTCGCTTTGCTCCTGGCTGGAAAGTTGAATTACTTTCCGGCATCCGCAATGGAGTGCGGAGGCTGAGCAGCGTATTTCGGCGCACGCTGGATATCCAATTGATCTTCACGGCACTTGTGGGCCGGAGTGATATTTCCCGTCGATCGTTAGCTAGCGATCTGCAGCTGTCAGCTTCCAATAACGCGAAAAGTCTGACGCGAAACGGTAGTGCCGACTGTTAGTCGGCAACTATGTCAGCGCCCGTTGGTCTTCGGCAGAAACGCAGTAGCCAACCCCAACAACGGCAGGAACGAAGTGAGGTGATACACCCACACGATGCCATGGATGTCAGCCAGCTTGCCCAACCCGGCCGCGCCGATCCCACCGATACCGAACATCAGCCCGAACATGAGCCCGGACACCATCCCGACACGCCCCGGCACCGCTTCCTGCGCATACACCACCAGCGCGGCAAACGCAGATGACATCACCAGCCCGACGGCAACGGCCAACACCGCAGTGCCCATCAGATTGGCATAGGGCAGGGCAAGCGCGAACGGCGCCACGCCCAGGAACGAAATCCAGATCACTGCCTTGCGCCCGATCCGGTCACCCACCGGGCCACCGATGAAGGTGCCCAGCGCGATCGACGCCAGGAACACGAACAGGTACATCTGGCTCTGCTGCACGCTCAGGTGGAAACGTTCGATCAGGTAGAAGGTGAAGTAGTTGGTGATGGAGGCGATGTACACGAACTTGGCGAACATCAGCACCGCGATCACCGCGATGGCCTGCACCACCTTGCCGCGGCTCAGGCCGATGCCATGCGAGCGCGCCAGGCTGTTCATCTTGGCCTGGCCGTGGCGCACGGTCCAACCGGTCAGCCGGAACAGCACGAAGATGGCCACGGCGGCGATCAGCAGGAACCAGCCGATGGCGCGCTGGCCGTGCGGAATCACCACGGCAGCGGCCAGAAGCGGGCCGATGGCCGAGCCGGTATTCCCGCCGACCTGGAAGGTGGACTGCGCGGTGCCGAAACGCCCGCCCGAGGCCATGCGCGCCACCCGCGAAGCTTCCGGGTGGAACGTGGCCGAGCCCACGCCCACCACGGCGGCGGCCAGCAGCAGCATTTCGTAACTGCTGGCCATGGCCATCATGCCGATGCCGACGAAGGTGGCGATCATGCCGGAGGGCAGCAGGTAGGGCAGCGGGCGCTTGTCCGTGTACATGCCCACCCACGGCTGCAGCAGCGAGGCGGTGAACTGGTAGACCAGCGCGATGGTGCCGATCTGGCCGAAGGTCAGCGCGAACTGGCTCTTGAACATCGGGTACACGGCCGGCAGCACGGCCTGGATCATGTCGTTGAGCAGGTGCGCGAACGCGGCGGCACCGACGATGCGGATCGCAAAGCCCTGGTGGGCGGGATCGGAGGCGGCGGGCAGTACCGGGGAAGCTGGGACGGCGGGCGGAGCGGACGGCGGGGCTTCTGTGCTCATGGGACCATTGGAACTACAGCTGCGGTCCCGGCCGGCCACGCCGCCAGGGATCCGGCGCGTGCTCCAGCCTGGACCTGGTGGGGGACAAGCGGAGCACGAGGGTAAGCCGGCCGCACGCTGCCGTCTCGCGCGATAGGGACCACTATCGTCGCGTTAGGGACATCACGCATGATGGCGGCATGAGAATCCGCTACGCCGCGTTGTTGCTTGCCATCCTGACGACCCATGCCGAAGCGGGACCGCTGCTGGAGCCCGGCATTTACCAGCTTTCGCCCGAGGCGCCCCAGGCAGAAACGGCAGCACCGCCGGCCGCAGGCGAAATCCAGCAGGACCTGCTTGCCACCGCGATTCCCGACGCGGCGAAGGTGCGCTACGCCTTCGTGTCGCGCGATCCGGGCGAGGCGTTGAACAAGCTGGTGTTCGTCACCGATGCGGCGTACCGCTACGACATCAACAGCGCCGACCGGCTGTGCCCGGCCTATGCGTTTCCCGATTGGAACGAACGTTCCGAGGCGCAGCCGTTCTGCCGCACCAACATTGGCAGCGCGGACAGCGAGGCGGCGCTGGCCTGGACCGAACGTGGTTTCACCCTGCGCTGGGCCGACCAGAAAACGCTGATCCGTACCGAGCAGGTTCCCGCCAGGCGCAAGCCCACCCCGGATGAGATCGGCGCCTGCGCGGTGGGCGGCGTGTGTGCGCCCGACGCTTACGGCAGGTCTGTGCACCACTACCAGGTCAGCCACTATCGCGACGGGTTCGCCCTGCAGGCGCCACGACCCTACATCGATGTGTTCGCGGCGACCGTGGACACCCCGGTCTACCGAAGCGCCGGGGACGGCACGGCATCCGGCACGCTTGCCGCGGGGCGCTATGCCGGTGTGCTCAGCAGGGGCGCTGAGTGGATCGGCATCGAAGAAGTGGCGGCAGACGGCGCGGCGACGCCCGGCTGGATCCGTCGGGATGATCTTGCCGCCGGCGATATGCGGATTCCCCAGCAGGCAGCCACCGACCACCTGCGTTTCGTGCTGGTCGTTGCGCCCGCCGACGACGATCAAGCGGTGCTGCAGGCCATCGACATCCTGGACGCCACGACCGGCCAGCGCCGGCAGATCCTGCGCGACATCGATGCCGAGCCGCTGAGCGCCGGCCCGGACGTGGTGCAGCTGGTGGACGCCAACTTCGACGGCTGGCCCGACCTGAGCGTACCCGGATACGCCGGGGGTGCAGGCCCGAATGCCACGCGGAACCTGTACCTGTTCGACCCGGTGGCCCAGGCCTTCGTGTTCGAGCCAACGCTGTCGAGCCTGCCACAGCTGGACATCGACCCCGCCACGCGCACCCTCATCTCCGCCTCGCGCGGCGGCTGCTGCTCGCACGCCACCGAAACCTACCGTTACGTGGACGGGCAGCTGCAGCAGGTGGCCAGCTGGGAGGAATCGCTGTCGCCCGATGGCGAGCACCTGCAGACGACGGAGGGAACGCTGCGCAATGGAACGATGAAGTACCGCACCCGCACGCGGAAGCTGCCCGCCGACTGGCGCTGAGCACATCAACCGCCCGTCACGCAGGCGGTGGCAGGATACCGGTTGCATTCCCCTCAGGAGACAGCCGTGTCCACAACCGCCGTCGTGACCCGCCACTGGGTCATCCATCCGTTCCATGCCGCCGTGCTCGGCGGCGTGCTGCCGCTGTTCCTCGGCGCGCTGCTGGCCGATTACGCGTACTGGAACACCTACGAAATCCAGTGGAGCAACTTCGCCTCCTGGCTGCTGGTCGGGGCGATGGTCATGACCACGCTGGCGCTGGTGTGCGGCCTGGTGGGCCTGGTGCGCGGCAGCCGGAACGGTTTCTACGTCATCGTGCTGGCGGTCACCTGGATCGTGGGCTTCATCAACTCGCTGCACCACGCACGCGATGCCTGGGCGATCATGCCGGCTGCGCTGCTGTGGTCGGTGATCGTCACGGTGCTGGCATTGATTGCCACCTGGCTTGGTTTCTCCAGTGTGCGCGTGCGCGTGGGAGGTGTCCTGTGAACCGCGCCCCGAAGGTATTCGCACTTTCCGTACTCGCCGTGGCCTTGGCCGCTTGCAGTGGCAAGGCCCCGGAGCTGCAGCAGCTCGGCGCCAACCCGGAACTGCCCAAGCCCCATCGCGGCGTGATGCCGGACATGACCATTGCCCAGCCGACCGCGTGGGGCGATACCGTGCCCACCGTGCCGGCCGGTTTCAAGGTCGCGGCGATCGCCACCGACCTGGCCATTCCGCGCCAGACCCTGGTGCTGCCCAACGGCGATATCCTGGTGGCCGAAGGTCGGGGCGGCAGCGCGCCCAACCTCAAGCCGAAGGATGTGATTGCCGGCAAGATCAAGGCCAAGGGCAATACGCAGGTGAAGAGCGGCAACCGCCTGACCCTGCTGCGGGATGCCGATGGTGACGGCGTGTATGAGCTGAAGACGGTGTTTGCCGACAAGCTCAATGCCCCGTACGGGCTGGCCCTGGTGGGCAACGCCCTGTACGTGGCCAACCAGGATGCGCTGGTGCGCTTCGACTACACCGAAGGCCAGACCAAGGCCAGCGGTGCGCCGACCAAGGTGACCGACCTGCCGTCGGCCATCAACCACCATTGGACCAAGTCGCTGGCGGCCAGCGCCGATGGCAGCCACCTGTACGTGGGCATCGGCTCCAACAGCAACATCACCGAACGCGGCATGGCGGCGGAGATCGATCGCGCCCAGGTGTGGGAGATCGATGCGCAGACCGGTGCGCACCGCACCTACGCCAGCGGCATCCGCAATCCCACGGCACTGGCCGTACAGCCCGGCACCGGCACGTTGTGGGCGGTGGTCAACGAACGTGACGAAATCGGGCCGAACCTGGTGCCGGATTACCTCACTTCGGTGCGCGACGGCGGCTTCTATGGCTGGCCCTACAGCTACTGGGGCAAGCACGTGGACCGCCGGGTGATGCCGCAGAACCCGGAGAAGGTGGCGTCCGCGCTGACCCCGGACTTCGCGCTGGGCTCGCACGTGGCCGCGCTGGGCGTGGCGTTCGCCAACCCGGCGGTGGGCGGCAACTTCACCGACGGTGTCTTCGTCGGCCAGCACGGCAGCTGGAACCGCAATCCGCCGGTCGGCTACAAGGTGGTGTTCGTGCCGTTCCGTGATGGCAAGCCCGCCGGCGACGCCATCGATTTCGCCACCGGCTTCCGCGGCGATGACGGCAAGACCCGGGGCCGCCCGGTGGGCGTCAGTGTCGATCCGCGCGGTGCGGTGATCGTGGCCGATGACCTGGCCAACACCATCTGGCGGATCACGCCGACCGCAGCTCCCGCTACGCCAGCCGCACCGCCTTCGGCAACTCCGTCGACGCCGCCGGCAACCCCATCGGCGCCTTCGGCCCCGGCGCCGTAGAGCCACGCCCTGCGTGGCTGCTCGACCCTGAAGCGCGCCTGCGGCCCAACGCCGCAGGCGCAGACGTTCACTCCACCCAGCGCACGGCCTTCAAGGCAGCCGCAAGCTTGTCCCGCGCATCCTCAGTGCTGAACGGCGGTGTACGCGGCGGGTCGTACACCTCCGGCCGGGTACCGGCCACGACCAGATCAATCGCATAGCACCGCCCGTGCTGCACGGCGCGGTAGCTGTCGGCCGATACGTAGTGACTCATCGCTGCGTCGCCCACCGGGAAGTAGGTGAAGCTCACGCCGCCTATGTCCACGGTGTCGGCTGGCCCCGTAGCCTCCGCGGGAGGCGTCAGGCAGTCGGCGACGGCACCGGCGTCGTCGCTGCGTCCGACGCGTAGCTCGGCAGCCGTTACCTCGTTGGACCCGTCCAACACCAAGGCCGCCAGTGGCGAACCGGTGCTGCCAGGCGCGGCAAACAGCTTCCAGCCATCAAGCGCCAAGTAGGTGCGGGTGAAATCCCTGCGCAGCTCCGTACCAGGAACCGCAGCCAGCGCGATGCCGGGCGGCGTTTCACTGAATGCCAACGTGGGCGCTTCGGATTCTGCGTGGACGTCGGTCGCCACGGCGGCTTTCGCGGCACCCGGATCGGCGCCGGAAGGCTGCGGTGTGCCGGCGCTTTCCGGCGAAGGCGCACAGCCGGCAGACGCCAGCACGGCCGCCAGCAGCAGCGGACGGGTGGACAGGATAGGCATCGAAAAGGGCTCCATTAATAGGGTCCAACAAGCATGCGCTCGCCCCCGTTGCGCGGAGTGAAGCAGGCAGACGCGTGGGTGCGATGGCCCCGTGAGCGGGCTCTTGACGCGCACGCAGCGCAGCGACGGGAATACTGCTGCTTCCCTCCTGCTGGAGCACGGTATGGCCCGTCGCAGGCGTCTCCGGATTGCCACCTTCAACGTCAACGGGATCAAGACGCGGCTTCCGCACCTGTTGGCGTGGCTGGAGAAAGAGAAACCCGACATCGTGGCGCTGCAGGAGCTCAAGGCCAGCCAGGATGCGTTTCCTGAAACCGAGATCCGCGACGCAGGCTACGGCTGCCTGTGGCAGGGGCAGCGTGCGTGGAACGGCGTGGCGCTGCTCGCGCGTGGGCAGGACCCGATCGAAAGCCGGCGTGGGCTTCCAGGCGATCGCACCGATGACCAGAGCCGCTATCTGGAGGCGGCGGCGCACGGCGTGCTGGTGGGAGGGCTGTACCTGCCCAATGGCAACCCGCAGCCCGGCCCGAAGTTCGAGTACAAGCTGAAATGGATGCAGCGGCTGCACAAGCACGCGCTGGGACTGGTCGGCCTGCCGCATCCGGTCGCGCTGATCGGCGATTTCAACGTGGTCCCGACCGACGCGGACATCTACGATCCGAAGTCGTGGCGGCGGGATGCGCTGTTGCAGCCGGAAGTCCGGGAGTCTTATGCCGAGCTGCTTGCACAGGGCTGGACCGACAGTCTCCGCCACGTCTACGGCGAGCAGACGATCTACACGTTCTGGGATTATTTCCGCCAGCACTACGAACGCGACCGCGGGCTTCGCATCGACCACCTGCTGCTCAACCCGGTTCTTGCCGAGGGACTGAAGGACGCCGGTGTGGACCGCTGGGTTCGTGGTCTGGAGAAAGCAAGTGACCACGCGCCGACCTGGATCGAGGCGCTCGCTCCGCAATGACTGCAACGCAGGCGTGACAGTACGCGGCCGAGAATGAAGGATTCAGGCGGGCGGCTGCAGGCGCGAAGGTCATGATGCGAACGCATCTGCTCATGCCGTTCAAGCATCGACAACCTGCGACAAGCGCTGCATTGCAGGCACTTTGCGCCTGCGAAGCGTGGCGGGGTCACGATGTTGTCGCATCAAGTTCACGCGGTGTTTATTCCGCACACAGGTAGATTTCAACCAAGGTTCGCGCGCGACGTTTCCGGCGCCGCAGAAACCCCCGCCCTTGGCGCAATGCCGATGGCACCCCCACCGCGGTACCACCTTCGAGATTTCCCCCCATGTCGCATCTGCGTCAGATCGCTGTTCCCGTGGCTTTGCCCGTTCCCGCTGGCGAGGAAGGCGGCGCACGCGTTCGTCGCACGCCCCGGCTGCGCGCCGTCGAGACCACCCCGCCGCCGCTCGGTCGTGTCGATCCGGCTCGGCGCGTCCTGTTCGTCACCTCCGAGATGGCGGACTACGTCAAGGCCGGCGGGCTGGGCGACGTTGCCGCGGCCCTGCCGCGTGCGCTGCGCACCCGATCGGATGTGCGGGTGCTGATTCCGGGCTACGACGAAGTCATCGCCGGGGCGCCGGACCTGCGGTTGGTGGGCCGCGTGCCGGCACGGGCCGGAATTCCCGCCTGCGACATCGGGGAGACGTTTGCGGGTGGCGTGCCGGTGCTGGTGCTGGTGTGCCCCGGGCTGTTCCAGCGGGGTGGCAGTCCATACGTGGATGGCAGCGGGCAGGACTGGAGCGACAACGCGGTGCGCTTTGCCGCGCTGTCGCGCGCCGCGGCGGTGATCGCCTGCGGCAATGCCGGCATGGAATGGCAGCCGGAACTGCTGCACCTGAATGATTGGCCGTGCGCACTGGCCGCCGCCTATCTGCGCTGGTACGGCTCGGACGTGCCCGCGCTGCTGACCGTCCACAACCTGGCCTACCAGGGGTTGTTCCCGCTTCAAGACGCCGCAGTGCTGGGCGTTTCGCCCGAGCAGGCCGAGAGCATCACCTTCCATGGCCGGCTGTCGTTCCTGCAGGCGGGCATCGTGCATGCCGACCATGTGAACACAGTCAGCGTGAGCTACGCGCGCCAGATCACCGGCCCCGAACAGGGCTGCGGGCTGGACGCGCTGCTGTCCGGCCACGCGGCGAGCGGTCGCTTGAGCGGCATCGTCAACGGCATCGACAGCAGCTGGGACCCGCGCACCGACCTGCACCTGAGCGAACACTTCGACCTGCACCGCTGGGAAGGCCGGGTCGCCAACAAGCGGCGCGTGCAGCGTGCGCTGGGGCTGCCGCACAGCGACGGGCCGCTGTTCGCGGTGGTCTCGCGCCTGGTCCACCAGAAGGGCCTGGACCTGAGCTGCGCGGTGGCGCACCAGATCGCCGCCGCCGGGGGCCAGTTGGCCATCATCGGCGGCGGTGAACCGCGCATCGAAGCGGAAGTGGCCGCGCTGTCGCGGCGGTTCCCCTCCAGCGTGGGCGTGTACCCCGGGTTCGACGAAGGCCTCGCCCGCAAGATGTTCGCCGGTGCCGATTTCCTGCTCATGCCCTCCCGCTTCGAGCCGTGCGGGCTGAGCCAGATGTATGCGCAGCGGTTCGGCTGCCTGCCGATCGCGCACGCCACCGGCGGCTTGATCGACACGGTGGAGGACGGCGTGACCGGCCTGCTGTTCAACTCGGCCGACGCCGACTCGCTGCGCCGCTGCGTGCAGCGTGCGTTCCGCACCTACCGCATCCCCGGGCTGCTGTCGGCCATGCGCCGCGCGGCCATGCTGCGGCCGAGCAGCTGGGACCTGGCCGGTACGGAGTACCTGAGGCTGTATGAGCGTGTACTGGATGCGCGCGTGCCGGAGCTGCAGGCATGAGCGAGCACGCCTTCGTTGCGCGCGACGCCAGCCTCGCATCCGATCCGACCGAATCACCCGGCACTACGGACGACACCGCGCTCACCCCGGTGCAGCTCGACGCACTGCGCAGCGGGGACCCGGACGCCGCCCGTCGGCTGCTGGGCGCGGTGGCCACCGGAAACGGCGGTGTACGCTTCGCCGTGTGGGCCCCCAATGCCAGCCGGGTGGCGGTGGTAGGCGATTTCAACGGCTGGGACGCGGAGCGGCACCCGCTGCGCCTGCATCCCGAAGCGGGGGTCTGGGAAGGCTTCGTGCCGCGCGTGGAGGCCGGTGCCCGGTACAAGTTCGCGGTCACGGCAGGTGACGGAAGCTCGGTGGCGTTCAAGGCCGACCCGATGGCGCGTGCCTGCGAATTGCCGCCCGACACCGCGTCACGCGTTGCCGGTCCTGCGAGGCACGCCTGGCAGGATGACGCGTGGATGGCCGCCCGCGGCGTGGCCGAGGGCCGGGCCATTTCAGTGTACGAAGTGCACGCGGGTTCCTGGCGCCGCGATGCGGACGGCCAGCCGCTCGGCTGGTCGGCATTGGGCGATGCGCTGATCCCGTACGTGAAGGCCCTGGGTTTCACCCACATCGAGTTGCTGCCGGTCAGCGAGCATCCCTTCGGCGGGTCCTGGGGCTACCAGCCGCTGGGCCTGTTCGCGCCGACCGCGCGCCACGGCGGCCCGGAAGACTTCGCGGCGTTCGTTGACCGCTGCCACGTGGCCGGGCTGGGCGTGATCGTCGACTGGGTGGGAGCGCACTTCCCGAGCGATGCACACGGCATGCAGCGCTTCGACGGCACCGCGCTGTACGAGCACGAAGACCCGCGGCTCGGATTGCATCCGGACTGGAACACGCTGATCTACAACTACGGGCGCACCGAAGTGGCCGCGTTCCTGATCGGCAGCGCGTTGGAGTGGATCGAACGCTTCCACATCGACGGCCTGCGCGTGGATGCAGTGGCCTCGATGCTGTACCGCGACTACAGCCGCGCCGAAGGCGAATGGCTGCCGAACGTCAACGGCGGTCGCGAAAACCTGGAGGCGGTCGCCTTCCTGCGCCAGTTCAATGAGGCGATCCGGACGCGCTTCCCGGAGGTGCTGGTCATGGCCGAGGAATCCACCGCGTGGCCGGGCGTCACCGCACCGGCCACCGCGAACGGCCTGGGGTTCACCCACAAATGGAACATGGGCTGGATGCACGACACCCTCGCGTACCTGCGCCGCGATCCGATCCACCGGGGCCACCACCACGGCGAAATGACCTTCAGCGCCATCTACGCTTTCAGCGAGCGCTTCATCCTGCCGCTGTCGCACGACGAAGTGGTGCACGGCAAAGGCTCGCTGCTGGCGAAGATGCCGGGTGAGCGTGCGCAGCAGTTCGCCAACCTGCGGGCCTGTTATGGGTTCATGTGGGCACACCCGGGCAGCAAACTGCTGTTCATGGGCGGCGAGTTCGCCCAGCCGGCGGAATGGAACCACGACGCTGCCCTGGACTGGGGCAGCGCGGCGCAGCACGAACATGCCGGCATCGCCCGACTGGTCGGCGACCTCAACCGCTTGCTGCAGCAGGAACCGAGCCTGCGCCTGGCCAACGATGACGATGCCGGATTCGAGTGGAGCGTCAGCGATGACCACCAGAACAGCGTGCTTGCGTTCGTGCGCCATCCGCCGCGCGGCGAAGGCCGGGCGACGCTGGTGGTCTGCAACTTCACCCCGGTGGCGCGGCATGGCTACCTGCTGGGGGTGCCGTCCGCAGGTGACTGGGTGGAGATCCTCAACACCGACAGCGCGTTCTATGGCGGCAGCAACCTGGGCAATGAGGGTCGCGTGGCGACCATTGCGCAGTCGATGCACGGCCACGCGCAGTCGCTGCCGTTGACCCTGCCGCCGCTGTCGGTGCTTTACCTGCAGGCCAGGGAATGAGTGCAGCGCAGGTGCGGTGGGGAGCCTGGCAGGATACGGACGGCAGTTGGCGTTTCGCACTGTGGGCACCGGCGGCCACGTCGGTGGATCTGCTGCTGGAAGACCAGGTGCTGCCCATGCAGGGCAGCGACGACGGCTGGTTCGCGCTGACGGCGCCGGGTGCGCCCGGCATGCGCTACCGCTACCGCATCGATGGCGGCGACGCGGTGCCCGACCCGGCCTCGCGTCAGCAGCCTGACGGCCTGTTCGGACCCAGCGCGCTGGTGGCCGACGACTTCGACTGGCAGCATCCGGACCGGTCCGGCCGGCCGTGGCACGAGGCGGTGATCTACGAGGTGCACGTAGGCGCCGCCGGCGGGTCGTTCAACGCCGTGCGCGAACAGCTGCCGAAACTGGCCGACCTCGGATTCACCGCGATCGAGCTGATGCCGGTAGCCACCTTTCCGGGTGGGCGCAACTGGGGCTATGACGGTGTGCTGCAGTATGCGCCTGCGCCCGCCTACGGCACGCCTGACGAGCTCAAGGCACTGGTCGATGCCGCCCATGGACTGGGGATGATGGTGCTGCTGGACGTGGTGTACAACCATTTCGGGCCGGACGGCAATCCGCTGCCGGCCCTGGCGCCGGCGTTCTTCCGCAGCGACCTGTGCACCCCGTGGGGCAACGCGGTCGATTTCCGCCGTCCCGAGGTGCAGTGCTACTTCATCGACAACGCGGTGATGTGGATGCGCGACTACCGGTTCGATGGCGTCCGCCTCGACGCGGTGCACGCCATCCACCCGCTGGCGTTCCTGAACCTGCTGCGTGACCGGGTGCGCGCGGCGCTGCCCGGCCGCGAGGTGCTGCTGGTGCTGGAGAACGAGAACAACCAGTCGGCGTTGCTGGCCAGCGGGTTCACCGCGCAGTGGAATGACGACTTCCATAACGCGTTGCACGTGCTGCTGACCGGGGAGCATGAAGGCTACTACGGCGACTATGCCGACGATCCCTCCGGCCGCCTGCGCCGGGTGCTGGCCGAAGGCTTTGCCTGGCAGGGCGAGACCACCCGCCGTGGGCGTGCGCGGGGCGAACCCAGCGCGGGCATTCCGCCGCAGCAGTTCGTGGTGTTCTGCCAGAACCACGACCAGACCGGCAATCGTGCGCAGGGCGAGCGCCTGCTGCAGCTGGTGGGGCCGCGCCGGACCGCGTTGGCGATGGCATTGACCGCCTTGACGCCGATGATTCCGATGTTCTTCATGGGCGAGCCTTGGGGCGCGCGCTCACCGTTCCTGTATTTCACCGACCACCGCACGCCGCTGGACGAGCAGGTGCGCGAGGGCCGCCGCGCCGAATTCGCGCACTTCAGCAGCTTCAAGGATGAGCACCGACGTGCGCTGATTCCGGATCCGAATGCGCCGACCACGCTGGCCCTGTCCCGTGCCCCGTGGCCGACGGAAGACGATCCCGACGCCGCGGCTTGGCTGACCTGGTTCCGGGACCTGCTCGCGGTGCGTGCGGCCTGGCTCGGCCCCGCCGCCAGCGCGCAGTCGCTGGGTGCTGATGTGCTGGCGCCGGGCGTGCTGCGCGCTGGCTGGCAGCTGCCCGGAGCGCAGTGGTGGATCGCGTTCAATGCCAGCGATGCCACCGTGCCGGTGACGTTGCCGGCCGGGCGCGAAGTATTCCGGCTCGGCCCACCGGCCCATGAGGACGGACTGGCGCCCGACAGCCTGTACGCGGTGGTGGTGGCTGCAGCATGAGCACGCAACCGGGATTGGGCGCATTGGCGGAGGCGGTCGGCCTCGCCGTTGACTGGGTGGATATCGCCGGGCGTCCGCAACGCGTGGATGACGCGGTACTTGGCGCGATCCTCGACGCCCTGGAGATTCCCAACGCCACGCCCGCGCAGCGTCGCGAGTCGCTGTCCGCGTTGGGGTCGCGCCGCCAGGTCCCGCTGCTGCGCACTGCCGTGGTCGGGATGCCGGTGGATGCCGGCGCCGCAGATGCGCCCTGCGTGTGGGAAGACGAGGACGGCACCCGGGAGGACGGCCACACCAACGCGGCGGGGCAGGCGACGGCGCCGGCACGTCCGGGCTACTGGACCCTGGCCTGTGGCGCACACACGCAGCGTGTTGCGGTGGCGCCGCTGCGGTGCTTCGGGGTCCACGATGCGGTGAGCCGTGCGCATCCGTGGGGCCTGGTCCTGCAACCGTATGCGGCCCGTGGCCCACACGATGGCGGCACCGGCGATACCGCTGCCTGCGCGGCGTGGGCGCGGCAGGCGGGCGCGGCCGGCGCGGATGCGCTGGCACTCGGGCCGGTGCACGCCGGCGGCGGCATGGACGCAGACTACAGTCCCTATTTCCCGGGCGACCGGCGCTTCCTGGAGGCGGTGTACGCCGCACCGGTGGAGCAGCTCGGTGATGCGGCGCTGCAGGTGCTGGAGCGCGACCCCGCGTTGCGCGAGCAGCTCGCCGCACTGCGCGCCGCACCCCTGATCGATTGGCCGGCGGCGGCGATGGCCAAATGGGCATGGCTGGGTGCGGTGCGCGGTGCGGTGAAAGATGACGCAGATGCGACCCGCGACCTGCAGCGTTTCGTCAGCGACGGTGGCCCGGCGCTGGCGCGGCATGTGGCGTTCATGCATCCGCGCCTGGGACTGTCGTCGTCGCTGTACCTGTTCGGACAATGGATGGTGAGCCGCGGCTGGCAGCGTGCACAGGCGCAGGCGCGCGCGAGCGGCATGGGGCTGGGCCTGATCGCCGACCTCGCGGTGGGCTTCGATCCCGCCGGCGCTGAAGCCGACGCCGCCGGCAGCGCACTGCTGCGCGGGCTGGTGCTCGGTGCGCCGCCTGATAGATTCTGCGCCGCGGGCCAGGTCTGGGGCGTAACCAGCTATTCGCCGCACGGGCTGGCCGAACAGGGCTTCGCACCGTTCATCGCGCTGCTGCGTGCGGTAATGCGCGACCGTGGCGGGATCCGGATCGACCACATCCTCGGCTGGCAGCGGTTGTGGGTGGTGCCCGATGGCGCCGGGGCAGGACAGGGCGCCTACCTGCGGTATCCGCTGCAGGACCTGCTCAACATCGCCGCGATCGAGTCGTGGCGCAGCCGCTGCATCGTGATCGGCGAGGATCTCGGCGTGGTGCCTCCGGGCATCCGCCAGACACTGGCCGCACGCGGCGTGCTGGGCATGGATGTGCTGCCGTTCGCACGCGATGAAAACGGCGGGTTCCTGTCGCCCGGGGCATGGCGCGCGGATGCCGTGGCGATGACCGGCACCCACGACCTGCCGACCCTGGTCGGCTGGCGGCGGGGGCTGGATCTTGGCTGGCGTCACCGGCTCGGCGAGCTGGACGAGGAGGGACTGCGGCAACAGGCCGCCGAGCGCAGCGCCGATATCGCGCGCCTCGATGAAGCCATGAAAGGGCGTGCCCTGGATGAGATATCCGGCCGCCGCGCGGCACTGGAATACGTCGGCGCCAGTCCATCGGCGCTGGCGCTGCTGCCGGTGGAAGACGCGCTGGGCATGGCCGGGCAGGTCAACCTGCCGGGGACGGTAGGGGTCCACCCGAACTGGCGCCAGCGCCTGCCCACGGACGGGGTCGAGCACACTTTGGAGGACGCCATGCAACGTTTCGCTACCGCCCGCGCGCAGGTGGGCCCATGAGCCGGGTGCGCGCCACCGCGCGTCTGCAGCTGCATGCAGGATTCACCCTGGACGATGCCGCGCGCCAGGTGGAGTACTACGCCGCGCTGGGGATCAGCCACCTGTACCTGTCGCCGATCTGGCGCGCCGTGCCCGGGTCGACCCACGGCTACGACGTGGTGGACCCGACCGAAGTGAACCCCGAGCTGGGAGGCGAACGTGCCCTGCGCGCGCTTGCCGACCGGGCGCGGGCGAGTGGCATGGGGCTGGTGCTGGACATCGTGCCCAACCACATGGCCGCGCACGCAGACAACCGCTGGTGGTGGGACGTGCTGCAGCATGGCCGCGCCAGCCCGTATGCCCACTGGTTCGACATCAACTGGAAGGCGCCGCTGGCAGGGGGCGCGCTGCAGCTGCCGATCCTGGATCGACCGCTGGACGCGGCCATCGAGGACGGCGTGCTGCGCGTAGAGCAGGAGGCTGGCGTTGCGGTGCTGCGTCACCACGACGCGCGGTTGCCGCTGGCGCCCGGCACGGTGCCCGATGCCGCCCCTGACGCGCTGCCCGGCGTGATCGAGGCCCAGGCCTACCGCCCGATCTGGTGGCGGCTGGGCGACGACCGCTTGAACTACCGGCGCTTCTTCACCATTTCCAGCCTGGTCGCCCTGCAGGTGCACCACGACGCGGTGTTTGACACCGTGCACCGCCTGCCGCTGGCGTTCCTGGCCGAAGGGCTGGTGGACGGCCTGCGCGTGGACCACGTGGACGGCATTGCCGACCCGCAGGCCTACCTGCAGCGACTGCGCACCGCGATGGACAGCGCCTGCGCCACGCACCGCGTTGCGCCCCTGCTGTGGGTGGAAAAGATCCTGGCGCCGGACGAGGAACTGCCGGCGTCGTGGGCCTGCGACGGGACCACCGGCTACGATTTCATGGACCAGGTCTCGGCCTGGCTGCACGACGCGTCGGGCGAGGCATCGCTGGCCCGGCAGTGGCAGCAGGCCACGGGGCGCACCACGTCGTTCGGCGAGGAAGAACGGCGGGCGCGCGATGAAATGCTGGCGCGTGGCCTGCGCAGCGAGTTCGACACACTGCTGCGACACCTGCTGCGCATGGAGCGCGCCGCGTTGCCGGCCAGCGCCCGGTTCGGGCGTGCGCTGCTGTCGCGTGCGTTGACCGCGCTGCTGGTGCGGTTCCCGGTTTATCGGACGTATGCCACGCCAACCTGTTTCGACGAACACGACCAGCGTCGCTGGGACGCGGTGCTGGACAGCGTGGAGCGCGAGGAACCGGCAGATACAGCGCTGGCGGCGGGTTGGATAGCCGCGTGCTTCCGCGACGACGGCGATGATGCGCGCGCACGCGCCACGCTGCGGCGGCGCTTCCAGCAGCTCAGCGCGCCGCTCAACGCCAAGGCGGTGGAGGACCGCGCGTTCTACCGCTACGGCGTGCTGCTCTCGCGCAACGAGGTGGGCAGCCGTCCCGACCATTTCGCCCTGTCCACGCGCGCCCTGCATACGCGCACGCTGATGCGCGCCCACCACCACCCGCAGGCCATGCTGGCCACGGCCACCCACGACCACAAGCGCGGGGAAGACAGCCGTGCGCGGTTGGCGGTGCTGTCCGAGCAGCCGCAGTGGTGGGGCAGGCTGGTGCGGACATTGGATCGTCGCGCTGCACGCGTCGGGATGGCCCTGCCGCCGCCGGCGGTGCGCCACATGCTATGGCAGACCCTGCTCGGCGCGTGGCCGATGCAGGGCCTGCACGATCCGCGCAGCTTCGCGGAAAGGGTCGTGCAGTGGCAGCTGAAGGCGTTGCGGGAGGCCGATCTGTTTTCCTCCTGGACAGACCCGGATACCGCCTTCGAGTCCCGCACGCAGGCCTTCATCGAACAGCTGCTGCTGCACCCGGCCACGGCCTCGCTGCGCGGCACCCTCCAGCAGGCGGCCGAGCATGTCGGTGCCGCCGGCGCCCGCAATGGGCTGGCCCAGCTGGCGCTGCGGCTGACCCTGCCGGGCGTGCCCGACCTGTACCAAGGCACCGAGGGCTGGGACCTGTCGCTGGTGGATCCGGACAATCGCCGCGAGGTGGACTACGCGCGCCGTCGCGCTTGGCTCGACGATGCACGCCGCTGGCCGCAGCTGCTGGCGCACTGGCAGGACGGCGCGGTCAAGGCGCGCCTGCTGCGGCACGTGCTGGCCCTGCGACGCGAACAGCCGGCGCTGTTTGCCGAAGGCACCTACCAACCCCTGCATCCGGACCGCGAGGTGGCGATGCTGGCCTTCCAGCGCGAACACGCCGGCCAGCGGCTGCTGGTGGCGGTGGCGCGCCACACCGCGGCGCAGCCTGCTCGGCAGGGCGCCGCGCTGTCCGCTTCGCATTGGGGCGGGGCAACCCTGACGGTCCCGCCCGGACATTACCGCAACCTCCTGACCGGCGCCGCGCTGGTCAGTGATGGCACTCCCCTGCGCCTGCGGCAGCTGTTCGACGGCAGCCCGGTCGCGATTCATTCAACCTGCTGAGATACGACGATGGACGAGCAACAGAAAGCCGAACGCACCCGGGAACTGGCCCGGCAGATCTGGGAGGCGGAAGGCCGCCCGGAAGGACAGTCGGCACGTCATTGGCAGATGGCCGAGCGGCTCGTGGCCGCCGAGATCGAAGCGCTCCTGCACGACCAGGAGGTACCGCGATGAGTACCGGCAACGGCGGAGGGCATACCCGGGTCAGGGCAGGGCGACCGTACCCGCTGGGCGCCACCTGGGATGGGCTGGGCGTCAACTTCTCGCTGTACAGCCGGCACGCCACGCAGGTGGAGCTGTGCCTGTTCAACGAACGCGGGCGCGAGGTGGAGCGGATCCGCCTGCCCGAATACACCGACGAGATCTGGCACGGTTACCTGCCGGACGCGCGGCCCGGCCAACGCTACGGTTACCGCGTGCACGGCCCGTACGCGCCGGAGGCCGGCCATCGCTTCAACCCCAACAAGCTGGTGATGGACCCGTACGCCAAGCAGCTGGTCGGGCAGATCAAATGGGCGCCGCACCTGTTCGGCTACACCCTGGGCCATAAGGACAAGGACCTCAGCTTCGACCGGCGCGACAGCGCGGCCTACGTGCCGCGCTGCGTGGTGGTCGATCCGGCGTTCACCTGGGGCGCCGACCGCAGCCCGGCCACGCCGTGGGACCGGACGGTCATCTATGAGGCGCACCTGCGCGGGTTGTCGATGCAGCACCCGGCCGTGCCCGAGGCCATGCGCGGCACCTTCTCGGCGCTGCGTTCCGACGCGCTGTCCGACCACCTGCGCCAGCTGGGCGTGACCGCACTGGAACTGCTGCCGGTGCATGCGCACGTGGACGACCAGTACCTGGTCGAGCGCGGACTGAAGAACTACTGGGGCTACAACACGCTGGGCTTCTTCGCGCCAGATCCGTCCTTCCTTTCCACCAGCACCATCGCCGAGTTCAAGCAGATGGTGGCCAGCCTGCATGACGCCGGGCTGGAGTTGATCCTGGACGTGGTCTACAACCACACCGCCGAGGGCAACGAACTGGGTCCGACGCTGTCGTTCAAGGGCATCGACAACGCAAGCTACTACCGCCTCGCCGACGATCGCCGTTATTACATCAACGACACCGGCACCGGCAACACGTTCGACCTGACCAACGCGGGCGCACTGCGCATGGTGATGGACTCGCTGCGCTACTGGGTGCAGGACATGCACGTGGACGGCTTCCGCTTCGACCTGGCCACCATCCTCGGGCGCGAACGCGCCGGCTTCGATCCGTCCGGCAGCTTCCTCGATGCGGTGCGCCAGGACCCGGTGCTGAGCCAGGTGAAGCTGATCGCCGAACCTTGGGACATCGGGCCCGGCGGGTACCAGCTTGGCAATTTCGCACCGGGTTGGGCCGAGTGGAACGACCGCTTCCGTGACAACCTGCGCGCGTTCTGGAAGGGCGACGAAGGCCAGCTCTCCGAGTTCGCCACGCGCCTGATGGGCTCGGCGGACCTGTTCGACCACAACGGGCGCCGGCCGTCGGCGTCGGTCAATTTCGTGACCGCGCACGACGGCTTCACCCTGCACGACCTGGTGAGCTACAACGACAAGCACAACCTGGAAAACGGCGAGGAAGGCCGCGACGGGACCGACCACAACATTTCCTGGAACCACGGCGCGGAGGGAGCGACCGACGACCCCGGCATCCTGGCGCTGCGTCGCCGGCAGATGCGCAACCTGCTGGCCAGCCTGCTGCTCGCGCAGGGCACGCCGATGCTGCTGGCCGGGGACGAGTTCGGCCGCACCCAGAATGGCAACAACAACGCGTATTGCCAGGACAACCCGATCAACTGGATCGACTGGGAGCGCGCGGCGAGCGAAGAAGGCCAGCAGCAGTCGCTGTTCGTACGCCGCCTGCTGGCGCTGCGCCGACGCTACCCGCAGCTGCGTCGCAGCCGCTTCCTCGACGCCCGCGACGGTCACGGTACCGACGCCGCGCACTGGATCCGGCCGGACGGCCAGCCGATGCAGGAAGGCGACTGGCACGCACCGCAGCAGCGGGCCTTGATGCTGCAGCTGCCGGCGATGCCCGCCGATGGCGACGGCAACGGCAACGGTGTGGAGGGCATCCAGCTGTTGCTGCTGGTCAATGCCGCTGCGGAGCCGCAGGCCTTCGTGCCGCCGCCGCTGGACAACACGCCCTGGCGGCTGTTGATCACCTCCGTCGACGACGCGCCGGTGCAGGCCGACGAGCACGGGCACTGGCACCTGCCGGGCCGCGCCATCGCGTTGCTGGCCAGCCGGGGCAGCAGTACGCACTGACCGCGTTGCCTCCCGCGTTCAGGGCTCGTCGGCGGGGAACATTCCGGGCGGGCGCGACAGCCACACCGGGCCTTCGCGGGCCCGGTCGTAGCCGACCTGATAGAGCACGGTCATGCGCGCCGGATCAAAGCTGGCGGCGTCGGCCAGCGCAAGCCGCGAATCGATGGTGACCCAGGCAAAACGCGCACCGTCGCGCCGGGCGTAGGCGTACTCGCGGAACAGGTCGCCGATCATCCCGGCGCGGCCGGCAACGTCGATGGAACGGAAGGCTATGCCGCGCAGCGAACGCTCCGCCGGGTCCGATGCCGCGGCCAGCTGGCCGTTGTGGATCATGAACGTATCGTAGGTGGCCGGCGCGCGTGACAGCCGGTTGTAAATCCGCTGCGGATCGATGATGCCCGCATGCAGGAAGATGTTGGCGGCGACAAAGCCGTCCACATGCATTTCGTCGTAGCGCTTGCCCAGTACGTCGACCTCGATCAGTACCGGCGGAAAGGCGATCGGGATCGAGGCCGACGCCAGCATCACCCGTCGGAACAGCGCCAGCGCCTCGGGCGATCCGCGCGTGGCGATCAGGCCCATGTTCCAGACCACGAACTGCCGCGAATCCAGGTCTGCCGTGCCCATGTAGAGACGACGCCCGGCGCGGTGTTCGGCGGCGATCCTGGCCAGCAGCGGCGCGTCGATGGCGCGTGCGATCAGTGCCTCCAGCGGCGCCGTGTTCGCCAGTGCATCGCGGCGAAGCAGCGCCATCAGCGGGTTGCCGGCCGCGAACACGTCGCCGTCGGAGGTGGTGGTATAGAAGCGTCGCAGCGCCTGGTCGTAGTCCGGGCCGAGAAACGCGTAGGGCGCCATCAACGCACCGGTGGATACGCCGGTGACGATCTTGAAGGTGGGGCGGGTGCCGGTGGCGGTCCAACCGTTGAGGAAGCCCGCGCCGAAGGCACCATTCGCGCCTCCGCCGGACAGGGCCAGATGTGGATAGTGGATGCGCCCGTCGGCGGCCACTGGAAACTGATCCGCGCGCTCATCGCGGATGGACTGCTCGAAGTCGAGCTCCGTGTCGCGGTTCGGCCGGCCGGCCCAGGCACGCACGTCCGGCATGCCGGGTACCACCGCCCAGGCGATCTGGTCGGCGGGCACCGGGGTGCGAGGCAGGGTGGCGCAGCCGCCGAGCAGCAGGCACACCGCCAGGACAGCGGCCAGAAGCGGGAGGCGGCGGAAGGCATGGATCGCATCCATGCGCCCAGCGTGGCATCGACCCGGACCCGGTTCCACAGTAATTCCCGCAGCGTCTCTACAGATCCCAGGCGGGTGGGGTGCCGAAGCCTTCCAGCAGGAAAGCGGTCACCTCGCGCACCTTGCGCGAGCGCAGCTTGTTCTCCGGTGACAGCAGCTGGATGTAGGAGGTCTCGGTCGCAACCGAGCCTTCCCACGCCCCGAGCAGCGGCACCAGTTGCTGCTTCGCAAAGCTTTCGCGGTGGTACAGCCAGCTGGGAAACAGCACCACGCCGTGCCCTTCGAGCGCGGCGGCGAGCAGCACTTCGGCGTTGTTGCTGCACAACGGCCCGCTGACATTGATGCCTTCGAATGCCTGCGACGCTTCCTCTCGGAAGTACCAGCGCTGGGTGCCGAACTGGCCCTTGTAGAGCAGGCAACGCTGGTCCAGCAAGTCGGCGGGTACCTGCGGCGTGCCGTGCGCGGCCAGGTAGTCCGGACTGGCGGCCACGATCTGCTGCTGGGCAGCGACGGTCCTGCCGATCAATCCCGAGTCCACCTGCGGCCCGATCCGCACCGTGATATCCACGCCTTCCTGCACCGGGTCGATGTACGCATCGGTGAGCTGCAGTTCCACATCCAGTGCCGGGTGCGCGGCCTGCAGCGCGTTGAGCAGTCGGGCCACGTGCAGCCGCCCGAAGGCTTCCGGCGCGTTGATCCGCAGCCGGCCACTCAACCCTCCGTCATCGCGCCCCAGGTCGTCCACGGCCGCATCCAGCAGTTCGATCGCCTCCCGCACCTGCTGGTGGAAGCGCTCGCCGTCCTCGGTGAGCCGCACCGCGCGGGTGCTGCGGTAGAACAGCTGGCGGCCCAGGTCTTTTTCCAGCGCGGCGATGAAGCGCGACACCGAGGAGGCCGGTACCCGGAAATGCCGGGCGGTGGCCAGGAAGCTGCTGGTACTGGCCACCATCAGGAAGTAGCGCAGGGCCTTGAGCTGCATGGGTTTGCTCCATAAATGCAATTTGAGCAATTGTGATTTGCCCATTGGCTGGATTGTAGCTGTATCGGCATCTGCCTAGCATGCACACCTGCCCGCACTGGCGGGCCCCTCCCCAGGAACACCGCAATGACGTCCTTGTTCACCCCGTTCGATCTCGCCGGCACGCCGCTCCGCAACCGCGTGGTGATGGCGCCGCTGACCCGCGCCCGCGCGCCCAACGACATCGCCGACGAGCGCATTGCGCTCTATTACGCCCAGCGCGCCACCGCCGGCCTGATCGTGAGCGAAGGCACCCCCATCTCGCAGGAAGGGCAGGGTTACCTGTTCAATCCGGGCATCTTCCGCCCGGAGCAGATCGAGGGCTGGCGCCTGGTCACCAACTCGGTACATGCCGTGGGCGGCCGCATCGTGGCCCAGCTCTGGCACGTGGGCCGGGTTTCGCACCCGACCATCCAGGCCGACGGCCGCCTGCCGGTGAGCGCCAGCTCCAAGCAGCCGATGGGCGCGCAGGCGTTCGGCTACGATGAGACCGGTACGCCGACCCTGGTAGCACCGCCGGCGCCGCGCCAGCTGGCCACCGACGAGATCGCACGCATCGTGGGTGAGTTCGCGCAGGCGGCGGCCAATGCCATCGACGCCGGCTTCGACGGCGTGGAAATCCACGGCGCGAACGGCTACCTGTTCGAGCAGTTCATGAACCCGCTGGTCAACGACCGTACCGATCAGTACGCGGCAGACACCATGGAAAACCGCCTGCGCTTCACCCTGGAGGTGATCGATGCGGTGGTGGCCCGCATCGGTGCGGCGCGCACCGGCATCCGCCTGTCGCCCTACGGGCAGCTGTTCGACATGCCGTTGCACGACGCCATCGACGAAACCTACGGCGTGCTGAGCAAGGCCATCGGCGAGCGTGGGCTGGCCTTCGTCCACCTGATGGACCAGTCCGGGTTCAAGGTGGGCGATGTGGTGGTCGACCCCGGCGCCGAAGGTGGCTTCCAGGGCCTGCTGCGCACCCTCAAGGGCAACCTGCCCAACACCGCGTTGATCCTCGCCGGTGGGCTGGACCGTGCACGCGCCGAGCAGTTGATCGACGCCGGGCTGATCGACCTGGCCGCCTTCGGCACGCCGTTCATCGCCAACCCGGACCTGGTGGCACGCCTGCAGAACGGCTGGCCGCTCAACACGCCGGACCGCACCACGTTCTACGGCGGTGGCGCGAAGGGCTACACCGATTACCCGGCGTACGCCGCGGCCTGATCGGCGAACGCATCGGTGGCGCGCACCAGCGCGTCCACCGTGGCCGGCTCGGTCGCGCTGTGGCCGGAGAGCACCATCTCCAGCTTCGCTTCCGGCCATGCCTGGGACAGGTCCCAGGCACTGCGCGGCGGGCAGATGATGTCGTAGCGCCCCTGCACGATCACCCCGGGCAGGTGGCGGATGCGATCGATGTCGCGCAGCAGCTGGCCGTGTTCGAGAAAGGCGTTGTGGCGGAAGTAGTGCGCCTCGATCCGCGCCTTGGCCAGGGTCTCCAGCGGGTCGGCGTCGGACACGGCATCGACCTCGTGCACCAGCGTGGCGGCGAAGTCTTCCCAGCCCAGCCAGGCCTGCGCGGCCGCGATGCGGGTGGCGCTGTCGTCGCTGTTCATGCGCTGCCAATAGGCTTCAATCATGTTGCCGTGCGCTTCCTCCGGCAGATGGGCGGCATAGCGCGCCCAGCGCTCGGGAAACACCCAGCGCGCACCGCCATCGGCTTCATTGAACCAGCGGTTCTCTTCGGCACGGCCCAGGTAGACGCCGCGTACGATCACACCGGTGGCACGGTCGGAGTGCGCCTGCGCATACGCCAGTGCCAGCGTGGAACCCCACGAGCCACCGAACACCAGCCAGCGTTCGATGCCCAGCCAGGCACGCACGGTTTCGATATCGGCCACCAGGTGCGCGGTGGTGTTGTCGCGCAGTTCGCCGAACGGCGTGGAGCGGCCGCTGCCGCGCTGGTCGATCAGCACGATCCGGTAACGCGCCGGATCGAAGAAGCGCCGGTGCGTCGGCGATACGCCTGCACCGGGGCCGCCATGCAGGAACACCACCGGGATGCCGCCTGGGGTTCCGCATTCCTCCACATACAGCGTATGCAGGTCATCGACCGGGAGGTGGTGCTCCCGGAACGGGGTGGTCGGCGGATAGAGCGTGCGCATGGCGAAAAACCTTGGGACGGGTGCCCGCCAAGGATAGCCCAGGCGTCAGTCAGTCGCGGTCCACGTCGACATCGACATCCCGTGCGGTATCGCGCAGCAGTTCGACGGTAAAGCGCGGTGAGCCGCGCTGCGCCGTGATGACGACATCCTCACCGTCCACGACGACGGCCGCATAGCGTTCGCCAAGCCGGTTCGCCAGTGCATCGCGGGCGGCACGCGCGATCTCGCTGTCCGACTCGCCCTTTCGGATCGGAACATCGACGTGCATCGGCGACTCTTCCTGCACCCACAAGCGGAAGCTGATGATGCCGTCTGAATCGGCTGCGTCGTGGAAATCCAGCCGCCAGCGCTCGGCCGGCTCCGGCCGCGGTGCCTGGTTGGCGTTCGGCATGAGGAGCGGAGCAAACTGCGCATACGCAGGCGCATCCGGGGCAGGCAGCGCGCACAGGATGACCAACACCACCGCCAGGGTGTTTCTGATCGCCTGCGGATTCATGCTGGACGCTCCGCTGTTGGCCGAGGGGCCAACCCAGTGTGAGCCTTGCATGAAAAACCGTCGGCCGCATCGGAAAATCTGCGCGGCCGTGATCGGTATTTCTACGCAGCGGCAGGTAAGGTGGGCAGCCATGACGCCTTCGCCCGCTGCCGCCCTGACGTTGTTCGAACCCGCCACCAGCGCCTGGTTCGCCTCGGCGTTTCCCACGCCCACCCCGGTACAGACCGCGGCGTGGCGCGCCATCGGTGCGGGCGAGCACACGCTGGTGATCGCGCCGACCGGATCGGGCAAGACCCTGGCGGCGTTCCTGCACGCCATCGACCAGCTATACCGGGCACGGCAGCAGGAGGCCGCGCGCGCCGGCGCGTCGAAGGCCGCGCAGCGCCGCACCCGTGTGCTCTACCTGTCGCCGATCAAAGCGCTTGGCGCCGATGTACAGCGCAACCTGCAGGTGCCGTTGCAGGGCGTGGACGCCGAGCGGGAACGGCGGGGCGATCCCGCGGTCGCGCTGACGGTCGGCATCCGCACCGGCGACACTCCCGTGGCTGAACGTGCGCGACTGCTGCGGAGGCCGCCGGACATCCTGATCACCACGCCCGAATCGCTGTTCCTGATGCTGACTTCGAAGGCGCGCGAGACCCTGCGCGAGGTCGATACCGTGATCGTGGATGAAATCCATGCGGTGGCCGGCAGCAAACGCGGCACCCATCTGGCGCTCAGCCTGGAGCGGCTGGACGCATTGCTGCAGGTGCCCGCGCAGCGCATCGGCCTGTCGGCCACGGTGCGCCCGGTGGAGCAGGTGGCGGGGTTCCTGGGCGGCGACCGGCCGGTCACCGTGGTCGACCCGGCCAGCCCGCGCAAGCTGGACGTCAGCATCGTGGTGCCGGTGGAGGACATGGCGGACCTGCCACCCCACGCAGGGCCGGGCGCGGAAAGGGAGCAGAGCGGACGGGTGGGCTCGATCTGGCCGCACGTGGAAGCAAGCATCCTCGACCAGGTGCTGGCGCGGCGCTCCACCATCGTGTTCGCCAACTCACGCGGGGTGGCCGAGAAGCTGACCGCGCGGCTCAATGAACTGCATGCCGAACGCACCGCACGCGCGGCCGGCCAGCCGCCTGTCGCGCCCGTACCCGAGCAGTACGGCTCGTTCACCGGCAGCACGGTGTCGCGGGTGGTGGCCAGCCCCGAGCTGATCGCGCGCTCCCACCACGGCTCGGTGTCCAAGGAACAGCGGCGCGACATCGAGCAGTCGCTCAAGGACGGTTCGCTGCGCTGCGTGGTGGCGACCTCCAGCCTGGAGCTGGGCATCGACATGGGGCTGGTGGACCTGGTCATCCAGGTCGCTGCGCCGCCGTCGGTGGCCAGTGCGCTGCAGCGGATCGGCCGGGCCAGCCACCAGGTCGGCGGCACCTCCACCGGGCTGGTCTACCCGCGCACGCGACGTGACCTGATCGACGCCACCGTGGCGATCGAGCGGGTGCTGGAAGGGCGCATCGAAGCGGTGGATCCGCCGCGCAACCCGCTGGACGTGCTGGCCCAGCAGACCGTGGCGGCGGCCTCGATGGAGCCGCTGGATGTCGACGCCTGGTATGCGCGCGTGCGTCGCGCGGCGCCGTACCGCAGCCTGCCGCGCAGTGCGTTCGATGCCACCCTGGACATGCTGGCCGGGCGCTACCCGTCCGACGACTTCGCCGGCTTCCGCCCGCGCCTGGTGTGGAACCGGCAGAGCGGTGAACTGAGCGCACGGCCGGGGGCCAAGCAGCTGGCGGTGACCAGCGCCGGGACCATTCCCGACCGTGGCATGTACAGCGTGATGCTGCCCGAAGGCGAAGAACGTGCCGGCTCGCGCCGGGTCGGCGAGCTGGACGAGGAAATGGTCCACGAATCACGGGTCAATGACGTGATCACGCTGGGCGCCACTTCCTGGCGGATCGAGCGGATCACGCATGACCAGGTCGTGGTCACGCCCGCGCCCGGGCGCTCGGCACGGCTGCCGTTCTGGCGGGGCGAAGGCGTGGGCCGCCCGGCGGAACTGGGTGAGGCGGTGGGCGCGTTCCTGGCCGCGCTGGATGCCGAAGCGGGCAACGACACGCTTGCGCCGGCGTTGCTCACGCGCTTGCAGGGTGCGGGTCTGCAGCCCAATGCTATCGCGAACATCATTGGCCTGCTGGATGAGCAGCGCGCGGCAACCGGCGTGCTGCCGACCGACCACCGGCTGGTGGTGGAACGCTGCCGTGACGAATCCGGCGATTGGCGGGTGATGCTGCATTCGCCCTATGGACGGCGCATCCACGATCCCTGGGCGCTGGCACTGGCAGGGCGCATCCAGGAACGCTGGGGCGTGGACCCTGCGGTGGTGGCCAGCGATGACGGCATCATCGTGCGCATTCCCGATTCGTCAGGGCGGCTGCCCGGCGCCGAGCTGTTCCTGTTCGAGCCCGAACGGCTGCGCCGTGAGGTGACGCTGGCCGTGGGCGGTTCAGCGCTGTTTGCCGCACGGTTCCGCGAGTGCGCGGCGCGGGCCCTGTTGCTGCCGCGAAGCAAGCCGGGAAAGCGCTCACCGCTGTGGCAGCAGCGCCTGCGCGCCGCCGAGCTGCTCGCCATCGCGCAGCGCTATCCGGAGTTCCCGATCCTGATCGAGGCGGCGCGCGAGTGCCTGCAGGATGTCTACGACCTGGATGCGCTGGACACGCTGATGCAGCGTCTGGCGGATGGGCGCATCGAGATCGCCGAGGTCACCACCGAGGTGCCGTCTCCGTTTGCCGCCAACCTGCTGTTCGGCTACGTGGCCGAGTTCATGTATGGCACCGATGTGCCGCTGGCCGAGCGCCGCGCGTCGGTGCTGTCGCTGGATGCCGGGCTGCTGGGTGACCTGCTCGGCCAGGTGGATCTGGGTGAACTGCTTGATCCCGCCGTTGTGGAACAGGTGGGGCTGGAGTTGCAGCGGTTGGCACCGGGGCGGCAGGCGAACGGCAGGGAGGGGCTTGCCGACCTGCTGCGCGAGCTGGGCCCGTTGAGCGCAACGGACATCGCAGCGCGCCTCATCGACGCAGACAGCGTCGGCACGCATCTGCGTTCGCTCCAGGGCGAGCAGCGCATCGTTTCCGTCCAGGTGGCCGGGCGGCCGGTCTGGGCCGCCGTGGAGGACGCCGCCCGCTTGCGGGATGCGCTCGCCGTTGAACTACCAGGCGGCATACCCGCCGTGTTCCTGCAGCCTTCCAGCGACCCGTTGGGCGAGCTGCTTGGACGCTACGCGCGAACCCATGCGGCATTCACCACGGGCGATGCAGCCCGCCACTGGGGGCTGGGCGTGGCCGTGGTGGATGCGGCGCTGGAGCATCTGGCCGGACAGGGCAAGGTGCTCAGTGGTCATTTCGGCGCGGGGAACGCGCGCGACGACGGCGCCGATGCTGCAACGGTTCCGTTGGCGCGCCGCGAATGGGTAGGCGAAGCGGTGTTCCAGCGCCTGCGCCTGCGCTCCCTGCAGGCCGCGCGTGAAGCGACCCGTCCGGCCAGCCGTGAAGCGTATGCAGCGCTGCTGCTGGAGCGGCATGGGCTGGTGGCCGACGCGACGGTGGCATCGCGCTCCAGCGCGGTACCCGCGCACGGCGCACTGGAAGGTGGCGATGGCGTCCTGCGCGTGATCGAGCTGCTGGCCGGCGTTCCGATGCCGGTGTCGGCGTGGGAGCACCAGATCCTGTCGGCGCGGGTAGCCGACTACACCCCGACGATGCTGGACGAACTGCTGGCGACCGGCACGGTGGCGTGGGTGGGTCATGGCCGCCTGGGCGAGGATGACGGTCTGGTGTCGCTTCACGTGCAGGAGGGCATGGGCGAAACGCTGCCTGTCGTGCAGGCGATCGAACCTTCGCCCCTGCAGGCCGCGCTGTTGACGGTAATGTCCGATGGCGGTGCGTTCTTTGCACGACAACTGGCCACTGCGGTGCAGGCGCGCCTGGCTGCTGCCGGCGTGGACGACGTCGTAGTCGATGCCGAGACGCTGCACACCGCGCTGTGGGAACTGGCATGGGCCGGTCGGGTGACCACCGATCTGTGGACGCCGCTGCGGAACCTGTCGGCCACGCGACCCGCTCGCCCGCGGGCGACGACCACTGCGCGACAGAACCGCTACGCCCGGGGCAGGGCGATGATGGATCCGCTCGGCGCTGCGGGCGGCCTGCAGCCGATGGCGACCACGTTGGCCACGCCTACCCTCGCGGGTCGATGGTCGCTGCTGCAGCGGCCGTTGGTCAGCGACACGGTGCGTGCGGTCGCGCTGGCGAACGGGCTGCTGGAGCGCCACGGTATCGTGACGCGCGGCGCGGCCATTGCCGAAGGCATCGCCGGGGGTTTCCCCGCGCTGGTGCAGGTCTATCGCGGCATGGAGGATGCCGGCCGGGTGCTGCGCGGGCGGTTCGTGGAGGGGATGGGCGGCGCACAGTTCGCCGAACGTGGCATGGTCGATGCCCTGCGTGAGGTAGCCGAGGCGCAGCAGCCCGGGCGGGTCGGGTTCAGCGTGGGACTGTCCGCGGCGGACCCTGCCAATCCGTTTGGTCCGGTGCTGCCATGGCCGGCGCACCGCGTGTCACAGCGGCCGGTACGACGGCCCGGTGCACTGGTGGTGATCGGCGGCGGTCGCCTGCGCATGTACCTGGCCCAGGGCGGGCGGCAACTGCTGACGTGGTTCGAGCCGGGCGCGCCTGGCGAAGACGCGGCGCTGACTGCGGCCGCCCAGGCGCTGGTCATCGCACTGCGACGCGGGCGGCGGATGACGTTCACCCTGGAATTGATCGACGATGCGCCCATCCAACGCGATGCGGTGACCGAGGCACTGCGTGCGGCGGGTTTCTCCAGCGCGCCACGCGGGCTCGACTGGCAACCCTGAAGCCACGGCGTCAGTCGTCGATCAGGCCGAGTTCGTGCGCGGCGCGCAGATCGTCCGGGGTATCGATATCCAGCGCGAGGGCAGGGGCGTGCAGCACGCCGACCGTTCCGGGTTCCAGCGCGCGCAGCCGTGCGCGGAAGCCGCTGTCACCCTGGCCGTCGGCGAGATCGGCGAACCATGCGCCGGGCACCACCGCCGGCACGCCGAGCGTGCCCCGCAACAGGGTGGCCGCGCAGCCTGAGGTTGACTGGCTGGCACTGTCCAGCAACGCCTGCAGATGCGCAGCCTCCAGCGCGGGCTGGTCGCAGGCGACCACAAGCACCCGTGCGGAGGCCTGGACCATCGGCGCGGCGACCACCAGGCTGCTGCCCATGCCGCGCTGCGGCTGTGGATTGAGCGCCTGCACGCATTCGAGGTCGGCCACCGCATCGGTGAGCGGTCCAGACGCCTCGGGCAGCACCACCACCAGCACCGAAGGTACGGTGCCTGCTGCCAACCGGACCATGCGGTGCAGCAGGGTCTCGCCATCGCGGCGCAGCAGCTGCTTGGGGCGGCCCAGCCGCGTGCTTGCGCCAGCGGCGAGCACCACGGCGGCATGGGCGTTGATCACGGCACTTCCGGCACGCCGTGCCGCCATGCCTGCAGCTGGGCGGCAATGCTGAGCGCAATGGCCTCCGGCCCCCGCCCACCCAGCCCCAGCCCGATCGGCGAGCGCAGGCGAGGGGACAGCGCTGCCCGTGCTTGCGGGGGCAGCAGTTTGAACAGGTCGTCGCGCCTTCGGCCTGGCCCCAGCAATCCGATGAAGGGAATCGAGGTTGCCGCCAGGGCGTCCAACGCTTCCCGGTCCAGCTCGAAATTGTGGTGCATCACCAGCACCGCATCCGGAAGCGGCCCGTTGGTCCACCGCGTGCTGCAATCGGTAAACGAACCCGCGGTTGCACCCGACCGTTGGTCGGGTGGCACGACAGCAGCAAGCCGCCCCTGCCACCGTGGGCGCGGCTCACGCACCTCTACCCGCCATCCCAGGCCCACCAGCAGGGGCAGCAACGGCGCGGCCTCCGGGCCCGCGCCCAACACCACCACGCTCGGCGCACGCCGCCATTGCAGCTGCCACTCCCGGCGAGGCGCTTCCCAGTCAACCCGCGGACTGGCGATGCCATGGGAAAGGCCCATGTCGCCACAACGCCATTGCAGCGTTCCGTCACCGTGCAGCCTGAGCTCCAGCGTCCCCTCTCCCCGCAGCCACGGATCAAGCACGCTGTGGATGCCGGCAAGCGACGCCAGCGGAATCAACACCACCCGTTGCCGCCCGCGGCATCCCACCGCGTTGCCGGCAAACAACGCGTCATCGTCGCGGGTATCGATCTCCATCCATGCCAAGCTGTTGTCGTCCACGGCCTGCATGGCGCGGCGTTCAATCTCCGGCTCGAGGCAGCCACCGCTGAGCCAGCCGACGTGGCCGTGATCGGCAAACAGCACCACCGTGCCGGCGCGCGTATAGGTGGACCCTTCGGTTTCCAGCACCACCGCCAGCGCCGCGCGGCGACCCGCGCGCAGCGCGTCGAGGGTCGCCTCGAACACGAGGCCGGGGTTACCGTCCTCGGCATCCAGGGGCGTACTGGCCAGGCCGGCACTCATCCCAGCGCGGGCAGCCCGGCCAGCAGTTTGTCCAGCGTGATCGGATACTCGCGCACGCGGGTGCCGGTGGCGTTGTAGATCGCATTGGCCACCGCCGCACTGACACCGCACAGGCCGAGCTCGCCCACGCCCTTGGCCTTCATCGGTGACGACACCGGGTCGGTCTCGTCCAGGAACACCACCTCCTGGTGGGGAATGTCGGCATGCACGGGCACTTCGTAGCCGGCCAGGTCGTGGTTGACGAAGAAGCCCAGCCGCGTGTCCACTGCCAGCTCTTCCGACAAGGCCGCACCCACGCCCATGGTCATGGCGCCGATCACCTGGCTGCGCGCGGTTTTGGGGTTGAGGATGCGCCCAGCGGCGCACACCGCCAGCATGCGCCGGATGCGGCTTTCGCCGGTGGCGACATCCACGCCCACTTCCACGAAGTGCGCGGCGAAGGTGGACTGCTGGAATTTCTCCTCCAGCTCGGCGAACTCGATGGTGTCTTCCACCACCAGCTCGCCGTCGGCTGCGGCCTTGCCCAGCGCGAAGCGCTTGCCGCCGGCGCTGACCTGGCCGTCGGCAAAGGTCGCGGTGGCCGGGTCCAATCCCAGTTTCGTCGCCACCGCCTCGCGCAGCTTGGTGCAGGCGGCGAACACGCCGGCAGTGGAACTGTTGGCGCCCCATTGGCCGCCGGAACCCGCCGAGGCCGGGAAGCTGGAATCGCCCAGCTTCACCGTCACCTTCTCAAGGGGCACGCCCAGCATCTCTGCGGCGGTCTGGCCCAGGATGGTGTAGCTGCCGGTGCCGATGTCGGTCATGTCGGTTTCCACCGTGACCTGGCCCGTGGCATCCAGGCGCACGCGCGCACCCGACTTCATCACCAGGTTGTTGCGGAAGCCGGCGGCAACGCCCATGCCCACCAGCCAGCGGCCATCGCGCTGCTGGCCGGGGCGCGCATTGCGCTTGTCCCATCCAAAGCGCTGCGCACCGTCGCGCAGGCACTGCACCAACTGGCGTTTGGAGAAGGGTCGTTCCGGATTGGCCGGGTCCACCTGGGTGTCATTGCGGATGCGGAACTCGACCGGATCCAGGCCGAGCTTCTCGGCCATTTCATCCATCGCGATTTCCAGCGCCATCAGCCCCGGGGTTTCGCCCGGCGCGCGCATGGCGTTGCCTTCCGGCAGGTCCAGGTGCGCCAAGCGCAAGCCGGCCAGCCGGTTTGCGCCTGCATACATCAGCTTGGTCTGCTGGATTGCTTCTTCGGGGGAGCCGCCGGGCAGGTTGCCCGACCACGATTCGTGACCGATCGCGGTGAGCGTCCCCTGCGCGGTGGCACCCAGCCGGATACGCTGCAGCGTGGCCGGGCGATGGGTGGTGTTGTTGGCGATCTGCGGGCGCGACAGCGCGACCTTGACCGGGCGCTTCGCTGCGCGCGCACCCAATGCCGCCAGCAGCACGTCCGAACGGACGAACAGCTTGCCGCCAAAGCCGCCGCCGATGTACGGCGAAACCAGGCGCACGTTTTCCTTCGGTAATCCCAGGGTCTTGGCCAGGTCGGACTTGCCCCAGTCGATCATCTGGTTGGAGGTCCACACCGTGAGCTTGTCGCCTTCCCACGCGGCGAGGGTGGCGTGCGGTTCCATCATCGCGTGCGACTGGTCGGGGGTGTGGTACAGCGCATCCAAGGTCACCGGTGCCTCGCCGAAGGCCTTCTCGAAATCGCCCACGCGGGCGTCCGGGTCGGTCTTCTGGAAATTGGTGCCGGCCTTCTTCGCCGCGGCCAGGTCGTAAGCGCCTTTCTGCGTGGTGTAGCGGACCTTGACCAGGCCGGCCGCGGCACGCGCCTGTTCAAAGGTCTCGGCCACCACCAGCGCCAGCGCCTGGTGGTAATGCGAGATCTCCGGCCCGCCCAGCAGCGCGGCGGTATTGCGTTGCGACTTCTGCAATGGCCCGGCGTTGTCGGCGGTGACGATGGCCAGCACCCCCGGGGAGCGGCGTGCGGCATCCAGTTCCATGCTGCTGACCCGGCCCTTGGCGATGCCGGCGGTGACCACGTAGCCGTATGCCGGCGCGGCCACCGCGTCGTGGCGTTCGTAGGCATAGGGGGCATGGCCGGTGGTCTTGAGCGGACCGTCGATGCGATTCAACGGCTGGCCGACCACCTTGAGCTGGTCGATCGGATTCTTTCCTGCAGGCGTGTCGAATTTCATGGCTTATCCCTTCGCCTCCAGCAGCACGGCGGCGAGCGTGCGTTCGGCCAACTGCACCTTGAAGGCGTTCTGTGACGAGGGCGTCGCGCCTTTCAGCAGCGAGGCCATGACGGCAGCCGCACCCTGCGGCAACAGCGCGTCGGCTTCCGGCGTGCGCCAGGGCTTGTATGCCACCCCGCCCAGGGCGACCCGACCACTGCCGTCGCGCTGGACCACCGCGGCCACCGACACCAACGCAAACGCGTACGAGGCGCGATCGCGCACCTTGCGGTAGATGTGCGTCCCGCCAAGCGGAGCAGGCAGCACCGCGGCGGCGATCAATTCGCCCTTGTCGAGCACGGTGTCCACCTGCGGCGTGGTGCCGGGCGCGCGGTACAGGTCATTGAGCGGGATGCGCCGGCTGGAGCCGTCCGGGCGGATGGTTTCCACCACCGCGTCCAGCGCCATCATCGCCACCGCCATGTCGCTGGGATGGGTGGCGATGCAGGCTGGGCTGGCGCCAACCACCGCCAGCTGCCGGCTGACGCCGCCGATGGCGCCGCAGCCACTGCCCGGCAGGCGTTTGTTGCACGGCTGCGCGGTGTCGTAGAAATACGGGCAGCGGGTGCGCTGCAGCAGGTTGCCGGCGGTGGTGGCCTTGTTGCGCAGCTGGCCGGAGGCGCCGGCGACCAGCGCGCGGGTGAGCAGGGCGTAGTCGCGACGGATGCGCGGGTCGGCCGCCAGGTCGGTGTTGCGTACCAATGCACCGACGCGCAGGCCGCCTTCGGCGGTGGCTTCGATGGTATCCAGCGACAACCCGTTGACGTCGATCAGGTGCGCGGGCGTTTCGATCTCCAGCTTCATCAGGTCCAGCAGGTTGGTGCCGCCGGCAATGAAGCGCGCGCCCTGCGTGCGGGCCGCCGCAGCGGCCGCTTCGGCCGGTGTAGTGGCACGTTCGTAAGTGAAGGCCCTCATGCGCGCGTTCCTCCGACGTCTTCGATCGCTTCGACGATGTTGGAATAGGCGCCGCAGCGGCAGATGTTGCCGCTCATGCGTTCGCGTATCTCATCGGCGCTGAGCGTGGCGCGGGCGCCGAGGTCATCGGTGACGTGGCTGGGAATGTTGTCGCGCACTTCCTGCAGCACCGCCACCGCCGAGCAGATCTGCCCGGGGGTGCAGTAGCCGCATTGGTAGCCATCGTGTTTGACGAACGCAGCCTGCATCGGGTGCAGTTTGTCCGGGGCGCCCAGCCCTTCGATGGTGGTGATCTTCGCGCCCGGGTGCATCACCGCCAGGGTCAGGCAGGCATTGATGCGGCGGCCGTCCACCAGCACCGTGCAGGCACCGCATTGGCCGTGGTCGCAGCCTTTCTTGGTGCCGGTCAGGTGCAGGTGCTCGCGCAGTGCATCGAGCAGGGTGACGCGGGTGTCCAGCTGCAGCGTGCGCGGCTTGCCGTTGACCTCGAAGGTCACCTCGGCGGTCACCGGTGCGCGTGCGCCGGCGGTGTTTCCCTGGGCTTCTGCGACCACGGTGGGGATGACCATGCTGGTGGCCGAGCCGGCGCCGAGTTTCAGCACGTCGCGGCGGGAAAGGGAAAGCTGGGGGGGCGTGCTCATGGGGTGGCTCCTCGTTGGCTGCTGCAGCCTGGCTCACGGGATCGGTACGACGATGATGATTCAGGGGCGGTCGGCATGCGGTGAAGCGCCATGTGAATGGGGGTTGCCGCCGTGCGAGCAGACCACCCACTCGCTGTCGCCTTCCACGTACAGCTCTTTCTTCCAGACCGGAAGCCGGTGCTTGATCGCATCGATGATGTAGCGGCATGCACCGAAGGCGGCGTCGCGGTGGGGCGAGGAAACGCCGACCCACACGGCCAGCTCGCCTACCGCCAGGCGACCGCTGCGGTGGACCCCGATCGCATCGATATCGCCGAAGCGCTCGCGGGCTTCGGCCAGGATGGTCTCGCCCTCGCTCTGCGCCAGGGCGGCGTACACCTCGTATTCCAGGCCTTCCACATCGCGGCCGTCGTTGCGGTTGCGCACCCAGCCTTCGAACGCACAGAACGCGCCGTGCGCGGGATTCTGCAGGGCCGAACGCAGTGCCGGCACATCCAGCCCCACCGCGCTTACCGAGAACCCGCTCATCCGCCGTTGACCGGTGGGATGAACACCACGGTGTCGCCGTCCTGCAGCGGGTGGTCCCAGCCACAGAAGCGCTCGTTTACGGCCACCCTGAGCGTGGACGCCGGCAGGGTGAAGCCGTGCCGGGCCTGCAGCTGCGCGTAGAGCGTGCCCAGCGAGTCGGCGTCGGTCTCCACGCGTTCGGCACCCCTGTTGGCCTGTTCGCGCAGTTGCGCGAAGTAATTGAGTTCGACCTGGGGCATCAGCTGGTTTCCAGTTGTTGGCGTGCCTGCAGCAGCTCGCCGGGAGTGTTGACGTTGTCCAGGGGACTGCCAGGCGAGGGCAGCGCGTGGATCTGCAACTGCAGCAACGCTTTGCGCGGGCAGTAGTTCCCCGCGTCGAAGCGCTGGCGCAGCAGCGGTGCGGAGGACGGTTCCCAGATCGCACAGAGCGGCTCGGGCAGGTCGTCGTGGCGGCTGACGAACGCCGTGGCGTCCATCGCGGGTTGCCGTGCCGCCACCAGCGCGCGCAGCGTGCGCGCATCCAGCAGGGGCAGGTCGCAGGCGATCACCAGCCATGCATGACCGGGGAACGCCTGCTGCGCGGAGAGGATGCCAGCGACGGGACCCACGCTGTCGACACTGTCCACCAAGGTTGGCAGGCTGCCCCTCAGCGTTTCGCCGCGCTGGTCCGGGCGAAGCGAGACGAAGGCCTGCACCACCTCTACATGCCTGAGCAGTGCCCAGGCACGCAGCAGCTGTGGCTGTCCGGCATAGTCGAGCAGTGCCTTGTCGGCCTGCATGCGGCGGCTGGCACCGCCGGTCAGCAGCAGGGCAGACAGCGGTGCGTTCATGACGGGTACGCCAGGTCGGACTTGCCGCCGCGTTTGGCCACCAGCCGCACCTGCTCGATCACGATGGCGTGCGACAGCGCCTTGCACATGTCATACAGCGTGAGCGCGGCAATGCTGGCCCCGGTCAGGGCCTCCATCTCGACCCCGGTGGTGCCGTGGCAGGCGACCGTGCAGTCGATCACCGCACTGTCGCCCTCCATGTCGATGGTGATATCGCAGCGCTGCAGGGCAAGCGGGTGGCACAGCGGAATCAACTGCGAGGTGACCTTGGCGCCCATCACCCCGGCAATGTGGGCCACGGTCAGCACCGCGCCCTTGGGCAGCACGAAGCCGGCCTCGCGCAGCTGGGTGGCGACCTCGGGCGGGAAGCGCACCCGGGCCTGGGCGTGTGCCACGCGGTCGGTGGCGGTCTTGCCGCCCACATCGACCATGCGCGGCCGTGCATCGGCATCCAGGTGCGAGAGCAGGGTAGGGTTGGGTTCCATCATCCACCTATGTAGTGCATTTCGATGCGGCGTCCTGGCGTTGACGCCGGGCGGCCGCGCAGTTCGCTGTAACGGTCGTTGCGGGCCGACCACACCCCCGCCAGCACCGCGCGCAGGGTGGCGTCGTCCGCGCTGGCGCGCAGCAGGCCGCGCAGGTCGGTACCACGGGTGGCGAACAGGCAGGTGTAGAGCTGGCCTTCGGAGGAAAGGCGCGCCCGCGTGCAGTCGCCACAGAAGGGCGTGGTGATGGACGAGATCAGGCCGATTTCACCGCCCCCATCAACGAAACGGTAGCGGGTGGCGACTTCGCCCGGATGGCGCGGCGGCAATGCCATCAGTGGCCAGCGGGCGTGGATGCGCGCGTGCAGTTCCTGCGAGCTGACCACGCTGTCCGCTGACCAGGCGGTGCGGTTGCCCACGTCCATGAACTCGATGAAGCGCAGCACCACGCTGCTGCCGCGGAAGCGTTCGACCAGCTCCAGCGCGCCGGCGTCGTTGAGCCCGCGCTGCAGCACGGCGTTGATCTTGACCCCGTCACGGAAGCCAGCGGCGCAGGCCGCGTCGATCCCGCGCAGCACGGCGTCCACGTCGCCACGCCCGCCGCTGATCTGGCGGAACAGCGCGGGATCCAGCGTGTCCAGGCTGACCGTGACCCGGTCCAGGCCCGCATCCGCCAAGGCCTGCGATTGCCGGTCGAGCAGCACGCCGTTGGTGGTCAGGGCGATATCGTCGATGCCGTCGATGCGACGCAGGCGCCGGATCAGGTCGGGCAACTGCGGGCGAAGCAGCGGTTCGCCGCCGGTCAGGCGCAGCTTGCTCACCCCCAGCGAAGCGGCCTGGCGGCACACCCGCTCGATCTCGTCGAAGCTCAGCCGCGCCTCGGGCGGCAGGAAGGCATAGTCCTCGCCATAGGTCGCCGCCGGCATGCAGTAGGTACACCGGAAATTGCAGCGGTCCATGACCGAGATGCGCAGGTCGCGCAGGGGGCGGTTGCGGCGATCCAGGAGGGGGGCGTGGACGCTCATCTCACCACCGGTGCAGCCGCAATGGCTGGCCTGCCTGGCCCGCGCTGCCGGCAACCAGCTCCAGCACGCCGGCGGTGCCGGCCAACGCCGTGAAGTCACCGGAGTTGCGCGAGGCCACGGGCTCGGCCACCGCATTGCCGGCGTCATCGTCGTGCAGATGGACCGGAATGAACTGGGCCAGTGCAAAGGCGGGCAGGGCGGTGGCGAGGGACACCTGCTCCGGTGCAGCGGGCGCAGCGCCCATGCCCGCCAGCAGCGCCGGGCGCACGTAGCGGATCAGGCAGACCAGCGACGAAACCGGATTGCCCGGCAGGGCGAAGACCCGCTGTCCTTGAGGCCCCACGCCAAACCACATGGGCTTGCCCGGCCGTTGTGCGATGCCGTGGAAGTGGCAACGCACGCTCAGCGCCTCCAGCGTGCCGGGCAGGTAGTCGCGCTGTCCCATGGAAACGCCGCCGGACAGCACCAGCGTGTCGTGCGAGGCCAGCAGCCGGCCCAGCGCCTCGGCAAGCAGGGCAGGATCGTCTGCGAGGTGGTGCAGGGAGGCGCGGCCGAGGCCGGCCGCCTGCAGCGCGGCCATCAAGGCCAGGTCGTTGGAACGACGGATGCGTCCGGGCGGAAGCGCTGCGTCCACGTCCACCAGTTCATCGCCGGTCGCGACGATGGCCACCTTCGGCAACCGAGCCACGGTGACCCGGGCCACGCCGTTGGCCGCCAGCAGCGCCACCTGTGGCGGTCCTATGGGGATGCCCGGTGCCAGCACCGGCGTGCCGGCAGCGCAATCGCTGCCACGGCGGTGGATGAACTGGCCGGCGACCGGCACGGCGGTGGCGCGCAGCGCATAGCCGCCGGCGGTGCGCTCCAGCTGTTCGATCGGCACGATGCAGTCGCACCCCTCGGGCAGGACGGCGCCGGTGGAAACCTCGATACAGCTGCCGGCGTCTTCCAGCACCTGGCCGTGCATGCCGGCCATCTGCGCACCGGCAACGCGGAGCACGGCGGGCATCACCGGCTGCCAGCGCGTGGCCACGCCATCCATCATGACCCGGTCGAACGGCGGCTGCGCGCCTTCAGCTACCACCGGCTGTGCCAGCACGCGGCCGACCGCATCGGGCAGGGCGATCTGTTCCGTGACAACGTCGGGGGTGCTGGAACGAAGCACGGCATCGGCTTCCTCTACGCTGATCAACGGCCTCATCAGTGCGTGCGGGTGGCTTGGGATGGCCCAGTCTGGCGATTCCGGCGTGATCGCCATTTCACGTCAGCGCATCACCTTGTCCGGGGTGATCGGGGTGCTGCGGATGCGCTTGCCGGTGGCGTGGAAAATGGCATTGCTGATCGCGGCCGATACCCCCACCAGGCCGATTTCGCCCACGCCCTTTGCCCCCAGGCTGCTGACCACGCGGTCATCCTCCTCGACGAACAGCACGTCCACGTCGTGGATGTCGGCGTTGACCGACACGTGATACTGGGCGAAATCCCGGTTCATGAAGCGGCCGAACCGATGGTCGGCCTCGGTGTGCTCGTGCAGGGCCGCGCCGATGCCCCAGACCACGCCGCCGATGATCTGGCTGCGTGCCGTGGTCGGGTTGAGGATGCGCCCGGCGGCAATGGCACTGACCACCCGCATCACCCGCACGGTGCCCAGGTCTTCGTCGACCCGCACTTCCACGAACACCGCGCTGTGGGTGGCGCGGGTGAACTTCCGTTGTTCCAGCAGGTTGGGCAGCAGCAGGTAGCTGGCCTCGATGCTGGCGCGCTCAGCGCCGGCCAGCAGGGCGGTCAGCGGCACCGCGCTGGCCGGGTCGTCGCGCAGCGCCAGGCTGCCATCGCGGAACACCACATCCTCCAGGCGGGCGCGCGCGAACGCGGTTCCCGGCGCCAGCCGCGCCAGGGCCAGCAACCGGCGGCGTAGTTTGGTGCAGGCGCCTTCCACCGCCGAGCCGACGGTGCTTACGTGCGACGAGCCCCCTTCGATTGGGGCCACCGGCAGCGTCGAATCGCCCAGCTGGAAACTCACCTGCTCCAGCGGAAGTCCCAACGCCTCGGCGGCGATCATGCTCATCACGGTGTAGGTGCCGGTGCCGATGTCGCTGGCGGCGCTGCTTACCACCAGCCGTCCGTCGGCGTGCAGCACGGCGCGCGCGCGGGCGAACATCTGCATGGCATCCCATTGACCGGTAGCCATGCCCCAGCCGACCCACTCATTGCCTTCGCGGCGCGAACGCGGCTGCTGCGGGCGGTCGGCCCAGCCGAAGCGGGCTGCACCCTGCTCATAGCATTCACGCAGCGCCTTGCTCGAATAGGGCTTGCCGTCGGCCGGGTTGACCTCGGCATAGTTCTTCAGGCGCAGTGCCAGCGGGTCCATGCCGAGGCCTGCAGCAAGCTCGTCCATCGCCACTTCCAGCGCATGCACGCCGTGTGCGGCACCGGGTGCGCGCATGTCGATCGGGGTGTACTGGTCCAGGTCCACCACTTTGTAGCCCAGGTGCACGTTGTCGCAGGTGTACAACTGGCCGCTCCAGTTCACCACCACTTCCACGTAATCCTCGATGCGCGAGGTTTCGCCTACGGCTTCGTGCCAGATCGAGTGCAGGGTGCCGTCGGCGTCCGCGCCCAGCTTCACCCGCTGCACGGTCTCGGCGCGGTGGCCGAAGGTGAACATCTGCTGCCGGGTCAGCACCACCCGCACCGATCTCTCCAGCGCCAGCGAGCCCATCACGGCCAGCGGCAGCTGATACTGCGGGCGCAGCCCCGCCCCGAAAGCGCCACCCACATACGGGTTGCGCACTGTCACTTTCCGCTTGGGCAGGCCGAACACATGCGATACGTACCACCGGCTGTTCTGCGACCCCTGGGTCTTGTCGTAGATGGTCAAGTGCCCGTCGTCGGCGCGGATCACCGTGCTGGCGAACAGCTCCATCGGGTTGTGGTGTTCCACGCCGTGGTAGAAATCGGCGGTGACCTGGAAGGGCGCCTGCGTGAATGCGTCGTCGGGCTGGCCCTTGTCCTTGGGCGGGGCCGAAAAGCCTGCCTTCAGCTTCTTCGGTGGGCGTGCGCGGGCCATGGCGGCCACCAGGTTGGTGTCGTGCTCGTCGACCTCGTAGTGCACTTCCACGCGTTCGGCAGCCTCGCGGGCGGCTTCAAACGTCTCGGCCAGTACCAGCGCGACCGGCTGGCCGCTGTACAGCACGGTGGCGTCGTACAGGGGGCGGAACGGGCTGCCAGCGGGCGCGGTCATGTCCTTGTAGAACAGACCTGCGCTGCGCATCCGCGGGCGGTTGTCGTGGGTGAGAATGCGCAGCACGCCGGGGACCGCCTCGGCGGCATCCAGGCTGAAGCCCAGGATGCGCCCCTTCGCGATGGTGCTGTTGACCGCCACGCCGTATACCAGGTCCGGTGCAGGCCACTCGGCGGCATAGCGCGCCTGGCCGGTGACCTTCGCACGCCCGTCGATGCGCGGCGTACCGGTGCCGGTCGGCACGTGTCCGGTGCCTGCCGGGGCCACCGGCGGATGGAGCGGGTTGGGAAGATTCATGCCGGCGTCTCCGGTTGGGGGCGCGAGCTGCCCTGGTTGTCGACGGTGCCGCGTGCGGCGGTTTCGAGCGCGCGGATCACCGTGCGGCGGGCCAGCGGAATCTTGAAGGCGTTCTGGCCCTGCGACACCGCGCCCTGCACAAGTGCCTCGGCGGCGGCAGCGAAGGCTTCGGGTCCAGGTCGTGCGCCTTCCAGTGTCGCTTCGGCGGCAGCCACCCGCCACGGCTTGTGGGCCACGCTGCCCAGTGCCAGGCGCGCCGCGCGGATGGTGCCATCCGGCGCGATATCCAGTGCGGCCGCGACCGAGACCAGCGCGAAGGCGTAGGACAGGCGCTCGCGAACCTTCAGATACGCGCTGTGGGCGGCAAAGCGCGTGGCCGGTGGCAGCTCGATGCGCAGGATCAGTTCATCGGCGGCGAGCGAGGTGTCGACGTCGGGCGTGTCCCCCGGCAGGCGATGGAAATCGGCGAACGGAATCTCGCGCTCGCCGTGCACGCTGGCTACGTGCACCACTGCGTCCAGGGCGGCCAGCGCCACGCACATGTCAGACGGGTGGGTGGCGATGCAGTGCTCGCTCGCGCCCAGGATGGCGTGGTGGCGGGTCAACCCGCCGATGGCGGAGCAGCCGCTGCCCGGCTCGCGCTTGTTGCAGGGCGTGGCCCGGTCATAGAAGTAGGTGCAGCGTGTGCGCTGCAGCAGGTTGCCGCCGTTGCTGGCCATGTTGCGGATCTGCGGCGATGCCGCTGCAAGCATGGCGGCCGACAGCAACGGGTAGTCGCGCTCGACCAGCGGGTGCCAGGCCGTGTCGGCGTTGCGCGCCGTCGCGCCCAAACGCAGGCCGCCGTCCTCGCGTGCTTCGATACGATCCAGCGGCAGCCGGTTCACGTCGACCAGTGCACCGGGGGTGACCAGCTGCAGCTTCATCAGATCCAGCAGGTTGGTGCCGCCTGCGATGGGCCGGGTATCGTTGCTTCCGATGGAGCCGGCCAGGGCCTGCAGGGCGTAGGCGATCGAATCGGGTCGCTGGTAGGTGGCGGGAATCATGCGGGCACCGTGCCCGGAACCCATTCAGCCGCCGGGGATTCGGCCGTCAGTGGTTGTTCGGTCCCCAGGACGGACATCACCGCGTCGGTGATCTGCGGGTACGCGCCGCAGCGGCAGACGTTGCCGCTCATCAGCTCGCGCACCTGGTCGCGGCTGCACGCCTTGCCCTCGTTGATCAAGCCTTGCGCCGAGCAGATCTGCCCCGGCGTGCAGTACCCGCATTGCAGCGCGTCGCAGGCGATGAAGGCCTGCTGCAGCGGATGCAGGTCGTCGCCGTCGGCGAGACCTTCGATGGTCTGCACCTGTGCGCCATCCTGCATCACCGCCAGGGTCAGGCAGCTGTTGATTCGCCGCCCATCCACCAGCACGGTGCACGCGCCACACTGCCCGTGGTCACAGCCCTTCTTGGTGCCGGTCAGCTGAAGGCGTTCACGCAACAGGTCAAGCAGGCTTACCGAGGATTCGACCTGAAGCGCATGCGGGGCCCCATTGATGGTCAGGCTGAGCGGGTACAGCACGCGCGGTCGGGGATCAGGACGCGGTGGGGAGGCGGCAAGCAGGGGGGCGACAGACTCGCTCATGGCAGTTCCGGCTGGGGCGATGCGTCCCACCGTGCGCCATGCCGCGTCCAACGGGGGTGGAGGCGCAGTGCAGTACGCGCGAAGATGCAATTGACTGCCCTCACGTAGACTTACTGAGTCATCCAATGGGCTGAACGATCGACATTGGGCTGACAAGCCTTCTCAAGTGCACGTGCGTGCAGCCGGATCGAGCCGGATGGACACCATGGTGCGGGTCCTGTCGGGATTGAATCGAAGGTCGATCTGGTGGCGTTCGCACAGCCGATGGACGATCGACAGCCCCAGGCCGTAACCGCTGCTTGCCGCGCCTTTGCTGAAGGGCTGCAGGGCCTCCGCATCGATGCCGGCACCCGGGTTGGTGATCTGCAACCAGCCCGCTTCCACCGTAATGCTTACCTCTCCCTTCAGCGTGTGCGCGAAGGCATTGCCGATCAGGTTGGACAGGATGACACGAAGCGCGGTGGGCGGCAGGCAGGCCTTTGCATCGCCCGCCACGTCCAGCGCCAGCTGCACCGGGCGATCGCCAAGAAGGCCGGTCTGGTCCACGATCACCCGCTCGATCAGTGGCAGCAGGGTGATCGATTCCGCGGGTTCCTGCAGATGCTGTTCGCGGGCCAGCATCAGCAGCGCGCTGATGGTGTGTTCCAGTTGCAGCACCGATTGGTTCATGTGGCCGAGCTGCAGGCGAAGCGCGGGGTCCAGATCGGCACGGGCCTGCATGCGCTCGCACGCACTGCGGATGACAGCCAGCGGCGTGCGCAGTTCATGACTGGCATCCCGCGTGAACTCGCGTTCGCGGTCCACGAAGGCCTCGATGCGTACCAGCAGCCCCTGCAGTGTGCGCGCCAGTGCGCCAACTTCATCGTCGGGAAGGCTCTCGGCGAACCCGGTCGGCAGATGCGTGGGACTGGCGCCGGCGACCACGTCGGAAAGCCGTGACAGCGGCGCGGTCATCCGTCGAGCCAGCCATGCGCCCAGCAGCAGGGCGATCCCAAGCACGCCAAGGCTCGACCAGCCCAACCATTGCAGGATGCCACCCCGCATCGGCCGCACCACCAACTGCTGGCTGACCTCCGCCACCAGCCACGCATCCGTTGGCTCCAGCCGCCGGAGATGGTAGTGGCGACCTTGGTCACCGGCGAACTCCCGGCGCCAGGGTTCCTCAACCAACCGCGCGCCGAGCCCTTCGGGCAGGCTTGCAGCAGTCTCATGCACCGACATGCCCGGCAATGCCGGTCGCGCCCATCCACCCTGGCTGGCGTGATGATGCAGCTGCACCCTGGCTTCCTGCTCCAGAAGCCCATTGAACATCTCGTCCTCGACCAGATAGACGAACAGCACCACGTAGAAGCCGTACAGCACCGCCACCAGCAGCGCGAAGCCGGAGAAGGCCAGCATCAGGCGGCGGCGCAGGCGACGACGCGGACGCGGTGCGGCGCTCACGTGTCCGCCTCCAGGCGGAAGCCCACGCCATGCACGGTCTTGAGCAGGGGCACCGGGAACGGTTTGTCGAGCACCTGCCGCAGGGTGTACAGGTGCGTGCGCAGCGGATCGGACTCGGGCGGGTTGGTGCCCCACAACCGCTCGACCAGCTCGCTTCGGGTCAGCGTGCGTGGCCATGCTTCGGCCAGGAGCAGCAGGAGCTGCAGGGCGGTGTGGTGGAGCACCAGCGTCTGCCCGTGTCGCTGCACCAGGTTGCTGCGCCGGTCAATGCTGAGGCTGCCAACCGTCAGCAGGTGCGGGGTGCCTGCGCGGTGGCGCTGCGACAGGGCCACACACCGCGCCACCAGTTCGGCACCGGCAAACGGCTTGACCAGGTAGTCATCGGCACCACTTCGGAACCCGGCCAGCTTGTCCTCCAACGCATCACGCGCGGTCAGCATCAACACCGGCACGTGCCGGTCGCTGCGCGCGCGCAGCTGCTCGCACACGCGCATGCCATCCAGGCCGGGAAGGCCCAGGTCCAGCACCAGCACATCGGGCGGCTCGGCCAGTGCCTCCTGCAGCCCGGAAAGGCCATCGGCGGCGAAGCGGCTGTCGATGCCCTGGCCGGCGAACAGCTGTTCGAGGTTGGCGCGCAGCACCGGGTTGTCCTCGATCACCAGTACGCGCAGGGCAGGGCAGGTTGTCATGTCAGCTGTCGATCCGTTTCAGCAGGTCACCAGCCTGTTGCATGCCGGGCGAGGCGTCCAGTACCTCCAGCACCAGTGTCCGTGCCCGGCTGCGGTCGCCCAACCGCAGGTGCGCCTCGGCGACGCCCAGTTTCAGCTGCGGCTCGGCCATGTAAGGCATGGCCAGCTCCATGGTCTGCAATGCAGGGCGCAGTGCCGCGAGGTCCACATTCGCCGCCTTCGCCTGGTAGAAGCCCAGCATGCCGATCAGCTCGACGTGGTAGGAAGCAGGATCCTGCTTCAGCGTGCGGGCCGCGCCGGCCGCATCACCGCCGCGCAGGCGCTCGACCAGCGCCATGGAACGCTCGTCGCGCCCGGGCGTACGTGCCACCGGGGTCCGCCCCAGGCCGCGTACGAGCGCCTCGGCCACGCCGACGGTGGAGTAGGGGTTCTGGCCCGTGACCAGGCGCCCATCGACGACCACGTGCGGCATCATCAGCGGCGCTTCGCTCCACTCACCGCCGCGTTGGCGAAGCGCGTCCTCCAGCAGCCACGGGAATTCCTTCGCCCATTTCTTGCCGAACAGAGCTTCTTCCTCGTTGGTGAAGCCGGTGAGCTGCCGGCCCGCGACCAACGGGCTGCCGTCCGCAAGCCGCACCTCGGCCAGTGCGGCAGGCCCGTGGCACACCGCCGCGATCACCGCGCCGTTGGCCCATGCGGCACCGATCAACTGCTGCAGTGGCTGCGAGCGGGGCAGGTCGAACATGGCCCCTTTGCCGCCCACCACATAGACTGCGCGGTAATCGCTGGCACGCAGCCCGGCGATCGGCCGGGTGGCGGCAAGCTGCGCCATGGCAGCGCCATCGGCCAGCAGCTGTGCGTTGAACGGTTCGTCGGGATTGTATTTGTCGGGCTCGACCGGGCCACCCTGGGGGCTGGCCACCTCGACCGCCAGCCCGTTGGCCTTGAAGACCAGCCAGGCCTGCGAGAGCTCGTCGAATTCATACCCGGGCCGGGTCTTGCCGGCATCGCGGCCCTCGCCACTGAGGACGATCAGGACCTTGTCGGCCGCCAGTGCGGCGGGCGGGAACAGCAGGGCAGCGCCCAGCAGCAGGGCAGGAAGGAAGCGGTACATGGCAACTCCAGATCGGATGGTGATCTGGAGCATGCACCGCGCCCCTCAAGCAGACTTCAAGTCACGGTTGTCGCGTCAGTTGGCGCTGTCGCCATGGCGCACGGCAAAGATGATCTCCTTGCGGTGCATCTCCGCCAGCTCCGAGCGGGCCACCACGATCTCGTCGTCCATATCCCACACGACCTCCTTGAGGTCACCACGCAGCTCGCGCTTGGCCGACATTTCGTCATCCCAGGCGCTGCTGTCGGTGACCACGGTGACGGTGTCCGGCTCGACCTTGATGACCTTCAGCAGGCCGTAGGCCTTTTCACCCGGCTGCTGGAACTCGGCAAACTCCGAAAGCACCGCTGCATACAGGTCACCGACCTTCGGGTCGTTCGTCTCGGCGGCCTTGTCGCCGCCACGGGCGCAGGCAGTGAGAAGGCTCAGCGAGGTGAGCAGCAGGGCAAGGAAGGCAAGCTTCTTCATGGCTATCCATAATCTGAAGGGTAGAAAGTGGCGGCATTCTACCTCACCCGCTGTTGCGCACGACCCGCTTGCGGTACTCGCGCACGTTGTCGCCACGGATCCGCGTTTCCTGCGTGCCGGTGATGGTATCCACCTGCCGGTCCGAGCCGGTCACCGGTTTGGCCTCCACCGTGGTCTCACGCTCGAACGCATGCGACTTGTCGGTGTTGCGGTAGTACCGGTACAGGCCCCAGTACAAGGCGGTTGCGCTGGCGGGACCCGCCAGCAACAACCAGAGACCACTTTCATCGCTCATGAGGCAGCTACCAGGAACCAGAGGGTGATGGCTTCAACGATGGTGCCGGTGGTGAGCGCGGCCAGCAGCAGCTTCCACTGCTGCACCGGCACGCTGCCCATGGTTTCACCGGTACGGCCGTTGACCGCGATGTAATGCAGCATGCCGCCGTTGCGGCCAGGCTGGTGGTACGAATACAGCCACACCGGCAGGTACATGGAGACCCAGCGCGAGCCGTGCAGGTCCACGCGTTCCTGCTCCCAGCGCACGCCGCGGTCGTAGCGGCGCACCGAACCTTCCACCTGCGCGCGGGCGATGGAGAGCAGCTGGTCTTCCAGCCGTGGCTTCATCTTTTCCACGTCCAGGTTGCGCTTCTCGGACGAGAAGCCCAGCAGGTACGAGGCGTTCCACTTCAGCGCATTCTTGGTATCGAACGGCAGGATCGCATTGATGATGTTGTTGGTGTTGGCCTTGGTATCCAGGTTGCCGCGCTCGGCCGACGATTCCAGCGGCAGGTCATCCACGGTGAAGTCCACCGCACGGTCCACCTGGTACACATCGGCGTCGTAGTAGGTCTTCTTCTTGTCACCTTCGCCGCGGGTGTACTGGCGGGTCTTGATTTCGCCCTTGCCGGACACGCTGGCGCTGACCTTGCTGTCCACGATCATGTAGGGCATGTACACGCCCACCACGTTCTCGGGCGTGAACTGGTCCTTGAAGGCCTTCAGCGCGAACAGCCGGCGCTTGTCCACGAACTGGCGGATACGCGCCACTGCATCGTCTTTCGTGATGCGGAACGGCAGCACTGCATCGGGCACCGCACCGTTGGCGACCTGCTCGTTGACCCCGAACACATGGCGGCACCAGTGGCAGCGCGCGGTCATGGTGGTTTCGGTGTTGATGGTCACTTCGGCGCCGCAGCCGGTGCACTTGAAGCTCATCAGGCTGGCGGTGCCGGCCTCGATGTCGCGCGCACCCGACGCGATGATGGTGCCGCGCAGCTGGTCCAGGCCTTCGCCCAGCCCGAACTCCTGCTCGACCAGCGCGCCATGCCATTCGTTCCGGCAGAACTGGCAGACCAGCACATCGGTGCCCAGCTTCAGGCGCACATCGGTGGAGCCGCACTTGGGACAGCGGTTCAGGCCGTCCTTCAGCTCCTCTGCACGGGTATCGAGCGCGACCGGATCGGGCGCCTCGATCTCGGCGCGGATCGGGTCGGGCAGGGTAGCTGGGTCAAGCGGGAAGCTGCCCGGCAGCGGCGGCACATCGCGCGGCGAGCCGGGGCCGGTCACGGCGTCCGGCAACGGCGGGGGGCCCCCGGGTAGCGGGGGCGGGGTTCGGGGGTCGGACATGGTTATCGTGTGTCCGCCTTACAGACCCAGTGCCTTGGCCTTGAGCGCGTTGTAGTCGTCCTGGGTGATCAGGCCGAGGTCCAGCATCTCCTTGGCCTTCTGCAGCTTGGCCACCGGGTCATCGGCCGCAGGGGCCGCCGGGGCGACCGGCTGCTGCATCGCGCCGGCGCCGAACATGCCGGTCGCCATGCCCACACCGACCAGGCCTGCCGCGCCGCCATTCTCACCGGCCGACTGGATGCCCTGGGCGACGCTGGCCTGCAGGTTGGAATTGCCACGCCCACCCGACAGCGCATCGGCGCGCTGCACCGTCTTGAGCAGTTCGCGGGTGTTGGCGTCGTATTCGATGGAAACGATGGCGGTCTTGACGATGGCCAGGCCACGGTCGGACTTCCACTGGTAGCCCTGCTCAACCGCCGCCGACAGGCTCTGGGCAAAGCCCAGCGAATCCTGCTGCAGCTTGGTGATGCGGTTGCCCTTGCCGGGATCGTTGGTGTACAGGCTGAAAGCCGGCGCCAGCGAACCCACCACTTCGTTGAACAACTGGCTGGCCGCCGCGTTGTCCAGGTCGGTGAAGTCGAACACCTTGCCCGGCTGCAGGTAGCTGGCCGGCACGAAGTTCTTCACGAACAGGATCGGGTCGACGATCTTCAGCGTGTACGAGCCACGGGTGACCGCGCCGACCTGGGTGTTGAGGAAGCCGTCGTCCCAGTAAATTTCCGACTGGGTACCGAAGCGGTTGTCGGGCAGTTCCTTCAGCGAGACAAAGAACGCCGCCTGCTGGCCGCCCGGCTGGCCGCCGAACTTGAAGCGCTCCCAGCTCTGCTTGATCAGCGGGGTGACGATGCCGTCGCCGGCGAAGATCGACTGCGAGTTGAGGTCATCCGACCGCCACTCATAGCCACCCGGTTCGGCGACGAAGCCGGTGATGGCCCCGTCCTGGAACAGCAGAAGGCCGTAGCCTTCGGGCACTACGATCTTCGACCCGTTGGTGATGATGTTGGAGGAGCCGCTGGTATTGGAGCCGCGCCCGGCATTGGTGCCCTGCGGCACGGCGGCGAACAGCGCCGCGGTGGCCGGCAGGCCCGCCGGTACGGTGTAGAAGTCCTTCCACTGGTCGGCCAGCACGCCGCCTACTGCACCTTTCACTGCCTGGATGAGACCCATGACCCGCTCCCTGTGATCCAACGACGGGCGGGGTGCCCGTCACGATGGATGAACTATAGCAGCGGGGCACGGCCGGGGTGATGGGCGTTTCCGGCAGGCGCGGCCTCAGGGGCTAAACCTTTTAGCGCAACGCTGGATGTCCCCACAAGGGGACGGCTCGGAGCTCGGTGAAACCATCGATGGTGGAGGCAGTTCAGAGGAATCAATACGGCCCCATATCAAAGGAGGCTGCAGCGAAGAGTCGATCTGAATTCGGTCGATTTAAGGGCGACCTCATGGCAGAGTGGGAGCGCAACACCGGCCAGGTATGGCCAACCTATTCGCAGCCAGTAATCAGCAAATCCGGGGAAGTCAGCAGAAGAGTTGGTCAGCACTATGAAGCCCATCACGTCATAGAGCTTGGTTATGGAGGGCCGAATGAAGGGTGGAATACTCACCCGGCGAGGTACCCTGATCAACATCAGGCGGCCATCCACAGGTCAGGGTCGCTTGGCAGAGATCTATTCGTAAGGCGAGGCGAGAATGACTGATTACGGGCGATTGAACGATATTCAAGGCATAGACGCTTTGTTGAAGAGGCTTGTCTCCGTTTCGAGCGAGAAGGCAGTATCGTTGCGGGAACAGCATCCCGGGTTGCCAGAAGACTATGTTGAGTTCCTTTTGCGTATCGGTGCCCGGGTTGTTGAAGTTGACACGGAAGACCCGACAGCAGTCGACGTAGCACCTGACTTCGCGACATTCATCGCGCAGAAGTTTAGTGAGATTGCGTCTTGGCAGTAAATTCAGGTGTCGGTTGGGTCTCGAACAGGCGGCGGTAACGCGCTTCGCTCTGCGCCAGTGCATCCACGGCGGAGCGTTGTTCCGTGACGTCCTGGATGGCGCCGATCAAGCGTGCGCCGGTCGCGTCCTCAACGCACTTTCCCAAGATATGCAACCAGCTGCGTTCGCCAGCAGCGGTGATGGCGCGAAGCTTCAGGTCGATGGCCGAGCCATCGGTGACGCCTTCCTCTAAATAAACAGTAGGCGCAAGTCATAATGGTGAGGTAACAATGGCCGGTTCTATCGTGTTTGGAGAAGGTAATTCAGTAGGGCTGAGTACGTTTCAGTTCAATCGTATAGCCGATATCATTCGGGATGCATTTTTGCTGGGGGAGGAGGATCTTTGTGCGGAAGTCTTCAGCCCTTTTGACGAAGGCGCAATGAACTTTATTTCTGCAGTGCTACTGCCCGCTGATCAATACTTGATCTTCTGTAGTGTAATTGAGCGAGCTTATTCCGCGAGCAAGGAAAGTGGGCACGCATTGATTGGCGAGTTGTTTTGGGTAAGAATATTCAGCGCGATGGTGCGCGATCCGAGATATCCGAAGTAGCGGCCTTGGATGGGGTTTTATTTGGCGATGGAAGCCCACTCTCTGGCCGCGTGATGGACAGGATGGAGAATCAATAAGATGACTGACGTGGTCGTTCCTGCGTTCCAGACGTTTGAATCGGCGCTCGCTGAATTTATGAAGGATGGCTCTGTTTCTACGGTTCGTTGCGAGCGATGCGATGCGTTGATTGAGATCACTGCGCCGAATCAGTCCGCAATGTTCATGAGATGCAGTTGCGGTGCCTACAACGATACCTTGCGCGGACTTTGAGGTAATCCAAAGGGTGGCTAGGGGTTGCTGCCGACGCAATCCATGAACTGCGGGAATGGCCGTCAGCCGCTGCCCGGAAGGTCAGGCGCGCGGCGCTGGCGGGACTAAAGATGGCGTTGTCGCAGTGCTGAATGGCTTACGGCAAATCGCACTTCATCTTACCGTCGACGTAGTACGGCTTGGGCACGTTCGGGTTCTCGCTGGTCTTCTCGAAGACCACCTCAAAGGAGGCTGCATCCGGCGTGCCCTTGCGCTCTGTGCAGGCGTCCTGCAGCTTCTTCTTGACCGCGGCGATGCCTGCGTCGCGGTTGGCGCCGTCGGCGCTGTTGGTCAGGTTGGCGACCTCCGCGAAGGCGAGGGGACTCATGCCCAGCAGGCATCCGGCAAGAACGGCAGCGTGCAGCTTCTTCATTGCGACTCCTTTGCAGTGTTCGATTGCTTCTCTCGATCAAGCCGAGCGGAACGATTGATGCGCCGGGCGTTGTTCCTGCAGCGCGCTGCTAGGATAAGCAAGGCAGGTTAAGGCTTCGTGGTCGGTACTGGACGGAAGGAGTGATGCAGGATGCTTATCAAGGTGATGGCGTGGTTGCTGGTGCTGGCGGCGGCATTCTTCGCGATGGTTGGAGCCGCGCCGTTCGGTGGCGGCGTGTTCTTCCCGATCATCTCGTTGCCGGCGGCCGCGTTCTTTGCATGGCGCGGAACGGTGGTGGCGCCGCTGCTGGTCGTCGTCCTGGCGTGGATCGGCTTCCGTATCTCGGTCATCCCGCGCGAAGAGATCTTTGATGGGTGGCTATTGCCTGCGTGGCTGGCGCTGTGGGCTGCGGTCCTGGTTGTGGGGCTGCTTCACTCCGGTCGTTCGCGGCGGCGGCGCTCATAGAGCTTCATGTCTGCGCGGTTGATGGTGTCGGCGACGGTTTCGGAGGGGCGGCTGATGGCGCAGCCGCCTGAGAAGCGGACCGGTGCGAGGTGGGCGCGCGCCTGGTAGGTCTCTTCCAGTACCTGCAGCCGCTCCATCCTGGCGCCGGGTACGAACACCAGGAACTCATCGCCGCCCAGGCGCACCACCACCTCGTTTTCTTCCAGCGGGCTGGAAAGGAACGCCACGAACTCGACCAGCACCGAGTCGCCGTGCGCATGCCCCTGGGTGTCGTTGATTTCCTTGAAGTGGTCCAGGTCGAACACCAGGCAGCCCCACGCTTCCAGTTGCTGCTGTGCGAGTTCGGCCAGGTAGCGCCGGTTGAACGAGCGGGTCAGCGGATCGCGGATCGCCATCTCCAGCAGCTGGCGCTCCTGCAGGTGCTGGGTGGTGATGTCCTGCGCGTGGCCCAGCACGTACGGCGGGTCAGCTTCGGTGTCGAGCACGTTGTGGTACGCCCAATAGCGGCGTGAGCCATCGTCGGCCACCAGCTCCATCAGGCCGGAGTCGCTCTGGTTCTCCGCGACGCGTTGCAGGTAGTACTGGAGCTGATCCTGGCGTTCCAGCGGAATGATCTCTGCCAATGAACGCCCCAGCAGCTCGGCTTCGGGGCGGCCCAGTGACAGCGAGGCCGCAGGATTCACGGACGTGATCTCCCCGGACAGCGTGTGCGTGCAGATCAGGCCCAGGCTGTGCTGGAACAGGCGGCGGTAACGCGCTTCGCTCTGCTCCAGTGCATCCACGGCGGAGCGTTGTTCCGTGACGTCCTGGATGGCGCCGATCAAGCGTGCGCCGGTCGCGTCCTCAACGCGCTTTCCTACGATATGCAACCAGCTGCGTTCGCCAGCAGCGGTGATGGCGCGAAGCGTCAGGTCGATGGGCGAGCCATCGGCGGCACATGCGGCGATCGCTGCCTCCAGCTGCTCTCGGCCCGGTTGCGGGTAGAAAGACAGGGCGGCACCCACATTCGGATCGAAGTCCTCGGGTACGCCATGGATCAAATGGGTCTCACGGGTCCAGGACAGCGTATTGGTGTCCAGCGCCAGCTCCCAGCCGCCCACCTTGGCCAGTGTATTGGTCTGCTCCAGGAAGGCTTGGCTTCTCAGCAACTCCTGGTGCAGGCGTGCACGTTCGGTCATGGGTTCCTCCGCAGCATCTGCCGCCATCGTAGGCACCGGGCCGGAAGCAGTTGGTGAAGCTGCTGCAGAACCGCATAGTTGTAATGTTATAGTGTCACATTACACGCCCGGGCCGGCATCAGGCCTCCCCTCCAGATTTGTGACGCCTTCCTCTAAATGAAACGCCTTGCCTTGGTGACGGCCGTCGCCGCCGTCGTTTTTGCCCCCGAATCCCGCGCCCAGTCGTCTGACTCCGCACTCACCCTCGGCAAGGTCGATGTGCACCAGCACACCGAAGGCCAGCTCACCGCCCACCAGGTGCTGACCTCTGTGGACGTGCTTGGCGCCGACCAGATCGAGGACAAGAACGTCTCGCACAGCTGGGAACTGCTCGGCCAGATGCCCGGCATCCAGCTCACCGAAACCCGCCAGGGCGCCGAATCGGGCAAGGTCAGCTTCCGCGCTTTCAATGGCGAGGGCTACCTCAACGCGATCAAGACGCTGATCGACGGCGTGCCCAGCAACGTCAACAGCGGCAACCAGCGCTTCATCGACATGCTGTTCCCGCTGGAAATCAGTTTCATCGAAGTGGTGCGTGGCACCAACGACCCGCGTTATGGCCTGCACAACATTGGCGGCAACGTGAACTTCGGCACGCGCCAAGGCGGCAACTACACCGACGGACGGTTCGGCTACGGCAGCTACAACACCCGCGATGCGCAGTTGGCCATTGGCCGGGAAAGCGACGGGTTTGCGCAGAACTACTTCATCGGCACCCAGGCCTCGAACGGGTACCGTGACCATGACAGCTCACGCAAGTACGCCATCGGTGGCAAGTGGTTCTACGGAAACCTGGACGACGGCATGCGCATTGGCCTCACCGCACGCGCCTACCACCACGAAGCCGATGAACCGGGCTTCATGACGGCTGAAGAACTGCGGACCGACCGCCGCGGCTCGCAGCTGCGCAACGCCAATGATGGCGACGACCGCGACATGCGCCAGATCGGCGTGCACATGGACCTCAAGCTGGCCGACACCCTGTTCCTGGGCAGCAAGCTGTACTACAACCGCTACGAAGACGACCGCCGGGTGACCTTCAGCGACCTGCGCACCGGCAATGCGCCGCGCCAGCGCCGTTTGTGGGACGAAAAGCAGACCGGCATGCTCACCACGCTGACCTGGCAGCCCGGCGCCACGCTTACGCTGGAAGCCGGGGTAAATGTCGAGCACCAGGACAACGGTTACATCCGCGAGCGATTCAGCTATGCCGAGCCCACCGACTTCAGCGCCACCCCCGCACGCGTGCAGAACGACGACCGCCACACCTTCGACAACTACGGCGCGTATGTGCAGGCGATCTACCAGCCCATCGAGGCGCTGAAGATCGTGCCGGCCTACCGGGTGGACCGTTTTGATGGTGACACCCGCCTGCCGGGCGGCATCACCGGCCCGCTGCAGCGCTACGGCACCATCGACCAACCCAAGCTGAGCGTGGTCTATGCCTTCACCGACAGCACCAATGTCTATGCCAACTGGGGCCGCACCTTCCAGGTGCTGACCGGCTCCACGGCGCCGGCTTACCTCACGCCGGGGCAGGGCGCCATGAGCCCGTCCACCAACACCGGCATGGAGCTGGGCATGAAGTTCAGCCCGTTCGCCGGCAGCCAGGCGCGCATCGCGGTATGGCAGCAGGATGCGGCCAACGAGGTCTCCAACATGCCCGCCACCGGCACCACCGTGACCCTGGGCAAGACCCGCCGCCGTGGCGTGGATGCGCAGATCAGCGCGCAGGTAGGCGAGAAGTGGACGGTATGGGCGTCCCACGCGTACCAGGAGGCCAAGATCGAGCGCGATGGTCGCGATGCCAGCGTATCGCTGGAGGGCCGCGAAGTGGCCGCCACCCCGCGTTACATCAGCAACATCGGCCTGGATTACCAGGCTACCGAAGCACTTCAGTTCGGGCTGCAGGGCAGGGCGCAGGGAGACTACTACCTGGAAGAGCGCAATGTGGCCGGCAAGTACGGCGGTTTCGCCGTGCTCGACCTGAGCGCCCGCTATGACATCAATCCCCGCTGGAGCGTGGATCTGCAGATGAAGAACGCCACCGACCGGAAGTACGACTATGCGTGGTACGACAGCTTCTTCTGGGAGCAACCGCAGCCGATGTTCTCACCGGCTGCGGGGCGTTCGCTCCATATCGCCTTCAACATGAAGCTCTGATGGATCAGAACCGCGCCGTGGCACCGACGAAGAAGGTGCGCGCACCGCCGTCGTAGTTGTTGCCTTCGTCGATGGTGGAGACGTCGCCGGCGTTCAGCACGCCTGCGCGGAGGGTCAGGTTCTCGTTGACGTTGAACCCGGTCACCAGGTCCCACGTGGTGTACGCCTTGGCGAAGGTCGAGCTGGTGCTGGAGACCAGCTGTTCGCCGATGTGCTGCGCGCTCAGGTTCAACGACCACGCCTCGGTCACCTGCCAGTCCAGCGAGGTGTTGGCGGTGATCTTCGGTACCACCAGCAGGTTCGCGCCGGTGGTGCGGTTCTTGGATTCCAGCATGCGGGTGGCGTTGGTGGTCCAGCTCAGGCGCTCGTGCAGGGGCACGGTGACGCTGGCTTCCACGCCGCGGGTGCGCGCCTTCTGGATGTTCTGCGCCACCGTCCACCAGAAACCGTTGACGAAGCTGGAGTCGTAGCCGGCAATCTCGCGCAGCGGCACCTGTTCGATCTTGTCGTCGAAATCGGTGAGGAAGTAAGTGGCCGAGGCCGACCAGCCGCCGCGGTCGAAGCCGACGCCCAGCTCGTAGTTCGTGCTGGTTTCCGGTTCCAGGTTCGGGTTGCCGGCCATGTAGCAGCCGGTGGTGCCATCGGCGCTGACCGAGCGGTTGGTCCAGCCTTCCACGGTGAGGCTGCGGCAGCCGTTGCCGCCTGACTGGGTGGCCGCGCCGGCGCTGCCCTGTTTCAGGTTCGGCGCACGGAAGCCCTGCGATACGCCACCGCGCACGGTCCAGTCATCGGACGGGTGCCACACGCCGTAGATGCGCGGGCTCAGGTTGTCGTCGTAGTTTTCGGTGTTGTCCCAGCGCAGGCCCAGGGTGAGCGTGAAGCGCTCATGCAGGGTGATGTGGTCTTCGGCGAACAGCGCCCACGAATCGGCCTCGTTGGTCGGGCTGATTCGGCCGCTGCCGCTCCAGGTCACCGGCACGGTGCCGATGGTGTCGGTGTTCTGCAGTTCCTCGCGCTTCCACTGGCCACCCACGTTCAAGCGATGCTCGAAGCCCAGGTGGAAGCCGGTGGCGAAGGCGGTATCGAACACGGTTTCCTTGGCGTGGTTGCCGACCTGGCTGCCCTTGTCCTCGTAATCGTTCTGGGTCAGGGTGGATTTCGAAGTGCTGGCATCGCCATAGCGGCCGTCATGGGTCACGACGTAGCCGGTATGCACCAGCTTGGACAGGCCCCATGCGCCGACATCGCCGCCCCCGCTGTTGCGCTGCACGCCATGGATGGCTTCGAAGCCCATGGTGTGGTCGCCGTTGATCGCCCAGTTGAGCAGCGCGTTGGCGTTCTCGGCCTTGGTGCCCGGCGTCTGGCCACGGCCACGATCGGATTCGCGATCGGTCACGTTGGCGCCGATGCGCAGGCCCAGGCTTTCCGTGAGCGGGCCGCTGAACAGCGCGCCCATCTGGGTGGTGTTTCCGCGCGTGGACGAATCGGGCTTGCTGTAGTTGAAGGTGACCGAGCCACCCCATTCCGGGGCGATCTTGCGGGTGATGATGTTGATTACCCCGCCCATGGCGTCGGAGCCGTACAGCGACGACATCGGGCCACGCACCACTTCGATGCGTTCGATCATGTCCGGCGACAGCCAGTTCAGATCCTGCGGCCCCAGGTCATCGCGGTAGTTCACGCCGGACGAATTGCCCTGGCGGCGGCCGTCGATCAGGATCAGGGTGTACTGCTCGGGCAGGCCGCGCAGGCGGATCTTCGACTGCGCACCAGACAGCGCGTAGCCACCGGTCACGCCCGGCACCGTGCTGAGCAGCTGGCCGATGCTTGTCACCGGCTTGCGCTCGATCTCCTGGCGGGTGATCACGCTGATGCTGGCCGGGGCGTCCTTGATCCACTGCTGGGCACCGGTGGCGGTGACCACTACGGTGTCGAGGTCTCTTGCGTCGGTTGCGGCGTCGCCGTGGGCGTGGACCTGTGCGGACAGGGCCAAGGCAATGGCCGCGGTCAGGGCGGCCAGCGAAGGGGCAAGCGTGGGGGGTGCAACGTGCATCGAGCAAACTCCTGGAAAAGAGGGTCCGCTGGCGATGGCTGGGACATCCGTGTGGTGATTCTGAAATCGTTCACAATGCTATCACGAATCATTCGCATGTGACACATTCGGACACTTACGGGTAGCGCCGGCCGTTGGCCGGCCTGCGGGGGATTTGCATCGGGCGATGAAGTTCGTCCTGGGCCGGCCAACGGCCGGCGCTACCGCGCTCGCGGATTTTCCGCGGTCCCCACGGGGTACTGCCTCACCAATCGGTGGGCGCGTAATCCTTCAGGAACTGGCCCCACACGTGCTCACCCGTGTTGAAGCCGTGGATGATCGGGTCGACGATGCGCGCGGCGCCATCAACGATATCCAGCGGCGGGTGGAAGCGTTCTTCCTCCACCTTGCGCGCAGCGATCTCTGCCGGATCCTCATCGGTCACCCAGCCGGTATCCACGGAATTCATGTGGATGCCGTCGTTCTGGTAATCGGCCGCCGAGGTGCGCGTCATCATGTTCAACGCGGCCTTGGCCATGTTGGTGTGCGGGTGGCGGGTGGTCTTGAAGTTGCGGTAGAACTGCCCCTCCATCGCCGACACGTTGACGATGTGCTTGTCGCGCTCGGGCGAACGCAGCATCAGTGGCTTCAGGCGCGCGTTGATGATGAAGGGGGCGATGGCGTTGACCAGCTGCGTTTCCAGCAGTTCCACCGACGGCACTTCGGCCATCAGCAGGCGCCACGAATTGCGCCCGCGCAGGTCCACCTGCTGCAGGTCCTGGTCCAGCCGGCCTTCGGGGAACAGGTGCTGCTGGCCCAGCAGTTCGTCGGCCAGCAACGGCACCTGCGAGAGTTCGGCGGCGCGGGTCAGGCCATCGGCCCCCACCAGCGCCTGCTCCTGCAGCGACGGCACGTTGGCATCCGAACCCAGGCCCAGCATCTCGGGGCTGCGCAGCCCTTCGTACTGGCCCACCAGCTTGCGGATCGTTTCCGGCAGGTCGTGCAGGGCGGCGGTTTCGCCGGCCATCATGTGCGCGTAGAACTGCGGCGGGCGACGCACGGTCTGGCAGGCGTTGTTGATGATGAAGTCCAGCCGCGTACGGGTGGCCAGCAGTTCGTTGCAGAACGCTTCCACGCTGGGCGTGTGGCGCAGGTCCAGGCCGTACACCTGCAGGCGGTGGCCCCATTCGGCGAAGTCGGGCTCTTCGGCATAACGTGCCGCCGAATCGCGCGGGAAGCGCGTGGTGACGATCAGTTCGGCGCCGGCGCGCAGCAGCTTCAGGCCCGCCTGGTAGCCGATCTTGACCCGGCCGCCGGTGAGCAGCGCCACGCGGCCGCGCAGGTCGGCGGTTTCGGTGCGCTTGATGAAGTTCAGCTCGGCGCAGGCCGGGCACATCTGGTCGTAGAAGTGGTGCAGCTGGGTGAACTTCTGCTTGCACACGTAGCAGTGGCGCAGCTCCGGCGAATGCACCGGCTCCGGCGTGGCTTCGGCGTTCTCACCGTTGTGCGCGTCGTGCAGGCCGGCCTTGTGCGGCGGGAAGTAGTTCGGCGTGCTGAACACCGGCTTGCGGCGCAGGGCGCGGATGCCGGTCTGTTCCAGCAACGCCTCGGCCTTGCGCACCTTTTCGTGGTGGCGTGCCTTGGCCTGCTGCTTGAGCATCGCCCGGCGTGCCTTGGGTTCGGGGTGGTAGACCTTGGCCACCACCTGGTGGAAACGCACGCGGTCGTCTTCGGGCAGCGTGTCCAGCACGGCGCGGTCCGCCTCGATCGCCTCCAGCAGGTCCAGCGCGGCGCGCAGGCGGTCGGTCAGGGGCAGCTCGTCCTGGGGCAGGGCGTCGGCGGGAGAAGAAGCGATGGCGTTCACGTTGGATCCGGAGGTAGCGGCGGGAGGGCGGCCGGCAAGGCCGTCAACCGCGGGGGAGCGGCCCCTGCCGTTGCAGGGCAGGGGCGCTCGGAGGGCCGCTATTCTCCCCGATCCGGGGGTTTCGTGCAGGCGGGGCCTGAACCGCCGGGTTATTCCGCGTCTTCGCCGCCACGGGCCGCAGTGGGATCGTGCGCGTCCTTGGCCGCCTTGGCTTCGTCCTGCAGGTGCTGGCGGACCTTTTTGGCCTGGTCAGCGGTCACCGCGCCGGCCTTATTGCCGAAGTCCTGGCGGATGAAGGTCGCCAGCTGCGCGATCTCGGTGTCCGACAGGCGCTCGGCGAACCCGGGCATGCCCAGGTTGGACGGACGCACGGCGGTGGAGGGCAGTTCGCTGCCGGCCAGCAGCAGGCGGATCACCGAGGTCGGGTCATCGGCCAGCACGGTCGGGTTGCCGGCGATGGCCGGGAACACATCCGTGTAGCCCTTGGCATCGGTCCGGTGGCAGGCCGCGCAGTTGTCGACGAACAGCTCGGCGCCGCGGCTGTCGTTGATGCCGGTCTGCAGCTTGCGCGCGGTGGCATCGCTGGCGGTGTACGCAGAAGGATCATGCGCACTGGCCGGCAGCTGCTTGAGGTACACGGCGATCGCCTTCAGATCCTCGTCGGTGAGCTTCTGCGTGCTGTGCCGGACCACGTCGGCCATCGGCGTGCCCACCACCGCGCTGTGTGCATTGCGGGCGGTGCGCAGGGTGTCCACGATGTCCTGCTCGGACCAGCGCCCCAGCCCATCGGCCGCGTTGCCGCGCAGGTTCACCGCGTTCCAGCCGTCAATCACCTGGCCGCCGGAGAGATACGCCGTGCCCGATTCGTCCAGTGCCTTTTCCTGCAGCGCGAAGCCACGCGGCGTGTGGCAGCTGCCGCAGTGGCCCAGGCCCTGTACCAGGTAGGCACCGCGTGCCAGCTGCGGGTCGCTGTAGTGGTTCGGATCAAATGCCACCGCTTCCGCGTCGGGGGCGAAGGTCTTGCGCCAGATCGCCAGCGGCCAGCGCATCGACAGCGGCCAGGTGATGTCCACGCCCCGGTTTTCCTGATGTACCGGCGCGATATCGCCGTGCAGGAAGTAGGCATGCAATGCCCGTACATCGTCATCGGTAATGCGCGCGTAGGACGGGTACGGCATGGCCGGGTACAGCGTGCGGCCGTCGGGGGCGATGCCGTGCCGCACCGCGCGGTCGAAGTCGTCCAGCGAGTACGCGCCGATGCCGGTTTCCTTGTCCGGGGTGATGTTGGTGCTGTAGATGTTGCCGAGCGGCGAGGCCACCGGCAGCCCGCCGGCAAACGGCTTGCCGCCCGGTTTGGTGTGGCAGGCGGTGCAGTCACCGGCCGCTGCCAGGTAGCGCCCGCGCTCGATCAGGGCAGCATCGGCCGCAGGCCCATCGGCCAGCACGCGGGTTTTGGTGGGAATGAAGGCATAGGCCAGCGCGGCCAGCAGCACGACCAGGCCGATCACCACGATCCAGAGAAGAAGCTTTTTCATGCGCGCCTCCTCAAGCCTGGACCAGGGGGCCCGGATCGGGCAGGTACTTCTCGCGGATGGCCTTGGCCGCCCAGTACGCAAGCCCGCCTACCAGGCCGGTGGGGTTGTAGCCGTTGTTCTGCGGGAAGGCGTTGGCGCCGATCACGAACACATTCGGCACGTCCCAGCTCTGCAGGTAGCGATTCAACGCCGAGGTCTTGGGGTCTGCGCCCATGATCGCGCCGCCGCAGGTGTGCGTGCTCTGGTACTTGGTGATGTTGTAGTGCTCGCCGTTCTTCTTGGCGTCACCACTCATCGACAGCGGATTGAGCGTGCGGCTCATCTGCATGGCCTGGTCCACGAAGAACTGCGATGCCTTGATCTCGTTGGGGTGCCAATCGAAGGTCATGCGCAGCAGCGGGCGGCCGAAGGAGTCCTTGTAGTTAGGGTCCAGGCTCAGGTAGTGCTGCCGGTAGGACATGCACGCGCCCTGCACCTCGTAATAGAAGTTGTGGCGGAAGTTGTCGGCCGCCGCCTTCTTCCATGCCGCGCCCCAGTTCGGCGTGCCTGACGGCACGTTGATGCCACGCACCGGGCCGGCGCCGGGCTGCCGCGCCCAGACCAGGCCGCCGCCGACGAAGCCGGCCTTGGCGTTGTCCAGCTGGTTGCCGTTGAGGTCGTCCATGGTGGTGCCCGCGCCCCCGATGCCGATGAAGCCGTTGGCCTGCACGTCCTTGTCGAAGAACAGCACCACCCGGTTGAGGTTCTGGTAGGAGTAGTTGCGCCCCACGGTGCCGGTGTTGGTCTGCGGGTCGTAGGCTTCACCGATGCCGGAGACCAGCATCAGGTGCACGTTGTAGAGCTGGAAGGCGCACAGCAGCACCATGTCGGCCGGCTGGTCCACTTCACGGCCCTGCGCATCCAGGTAGGTCACGCCGGTAGCCTTGGCCTTGGTGCTGTCCAGGTTCACCCGCAGCACCTGCGAATGCGTGCGCAGCTCGAACTTCGGGCGCTGGCGCAGCACCGGCAGGATGCAGGCGTTCGGGCTGGCCTTGGAGTAGTTGAGGCAGCCGTAGTCGCTGCAGAAACCACACGCATTGCACGGGCCCAGCTGGCAGCCGTACGGGTTCACATACGGGCCGGACGCGTTCGAGGCCGGAATCGGGTAGGGGTGCCAGCCCATTTCCTTGGCCGCCTTGTAGAACTGCTCGCCGCCCAGGTAGTTCGGGTTGGGGCCCAGCGGATACTCGCCCGAGCGTGAGCCTTCGAACGGATTGCCGCCTTGCTGCACTACGCCGTTGATCACGCCGGCCTTGCCGGAGGTACCGCATACCAGCTCGAACATGTTCAGATGCGGCTCCAGTTCGGCGTAGGTGACCGGGAAATCCTGGATGGTCATGTCCGCCGGGATGAAGTTCTTGCCGTAGCGCTCTTCCACGTTGGTGCGCAGGATCAGGTCTTCCGGCAGCGGCCGGAAGTGCGCGCCGGACCAGTGGCTGCCCGCGCCGCCCACGCCGGTGCCCGGCTTGAACGAGCCCATCTGCCGGTAGGGCACGGCGGTATCGGCCAAGGTGTGCCGCACCGTCACCGTTTCCTGGTTCAGGCTCTGCAGGTACTTGCGGTGCACCGAGCCTTCGAGCTCGTCCACCACCTTCGGGTAGGCGAAATCAGGCTGGGTATCGCGGTCGCCGCCACGTTCCAGCGCCACCACGTGCAGGCCGGCATCGGTAAGTTCCTTGGCCAGGATCGCCCCGGTCCAGCCCATGCCGACGATGACCGCATCCACTTTCGGTTTCGTGATTGCCATGCCTCAGCCCCTCCGCCCGGCCAGATCCACCGGCGGCAGGGGGTAGGCTTTGTCGCGGACGCTGATCCAGTCTATGTAGTCCGCGCGCATGCCTGGGTAACCGATCATCTTCCAGGCGGCCATATCCTTGTTGGCGCCGTACTTGGGATCAGCGAAGTAGCCGTTTTTCACTTCGCCCAGCAGGTTGGAGAAGAACAGCTTGCTGGAGATCGCCTCCAGCTCCAGCTTGCCGCCCTCGGCCGCCTTGAGCAGGGTTTCCTGCTGTTCGTGGCTCAGCTGGGCGAAGGTCTTGCCATCGAACTGGTTGCGGCAGTGCGCATCGAAGGCATCGATGCCGACCTTCAGGATGTCACGCAGGGCCAGCTTGCCCTGGTAGCCGAACTCGCTGGGTGCCTCCAGGAAGGGACCCTGCATGTACCAGATGGCGCCGGCCGCGTAGGGGGTCTGCATGTGGCGGTCGAGGAACTCGGGCACGCCAGATTCCACCGCGCCGGGGCCGGTTTCATCGGAGGGGATCAAGCGGTCGCAGGCGGCGGTGATGAACGCCCACTCGGCCGCGTTGAAGAATTCGGGGGTGTAGTCCTTGGCGGCCGGGGTAGCCGGGGTGCCGCTCCCGGTGCCGTTCCCGGTGGGGGTGCCGGGGGCGCAGCCGGGCAGGGCGGCGGCGACGGGGAGCAGGGTAAGGCCCTGGAAGAAGCGGCGACGGGTCAGCGTCGGCCGGTTCTGGTCGGCATCATCTTTCATTGTGTGGCTACCTGGCGGGTGGCTGGGGCTGAGCATGGCGCGGGTCCTGTCGCGGCAGCGTGCTCGCCGAATGCGGCCGGCCTTTCCACGGCAGGCATGAATGCGACCATTGTGTGGATGTGCGACTGTTTCCGTAATGGCAATATGGGAAAGGAACTCTTGCCAAACTGGAAACATCGGCGTGATCGACGACCTCAACGAGCTGCGCACCTTCGACCGCATCGTGCATGGCGGCAGCCTGTCCGCCGCCGCGCGCGACCTGGGCATCTCGCTCGCCGTGGTCAGCAAGCGGCTCACCGCCCTGGAGCGGCGCGTGCAGGTGCGGCTGTTGAACCGCAGCACGCGACGCGCCTCGCTCACCGACGAGGGCAGCCTGTTCCACCTGCACTGCCGCCGCGTGCTGGATGCGGTGGAAGCGGCCGAGGCGGCGCTGGAGCAGCGCCAGGACGTGGTGGCCGGCGTGCTCAAGCTCACCGCGCCGAATGGATTCGGACGCCGTCATGTGGTGCCGGCGGTGCGCAGCTTCCAGCAGGCGCATCCCGGGGTGCGCGTGCACCTGTCGCTGCGCGATGAGCTGGTCGACCTCGTTGGTGAAGGCGTGGAACTGGCGCTGCGCTATGGCGCGCTGGACGATTCCCGCCTGGTGGCGCGCGAGCTGGCGCCGAACCGGCGCATCCTCTGCGCCTCCCCGGAATACCTGCGCCGGCGCGGCACGCCACTGAGCATCGACGACCTGCACGGCCACGATCTGATCGCCTCGGGCAGCCCGCCGGTATCGCAATGGGTGTTCGCGCAGCCCGGCGGCACCATCGCGTTTCCATTGGACGCCAGTACGCTCTGCGACGATGGCGAGGCGGCGCAGATCCTGGCGGTGCAGGGCGCCGGCATCGCCCGCAAGTCGATCTGGGACGTGGCCGATGACCTCGACGCAGGGCGCCTGAAAGAAGTGCTGCCCAACTGCGCGCTGGCGACTTCGCCGTTGAGTGCCGTGTACGCCCCCGGGAAGCAGGTCGCCCCCCGGGTCCGTGCGTTCCTTGGCCACATGGTGCAGCAGCTGCAGCAGTCGGCCGGCTGGCGGCATGCCAACCGGACGATGCCCGCCATTGCACTGACCGGGAGTTAATCGGCCTTGCGCTCAACCGGCGTCAATGCCGGTTTCTGCCAGCTGCGGTCCAGCACGGCCTGGCCAGGGCTGTAGTTGCGCAGGATGACGTAGAACGGTCCGGCCGGCGCCGGCAGCCAGTTGGATTCCTTGTCCTTGCCGGGCGACGCCTGCTGGATGTACAGGGTCAGGCCGCCATCGGCATCCCGCTTGAGCGTGGGCAGCATGGCCGAGTTGATCAGGTAGCGGTCCAGCGGGTTGTCCACCAGCAGCTTGCTCTTGCCGTCATACAGGGTGACCGACCAGAACGCGTTGGTCGGCGGCAGCTGGTCCTTGGCGAAGCGCAGCACGTAGTCGTGCTGGCTGCCGTCGGCGGGCCTGCCCTGCGCATCCACGAAGTAACTCTGGTAGTCGGCCTCTGAAGCGGAGTTGCCGTAGATGCCCAGCTTGGCGCCGGCAAAACGGTACAGGTAGTTGTCCTTAAGCGCCGCGCGGGTGCCGAACATATCCGCGCTGGAAACCTTCTCGGTGTTTATTTCAGTGGCGATGAACTGTTCCAGTGCCTGGTTGGCATCTGCGATGCCTGCGGTGATGGCCTCGCGGTCGGCCGGAGGCAGCGCGGCTGCATCGAAGGGCTTGCCTGCCTCAATGCCGATGCCCGCGAACCGTTGGCGAAGCGCGGCTTCGCTGTCCACGGTGGGCGCGAACTGCAGCAGGAAGTTGAGGTAGGAGAAGAAGCCCAGGCCATTGGCCTGTTCCGGGTCATACGGCGGGAAGGTGATCGCCGGGGCCGGCGGCGGTGCCGGCGTGCCCAGGAACGCGCTCAGCGGCTGCACCTTGTACTGCGCCTGCAGGCGCTTGACGTTGTCCAGGTCCGACGGCGAAAACAACTGGGTGCGGAACAGCCCATAGGCCAGCTGGGTTTCGGCGCGGAACACCTCGCGCACGCCCTTGGGTGTCTCGCCCTTCCAGTCCGGCCCGGCCACCATGAACACGCTGGCCTTGCCGTCGGTCGCGGCGCGGTTGATGTAGGCGAAGTTGTAGGTATACAGGTCGATCAGCTGCACGGAGAAGTAGCGCTTGGCATCGATCGCCGGCACGCTGATGACCAGCGGTTCGGCGCGCAGGTCCATCCACAGGAACGAATACGGCGTGTCCGAGTTGGGCGTGATGATCGAGGTGTCCTTCGGGGTGGCCACTTGGGCGACGTTGCCGATCTGGTTGAAGCCGGCGTGGAAGTTCGCACCCTTGGCATCCACGGCCTGCTGGTACATGGATTTGTAGCCTTCCACGATCGGGTAGCCCCAGATGTAGGCATCCTTGGCGGTGGCGCGCAGCTCGCTGATGCGGGTGGCATCAGCCGCGGCCGGGGCGGCGGGCTGCGCTGCCGAGGCAGGGTCGGGCGCTGGGGCGGCGCTTTCCGGTTCACGCTTGCCGCAGGCGACCAGCGCGCACACGCTGATCAACAGGGCAGCCAGATGGTGGCCGGCAAGGAACGGCGAGTGAGCCTGGTTACGGGGCATGGCCATATCGTTCGCCTCCTGCGGCAAGGGATGGAGAGAGCATGACGGCGCGCTCATCCCCACTCCACCGAAATAGGTGCAGGCCGGCTGGGTAAAACTACTTAGCCCGGATCAGACCCGGGCAAGGCTGGCAATGGCGAGAATGACGGTCGCGGTGGTGACCACGGTGAAGTACAGCCAGCCCAGCCCGACGAACTTGAGCGTGGTCACCAGCCGGGATTGTGCGTACACCCGCCGTTGCATCAGCCAGAGATACAGCGGCATCCACAGCAGCAGCGCCGTGATCAGCAGGCCGATGACAACCCCCGCGCCAGGCACGGCGGCAAGCTGCCCACCCAGCATCGACAGCAGCAGGATGCCCAGCAGCGCCACGCACAGGAACGCATGGCTGTACAACGCCACCACCAGGTGCTCCAGGTACAGCCTTCCACTGCCCAGGTAGAACACCTTCAGCAGCACGGCAAACAACGGCACCAGCACGAACAGCGCCGAAGGCACCGAGCCGAAGAACGCGTTGACCAGCAGCTGCGGCCGTTCGCTGATGCGGGGCAGGTTCTTGCGGATGATCTCGGCTTGGCCGGTCAGCCAGCGGTTGGCGAACCCGGGCAGGAAACCGATCTCGACCGGGTCTGACTTCTGTGTCGCCATGTCCTGCACGGTGAACGGTTTGGCCGCGACGGGCTTGCGCGCGGACGCGACCGGTGGATGCTCCTTCAGTTCGCGCTCGCGCTTTGCGGCCTGCCTGTCCACCTTGGCAATGGCACTGTCGATCGGCGCGCGAAGGGACTCGGGCATCGCCTCACGCGATTGCTGCAACGGCGCCAGCAGCGCGCGGCGGACCTGCTGGACCTCGTCGTGGGTGGTGGCATCACGGAACGCACCCGGCACTTCCGGCGGGCGGGGCGTCTGGCTTACCAGGGCACCTGCGTCCACATGCACCGCCAGCCGCGCCACGAAGAAGGTCAGCACGCTCAGGATCACGAACAGGCGGATCGGCGGGATGTAGCGGGTACGGTGCCCGGCCAGGTAGGCTGCCGCCAGCCGGCCGGGCAGCAGCAGCTGGTGCAGGGTGCGGAAGATGCGCCCGTCCAGGTGCCAGAACGATTCGAACACCTCTTCCACCGCGTGCCCGAAACTGCGCACCGGGCTGTGGGCGGACTGGCCGCATTCATGGCAGAAATCGCCCTGCAGCGGGGTGCTGCAGTTCTCGCAGGCGGCGGGGTGGGCAAGGGCGGAGTGCATCAGTGCGCGGAGCCGGGCAGGAAAGGCGCCTACGATAGTGGGGGCGGGGTGCCGGTGCCAGTGCCGGCCTGCATCGATGGCCCACGTGGAGGGCCGGGCCGGGGAGTCCGGTTCACGGTCACGTTGCTCTACCCGAAGTAGAGTCGGCTCACCCCCTTACGGAACGCCGACCATGCCACTGACCGACAAGCAACTCGCCATTCTTCGGGCCATCGAGGCGACCGATCCTGTGTCAGCCGACGATGCCACCTGGGCCGTCGCCGAAGGTCTGGCGGTGCAGGCCGAAGACAGCGATATCGACCTGACCCCTGCTGGCAAGAGCGCATTGGGAGAGGTGTAGTACCAGCAAGCCTTTCGCGTGCACTGCATGCCGGCTGCACGCGCGCTCCACACCGCGCTGCCTACAGTGGCTGCCATTCCCCCGACGGCGCCCATAGCGTGAACCTGCAGACCTCCATGCCCCTTCCGCTTCCGCGCCGCCCGCTGCCGGACAGCTGCCAGTTCGAACTGCTGGATGTGAACGCGCTGCAGGACCCGTGCAGCGGGCGCATCGTGCACCTGTACTCGATGGTGGCGCGCTGCCTGTCGTGCGAGGTGGTGTTCAAGGCGCAGGAAGGCGAGGGCTTCGTCAGCACCTCGGCCGCACGCGTGCTGCGCTGCCCGTCCGGTTGCGGCCAGCAGTCGCTCAGGGGCGCCGCGCTTCGCCAGTGGGGCGCGCAGGCAACGAGCGGCTTTGGATCGACACCGCTTCCACAATCTGTTCGGGCGTAAACGCGCAATGTCCTTCGCCGGTGGGCGGTAGCGTCCTCGGCTGGGGCGTCGCACCAGCCTTGGCGGCAAGTGCCGGGTAGATCGGCTCGAAGCGGGGCGTCACGGAAGGGTCGTTGAGGTTGTACTGCAGCAGTAGCGGCCGGCGCAGCGCGCCGGTCAGGCGCAGGTCGCGGTCAAGCTTCGCCTTTGCCTCGGGATCTGCGGCAATGCGCCGGACGCCGGCGTTGAACGCCTTGTCATCGCCAAAGCCGGCATACGCCGTGTCCTTGTTGCTAACCGGAATGCCGCCGCTGATCTTGACCAGCTGCTGGAACACCAGTGCATGCAGGCTGAGGGTGCCAGCCAGCTCATCCACCTTCAGCTCCAGGCGTTTTGCCAGTACTGCAGCTGCCTCCGGGCGGGACTGCACGGCAACGGTGATGGCGTCGACCATCTCCCCCTGCGGCAACGTCGCAGCGGCAGGCGAGCTCAACCCACCCTCGGGCAGGCCGTTGGCGCCAGGGAAGAAGTACTCGAACGCCACCAGCGAGGTGAGCACTTCGGCGGCCAGCACATCGCCGGGCAGGTTGGCGCCGCACATCGAAATGCCACCGCTGTAGTGCTCCGGCATCCGTTCCAGCGTTCCGATCGCCACCGCGCCGCCCATTGAAAAGCCCAGGATCCAGCTGCGTTTCGTGTCTGGATGGCGGGCCACGAACTGTGCGCGCAGCCGCTCAAGATCGTCAATGGCCCCGCGCACGGCCCAGCCCTGGTCGGCGTACCCACTCTGCGCCACTGCATAGCCGGCGTTGACCAGCGCCTCGCTCCACGGGTTGCCCGGCCAGGGGTCCGGGCGCGGCGTTCCGACCGGCTCGAAGCCATGGGCGTACATCACCAGTTCGCCGTTCCAGTGGGCCGGCACGTCGATGCGCCAGGGGGCGCCCTGCAGCGTGCCCGTTTCGCTGTGGGTTTCCGGCGTTACCGGGGCCTTGGCCCAGCTCGACGGAAGGAACAGGGCAGTGCACAGCCCCAGGCACAGCGAGACGGTCGCAGCAGTACGCATCCAGATCATCCTCGGTCAGGTGCCGGCGCAAGATCGACCAGCAGCGTGGGAATCAATTCGGAAACCGTGGGGTGGATCGGCACCGCCCAGCGCAGCTCATCCAGCGGCCGGTCGGCACTGATCATGTCGAGGATGCCGTGGATGGCCTCATCGCCGCCAGTGCCAAGGATCGCCGCGCCCAGGATCCGCCGGGTTTCGGCATCGGCCACCACCTTCATGAAGCCCTTGGACTCCCCTTTTTCCACCGCACGACCGACGCGGGTCATGGGCCGCTTGGAGAACAGCAGGGGGCGGCCGGACTTCATCGCCTCGGCCTCGGACATGCCCGCCCGGCCCAGCGGCGGGTCGATGTACAGCGCGTAGCCGGTCACCCGGCTGCTGACCCGGCGGTCCTCGCCATCCAGCAGGTTGGCGGCGACGATCTCGAAGTCGTTGTAGGCGGTATGGGTGAACGCCCCACGGCCGTTGCAGTCACCCAGCGCCCAGACACCGGGCGCCGAGGTCTGCAGGTGGTCATCCACCGTGATGTACCCACGTTCGTCGCGCTCGATGCCGGCGGTGTCCAGGCCCAGGTCCTCCGTATTGGGCCGGCGCCCGATCGCCATCAGGACGTGGCTGCCGACCACGCGCGCATCCTTGCCGCCGGCCTGGAAGGAAACGGCGATGTCATCGTCCACGCGCTCGAACGCGATCCTGTCCGCGCCGGTATGCACCTCGATGCCCTCATCCTCCAGGATGCCGCGTACCGCCTCCGATACATCGGCGTCCTCGCGCGCGATCAAGCGCTCACCCCGCTCGAGGATCGTCACCTGCGCGCCGAAGCGCCGGTACATCTGTGCGAACTCCAGCCCGATGTAGCTGCCGCCCACCACCACCAGATGGGCGGGCAGGGCATCCAGCGCCACGATGCTGCTGTTGGTCAGGTACGGAACGTCCTGCAGGCCGGGCATCTCCGGCACCGCTGCACGCCCGCCCACGTTGATGAAGATCCGCGGCGCGGTAAGCCGCTCGCCGTTGACCACGATGGCGCCGGGCCCATCGAAGCGGGCGTGGCCACGGATCAGCTCCACATTGGCCATCCCGGCAAGCCAGTCTTCATTGCCCTTGCGCGAATCCATGATCACTTTGCGGGCGCGGGCCTCGACCACGGTCATATCCACGCTGACCGGTCCGGCGCTGAAGCCGTACTCAGCACCACGCCGCGCCATCTGCGCGGCATACGCGCTGGCCACCAGCGTCTTGGTCGGCTTGCAGCCCGTGTTGACGCAGGTGCCGCCCACCAGATGACGCTCGATGATGGCCACGCGCATACCGGCCGCGTCCAGCCGCCCGGCGAGTGAGGGTCCCGCCTGGCCGGTGCCGATGATGATGGCATCGAAGTCGCGGGCGGCAGCGGCGGGACCCTGCGCGGAAGAGGGGTTGGACATGGCAAGACCCTTGTTGTGTGTACCAATGGCCATTCAATACACTCGTTGGCGTGAGCGCCACGCAGACCCAGCATCGCGGATTGGCGTTCTGGACGATTTTGTCTGCAACATCATGGAGAGAGCGTTGAACAAACTGGTTACAGGCGTGCTGCTTGCACTGATTCTCACCGGGTGTGCCAAGACGCCTGAGACCCCGGACTCCAAGCCGCTCGCCGAAGCGCCGTTGGCGGCCCCGACGATACCGGCCAAGGCTTCGGCCCTGGGCGGCCAGCGTGGCGACGGCGCGCCTTATGAAGTGGTGGGAAGCGAAGTCTGGAATGTTCCCGACCCGGTTTCCGGGCGGACGTACCAGGTGTTCGTTGCGCTGCCGGCGTCCTACGCGGACAGCCCGGAGCGCAGATACCCGGTCCTCTATGTCACCGATGCCGACTACGCGTTTCCGCTGGCGCGGCAGATCGGCCGGCGACTGAACGTGGAAGGCCCCAAGCTGGAAGAGTTCATCCTGGTGGGCCTGTCCTATTCGGTGGGCGACGAAGGCATGCCCAGCCGCCGCCGCGACTATACCCCGACACCCAACGGCCCCAGCAGCGCACCGGCCGACGCGGTGCATGGGGGCGCCGCGCCTTACATCGCCTACCTGCGCGAGCAGGCGCTGCCGTTCGTGGCTGGCCGCTACCGCACCGACGAAAGCCGGCGCCTGCTGCTGGGCCACTCCTACGGCGCGTTGCTGGGCACCCAGATCCTGTTTACCGACCCGGGCATGTTTGCCGGCTACATCGTGGGCAGCCCATCGTTCTGGTACGACCGCAATGTCATGTCGCGGTTCGAGAAGGACTACGCAGGCAGCCACAACGATCTGAAGGCATCGGTGTACATGTATGTCGGCGAGCGTGAAACGCCGGCCTTCGGCAACGACGCGGACATGGTGGCCGATGCGAAGAACATGCAGACCGCGCTGCGCGCGCACAACTACCCGTCACTGCGCCTGAAGCTGGACGTGCTCAAGGACGAGGACCACCTGAGCGTGGCCCCGCGCGGGCTGACGCACGGGCTGAAGTATCTGCTTGGCAAGCAGCCGGGCGGCTGACGGGATCACGGCCTGTGGAGGGTCAGGTCTGATCATCCACAGGCGCCGCAGGCGCGTTGGCTTTCACCGATTCGATCCCGCCATCGCGTGCGGTCGTGGTCGAGTAGCGCTCGCTGGTGCCGATCACCTCGCCATTTCCTGCCTTGAGGTTGAACATCGGTTCGCCGTTGCTGGCGTTCTTGCGCTCGTAGCGGCTGTCGGCCGGCGAATTCTTCCGCACCGATTCAATGCCGTTCTGCGCGCTCTGCTTGGTGGTGTAGCGTTCGCTGTGCAGGATGGGCTCGCCATTGCCTGCCTTGAGCACGAAAAGGAACTGGGGGCCGGAGCGGGTCAACAGGAACTTGGCAGCCATGGGACCTCCACCTGTCTCGCCAGGAATGGCGCAGGCAATGTGTTGCATGCGCTGGCGGGTGTCTATCCTGAAACCGACGTCCGCGCTTGGCCGCTCACTCGCGGCGAAGCTTGATGTCCACGTCGCGTGCCGTGTTCGAGATCAGCTCCAGCCCGAAGTCGCCGGTGCCATGCCGGGCCTTCACGAGCACATCCTCGCCATCGTCGGTCTCCACATGGAAGCCTTTGCCCAGCGCGACGCCCAGCGCATCACGCGCCGACTTGGCGATGTGGTTTTCCGATTGGCCATCCAGCACCGCCACGTCCACCTGCAGCGGTGGTGCATCTTTTGGCCAGACCCGGAAGCGGATCGTGCCATCGGACTTGGCCCGCTCGTCAAACGCGATCCGCCACTTGTTCGAGGCGCGTGGGCGTTCCGTTTCGGCCGCCGCTACCGTGGTCGGCGCGCCAGCCGGTGCCTGCGCGAACGCGAGGCAGGGGATGGCCAGCGTCAAGATGCCCGCCGCGCGCAGCAGGGCGAGGTGTAGGGAGGAGGATTTCATTGTCATGCTCCAGAAGGATGGCGAGAGCCACGCGGCCGACAGACCGGATTTTCCGATCAACCGATTGCTATTGCATGCGTGTCAATGCGTAGCGCGACCCAGTAAAACTACGGCTGGCTGACCGCCCCCCCGGCAGCTTGCGCCAGAACAACCCCCCGGCCATGGACCGCACCGTCCTGCCAGCTGAGGCCATCATTCAGACGGCCGTACACGGCCCCGGGCGTATAGTCGATCCACACTACGTTTCCCCATGGCACCGAGCTCTCCGGAGTTCATCACCGCAAGGATCGACGCAATGCCCAAGGGCTCAGACCTGCTGGTCGCCGCACTCGAAAACGAGGGCGTGGACCGCATCTTCGGCGTTCCGGGCGAGGAAAACCTCGACTTCCTGGAATCCCTTCGCAACTCCAGCATCGAGCTGGTCCTCACCCGGCACGAACAGGCGGCCGCCTTCATGGCCGCCACCCACGGCCGCCTCACCGGCAGGCCGGGCGTCTGCCTGGCCACCCTCGGCCCTGGCGCGCTGAACTTCTCCACGGGCGCGGCTTACGCCCACCTGGGCGCCTGGCCGATGATCCTTATCACCGGCCAGAAGGCAGTGATGAGCGCCAAGCAGGCCCGGTTCCAGATCGTGGATATCGTGGCCTCGATGAAGCCGCTCACGAAAATGACGCGACAGATCGTCAGCGCAGCGGCGATCCCGGCTACCGTGCGGGATGCCTTCCGCGTGGCCATGGAAGAGCGGCCGGGCCCGGTCCATCTGGAGCTGCCAGAGGACATCGCCGGCGAGGAAGTGGACGACATTCCAGTCATTCCGGTCCACCCGCTGGAGCGCCCCATCGCCCACGCCGCCGCGCTCGACCGGGCCGCGGAAGCCATCCTGGCCGCCAAGCGTCCGCTGGTGATGATCGGCGCGGCCTGCAGTCGCCCGTGGCTGACCGAATCGCTCTCCACGTTCGTGGCGCGCACCCGGCTGCCGTTCTTCAACACCCAGATGGGCAAGGGCGCGGTGACCGGCGGCTCCAACCTGTATATGGGCACCGCCGCGCTTTCCGAAGGCGACTACGTCCACGAGGCCGTGGCGCGCGCCGACCTGATCATCGCCATCGGCCACGACACCGTTGAGAAGCCGCCGTTCCTGATGAAGGGCAAGGGTGGGCCCAAGGTCATCCATGTCGGCTTCCAGTCCGCCACGGTCGAACAGGTCTACCACCCGGATATCGAGGTGATCGGGGACATCGGCGCCACCGTGGATGGCCTCGCCGAGCGGCTGGAAGGCAAGGTGTCCGAAGACCAGGGCATGGTCGACCTGCGCCAGAAGATCCTGTCGCGCCTCAACGACCGTGCCGAGGAGGACCGTTTCCCGGTCACCCCGCAGCGGTTGGTGCACGACGTGCGCGAGGCCATGCCGGAAGACGGCATCGTCTGTCTCGACAACGGCATGTACAAGATCTGGTTCGCCCGCAATTACCGCACCCACGTGGCCAACACCTTGCTGCTGGATAACGCCCTGGCCACCATGGGCGCGGGCCTGCCGTCGGCGATGATGGCCTCGATGCTGTACCCCGACCGGCGCGTTCTGGCCGTGTGCGGCGATGGTGGCTTCATGATGAACTCGCAGGAGATGGAAACCGCCGTGCGGCTGGGCCTGAACCTGGTGCTGATCATCCTCAATGACAGCGCCTACGGCATGATCCGCTGGAAGCAGGCGGTGGATGGCTTTGAAGATTTCGGCATGCGCTTTGGCAACCCGGATTTCGTGCGCTACGCAGAAGCCTACGGCGCCAAGGGCAGTCGGGTCATGTCCGTGGAAGAGCTCGTGCCCACGATCGAAGCCGCCTTTGCCGGCGGTGGCGTGCACCTGCTGGACGTGCCGATCGACTACTCCGAAAACACCCGCGTACTGGTCGACGAGCTGCGCAACCGCACCCCCGATGTGGGCTGTGCTTAAGCGCCACCGTTGACCACTGAATACAAGGAACCCCACATGTTGACCGTAGTACAAGCCTTTGACCGCGCCTCCATCCAGGACGTTCCGTTCGATGACGCCGCCGCACTGGAGCGCAAGCTCGGCAATGCCGAACGCGTGTTCAAGGACCGCGACGGCTGGCTCAAGCCGCACCAGCGCATTGCCATCCTGCGCAGGCTGGCGGCCCTGATGGAAGCCAAGCGTGACCATCTGGCCATGCAGATCGCGCGCGAAGGCGGCAAGCCGCTGCCCGATGCCATTGTCGAAACCAACCGCGCCATCGATGGCGTGCACAACGCTGCCGATGAACTGCGCAACTTCGCCGGCCGCGAAATCCCGATGGGCCTGTCGGCAGCGGCGGAGAACCGCTGGGCGTTCACGACCAAAGAGCCGCTCGGCATCGTCGCCGCCATCTCGGCGTTCAACCACCCGCTGAACCTCATCGTCCACCAGGTTGCCCCCGCCATCGCGGTGGGGTGCCCGGTCATCATCAAGCCGGCCTCCACCACGCCACTGTCCTGCCTGGAGTTCGTGGCGATGGTCCACGAGGCCGGGCTGCCGGAGCCGTGGTGCCAGAGCTTCATTCCGGAAGGCAACGAACTGGCCGAAGCATTGGCCACCGACAAGCGCGTGGCCTTCCTCAGCTTCATCGGCTCGGCGCGGGTGGGCTGGTCGCTGCACTCCAAGCTGGCCCACGGCGCGCGCTCGGCGCTGGAACATGGCGGCGTGGCACCGGCCATCGTGGACCGCAGCGCGGACCTGGCCAGGATCATCGAGCCCATCGTCAAGGGCGGCTACTACCATGCCGGGCAGGTATGCGTGTCCACCCAGCGCATCTTCGTGCACAACGACATTGCCGAGGACTTCACCGAAGCCCTCATCGCACGTGTGGAGAAACTGCGCACCGGCGACCCCACCCTGAAGGACACCGAGGTAGGCCCGCTGATCCAGCCGCGCGAAGCCGACCGGGTGGCCGAATGGATCGACGAGGCGGTAAAGGGTGGGGCCACGCTCGCCACCGGTGGCAAGCGCCTTTCCGAAACCACGCTGCAGCCCACCGTGCTGCTCAATCCCGCCGATGACGCCCGAGTCACCACGCAGGAGATCTTCGGGCCGGTGGTGGCGGTGTATCGCTACAGCGAGCTGGACGAGGCCATCGCACGCGCCAACTCGCTGCCCACCGCGTTCCAGGCCAGCATCTTCGCCCAGGATATCGACGTGGCCATGCGCGCGGCCAACCGCCTGGATGCCTCGGCCGTGATGATCAACGACCCCACCGCGTTCCGCACCGACTGGATGCCGTTTGCCGGCCGCCGGGAATCGGGCTATGGCACCGGCGGCATTCCGTACACCATGCGGGACATGTCGCAGGAAAAGATGATCCTGATGCGCAGGAGCTGAGCCCGCGCCCGGAAACGGTATGTTTTCTGGGCAGGGCACAGTAGTTGTACGGGGGCGCAGGGGTAGGGCAGCTGATGCAATAGCACTGCATCCGCCGCCCGCCCTGTTCTGGAGAGTCACATGCGCTTCCTGGCACTTTCGTCCTCCGTCACGCTTATCGTTGCAGCGCTCGCCACCAGCGGGTGCCAAAGCACTCCGCCGCCTGCTGAACCTTCAGCGCCTGCGCCCCGGGCGTTGCCGGGCCCCATGACAGCGGCTTCTGCCGGGGTGACGTTGCAGGGGCAGATCACCGCCATCGATACCCGCACCCGCGCGGTGACGGTCACCGGTGCCGACGGAGGCAGCCTGGACTTCATCGCCGGCGCCGACGTGCGCAACTTCAACCAGCTGAAGGTGGGCGACAAGGTCACCCTGGATTACCAGGCCGCCGTCGCCCTGGACCTGCAGCCGGCAGGCAGCGCGCCGGTCGGCGTGACCAGATCGCAGGCCGGTACCGTGCCGATCCGCGGCGCCACGCCGGGCGGGGCGCGTTCGAACACCATCGAGATCGTCACCGAGGTGGCGGCCGTGGACCCGGTTGCCAACACCATTGCGCTGCGAGGGCCGCGCGGCAACACCCAGATCATTGCGGTGGAGCGCGAGGACCTGCGGGCCAAGCTGCCCAGCGTAAAGCGCGGCGACCTGCTCAAAATTTCCTATACCGAAGCCGTCGCGCTGGGCATCCGCCGCGACAGCCCCTGACACAACGGCGGGGGAGGCCCGGGGCAGGTGGGTGTACGCCTGCCCCGGTGGGGCACTTGACGGGTCAGTGGGCAGCCTTGAAGATCGGCGCATTCAGCCTGCATCCAAGGATTGACCATGTCTGGCTTCATCGGTGACCTGTTGGAAGGCATTGTCGATTTCGTGACCGACATCTGGGTGCTTCGCCGGCAGCGCGCCGCGAATGGCCGGGCGGCGAACTCGTGGCGTGAGGATGCGGCGGATACGGCAGTGTTCAATGCCTGGGTGATCGGCCTGTCGATCCTGGCCTTGGCTGTCGGCAGCATCATGGTCTTCGTGCTCAAGCTGCCGCTGTGGATGAGCTTTGGGCCGGTCGTCGCGGTTGGCGTCTACGTGGGCTACCGTTGGATTGCGCTGACGCGCGCTTGATCGCGCACCGTGCGTCGAATGCGTCACGCGTTCGGAATCTCCGCGGCGCACGTCTTTGAATCGGCTAACGCCTCTCATGTGATGTGGTGCCGACGAAAACGAGCCGCACGGCACGGAATTGCGCGAAAGCGGCCCATTCCACGCCACGCTATAGATGGCGCAGATCAAACACGGCTGATCGAAAGATCAATACAACTTCCGCTATGCTCACGCCCGCGACATGGTTGTGGCTCGGAGCGTAAGAACTCCCGTGAAACGATGCCATCAAGACGTGCTATGTCGGGAGGGTGACGAAATAAAACACCTTCGCGGAAATACGTTGCGCCGGTTCACGCGGTTCTTAACCTCCCGACTCCCTCGCCATCCCGGCGGGGGACACTCCCCAACGGAGGTTCCACCATGTCCAGCTATTCCACCGACGCATCCTCCAGTGCAGCCGCCAGTCAAAAGCTCTGGTGGCGCAAGCCCAAGACCGTCATGACCAACGCGCTCCATCACGACGGCCTTGTTACGTTTCCCGGCTGTCCACCCATTCCTTGCCTGAAGCTGCGCGGGCTATGGATTCACGCTCTCGGCATCGAGCCGGGTACCCGGTTGTATGTTGAGACAAAGCCGGGCGTCATCATCCTCTCGGTTGAACAAGCTGGCGCAACCGACATGCCTTCGGTGGCGTATCGAAAGGCTGTGCGCACTCCCGTCCTTCTTGATAAGCGATGAACACTGCCAGCACCGTTCATGGCTGAGACTAGCCGCACATTACAGCGATCTCGCGATCCGAATTGCTACAGGCGAACGTACAATTCTCGGAACGAAGAACCTCGGCTTACACGCCGAAGCAGGGCGAACAATGACAAAGACATCAGGTAGTCCGATCACCCAATCGTCATCTGCGAGTGCAACTGCCCGCAAAGCAAAGCACGCTGCACGCGAAGCGACTGCAACGCCTTCTATGTCAGGTGCCAAAACGCGCGCGGACGCGCCGGCGTCAAGGCGAAAGGCCTCGGCGCCGAAATCCTCACTTGAACTGGCCGGGCCAGTGCGAGGACACACCAGCACGTTCCCCCTGAGAAAATTCCGTGTCTATGGATGCAGCCTGACCAAAGCGCAGCGAATCAGTGCTGTCTTCTCAGTCATGAAGAAGAGATAGCCGGAAGACTATAGCGGCGTGGAGGCACCGCTGCGGTGAGCGGCCCCGCAAAGCGCACGCAGACGCGAGCAGTCGCTCAGCCCCACACCGTTTGCTGTTTTGATCGAGTGACTGACGCCCATCAGGAACATCTCAGCCGGCTATCTCCCCAGCGCAATCGACCAGGTCAGAAATGCGGCCCAGGCCGGAAGGACAAGCAGCGTCCACCCTTCAAGCTCCCGGAACCTGAGGCGGGCGGACACAGCGACCAGGAGCATGAATACTGGACCAAGAACGCCCATCTCGATCAGCAGGTTCCGCCAGAGATAGAAGTTGTCGAACGCCAGCGATCCTGCACTTGGAAGAACGCCGGCCGGGATGCTGACTCCACCATCGAGAGGCCAGAACAGCGGAACAGCGTGAGCACCCACCAGCAGGTCGAGCAGCGGGTGGGACATGCCGGCGGCCAGCAACCATCTGAGCTTGAGGTTCACGGTGACAAACCGCGACAGGGTGAGTTTGACCAAAAGCGTGGCACCTACCGGCACGAGAAGGCTGTGACTGAACCGAGGAGCTGCTTCGTAGTCGAAAAACCAGACAGCGAAGTAGTCCAGATCTGGCCCCACAGCCAAGGCAACGAAAGGAACCGCGGTCCAGCGCGACAAACCGCGTTGCCGCGCGTTGCAGCACAGGTACATTGTGAGTCCTGCCGAGGCATGGGCGGCAATGGAAGACATCGATTCAGTTGTTGGTGATCAGCAGCGAGCTTGACCCGCACGCATGGGCGGCTGATGGTGCCTGTGTGTGGCGGGGGTGAAGTCTGAGCCCAGCGGGGCAGGGGATGAGGAAGGTCTGTCGGTCGGGCCAGTTGTAGAGGCACCGGCAGCTGAACTAGGCTCGCAGCAGATGAGCTTTGCGGCTCGGCTTGAATCCGGGGTTGGTCAGGGGATGAGGATGTTTCGCCGTCAGTTGTTCTATGTCCAGGTGCACCAAGACCACTTCACTGCCCGCGCCGTCGGTGGAGACAGAGCTATTCATCGCCAGTGCTACGCCCTTGGCAATCGAGCGGGTCCGACCAAGGAATTCTCCGCCATCCGGGTTGAGCTCAAAGCAATCTTCTCGGAGCTCAAGACCGGCTTCTCATTCGTCAGGCCGTGGGCGCTTCTCCACTTTGATCCGGTCGAGTACCCGATCACTAAGGAAGGGCTCGCTGCGTTCCAAACTGCCGCCATGCGCAGTGGGGTTAGCTTCTGCTGGCTGTCGACGTGGGCGCAGCCTCATGAAGACAAAGAATTGTTGGATATGTTGAAGTAGGATCCGGCCCAACGGGCGTGAACCGGAGGATAGGTCCGGGAATGCGTTCAAGCTGATGCAGCTACGCGGAACTGGGTCAGCCAGATCTGCTGCAGTTTGGGACAGGGATGACGAACGGCTCGGCAGCCAGGAACGGCTCCAGTGATGCCATGAAGCGAGCGTGCGCTACCCTAGCGCACGCGAACTGGCGCCCAAGTTGCGGGTCTTCATCGACTGGCTGGTGGAGCGTATTGGGCCTGAGCCCTATTGGGACCGGGGGTTGTTACGTTGATGTCGCCTGAGTAACGGCTTGAGATTGGCACTTGGAGCGGGTGATCTGCCCTCGCTTGTTGGCCGGTCGCAGCTGCTCTAAGATCGGGCATCGGCCGGGGGGATCCTGCCGTAGCGTGTTTCCTTGGTAGTTCATGAGAGTCGACGCCGCGTCGCGGCTCGTCCTGTTTCAGTAACTTGACCGCGCAGGGGAAGTCGATGGAATTGATCGGTTTCGCTATCGTCCTTTTCGTATGCCTGGGTATTGGCAAGGTCATCAACATGATGGCGCGCCGATTGGTGTTCAACGGCGCAGGCCTCTACCTTGCACTGTTTGCAGCCTTCGCAATCTGGAACATCTACCTGTCGTGGAATTCCACCCTCGATTCATTCCAGATGGGATACGCCCTCGGTCGCAACATCACGCCACCGCTCATCATCGCCTTGGTTGCTACTTACTTCTTTTTCAAGTTCAGGACAGAAAAGGCGCATCAACTTCGTGTCCAGAAGCTGCGCCAGAGCAGGGCAGAGCTGAGTGTGAACCCGGACAACTGAGTCAGGCAGTCGTTGACGCCAATTATCCAAGGGCAAGGAAAAACATTGGCAAACCACACATACCGCTTGCTTCCCGTCGCCGCTCTCGGCTTGGCTGTCATCGCGGCCGCCGCGCACCTTGGTTGGGAATACACTCACGACGGCATCCGCAGCCACCATTTACTTAACCGAGCTGACCTGCCGACGATTTCCAGTGCATGGGGCCTGCTGGTGTTGCCTGTACTGGGCTGGCTCGCCGGCAGCGTCGTCGCGCGCAGGGCGTCGGCGGCACCTTCGGCGGCACGGAAGGCGCTGGCAGGCTTGCTTGGCGCGCTGGCTGCAGGTTCCGCGCTGTCGGTGGCTTTCGTCGCCGGCAGCGAGTCGGCCGCGGGAGCGGTGTTCCTGGGCGTGTTGCTCTCTGGACTGGTGTTTCCCACTTATCGGGCCGAGTACCTGTTCGGCTTCGTGCTGGGTATGACCTTCGTCTTCGGTTCCATTCTGCCCACGCTGTTCGGGCTGCTGGCAGTTGCCATCTCCGCCGCTGCACACCTGCTGCTGTGGCCAGCGGGAATGTGGGTTTTGCGCCGCGCCCGCAGTCAATGAAGTGAACAGCATTGCGGAGCGGCCAGTCAGGCCGCTCCCTGGTGATGCACTTCCGCTTCAGGCCGCCTGCGCGGCCTTGGCGTTGCCCCCGGACTTGGCGATCATCGTCAGCTTCTCGTCGGTTGCCTTTTCTTCCGCAAGGGTTTCCAGCAGCAGCGGCAGCGCGTCCTTATACCCAAGCTGCTTGGCGAGCGCGGCGATCGTGCCATAGGACGCGATCTCGTAGTGCTCAACCTTCTGGGCGCCGCCGATCAGGGCGGCATCGCGCACGGGGCCTTCCTCGATGCTGTCGATGGCCTCCTTGCCTTCCTCCACCAGCCCTTCCATGGCAGCGCACTTGATGCGCTTGAGCCGGATGCCGAGCAGTTCCACCACCTTGTCGATGCGCTCGATCTGGCCCTGGGTTTCCTCCAGGTGGGTTTCGAACGCGGCCGCCAGGTCCGGATTCGTCGCTGCACGGGCCAAGCGCGGCAATGCCTTGGTGAGCTGCTTTTCGGCGCTGCAGATGTCCGACAGCTCGTGGATGAACAGGTCTTCTGCGGTCTTGATCGCCATTAGGGTGCTCCGGGTGGGTGCTGAGTGAAGCACCGAACCTATGCCCCTTCCCGTGAGCTCCGCGCGCAGGCCTGTGAAGTGTTCTACACAGCCCGCTGCGCGTCACTGTTCGGGCGGCGGGCTGTCGCCCCGTTCATGCCACGGCGGAAGCTCCAGCGCGTGGCCCTTGAGCATGGCTTTAATGCGCGCGCACATCTCGCTCCTTTCCGTGTCCGCACATTGGTCGAGAATCTCCGCTGCAAGCTGTTCAAACTGCGGCCAGAACTGCGCCGGATGGCGCGTGTGCGCCAACCATTGCGCCAGCATCTCATCCAGCGCATCCAGCCGTTCCTGGATCTCGGGTCGCAGGCTCATCCCGGCGGCGCCTCCATTTCAAGCGCCACACGGTAGTGGTGACCATCGTCGCGGAGCTGGACGGTCAGGTCCGGCTGCAGCACGTCATCCACATGCAGGGTGGGCTGCCCCCGCGCAGTTCGGGTCACCACGAACTCGTAGCGGCTGCGGCCGAACCGGTAGCTCAGTTCGAACGACGGCCAGTGGTCAGGAAGGCACGGTGCAAGCGACAGCCGGTCGCCCTGGCGGCGGATGCCGAGCAGGGATTCGACCAGCAGGCGATACATCCAACCGGCCGAACCGGTGTACCAGGTCCATCCGCCTCGGCCCACGTGCGGCGATACCGCGTACACATCGGCCGCCAACACATAGGGTTCAACGCGGTAGGTCTGGACCGCTTCCGGGTCCAGTGCGTGGTTCAAGGGGTTGATCATGCCAGCCAACTCCCAGGCTCGGGCCGCATCGCCCTGGTGTGCAAAGGCCATCGCTGCCCACACGGCTGCGTGGGTGTACTGGCCACCGTTCTCGCGCACGCCGGGTACGTAACCCCGAATGTAGCCCGGGTCTTCCGACGTCTTGTCGAAGGGCGGGTCCAGCAGCTGGATCAGCTGGGCGTCCTTTCGCACCAGGTGCGTATACAGCGAATCCAGCGCCTGCTGGGCACGCTCGGGCGCGGCAACGCCGGAGAGCACCGACCAGCTTTGGGAGATCGAATCGATACGGCATTCCTCGCTCTGTTTCGAGCCCAACGGCGTGCCGTTGTCGAACCAGGCGCGGCGATACCATTCCCCGTCCCAGGCATGCTGTTCGAGGTTCTGGCGCAGGGTGTCGGCCTGCTCCTGGCACCAGTGCGCACGATGTTCATCGCCACGCGCATTGGCCAGGGCGATGAAGCGGCGCAGCGTGTCATGCAGGAAGAAGCCCAGCCACACGCTCTCGCCGCGCTGCTGGTCGCCGACCCGGTTCATGCCGTCGTTCCAGTCGCCGCTGCCCATCAAGGGAATACCGCGTTCGCCGAGCAACCGGCAACCGCGCTCGAGCGCGAGCACGCAATGCGCATACATCGTGCCACGCAGTGCCGAAGGGGTCGGCATGTCGTAGTAGCTTTCCTCTTCCAGTGTGACTGCGCGGCCTTCGATGAAGCCGACCATTTCGTCCAGCACGGTGGCGTCGCCGGTGACCTCCAGATAGCGGCATGCGCCCTGGGGTAGCCAGAGATAGTCGTCCGAGCACCGGGTGCGCACGCCACGCCCCTGCGGCGGGTGCCACCAGTGCATCACATCGCCTTCGGCGAACTGGTGGGCAGCGCACAGCAACAGGTGTTCGCGGGCCAGATCCGGCCGGGCGTGGATGAGTGCGAGCACATCCTGCAGCTGGTCACGGAAACCAAACGCGCCGCCGGACTGGTAGTAGCCACTGCGCGCCAGATAGCGGCTGCCCAGGGTCTGGTAGACCAGCCAGCCATTGGCCAGCGCGTCCAGCGCCGGGTCCGGGGTGCGCACCTGCACGCTGGCCAGCACGTGGCGCCAGTGGATGCGTACGGCGTCCAGCGCATCGTTGGCCTCGTGGGCGCCCTGGCGGCCACGCACCAGCGCGAGCGTTTCGTCGCGGTCGCGGCCGGCGCCCAGGCGGAACGTGGTTTCACTGCGCTCGCCCGGCGCCAGTTCCAGCGGCACCTGCAGCGCCGCGCAGGGGTCCAGCCCGGCGCCGGAACGCCCACCCAGGCGCTCGCGACGCAGCGCCGCCGGTGCATGCAGGCCACCGTTGCGGCCGATGAACTCCAGGCGGTCGCAGGTCCAGCCGCAGCCCTCCGCATCGGTATCGAAGAAGGCCATGCGGCCGCCGAAATCGGTGCTGTAGGTGTTGCGCGCCAGCAGCGCGCCGGTCTGCGGGTCGCGTTCGGTGACCACGTGCATGCGCGACTTCGCGCGCAGGTCACCCATCACCCATTCCACATAACCGATGGCCGACAGCCGCCTCGGCCTGCCCGAGAGGTTGTGCAGCCGCAGCACTGAGTACTTCAGCGGCGCGGCGACGTCGACGAACACCCACAGCTCGCTGACGATGCCGTCCTCGAAGTGTTCGTACACCGTGTAGCCGAATCCGTGACGCGTACGGTACGCCCCGGTGCCCCGGCGCGGCAGCGGCATCGGCGACCAGACGCGGCCGGTATCCTCGTCGCGCACGTAGAAGGCTTCGCCGCCGGTGTCGGACACCGGGTCATTGAGCCAAGGCGTCAAACGGAATTCGTGCGCGTTCTCGAACCAGGTGTAGCCCGGCGCGCTCTCGCTGACCACCGTGCCCAGGCGGGCATTGGCGATCACGTTGGCCCACGGTGCCGGGGTCGGCGCGCCTTCGCGCAGCACCACCACGTATTCGCGGCCGTCCTCGCTGAAGCTGCCGGTGCCGTTGTCGAACTGGCCGGCGCCACGGTAGGGCAGGAACGGCCACGGGTCGTCCATGTCTTCGTCGTGCGCCGGGGGCGGGGGCAGGCCGGGCTCTGGACCCGGCTCGGCGATGATGGGCAACCCTGTCGTCTGCTCCATCGAGAGTGCCAGTTCCTCCTGCACCGCCTGCGGCACCAACGCCGGAATCCGTTTCGCGGGGGTGGCTTGGCGCCCCACCTGCGCCACCAGGGTGCCATCCTCGTCACTGATCACCGCACGCGCTACGGCCTGCAACAGGATGCGGTCTTCGTGGGTCATGTTCTGCACCGGCCGCACGAAAATGCCGCCGGGGCGATCAAGCAGGCCTGTCTCCGAACTGGCGGCCACCATGCCCAGGATCTGGTCTTGCAGCTCCTGCCGGTAGCCGGCCTTGCTGTCGTTCCAGATCACCAGGTCGGTGTTGAGGCCCTTCTGGCGCCAATAGGCATGCGCCTGCACCAGCTGCCGGACCAGCTCCACGTTCTCTGCGTCGGTAACCTTGAGCAGCACGATGGGCAGGTCGCCCGAGATGGCATGGCCCCACAGCCCGGATTGTCCGCGCTGGTTCTGCTGGAGCACGCTTGCGCCCGCGCGCAGCAGTGGATTGGCATACAGCACGTGGCTGGCCAGGCGCTCATAGAGCTGCGCCTCGGCCTGGGTGGCATTGATCTGCCGGCGTACCACCTGGCTGTGTGTCCAGGCCAGGTCGAAGACGCGGTCGGCCAGACGGCGGTCACGGTATTTGTCCAGCAAGGCCTCGCAACCGGGACGGTCGGCACCGATGCCATAGACCATGTCCAGCTGCACGGTCTGCTCAGGCTCCAGCACCACGCGCACACGGATGGCCACGATCGGGTCGAGCACCGAGCCGTCCGAACCGGAGAGGTCGGTGTCGGTGGTCAATGCCTGCGGCGTGCGCGGCGTGTTGCCGCGCCCGAGGAAGCGCGCCCGGTCGGTTTCGTAGGAGATCGACGCCACGTCGGCGTCATGCACGGCGACCAGATGGAACATCCACGGTGGCACTTCGTCGTGCGAGCGCGGCCGCCGCGTGCACAGTACGGCCTGCTTGGCGGCCACGATCTCGCTCTGCACGAACAGGTTGCTGAAGGCCGGGTGCGCATCGTCCGCAGCCGCCGGTGCCAGCACCACTTCGGCATAGGTGGTGATTTCCACGGTGCGCGTGCGACGGCTGCGGTTGGTCAGGCGCAGGCGCCGGAGTTCGATGTCGTCCTCGGCGGAGATGGCCACCTGCAGGTGGCTCTCGCAGCCATGCAGCGCGCCACGGAATTCGGCCTTGGCGTCGGTAAAGATGGCCTCGTAGTTGTCCAGCGGCACGCAGGTGGGCTGGTAGGCGGCCGACCAGAAGTCGCCGCTGTCCACGTCGCGCAGGTAGCAGAACGTGCCCCAGGCATCGGTGGTACCGTCCTCGCGCCAGCGCGTGAGCGACAGGTCGCCGTGGCGGCTGTAGCCGCCGCCGGCATGGGTGAGCATGCCGTGGTAGCGACCGTTGGACAGCAGCTGCACTTCGGGGCGCGGTCCGCCAGGTTTGCGCAGCACGCGCAGTGCAGTCTCGTGGTGCGCCATGTCGGCGTGCTCGCCCAGCGCTTCGACCTCATGCGGATGGAACACGCCGATGCGCGGGATGCGCTCCTGCAGCAGCAGCAGCGTGGCCTGGAACTCGACATCGGCCACGAAGCGGCGCTGCATCGGCTGGTCGCGCAACAGGTAATCCAGCGACAGCAGGCCCATGCCCTGGTGGTGGGCCATGAACGAACGCAGCAGCACGTGGTCGTGCCCCGGCGGCACCCGGGCGGGGGTGTAGTCGATCGCTTCGTACATGCCGAAGCGCCCGGCGAAGCCCAATCCTTCCAGCGCCTGCAGGTTCTGGCAGGCTGCTTCCGGCGCCACCATCAGCGCCATCATGCTTGCGTAGGGCGCGATGACCCGATCCTGGCCCAGGCCGCGCTTGAGCCCCAACCCCGGCACGCCGAACGCGCGGTACTGGTAGTTCAGGCGCGCATCCACGGCGTTGTAGCCGGACTCGGACACGCCCCATGGCAGGTTCAGGCTGCGGCCGTAGACGATCTGCGCTTCCACCGCGTGCCGCGCGGTCTGGTCGAGCAGGGTGTCCGGGTAGCTGGGCATCACCAGCTGCGGCATGAGGTACTCGAACATCGAGCCACTCCACGACAGCAGCGTCGGCGTGCCGTTGACCTCGGTAAGCAGGCGGCCAAGGGCGAACCAGCTCTCCTGCGTCAGCTCCCCCTGGGCGATGGCCACGAAGGCGCACAGCCGTGCTTCGGAAGCCAGCAGGTCGTAGAAGCTGTTGTCCAGGCGGTGGTCGTCTACGTTGTAGCCGATGGAGAGCAGTTTGCGGGAGCGATAGAACAGGAACCCGTATTCCATCAGCGAGAACTGCCCGGCGCGGTGGGCCAGGTCCTGCAGCTGCTCGATGCGTGCGCGTGCGTCCGCACCGGCCTTGCCGGGCAGGGCGGCCAGCTGGCGCAGGCTGGGTACGGGCGCATCGGCATCCGCACTGGCATCGACCGGGATATCGGCGAGCGCCGCACAGGCGGCATGGCATTCGGCAGCGAACAGTGCCGGCCAGTGCAGGTCACCGTCCTGCGGCGATACCGGTGCCGGCCACTGCGCCAGCACGGTGTCAGCCAAACCGGCCAGCTCCTGCAGGCGGGCGAGTGCTTCGGCAGCACCGCGCGGCAGGTCGGCCCGCGTTGCCACCAGGCGCTGGCGCAGGTGGTTGAGCGCTTCGGCCAGCGGTGCGTCACCGGCGCGAAGGCGCTGCCGCTCCTCGTCCAGCACGCCGAGGGTATCGGCCAGGCCATCGAACGTGTGTGGCGCCAGTACCGGCGCGTCCACCAGTGCGAGCAGCCCCTGGCGCAGGGTAAGCAGGTGCCCGGCCAGGTTGCCGCTGTCCACGGTGGAGACGTAACGCGGCGGCAGCGGCGCCAAGGTTTCGGTGTCGTACCAGTTCAGGAAGTGGCCGCGATGACGCGGCAGCTGGTCCAGCGTGCCGAACGTGAGCGCCGTGCGTTCAGCGACCGCGGCCTGCTGCAGGTAACCGAAGTCCCACGCCGACAGGTTGGCCAGCAAGGACAGGCCGATGTTGGTCGGCGAGGTGCGGCGCGCGACCACCAGCGCCGGATGCTCCTGGATGTTGTCCGGCGGCAGCCAGTGATCCTGTTCGCGCACCCAGGCCTGGAAGAACGACCAGGTGCGCCGTGCCAGCCGACCAAGGAACGCCCGCTGCGTGCCGGACAATTCGGCGAGGATCTCGGCCGGCGGCCGGCCCAGCCACGCCATCAACGCGGGCGCGAAAGTCCACGCCAACAGGAAGGGCAGGGCGAGTGGCAGCGCCTGCGGACGCAGGACGGCTACTACCGCCACCAGCGCAAGCGCCAGCAACGATCCGGGCGCCATCACCCGCCATTCCGCGCCACGGTCGCCGCCCAGGCGGCGCTCGACTTCGCTGGAGGGATTCCACTGCAGCAGATGGCGGCGTGTGATGGCCATGCGCCACAGCGTGCGCAGCACCGCGCCGCCAGCCAGCAGTGCTTCGTAGGGCAGGCAGGCAATCTGCGTGGCAGCGCGCAGCAACGACTGCAGCGTGCCGCGCCCGACCTTGATGTAATGCGCTTCCAGCGGCGTGTCGTCCGGCACGCTCAGGGCATCGCGCAGCATGCCGATCAGCGGCGGCGCGAACCACAGGGCCAGTACCCACGCGGTCCATGCGGCCGGGTTTTCGGCGTACAGCCAACCTGCCACCAGCAGGACCAGCGCGGCGGGGGGCACCAGGCTACGGCGCAGGTTGTCCAGCAACTTGCCGCGCGACAGCAGGCTGAGCCGGTTGCGTTCCCAGCCTGATCCCGGGCGCGGGGTCCACGGCATCAGCCAGGGCAACAGCTGCCAGTCGCCCCGGATCCAGCGCGCACGGCGCTTGGCATCGGCGGCGTAGCGTTCGGGATAGTCCTCGTACAGGCGCACGTCGCTGACCAGGCCTGCACGGGCATAGCAGCCTTCCAGCAGGTCGTGGCTGAGGATGCGGTTCTCGGGCAGGCGGCCCTCCAGTGCATGCTCGAAGGCGTCTACGTCATAGATGCCCTTGCCCACGAACGAGCCTTCGTCGAACAGGTCCTGGTAGACGTCCGAGACCATGCGCGTATACGGATCGATGCCCGGTTCGCTGCCGAACATCCGCGCAAACCGCGAGGTGCGGCGCCGGCCCAGGCTGGTGCCCACGCTGGGCTGCAGGATGCCGTAACCCTCCACCACGCGTTGCAGCGCTGGATCGAAGCGCGGCCGGTTGAGCGGGTGGGCCAGGGTGGCGACGAACGCACGCGCCGCATCGCGCGGCAGCTGCGTATCCGAATCCAGGGTGATGACATAGCGGACGCCGCGCAGGACCTCCGCGTCACCGACGATGCACATGAACGCGCTTCCATCGCCATGGCGGAGCAGGGCATTGAGCGCGGCCAGCTTGCCGCGCTTGCGCTCGTGCCCCATCCACACCCCTTCACTGGGGTTCCATTGCCGGGGCCGATGCAGCAGGTAGAAGCGATCGCCACGTTCGGACGCGTAACGCTGGTTCAACCCCTCGATGCGCAGCACCGCGTGCGCAAGCAGGGCGTCGTCGGTCGGCAACTGCGCTTCCGCGGCGTCGAGGAAGTCGGTCAGCAGCACGAAGCGCAGCTGGGGATCGCGGTTGGCCAGGAAGCGGACCTCCAGCGCTTCGACCAGGACGTCGATGCCGTCGGTGCTGGACAGCATCGACGGTACCGCGACCACGGTAGCGCAGGCCGCAGGAATGCCCTCGCTGAAATCCAGCTTGGGCAACGGCTTGGGAGCAACCAGCACGGTCGCGGTCCAGTTCACCAGCACGATACCCAGCTCGCTGAACACCAGCAGCCCGAGCAGGGCAGCCAGCCAGGTGGGAACCTCGCCACTGCCGGTGGCCAGCAGGCCCCAGGTGGCCAGCACCGCGAGCAGGGTGATCGGCAGCAGGTACAGCGCAAGTGGCACGCGGTGCGCCAGTCGCCGCGCCTTGCGGTGGCGTGGCGCGGCGTCGGCCACCGCGTCAACGGTGGCATGCAGGCCTTCGCCGACCAGCCAGTAGCCCACATGCGTGCGTGGCCCGTCGGGCGGGGTAGCGGCCCGTGCCAGGTCCAGCGCGATGGTCGCAACGCGTTCTTCGGCGATGCGGCTGCCCCGGGCGATCTTCTCCACCACGTGGCGGTAGGCGTCGCGGGTACCGAAGTCCATCTGCGGATACACGGCCATCGGGTCTTCGCGCAGCCGCTGCTCGACCACGCTCATGTCTTCGACAAAGGTGCGCCAATCCATGGTGGACAGGAATCGCAGGCTGCCGATGCTGTTGCTGATGGACACCTGGTCGGACGCCTGCTGCTGCCCCTCGGCGGCCACCAGCTCCTCGATGCGCTGCCCGGATGCCGCTGCCCACTGTTCCAGCCAGGCGATGGGCATGGCCCACGCGCCGCCGCGGCCCTGCAACGAACGGGTCAGCTCGGCGATGAACGCGCCGGTCAACGGCGGCTCGGAGCGCGCCATGTCGGCCACCACCAGCACCACATCGGTGGGGGTGTCGGAGGCCGCGCGATTGAGGTCATCCGCCCATTGCGAGGCCAGCCGCCGGTCTTCCCCGTCGCGCATCACCCGCGCGGCCATGCGCCGCAGGTTCTCCAGCAGGGCCAGGCGCAGCATGATCGGAACCGCCCACAATTCGCCCAGGCTCAGCGGCGCTAGCGACTGGTAGGAAGCGATGAAGCGGCCCAGCGTATCGCCGTCTATCCGCCCATCACCGTGTGCGATCGCCTGCATCGACAGTTCATACACCCGCGGCAACCCGGCCGAAGGGCCGGTGGCGAGCGACGGCAACTGCCGGCTGTAGCCGCGCGGCAGGTGGCGCCGCGCAGTCTGGATCTGTTCTTCGACCAGGTAATAGTTGTCGAGCAGCCATTCCCCCGCCGGGGTGACCGGGCGCTGTTCGCGCACCACGCTGCTGAGCAGGGTGTTGGCATCCTGCAGGACACGTTCGTTGGCCTGCAGACGTTCCAGCAGGCGCTCCGGGCTGGGCCGCATCCGCACGCGGTGCTGGCGCGCAAGCGCGCGGCCGTAGACCTCCATCTGTTCAACGCTGTAGAGCGCGGCCCGCAGCGGGCCCTCGGTGGCTTCAATGGCCGGGGCCGAGGCCTGGCGCTCACGCCAGCGCCAACGAACAAGCCGCCGCAGGCGAAGCCAACGGCCAAAAAGACGGCGAAGGTGGGGCATAGGATACCGGGGAGGGGGAGGCAGGTTGCGCCTTGCATCGTTGCATTTGGGGGGACGTGCACGCTGTGAAGGTCATATATGCCTCCCATGCATTAGTCATATGCCACTCCTGCGCTTTTTCCATCAATCCCCTGCACTTGGATTCTCCTGACCCCTTGTCAGGGAGTGGTCTATGCAGACACACACGATCCGCCGCAATGCGGTCGCTGGCCCGAAATGCCGGTTACGGGTGCTTTGTCGGTCGGGCAGCAGGCGGTTCCGCTGATCGCCGCTGCTTCGGCTACCGGCAGCCTCCCGCAGCCGCGCTTTTGCCAAGGTAGCCCGCTACGGGCGACCTACGGGATTCTCGTTGCGGATGCCGTGGCGTTCTTCTTTGCCTTGGCCAGTCTGAGTGGGTGATCAAACGGACCCCAACAAGCATCATGCAGGCTTCTTCTCGAAGCCTGAAGGGGAAGACCGTCCCGCTTGTTGCCGAAACCGGGCCACCCTATGATCACCGTGTAGCCTGGGCCCGGAATCTGTAAATCCGACACATTGGAGGTGAACGATGAAGGCTGTGACCGCTGTCCTGTCGCTTTGCTGCGCATCTCTTTCCGTATCCGCTGCCACACCCGCATCCGTACAGTTCACGGCCGTAGTACAGCAGGATGCCTTGGCCCCTGTCGCACTGGATCTCAAGCTACCATCCAGGCAAGCTGCATCCGTTCAACTCTCCAGCGGCTTCAATCTCGAGCTCACAACGCCTGGAAACCCTGCCAGTCCAGATGGGGCCCGCATCAGGCTGCTGTCGTCCAAGGGAGAGGTCATGCACACGGCTCGCGTACCGGATGCTGGCCTCGCCAGCGTTTCCTTCGCTTACCAGGTCTGCGCGGGTAGTGTCACCTACATGTCCCCGGCGCCAGCCGTTGTGCCTGCCTGCAGGGTGTCAGCCCGGCTCACTCGCTGACTGACTCTGGGCGGGCTGGTCCTCTTTCAGCGACAACGGCCGCGCCATGTCTCTCATCCAGCCCCAGAGGATGTAAAAAATGGGGCTGGTGCTGAGAAACCCGATGGACAGCAGCACAACGCCATAGTTGAACAGCCGCTGCGGGTCGCACTCCAGCGGTCCGCTATTGCCCTTGCCCATCCGGACACAGCCGTGTTCCGGATAGGCAACGGCGTAGGCGCCCCAGACGAACAGGCCGGCCAACAGGGCGAACAGCAACATCACGCCCAGCTCTGCATCCCTGTTCCCCAGCCGCTCCCACCGCTGCGCCAGCCGCAGGTTCAACATGGGGCACCGGAGAGCTGCTGCTCCTGCCGCAGCCAGTGGCAGAATGCTTCCACCTCGGGGCGCTGTTGGGAGACGTCACGGCGTATCAGCCAGAACGCGTACGCATTCTCCAGGCGCACGCCAAGCTGCTTCATCAACCGGCCTTGACGAAGGTCTTCGTCCACGAGGGGAGCGAGGCCCAACGCAACACCGTGGCCTGAAACTGCAGCTTCCTGCGCAAGATAGATGCTGGCGAAGACCGGGCCCGACGCGGCGTTCACGTTTGTGGCGCCTGCCGCCGCCAACCAATCCGACCACGCAGGAACCCCAGCGCGGCCTGTTGCACCCTCATCGTGCAGCAGTGTGTAGTGGCGCAGATCGTCAGGGTGCTCCAATCCGTGCGGGTTGGCGCCCAGCAGTGTGGGCGAGCATACGGGGAATGCAGGCGCCTGCATCAGTACTTCGGCACGGACGCCAGCGTAGTTGCCCGCTCCATAGCGGATGCCCACATCGAATCCACCGCGCAGAAAGTCCGCGTGCTCGTCGCTGGTGTCGATCCGCACCCGTACGTCCGGGAATGCGTGCTGGAAACGGTGCAGCCGGGGCACCAGCCACTTTGCCGCGAACGATTCCATGGTGGTCACCCTCAGCTCGGACGGCGCTCGCTTGCGGGCGCGATCCAACGCCACGTCCAGCTGCCCCAACAGGTCGCCCACGGTGGCCGCCAGGGCCGCGCCCTCCGGCGTCAGCATCACGGAGCGATGGTTGCGCTGGAACAGGCTCACGCCAAGGTGTTCTTCCAGATGCTTTACCTGGTGGCTGACGGCCGCGGGGGTGACGAACAACTCACTGGCCGCGCCGTTGAAGCTCAGGTGGCGCGCCGCCGCTTCAAACGTACGCAGGGCATTGAGCGGGGCGGCGGGTCGAGTTTTCACAGGCGCCTGGCAGAGCGGAGTCGTCCGCATCGTATCGCATTAGATTTTCTAAGGCGAAGGGCGAAAATACTCGTTTGTCACGCCCCGGTCGGTTGGCCACGATGCCCATCCTGTCAACGGGGTGTACGTAATGCGAATCCAGGAGCTGGCAACAGATGTGGTGATGTTCGTCGGTGAAGAGGTGGAATCGGTCGCCACCGCATTCATGGATGGCGACCGGGCGCTGCTGGTCGACTCGCTGGGCAGGGAGGCCGATGCCGCCCGGGAGCAAGAAGCATGAATGACCTCAATCACCGTCGGCGCTTCCTTGTGGGATGCGCGGGCGCGGCAGCGGCGACGCTGCTTCCGTTCGGGGCGCTGGCAGCAGCGGCAGTGCCCAGAACCCTGCGCGCCCAGCGACTGGCATGGGCAGGAGTGCGGCTGCAGTTGCCCGACAGCACGCTGCTGATTGATCCGCTGGTCAGTCCAGAGGCATGGGGCAGGGCACTACCTGACCGGCTGGTGCCGGTGGCCGATGCGGTCGGCGAAACCCACGTACTGGTCACCCACACCCATTCGGACCACTTCGATGGCACCGCAGTAGCGACCGCGCTCAAGAACGGCGGGGTGTTGGCGTATCCGGCAGGTTTGCAGCCCTCACCGTGGCCGCAGGGCGCGCGTGCCCGCCCCAGTGCGCTGTGGGAGCCGCAGCTGCTGGGCGACTTCACCGCCACGCCGGTGCCTGCATCGGATGGTTACGGGGATACGCAGGTCTCATGGGTTGTCTCGGCCGGCGGGCGGCGCATCTTCCACGGCGGCGATACCCAGTGGCATGGCAACTGGTGGCGCATCGGCCGCCAGTTTGGCCCGTTCGATGCAGCGTTTCTCCCGATCAATGGCGCGCGCTTCGGCTGGCGCGATCCGGCAAGTGGCCAGCCGGGCGTGCTCACGCCCGAGCAGGCGGTGGCCGCTGCGGTTATCCTCGGCGCTCGGGTGCTGGTGCCGATTCACTACGGTGTCAGCGGAATGGACAAGTATGTCGAAGTGGATGATCCGCTTGGCAGGGTTCGCCAGGCCGCACGCGAGCGGGATATCCCTTTGCAGATCATGGAGCCGGGCACGTGGTTGCCGTGGCCGGAAGGGAGCCTATGAAAGCGCTGAACTGCATCATCATTGCCTTCGCCGTATCGTCTCCGGCCCCGCATGCACACGCGGCGGAGCCTGCCAGCCCCAAGCGCCCCTCCGTCGAGCAGCTGCAGAAGGTCATCGTCAGCAGGTCGCCGCAGACCCGTGTGGAAGCAGCGGACAGCGACCGCATCACCGCACGCCGCATCGACATCGTTGACGAAAAGGGCGTGATCCGCATGACCCTTTCGGGCCAGACGCCCGCGCCGATCATCGACGGCATTCAGTACAAGCGCGCCTTCAATGTGGCGGGCATGGTGCTGTACGACGACAAGGGCAGTGAGCGCGGCGGCTTCGGTACCGCGGACGTGGATGGTGGCATGGCCGTGCTCGCCTTGGACCACCCCGCCATGGATGCCATCGGCTGGCGCGTCTCACCGGATGGCGAGGTGCGCTTTTCGATCAACCAGGCACCGCCGTTGATTCGCGAACCCCGCCTGGACAACCGCCTGATTCCGGGGGTGCAGACACCCACACGGATCCAGATGGTGGTGGGTGCCGACGGCACGCCGGCCATCGCGCTCAACGACAAACAGGACCGGGCCAGGCTGCGCTTGACCGTCACCCCGGAAGGCTACGGCGCCATCGAGTTCCTGGATGCGCAGGGCAAAGTAATCCATACGCTGGCACCAGAAGCAGCACAACAGTAACGCCAACCACTTTCATGGAGTCCGCATGGATACTGAAATCCGGCAGCACGAGGAAGCCCTGCGCATTGCGATGCTCACCAGCGACGTGGAGGCCCTGGAATCCCTGATCGCAGACGACCTGATCTTCGTGGGGCCGTCAGGCGATGTTTTTCACAAGCAGGATGATCTTTCGCTGCACCGTTCCGGACGCCAGAAGCTCACCTTGGCAGAGTGGCGATCTGTAGAGATCTCCGCGCAAGGGCAGGCCGCTGTAACCTCGGTAACAGCCGAACTGGCAGGCACGTTCGACGGCGCTGCGTTCGCAGGGAACTTCAGGTACTGCCGCTTCTGGGTGAAAACGGCGAGCGGCTGGCAGGTGCTGGGAGGCTCGGTTATCGCGTTACCATCGGCCTGAACCCACTGCTGGACGCCCCTCATGATGAAATCTGGCCTGTTGCTGATTGCGCTGATGATGTCTGCCGGGCAGGCCCTGGCCACGCCTTCATGGGGCGCGCCCAGTTCCAGCCCGGCCAACACGTCGCCCGCCGCGCTCAAGCCGGGCGAGTGGGTGTGGGGCAGGGATTCCAAAGCGATGGGCCCGATGGCGGTGGTGGTCAGCATCACCGAACAGCGCGCCTACGTGTACCGCAACGGCCTGCTGGAAGCCGTGTCCACGGTGAGCACCGGCAAGCCCGGTCACGAAACGCCCACGGGTGTGTTCACCATCCTGCAGAAGGACAAGGACCACCATTCCAGCAAGTACAACGACGCGGCCATGCCGTACCAGGAACGCCTGACCTGGGATGGCATTGCACTGCATGCCGGCGGATTGCCGGGGTACCCGGAATCCCATGGCTGCGTGCACCTGCCCACCGAGTTTGCCCGGCGGCTGTTCGGGGCGACCAACATGGGCATGGTGGTGGTGATCTCCAAGGAGGGCGTGTCCGATCCGACGCTGGTGCACCCCCGCGTGGCCAGCCCGATCGACCCGGGCACCGGCAAGGAAGTGCTGTCCGTACCGCTGGGCACGCAGGAGGCGTTCCGCTGGCAGCCTGACGTTGCACCCACCGGCGTGGTGTCGCTGTTGCTCAGCACCAGTGACCGCCGCCTGTTCGCATACCGTGACGGCAAGGAAATCGGCCGTTCGCGCGTGGATTTCCGCGATGGCGCAGCGCGTGAAGGAACGCGCGCGTACATGGTTGCCAGCAGCAACGCGCCGGCAACCGAACCCTCATGGGTAGAGGTTGGCATTCCGGGCGAGGAAGCGGCCCGTGGCACCGTGGTAAGCCAGGCCGACGAGCAGCGCGTGCTGCTGCCCGAGGGGTTCCGTGCCGCGCTGCGGCCGCTGATGAGCCCGGGGGTGGTACTGCTGGTAACCGACCAGCATGTGCTGCCCGACTCCACGGGTCCGGCATTGCAGGTGCTGAATGCCGAGCAGCCGGCGCTTTAATGGCACCGGCGTCGCTCGGTAGAAATACCGAGCCGGCCTGCGTGTAACTCCTCTTGCCGGCAAAGATCCTGACGACGACAGTGGGACTGTTCCCCTCTGCCTGAGGCTGACCTGGATCCCATGTACATCCGTCAAACACACTCCGCTGCCACATTGCTCGGCATGGCCCTGGCCTGCTGCCTGTCCCTCACCGCGTGCGGCGGAAAATCGCCCGAAAAGGAGACAGGTGCAACGGTTACGCCATCCCCGGCGCAACGGTCAACCACGCCCTCTGCGGCCCCTTCGGCCGATGAGGCAAGAGAGATTGCCCGTGACGCCTACGTGTATGGGGTACCTATGGTGGATACCTACAAAACGGTGTACGCGTTCAATGTCGACAAGGGCAATCCCCAGTACAAGGGTCCGTTCAACTCCATTCTGAACATCGCCCGTGTGTTCACGCCCGAAGACACCGCGTTCGTAACGCCGAACTCGGACACGCCTTATTCGTTTGCCATGCTGGACCTGCGGGCGGAACCGGTGGTCATTACCGTGCCCAAGATGGAAAAGGACAGATACTTCGTCTTCCAGCTGATGGATCTGTACACCTTCAACTTCGACTACATCGGGAGCCGTGCAACCGGCAACGATGGAGGAAGCTTCCTCATTGCCGGGCCCGGCTGGAAGGGCGAAGCACCGGCGGGTATCACCAAAGTGATCCGGTCCGAGACCGACCTGGTCAGCGTGGTCGGGCGCACGCAGCTGTTCAATCCCGGCGATCTCGACAACGTAAAGAAGATACAGGCCGGCTATGGGGTTCAGCCGCTGTCGGCATTTGCCGGGGGCGCTGCGCCACCGGCTGCCCCGGAAATCCAATGGATCAAGCCGACGCCCCCGGCGGAGGACCGCACCTCCCTCGAATTCTTCAACCAGCTGGCATTTCTCCTGCAGTTTGCACAACCGGCGCACCCAAGCGAGACCGCACTGCGCGAGCGCTTCGCCATGCTGGGCATCAAACCGGGACAGCCGTTCGACGCTGGCAGCCTGTCGCCGGAGATGCAGGCAGCACTCAAAGAGGGGATGGCCGAGGGGCAGAAGCAGATCGACGCCAAGCGCGCATCATTGGGTGGTAAGACCGATACACTGTTTGGCAACCGGGATTTCCTCAAGAACGATTACGTCGCGCGCGCCACCGGAACCCAGGTGGGTATTGGCGCCAACTCGCGTGAAGAAGCGATGTACCCCATTCTTGACAAGGATGCCAGCGGCCAGCCGCTCGATGGCAGCAAAGGCCGATACACGCTGCACTTCGCGAAGGGGGAGCTGCCGCCAGTCGATGCATTCTGGTCTGTCACCATGTACGGACTCCCCCAGCAGTTGCTGGTCAAGAATCCGATCAATCGCTATCTGATCAATTCACCGATGTTGCCGGAGCTCAAGAAGGATGCCGATGGCGGGTTGACGATCTACATCCAGAACCAGTCCCCTGGCAAGGACAAACAGGCCAACTGGCTGCCGGCGCCCGAGGGTCCGTTCGTAATGTTCATGCGCTACTACCGCCCCAAGCCTGAGTTGCTCGAAAACCGTTGGCAAACCCCGCCGGTGGAGAAGGCAGGGGACGCCACCCCATAGCCCGTGAGAGGGCGCATTCAGCGGGGAAGCCGCAGGCGGACAGGCTGGCACGGCAGGCACCCCCAAATGGGGGAGGCATTGCGAGCCCTGATTCTGGATGCGGCAACGGGCGGCCGGATGGACGATCACGGCATGGCAGCAGAGCAGCGGACGCTGTCGCCCCCTCGCAATGACCCTACAGGCGCCCCATGCGGTATTGCTGACCGGGAAGTACCGCAAGGGCGAAAGGAGTGCGCGATCCCTCGCCGGCGGAACGCTGAAAAGGGTTGACTTTCCGGCTTGGATGGTCAAGTGGCGGCTTGGCAGAACAGAGTCCGAACGCCGGTTCAGGTCTTCACAATCCATGTACGTATCGCAGCGTCATGATTGGTCCGGCAGAGGGGGCTCTATTTACCTGAAGACCCAAGAAGGAGTACTGGAAATGATGATGACCAAGAAGAATGTGGTGTTGGGCGTGGCGCTCGTTGCCACCTTGGGCCTTGGCGGTTGCGCCACCTATAAGGACGAGTTTGCCACCATCAACTCGCGCCTCGACTCGCTGGACACGAAGGTGCAGGGCGCAGCCCAGAGCGCCGAATCGGCCAACCAGTCGGCCCAGCAGGCCAACCAGCGCCTGGATCAGATCGAAAGCCGCGTCCAGCGCCTTGAGTCGGTCCCGGCCAAGCGTCAGCCGCGCGGCTGATCGTTTGTTGCACACGCTGTAACGAACGACTGGAACATGGAGACCGGTGGCCTTTGCGGGCCGCCGGTTTCCTTGCTTGACCCGTAGTTGCTTCAAGGAATCCCCACGTCCATGCACATCCCTCCCGCTATCCGCGCCACGTGCAGCGTACTGGCATTGTCCCTGGCGTTCGCCGGGCCCGCCGTCGCCCGCACCCAGCAAGCCGCGCAGGAACCCACCCAGGAATCCGCCGAGCAACCGGTCGTGTCGAACGATCAGCTGCCGCCGGACCAGCCCGTCTCCGACACGGTCATTCAACTCGCCGGCTGGATCAAGGCGAGCCGGGACACGGAAGGCTATCCGTTCGCGGTGATGGACAAGGCCGCAGCCCAGATCCTGGTATTTGATGGCAAGGGCAAACTTCTTGGTGCTGCGCCGGGCCTGTTCGGCTCAGCGGTCGGCGACCATTCGGCCCCGGGCGTGGCCGGTCTGGCGCTGAAGGAAATTCCGGGCCGTGACCGTACCACGCCAGCAGGCCGCTTCATTGGTGGTTACGGCCCGTCGCTCGATGCCGGGCGCGTGCTGTGGGTGGACTACGATACGGCGGTGTCGATCCATCCAACCGCAACTGGCGTTCCCGCCGAAAAGCGCGCCGAGCGCCTCGCTACGCCGACGCCGGACGACAACCGTGTCACCCACGGCTGCATCAACGTCAATCCCGATTTTTACGCTCGGGTGATCCAGCCCACGTTCGAGAAGGGCGGCGTGTTCTACATCCTGCCGGACAAGCAGTCGCTTGCGGAAACCTTCCCGGATTTCGTGAAGAGCCGCGGAAACGAGCAGCGCACCGCACCCGAGTAACCGGCGCCGTGTAACCCCTGTGGAGCGGGTCCGATGAGAAGCTTGCTGGCCATTCTCGTGGTTGCATGCCTTGCCACCACGGCCCATGCGCAGGTACCTGCCAGGAGTGCCGCCCAACGGGCGGCGCTGCCACACACCTCTGATGGCATGGCCTGCGACAGCCCGAATCAGTCCCAGGCGGGTCTGAATCAATGTGCGAGCAACAGCGCACAAGCTGCGGACGCCGAGCTCAACCGCGTCTATGCGAAGGTATTGGCTGCCAACGCCCAGGACAAGGCATTCATCGAGAAGTTCAAGGCGGCGCAGCGCGCCTGGATCGTGTTCCGTGATGCACAGATCGCGGCGCGCTACCCGAACCCGGCGGACTACGGAAGTGTGCTGCCGATGTGTCAGAGCGGTGAGTACGAGCAACTGACGCGCGACCGCATCAAACAGCTCAACGCCTGGATTGTCGGTACGGAGGAGGGCGACGTCTGTGCGGGCTCGTATCCGATGGCGAAGCCGTAGACGCGCCGCAGCCCTATGCCCCCGGCAACGGGTTGGATACGGAATCCCGCGTCACCAGCCGCTGCTGCAGTACGTGGTTCACGGTGGCGCGCACCGAAGACGGATCTCCCGCAGCGGGATGTCGATGGTGGTGTCGGCCAGGTCCGCCACCGGATGATGGATGGCAGTAAATTCGCTTGACGCAAACCGGTTTGCACTACAAACTTCTCCAAGGCGACCCCTTGGAGCACGTGATGCCGCAGCCGTCAGTCAGTGATTCCTACAGCCGTATCCAGGCCGTAACCCGCGAGTACTCGAGGTACTCACGAAGTGCGGGCGGCCTGTCGGCCATCGCCGGCGGCATTGCATGCCTGGCGTCCTTCCTCGCCGGCGCCCTGTTGCCGGCCACGATCGAACTGCGGGCAGCTCTCATCGCCGTACCATTGCTGTGGCTCGCAGCCAAGCAATGGCTGGCGCATCGTTACTACCAGCGCTTCGGCCAGGTCGAGGAACAGATCACCGCGACCGAGCGCAACTTCCAACGCCTCTTCATTGCTTTTACCGCCCTGATTAGCGCCCTGATCGTCGGCTTCGTGCTGACCCGCATGGCACCGATGGGCAGATTGCCGTGGGACCTGCGCGCGATCGGGTACCTGATGGTGGTAGCGCTTCTGCCGCTCATTGTCTGGCGGTGGTTGCGAACGCCGCTGGAGTTCATCGTGGGCGTGTTCCTGCTGTGCCAGGCCGCGGTGGCATTCACCGGTCAGACCTATGCGTTCGGCCCTACTACCGTGGTGTTTCCGCTGGCCGCCATTGCCTTGGTGGTGGTCGGGTGGCGCGACCACCAGCGGTTCCTGCGCCTGCGGGCGGAAATGCGAGCGTTCGTGGCTGCGCGGAAGCCGATGCCATGACCCAGCTTCCCGACCCCCGCAGCCTGTTGCAGCTGGATCGCCTGATCCACGAGCCAGCGCGCCTGTTGATCCTGTCGATCCTGGCCGGTGCCGAATCGGCCGAATTTGCGTTCGTCGAACATCTCAGCGGCCTGAGCAAGGGCAACCTTTCCAGCCATCTGAGCAAGCTCGAAGCCGCCGGGTTGGTCGCCATCGAAAAATCGTTCCGGGGCAAGCGCCCGTTGACCACCCTGCAGCTGACGCCTGCAGGACGCCATGGGCTGGCCGAGTACCGCAAGCAGCTTGCGGCAGTCGTCGCAGGCATTCCCGATCCACACAGCACGGACTCCTGACATGACAGTGTTCGCGAAACTGATGGCACCCCTGATTCTATCGCTGCTGGCATTCGGCGGCCTTGCGGCTACCCCGGACACGCGCCAGGAAGGCGCCAGCTTGACCTCGCAGTTCTACCAGGGGAATGTCGATGCCCTGTGGGAGCGGATGACTCCGCAGATGCAGGCCACATTGCAGTCGAAACAGAGCCTGACGGCGCTCAGGGGACAAGTGCTCGCTGCGGGTGGAGAGGAAACCGACGTTGTCAGCGAAACGGTCAGCACCGATGGCGGGTATGACATCTACGTGCGCCAGGCTCGATTCGCTAAGAGTCCGGCCATCATCCAGATCACCTGGGCATTCGACGCACAGCGCAAGATAGCAGGCTTCAACATCCGCCCACACAAGGCCAGTCCATCGCCGCCCGCGGCAAGCGAGCGCCTTGACTACAAGAACCGCACGCCGCTGCAGCTGCCATTCTCCGACGAGTTCTACGTGTTCTGGGGCGGGCGCAGCGTCGAACAGAACTACCATGCCGCGCATGCAGGCCAGCGTTTCGCCATGGACCTGGTGGTCCTGCAGGATGGCAGTTCTCATCGTGGGCAAGGCAGCCGCAACGAGGATTATTTCTGCTTCGGGAAGCCCATCCTGGCTCCGGCAGACGGCAGGGTGGTGGAGGTGATCGACGGCGTGGCCGATAACGTGCCGGGTGAGATGAATCCCAGCCAGCCCACCGGCAACCGCGTCGTCATCGATCATGGCAACGACGAATTTTCGGTCCTGGCCCACCTGCGCCAGGGCAGTGTGCGGGTAACCAAAGGGCAGGCCGTGCGCACTGGCGCGCAGCTGGCAGACTGCGGCAATAGTGGGAATTCTTCCGAAGCCCACCTGCATTACCAGTTGCAGGCCGGACCCGAGTTCGGCAAGGCCACCGCATTGCCCGCACAGTTCTCCAACTACATGGCCGATGACAAGCCGGTCGCGCTGGGTGAGCCAGTGAAAGGCCAGCGCATCCGCCAGGCCACCGCCGCGCCGTAGTGCGTGAGGCTAGGGGCGCTGCACCGGCCCTGATACGGAATCGCGCGTGATCAGCTGATGCGCGAGCACCTGGTTGACGGTGGCGCGCGCCGCAGCAGGCGCGCGCCGGATCTCCCGCAGCAGGATGTCGATGGCGGTGTCGGCCATGTCCGCCACGGGCTGGTGGATCGTGGTCAGTTCCGGCCACACCATGGTCGACGCTGACGTATCGTCGAAGCCCACCACCGAAAGATCGCGCGGCACGTCCAGCCCGCGCCGATGTGCCACTGAAACCACCGCAGACGCCATGTCATCGTTGCTGGCGAAGATGGCGCTCGGCGGGTGGGGCAGGGCCAGAAGATGCTCGGCCGCCTCCAGTCCGGATCGATACGTAAAGAGCCCGGGGTGCACCAGCGCCTCGTCGTACCCGATGCCGGCCTCTGCCAATGCATCCCGATATCCCTGCCAGCGTTGCGCGCTGGCGGTCTGGTTCGGATCACCGGTGATGTAGCCGATGCGTGTGTGCCCGTGGCCGATCAGATGCGCAACCATCTGCTGGCTTGCATGGCGGTCATCGATGCGCACGCAGGAAACGCGGTCGCTGAACTGGCTGGATGCGATGGAGACGACCGGGACGCCGGCATTGACGAAAATGTCGACGATCGCCTTGGATTCGCACAGCGGCGGGGGAAGAATCACCCCGGCCACGCTGTCGCACAGCTGCCGTGCCGCCTCGCGCCGTGAGGTGGCGCTCAACCCATCCCAGGTGGAGATCGCCAACTGCGCCGCGGACCGGGTAGACCCGCGCAGCGCGCCGACCAGCAGCTCACGCAGGTAGCTGGAGCTGGGGTTGGTGTAGATCAGCGCGATGCAGGTGTGCTGCGCCGCCGCCAGGGCGCTTGCCGCCAGGTTGGGCCGGTAGTCCAGTGCAAGCACGCTGCGTATGACCCGTTCGCGGTTTTCCTCGCGCACGCTGGAATGGCCATTGATTACGCGCGAAACCGTCATGGCCGACACGCCCGCGTGCGCGGCGACTTCGTCAATGGTGATTGCACTGCCTTTGCGACGCACCACTTTCTGGTTGTTTTTCAAGGAAGCGTTTCCTTTGCTGCGCTGCATGATGACAACCGTGTGACCGGGTGATTAGTCTGCGCCCTGACGCGATGGTAGCGCTACCACTCAGCCAAGGTAAGGCTCAGCGGGGACCCCCCATATACCAAACGCGTGTTCTGGCAAGCCTGAAAGCGAGTTTGAGTCGCAGTGCAGCGAAAACGCACTGCGAAGTTCGGTGTGGAAGACGGGCATCGCCCGTGCGTGCCCCTTGGAGGGGCGGTACATCCATTCGATCGTATGTCAGAGGGGAGAGTCATGAGCGCTTGTGCTTTCCGTCGTACCCCAGACCTGAGGGCTCACGCATGAGCCGGAAGCTGGCGAAACTTACATCCCGGGCCATGTTCACCTTCGTGGGCGGCGTCCTGGTCATCAATCCCGCATTCGCCCAGGACGCCGCAACGCCGGCACCTGCCGCGCAGCAGCAGTCGCAGTCCCAGTCCACCCCGACCCAGCTCGACACCGTGCAGGTAACGGGTATCCGCAACAGCCTCAGCCAGGCGATGGACATCAAGCGCGACTCGGCCGGCGTAGTGGACGCGATCAGTGCCGAGGACATCGGCAAGTTCCCCGATACCAACCTCGCCGAATCCCTGCAGCGCATTACCGGCATCTCGATCGAGCGCCGTGATGGTGAAGGCGCGCAGGTCACCGCGCGTGGCTTTGGCCCGCAGTTCAACATGGTGACCCTCAACGGCCGCCAGATGCCCGGTGCCGACGCGTTCGGCGCGGCGGGGCAGGTCGCCATCGGCGGTGTGGACGGCGGTACCCGCGCGTTCAACTTCGCGCAGCTGGCGGCCGAAGCAGTCAATGGCATCGAGGTCTTCAAGACCAGCCAGGCCAACGTGCCCAGCGGCGGTATCGGCGCCACCATCAACATCCTCACCGGGCGTCCGTTCGACCATGAGGGCACGGTGGCCAGCGCCGGGGCCAAGATCGTCTCCGACCAGAGCCAGCCGTTCGACAACGACATCACCCCTGAGCTTTCCGGCATCTTCAGCTACACCAACCCGGACAAGACCTGGGGCGTGGGTGTCAGCGCGAGCTATCAGAAGCGAAAGGGTGGCTCGGTGCAGGCCACCAACAATTACTGGAACATCCAGCCGTGGACCGGGACCATGCCCGGCAACCCGACCGTGACCAACGCACCGGCAATCGGCGCGCTGTACGGCCGCCCGAACGACCTGCGTTATGCCTTCGCCGATTTCGAGCGCGAGCGCATCAATGGCCAGGCGGTGCTGCAGTTCGCCCCGACCGATGCGGTGACCCTGACCCTGGACTACACGTATTCGACCAACGAGATCGAAGAGAATCGCGGCGAGCAGGGCATGTGGCTGCAGAACAGCAACTACACCGATGTGGTCTTCGACACCAGCGGTGCGGTGGCGACGCCGATCTACATCCGCGAAATCGCCGGCACCAAGGACTTTGGGCTTGAACAGCAGCGCAGCATGCAGAAGTACAAGCTGGGTTCGCTGGGCTTCAATGCCACCTGGAACATTACCGACCGCTTCAAGCTGAGCTTCGACGGCCACGACTCGAAGAACGAAAGCCGGCCGAACGATCCGCTCACCGGCGGCGGCTCCATCTTCTCCAGTATCGCCGGCACCAACAACTGCACCACCGGGCCGCAGTGCGGTGGCACCTACGTGCAGGAAATGGTCTGGAACAACGGTCTGCCGGTGGGCACCCAGGTCTGGTACCCGACCGCCGCCGATGCCATCGCCAAGACCAATGGCGTGGTCAACGGCGGGTTCGTGCCGGGCGAGATCGGCTCGCAGGTGCTGCGCATCAATTCGCAGACCCAGATCAGCGAGATCAAGCAGGGCCGCGTGGACGGTGAGTGGGCCTTTGACGCAGGCCGCTTCCAGTTCGGCGTGGACACCAGCAAGCAGACCACCCACCGCATCCAGGCCGCGGAAAACTACAACACCCTGGGCGACTGGGGCGTGGCCAACGTCAACGGCGATGTGGCCAACGGCCTGATGGACCTGCTGCAGCCGGTGAACATCGTCGGCATGTTCGACGATTTCAACATCAACAGCTTCAGCGCCTGGCGCGGCGACGCCGGCCGGCTGGCGCAGTGGGCGGGGCAGTACTACGGCGCCAACCTGGGCGTGAGCCCACAGAATGCTGCCGACAACCGGGTGGAAGAGAAGACGAACTCGGCGTACATGCAGATCGAGCTGGACGGTGACCTTGGCGGCCACCGTACCAATACCCGCCTGGGCGTCCGCTACGAAACCACCGACGTGGTGTCCACCTCGATCATCGCCATTCCCGAAGGGATCCAGTGGCAGGCGAACAATGACTTCCGCGTGCTGTTGTCCGACGAGCAGCAGCCCTTCACCGAGAAGACCAGCTACAGCTACATCCTGCCGAACCTGGACTTCAGCATCGACCTGCTGGATGACCTGAAGGGCCGCATCTCATTCGGCAAGAGCATCGCCCGTGCGCCGATCGGCAATCTGTACGCCGGCCCGACCGCGCAGCAGCCGTTCGGCTCGGTGCTGATCGACCCGTCCTCGCGGGCCAGCGGCACCGCCCAGAACCCGGCCCTGAAGCCCCTGGAATCGGACAACCTGGACCTGGCCCTGGAGTGGTACTTCGCCGATGCCAGCTATGTATCGGTGACCTACTGGAACAAGCAGGTCGCCAACTTCATCGGCAACACCATCGTGCAGGAAAACCTGTACGGCCTGCGCGACCCGACCTCCGGGCCGGACGCACAGACGGCGCTGGGCTTCCTGACCAGTGGCGCCTGCCTTGCCCAGGTGGGACCGGCCAACGCGGCGGCCTGCTCGGCCAATGACACCTCGCTGTTCACCGCGTTGGCGCTGTTGCGCAACAATCCGGCCGGGCTGGGCGCCTACGACGGCACCGGCGCGCAGGTACTGGCCACCGAAGCGGCCTACGACCTGTATGGCACGGCGGCCGACCCGCTGTACCAGTTCAACGTCAACCGCCCCATCAACCAGAACGAGTCCAAGCTGCATGGCTGGGAGCTGGGCGGGCAGTACTTCTTCGGCGACACCGGCTTCGGCGTGCTGGCCAACTACACCATCGTCAACGGTGACGTGGGCTACAACGACGCGGGCGACCCGAACGTCGACCAGTTCTCGCTCACTGGGCTCAGCGATACCGCCAATGCCATGCTGATGTACGAAAAGTACGGCTGGTCGGTGCGCCTGGCCTGGAACTGGCGCGACCAGTACCTGATTCTGGCCAACCAGGGGTCCAGCCGAAACCCGTACTATGTGGAAGAGTACGATCAGTGGGATCTCAGCGTGGGCTACACGCTCAATGACAACTGGTCGTTCAGCCTCGAAGCCATCAACCTGACCGGTGAGGACGTGCGTTGGCGTTCGCGCACCTCGCAGATGATGGTGAAGCTGGCTGACCAGGATCCGCGTTACATGCTTGGCGTTCGTTACAGGTTCTGAACAGGCCACGGGTGCCGCTGTTCCGGCAGCGGCACCCGTGCAGGCTCCTGCAGGGATTGGACTACACATGCCGCGTTACGAAATGCTCAACAACATCGCCCACCGGGAGCTGCGTGTCGCGACCGGTTTCGGGCCCGAATTTGGCGACGCGGTAGGCATGGTGCCGGCCTACCCGAGCGAGTACGCCGAACTGCAGCGGGAATACCCGATTTTCCTGCGCAAAGACGCCGCCACCGGGGAGTGGCAGTCGGTGGTTCTACTGGGCTTTGAACAGCACGAAAATCTGTACCTGGACGACGGCCGTTGGAATGCGTCCTACCTACCTGGGGCTGCGGCCAAGGGGCCGTTCCTGATCGGGTTCCAGGAAAACCGCATCGACGGAGCGCTCACCCGGGAGCCGGTGCTGCACGTGGACCTGGACCACCCGCGCGTGAGCAGCAGCGCTGGCGAGCCGGTGTTCCTGCCACAGGGCGGCAACAGCCCCTATCTGGACCACATTGCCAACGTACTGCGCGGCATCCACGACGGCCATGCCTTTGGCGCCGAGATGTTTGCCATGCTCGATACCAAAGGCCTGATTCAACCGATCACACTCGACGTGCAGATCGACCCGCAGAACCGGGTGGGCGTGAACGGCCTGCACGCGATCGACCGCGACCGCCTGGCCCAGCTGGACGGCGCCGCGCTGGCCGAACTCAACCGCGCCGGCTACCTGGAAGGCGCGTACCTGATGCTGGCTTCACTGCACAACATGCGGCGGCTGATCGCTGAAAAGCAGCGTCGCCTGCGCGCGCAGGATGCCGCCACCGCGACGGGCAGGAACTGACCGATGCAGGATTGCGTTGCCATGCGCACCCTGGAAGGCCTGCAGCCCGACGCGCTGCCGCTGGCGGCGCTGGTGGCCGCCGGCGAGCCGGTGGTGCTGCGGGGCATCGCGCGCGACTGGGCACTGGTGCAGGCCGGGTTGCGTTCCCCCCAGGAGGCGTTGGCCTACCTGCGTGGTTTCGATGCCGGGCTGCCGGTGCAGTACTCCTTTGGCGGCCCCGAGATCGAAGGGCGCCCGTTCTACAACGACGATTTCACCCAGTTGAATTTCGAGGTCCGGCGTGGGCTGCTGACGCAGGTGCTGGACGAGATCGCCGACACCTTCGATGCCCCGAAGCCGCCCACCTATTACGTGGCCTCGCTGCTGATCGAGCGTGCGCTGCCCGGGTTCGCGCAGGCCAATGATGCCGGCCTGGCCGGGCAGGGCATCGATGCCTCGGCCAGCATCTGGATCGGCAACCGCGTTACCGCGTCCTGCCATTACGACACGCCGGACAACCTGGCCTGCTGCGCCGTGGGCCGGCGCCGGTTCACCCTGTTTCCGCCGGAGCAGATCGACAACCTCTATCCGGGCCCGCTGGAACCCACCCCGGGCGGGCAGGTGGTCAGCGTGGTCGATTTCGACCGCCCGGATTTCGACCGCCATCCCCGGTTCCGTGACGCGCTGGCCAGCGCGCAGACCGCGGAGCTGGAGCCGGGCGATGCCATTTTCATTCCCAGCATGTGGTGGCACCACGTGCGCAGCCTGGAACCGTTCAACGTGCTGGTGAACTACTGGTGGCGCAGCGTGCCCAGCTTCCTGTCCTCGCCGCTGCCGGCACTGCAGCATGCGATGTGGGCGCTGCGCGACCTGCCGGAGCGCGAAAAGAAGGCCTGGGCAACGATCTTCGAGTACTACGTGTTCGGTCCCGGTGAGCGCGCAGGGCAGCACCTGCCCGACGCCGCCCGGGGAGAGCTTGCACCGTTCGACGAGATGCAGGCGCGCCGCACCCGCGCGCAGCTGCTCGGTCGACTCAACCGCTGATGGGGGCATCGCTTTGAACGCTGCGAACACAACAGAAGGGCGAATCCGCAAGGTGGTCATCGCCGGCGGCGGTACCGCAGGCTGGCTGGCCGGCTGCGCACTGTCCCACCAGTTCCGCGAGCAGCTGGACATCACCCTGGTGGAGTCCGAGCAGATCGGCACCGTGGGCGTAGGCGAATCCACCGTACCGCCAATCCGTACCTTCCACCGCTACCTGCAGATCGATGAGCAGGAGTTCCTGAAGGCGGTGGCCGGTACCTTCAAGCTCTCGATCTCGTTCGAGAACTGGCGCCGCCCGGGTGAGCGCTTCATCCACCCGTTCGGCAGCATCGGGCAAAGCACCTGGGCCACCCCGTTCCATCATTTCTGGCTGGACAGCCTGCGCCGCGGCATGCCCTCGGACCTGGGCGACTTCTGCCTGGAAAGCGTGGCCTCGCGCGGTGACCGGTTCTCGCTGCAGTCCCAGCCCCAGGTCAACTACGCCTACCACTTCGACGCCGGGCTGTACGCAAAATTCCTGCGCCGCCGGGCCGAAGCGCAGGGCCTGCGCCGGGTGGAAGGCAAGATCCGCGAAGTGCGGCAGCACGCCCACGACGGCTCCGTTGCGGCGCTGGTACTGGAAGACGGGCAGGTGATCGAAGGTGACCTGTTCATCGATTGCACCGGCTTCCGCGGCCTGTTGACCGAGCAGACCCTGCACAGCGGCTACGAAGACTGGAACCAGTGGTTGCCCAGTGACCGCGCCGTGGCCGTGCAGACCGAATCGGTCAAGCCGCCGGTGCCGTATACCCGCGCCATCGCGCACGAGGCCGGCTGGCGCTGGCACATCGCGCTGCAGCACCGGGTAGGGTGCGGGCTGGTGTTCTCCAGCCGCCATATGTCCGATGACGAGGCGCAGGCCAAGCTGCTGCGTGACATCGAAGGCCAGCCGCTGCGTGATCCGTGGCTGGTGCCGTTCCGCAGTGGGCGCCGCTTGAAAGCCTGGAACAAGAATGTGGTGGCGCTGGGCCTGGCCAGCGGCTTCATCGAACCGTTGGAATCGACCAGCATCCACCTCACCATCAGCGCCGTGGTGCGGCTGATCCAGCTGTTCCCGTTCGATGGCATCACCCCGACGCTCACCGCGTTGTACAACGATGTCAGCCGCCAGGAAATGGAGCACGTGCGTGACTTCATCATCCTGCATTACCACGCCACCCAGCGCGACGAGCCGATGTGGAAGGCGTGCCGCGAGATGGAGTTGCCCGAATCGTTGGCGGTGCGGCTGCGCGCCTGGCGCGAACGCGCACACGCCTGGCAGGACCCCGGGGAACTGTTCCGCGTGGACTCCTGGACGAGCGTCCTGATGGGGCAGGGCATCCTGCCCGGGCCGCCGCACCCGCTGGCGCGCGCGCTCAGCGATGCCGACCTGCGCACGCTGCTGGCGCGGATCCAGCAGCCGATACAGCAGGCCGCGGCAAGCATGCCCTCGCAGGCAGAGTTCATTGAACGCTACTGCAAGGCGTCGGCAGAGGTCTGGCCGCGGAGCCTGGCCACCGCCTAGCGGGGCCACGCTTTGCCGCACGAAATTGGTAGCGCTACCTTTCAAGAACATACGGGGTACATGGGATGGATCTGGTTGCTGGAATCGATGCAGGTACGCAGAGCCTGAAGGTGCTGGTCTACGATCCCGCCAAGCGCAGCGTGGTGGCCAACGCCAGCGCGGCGCTGGAACTGGACAGCGCCGCCGATGGCAGCCGCGAACAGCGCCCGGCCGATTGGGTGGCCGCATTGCACAGCTGCTTCGCTGCGATCACGCCGTCGGTGCGCTCGCGCATTTCCGCGCTGGCGGTGTCCGGCCAGCAACATGGCTTCGTGCCGCTCGACGCAGCAGGGGAGGTGCTGGCACCGGCCAAGCTGTGGTGCGATACCAGCACCGCCGCCGAGTGCACCCAGATCATGGACGCGGCCGGTGGCACAGCGCAGACGATCGCCCTGGCCGGCAACCCGATCCTGACCGGCTACACCGCCTCCAAGTTGCCCTGGACCAGGACGCACCGGCCGGACGCGTACGCACGCCTGGCCACCATCCTGCTGCCGCACGACTACCTCAACTTCGTGCTGACCGGCGAGCGTTTCTGCGAATACGGCGATGCCTCGGGCACCGGCTGGCTGGACGTGCGCACCCGCACCTGGTCGCCCGAGCTGCTACGCGCGACCGATCCGGAACGTGATCTGGCCGATTGCCTGCCGCCCATCGCGCCACCGGAAGCGTTGTTGGATATCGCACCGGCAGCCGCGAAATCGTTCGGCCTGCCTGCCACCGTGAAGGTGGCCGTCGGCGGTGGCGACAACATGATGGCGGCCATCGGTACCGGCTGCGTAGTGCCCGGTCGCCTGGCGATGAGCCTGGGCACCTCGGGCACGCTCTTTGCCTACTCCGACAGCCCTGTGGTCGACCCAGACGGGGCCTGGGCCGCGTTCTGCTCGTCCACCGGCGGCTGGTTGCCGTTGATCTGCACCATGAACTGCACCGTGGTGACCGAGCAGGTCGCTGACGCGTTCGATTTCAGCACCCGCTTCGGTGATGGCCACCTGCGGACCACGCCACCCGGTGCCGATGGCCTGGTGATGCTGCCGTTCCTCAATGGCGAGCGCACGCCCGACCTTCCACACGGCAAAGGCGTGCTCGCGGGCCTGGACACCACCAACATGACCCCGGCCCACCTCTACCGCGCGGCGATGGAAGGGGCGACCTACAGCCTGAAATACGGCTACGACGCCTTCGTCCGCGCCGGCATGCAGTTCGACCGCATCGTGCTCACCGGCGGCGGCAGCAACAGCGCCGCCTGGCGGCAGCTGGTGGCCGATGTGTTCGGCCTGCCGGTGGACGTGCCGACCCAGTCCGAAGGCGCGGCGTTCGGCGCGGCCCTGCAGGCGCTGTGGGCGCTGGGCCACGCACGCGGCGATGAGGCCAGCATTGCCGATATTGCCGAGCGCCACGTGGCGCTCGACCCGCAGTTGTCGGCGCGCCCGGAGCCGGCGCGCACACCTGCCTATGCCACCGCCTATGCGCGCTTCCTGCGCTATCTAGACGCCGTCACGCCGCTGCAGCGCGGCTGATCCCTCTACGCGACACCTCGCACAACGAAAGGAACTGCACCATGAGCACCCAACCCTACATCGGCGCCAAGGAATACTTCCCCGGGATCGGCCGTATCCCCTTCGAAGGCCGCGGTTCGGACAACCCGCTTGCGTTCAAGGTCTATGACGCCAACAAGGTCATCGGCGGCAAGACCATGCAGGAGCATCTGCGCTTCGCGGTCTGTTACTGGCACACCTTCTGCAACGCCGGGCACGACCCGTTCGGCCCGGGCACCCGCCATTTCCCGTGGGACGCCGGCTCGCCGCTGGCCAGCGCCGAAGCGAAGGTGGACGCCGCGTTCGAATTCTTCACCAAGCTGGGCGTGCCGTACTGGTGCTTCCACGATATCGACCTGTCGCCGGACGCCGACGATGTGGGCGAGTACGAAAAGAACCTCAAGCACATGGTCGGCCTGGCCAAGGCGCGCCAGGACGCCACCGGGATCAAGTTGCTGTGGGGTACCGCCAACCTGTTCTCGCACCCGCGTTACATGAATGGTGCATCGACCAATCCGGATTTCGCCGTGGTGGCGCGCGCCGCCGTGCAGGTGAAGGCGGCGCTGGAAGCCACCGTTGAACTGGGTGGCGAACATTACGTGTTCTGGGGCGGCCGCGAAGGCTACGCCTCGCTGGTGAACACCCAGATGAAGCGCGAGGTGGACCACTTCGCCCGCTTCCTCACCATGGCGCGTGACTACGGCCGCAGCATCGGCCTGAAGGGCAACTTCCTGATCGAGCCCAAGCCGATGGAGCCGATGAAGCACCAGTACGACTTCGACAGCGCCACCGTGGCCGGCTTCCTCAAGGAACACGGCCTGGAGAAGGACTTCAAGCTCAACATCGAAGCCAACCACGCCACGCTGTCCGGCCACACCTTCGAACACGACCTGCAGGTCGCCTCCGACCACGGCCTGCTGGGTAGCATCGACGCCAACCGCGGCAATGCCCAGAACGGCTGGGATACCGACCAGTTCCCGAGCGACCTGTACGACACCGTGGGCGCGATGCTGGTGGTGCTGCGGCAGGGCGGCCTGGAGGGCGGCCTCAACTTCGACGCCAAAGTACGCCGTGAATCCACCGATCTGGACGATCTGTTCATTGCCCACATCGGCGGCATGGACGCGTTCGCGCGCGGGCTGGAAGTGGCCCATGGGCTGTTGAACGACTCGCCGTGGGAACAGTGGCGCAAGGAGCGTTACGCCAGCTTCGACAGCGGCGCCGGCAAGGATTTCGAGCGCGGCGCGCTCAGCCTCACCGAGCTGGCGGCACTGGGCGCGAAGGGTGGCGAGCCGAAGCAGATCAGCGGCAAGCAGGAACGTTACGAAAACCTGATCAACCAGTACCTGCTGCGTTGAGCCCACCGGCAAGGATGAGCACCATGACCCACTCACACGCCACCCGCCGCACCGGCTTCCTGCTGGCCGCGCTGCTGCTTTCACTCGCTGCCTGCAAGGGCGACGACAAGGCGGCAACGCCCGTGCAGGCCGAGGCCCAGGCCAAGGCCGATGCCAACCCCTGGCCCCAGGTAACCTGGCCGTTGCCCGACGACCCCGCGATGGAAAAGCGGATCACCGAGCTGATGGCCGGCATGACGGTCGAGGAAAAGGTCGGCCAGCTGGTGCAGGGCGACATCGCCAGCATCACGCCGGATGACGTGCGCAGGTATCGATTGGGCTCCATCCTTGCTGGCGGCAACTCCGATCCGGGCGGCCGCTACGACGCCAAGCCCGCCGAATGGCTGGCGCTGGCCGATGCCTTCTACGAAGCCTCGATGGACACCGCGCAGGGCGGCAAGGCGATTCCGGTGCTGTTCGGCATCGACGCGGTGCACGGCCAGAGCAACATCGTCGGCGCCACCCTGTTCCCGCACAACATCGGGCTGGGCGCGGCACGCAACCCGGACCTGGTGCGGCGGATCGGCGAGATCACCGCGCTGGAAACCCGCGCCACCGGCATGGAGTGGGCGTTCGCGCCCACCGTCGCGGTCCCGCAGGACGACCGCTGGGGACGCACCTACGAAGGCTATTCCGAATCGCCTGAAGTCGTGGCCAGCTACGCTGGCGCCGTGGTCGAGGGCCTGCAGGGCAAAGTGGGCTCGCCCACGTTCCTGGACGGCCGCCACGTGATCGCCTCGGTCAAGCACTTCCTCGGCGACGGCGGCACCACCGATGGCAAGGACCAGGGCGATACCCGGATCAGCGAAGCCGAGCTGGTGCGCATCCACGCCGCCGGCTACCCGACCGCGATCGCGGCGGGCGCGCAGACCGTGATGGCATCGTTCAACAGCGTCAACGGCGAGAAGATGCATGGTCACAAGGCCTACCTCACCGACGCGCTGAAGGGCCGCATGAACTTCGGCGGCTTCGTGGTGGGCGACTGGAACGGCCACGGCCAGGTCAAGGGCTGCACCACTACCGATTGCCCGGCCACCATCAATGCCGGCCTGGACATGGCCATGGCCTCGGACAGCTGGAAGGGCTTCTACGAGACCACGCTGGCAGCGGCGAAGGCCGGCACCATCACCCAGGAACGCCTGGATGATGCGGTGCGCCGGATCCTGCGGGTGAAGATGCGGCTGGGCCTGTTCGAAGCCGGCAAGCCGTCGTCACGCACGGTCGGCGGCCAGTTCGCGCTGATCGGCGCACCGGAGCATCGCGCCGTGGCACGCCAGGCCGTGCGCGAATCGCTGGTGCTGCTGAAGAACCAGGGCGGCGTGCTGCCGTTGGCACCCAAGCAGCGCATCCTGGTGGCCGGTGATGGGGCCAACGATGTCGGCAAGCAGGCCGGCGGCTGGACGCTGAACTGGCAGGGCACCGGTACCACCCGCAAGGACTTCCCGAACGCGGACAGCATCTTCGAAGGCATCGCCCAGCAGGCCAAGGCGGCAGGCGGCGAAGCGCTGTTGGCGGTGGATGGCAAGTACACCGCCAAGCCGGACGTGGCCGTGGTGGTGTTCGGCGAAAACCCCTATGCCGAGTTCCAGGGCGACCTGGCGACCCTGGCCTACAAGCCGGGCGACGACGCGGATCTCGAGCTGATCCGGAAGCTGAAGGCCGATGGCATCCCGGTGGTGGCGGTGTTCCTGAGCGGGCGCCCGCTGTGGGTGAACCGCGAGATCAATGCGTCCGACGCGTTCGTGGCGGCGTGGCTGCCCGGTTCGGAAGGCGGCGGCATTGCCGATGTGCTGCTGCGCAAGCCCGATGGCAGCGTGCAGCACGACTTCAAGGGCAAGCTCAGTTTCAGCTGGCCGCGCACCGCGATCCAGTACGCCAACAACGTGGGACAGAAAGACTACGACCCGCAGTTCGCCTTCGGCTTCGGCCTGACCTACGCCGACAAGGGCGACCTGGCCCCGCTGCCGGAAGTCTCCGGCGTGACCGGCAACGAAGGGGCGGCCGGTGTGTTCTTCGCCCGCGGTGACGCCGGCTCCGGCATGGCGCTGCGCCTGGAAGGCAGCACGGGGCAGGGCGTGACCGTCACCAAGGTACCGGAAGCGCTCGATGGCGACCTGCTCAAGGTCACCGGCGTGGACCATCTGGTGCAGGAAGATGGCCGCCGCCTGGCATGGTCGGGCAAGGGTGAGGCAACGGTTGCCGTGCAGTCGCACGTTCCGCTGGACCTGCAGCGCGAGAGCAATGGCGATCTGATGCTGATCACCACGCTGCGGGTGGATGCTGCGCCCAAGGGCGACGCCTGGCTGTCGGTCGGTTGCGGCGCCGGGTGTACCGCCCGCGTTCCGCTCGCACCTGCGCTGGCCAAGCTGCCGGTGGGCGAATGGAAGCGCGTGGGTGTGCCGTTGAAGTGCCTTGCAGGCGCAGGGGCGGACGTGGGCAAGCTGGATCGGCCCTGGTCGATCGGCACCGCCGGCGCAATGACGCTCTCGGTGTCACGCGTCGCGCTGGGCGCCCTGAACGAAGCGGACGCCACCGTCGCATGCCCAGGCGCGTAACCATGCGCCCCGTGCCATCACCGCTTGGGCGGGTGCGCGACCGAATCGCGCATCACCAGGCGGTGCGGCAGCACGTGGTCGGTCAGCACGCGGCTGTCGTCGGTGCGCTGGCGGATGGTGCGCAGCAGGATGTCGATGGCCGCGTCGGCCATCGCGGCGATGGGTTGATGCAGCGTGGTGAGTTCGGGCCACACCGTGGTAGCGGCGGAGGTGTCATCGAAACCCACCACCGACAGGTCACGCGGAACCTCGAGCCCCTGCCGGTGCGCCACGGAAATGGCGGCAGCCGCCATGTCGTCGTTGCTGGCGAAGATCGCGGTGGGCGGCTGGGACTGGGACAACAGCTTTTCGGCGGCATCCAGCCCCGAGCGGTAGGTGTAGTCCCCCTCTTCGACCAGGCGGGGCTCGACCTCCAGCCCGGCCTCGTGCAGGGCGGTGGCGAAGCCGTCGTAGCGCCGCGCGCTCGCGCTCAGGTCGTTGCGGCCGCGGATGAAACCGATACGGGTGTGGCCGTGCCGGATCAGGTGTTCGGCCATTTCCTTGCCGGCGTGGAAGTCATCGATGCGCACGCAGGAAACATCGTCACGCAGGTGTCCCGATGCGATGGCAACCACCGGAATGCCCGCCTGGACCAGCTCGGTCACCGCCACCGGCGATTCGCACAGCGGGGGCGGCAGTATCACGCCGTCCACGCGGCCGGCCAGGGCGCGCGCGGCCCTGCGCTCGGCAACGGGGTCCAGGTTGTCCCAGTAGTGGATGACCAGCTGGATGGCGGCGTTGGACGCACCCCGCAGCAGGCCCACCAGCAGTTCGCGCAGGTAGGCGCCGCTGGGGTTGGTGTAGATCAGCGCAATGCGAGTGTGCTGGGCCGCAGCCAGCGTACTGGCGGCCAGGTTGGGCGTGTAGCCCAGGGCCTGCACCGCGCGCATCACGCGCTCGCGGGTGTCATCGCGCACCTTGCCCTGGTTGATCGCCCGCGACACCGTCATCGGCGACACCCCGGCCAGCGCCGCCACCTCGTCGATCGTCACGCCACTGGTTTTGCGGCGGACCGATTTCTTCGGTTTGTCCAATGCGCACTCCCGTTCTTCTTTGTGACGCTGTGGCGTACAAAGCACCGGCTGAGCTTACAAGGTTTGCCGGCCGCACTGGCACACCGCACGCGTGTCGAGCGGTGTCATCGGATGCTGCTTGCTGCGGTGGCATTGATGGCCTGCAGCGCGGGTGCGCGCGCGGAGGATGGCTACAACCTCTGGTTGCGCTACGCCCCGCTGGACCTTGTGCTTGCTGCAGACTACGCCACACAGCTGGGCGAGGTTGTCGCCCCCGATCAGACACCCACCCTGCGTGCCGCACGCGATGAGCTGGTCCGCGGCCTCACCGGTCTGTTGGGCACCGCACCCCGGATCCAAAACGAAAGTTCCGCTGGTCGCGTACTTGCGCTTGGTACGCCCCAGTCGTCGGCGTTGATCGCGCCGTTCCGCGAAGAGGTCGAGTCGCTGGGGCAAGAGGGCTACCTGCTGAAGCGCACGCGGCGTGATGGGCGCGACATGCTGCTGGTGGCATCGCGCAGTGATATCGGCGTGCTGTACGGCACGTTCCATCTGCTCAGGTTGCTGCAGACCGGTGCTTCATTGGACCACCTTGATCTGCACGAGTCGCCCAAGGTGCGGCTGCGGGTGCTTGACCACTGGGACAACCTCGACGGGTATGTCGAACGCGGCTATGCCGGCCGCTCGCTGTGGGAGTGGCAGACGCTGCCGGAGTGGCGCGACCCGCGCTACACCGATTACGCACGGGCCAATGCCTCGCTGGGCATCAACGGCACGGTGCTGAACAACGTCAACGCCAACGCACAGAGCCTCGCGCCGCAGTACCTGGACAAGGCGGCCGCGCTGGCGGAGGTATTCCGGCCCTACGGCATCCGCGTGTACCTGAGCGCGCGCTTCAGCGCCCCCATCGAACTGGGCGGGCTCAAGACCGCCGATCCGCTTGACCCTGCGGTACAGCGTTGGTGGCGAGACAAGGCCGACGAAATCTACCGGCGCATTCCCGATTTCGGCGGTTTCCTGGTCAAGGCCAACTCCGAAGGACAGCCGGGCCCACAGGACTACGGCCGAAACCATGCCGACGGCGCCAACCTGCTCGCCGATGCATTGGCACCGCACGGCGGCGCGGTGATGTGGCGTGCCTTCGTCTATGCGCACGACGTACCCGCCGACCGTGCCACCCAGGCCTACACCGAGTTCGCGGGGCTGGACGGTGCGTTCCGCCCGAACGTGGTGCTGCAGGTGAAGAACGGCCCCATCGACTTCCAACCGCGCGAACCCTTCCATCCACTGTTCGGCGCCATGCCGCGCACGCCGCTGATGATGGAGTTCCAGATCACCAAGGAGTACCTGGGCTTCGCCACGCACCTGGTGTACCTGGGGCCGTTGTTCGAAGAAGTGCTCCAGGCCGACACCCGCGCAGGGGGCAGGCGCTTCACCGTGGCGCAGTCACTGAGCGGCATCGCCGGCGTTGCCAACATCGGTACCGATCGCACCTGGAGTGGCTCGCATTTCGATCAGGCCAACTGGTATGCGTTCGGTCGCCTTGCCTGGAATCCCGATCAATCGTCCCGTGACATCGCGGAGGACTGGGCGGCGATGACCTTCTCGCCAGAGCCGGCAGTGGTGCAGCCGATCGTCGGCATGATGATGGCATCACGCGAGGCCGCGGTGAACTACATGACCCCGCTGGGCCTGCACCACCTGATGGCGCGCGGGCACCACTACGGACCCGGACCCTGGGTGGACGGCGGCCCGCGTGCGGACTGGACCTCGGTCTATTACCACCGTGCCGACCGCAACGGCATCGGCTTCGACCGCACCGCGACGGGCAGCAACGCCGTGGCCCAGTACGCCCCGGAAGTGGCCGCAACCTATGCGGACCTGACCCAGGTTCCAGAGGCGCTGCTGCTGTGGTTCCACCATGTGCCATGGGATCACCGCATGGCCTCCGGGCGACCGCTGTGGGACGAGCTGGTGGGTCGCTACTCGTTGGGCGTACGCCAGGTCCAAGCCATGCAGGGCACCTGGGCGAGCCTGCGGGGAAGGGTGGATGCAGACCGGCACGAACAGGTCGCCGCCTTCCTCCAGATCCAGCGGCGCGAAGCGCAATGGTGGCGCGATGCCAGCGTTGCCTACTTCCAGTCCATCAGCAGCAGGCCACTGCCGGCAGGCGAAGCCACACCGCCGCACCCGCTGGCGTATTACCAAGCGCTGCAGTTTCCATCGGCACCAGGAGATGGGCGATGAACGGTAAACCGAGAATGGGATGGATGTTGGGCAGCCTTCTGGCGTGCTTCGCCGCACCGGTCATGGCGCAGGAATCCGTGACGCCACTGTTGCACCCGCTATTCCAGGACCATGCGGTGCTCCAGCGCGATCAGCCGATTCCGGTCTGGGGCCATGCCGCGCCGGATACCACCGTATCGGTGAAGTTTGCACGCCAGACCGCCACGGCACAGGCAAATGCAGAGGGTCGCTGGCAAATCACATTGAAGCCCATCGCCGCCGGAGGCCCCTACGAAATGAGCGTACGGGCAGGGCGGGACGTCCAGACCGTGAGCGACGTGCAGATGGGCGACGTCTGGCTATGCTCCGGCCAATCGAACATGGAGCTGCCGGTGCGGCGCGCGCTCAACGCCGACAGTGAAATCGCCTCGGCGGCGCAGCCGGACATCCGCCTGTTCACCGTACCCAAGGCCCCAGCCGTGACGCCTCGGGAGGGCTTCTCCGGCCCCGTGTCATGGCAGCCTGCATCACCGGAAAGCGTGCGCGACTTTTCCGCCGCCTGCTACTTCTTCGCGCGTGAACTGCGGAAGACCGTCAATGTGCCGATGGGACTGATCCAGTCGGCGTGGGGCGGTTCGCGGATAGAAGCCTGGACCAGCGCCGATGCGCTGCGCGCGCAGGGTGGCATGGAGGAAGCCCTGGATGTGTTCGCCTTGTATGCCAGCGACCCCGTGGCGGCAAACGCAGCCTGGGGCAAGCACTGGCAGCAGTGGTGGGAGCAGCGCGAGCGCGCCACGCCCGGCGATGCCCCCTGGCAGCCCGACGCCGACCGCACCGGGTGGCGCCAGGCCCCGGCCCAGCTCGGCGCATGGGAGCGCTGGGGCATCCCGGCGCTTGCCGCGTACAACGGCATGGTCTGGTACCGCACCCAGGTGAAGCTGAGCGCCGCACAGGCCGGGCAGGGCGCACGCCTTGAGCTGGCGCCTGCCGACGAAACCGACGTGACCTGGGTCAATGGCGTGGCGGTGGGCAGCCAGAACGCCCCGGGGGAACCGCGATCCTATCCGCTCCCGCCCGGCCTGCTGAAAGCCGGAACCAACAGCGTGGTCGTCAACGTGCTGGACACCTGGGGCGACGGCGGGCTGGCGGGCCCCGCAGAGGCCCACGCCCTGCAGCTGGACGATGGCACCCGGATCGTTCTGGATGCTCCCTGGTGGTACCGCGCAGCGCCGGGCGACCTGTCACCGCCACTGGCCCCGTGGCATGCCGCCAGCGGCCTTTCGACGCTGTACAACGGCATGATCGCGCCGCTGGGGAGCTATGGCCTGCGCGGCATGCTCTGGTACCAGGGCGAATCCAACACCGGCGATGGCGCTGCCTACGCGGACAGGCTGCGCACGTTGCGCGATGACTGGCGCCGGCAGTTCGGCGCGGAAATGCCGCTGCTGGTGGTGCAGCTGGCCGGCTACGGGCAGCCGCCCGTGGCCCCGGTGGAAAGCGGCTGGGCGCAGGTGCGCGAGGCGCAGCGGCGCGTTGCCGCAGAGGACCCGCATTCCGGGCTGGCACTCGCCATCGACATCGGCGATGCCTACGACATCCATCCGCCGAACAAACAGGAACTGGGCCGGCGCCTGGCCCGCGTGGCGCGCCATGTGGTCCATGGCGAACAGGCGCTGGCAGCCTCCGGCCCGACGGCAAGCAGGGTTTCCCGCACGAGGGTGGAGGTGCGCATCAGTTTCGACGATGTCACCGGAACGCTGGTCGCCACCGGTGCGAACGGCCCCATCGGCTTCGAACTGTGCGATGCCGAGGCCAAGCACTGCACCTACGCCGACGCCACGCTGGACGGCAACGCCGTCGTGCTGAACAGCCTGCAGGCAGGAACCGCCGCCAGCGTCCGCTACTGCTGGGCAGACGGCCCGGTCTGCACGCTGCGCGACAGCAGCGGCGCGCCCGCCGGTCCGTTCGAGCTCTCCCTCACTCCTTCAGGGACGCCCTGATGCGCCTGCTGCTTGCCACGGTACTGCTGCTGTCCGCCGCGCTTCGGGTGCAGGCGGCCACACCCGCAGCCCCGGTTTACTTCGACTGGTTCGAATACGCCGGCAATGACGTGGCGTTTGAACCGCCGCTGCCCGCCGGACATTACCGCAACCCGATCCTGGCCGGTTTCCACGCAGACCCCAGCATCACCCACGCCAACGGGAAGTTCTACCTGGTCAATTCCAGCTTTACGTACTTCCCGGGGATCCCGGTATTCGAAAGCGTGGACCTGGTGCACTGGAAGCAGATCGGCAACGTCATTGACCGCCCAACGCAGCTGGACTTCGATGGCCTCAGCGTGTCACGCGGCATCTTCGCGCCAGCCATCTCGTTCCACGACGGAGTCTTCTACGTGGTCACCACGGCGGTCGACAGCGGCGGCAATTTCATCGCCACCGCCCGCGATCCGGCCGGCCCTTGGTCCGACCCGCACTGGCTGCCGGGCATCGAGGGCATCGACCCATCGCTGTTCTTCGACGAGGACGGCAAGGTCTACCTGCTCAATAACGACGTGCCGCCCGGCCCGGCGCGCTACGAAGGCCACCGCGCTATCTGGATGCAGCAGCTCGACCTGGCGTCATTCAAGCCGGTAGGCCCACGCAAGGTGCTCATCGACGGCGGCGTGGAACCGGCCAAAAACCCGATCTGGATCGAGGGGCCGCATATCTACAAGCGCGATGGCTGGTACTACCTCTCCGACGCCGAAGGCGGCACCGGCCCGCAGCATTCGCAGGTGGTGCTGCGCAGCCGCGAGGTGTGGGGGCCCTACGTGCCGTATGCAGGCAACCCGATCCTCACCCAGCGCGACCTGCCGCAGGACCGGCCACTGCCGATCACCAACGCCGGCCACGCCGACCTGGTGGAAGGCCCGGACGGATCCTGGTGGGCGGTATTCCTGGCCAGCCGCAACTACGACATACGCCACTACAACACCGGGCGCGAAACCTACCTGCTGCCGGTGGAATGGCGTGACGGCTGGCCGGTGATCCTGCCGGCCGGCCAGACCATTCCGTACGCGGCCAAGGTGCCATCGTGGATGCAGGGAGAAGCAACACAAGCTCCTTCCACCGGCAACTTCGTAGAGCGCAACGAATTCGACACCCCCACGCTCGGCAACGATTGGCTGCGCGTGCGGGTACCCAAACAGCCGTGGGCCGACCTGCGCGAGCGCCCCGGTTCCCTGGCGGTGCACCCGCTGCCGGAAGACCTGGACACGCTGCGCAACCCCGCGTTCCTGGGCCGCCGCCAGCAGCACCTGCGCTTCGAGGCCAGCACCCAGATGACGCAGCCAGCAGAAGGCGTGGCGGCAGGATTGGCCGCCTTCCAGAGCGAAGCCTACTGGTACTTCCTCGGCGTCCGCAGCGTTGGCGAGGATCGCGTGGTGATCTTCCTGGAAGGACGCGACGGCGGCGGCGCAACAAAAACACTCGCATCGCGCGACGTCGCAGCGGCAGCTCCGCTGCGCCTGCAGATAAAAGGGGACGGAGGACGTTATGCCTTCGCCTTCGACACACGCGATGGGCAAGGCTGGCAGACCCTCGCCGATGACGTGGACGGAACGGTATTGAGTACGGATCGTGCAGGCGGCTTCGTCGGCGCCCTGCTGGGACCATTCGCGCGCGACGAGCGCGCCCTGAGGAGCAAATGATGACGCGCAGGCCCCTGTTCCGCACGCTGGCGCTCTGCGCCGCCATCAGCCTGGCCACCGTCGGCCACGCCGCCGCGCCTCAGCCGTGGCTCGACACCTCGGCCAGCTTCGAGACCCGCGCCGCCGCGCTGGTCGCGCAGATGACCCTGGAAGAAAAGGCGGCACAGATGCAGAACGCCGCGCCCGCCATCGAGCGGTTGGGTGTACCGGCGTACGACTGGTGGAACGAAGGCCTGCACGGCGTGGCCCGGGCAGGGCAGGCCACCGTGTTCCCGCAGGCCATCGGCCTGGCCGCCACGTTCGACGTACCGCTGATGGGGCAGGTGGCCACCACCATCAGCGATGAAGCGCGCGCCAAGCACCACCAGTTCATCCGCGAGGGCTCGCACGGCCGTTACCAGGGGCTGACGTTCTGGTCGCCCAACATCAACATCTTCCGCGACCCGCGCTGGGGCCGGGGCCAGGAAACCTACGGCGAAGACCCGTACCTCACCGCGCGCATGGGCGTGGCCTTCGTGCACGGCCTGCAGGGCGATGACCCGGTGTACCGCAAGCTGGATGCCACCGCCAAGCACCTGGCCGTGCACAGCGGCCCCGAGGCCGACCGCCACCACTTCGACGCCCGCCCCAGCAAGCGCGACCTGTACGACACCTACCTGCCGGCATTCGAGGCACTGGTGAAGGAAGGCCAGGTGGACGCGGTGATGGGCGCCTACAACCGGGTCTACGGCGAATCGGCCAGCGCCAGCCACTTCCTGCTGCGCGACGTGCTGCGGCGCGACTGGGGCTTCAAGGGCTACGTGGTCTCGGACTGCTGGGCCATCGTCGATATCTGGAAGCATCACAAAATCGTGCCGACCCGCGAAGCCGCGGCCGCGCTTGCGGTGAAGAACGGCACCGAGCTGGAGTGTGGCCAGGAATACGCCACATTGCCCGCAGCAGTGAAGCAGGGCCTGATCAGCGAAGCCGAGATCGACGAGGCGGTAACCCAGCTGTTCACCGCGCGGATGCGGCTGGGCATGTTCGATCCACCGGAACGCGTGAAGTGGGCACAGATCCCGGCATCGGTGAACCAGGCCCCTGCACACGACGCGCTGGCCCTCAAAGCGGCGCAGGAATCACTGGTGCTGTTGAAGAACGATGGCCTGCTGCCGCTGTCGCGCAATCTCAAGCGTATCGCCGTGGTGGGCCCCACCGCCGATGACACCATGGCGCTGCTGGGCAACTACTTCGGCACCCCGGCTGCACCGGTAACGATCCTGCAGGGCATCCGCGATGCCGCGAAGGGGGCCGAGGTACGCTACGCACGCGGCGTGGACCTGGTGGAAGGGCGCGATGATCCCAGCGCGACGCCCCTGATCGAAGCCACCTACCTGCGTCCTTCCGTGGATTCCCCCGAGCGCGGCCTGCGTGGTGAGTATTTCCGCACCGCCGATCTTTCCGGCACGCCGGCCCTGGTGCGCACCGATGCCCAGATCGGCTTCCGCTGGGACCGCGGCTCGCCAACCGACAACCTGCTGGCCCGCGGCGAAGCCGCCCCGGGGCAGGGCATCCCCAACGACGGGTTCAGCATCCGCTGGAGCGGTCAGCTGCTCCCGCCGGTGTCGGGTCGCTACCGCATCGAGGCCGCCGCCGACGACGGCTATCGCCTGTACGTGGACGGTAAGCGCGTCCTGGACCATTGGACCAGCAGCGACCGCCTGCATGGCGATGGCGTGGACCTGGACTTGGAGGCCGGGCGCGCGTACGAAGTGAAGCTGGAATACTTCGATGCCGAGCGCGACGCCGGCGTGCGGCTGGGCTGGCGCATGCCTGGTGCCAAGCCGCCGTTTGAGGAGGCTCTGGATGCTGCGCGCAATGCCGATGTGGTGGTGTTCGTCGGCGGCCTGACCGGCGACGTCGAAGGCGAGGAGATGAAGGTCAACTACCCGGGCTTCGCCGGCGGCGACCGCACCGACCTGCGCCTGCCCGCGCCGCAGCGTGCACTGCTCGAAGCCCTGCACGCCACGGGCAAGCCAGTGGTGATGGTGCTCACCGGCGGCTCGGCCATGGCGGTGGAATGGGCGCAGGCGAACCTGCCGGCGATCCTGATGAGCTGGTACCCCGGGCAACGCGGCGGTACCGCCGTGGGCCAGGCGCTATTCGGCGATACCAACCCCGGCGGCCGGCTGCCGGTAACGTTCTACAAGGCAGACCAGGCGATGCCGGCCTTTGACGACTACACCATGGAAGGCCGCACCTACCGCTACTTCCGGAGCACGCCGCTGTACCCGTTCGGGCACGGCCTGTCTTACACAACCTTCGACTACGGAAAACTGCGCCTGGATGCGCCCCGCATTTCCGCAGACGGGCACCTCAAGGTGCAGGTGGACGTGGCCAACACCGGCAAGCGCGCAGGCGATGAAGTGGTGCAGCTGTACATGCGGCGGGTCGATGCGGCGCCGGGTGATGCACAGCAGGCGCTGCGCGGCTTCCAGCGCGTGCAGCTGGCCCCGGGTGAGCGGCGTACCGTAGCGTTCGATCTGGATGCAACGCAGGCCCTGCGCCAGTACGACGAAGCGCGGGCGGCCTATGTCGTGCCGCCGGGCGCGTACGAGGTCAGGGTAGGCAGCTCCAGCGCCGACGCCCGCGTGCAGGCCCGCTTCACCGTGGAGGCTGCCCGTGACTGAGCACGTCCTGTCGGTACGGGAAAAGCTGGGCTACAGCCTGGGCGACCTCGCGGCGAACCTGATCTTCCAGACGCTGATCACCTACCTCGCGTTCTTCTATACCGATGTGTACCGGCTGCCCCCTGCCACGGCGGCGACGATCATCTTCGTGATCGGCCTGTTGGGCGCCTTCGTGTTCACCCCGCTGATCGGCATCGCCGCCGACCGCACCGCAACACGCTGGGGCAAGTTCCGGCCGTGGATCCTGTGGACGGCGGTACCGTTCGGCGTGCTCTCGCTGCTGGCCTTCAGCACCCCGCAGCTGGGTGCGCAGGGCAAGATCATCTACGCCCTGGGCACCTACGGCCTGCTGATGCTGGTCTACGCAGCCAACAACCTGCCGTACTCCGCGCTCAGCGGTGTGCTCACCGGCAGCATGGCCCAGCGCAACAGCCTCTCGGCCTACCGCTTCGTGGCGGTGATGATCGCCCAGTTCATCATCCAGGTGCTGCTGTTGCCGCTGGTGCTGATCCTCGGTGACGGCGACCGCGTGCTGGGCTTCGAGCGGGTCATGACCGTGTTCGCGGTGGTGGGCACCGTGTTCTTCCTGATCACCTTCGCCACCACCCGCGAGCGCATCGTGCCGGCCAAGGAACAGACCGGCGGCGTGCTGCAGGACCTGGCCGACCTGCTGCGCAACCGCCCGTGGCAGGTGATGCTGGCCCTGACGATCCTGGTCTTCATCAACCTCGCGTTGAAGGGCGGCACCTACATCTACTACTTCCAGTACTACATGAGCGAGCCCGCTCTCGCAGGCTTTCTCGACAACACCGGCTTCAACCGCTTCATCGGCGGATTGAACGCCACGCTCAATGGCATGGGGCTGTCCGGCTTCGCGTGGCCGGAGGATCCGGCAACCTCGGCGTTCAGCCTGTTCAACGCCTGCGGCATCATCTGCATGATCCTGGGCATCGGGGTATCGCGCCGGCTGGCCGATCGTTTCGGCAAGCGCGATGTATTCGGAGGCGCGCTGCTGGTCTCCACCGTGTTCCTGCTGGTGTTCTACTTCTTCCCGCCCACCGCCGTGGCCGTGGCGTTCGTGTCCTTCATGCTGCACGGCTTCTTCTACGGCATCACCATTCCATTGCTGTGGGCGATGATCGCCGACGTCGCCGACTACTCCGAATGGAAGAACAACCGCCGCGCCACCGCCATCATTTTCTCGGCGATGCTGTGCGGCCTGAAGATCGGTCTCAGCATTGGTGGCGCACTGGTCGCGGGCATCCTGGCGTACTACGGCTACCAAGCCGGCGCAGACCAGCAGCCGGAGGGCGTGGTCAACGGCATCCGCCTGACGGTGAGCGTGTACTGCTCCCTTCCGTTCCTGATCGCCGTGGCGATGCTGTTGCTCTACAAGATCGACAAGCGCATGGAAACCCGCATCGAGCAGGACCTGCAGCAGCGCCGCGAAGGCAACAACCTTGTGCACCTTGCGGCACATGCCATCTCCCAGCCGCTGGTGACCCACATCTACACGGCCGATCCGTCGGCCCATGTGTTCGAGGGGCGGCTGTACATCTATCCCTCGCACGACATCGACGCCGGCGCGCCGTTCGACGATGACGGCGGGCACTTCGGCATGGAGGACTACCACGTGCTGCGGATGGACAGCCCCAGCGGCGAGGCCACCGACTGCGGCATGGCCCTGCATGTACGCGACGTGCCTTGGGCCGCAAAGCAGATGTGGGCACCCGACGCGGCCCACCGTGACGGCCGCTATTACCTGTACTTCCCGGCCAAGGACAGGGAGGGCAGGTTCCGCATCGGCGTCGCCGTGGCCGAACGCCCCGAGGGTCCGTTCACCGCCGAACCGGAGCCGATGGCCGACACGTACTCCATCGACCCCGCCGTGTACGAGGACGAGGACGGCGCGCATTACCTCTACTTCGGCGGCATCTGGGGCGGCCAGCTGCAGAAGTACCGCGACAACCGCTACGACGCCGCGCACGCAGAGCCCACCGGCGATGCGCCGGCACTGGGCCCGCGCGTCGGCCGACTGGATGCAGGCATGACCCAGCTGGCCGAGCCCACGCGGGAAATCATCATCCTGGACGAGCACGGCCAGCCGCTGCGCGCCGACGACCATGAGCGGCGGTTCTTCGAGGGTCCGTGGCTGCACAAGTACCAGGGCAGGTATTACCTGTCGTACTCAACCGGCAACACCCATCTACTCTGCTACGCCATCGGCGACAGCCCGTACGGCCCGTTCACCTATGGCGGCGTGATCCTCAAGCCGGTAGTGGGCTGGACCACGCATCACTCCATCTGCGAGGTCGAAGGCCAGTGGTACCTGTTCTATCACGACGCCCTGTTGTCGGGCGGGGTCACCCACCTGCGTTCGGTCAAGTGCACCCCGCTGCACATGGAAACGGACGGCAGCATCCGGACCATTGATCCCTATGGCAACTGACAGCCCGTTGCCCATCGACGACGCGCAGGCGCCACTGCCTGCTGGCCACCTGCACTGGTTGCGGGCGGGGGAGCTGGAGGTGGCACTTGCCCCTGAGGCCGGCGGACGCATCGCCCGCATCCGCCATCAAGGCGTGGAGTGGCTGGTGGACGAACGGGAGAGTGGGGCCGCCGCCATTGCCTGGGGCTGCTACCCGATGGTGCCGTGGGCCGGCCGGATCCGGCACGGGCGCTTCAACTTCGATGGCCGGGCGTATGCATTGCCAACAAACTTCGGCGAACACGCCATCCACGGGGTAGGGTTCGCACTGCCCTGGCGCATCGACAGTATCGCGGCGGACAGCGCCACGCTGTCGCTGGAACTTCCCGAGGACGACTACTGGCCCTTCGGCGGCACAGCAACGCAGGTCATACAGATGACGCCGCACAGCCTGGAACTGCACCTCGCAGTGCAGGCCGGCACCCAACCGATGCCCGCCGTACTCGGCTGGCACCCGTGGTTCCGCAAACCGGATCAATTGCTGTTCGAGCCCGACGCCATGTACCCACGCGACGAGGAGGGCATCGCCAGGCTGCCACTGGCAAGCGCATCCCCCGGCCCATGGGACGACTGCTTCATCAACCAGAGAGACATAACCCTGATATACGGAGGCCAGCGCCTGACGCTGCGAGCCAACACCGACCACTGGGTGGTCTATGACGCCGCGCCGCACGCTACCTGCGTAGAACCCCAAACCGGCCCACCAGACGCCTTCACCCTCGCACCCAAGACACTGGAGCCAGGCCAGCAACTCGAGCTACGCTTTGAGCTGAGCTGGTAGGGTCGCTTCCCAAACGACCGCCGATAGCGGTGATCGGCACGGTAACGCATGACCCAAATCGAAAATACGCCTCCTCCGTTCGAGGTCATGCCCCAAAGGAACAATCACCACCCCGGCGGTTGATTGGGATGCAACCCTACCGGCAGCCGGCATCCAAGATCCCGGCGGGCAAGTACCTCAGCCAGTCACCTGCGGATCATCGCTCGGCGCGGCGAGGCGCCAGGCGGCCACGTACCGGATGTACTTGCCGACGAAGATGCCAGTGAAACCGCCCGACAGCAGCAGATAGGCCGCCCGGAAACCAACATCGCCCGCAAGCGTCGGCGACATCGCCAGCGCGGATTCAAACCCGTACTTCACCATGAATGTCACCAGCAGCAGCGGCAGCAGGCTGTAATCCGCGCTGCGCCACAGCTTCCCGGTTGCCCGGTTCGCGGTCAGCACTGCACGGCGAAGCATCATCCAGCCGATACCCATCCCCGCGCCGATGCCGACCAGCCACAGCGCCCATGCCTGCCAGGAGGTGCCGTAGCGGGCACTGATCGACCACAGGCCCCAAGCGGTGAACAGCGCAGGCACCACCGCCAACCTCCCCAGCGTGATCTCACCCGGCTTCATCGCGGCGACACCGCGCGTGATCAGGAAGATCAGATGTTCACCGCACAAGCTCCTGTTTCGACTAAGTGACTGATTGTATTTGGACTGCCCACACCTCGCGGCATCAACTTCGACCTCCCCACAAGGGTAAGATTTATAGCAGCCTTCGACAGCGCGCCATTTCTTGCTCAACGATGGACGCAACGTCGACATGTCGCAGCACCGTTGGCCGTGGAGCGTCTGGTCACTCCCCTGACGACTAAGAAGTGCATGTTTGGGGCCGAGACGAAGATGCTTGCGATCAGGCAGCACGCATGCGGGGCATGGCAGGGAGCAGGCATGACGCATGCTGCATGGCGCCTTCCAGCCCCCGCCCGCTTCTGGCCAAAAGCGGAGAGGCCAGCTCTCCCGGACGAAGACAGTATGGTTGGGAGTGCTAGCGCCGCTTCGCGGGCTTGCGCCGCGTACCAGTTTTGCCTTTACTCAACGCAGGGGTGCCCCTGCGGGCGCTGGGCTTCATCTCCGCATCCCAGGGTTGTCGACGGGACCAGGCGATCGTGACGTCCAGTGAGTGCTCGGCGTTCCGCGCAAGTCTGATCCATGGCAGCCGGGGGCCCGCTCTGTGTCGCGACTGGTCATACAGTGCAGGGACATGGCGGCCCAGCACGTGCCTGAAACCGTCGGCATAAGCCCGAGAGAGCGCCCGCAGGGTAGCCGTCAGCAGTATTCGATGCAAGTTACTTGGTGCCGGCTCGAGTTCAGGAAAAGCGAGAAGCGCGCTTAAGTTGGCGATCACCCGGTAAGCGGTGCGATGCAGGACGCGCACGTCCAAGTAGAGGCCACTGGCCACGCGTTGGACAGGCAGCAGCAGGAGATCGTGCCGTGATGAGGTTGATGGAGCACCAACTACCGGTTCAAGCGCCAGAGCTTCGCGCTCCCGGGTCGTAAGACTCGTCGCAGGAAGGGGAGATGCGATCTGGCGAGTAATGCTCAACAACGGCGGGAGAAATCCTGCAGGCAGATCCGCTATCGCTGCCTGTCCAGGCCAGAGGCTCTTGGCACACCGCAGGAGGTCCTTGGCGGCTTGATGGTCCCGCGCGCCGCTGGCGCGGGGGCGGCGCAGTCGTTCCGTATGAATATGCGTCGGGCTGATAGTGAAGCTATTGTGCCAGCGCATCAGGCACGTCGGTGCTGGCCACAGGGCAGCAAGCGCAGCGGCGCCACCCACGGACTGCTGCTCCGGACATAACAAGGTGTTGAGCCCACGCTCGACCGCCGTCCACCCTAGATAGGCTGCAAGGAAATCTCCGCGCTCACCTTCATGAGGATCGCCCTTGAGGATGGCGCGCTCATTAACCTGATCCATCCCACAGGGACAACACACCAGGTCCAGCCCCTGCCGGAACCCTTCAAGCAGTGGCCGATCGCATCTTCGGCAGCTATGGACCAGCTTCGTACGGTGCCACGGACACTGCGCCATCCAGGGCATCTGAAACAGATTGGAGTGATAGCCTACACGCAGGCACGAAGGGCAGGCGCGAAGCGACCAAGGCAAGGCGGACCAGGGGCCCTCACCAGCAAAAGGCTGCCACGGTTCGACAGTCCACAGGCCTTGTGATTCCTGCGAAATGCCCGCGGTAGCGGCCAGCCGAACCTGATTCCGTTCGGAAAATGCAAGGACGTGGGAGAGGTCGTCGCGGTACTGGAAGTGCAGTCCGAAGGCCGCCCGAAAGTCGGGGCCGTGGAAGTGGTTCAGACGGGCCACATGCAGCAGCGTTCCGAATGCAGAGAGTCCATGCTGGTGCTCCAAGCGCGCACTGACCAAGCCATTTGAAAATACATCGACAGCTGGCATGTTAGTCCTCCACCAGACCGGTGCCGCGAGAGCGTTCGAGCTCAATGAAGCCCGATGCCTCTAGGGCAGCATCGATGTCCGCATCGGTGAATCCGCTGAAGTCGGCGCGTCGCGCGGCGATAGTCGTCAACAGAAAGTTGATGCACACCTCAAAGCTCTTCATCGCCCACGTCCAGATGCCGGGCAATCCGGACTGCAGTCGGAGCTTCTCGGCGCGCTGATGCAACTGGGCGGCGTGTTGGCGAAACCGCCAGCCGCTCTCAAAAGCGTCCTGCGCAAAGTGGTGCGAGTAGCTGCGTCCGGACCCTAGCGGCCACTCGGTATGGTCATCCATGCGGCCCAGCGCGTGATTAATTTCTTCAATGCCATCCAGTCCACCGAACTCATGTTTGCGAATCAGGAAACGGCCTCGTACATGCGGTGGCGGATTTCCATCGTAGATCTTCTCCATCGGCGTTCCGCTAAAGTCACTTTGCACGACCAGGACGACGAACAGCATGTAGCCTGCGTCAGTCATTTCGTTATCCAGCGTCACAAGGTGCTCGTAATCGTCCGGGAACAGACGCTGCGCCTCGTCAAGGAAGATCACTGCCAGATCGGTGCCATGTTCGTTGCATTTGGCGATCAGGAAGTTGCGAAGGCGTGCCATCCGATCCAGCGGCGTCGTGCGCTGGGGTAAGGACAGCGAAAACCGCTCAAGCCACAAGCTGAAGAAGGCGCCGTCCGTGCGCTTGTGGCTCTTCGGAACATTGACGCGGGAGGAGAAGAAGGGAGTTTGAATCCACGATGCATCGCCGCACAGGTACTTCACAGCCCAAGACTTTCCAAACCTCGCTAAGCCATAGATGACGATGCCGCGATACTCGGCTTCGACCGCACTGACGATGGCATCGGCCATTCGCTCGATGGGACGGGTTGCAAACGGCGCGCGCAGGCGTTGTAGAAGCGGATGCATGTTCATTTGGTCGGATCCTTGGAATGGTCGAAGCTAACGCGGCCACCGCGGGGGGCGAACACCACCGGGGCCTGCGTCTGGCTCGTGGGGGCGAGAGGCGTGCAGGAGGAATGCTTGGCCAACTGGTCGACTGCAGCGGGCAGCTGATGCGCATGCGTACGTACAAAGGTGCGGTACGCCGAGATCGCATCGTCCACACCCACGATCGAGAACAAGCCCCGATTGCTCCACCGGATGATCAACTTGCGCATGTCGAAGTCGTGGCGTGTACGACTCCATGGCGGCAGTGCCGTGAGGCGGACGAGCACATCTCCTTTGACGGTCAGAAGCGTGATGTAGCGGAGGTCTTCCATGGAGATCACGGCTTGAACCTCCTGGCCGACCCAATCCCATCGATCACGGAGACCGAACGCCCGATAACGCGCACGCCTATAGTTCACGTACGGCTGGCGGCCTTCCTTGCGATTGCCCTTAATGGTGACCGTCAGCCGCAGCAGGGCCAGATTGCTCGCATCGGCGGGAGTGCGAGAAGACTCGAATGTCCAGCCGCCACCACTTACAAATCGGCGCACGACCGCTAGGGCCGACTGCTCCCCCAATGCCGTCAGCGGAGTCGCGTTGTAGCCGGCGATCACAACGTCCATGAGATCGTGCAACGCAACCGGATTCAGCGGATGCTGCTCGGCCGAATCGGCGGTGGTCGCCCGCTTGGGGGTATCGGCACCGCGCGCCGGCTCGAAACCACCCGGCAGATGACGGATCGCGCCGTTTTCCATTTGCCGGAACAGAGCCTCCAGGACACCACGCGTTTCCGGAACGTGCGCCGGACCTAGGTGCAGTACGCCGCGCATGTGGCGCGTGGCGTTGGTCGTGGTGAGCTTGGCGTGGTGCGCCATCGCGTTATCGATCGCCGACAGCACACCTCGCAGCAGCCGGCCCGTGGCCACTACGGTACCCACGCCCGACTCCGGGACGTATTTCATTTCAGGTGCCAGCAAGTCACGCGGGACCCACGGAGTCAAGGCGCGGTTGAAGAGCCGAAGCACATCGATCTGGGAGTATCCACGGCCCACGACCAGCGACCAACCCAGCACCAACCGCGATGCCGCATCGATGATAAGCAACAGCCACACATAGCTGATCTCGCGTAGGACGGTCTTACCGGAACCATCTTCCACTTCCAGGCAAAAGTCCGCATCCATGCGGTGAGCGTCGAATTCGAGCCGCTCCATCACCCCGAAGTCAAACACCTCCTTGAGCTGCTTGGCTTGCGTGACGTCAGTGTATTCCTCTTCGCATTCACTTTGAGGAAGATCCTGCCGTATTCGCTTCAGATGCTCCAACAACGCGCGACGTCCCTTGTCGCCCGCATTGAAGGGATAGCCCACCCCTAGAGTGTGCTTCCGTACCGCAGCGAGAAATTTCTCGAACAGGCGCTCGAATGCTGTCGACCTGCGCTCCCGTGTCGGCAATGGCTTGTGGAAATCCGCTAGCATTGGGGCAACACCCGGCAGGGCACGTAGCAACCGTCCGAAGGCTCCGGGGCCTGACTTTGCGGGCACCGGTGGCGTTTGCTTTGCTGACGGCACCCGCACGCGATGGGGCAAGCACACCCGCCAGCCCCATGGCTTTCCGTCAGGCGCCATAGCTGCGCACGTGTCGACCATCTTGATGAGGGTGTTGCGCTGAACGCCGTTCGCCTTTGCTGCCGCCAGCATGCTGTTACCACGCACTACCGAGCGTAACGCCGCCTTGCGCTTGTTATAGGCAGCAATGATTTGCGGCGTCCGCCCATTCAATTCAGGTTCGTCCCACTCGTCCAGCTCTTCTTCAGTAGGGGGAAAGATGTTCATGAGCGCACCGCCGACTCCACGACCGCGTGGATATGCAGCTTCACCGTCCAGTTGATCCTCAATTGCCCGCTGTGGATGAGACTGCAGGTGATGGCGCGAACGTCGCGAACGTCGTACTCGGCAAACGTTCGTTCAAGGTGATAGAACGAGTGGCGATTTTGGAGCTGGAACAGTGCGAGTATGCGCTCACGCAATTCGTCAGCCTGGGCTAGCTCGCGCGCCGTTTGCACATAGGGCAGCAGCCGAATCCGGTTCGCGTTCTCGACCGCCCGTCGCAGGAATTGCGTCTCCGGGACCAGGCGCAAGGCGACCTGCGCGTCGCAGGCGGCAGCGACGATGGCATCGCGCTTGCGCGCGGCCGCCCGCGCTGGGCCGGTATGGCCTTCCGGATAAGCCGTGAGCAGATGGAACTGTTCCAGACCACGGTGCGTGCGGGTCCAGAACGAAAGCTCCTGCCCGGTACCGTCGACTCGCAGTATCCTCGGTCGCTCTACGTAGGCTTCGATCTCGGGCGAGAACTCAAACTCCAAGGCTAGCGCCAAGGCCGTCGGCCGCACGACCGTCACACGGCGCCCCAGTTTGGGCGACTCATATAGATAGATGTCTTGGCGCTGCAACTGCGAACGGGTCAGTTCGCGGGCAGCGTAAGGCGCCGTATCTCCCACCGTGCGGCGGTTCATGCATGGCTCCGTTCTGACGGGGTGGGGAGGGCGGCCGCGACCACGCGGGGTGGCAGTCGACACTTCATGGCGGCAGGGGTCGTGAGGTTGTTGACGAACAACGAGGTGAGCGCGCCCAAACGCCGCTCCAGCAGGGCGAGTCCCTCAAACGATGGCCAGCGATGGGACGTGATGGGGGCAAGATCAGGTACTCCCCCCACCCCAATCGATTCGATTGCAAAGTGGGGAGAGTTAGGCCGGCGGACGCCAGCGGGTACACGCAGGACCAGAAAACGGGATTCTTCCGGGCGCGAGGCGACCGGGGCAAGTGGGATAGCTGTCATAGGAAGGCTCCGTTGTGGACAAGTTCGCCCGTACCCGGCTTCCAGTGAGGAAGGGGTAGACGTCGGCGAAGAACGGGGGTAGCCTTCAGACCGTTAGAGCAGTCTTAGTGGCACCCAAAGCCCCCGGTTCGCACCCGGGGGTTTTCCGTTTCCGCTTAGGGCAGGGTGGGACTACACAATCCTCCTCTTGGCATGGCTGGGGAAAGGCATGGACATTAGGCTTGGCAATCGTCAGGCGAGCCTGCAGCGGAGACCGACGCCAGCCAAAGGCCCACATCGCGTGTGCGCGCAAACCAACCGCGGCGGCCTGGAACGCGAAATACGCTCACCGGCAACGCCCCTTTGCTGGCGCTCCGCCGAAAGGAGCGGTCGCTACCAAATTTAAACAGGGCGGCCAGGGCCTGACCGTCCATGAGCTCGCCATGCACCGCAAGCAGGCTTGTCGCCCACTCTTTTTGTGAGTCGCTTGAGGCTGGGGACGGGACGGATGCGGTCACCAGTGCCCTCCAGTGGACAGGTGCGGCCATACAAGCACATGATGGGCCCGCCACCTGCCGCCACTATTGGGAATTACGCTCTATTCCTGCCGGACGACTCCAAGGAAGCTTTGGCGAGCCCGCCGACCGTGTCCGGGCATGGCATTGGCTGGCCGAGGTTCTTGCCGCCGCCCAGGTAGACAGTGTCCATGTGCTGGACCGACACACGCCCCGCCACCGGCTGATGCGGGGCCAGTCCCAAGGCCGTCGATTCGAAACCGTCCTGCTGGACGGCTACACGCCCCCTCGTTGGCTACGTGAGCACGTAGCAGGCCAAAGAGGTTTCAAGGCCACACAGCGCGCCTATATGCACCCGGTATGGGACCACTTGGCATACCGCGCGCCCTGCTTCCCCGAGCGCGATTCCTGGCTGACCCAGCAGCTCAAGCTCCACCGGATCCTGCGGATCGAGCCAGGGGACGAGCTGCATGCCATTGAGTTGGGTCTGATTCCAGACGAAAGGGAATGGGACTCCAAGTCCACCTTGGATCTGCATTTCAGTCGCTTTATGTCCTTGGATGGCCTGCTGCTGTTGCTACTGCTCTATCGCGAAGCTCAAGACGTGGGGCATCGAAGCCAGGCAGCGATGTTCCGAAGCTTGCTCTATGCGTTGGGTTCTGAGTGGCCACGGCACTACCGTTATCACAACGAAGCATCTGATACATGGCGGTTTTTGCTCGAAACCCGGATTGTGGACTGGGCGCCACGTTTTCAGCCTAGTCAAGCAGCGATCACGCGGGCGGAGGAGGAGTTGTTGCAGGAGCACGATCGTCTCGCAAAGCTTGCCAAGACGAAGCCACACACGCCGCCGGGACAGCTTAAGAAGGGCCGCAGCGAACGTCGTTGGCGTCGAAAGGTTCTGATTCGTGCGTGTTGCGTTCACTACGATGGTTTCTCGAGCTACCGCAACGTCGACTACCGCGACGCCGATCCATTATATGAATGGCTGGCAGCTCACCGCGAACACATCGCCCAACATCGTTCTCGTGCGATCGAAGTGCTAATAATGGATCCCGAAGATGCGGCAACGTCTCGACTGGATCCGTTAGTAATGCCCGCTGCGCTCTATGCCCAACGGTGCCGGCCACCGATTTCGGAATCGGAGTGGATTGTGTTCGGTAACAAATCCATCTTTGACGTTATCCCAGTGGTGAGCGAATGAGGCAGACGGCTCAACTCCAACCATCGGGAAACGTCCAAGTGATCCGTGTCATGTCTCGCAACGCAACTCGAAAGTGAAAGCAGCTTGTTGGATCCGCCCGGGCGGCGCAAGATCGAGGACGCGGTGATGTCCTGAGTCAGAACGAAATCACCACCGCAGCATTTTATGGAGAGGGGTCGCAATCAGTTGTAAGTCGATGCTATCCCCAAACTGCTTCTTGGCGCATGCAATACCAGCGGCGGCGGCGGGAACAGATCCCCTCCAATTCCTTAACGGCGGGATCAGGCTTCAGTCCCAGGCAGCAATCACAGCTATCGTTACAGCTGTAAAGCCGCATAGCCTCGATCGCTGCACCCAGAGACCTGAGGCTTCCGTCCGAGTGGTGCCCCTGGTCGGAATCGAACCGACGTGTACGCGCTTATCTGGCGCGTGCTCTCACCGGGGTATAAGGCCGGCGCTCTGACCAACATGAGCAACAGGGGCGTGATCGATCGAAGCGATCACGCCGGTATTCGAGGGTCGAGCGGGCTCAGGCGGGTCATAGGGCAAGCATACCGGGATCGACACCAAGCTACTATCCCCGGGCGCGACGGTAGGAGTGGGCCCACGCGGGAGCTGGGACGCGGTCGGTCGATACTAGCCAAGCCATCCGCAAGGCCTGCGCGTCCACCAGGGCATGATGGCGTCTGGCCCTATGTTCCGGATGGGCTGCGAACCAATCCTCGACCAGCAGTCCCGGAAGGCCTTCCTTCGACATGCGTGTCATGACCGGGGCCGGCCGGGGCCCGCATGCAGCGACTTGGTCATCAGGCAAGTCAAACCCATCCAAGGCATACCGCAGCAGCTGAAGGTCGTTCGGGAAATCCGCGATCACCGCTGGCGCGTCGGTCTCGTTCAGGAAGGCGCGCAGCTTGGTGGTCAGGGCGGCATCAGGCAAGGCTACGCCGCCGCGGTCGAGCAGCGGGTAGACGCTTTGACGAACGAAATCGGTGGGGGCGTCGGGCAGGATGGCTCGCTCGGCGTAGAAATGACGATCTCCATCCTCGTTCACTAGCGCCAGACTCACCAGCTCGCTGCCCGTCACATCGGCCCATTCGGTGTCCAAAAAGTAGTACGCGGTAGCCATGGATGAATGATGCCATAGCTTTCAAGGCCCCCCAGGGTAGGGCGGTCTTGGTCAGAACGCATTTCTCCTAGACGAGGAGGGCACCTGTCGCTGATCGAGCGCGTGAACCACCTCACAGCGCCCCAGCCATGTACGCAAGACGAAGAACTCGTCTTCTGCAGGCCACTCCAGATCCAGCCTGCGTATCCGGTCGGCCCCTTCATTCGTACTGGCGGTTTTGCCTAGCAGGGCGAGTGCTTCCTGGATCATCCGGAGCAGGTCATCGCCCGCTCTTTTCCACGCTTTGTTTTTCGCGTCCGTCATTGCTCTTCCTTCACTGGGCCCTTCAGTTCGATCGTGGCACAGGAGGTCACGCCTCCGGCTTTGCGTGCCACGGGATTAGGGATGGTTATCGAGGGTAGGGCGAGTCGTGGCGGTCGCGGATAGGATGTCCGCTAATGGCCGGAAGTGGACACCGAAGTCGGCTGGCAGGGAGCGACCACAACCTGGGAAACTCGCTCAAGGACAATCGCAGACACTTCTTCGGTCGCGAGGTAAAGCACCTTGACGATCTGTGCTATGAATATAGACAGTTGAATGAATGTGCATGGGAGGCCGTGCGATGAGTCGGAATAATGTTCCTTCTCAAGAAGATTTTGCTCGCGCAAAAGCGGCAATGAGGAAGGACGATCAGGGGCTAGCTGATGTTCGGAGAAATATCATGAACGAGTTCGGATCGCGAGGGATCCGCCAGGTGTTTTCACTGTACTCACGTGCAACCAATAGCTTTGGCGTATTCGTCTTCTTCCAGTCAAACACAGAAGTTGCTAGCGCGCATGAGTCTGGACTTGTTTCCGAAATAGAGGGGGCTGCTCTGCAGGCGCTTGAGGAAGTCGGGCGAGGACCTAAATCAAGCATCGATGTACGCTTTGAATTTGATAGTGACGAGAACGTCCAGATGGATTTCGCCGGGGACTACTCTCGCCGGCTTCGGTAGAAGGGGGTGGCAACGGCCCGGATGCGCGCCTGCAGCCTGCGGCGATCAGCTGAATCGCCCAGGCGACTTTGAATCAGCTGCTGCTATCCGATGGTCCGCTTCTGGCCGGAAGCGGACATGTTGACCATAACTGACCGTTGGCGGTAGGGGGCAAATACCGAAGCGCACTGCACCTGTTTTTAGCTAGCGGCCGCCAACTGCTCAAACCGGTAGGGCTTTGGCAGAAACCGCACAGAGAAAGGAAGGTGGGCCTCCTCCGTTGGAGCTGATATCCACCGAGACCCACTCGGCAGTGCCGATCAGGGCTCGCCTGAAAGGACGGGTATCGGTACGGACGCGCTGGCCTCAGTAGTATTACCGAGTCATGCCACGTAGAAATTCGGCGGTAGTGAGCGCTGGCAGCATCCAGAATCCATCCAATGGCCGGCGTTTTGCCGAGTCAACGGAGCTGCTCGATGGATACCACCACCAAGCCGAACATCGTCATGATCATGGCCGATGATGTCGGCATCTGGAACGTCAGTGCTTATCATCGAGGCATGATGGGCGGTAATACGCCGAACATCGACAGATTGGCCGGTGAAGGTGCGCTGTTCACTGATTACTATGGGCAACAGTCCTGCACAGCCGGACGCGCAGCCTTCATCACCGGGCAGACACCCTTCCGTACCGGCTTGCTCAAAGTGGGCCTGCCTGCCGCCAAGCAGGGGCTGCAGGCTACCGATCCTACCATTGCTGAGATCCTCAAGCCGTTGGGCTATGCGACGGCGCAGATCGGCAAGAACCATCTCGGTGATCGCAATGAATACCTGCCCACGGTGCACGGTTTCGATGAGTTCCACGGAATTCTCTACCACCTCAACGCGATGGAGGAGCCCTATGATCCGGAGTATCCGAAGGAGGCCAGCTTCCGCGAGAAGTTCGGGCCCCGCAACATCATTCACAGCGTAGCGGCCGAAGAGGACGACGCCACCGAAGATCCGCGCTGGGGGCGAATCGGTAGGCAGAAGATCAGCGATGCAGGACCCCTGCCACCGCATCCAGGCATGGATGCGGCTGCCCAAGTGAGCATGGAGGATATCGACGCTGACCTGGTCAAGCGGTCCTGCGAATTCATCGAGCGCTCCGTCAGCGCGGGCCAGCCGTTCTTCCTCTGGCATAACTCCACGCGGTGCCATTCCTGGACGCATCTGTCCAAGGAATGGGACGGGAAGACCGGGTTCGGCCTGTTTGCGGACGCCATGGCCGAACTTGACTGGATCGTGGGGGAATTACTGGCCAAACTGGACGCGCTAGGCGTCGCCGACAACACGGTGGTGCTGTTCACCAGCGACAACGGTGCCGAGATCTTCAGCTGGCCCGACGGAGGCAATCATCCCTTCCGGGGCGAAAAGGGCACCGTGTACGAGGGCGGCTTCCGCGTGCCGATGCTGGCGCGCTGGCCCGGCGTGATCCCCCCCGGGGTCATCATCAACGAGATCATGTCTGCCGAAGACTGGATGCCGACGCTGGTAGCGGCCGCTGGCGAGCCGGAACTCAAGGAAAAATTGCTTAAGGGCTACCAAGCAGGCACTACGACCTTCAGGAACCATCTTGACGGTTACAACTTCAAGCCTTTCTTTGAGGGAACGGTATCGCAGAGCCCGCGTCGCGAATTCTTCTACTTCAGCGACAACGCCGATCTGATGGCGGTGCGTTACAACCAGTGGAAGATCACCTTCAAGACCATCGTAGGCAACCTGTTCAGTGGCAAGGAAGATTCAACCAACGTGCCACTGGTAACTAACCTGCGGGTTGATCCGTGGGAGCGCTACCAGACCGAGTCCACGTCCTACGGCCAGTGGTGGGGCGAAAAGCTGTGGGTGATGATGCCCGCCACGGGCGTCGTCGGTGCGTTTCTAGCCACCTTCAAGGACTATCCGCCCAGCCAGGTGTCCGGATCGCTCAGCGTGGATAAGGCCCTGCAAGCGTTAGAAGAAGGGGGCAGAAAGAACTGATGGTTCCGCAACGGCGGCCCCAATGTGCTTACTCGCAACGCTGGATGTAGCAGCGTGCAGCGGCCCAGCCTATGGGTCAAAGGGGCGAAGATGACGTCTGAGCGTGCACTTAGTCCGCTATTGGCCGAAAGCGGACGGTGGGCGTGGCAGGTCGCCGCGTTGGATCCGCGGCTATGCATTTCATCCTACGAGCGCATCAGTGCGTGTGTTTGCCACTAGCAGGGCTCAGCGAAGTGCCGGCTGTAAGGTGGTTGTTGCGCGCAGTGGTATTGTTTGGACCTCGGACAGCTAACGGGGAGCAGGATGCCTCTACACGCCATTGCCTATTGGAGCCAAGTCGTACCCGACCTCACTCTTGACAAGGTGGATCACCTCGCCCGGGATGCCATGGTGCATAACCTGATCATGGACGTCACCGGAGTCCTGCTGACCGACGGAAACCGGTTCCTGCAGTACCTTGAGGGTCCCGAAACGGCGGTAAAGCAAAACTACAGGCGAATCACTAACGCCCGAAGCCATACCAGAATGGTGGAGCTGGGACGCAGCACGGGGAGGCAGAGGCGGTTCCCATCCTGGCCCCTGCGTTGGCTCCTGGTTGAGCCCGAAGATATCAGGCTTGCCATCGTCAGCGATTGGCGGGGCTTGGCCCATCGGAAGGAAGTTGATGTGTTCCAAGTACGCGCCGGCATAGAGCGCCTCACCCAACTGATTGATCCCTTTCTGGGGATTGAAATACCTGATTTCGGCGATCCTGTTTGAGATGGCGCTCCGCAGCCCCACCGTCTCAGGGGATGCATGAGAGCTTGTGCTGCGACGGGGCACAAATGGTCGGGCTCTCCCAGCGCAATAACGGAAGAGGGTGGTTTGTCGACCTGTGCACCCATCGCTTGGATGAGCGCGGCATGCACCCACTTGTCGTGCACCCCTTGGTTTCAGCGCGGCTGAACGATCGCAGCATCTCATCCGCAAGGGCAGCGAAAAATCGGGTCCAAGTATCCGCTGGCACAGCAATGTCGGATGGCCCCCCCGACCATAACCTCATGTGCGCCGCTCGCAAGCGCCGGGACGGCTGCCTTCAACAGCCCGAGCCAGGAGGCCCAGAGCGACCCAGAACGACCCGAAACTGAGCCTCTATCCTGGCAAATTTTTGATTTCAGAGAGCTTTTGTAACTGCTGAAGGTGGTCGGGGCGTCGCTTGGCCAGCCACCTAACAACCGCCGGGTTGTTAAGCAAGGAGCTTCCGACGTGGGTTTTGATTATTTCCAGTTGGAGGCTTGCCGGGCCAAATCCCTCCTGTAGCGTCTCGGTATCTGCCTGCAATGCGGCCAGCTCTTGTTCCAGGCGCTTCAGTGCCTCACTTGGTGTGGCATCTGTCTTTCTTTGGGCGGCTTCCGGAACCAGCTGGTCTGGGGAGCTGTTGCGCAGGAGGGCCACTGCCAGTCGAGTCGAGTAGGTGTTGAGATTCACCATGGTTTGCGCCACATCGATCTGCCGCATCGGCTTCATTTGTCGAAGCACGTTGAACATCCCTGAGGTTGCCGGCTTCTCCGCCAACAGGACAATGGCTTCAGGGCAGATGCCGTCGAGGAGCCTGAACTTGGCCCGGATGGTGTTGACTGACAGGTCCAACGCCTCGGCGAGCTGGGCAACCGACACCCCGCCCTCGGCGGCCTTCAGGATCATCTTGTGCGCCTGGATCACCGATAGGCTATTGACCCGCTTGTTGTAGGTGTAGCCCTCGTCGTCCGTGGAGATGAGGCACAGTGCCTTCGTTACCCCTAGATCTCTGAGTGCCTCAAGCCGCATATGGCCATCCAGGACAAGAAAGCGGCCGGGCTGGTCACGGTCCGTGGTGACGATGATTGGCTCAACAATGCCGATGGTCTCGATGGACTTTACGATTTGACGATACTTCACGGAGGCCTTGGCACCGCCAGGTAGCGCGATGGCCGCCCTGAGCAACGAAAGGTCCACGTCGACGCAGTTCTTCTCGAACGCTAATCGCAACCCTGTCCCCTTGGCGCTCATCGGCGGGCTCCCTTTGCAGGGACGAGGTCCGCGAGAGGGCGGGGCACCGTCGTTAACTTCTGCGCCTGAAGAAGCGCGACGAACTCCTCGTCGGCATACAGCTCCTTAAACACTTGCCTGGCAACGAGCAGCGATTGCTGCACATACTCGGACTTCATCTGGATGCGTTGGTGGGCTTCCACGTCTCGCTTGTAGAGCTTGGCAAGCTCCTCGCGACCCATGGGCTTACGCGGAGCACCCTTCACAAAGTCATTCTTGGCCTGCTTACCGCTCCGGTTCCGATGCTCTAAGATCTGGCGAATGCGGAAAATTTGCTTCCCTCGGAGGTCGCCTTTTTCATAGGCGTCTTGAAGAAGCTGCTGTGTCTCAACATCGGTCGCTCGAGCGATGCCTACAGCCAAGTGAATCGGTATGTGCCCGGCTTCGGCAGCAGCGAGCAGGCGCTTCTCTCCCTTCTGCAGGAGCGTGGTCACATTGTTGACCCAGGATGGTGAGCATCCCAACTTCTCAGCGACCTGGGAATCCGAGTAACCACGCTCCCGGAGGAGGCGCACATGCTCTAAGGTTTCCGCGGCGCGGGGAGTCCTCCGGGCTACATTTTCCACGATGCTCATGACGTGCGCGGTGCTTTCATCCACATCGATGACGAAGGCCGCGATTTGCCGATGCCCTAGAAGTCGGCAGGCTTCCATGCGCCCCTGACCGCAAACCAGCGCGTAGGGTTGGCCGTTTGGGCTCTCTGGCCTGCGGCGGACGGTGATCGGCCGCTTAAGGCCAATCTGCTCGATGCTCCGAACGATAGCCTTATGTGCACGATCGTTGCGGGCGCGCGGATTCGCGATTGCGATATCGTCGATTGCCAACATCACAACTTCCGATGAAGTCGAGTGATTGGACGGAGGGGAGTTCTTCATGCGCTCTCCTTCAGCGGCGCTCGGCCGGCCAGGTGATAAAAGTTGTGGAGATCGTCCGTGCGATACAGGTCCAGCCACAGCCCGTTGTTGTCCAGCCTCGGCTGATCTGACTGACTAAAATCCAGGGAAGGGAAGACGTAATAGTCGTAAGGGACTCGGTTGTCAGCGCACAGTCGGGTGACGAGGGTTACGTCGGGCTGGAGGCCGTTCTCGAACCTCATCCGCCAGCGCATTGAGCCTGCCGGGGTTGGCTTGCATGGAGCGACTACGAGTGATGCGGTGAACTCGCCGTTGACCAGCAGCAGGCCTGTATTGCCATGGGGCTGCACGTGCCCGCCAGCCGCTTCGATCTGCCGGCTCATGTTCTCAACTATAGTTGGGTGCATCTTCCGCAGAGCACGATTGATCTCTAAGTAGGCGTAGTCTCGGGCGGGCGTATAGCCAACCAATCTGTAGGCGCGCAAAAGGCTGCCGAAGCGGGAGCGGAATGCCGAGCTAGACGGGAGGGCTTCCTCTTCGTCGATCATCAACCCAGACAGTGCGCCGTGCTTAGCCAGTAGCTGCCGAAGCATCCCTAAGAGCTGGTCGTCTTCGTAGTGCGAGGAGCGCTGGGCGATGATCTCCCGGACCTGGAAAAACGTCTCGATCGGAACGAGGGCTGGGAAGGCGTCAGCTTTCCGCACCCATTCCTCTGGTGGGTTCTTCACATGTTGGGCTTTTAGCTTGAAAGAAGTCCGGTTGTAGACGTTGTTGCCGATGTATTTTTCGTTAGTCAGGATCTGGTGAACGACGCCACGGGACCAAGGCCTTCCGGTTTCCGTTGCAACGTTCTCCCGGTTGAGGATGGCCGCAATGACACGCTCCGGATTGCCTCTGAGGAACAGGTCGTATATGCGGCGGACGACAGAGAGCTCTTCCAGGGGCCCCGGCACAAGGATGACCCGGTCGGTTTGGATGCTCTTATGCTGACCCCGGGCCAAAAGTCCTTTGGGCTGGCGCTGTTCGTCCAGCAGTTGGCGCCTTAGGCCGTAGCCGGCTGTCCCGCCCTGGCGATACCCGTGATGGACTATCGTGCAGGCACCGCGGAACACTTTCACCGAAAGCTCTCGGCTGTATTCGGCCGCCATGCCCCGCTTGAGGCCGATCATGATGGCAGAGGGCAGGGAGCCGTCGTTCTGGAAGGGCTCGGCGCAGTAGACGATCGCTACGCCCCGCTTTTTGCATGCGTGGACGTAGCTCGCTGCTTCATCCGGATCAGGAAACCTCCCCCAGCGGCTCACGTCGTAGACCAAGACGAGTTCAAAATCGCGGCCGGGTCCTTGGACATCGTCCAGTAGCCGTTGCAGGCCGGGCCTGCCCTTCAGGGTTAGGCCGCTCTTGCCAGCGTCTTCGTAGGTCCGAACGATTTCAATGCCGTGCGCCTTCGCGTATTCGGCGATGGCCGAAGATTGGTTCTCAGTCGAGTAGCGTTGGTGCTCGGTCGACATGCGCACGTACTGCGCCGCGCGAAGGCCTCTGGCCCCGTTCTGTGGTTTGCTCACTTCCGTGTTCTGTTCCAGGGACACAGAAACGTCTCAGTCAGGCCGATAGATCCACTTGACGCTAGGCCGATGCCTTGACCATCACGTGACGGTCGGACTTTGGGTCTGAAGCAGTTCATCTTCGTGAGCCTAGAACTGAATTCGGGCCGAGAACTGGCAACTCGCGCTGAAGAGGGCGCCTATGACATTGCGCGATGAGCCTTCGAGGCATCTGCACCCGGCAAAAGCCTTCAATCCTCGGTCAGCACGTTGCGAGCGTAGCTAAGCCAGCCGTCCGCCTGAGGTGCCATCGTCTCATCCGCGAGTTTGCCAATCGGACCGTCTGCAGCCCGTAGCGCGCTCACCGAACGAACGAGAGCAATGTTCTGCTCAATGTGCTCCAGCAGCTCGGCCGGGCGAGGATGTGACTTAAGCGACGCCATCAGAACCGCGTCCATCACTTGGACTTGTGCGAAAAGGCTCAAGAACGTCGGGTCCTCGATAAGTTCCATGATGCCCTCCTTGCGGGCCAATGTATCCCACCCAGCGTAGCGCACGAAGGCGGAAGCCTTCGGTCCGAGGTCAACTTCCCGCGCGGCGACCGAACTGTTCTCCGCGCGCGCCTCTAGGTTCATTTCTGTGTCCGCTTATGGCCGAAAGCAGACATGGAGCATTGCGCAGCGCTCCGTTGGACCTCCTGGTGCAAACTCGGTTAAGGACCCCGGAGCAATTGGAGTTGATGTTCACCTCAACAACAAAGCCCTCACCAGTAGCCTATGCAATCCGTTGCCATAGTCCCTGATCGGCCCTCGCGCCACTTTAACGTTGATGGGAGCAGATTTTCCCTCAGTCTCGGGGGAGCCATCCATCCACCACTTGTACAGTTGGGATGGAAGCATGCAATGCTTAGAGAGGGAAGTTCTTCAACGCTGGCAGCTGGATCCTGAATTCCGCAGGCAGGCCTTGAGAGATGCTACCCAAAAGCTGACGGACCTCCTGCCTGCGTATCCGGGCATCGGAGACCAGCCGGTCGCGATTTGCGCTCTGGGGTATAGATGGTTCGAAACCCCACAAGAGGCAATGGCAGACGCAATTTGTCGGGCCGGGCAGATTGAGCCGGATCGGGACTGTACGCTCGAAGGCCAAGAATGGAACCTTCGGGATGGTCTCTGGGGGCTTTGGTGCGTGCCGGGTCGACCTAGGGCAAGGGCGCTCGTGGTGGTGGACCTCATTTCCAGGGGCCGACGGAAGCATTTGCGCAGCCGCGTCCCTGATACTTAGAAAACGTGCCGGAAAACGGGCCAGGAAGCCTGCTGGAGACTTATTTCGTCGCAGGATCTCATAGCTGGATCCGATGAGTACCTCTGGCCGAGAGCAGCCGTGCGGTTCGAGCAGGTGATTATGGTTCGTTATCAGGGGTAGGGCAGAGGTCCGCTTCAGGTTTCGTGCTCGCTAGGCTTTCGGCTGCTTTGCCATCTCAAGCGCATCTTCGACCTCTATTCCCAGCTAGCGCTCTGTGCGGCCAGCATCGTGGGGGGCGATGTTACCCATTCGGTACTGGCCAGATCTTCTGGGGCATGCTTGACCTGCGGCAGCTGCAATGCCAGTGGCGGCGCCACGTGCCCGGCCAGCGTGCCGTAGAGGGTAACGGCATCGGTAACTGAGCGACGTGGGCGGCCAGCAGGGGTGCCATGCAGGTAGATTTACTGAGCAGTGCCCGGTAGTAAAACGCTGGTTGCGGATGCGCGCTGCCGCGATTCTTGATGCAGGCTCCAGCGTCGGACAGTGCGTCATGCCCAGTCAAGAAGACGCCATACAATGGGTTGAATGGTCTGCGCTTGGCATCGAGCTGGTGGCGATCGGCCTGATTGTCGCCACCATCCTGGTCTCGACGGTGGTTTACCTGCTGGCACTGGCCGTGCAGCACAAGGACCGGGCGGACAGCTATGAGCGCTACCGGCGTCGACTGGGCCGCGCACTGCTGCTGGGCCTGGAAATTCTGGTGGCCGCCGACATCGTCCGTACGGTGGCGTTGGACAGCACCCTGAATGCGATTCTGTCGCTCGGACTGCTGGTCATCATCCGCACCTTCCTGAGCTGGTCCGTGGTGCTGGAAGTGGAGGGGTTCTGGCCCTGGAAGCGACCACCCGAGCGGGTACTGCCAGCCAATGAGGAGTAGCGGTCCATGAACACCCAGACGCTGATCCTGCATTGCCTGCAGGCGAGCATCCTCGGCACGGTATTTTCGTACGGCCTGCAGGCAGCCGTTTCGGATGCGCTGTTCCTGGTGCGCCACCCCGGTCTGCTGCTGCGCTCGGTGCTCGCCATCTTCATCATCATGCCGCTGGTAGCCATCGCGATGGTGGACGTATTCGCGCTGCCCCGTGCAACGGAGATCGCGCTGGTGGTTCTGGCATTGGCGCCGATTCCGCCGCTGCTCCCCAAAAAAGAAAGCAAAGCCGGTGGCGAGGGCGCCTATGCGTTGGGCTTGATGGTGGTCATGGGCATGCTGGCGATCCTGCTGGTGCCGCTGCTGGCGTGGATGCTCGGGGCGTACTTCGACCGCGATTTCGGCATGCCGCCGACGTCGATTGCCAGGATCATCCTCGTGATGATCGTGCTGCCGCTGCTGGCGGGCATGCTGGTCCGGATCGTGGCGCCGGCGCTTGCCAGGAAGTTGGCCCGGCCCATCGAGCTGGCATCGCTGGTGCCGCTGCTGGCCGCCGCGGCGCCCGTCCTGTTCGCTGCGGTGCCGATCGTGGTCAACCTGCTGCACAGCGGCACCCTGCTGGCCATCGTGGCATTCATCATGATCGGCCTGGCCGTGGGGCAGCTGCTGGCCGGGGCGGTAGCGCAGCGCCAGACCGTGCTGGCCCTGTCCACGGCCAGTCGCCATCCCGCGATTGCGCTGGCTATTGCCAAGACCAATTTTCCTGACGAGCCGTTCCTGGCCGCCACGATCGTGCTGTACCTGCTGATGGTGACCTTGCTGGCCATCCCTTACATCAAGTGGCGTCGCCGTATGGAATCGCCCGCCTCGGGACGCAGCGCTTAAGGGTGAAGGTCGCCAGGCTGGCACTGTCAGGAGGCGGTCGGTACCGGCGCCTGCATGCATCAATCACTGGGCAAGGATCGGTAGAAGTACCGAAGCAGCTTCTGCACCCGTCGGTCATCCTTGAACTCACCCCCGCGTACCCCGTTGGTGATGGAACATGCATCTGCCAGGCAGCTCATCCTTCATCCCGCTGTGGCTGCTCACCTTGATCTTCTTCACGGCGTTGCTGGCCGCCCGCGAGCTGGGGGCCTTCCTGCGCTCTCGACAGAGCCTGCGGAGATCACGGAAGGCTGTAACAACCGGTGCCGATGAAGGCGACTCGTTCTCGACCAACACCGTGCTGGGTCTGCTGGCGCTGCTTATCGGCTTCACTTTTTCGCTCGCACTTGGCCGCTACGACGAGCGCAGGTCGCTGGTTCTGCATGAGGCCAACGCGCTAGGAACCACCTGGCTGCGGGCGGACCTGCTGGAGATGCCCGACGCCGTGCAGGTACGCGCCGTGCTGCGCCGATACATCGACGCACGCGTGGATTTTGCGAAGGCAAAGACCGCGCAGCAGGAGGTGGATGAGTACGCACGCACCACCGCGCTGCAGACGGAGCTATGGGCCGCTGTGATGGCGGCCACCGCCTCATTTCGGGATACGCCGCGCGCAAGCCTGATGGTCACCACCACCAACGAATCCATCGATCTGGCCGGGGAACGGTTCGCGGCCCGCCAGGATCACATTCCACACCGGATCCTGCGGATGTTGTTCCTGTTCGCAGTATTTGCCGCCGGCTTGCTTGGTTATGAGCGCGCCCGCCAGCGGACGTCGACAACCTTGTTGCTCCTGCTGTTCTCGTTGGCCGTGGGATTGGTCCTGGATCTGGATCTGCCAAGTACCGGCGGCATCAACGTGCCACAGGACCCCATGCTCGATCTCCAGCGCTCCGTGGGTCTGCCCACCCCCTGACAAGTGTCCGCCATGCCGCTCTCATCCAGCGCTGCTCGCGCTCTGCGCCTTCGACCGTTGCTCGGTGCATCGGTCATCTTTCCAGCCCTGGCAGGGCTGTCCCAGCCGGCGTGGGCGCAGGACGCCGATGCCCTGGCGAAGAAGCTGTCAAATCCTGTGGCAGCGCTCATCAGCGTCCCGCTTCAGTACAACTACGACGACGGCTATTCCAACGATGGCTATCGTCATACGCTGAACATCCAGCCTGTCGCACCGTTCTCGGTCTCCCCGGAGTGGAACGTCATCTCCCGCACCATTCTGCCGGTGGTTTACCAGAAAAACGTGATTTCGGGTACTGACCAGGCGGGCCTTGGTGACCTCACCCAGAGCTTCTTCTTCTCGCCGAAGGAAACCGGCCCCTCCGGCATCGTCTGGGGCATCGGTCCGGCACTGCTCCTGCCCACAGGCACCGACGATCTTGGCGCCGACACCTGGGGTGCTGGTCCGACCTTCGTCCTGCTCAAGCAGGACGCGAGCTGGACCTACGGCGCGCTGGTGAATCATATCTCGGACATCGCCGGCAGCGGCTCCCGCCGGCGCGACATCAGCAACACGTTCGTCCAGCCGTTCCTCGCCAAGGCGTTCTCGGGCGGCCGCACCCTGGCCTTCAACATCGAGTCCACCTACGACTGGAAAGCGAGGCAGTGGAACGTGCCGCTCAACGTCCAGTACTCGAAGGTCAGCAAGCTTGGTAGCCAGATGATCAGCTACCAGGGTGGAGTTCGGGCCTACCTGGAGGGGCCGCGGGGCGGGCCGGACTGGGGCATCCGCTTCACTGTCACGTTGCTCTATCCCCGCTGACGAAAGGCCCCCGTGGGCAGCAGTCCGTTTGATCCGTCTCAACTGGAAAGGAGTAGATCATGGTCAAGACAGCAGAAAAAGCTACGAAGCCGTCCTCCGCAAAAAACGGTAGCACTGACAAGCTCCCCAACATCCTGGTCATCTGGGGCGATGACATAGGGGTGTGGAACGTTGGCGCCTACACGCACGGGATGATGGGGCGCACCCCCAACATCGACAGCATTGCCAGTGAAGGCATGCTCTTCACCGATCACTATGGCCAGCCCAGTTGCACGGCTGGGCGCGCGGCTTTCATCATGGGCCAACTGCCGATCCGCACCGGCATGACCACCATTGGCATTCCCGGCTCCACCCGTGGCATCCAGAAAAGCGACCCGACGCTGGCCGAAGTGCTCAAGTCGGTCGGCTACGTGACCGGCCAGTTCGGCAAGAACCACCTGGGCGACCGCAACGAGTTTCTGCCTACCGTCCACGGCTTCGACGAGTGGTTCGGCAACCTCTATCACCTGAACGCGGAAGAGGAGCCCGAGGAGCTTGACTACCCTGGGCAAAAAAATCCCGAATACAAACAAACCTTCGGTCCCCGCGGCGTGCTCCACGCCTGGGCCTCGGACAAGGACGATGCCACCACCGACCCGAAGTTTGGTCGGGTAGGCAAGCAGAAGATCAAGGATACCGGCCCGCTCACGCGCAAGCGCATGGAAACCTTCGACAGTGAAGTGGTCGAGGTAACCCTCGACTGGCTGGACCGGGTGGGCAAGGGTGACAAGCCGTTCTTCGGCTGGTTCAACACAACCGCCATCCATATTCATTCCCACTCGCCGAAAAAGTGGATACAGAAAGCCGTGGACGAGGGCAGGGCGGAGGAAGACGTGGTGCGGGCCAAGATGCTTGAGCATGACGAGCAGGTCGGTCAGCTGCTGGACAAACTCCGGGAGCTCGGCATCGAAGACAACACGATCGTGATCTACAGCACCGACAACGGCAATGAGTTGATGCTCTGGCCCGATGGCGGCTACGCGCCGTTCCGTGGCGAAAAGGGGACGACCTGGGAAGGCGGTGTGCGCGTACCCCACCTGGTCAAGTGGCCAGCCCGGATCGCCGCCGGCAGCGTCTCCAACGAAACACAGAACCACGAAGATGTCTACGCCACGCTGGCCGCAGCCGCCGGGCTTCCCGATCTGAAGGAGAAGCTGATCAAGGGCCATACCATGAATGGCACCAAATACAAGGTGCATCTGGATGGGTACAACAATCTGGCCCACTGGACCGGGGAATCGCCCAAGTCGGCGCGGCGCGAAATCTTCTACTACGATGAAACCGACCTGATGGCGGTGCGCGTGGACAACTGGAAGATGCACATCGGCGTGAAGCGGGAGGGCAGCTGGTGGGATGAAAAGTACTACCCGTCCGTGCCCTACATCTTCAACCTGCGCATGGATCCCATGGAGCGAATGGACCCACAGTCGCCGGAATGGGGCTACATCGGGCGCAAGTTCTTCGCCTCCAAGTTGTGGGCACCCACAGCTGCCGGCCCGTTCATCGCCGCGCACCTGAAGACGCTCATGGAGTTTCCTCCGTCGCAGGGCGCCGATACCCTGAGCATGAAGAAGGCGTTGGAAGAGGCCCAGCGGAAGATGGAGAACCCGGCCGGGAGCAGTAACTGACAATAACGGCGCCGGGTGTCCTGGGACTCCGGCGCCCTCGGCGCGGCAGACCTCAGCTGGTGAACAGCCAAACCGCCGTCAGCCCGCCCAGCAGTAACAGACCCATCGTAAAGACCGTTGTCGCGCGATGCCTAGGATCGATGATGCCGCGTTCGATATCCCTGGTCACCAGCTGATAGCGGACAAGGGACCAGACAAGCAGCGCCAACCCGAGCAACACCATGCCAAAACCCGCGTTGCTCGCGTCGTGCAGCATCAATCTGTTGCCTTTGGGCGCTTGGTCGTTCTGGATCAGGTAAGTGCTGAAGCGGTTGATAGTGATCCCGAAGCCGATCAGCGACACCGTTGTGCGCAGGTACGCCAAGTGGGTGCGCTCGTTGCCCAGATGGGTGCGGCCACGTGCTAGGTCGTTGGCCAACGTGGAGGGAGGCGGGGCGTCGGGCGGGGCAGGCAGATGGCTCATGGGAACTCCATGATGGTAGTGACCCGGGGGCCCCAAGTGTCTCGTCCTGGCAGACCTGAATGCATGCGTGTCAATGCGCATCCGACCTCAGTAAAACTACTGCGCAGCACTTCAAGGTAGGGAAGCCTCCTGTGAGAGAAGGCTCACATGCGGCCGCCGCGGGTGATCAGGGTTCGCTGTGGAATTCAGTAAACATACTGACGAGTAACCGGCAGTTGTGCGGATGCACGTGGCAGCAGGCAAAAATAGACTCGATGCTCCCAAGCGGAGCTCGACATGTCATCTACGCCGATGGGTATGGCAAAGGGGACGGGGGATGTCCGGGGGCGCTCTCGAGAGGCGTTGCGGCTGACCGCGTTGGCATCCGCCTGCTTCATGAGCTACGTAACCTCTGCGGCCCCGCCTCCGGACCATGGGTTGGAACCCTTGCCCACGCTGTCGGGAACGACGCTGCTGACCGCACCGTCGGAGGGGTCTGGGTGCCAAGGCATCCAGACCAACCCTCGCGTGGTATCACTGTGCGACGGCGCCACGCACGCGTTACCCGATGCAACGGTCCCCGGGACGACCTGGGACGTGGTCCGCGTGGGGTATGGCACCACGGCTACATTCAACGGTTACAACATCGTGGCCGAGATACCGACCGGCGGCGCGGGCTTCTTCAGCCCCATCACCGTGTTCAGTGGGCCGGATGGCGCCTATGCGGTCGCAACCGGCACGTTCACCAACACCACGATCTACATGGCCCCCCAATCCCTGGCCAACGCCATCGCGACCACGGGGGGCGTGCTCAACCTGGGGGCGGGCACGGTAGTGGGCCTCAATCCCGCCAACACCTACTCGCCGACCATGACCATCGCAGCGCTGACGGCGTTCGGAGGCGGTGTGGTCAACGCCAACGGCACGGTGGTCAACCTGCCCACCACGTTGGCCACCGTGTTCCAGATCACCAACTCCGGACCTGGGGGCGGTCTGCCGGGTCAAAGTGCTCTGGGCCAGATCAATGCGTCGAACTTGACCGTCACGTTGGGCGATGGAATCGCTGGCACTGGCCGGACCCGTGGAGCGTTGGTCGGGGGCGAGGCCGAGTCGAACCTGACCGACAGCACGATTACCGCAGGCAACTACTCGCTCGGCATCTACAACTACTTCGCCGGGTCCTACACAGGCGCCATCGCAGGCTCCCGATCAAATGTCCTCCGCAGCTCGATCACGCTCGGCAATGACAGCGTTGGGTGGTGGGGCAATGGCGCACTCGCACCGGCCCGCCTCACCGCCACCGACAGCCAGTTCAACGTCGGCACCGGAAGCTGGGGCCTCTTCATGGCCACGGGCGCTGTCGGCCGCCTTACGAACACGACGGTTTCAGCGGGCGCGAACAGCTTCGGTGCCCTGATGCATGACGGCACCAGCCTGACCATCGATGGAACCAGTGCTATCACTGCGACCGGAGCAGGGTCCGTCGGCATCCGGAACGACTCTGGAGCCGTCGTATTTGGCTCGGGCACTCCGGGCATCACGGGCGGTGATCTCGGCTTGAACGGCATCGCCGCAAGCACCTTCGAGCTTCAGTCCGGGAGCACGCTTCGGGTATCAGGCCGCGCTCAATGCGGGCGTCAAACCGGGGTCTACTGTGGCCATCTTCGGCGCCGGCCCGGTCGGACTGATGGCTGCAGCGTGCTGTCGCTTGTTGGGCGCTGAGACCATCTTCATGGTCGATCATCTGGCCTACCGGCTGGCCTTCGCCGCGCAGACCTACGGCGTAACCCCGGTGGATTTCAGTCAGATCGAGGACCCTGCGCAATACATCATCACCCAGACCAATGGGCGCGGCGTGGACGCGTCCATCGAAGCAGTCGGCTTCGAAGCCGAAGGCAGCGCGCTCGAGTCGGCGTTGACCACGCTGAAGGTGGAAGGCAGCAGCGGGGTTGCGATCCGCCAGTGCATCGCCGCCACCCGCCGCTGCGGCACGGTGAGCATTCCCGGCGTCTATTCCGGCTATCTGCATGGCTTCCTGCTTGGCGATGCGTTCGACAAGGGTCTGACCTTCAAAATGGGCCAGACCCACGTGCAGGGTTTGATGCCCGAACTGCTCGACTACATCGGGGAAGGCGCGCTCGACCCTGGAGTGATCATCACCCACCGTCTTCCGCTCGAAGAAGCCGCCCGCGGCTACGAACTGTTCGACCGTAAGGAGGAGGACTGCCGCAAGGTGATCCTTATCCCCTGACAAACGAGACGGGCTGGCGGCGCCCCGCTCGGCTGCGAGCAATCTCTGAGCTCCACCCGGCGAGGTCTCCCTGACCGCCGGGTTGCGGGCCGGATTCGCCTAGGCGCGGTAGGCAAGGCAGCGTCGGAACTCAACGAGGGCGGGAAGCACCGTAAGAAGTAGCGCCGGCACGATGGCAAACAGCCACATGGCGATGGGAGCCGGTTCAAACACCAAGCCAGTTACCGCGTGCGTATCAGGAAGGGACCAGTAAAAGGCGCCGATAGCGATCCAAGGGGCCAAGTCCAGGACGCTATGAACGTGTTGCTCCAAGGGGCCAATGGCTCGGGTGGGATAGGCCACGCGTGTATCCCAATAGCCTGTGATGGCATGCAGGCACATCAGCCCCAGAAGGATCACGAAAAGCGGTTGAGATGCTCGAAAGGAGAGCCACAGGAGCGTTGCCGCCCCCAGGATCGCGATCTGCGCCAAGTGCAGCGTGGCCTCTTTCAGTCCCGATGTGGATTCGATGCTGCTGGCTCGGTGAAGCAGAAAGTCCATGGCCCCTGCAACCAGCCAAAAGAGATAGAGGACGTGCCAAGCCGTCACGTCCATGGCTGAGTTGATCCTTTGACGTCCCAGACTCGGTTGCAATCACTTTTCATCGTGACTCCCTGTAGCGGATCCAAGGTTAGCCCGATAGAAGATAATAGGTGACCGCCGCTCACGGCGGTGTGTATTTTCTGGCGTGCGTACCGCCCATCCATCCATGAACAGCAACTCGCTGCAACCGGCCCAGTCGTTTGACGTTCCCTTGACGCCGCAGTGACGCGACATGCCCTCCGCCAAGCGGATATTTGTCATCAAATATCTACTAGGAAGATCTTATGAGTGCTTACCGACAGTTACGGGCGGCAACTCCCCGCGTGACTCGGATGGAAATGGCGGATCTCTACGTGGGCGATGCCACCACCGCGGTTCAGCTGGACGCGGTCCCCTGCGAGACGTGGATCCAGAACCTTCGCGTACTGGTCAGCCGGTCTACTGAGCTTGATGGAGCCCGAGTGGAAGTGGAGGGCTCATGGGTCCACTTCATCGGCGTGAGGAAAGAAGTTGGCCCCGTTGCCGCACATCTTCTGGAGCTCATCGCGGCTGCAGACGAGATGGCCTACGCACCCGCCGCCGTTCGGTCGCCCACCTTCAGCGGCACCGCAGCACGCGCGGCGCGGTGACCTGGCGCCGGCAATTGCTGGTCGCGAAAACAATCTGGAATGCAAGGACGAGATCATCATGACCGACGACAAAAAGAACGCTGGTAGCCCGGACCGCGATCGCATCAACGTCAACGAAGACTATGAGCTGCAATATTGGACCAAGGCACTGGGCGTCAACGCCGAAGAACTCCGGGCCGCGGTGAAAGCGGTGGGTTCTACTGCGGTCGCAGTGCGCAAGCACTTGGGCAAGTAGCTCGGGGCAGGGCATGTCCCTCAAGCTGATGGGCGTTGAATACATCATCAGTGGGAAACTGTTCGCTGGCCTCCCTGAGCAGGAAAAGGCGCTCTGGCACAGCCACGTCCACGAAGTGAAATCGGGGCAGCTGATCGCACCAGGGATCCCGGAGGTGGCCGAGCATGAGCGCATGGAGAAGCTCATCCACACGTATGGAAAAACGTGGCACACCTGGCACACCGACCTGGATAAAGACCTGCCGCGCGGAATGCCGCAGCTGATGATGGGCTTTACCGCCGATGGCCAAGCCGATCCAGCGATGGTGGCGGCTCGGGACGCACGGCTGGGGGTCAGCAGCGAGGACAAACGGAAACGCCGCGCCGATATCCCCGAGCCCGCTATAGACCCGGGAGCAGACGCTTGGCAACAGGGGAGGGTGGTCCAGCTTCAAGACCCAACGGGTGCCCACGCTCACGACGCCCGCAGCAACGTCAAGGAGCGTCCCAACCCAGACCAGAACGCAGCGTCCAACGGCTCGACCGAAGAATAGCTGCAGGGTCGGCACGGGGGCTTGAGAAACACCCCTCAGCGGCGTAGGTAGCTCGCCAGTTTGAGGACACGAGCCGCCTTGGAGTCATCCAGCAGCCGTAATGCGGTCGTTCGTCTGGAGCCAATGCCAGCCACCGCTTCCTGCACCACGGTCGTCTGGTATTCCCTCGCATTGCTGTCGAAGCAGGTAGCGGCGATGCATGATTCGGCGGTCATTCCTGTAATGACTAGCTCCCTCACGCCCAGCTTGGCCAGGAGCACGGAAAGCGGGGTGGCGAGGAAGGCCGAGTGTTTGGGTTTGAGCACGAAGTAGTCGCCAAGGTGCGGCTGTAGAACTTCAGCGATCGCTGACGACTCGCCTTCCGTCGCCAGACAGAGACTTACCAACTCTTTGAAGTCCATCTGCCAGTTGGCAAAGTTGTCATTTACATAGATGACCGGGTTACCTCGCTCGCGGAAGCGCCGCGCGAGGACAGCGATCTGCCCGGCGGCCTTCAACGCGTTGGGCTTCACCTGGTCAGCGTCGGGGAAGTCGAACAGAGTGAACATGTCGATGATCAGAAGAGCAGGGGTGGGCTGACTCATGGATGCTCCGGCCCCTCAATCGCCCGTCTGACTGTGCGGTGCAGCCAGCGGCTTCGACTGTGGCGAGTCCTTTTGGCGCAGGAAAATGGTCAGGATGACCAACGCAAGAACAGCCAAAAATTCGCTCTGCCAGTTCTGGAACGACTCGAACCAGAAGCTGCTGCTCCAGAGATGTTCCCAGCACGTCGGCGTGGGCTGTCCAAGGGCCATCTGCTCATCGACCTCCGCGCGCCAGCTACCCGTAAGGTGAAACGAGAAGCTCAACAGGAACAGCACCCCGAAGGTGATCGCCAAGGAGTGGCCGTATAAGGTCTTCCAGAGCCCACCTTTGCGAACGGCCCAAGGGGTAGGGCCAGCCTCAATGCGCTCCTCTTCTTCGGCGTCGTCCAGTGGTCGGGATTCAGCAGAGCCCTTCTGACGCAGGCTGACGGTCAGCAGGACATACATGCCCATCTGAAGGAACTCGCTTTCCCAGTTCTCAAACGTGGCGCTGACGAAGTGCCCGCTCTGCAGATAGTCCCACAGGTCCAGCGGCGCTCGGTGTGCGTCAGCGAGTTCCTGGTTGTGTGCCAGGAAGCCGGTCCACACTTGCCCTCCCAAGAAGCAGAGAAGCAAAAGGAGCAGCACGATCGATAAACCGTTACGTTTCCACATTCCCATACGGCCCAGAGTTAAGCTAGCTGTCCGACGTTAGTCCCGCCGGTGGAGAAATCCGGTGAAGGAGCGGCAGCCAGTGCCGCTCCCCGGATTACCAGCTGGGTCAGGACGCTTTCTGGTCGCGTTCCATGGTCCTACCTCACGCCGCTTGGGCTGCCTTGGCATTTCCACCGGACTTGGCCAGGAGCGTCAACTTCTCATCGGTTGCCTTCTCTTCTTCCAGGGTCTCAAGAAGAAGCGGGAGCGCGTCCTTGTACCCGAGCTGCTTGGCGAGCGCCGCGATGGTGCCATACGAGGCGATCTCGTAGTGCTCCACCTTCTGGGCCCCGCCGATCAGCGCGGCATCGCGCACCGGGCCCTTCTCAACCGAATCAATGACTTCTTTGCCTTCCTCAACCAGCCCTTCCATCGCGGCGCACTTGATGCGCTTGAGGCGGATGCCCAGCACTTCAACGACCTGATCGATGCGCTCGATCTGTCCCTGTGTCTCTTCCAGGTGGGTCTCAAAAGCAGCCGCCAGATCCGGGTTTTCTGAGGCTCGGGCCAGGCGGGGCAGGGCTTTTGTCAGCTGCTTTTCAGCGCTGTAGATGTCGGACAGCTCGTGAACGAACAGCTCTTCAAGCGTTTTGATGGCCATCTAGTGATCCTCTGGTGGGGTGAGCCAATACCTTGCCGCCAGCCTCGACCAAGACGCGTGAAAGTAGACCCCTCGGCGTTGAGAATTTCTTAACCAAGCCATCTGGGCCGCTGAGCGGTGGGCGGTGTGCGAGCAGGTAATCAAATCACCTATGCGTTCTCCAAATAACTCAGGCTCAGCCAGGGCCTCTTGCCGGGATGCAGCGTTGCGGCGCAGCGCCGTCCGCATTCGATTCGTGTAACAGCGGAAACGAAGGCGGTCTCCGCCGAAGCGACTGCCCGAGCTAAACTGGCTTTCAGGCAGCTCCTCCCCAAGCCCATGCAGCTTTGCCAACTGTCACCAAGGGAGTGCCCACAATGGATATGCAAGTTGCAAGTAGTGTCCGCCCGCTCAGCAGCGAGATCCGGCGGCTCGCTGGCCAGCAGCATGACCATGGCGTCAGACCATCGGTTCTGGCCAAGCGCTTAAACCGTTCAGCTAGTTCAGGTCGCGAGCGACGAAATGGGCGCTCGCTCACGTCGGGTGCTCTACTTTGTCCGCTACGATTCTCTCCCCGGGATAGGAAACCAGAGCAGCGGAGAAAGGTCGGAATGACCCTGCAAGCAATCGCATACGCCAGTGAGGCGGCTATAGATCTGAGCAACGACCAGTTGAACCGACTGGTTGAGAAAGCCGCTGCGCATAACCGTCTGGCGGGCGTGACCGGGATACTGCTTTTTGATGGGTCACGCTTTTTGCAGTACATCGAGGGCCCGGATGATGGACTGTCGATGGTTTATTCGCGGATCGTCAATTCTCGTGAACACTGCAATGTCGTTGAGCTTGCCCGTGGACGGGTCTCCGAGCGACGTATGCCCTACTGGTCAATGCGGTGGATTCCTATCGTCGATACCCAATTCCAAGAGGCGGCGTTCAGCGATTGGACGCGCCTCGGTGGTCGAACCTTGGGCTCTCGTCTTGTGCCCACCGGGGTAGAGCGTCTAGCCGAAATTGCAGCTCCCTATATCGCTTAATCCTGCTCAGACCGAGGATCGCTTTCCGAGCTGAGGCGGGTCGAGAAGAGGTCAAAGCGTGCTTTGCTGATAGCCTGTCTCGCGCCACATGCGGAGCACGTCAGCACCGTCCCACCCGCGATGGTCACTAAGTCGGGTGGAGCAGTCGCGTGAAACTTATGGCTGCACTTCGTGCATGTCGCACTTACCATCGAGATGGACGTGAACTGCCCGGGGGAGCCTAACGTGGGCCCCGAGACCTCATGGAGATAGAAGGCGCCAGTATTCGGCATTGCGGTCCCTACCTTCGAACGAAGGCGCAGCTTATGAAATTTGCTAGTTAAGGGACGGTAGATGCCGCGCCGTCGGCGTGTAGAATTTGAAGCAACTGCGATCACGCTTGACCGACGGCCTGCGCGGGCTAGAGTTCCGTCTCAGCGTGGGGCGCTCGGGCCAGCCCTCCGCCGAAGAGTGGATCCTAGCCGTCAGTCGTCGGCTGATGGGATGGTAGAGTCGCGCATCCTGGTCGATCTGGGGGAGGCGGCATGGGAAAGCTACACACGCTTGTTTACACGAGCCAAGTTGGCCTTGGGGCGACCCTTCTTCAGGTTAAGGAAGTGGGGCGTAGCGCCGCCACTCATAACGCAACTACAGGTGTCACCGGCGTATTGCTTACCGACGGAAGCCGGTTCCTTCAATACATCTAAGGTCTTGAGGGAGCGGTGGTGGATGCTTGGTCGAGAATCAGCAGTGCAAGCTGCCATAAAAACATCGCCGAGCTGGCGCGTAGCGTAGGCGGGCAGAGACGGTTTCCTTACTGGCCGATGCGGTGGCTGCCTGTTGAGCCCGAGGACCTCCGCATTGCGAAGCTAAGTGACTGGCGAGGCTTGCTACCCCGCGAAGAGGTCACAATGTTCCAAGTGCCTACCGGCATCGAACGCGTCAACAGGTTGATCGATCCGTACGAAGGGGTGGACCTGCCCGATTTGTGGGATGCCTGAAGCAGCTACCTGGTGACGGCCAAGTTCTTCGCGCCGTTTTCACGCCTGTCGGCGGACATTTCCATCCAATAACGGGGGAGACACCACCCACTGGGTGGACTCCAGCTGGACGCGGAGCGGATCCGCAGGGTGAGGTCGGTAATACATTCGGCCAGATCTCCTGCGGATCCGCGAGGCGGACGTTCTAGTCCCCTTATCCGGGCCCGGCTTAGGGTGGCTAGAGGGATATCCCCGACAAAGCCGCGCGGGCACACCGCGTGGATCCCACTAAGCTAGCGCCCACCCTAGGGCACCTCCTGCTGCCTGATTCCTGCACCCTTTAAGAGCAGTGCGCCGCGTCCCTGAAAGAGTCTGTCCGGCGGAAGGTGCGGGACCGGACGAAGTGGTGGGAAAGAGCGGCTCCGAAAGTTGCCTTAACTCCCCCACACCGCCGGGAAGCCACCCATGCCGCAGGGCGGTGGATGTTCCGGTGCTCAGTGACGCTGACATGGCCAGTTAGTTCGGAGTGTCGGTGCCTTGGGTGGCCAGCTGCGCGCAAGCTTGCGGGTTCTCGGTCGTGCTACATGCCAGCTGCATTGCTTCAAGCGCGGCTGGCAGCCGCCCGGCGGCACGGAGGGCTGACGCCACGGCAGTGCAAAAGGTGACGCTGGGCTGCTGGCGGCACAGCTTGGCCACTTCGTCCAACTCCGCATCGGGTAAGGTCGGTTCGTTGGGCATGCCTTTGGTTAACGCAAATGCCTTGCCCACCGCCCTTGCGCGCTCGGCATCCTCCGCGTGGCCGCAGGCCTCGGCATCGAATACCGCGCTGTCTTTCACGCACACCGCTGGGGCGCTGGAGGGGATGCTTTCGTCGGCCATGACCTTGGCGATTACCCACGCGCTGCGAGCTTCGCTGCGGTAGTCCTCGATCAACCGGTTGCAGGCGGCGGAAACGCCTTCGGTGCACCATCGCCTCCAGCTGTCTGCGCCGGCCCACGTCATCTGGCCAAAGCAGGTAGTGATATCGGCGCGGCAACTGCCGGGCGCGAAGGTCGACGCGGCTTGGCAGGCGACGTCAGCTTCGAGCACGTAATGCCCGGCGTCGTCGCTGAGGTTCCGGCTATCGGTACTGACCGCTAGCCTGGTCATCCTGCCGCTGGCCAGATTGGCCGCCAGCAGTTGATCGCCGTTGTGCTGTAAGTGATACGGCTCTGCGGCCTCGCCGGGCAGTTGACGTTCGCCTTGCACCGCACTGTCAACCCGAAGTACGGCGCCACTGGCCGGATCCTTGAAGGTGCCACAACGCGGCGATTGCGCGGCAGCGGGCAGGGCCAGCACGGCCAACAGTGGGAACAGGACAACGTGCCAGCGGCAAAGGCGGCCGGGGGAAACGGCAAGAAGCACAGTATGATCCTTGATCAAAAAAAAAATAACGCGAGGCGGACCTTCGCCGGAACCAGGACTGCACGTGGTTGCGCAGCAAGCACAGGGCCAGTCTGGGGCTTGCGTCAGCCCGCTGCGTACGTTTCGGCCGCCAGCAGGATAGGGTCTTCGCTCTGGGGTGCCAAGGGGGGACGAAATGTAAGATTGACGCGCAAGGGGCTGGTATCCGCAAACCCTTCCTGATTCGCTGATCTCTGCAGCATATTCAAAGCAAAGCTTGGCCAAGTCCAACTCGAATCCAGTAGAACTACGGCTATCGACCTAGGGCATCCGCGCTAAGGTCTTTCCTGCCAACGCCTTGCCCCAACCAGCAACCAACCCTCTGAATCGATAAGGATGTCGTTGACAGGCGCCATCCTCCATGCGTGTCCGCTTTTGGCCGAAAGCGGACCTTGGAGGGCGTGGCATTAGGGATGCATCGTGGGCAGGGCGGGTGTCCATTTCCAGCCGAAGTAAGACACATGCGGGGAACTAGGGTCGCACCCCGCATCGTCCTGCACATCAAACATCCAGCTTCAGCCAAGCTACCAGTGCCGTGAATGCGGGCGAGGGCTGCCGGCGGTTCGGGTAGTAAAGATGGTAGCCGGGGAAGGGCACGCACCACCTGTCCAGCACAGCCACCAGCCTGCCCTGCGCAATGTGCTCGGCTACCATCGGTTCCGGCGCATAGGCCAAGCCCAGGCCGTCCAGTGCGGCATTGATTACGTGGGTCATGCTGTTGAAGACCAACGGTCCGTCGCCGCGTACGGTGAATTCCTTGCCCTTCTCTTCGAACTCCCAGGCATAAATGGCGCCGTTTGGGCGATGCCGGATGTGCACGCAGCGGTGTCGGGTGATGTCGGCGGGCTTCCTGGGCTTGGGATGTTTCTCGAAGTAGTCGGGAGATCCAACCACCACCAGGCGCCAATCCGGTCCGACCCTGACAGCGATCATGTCCTTGCTCAGCGCTTCTCCGAGCCGGATGCCGGCGTCGAAGCGCTGCTCCACCACGTTGGTAAAGCCGTAATCCACGTAGAACTCAAGCGTGATGTCCGGGTACTCGGCCAGAAACCCGGCAAGCCGTGGTCGTATGATGGTCTCCATCGAATCATCCGTGCAGGAGATCCGCAGCGTTCCCGCCGGCCGGTCGCGCAGGTCTCCCAGGGCTTCCACGCTGGCACCGATGGCCTCGAAGTGCGGTGCGATGGAGCGCATAAGGCGCTCGCCCGCCTCAGTGGGAGAAACGTTGCGGGTGGTGCGGGCCAGCAGGCGAATGCCCAGGCGCTCTTCCAGCAACCGCATTGAATGGCTCAGCGCAGAGGGCGTTACCCCAAGGCGAACGGCGGCCTTGGTGAAGCTCTGCTCCTGGGCCACCACCAGAAAGGCTTGCAGATCATTGGTCTTCACGGCGCTCATGGATCAATTGTGAGCTCAACTCAACAATGCATCAACTTTCAGCCGGCTTATCGCGGTAGCGGGCGGAGCCTATCGTGGCGACCTCAGTCCCCCCAACCGAGGCCGCACTCGCATGAAACCGACCACGTTGCTGCTGGCGCTGCTTGCCAGCTACGTACTTCCGCTTCCCGCCATGGCTGCCGATACCCCTGGGGCAGCACATCCCGCCGGGGCAGACAACTTCTACCACAGCCCCACGGTCACTGGTGAGCGCGTCAGCTTCCACAACCAGTACCAGGTGGAAGTGGTGGGCACGCTGTACCGCCCCCAAGGCCTGCCTCGCGGCAGCCGCGCCCCCGCCGTGGTGGTTGGCCATCCAATGGGCGCGGTGAAGGAGCAGAGCTCGCAGCTCTACGCGCAGAAGTTGGCCGAGCAGGGCTTCGTTACGCTGGCGATCGATCTTTCCTTCTGGGGAGAGAGCGGTGGCGCCCCGCGGCACCTGGTGGCGCCGGAAATCTATTCAGACGACATCAGCGCCGCCGTGGACTTCCTGAGTACGCAGGCCTATGTGGACCCGGAACGGATTGGCGGCCTGGGTATATGTGGCAGCGGCAGCTTTGTGATCAGCGCCGCCAAGATCGACCCGCGCATCAAGGCCATTGCCACGGTAAGCATGTACGACATGGGTGCGGCGGCACGGCAGGGGCTGAACAACGGGCAGTCGCTGGAACAGCGCAAGACAGTGATCCAGTCCGCAACCGACCAGCGCTTGGCCGAGTTCAAGGGCGGCGCGGCTGTGTACGTGCCAGGCACAGTGAACAGACTCGATGCTGAGACCCCTGCCATCCAACGCGAGTTCTTCGACTTCTACCGTACCCCGCGCGGCGCCTACACGCCAAAGGGCGATACGGCAGAGCTGACCACCCAGCCGCTCTTCAGCAGCCTGGTCAAATTCATGAACTTCTATCCCTTCAATGACATCGAGACCATCTCGCCGCGGCCGATGCTGTTCATTTCTGGCGACGTCGCGCATTCACGCGAGTTCAGCGAGGACGCATACCAAAGGGCGGGCCAACCGAAGGAGCTCTACTGGGTGAAGGGTGCGGGGCACGTGGACCTGTATGACCGTACCAACCTGATTCCCTTCGAAAAACTGACGACGTTCTTCCAGCGCGGCCTGGCCGGGAAATGAGCCGCACCCACGTGAACGCAGATCGCGCCAACTGGGGGGGCGTGCTCGCGATGACGCTGTGCGTCTTCGCGTTGATCGCCTCCGAATTCATGCCGGTGAGCCTGCTTACTCCCTTGGCGGCAGATCTGGGCGTGACCGAAGGGCTTGCTGGGTACGGCATTGCCATTTCGGGAGCCTTTGCGGTGCTGACCAGCCTGTCGATCTCCCGGTTGGCGGGCAACATGAACCGACGAACGTTGCTGCTGATCCTCACCGCATTGATGGCGGTGTCGGGTGTGGTGGTGGCCCTGTCTCCGAACTATCTGGTCTACATGACGGGGCGTGCACTGATTGGCGTGGTGATCGGTGGGTTCTGGTCACTGTCTGCCGCAACGGCAATGCGGCTGGTGCCCGCCGCAAAAGTCCCGCGCGCCCTGGCGATATTCAACAGTGGCAACGCGCTTGCAACGGTAGTTGCGGCGCCATTGGGCAGCTACCTGGGTGGCATGATTGGATGGCGCGGCGCTTTCTTGTGCCTTCTGCCCGTGGCTGTCATAGCGCTCGCATGGCAGTGGGTTTGTCTGCCCTCCATGCCTGCGGAGAGCGGGCAGTCACAAGGCGGGTTGATCGCGTTGTTCCGGCGACGTGTGGTGGCACTTGGGATGCTTGCCTGCGGTGCCTTTTTCATGGGGCAATTTGCCCTGTTTACCTACGTGCGGCCGTTCCTGGAGCGGGTGACCAGTGCAGGAACGTCTGCTGTACCGCTGGTGCTGCTGGCTATCGGCGTAAGCGGCTTCGTGGGCACGCTCGTCATTGGCGTGTTCATCAGGCGTGGGCTTTACCGAACTCTGGTGACCATTCCAGCCTTGATGGCTCTCATTGCCGTGGCCTTGGTTCCACTGGGGCCCCAGCTTTGGCCGACCGCCGCACTGCTCTCGGCTTGGGGCCTGCTGGCAACGGCCGCACCGGTGGGCTGGTGGAGCTGGCTGGCTCGCACTTTCACTGACAACGCAGAGGCCGGCGGCGGGCTGATGGTGGCGGTAGTGCAGTGCTCCATCGCACTCGGTTCGACCGTGGGCGGGCTGCTGTTTGACAGTCTCGGCTTTGCCAGCACGTTCCTGGCCAGTGCTGGCCTGCTGCTGTGCGCCGCGCTGCTCGCTTATGCGACGGCGTCCGAGCGGGCGACCACGTCGGGGCCGGTGGTCGCTGTGGAGGCCCGGGGCTCATGAGGTGCGTTACGTCGATCACAGGAGCCCTGCTTTGCCTCCTGCTTGCATTCGGGGCAATAGCGGCATGCTCTGCCGAGCCCACTCATCACGCTATTGCAGCTAGGAAGGTAGAGTCAAACCCGGAGGTTCATTCCATGAAGATTCGACTGATCATCAACGATCAGATGCTGTCGGCCACCATGGAAGACAGTATCCCGGCGCGCGAGTTCATCGCCCAGTTGCCGCTGACGCTGCAGCTCGAGGACTACGCCGCGACCGAGAAAATCGCGCAGCTTCCGCGCCGTCTCAGCGTGGCCGGTGAGCCGGAGGGAGTCACGCCGGCGGCGGGCGACATCGCCTTTTATGCGCCGTGGGGAAATCTGGCGATTTTCCACAGGCCCTTTGCGTACTCGAAGGGTCTGATCCGACTGGGTCGAATCGAAGGAGGACTGCAGCTCCTTCGCACGGAAGGGCCGCTCGCGGTTCGGATTGAGTCCGACTAGCCGTTGTTTGCATACCCAACACACCACAAAGAGGTGAGCAAAATGGAAATCAAACGCCTTGGCACCCAAGCGTCCATCAAAGGATCGACGGACTGGTTTACGGGCACGGTCCGCATCGATCCGCTCAATGCCGCCCCTGCGCCATCGAGGGTATCCTGCGCGGCAGTCACCTTCGAGCCGGGCGCGCGAACTGCGTGGCACACCCATCCGTTGGGGCAGACGCTTATCGTTACAGCCGGCTTCGGTTGGACACAGTGCGAAGGCGGCCCGATCGTGGAGATCCGCGCGGGTGACGTGATCTGGTGCCCGCCGGGTCACAAACACTGGCACGGTGCATCGCCCACCACCGCCATGACGCACATCGCAATCCAGGAGGCATTGGATGGCAGGAACGTTGACTGGCTGGAGCATGTGACCGAAGAGCAGTACCTGGCCGGACCTACCGCTGCTGACGCACCGGCCCGCTCCGACGGAGGTGGCTGACATGTTGGTTCGATCCGCGGTTGGCGGGCTCTTGGCCCTCTCTGTCTGGGCGCTGCTTGGCGTTCCCCATGAGGCTCAAGCTGCGGCGCCCGAACAGCAAATCACCACTGCCGGGAATCAGGCTTCGATGAATGGTCAGACGGAGTACTTCACCGGCAGAGTTCGCATCGACCCGCTCTGGCCCGCGGACCCGGGCATCACTGCCTCCGCCGGGCTGGTGACGTTTGAGCCGGGTGCACGATCGGCGTGGCACACCCACCCTGCGGGCCAGCGTTTGGTGGTCACCTCTGGCGTCGGGCGCGTGCAGGAGTGGGGTAAGCCCATTCAGGTCGTTCGTCCCGGCGATGTAGTGTGGTGCCCGCCGGGGGTGAAGCACTGGCATGGAGCTGCCCCCGCTACGGCGATGACCCATCTCGCCGTAACCGGCGTGCGCGATGGTCAGAACGTGAACTGGTTGGAGAAGGTGACCGATGCCCAGTACCAAGGTGATTGACTGGAAACGGCGGTCCAGTCGTCTCGCCTCTCTGATGGGTGCGGCGATGCTTGCCTCCGGTCCGGGACAGATGGCTTTCGCATACGAAGGAGCAGCTATGAACGTCACATCAAACGGGGGTTCTACCTCCGAACTGGACGCCCGCCAGCAAGCGATTATTCCGATCAGCGCCTCAGCAGCGGCTGGCAACATGGATAGCCTTCGGGGTGCGCTGAATCAAGGCTTGGACGCGGGACTGAGTCTGGCCGAAGCACGAGAGATCCTTGTGCAGGTTTACGCCTATGCGGGGTTTCCGCGGAGCCTGAACGCATTGAGCGAACTCATGAAGGTGGCGGAGGCACGCAGGCAGAGGGGCATCCAGGATGAAGCCGGGCGCGAGCCGGGCAAGCCGATTCCCAAGGGCGACGCGTTGCTCGCCGCAGGCACCGCGAACCAGACCAAGCTGGCGGGTGGTCCAGTCTCAGGGCCATTGTTCGATTTCGCACCGCAGGCAAATGAGTATCTGCGTACGCATCTCTTTGGCGACATCTTCGAGCGCGACAACCTTGATTGGCAGAGCCGCGAGCTGGCCACGGTCAGCATGCTGGCTGCCATGTCCGGGGTGGAACCCCAGTTGCAGTCTCACATAGGAATCAGCATGAACATAGGCGTGCGCCCGGAGCAGCTGTCAAGGCTGGCCGATGTTCTCGAAGCCCACTCCAGCTTGGAGGCTGCCGAACGTGTCCGCGTTGGTATTCAACGCCAGCTCAACGCTCAGCAGGATTGATCTTCGGGAAAACTCTGCGCCGAGCGGCACGCGCACATTGGAGGGTTGATTGAAAAGGATACTCATCGGAATCTTGATCGGCATGGCTGCATGCTCCTTCAGTGTTGGAGCTGAGGAGGTGCAGATGACACGGCTGTCAATGATCACCGTAAACGCGGAGCATCTCCCTGCTTATCGAGACGCCCTGGCTGAAGAGGTTCGCGCCTCGAGATTGAGCCAGGCGTGCTGTCGTTGTACGCCGTCTTCGACAAGGACGATCCGACCAGACTGACGATTCTTGAAATATATGCGAGTCGGCAGGCATACGAACAGCACGTGAAGAGTCCGCATTTCCTCAAGTACAAGAACGGGACGCTGCACATGGTCAAGTCCCTCGAGCTGGTTGATGTTGATCCTCTTCTGCCGGAGCTGAAGATTAAGTAGCAGTGAACCTTGCTGCGCGGACGTGTGATACGCCAAGGGCTATCTTTCATTCACGGCATTCCGCCGTCAGTACACCGGCCCGACAGCCCTCCATTGACCGATTCATTGAAGGTGACCGGAGTCCGCTACTAGCCGGAAGCGGACGCACCACCGGGGACCGGGTCGCTGGGCCCGTGGTAATGTCCGCTTCCGGCCCGCAGCGGATATTCGCTATAGGGTAGAAGAATAGGGAGGAAGGGATGGACGATGATCGATGGAAGTCACAGCGCGGGGATGAGTGGTGGTTCGATGGAGGCAGCATCTCGGCATCAGCTCAGTTCGTGCCGGGATCGTCAGCGCTCCCCATCGACAGCGTGTCCGGCATCTCGACTGCCGATCAGCTTGAGTTTCTGCTGTCGCAGACCATCCGGCAGTTCCCAGGTATTGAGCCAAGGCTACTGGTCACCGCAACGGTGAAAAACCTCCTGACGGAACTGACATCGCGTGGCGTTCTCACCTGGGTGCCGCTCCCACACCCGTCCTCGCTTGAGGCGCGTATTAGTCAGTTTGCGACTTTCGAACCTGCCAGCTGCGCACCTACGAATAGCCTTCCGTAGTCACGGAGTGATGTCCGCTTTTGGCCGGAAGCAGACTCCAATGGCCAGATGGCGGCTGGGCCGCAACCAGCCGGCGACTGTACCCGTACGCACCTGGCACGTAGTCCTTATGATTTATTGAGTCGATGATAGGACTCCGCCCACAACGGAGCCGGTAGGCGACCAGTGCTCACCAGCCACGCCATCCGAAGCGCTTGGGCATCGACTAAGGCGTGGTGGCGTTTCGCGCTTAGCTCTGGATGCGCCACGAACCAGTCTTCCACCAACCTCCCGGCAAGTCCCTCTTTCCACATGCGTGTTTGGATGAGGTTAGGCTTTGGGCCGCAATATGCAGCCTGGGCGGTCGGCAGTCCACAGCCGTCCAGAGCCCATTGCAGCAGTTGCAGATCGGTGGGGTAATCGGCCATTACCGCCGGGTTGGCGCTGGCTCGAAGGAACGCTCGCAACGCCGTGGTAAAGGCCGCGTCGGATAGGGAAAGAGCTCCTCGATCGAGCAGCGGGTAGACGCAGCGACGTACGAATTCGGTGGGGTTAGGCGACAACTGGGCGCGCTCGGCATAGAAGCGACGCTCACCACTCTCATCAATCAGTGCCAAGCTAACCAAGTCGCGACCATCGGCATCGGACCACTCGGTATCCAGGAAGTAGTAGGTTGGAGCCATGGAGTCGTCCCTTGAGCTGAAGGCGGTCACCTTGTTTTTATCATTGAAGTCCGGCGGAATCGAGGACAGCGACAGGCCATACGACACTCTGCCGTCACGGACTACACGCGATTGAGAAAGACCTAATGGAGCTTCTACTAACTGTCGAGGACCGCTTCATGCTCACGTCCGAGGTTTGGTTCTGGCGCCCGATTTGCCGCTCCCGCATGGCAAGCACAACTCAGCTTGTGCTGTCATCGTCGAGCGTCCGGGCGGCACTAGATTGCCCGCAGAGGCAGTACTTCGTTTCGACCACTTTCGACCTGGCGGCTACAAACTGATCTTCCATCTCCCTGGACTGGATAAGGCTGACGTACCCGTTGGCAGCAAAGTCTGGAAGGTGTAAGTCGAAACTCCGCTTTAGTCCGAGAGCAGACATCTCTACAGAACCATCGGCCGTAACCCGGGACTCGTCTGCTTCGGGCCAAGAATTACTCATGCACGGCCGCGCGGAGGGCGCCTACAACAGTTTTTCTTCTCGGGCCTTGATAAGGAGGGCCATCGTGCCACTCACCCCGAACTCCTGCATCATGGCGTACTTATGTGACTCAATCGTTCGTATGGACACTCCAAGTTCAATAGCAATCTGTGCCGGGCGCAAGCCCAGGTCAATGTATTGTAGGATTCGCTGCTGTTTCGGCGTCAGAGCGTACTCCGTCGGTTTGGGGTAAAGCGCCAGCTGAGCGACCATCGATTGGCTGATGTAAGACCGGCCGGTCGCGATAGTCCGAATTGCGGAGAGGAGCTCATCTCCCGCGGCATTTTTTACGACATATCCTGCTGCGCCATGTCGCAGCGCACACAGTGCCATTGCCGGCTCATCGTGCATCGTTAAAAAGATAAACGGAACGGAGCAACCCTGGGTATGGGCAGTCTTTATTGCGTCGATGCCACTGACCCCAGGCATGCTTATATCTGCAACGACTAGATCCGGGGTCTGCTTATGTAGTGATTGCAGCAATTCCTCGCCATTCGCTACGATCTCGGAAGAGTCACAGTGGTCTTCCAAGATCTTCGCGATGCCTTCCGCGACCATCGTGTGGTCCTCAGCAATGACTATTCGCCTGAATAGCGGGTAGGTAGTATTGGAATGTTGAAGCCCCACGTTTTACCCCAGTCCTTGAAGAGCCGTCGCGGTACCGGCGCATACGTGCGCCTCCAACAACAGTGCATCCGAAGCCGTGATGTTGTCATGATGGATTTTCCCAAGACTACCTGTGAATAACGCGCCCCTGTTTAGTGCATTTGGTAACAGTCTGGCTCTGCTGCCAAGCTGGCATAGCCGGAGGCATAGATATGACCTTCATTAAAGCTTGGGCTCGTTAACGGAGCCTGGGCAAACCAGTGAATAGTCCAGCCTGTGTAGACGGTCGGAAGTTTACATCAGACCAGCGGTACTGGCCGCTAGCGGACCTGAGACCCTCGCCTCTGCTGCCAGGGCTGAGTTTGGGCAACCATTAGTCTCCTCGAAGTGAATGGAACGGGACTTAGTTGGTCAGCCCTAGGGAACTGGCTCAATTTGCTGCGCGAGTGCGGTCAATTTGTGTCACTGAATTCACAAATCGCGAGAGCGACGTGACGCCATCGTACCCCGCGATCATGCTGTGGGGGTTGGCAAGCTGGCTTCAATCGTCCGTAATTTTACGGTTGTGGCCGCTCAGATGGCGTTGTCCACTATATTCGGACCTCGGGAGCTGGATATGGACCTCAGTGGATTCAACAGTCGTCAGCCTCGATGCCGTCTCCTTTCGACCTGCGTACTTTTGGCACTGGTCGGGCAGGCTCAAGGTCAGAACTGCCCCACGCCGATTGTCGTGAGTGACGGCCAATGCAATGTGCAACCGGGCACCACTGTGACTGTAGCCGCCAACGCGGTGGGCGTGTCGGCGTCGTCGCGCGCGATCATTCATGCCAACGGCATAACCGAGAACCTTGCCGGCGCCAATGCCACCGGTTTGCTTGCGCAAGGTGAGTCCATCATCAACTTCAACGGCAGTGCCCTGCGCACGACCTCGACCGCCGGCAATGCCAGCGGGCAGATCGGGCTGCGATCTGTTGGTGTCGGCAGCCAGATCGCGGCGGTCGGATCGAGCATCCAGCTCTCACCCGGGGGAACCAGCTCGCCGGCGAACCTGCGGGGTGTCAGTGCCGAAGGCGGCGCGCTCATCACATTGGATACGACAGATGTGCAGGTCCGTGGCGGGTCCAACGCTCTCAACAACTACGGTGTGCAGGCGCTGGGCGCTGGCAGCGAGGTTCGCGTCAGCGGCGGGAGCATCGATACGTTGTCGCGCGGTGCGTTCGGCGTGCTGTCCCAGGATGGTGGCCTGGCGACGCTGACGGGCACCCGGATCACTACCGGCGGGGCGCAGAATGCCACCACAAATGATGGCAGCCATGCCATCGTCGCGCGTGGCGCAGGAAGCCGGATCAATGGGCAGAACGTCGTGGCCAACACGTCCGGCACGCTGGCCAACGTGGTGCGCGCCGACAGCGGGGCTGCGGTTGCTCTCAGTGGCAGCCAGCTCAGTCACACCGGCAATGGCAATATCACCTTTCCCGCCGCTGCAATCCGTGTAGCTGGTGGCGGTCAGTTCACCCTCAGTGGCACCAGCACAATTTCAACTACCGGCGCGCTCTATTCCCCTGGTCTGCTCGTGGAGGGTACCGGTTCGACAGCAACCATCACCGACTCGCGCATCGACGTGGGCGGTGCACGCTCGTTCGGCGTGTCTGTGAAAGATGGCGCCGCGGCGTCGCTCGTTCGCAGCACCGTTGCAATGGCGCCCATCGCGGCAACTGGACCGTTTTCGCCTGCGATCCAGGCGGAAGGGGCGGGCACCCGAATAGGCCTGCAAGGCGGAGCGGTCACCACCGAGAGCGCCACCGCATACGGTGTGCGTGCATTGAGCGGTTCGGCCATCACGCTGGACGGCACGTCGATCACCACGGCCGGGGTGGATGCTGCGGCTATCAGCGCGGGCAGCGCTGCGGTGGAGGCGCGCAACGTCACGATCGTCACCCGGGGCAATGACAACGCGATGGGCGCGTTGGCTGATCTGGGCGGGACCGTGAGCTTGACCGGCGGGTCCATCACCACCTATGGCAGCCAGGTTCGCGCGGCCGCCTTCGCGCACGCACTGGGCGCACGCAACCCCGGCGGGGTCCTTGAGGCGCAGGGCATCACAGCGCGCACCTTCGGCACCTATGCAATGGGGGTCTGGGCTGATGACGGCGGTGTAGCCACGGTCAACGACGTCACGGTAAACACGGAAGGCTCCCATGCGATCGGCGTGCTGGCGATCGTCGAGCAACGGGGTGCGCAGTTCCCGGCAACTGTGGTCTTCAATCTCGGCAGCGTGGAAACCCGCGGCGATTTTGCGCACGGTGCGTCGGCACAGGCGCGCAACGACCTGGCCGGCGACCTGGCCAGCATCACCCTGGCCCGGACGCCAATCACCACCTACGGCGAAGCTGCGGTGGGCCTGCGCGCCAGCCTTGCCGACTACGGCAGCACGCCCGCGGGGCGTGGGTCGGCGCAGGTGGTCGCCAGCGATCTGGCGGTCATCACCTCCGGAGCGGGCGCACACGGTGCACTGTCGCGCGACAACCCCACGTCGGTACGAATGAGCCAGGTCCAATTGCGGCCCGGCGGCGCTGGCGCCCATGGCGCGGTGGCGCTGATCGGAGGGCAGCTTATCGGCGATGCGACGGCCGTAGCGCCTGTCGGCAGTGGTGCCATGGCCCTGTTTGTGGTCGGCGTGCCCGACGCGGTTTCCCAGGCCGACTTCAGCGGGAGCACATTGACCAACACCAGCGGTCCGACGGTGGGCGTAGCGGGAAACGGGCGGATTGGGCTCACCAGCACCACGATCACGGCGCCCACTCAGTGGCTGCGTGTGGGTAGTTTGAGCGATTTCCCGCTACTGGACACCAGCGCGCCGACGATTCAGGGCCCAGGCGACTTTCCAGACGATGACGGCAATCTGCCCACGGCGCCGGCCCCTTTGCCACCGGGTGCGCCCATCCCGAACCTACCTGGCCTGGCCGACGTCGTGGCCACGCGGAGCACGTTGACCGGTTCGGCCTCTACGGCGGCAGGCAGCGTCTCTCATCTGACTCTGATCGATTCGCTGTGGACGATGACGGGCAGCTCCAACCTGACCACGCTGGTGAATGATCCCAGCCGGATCGTGTTTTCCCCTCCCACGGGCGACCCGGCGCTGCCGTCCAGTTACAAGACCCTGACGGTCTCCAACTACGCGGGCGACGGCACCTTGGCCATGAACACGTGGCTTGACACGGATGGATCGCCTTCTGATCAGCTGGTTGTGGTCGGCGGCAGCAGCAGCGGCCCCGGCTTGCTGGAGATAATCAACAGCGGTGGCAGCGGCGCGGTGACCGCCGCCGACGGCATCCGCGTCGTGCAGGCGCTGGGCGCCACCAGCACGGTGGACAACTTCGCGCTCTCCCAGCCGGTCCTTGCTGGTCCCTACGAATACTTCCTCTATCGCGGCGGTGCATCCAGCGTGGCCGATGCCGACACGGAAAACAGCTGGTACCTGCGTTCGGTGATCGACTGCGCAGCGCCTGGTGCGCCCGTTCCGCCCTGTCCCGCACCACCCGCGCCGCCTCCCACTCCACCACCGTCCCCTCCGCCTCCTCCGCCACCACCAGAACCACCAGAACCACCAGAACCACCAGAACCCCCGGTGCCACCGCCGGTGCCGCCAGTACCGCCGACGCCCCCGACGCCGCCGGTGCCGCCCGCACCTCCGGCACCTCCGGCACCTGCCTATCGGCAGGAGGTCTCGCTCATCGCGGCGGCCCCAGCTATGGCTAGTGTCTACGGGCGCACGATCATCGATACCCTGCACGAGCGCGTGGGCGAAGAGGAACTCCTGCGTCAGCGGGGCGACTTGAACCCCGACCGCAACGGGGTCAACGGCGCGTGGATCCGCTACATGATCCACGACGGCGAACATGACGGCGGCCGCGAGGGCATCTATGGCCAACGCGGACCAGACTTCGACTACCAATTCGAGGCGTTGCAGGTTGGTCTCGACCTGTACCGACGCATCGATGAGGAGGATGAAAGTCGCGAGCATGCCGGCTTCTATCTCGCTTATGGGCGCGGCAAAGGCGAGGTGAAACACAACCTGCTCGAGTACCGCTTCCACGCCGGTACCGATCGTTTCGTTGCCCGCACCGCGGGCGGTTACTGGACCGGCTTCAACGAAAAAGGTGCCTATCTGGACGCGGTGGCTCAGTACACTGCATATGACCTGCGCATGCAGTCGCTGCGATTGCCCGACAGCTTCACAGACGCACATGGAATCGCGTTGTCACTGGAGGGCGGGCGGCCCTTTGTCCTCAACGATGGAGATGGACAGTCCGCGGAGGACGGGCGTTGGCGTCTGGAGCCGCAGGCGCAGATGATCTGGCAGCGGGTGAGGGTGGACGACTTGGACGACGGCATCGCGAAGGTGCGCTTCAGCAGCGGCGACTCGCTGGTGGGGCGCCTCGGCGCGCGCCTGCACCGCAACAACCAGCAAGACAACCGTAACGGCGAGCTGCGCAGCGGCAACGCGTGGCTGCGTGCCAATCTATGGCATGAGTTCCGGGGCCAACCGCGCGCCGAATTCGCCACCGGCAGCGGCTACGTACCATTCGATGTCGATCTTAGCGGAAGTTGGGCAGAGGTGGGTATCGGTGGCGCCTGGCAGATTTCTCAGACCGGCTACTTGTTTGCAGATGTCGACTACAGCTGGAGCTTTGACGGTGATGAGACGGCCTGGAACGGAAAAGTTGGTGCTCGATGGAACTGGTAGGCGGCGCACCGTGGAGGCCCCAGCTTTGTGCCGCTGAAGGGCGTCTTGCAGGGGGCACCTCTGTATCTGGGCGTGCCCGCTTCTTGCCGGTGGCGAACATGAGGGGGGGGGCGAATCCAGTAACGCCCCCTCGGCCCGTGTGCCTAATCAGGAGACCTTGACCACCAGCTTGCCGAGAGCGCCCCGCGAGAGGTGCTCGAACGCCTCACGTGGTTGCTCAAAGGGATACGCACGTTCGATTACCGGACGGATCTTGTGATCGTTGAGGAACAAATTCATCCGATCAAACGACGAGCGGAGTGCGACGGCGACGCCGCGGATGGTGGTTTGACGGAAGATGACTGGCATCAGACTCAGCGCGCTCTTCTGGCCAGCAAGCAAACCAATTTGGGCGATCCTGTCCCCAGCCTTCGTGGCAGGCACGGACTGATTGATGCCGTCACCGCCGGCAACGTCCAGCGTGATGTCGACACCTTGACCTTGGGTCAGCTTGAGGACTTCCTCTTCCCAGTTGGGATGGGCACCACGCCGTAGGTCCAGGCGTTCTCTGAGTGGCTGCAAGAGCATTTCATGGCCATTGAGCCGGCATGGTTGGAGTAACGAGACGCGAGTCCAAACCGCGCCGCTCAGCTTCCGAACTGTTCCCGATAGCGAGAGGGTGGCACGCCTACCACCTTGCGAAATGCGACCCGGAAGGTTTCCAGCGATGAGAAGCCAGATGAACGAGATATTCGTTCCAGTGGCCAGCCCGGCTGCGCTTCCAAAAATTCGCGTGCTAGAGACACCCGCTCATTCAAGAGCCACTGGCTTGGACTGGTACCGGTCGCCTCCTTGAAACGCCTGAAGAAATTCCGCTCACTCATAGCGGCGGCACGTGCGAGATCCACTGCCCCAATTGGCTGGGTTAGCCGTTGGCGGGCCCAATCGAAGACACCCTCAAAGCGGCCTCCCTCGCGCTCGGGCACGGGGCTGGGGATGAACTGTCGCTGCCCTCCGCCGCGCTGTGGGGGCACGACCAAGCGCTGCGCCACACGGTTGGCGATCTTGGCGCCAAAGTCCTCCCGGATGAGATGCATGCATGCGTCGATTCCTGCCGCGCTCCCGGCCGAGGTGATGACATTGCCGTCCTGGACAAAGAGAACATCCGGAATCAGCTCCACCTGTGGGAAACGCGCGGCAAAGGCGTCGGCATAGCGCCAATGTGTAGTCGCCCGTCGTTGTTCAAGCAGGCCGCAGTGCGCCAGCAGAAAGGCGCCCGAGCAGATGGTGACAAAGCGAGCGCCGCGTGCATGTGCCTTTATCAACGCTTGCCTCAGTCGAGTAGAGGGGGCGGCGTCTGCGCCCTTCCATCCCGGAATGACGATGGTTCGCGCCGACTCCAGTGCCTCCAACGACCGCGCCGCCTGCAGTACCAATCCGCCCACCGCGCTGCGGACCGTCCTGTCTGCGGAGACCACCGCGAACGAATACCACGGCACGCCGAGCTCAGAGCGAGGCAATCCGAACAACTCCGCTGCGATTCCGAACTCAAACAGGCACAGACCGTCGTACACCAGGACAGCGACGAGCCCGGGCTCCGGGCTGGCGGGATTCAACCGGACATCGTTCATGCCGCCATTATCTGCTCATATTGGGCGCCGTCAATCGCGCTGCGGCTGTCGCATGGTCCGGCTTTTCCCGGCCAGTCGCTCTGTTCAAGGGAATCCGCACGGGGCATGGGACAATTCGTTCATCGAGGATTTGGCGTGAATCTACCAGTGCATGGCTAACCCGCCACTTCCCGGAGCGAAGTAGTGGGAGCACAGTGGCCATACCCAGTTGAGAGAACCTCCGATGAAGAATGCCGTCAATCTGGTCCCTGCCGCGCCGTCTTTGGAGGCGTTGTTGCATTTTGATCGAAAGTTGCGTTTTGAAACGGATTGCTGGGACGTGCACGATGCCATTTGCATTGCCGCGCCGGGATTCGTGCTGATCGATGCCCGTTCTCATGACCTGTACGACCGCGGCCATCTGCCTACGGCGATCAGCATGCCCCATCGCAAGATCACCGAAACGGCTCTTCGGCCTTATCCGCCGCACACCCTGTTCGTCACGTACTGCGCGGGCCCGCACTGCAACGGCGCGGACAAGGCGGCCCGTCGCCTAGCCGAGCTGGCGCGCCCCGTAAAGCTCATGATCGGCGGCGTGACGGGGTGGCTGGACGAGGGATTCGACCTCATCACCGAGCTCGATCCAGGAAGGTTTGGACAATCAGATGTCTCGCCAATGGAGGGCTGTCGAAGATGATGCTGCTGACTTTGGCATTCCAAGGCAGGACAGCCGGCGTCGACGCGCCTGACCCTGGTCATGCCGCCGCGATGACCAGTGTATTCTCCGTTTCCGTACATCAGTCAATAGGCCATACACGCGATGATTTCCCAAGTTACTGATACTTCCACCGCAGAACACTACACCTGGGGTGGAGTGTGCGACGGCTGGCATCTACTAAAGGACCCCTCTCTCAGCGTCATTCAGGAACGAGTGCCGCCGAATGCGGGCGAGGTTCCTCATTTCCATGTAAAGGCCCGACAGTACTTCTACGTGATTTCCGGCGCCGCCACGCTGGAGTTTGAGAACACGAAAGTATCGTTTGGCCCCAATCAGGGGCTTCATGTTCCACCCAACGTTTCTCATCGTTTCGTCAATGATTCTGATGCCGATGTCGTATTTCTGGTAATTTCGTCTCCCACTACTGCAGGGGATCGCGTCAATCTGGAGTGGTCTGCCTGAGGGCGACGTGAGTTTGCCGAGAGTTTAGATCTGCTTCTACGGGTCAGTGCAGATACATCCCATGGTTCGCGACAGAGGCATCGCTCGGTGCGCCTGGGTCCGCTTCTGGCCGAAAGCGGCCTCCAGATGTGCCTTGTGGAGGCCGCGGGTCCTTTAAGCTTCTCCCTCTCAGGCCTCGGTCTGCTCCGCCATCTCTAAAGCGTCCTCCACCTCGATGCCCAAGTACCTCACCGTGCTCTCAAGTTTGGTGTGGCCAAGCAGGATCTGAACTGCGCGCAGGTTCTTGGTCCGGCGGTATATCAGTGATGCCTTGGTCCGACGCATGCTGTGAGTCCCGTAGCTGTGACGGTCGAGTCCAACGGCTGTGACCCATGACGCGACGATGCGAGCATACTGGCGGGTGGAAAGGTGGCCATCACCCTGTCCAAAGAACAAGTAGGATGCTGGTCGTAGCTGAGCTTGACGGGACCATTCGGCGAGTGCGGACCTTGTCAACTCCGTCAGCTCAAACTGAACTGGCCTACCTGTCTTGCGCTGCAGTACGGTAGCCCTCCTGGCAATGGCTGAGCCATGAGATACGTCTCGCAGTCGTAGGCTGACCAGATCGCACCCTCTTAGCTTTGAGTCGATCGCTAGGTTGAATAGCGCCAGGTCACGAGCACGCCCGGCAAGCTGTAGGCGCACCCTAATCGACCATATGTCGCTGAGTCTGAGCGGTGTCTTTTGACCGACCAACTTTCCCTTGTTCCACGGTGCGAATTGAGATGGCATAGGATTCTCCAAGTTGGGAGCGTCAACCGTGCCTGCGTAAAATGATCTGCGCTTCCGTCGATCCTTCGCCGGAAACGAATATCGGAAATCGAGTGGACAGGGAAGTGAATTGGAAAATCTCTTCGGGGTTGGGGAGCAATCCTTCCGACCACGGCGCGCCTCGGGACGCTCGCTGGCGAGATTAGCGACGGTTCACGAACCTATCTGTGCCCGGCAATTCCTTGTCTTGGTGGCCGGGACTCATCGCGCATCAGCTGCATTGAGTGTGAGTGTGAAGTGAACGATAGCAGAGCCCTGATGCCAAGCCAGATTCACCCTGATGCCACCGTAGTTTTACTGGAAAAACCTGCGTAGAACCGCAGAGGCGCTGATCGGGCGAATCACGCAGACTCCGTCCGTCGACCTGCCGCAATCACGTGCAACACCCCCTTCGGGGTCCCCGGTATTCACGAACCGGACGCGTTCATTGCGGATCAGGCCATCGAGAGGCTCAAGGATGCAGTCGATGGAATATCGCCGTGGCGGTGCGGTCCACAGCGCGCCTGTGCTCCGAATGGTGGGCGGTTGCCCACGCGCCGTGCTCATTCCCTGCGTGCTGTTGCTTGGCGTGGTCGCGATGGCGCCCACGACCGTGCTGGCGCAGGATGTCAACGCCGCCACCTGCAGCACCGTATCCGGCACGGTTCCTGCCGGACAGGTGCGTGCCAATGGCACCACCGTCGCGGTGCCCAGTGGCACCTATGCCCCCACGACAGCCGGTGCGCCGGCCTTCTTCGCCGTCAACAGCGGTGTGATCAACGCCACCGGCGCGGTCGCCCTAATCACCAGTATTGCCAATACAGCGACGGCCTGCGCCAGCAGCGGCGGCGCAATCAACTTCCTTGCCACTGGCGCCACCGTCAGCCGGCTGGGCGCGGGTGGCCCGGCCGCCCGCGCCGAAGCCGGTAGCGTGCTCACGTCCACTGGAACGCGCTTCTACACATCCCAGGCCAACAGCGAAGGCGTGCAGGTCGTCGGCGGCAGCTTCACCGGCCGCGACGATCTGATCGCAACGGGCATCGTGCTCGGCACCCAGGCCGGCAATCCGGCCACCTATGGTTTGCCGGTCGATGCCAGTGGCAACCTCGTGACCAGTCCGGACGCCTATGTGGCCAAAGCGGCTACCGCCGCACACGGAATCAGCGCCTCCGGTGGGACGGTCCAGTTGAACGACGCCGCCATTTACGTGATGGGGACCGGGGCAGGGACCAGCAACGGCAGCCACGGTCTCAACGCATCAGGCGGTGCCCGGTTCGACATCAACAACGTCAACATTGTCAGCCGTGGCAACAACAACGTCGGCGCCCGCTTCGCATCGGGCGCGTTCCTGCAGGCGTCGCAACTGTCCATCGATTCCACCGGAACCGGCGCGTGGGGCCTGGGCTTCATCGACGCGAACGGGGTCCTGGACGACGTCAACGTCACTACCTCCGGAATCACCGCACACGGTCTTTCGGCCAGCGGAACCGCCCAGGTCCAGGTACAGAACGCGGACATCCGCGTGGCCGGCCAGAACGCGTATGCGGTGTTCGCCAGTGGCGGGGGTGACATCACCCTCAGTGGCACCGGCGGCGACATCGTGATCGCAGGCGGGCAATCCGGCAACGGCCTGCGTGCCGATGGCGCCGGCAGCAGCGTGGTGGCGGACGGCCTGCGCATCTCCACCCTGCAGCGCAACGCGCCCATTGGCGCCTATGCCCTGGCGGGCGGCAGCGTCACGCTTTCCAGCAGTACCGTCTATACGTCCGGCATCAGTGGCGGCAATGCCGCCGTGGGGTTGCAGGTCGCCACCGGCGGCACCCTGCTCAGCCAGGGCAACCGCATCGTGACCGGCGTGGTGCTCGGCAGCGACCCTGCCAGTGCCGACTACGGATTGCCGCTGGATGCCGGCGGCAACCCGACCACGGACCCGGCCGCCTACGTGGCGGTGGGTACCACCGGCGCCAACGGCGCGCAGGTCTCGGCCACCGGTGGCAGCCTGCAGGTGGATGTCGCCGCCGACGGCACGCCACTTGGCACCACCACGTGGATCGACACGTTCGGCAACAACAGTTCCGGCATTGTCGTGGCGCAGTCGGCGACGGCCACGTCGCGCCTGCAGGCGGCCAACGCGGTCATCACCACCCGTGGATTCAGTTCGAACGGGGTGCTGGTGCAGGGCACGACCGGCAGCCCCGGCCCGCAGGCCACGCTGTCCCGGCTGACCGTGCGCACGCTGGACATCAATTCCAATGCGATCTATGCGCAGGCTGGCGCGCAGGTGTCGGTGGAAGATTCCACACTGCTTACCGCAGGAAGCGGCGGCGGGATCCGTTCCGACGGCGCGGCCACGCGGGTGACCGCGCGCGATCTGTACATCGGCGCCGGCGGTCCCGGCAGCAGCGGCCTCAATGCGACCGGCGGCACCATCGACAGCGCGGGCGTCACCATCATCAATTCCGGCCGCCCCGGCATGACCCTCAACGCGGGCGGCGGTACACCCGGCACGCTGATCTCCGGCGGCGACACGATTTACACCGGCGTGCTGCTCGGCACCGATCCCGCCCTGGCCACCTTCGGCCGGCCGGTGGATGCGGCCGGCAACCCGGTCACTGACCCGGCCAGCTTCGTCGCTTCGGGGATCAGCGGCCACGGCGTTTACGCGGGCGCTGCCGGGGGGCGGGTCTGGATGAATGTCGATCCGCTCAGCGGCGCGCCCACCGGCGCCCGCAACACGATCACCACGCTGGGCAACTTCAGCGAGGGCTTCAACATCCAGGGCGTGGACGGGCGCGCCACGATCGCCAACGTCACGGTCTCCACGCGCGGCACCGATTCGATCGGCGCACGCGCGGCCGGGGCAGGGCGCATCGACGCGACGGGCGTCACCATCAACACCAGCGGATGGCATGGATACGGCCTGGCCGCGTATGCCGACAGCCTGCTCAACGCCACCGCAAGCACGGTCGGTACCACCGGCATCCAGGCCCACGGGCTGATCTCGTGGGCGGGCAACAGCCGGTTGACCCTCGCCGGCGGCAGCCGCGTGGATACCACCGGTGAGCTCGCACACGGGGCCATTGCCTGGAATGGCGGGCGGGTGGAGGTCGATGGCTCGACCATCGCCACCCACGGTCCGGGTGCCGCCGCGCTGTTCGTGCGCGGCGATCCGGCCGCGGCGTCGGCGGCAGTGACCGGCACCGGGCTGAGCAGTGACGCAGGGCCGGCCGTGGCGGCCATTGGCGCGGCCGACATCGCGCTGGATACGGTCACGGCCACCGGCACCGGGCTGTGGCTGCATGTGGGCAATATCGAAAACTTCGAGCTGCTCGACGCCGTGGTGCCCGACCTGCCACCGGACCTGCCGCCGGATGATCCGTCCACGCCGCTGCCGACGGCCACGGCCTCGGCCGTGTTCGCGCTGCCGGCCGCGCAGACGCCGACCGTTGCCGACATCACGGCCACCCGGAGCACGCTCAATGGCGCGGCGCTGACCGATCCGGGCGCCGCGGCCAATCTCCTCCTGCAGGACTCGCTGTGGAACATGAGCGGCAGCTCCAACCTCACCACGCTGCAGAACACGCGCAGCCGGATCCTGTTCGCGCCGCCGGCGGGTGATCCGAGCGTGGCCGCCGGTTACAGAACGCTCACCGTGTCCGGGTATGGCGGCGATGGGACGCTGGTGCTCAACACCTGGCTGGCTGCCGACGATTCGCCTTCCGATCAGTTGGTGGTGTCCGGCGGCGCCAGCAGTGGGCCGGGGCAGCTGGAGATACACGCCAGCGGTGGCCTGGGCGATCTGACCCGGGCGGACGGCATCCGCGTGGTGCAGGCGCTTGCTGCGACAAGCACGCCGGACAATTTCCGCCTGGCAGCGCCGGTGGTTGCCGGACCCTACGAATACTTCCTGTACCGCGGTGGCGCTGCGGCCGACGGCGGCGCGGACGTGGAGAACAGCTGGTTCCTGCGCACGGTCATCGACTGCGCCGCACCGGGCGCGCCCATCCCGCCATGCCCCCCCAATCTGCCGCCCGAGCCGCCGGCGCCGCCTACGCCACCGGTGCCACCCGTGCCTCCCGTGCCGCCGCCACCGGATCCGCCGACACCGCCAGCACCGCCGCCGCCCACACCGCCCGCGCCGGACCCGGATCCGCGGCTGCCTCCCGCCTACCGGCAGGAAGTGTCCCTGATCGCCGCTGCGCCGGCCATGGCGCAGGTGTATGGGCGCACGCTGATCGATACCCTGCACGAGCGGGTCGGCGACGAGCAGCTGCTGCGCCAGCGCGACGATCTGGATACCCAACGCAGGGGATTCAACGGCGCCTGGCTGCGGTACGTTGGCCACGATGGTGAGCACGACGGTGGCCGGCGCGGCATCTACGGCGACCGCGGCCCGGATTTCGACTACCGCTTCGACGCCCTGCAGATCGGTACCGACCTCTACCGCCACATCGATGCCGGCGACCTCAGCCGCCGCCATGCGGGGTTCTATCTGGCGTACGGGAAAGGCGAGGGCAACGTCCGCCACAACTACCTGGACTACCGCATCCACGCCGGCAATGACCGGTTCAAGGCGGGCTCGGTCGGGTTGTACTGGACCGCGTTCAGTGCCGAAGGCGCGTACCTGGATGCCGTGGGCCAGTACACCTGGTACGACATGCGGCTGCAGTCGCCGCGCAGCACCGAGAGCTTCCTGGACGCGACCGGCATGGCGCTGTCGCTCGAGGGCGGCTGGCCCTTCGTGCTCAATGACGGCGACGGCCTGACCATTGAAGACGGGCGCTGGCGGCTGGAGCCACAGGCCCAGGTGATCTGGCAGCAGATCGACGTCGACGACCTGCGCGAGGACACCCTGCAGGTGAGCTTCGAGGACGGCGATTCACTGGTAGGCCGGTTCGGCGCGCGCTTGAACCGCAATGGCCAACGCGAGAACCGCGCCGGCATGGTGCGCACCAGCAACGCCTGGCTGCGCGCGAACCTCTGGCACGAATTCCGCGGCGAACCCAGCGCCCGCTTCGCCACCAACAGCGGTTACGTGCCGTTCGCGGTGGATCTGGGGGGCAGCTGGGGCGAGGTTGGCCTGGGCGGCACATGGCAGGTCAGCGACACGGGCTATCTGTACGCCGACATCGACTACAACTGGAGCCTGGACGGTGACGAGACGGCGTGGAACGGAAAGCTCGGGATGCGCTGGAACTGGTAGGGCTTTATATATATCACCACGCGTAAGTCATATGCCGCTCATGCCCTTTTTTCCATCAATTCCCCGCGCGTAAATTCTCCTGACGATCCGTCACGGAGTGGTCCACGCAGACCGGCACGCTCCGCCGCACTGGAGTGCACGGCTTGAGGTCCACCTTGTAGCACGGCAAAGCCGCGCGAGGCTCGTCGAATCAGGGCTCATGCCCGTAGCCGACGATCTGATGGCGGACGTCTTTCACTCAGACCTAGTTGGTGAGATTCGTTCATTCGAGCCGGCACGTCTGGATCTCATCAACCCGACGTCGGAACCGGCATAGTGCAAGTCTTGGAAGCGTCCGCTACTGGCCGATAGCTGACATGAGGACCCCCTGAGAAACTCGACCAGTGCTATCGACCCAGAGGATGCCGAGTATTCATGGGATAATCTGTCCCGCGCGTTCAAATATTGAGTGGCTAGATGCCAATGTCCGTCTTCGAGTTCAGGGCAAGGTGGAAGGAAGAATTGGTCTGCACGGGGCCGGGCGGCACGTTCGTGCTTGAGTTGCCAATGGGAATTCTTACTGCCTACCTCCCAACTGAAGATGCGTTCAAGAGAGCGGCGCCCTCATGGGCCGAGCACCTTTGGCCGGAGCTTAGAAGTGAGCTTGCACAGTGGTGCGTAACCAACAAGGCGCAACTGATCATAGACCCGACAGCAGGAGTCTACTAATTGATCGCAGCAGTCAAAACAAAGGTGGTTGTTGATAGTCGGACGACGTCTTGGATGTCTGCTTCTGGCCGATACCGGACATCGCTTTGACTGCGTGAAGCCATCGCCTTGGTATCTTCCGGGGTGCGCTAGATCCTCTGAACATTGGGAGGACTTGCGGGATTCGGCAACATTCGTTCGGTGATCTCCAGTAGTGCACGTAGCCTGTCCATGTGGCGAAGGTCCTGGTGATAACCCACCCAAACGTCCCTGCCAGGAGGTTGCCCGAGTAGATCGATGCGGTGAAGCCCGCCCATCCCTTCTGCCAGCGCTCTAGGGAGTACCGCAACGCCGTGACCCCTAAGGCAAATCTGAGCTTGAACGCTACGGCTGGTACTGGTTAGCGCGCGCTTGGAATGGGGGAATCGGTCCAGAAGCCAAGTGACATCAGGAAAATGGGACTGGGCCGAATTCATCAAAATCAAGCGCACCGATTGCGGGTCATCGCTCACCATCTGCACCGTTGCTGCCGATCCATAAAGGCCGTACGGCATCGTCATCAGTCGGCGTTGGACAATGTCCGGCTCACTGAACGGCACGATGCGGAAGGCAACGTCCGCCTCGCGGCGGGAGAGATCAAGGAGGCGGTAGCTAGCGATAACCTCGGGCACTACGGCAGGATGAAGGCGCCCCAACTCGGTCAATATGGGCGCCAGGACGTAGGCGGCGAACCAGTCCGCCGAGGCTATCCGCAGGATGCCTTCGAGGCGCTCATGGTTGCCGGCCAAGCGCCGTTCCATCGAGAGAGCCGAGTCCTCCATGGCTTGTGCCAGTGAAAGCACGGCGTCTCCCGCATCGGTAAGCACAAGACCGTCTCGCGTTCTACGGAAGAGGGGCTGCTCGGCCTCGTCCTCGAGCGCCTTTATCCGACGGCCGACTGTCGGATGGCTCACGCCAAGGCTGCGAGCCGCCTCGCCCAGCGATCTCCCGCGGACGACCGCAAGAAATATGCGGATATCACTCCAGTCCACGCCAAAGCTGCCCGTTCAAGAATGTACGCCGAATATGCAGGAATGGCAGTCCACAAACAACCCTGTTAGGGAGAGCATGCTGCCCTGCAGTGACGTTGCTGCCGTTGGAGTTAGACAACATGAGTAAGCTGAACGGGAAGGTTGCGCTGGTAACAGGCGCATCGAAAGGAATTGGCGCAGGCATAGCCCGCCGCTTGGCGAGCGAAGGCGCCAAAGTGGTTGTGAACTTTGCGTCCAGCGAGAGCGAGGCAAATGAGGTAGTCGCCAAAATTGAAGGGGACGGTGGACGCGCAATTGCGGTGCGGGCAGACATCCGCAATAAGTCGGCGGTAGATGTGCTCGTCCAGTCAACCATCGACCATTTCGGTCGGCTGGACATCGTGGTCAACAATGCGGGCATCTACCAGTTCGCAAAGATAGAGGCCACTACCGAGGCACTGTATCGCCTGCAGTTCGACCTGAACGTGCTTGGCCCGCTCCTGGTCACTGGGGCCGCCGCGCCATTTCTCGCGGAAGGCAGCAGCGTCATCAACATCAGTTCCTTCGTGACACGGATACTGCCGGCCGAGAGCGCGATCTACAGCGGAACCAAGGGAGCCATTGATGCCATCACAGGCGTGCTTTCTCGCGAGCTCGGGCCACGGGGAATCCGCGTCAACTCTGTAAATCCAGGGCTGATCGAGACGGACGGTACGCACGCCAACGGTGTGATGGGCTCTGAATTCCAGGCATGGAATGAGCAGCAGACACCCCTCGGTCGGATTGGCCAGGTAACAGACATCGCCTCGATCGTCTCGTTCCTCGCCTCTGGTGATGCTGGCTGGGTGACTGGCGAACGCATCGTTGGCTCGGGCGGCATGCGCTGACCCTAAGGCCGAACGCGACTTATCAGGATCAGCTCCATGCAGACTGAACTCAATCCGGGTGCGAAGGACGCGCGCCGCTGGCCTGCCTTGGCCGTGCTGCTGGGCGGCACGCTACTGCCGCCATTGGACTTTTTCATTGTCAACGTAACACTTCCCTCGATCAGGACTGATCTTCATGCGTCAGCGGATGTCGCTCAGCTTGTGGTCTCTGTGTACGCGATGGCCTACGCCGTTACCCTTATCCTAGGCGGCCGCCTAGGTGACATATATGGGCGCCGGCGCTCATTTGTTGCGGGTATGCTCGGATTTGGTCTGGCATCGACAATCTGTGGGCTCGCTGGCTCGGCAGGTGTGTTGGTCTTCGGGAGGCTGCTGCAAGGCATCGCGGCGGCTGTGATGGCACCGCAGGCGCTGTCGTCCATCCATGCGATGTTTCCAGCGAGCGAGAAGACTCGTGCGCTCAGTCTATACGGTGCGACATTCGGTGCCGCGGCCGTCGGCGGCCAGCTTCTTGGAGGCGTGCTGGTTTCGGCGAATCTCTGGGATATGGGGTGGCGCAGCGTCTTCATCATCAACATTCCGGTCATCGCTCTTGCCGTGCCTGCCGCCTTCGTATTCGTGCGCGAGACTAAGGAAGAGCATGGAGACAGAATGGATTTTCCTGGGGCTGCGTTGCTCGCGCTTGGCGTTCTCGCGGTCGTGTTCCCACTCATTGAAGGACGCGAGCGAGGGTGGCCCTGGTGGAGCTTGGGATTGCTGGGGCTGAGTCCATTACTTCTCTTGATCTTCTGGCGCTACGAGAAGCATCGGGAACGCGCAGGTCGGATGCCCTTGATTCCGCCCTCGGTCATATCCGCAGCCCCTGGACTGCGTCCAGGCCTGCTGGCGGCGGTCCTCTTCTATGCGCTGGCGGCATTCTTCCTGACGTTCGCGGTATACCAGCAAGCGGGTCTACATCGCGATGCACTGGCTGCAGGGCTCGCGATCCTTCCGCTGGGGGTGGGGCAGCTGCTGGGGCCGAGGCTGGGCTTGCAGCTCTCGCGTTGGTTGGGTTCGAACGCAGCTACGTTTGGCATGGGCCTGGAGGTCACGGGGCTGGTACTGACGGCTGGCGCTGCCGTGATGGGCAAGCCGTCGCTGATTCATCTGCCTTTGCTGCTAATCGGAATTGGACAGGGGATAGCCGTGCCAGCGCTGGTGCGGTTGAACATCGACCTGGTGGATCCCCGCTGGGCGGGCTTGGCCGCCGGTATGGTGAGCGCGGCAATGCAACTTGGCGCCGCACTGTCAGTCGCGTTGGTCGGCGGGGCCTTCTTCTCACTCGTGCCAGATGGAGCAGCTCCGGATCAAGTGGAATCCGGCTTTGCCTTCGGATGCTTCCTGATCAGCATCGCCATGACGGCGGCGGCGATTCTCAGCAGGAGACTGGCTGTTTGCAAGCCAGATCGGAAGCACACCGACGCCAGCGAGAAGGCGGCTACCTAACCTGTCCCGCCAACACCTCCCTCGCCGTACCTCTCCGTCACCAGTCAGACAACCCCTATTCGAAATGGAATGATTTATGAGCATCTCTCCAATCGGTTGGCTCCATACGCTCGGAAGCCTCCCCGCGATCCCGCTTGCGACCTACATGCTGGTCAGGCATGGTCGAATCGTCCCTGAGACCACACCCGGGCGTGCATATTTCTGGTTCATGCTTCTCGGTGTGCTTACGGTCTATCCAATCGCGCGCCAGCCGGTCAGCTCAATCATCGCCAGTGTTACGCTTTTTTTTCTAGTGGTCGGATACGGGGTCGCGCTGTGGCGACGTGCAAAGCAAGCTTGGACATACGTACAGTGCGTCGCGCTCAGCATCACTGTGTTTTTGCTGATGGTGCCAACAGTAAGCGAGACGCTGCGCAGGCTTCCTGTAGATGATCCGCTGGCTACTGGCTTGAATGATCCATTTCTACTAGCCATCCAAGGCGCGCTCCTCCTGGCGCTGATCGTCGGCATTCCGTTCCAGCTACGATCCCTGTATAGGCATCCGGTCCATCGTGAAGGCCATGCACGTTGATGTCGCCTGGAGAAATTAGGCTCCGCTACCTGTAGAGGCCTTAGGAATACATCGGTGGACAGACCAAGGGTTGACCTCGCGCTGGGCGACCGGGTTCGGCTGTGTCGACGCGGCAGATTTGGTGGAGTACTGACTGTTCAGCATGGACAGTCACGTTCCGTGACCTATAGCATCAAGCGCTCTTCAGAAAATGGACTCCGTCCGCTTCTGGCCGGAAGCGGACACCCCGCAGGAAAGGAGCCGTTGGGTCCGTGCCAAATTCGGCTTTCGATCCAGAGCAGACATCTGCACTTCTACTGGAGCGAACTTGCGGTGGTCACTGAGCCCACCTGGGCCCGGTTATACGCTCGCTTGATAGCTGGACTCAGCAATCCTAAGATCGAGCTGAATCAGGGGGGCCGTCATACGGCGCATTGTGGCTAGGTCGTATGACTGGACGCACGGGTCCGTCTATCAGGTAATTGGGCGCACATGACACATCTCTACGCTCGGAGAACATACGAAGAGGCCATGGAGCTGGCACGATTGCCTTTCCGTACGTCGGCCGCCGATCACCTGACCCCTGCCGAACTCGATGAGCTTGTGGCACATGGACTGCTTACTGGAGGCACCCCCGGCCCGGGCTGGGAAAGGCTCATCGGCGTCGTCCCGACAGAGCGCCATTTTTATGAGCTGCAGATCTACAAGCCGTCGGATAACAAGCCGCACATTGAGAGTTCCTACGTTCGCATACTCGTCCCTCGGGACAGATCAATTGAGGCCATACAATTTATGTGGCGCCCTCCCATTGAGCGCGTTTAGCACTTCATCCAAACCGAAACCTCTGCGCGCGTCGGCTTGATTCCGTAGTTCCGAGTGATGACGCACAGGTGTTGCGCCACCCGGTATGGGAGGTTCCGGAGACCTTGGCCGCTCAATCCAGGTGGAACTCCATTGGTGCTGTACTAGCGGCAGTGCCAATCCTTGGCAAAAGCTGTGGCCGAAGCGATTGCTCACTCCTAACACCTCAACCAAGATGAACTGGCTTCGCCAATGCTCCTATCTCGGACACTAGGCCCGGATGAGACTAATCTACTCACTTCAAGAAGAGCTGAATGCAGATCCGCAGCAGGTGGCTGATACGCAGGTGCTCACTTTGGACAAGCGCCGTCCATTTGGCCTCAAAGGCACCTACGGACTCTTTGGCTCACCGGAGTGGTGGGCCAACATTGAGCGAGGAGTCTCGCCGGTTCAAACCCTCGCGGGGAGAATTACTCGAATCTGTCGCGAGGGGATGCACAATGACGGTCAGGGTTTTGAGATGACCGTTGATGACGGAACCCTCTACAAGTACAGCTGCGTAGCAAATCGGAGAAAGGACCTCTCTGCGCATCAAATTGGGAAGCGCATCGAGTTCGCAATGATGTTCGATCCCCTCAAAAATCCCACGCCAGGTGCAACCGGCGAGCCTGACACGCACTCTAGGGTTGTGCTCAAGGTTCTGGTGTCATATTAGGTAGGCCTCCAGCGTGGGCCTAGCACTTAATTCAAGCCGATGCCGCCTAGCGGCGCGGCTTAACTAAGGCGTTACCCAAGGTCTGCTTTTGGCCGGGAGCGGACCTTGGCCTAACGAATAGGGGAGGGGAGCCGCCATCCGATTTTAGGATTAGGGAGATTTATCGGGGGTAGGAAACGCCCGGTGGTGTGAGTTGTTGGCCCTTTACCAAGGTGGACGTGTTTCGCCTAGGATTCCGGATAAGCATGTCGGGTGAAATTCCGCGCCTATCCTTCGCCAGGTAAGGGAGGTGGAGAATACGGTGGCATGCCGCGCGCCTTCTTCCGTCGGGCGGCAATACCCTTGCGATCTCCAATCGCCCAGCCGTCATGCCGTATCAGCCTGGCCGCATACAACGGTGTCTCTACTCGAGATTGGCCTGATATCCTCATGCCTCACCAGTTCGTCGTCAACAGACAAGGAGAAGTCAGATGACAACCAGTACAACGACCCCATCACGCGTGATGGGCTTCGATCCTGCTGCGATTTACAGGGGAAGTGCTGAGCGCGCCACGTTACTGATCGGCGTCGATACCGACCCGGCGGTAGGCAGGACGACAGCGCATATTCTGATGTGCGAATCCCCCGAGGGTAAGCCGGCCTTCCCGCGCGTCGTGGTGATAGCGCCGCCCGCGGCAGCGTGGGCAAAGAACGATGATGAGATCATCGCACTTATCTCGCAAGGCGGCAGCGAGCTTCGAGGGTCTCCACTGCCGCGCGAGGAAGTGAGCATCATCAGAAAGCGAGTTACGATCGTGCGCTGCGAAGACGTAAACGCCGCCTCGTTGGTAGCCCAGGTGGTGCGATCCGACGGCGACTTCATCTTGGTGCCAATGGCGGAGATCTATCGGGATGCCAGGGTGGTGGCCGGTGCGCCGCACGGGCGCGCCACGGCGCTGTTGGCAGAGGATATCTGGGTGCCTAACGTCAGCGCATGGCTTCCAGACTGCATTGACCATGTGCACACCAATGAAAGCGCGATCATGTTCAGTATCCCCGGGCTTCTCGTGATGCGGGAGGCCAACAAGGCGGCGATCGAGGCGATCTACGATCTGACTGTCGCCAGCTTTGGTTCTAAAGAAGAGGTGCAGCAGAATACCTTTGTCGTAGAGAACATGCAGCAGTGGGCGGCCCTAGCAGAGATGGGGCGTGCGCGGGAGGCGTTAGCGCAGATTGAGGCATCTGATCTGAGTGCAGGCCTAAAGCGGCAACTGAGGATCCAAGTGCTCTTTCGGGGCAAGGAGCGGGAGCGGGCGGCCGAAGAAATCCGCGCGCTACTTGTCAGTGGCGTCAAAGTTCCGTCCGAAAACGCGCTCCGGTTTGGATGGATGGCGCAGGAGGGAGGCGATCCCGAGTCGGCGAAGACGCTGATCAAGCAAAGCGTAGTGGAAGTGAATGAGGAGTCTCACCTCGCGCGCGCACTCGGATCGTGCACTGGGCTGGACGATAGCGAGCTGGAAGTGCTGGTGTACGAGCGCCTACGCGGGCTGTATCCGGAGAGTGAGGCCCTAACGGACTACCGCGCGCGCTTGCTGCTGCGGTGGAGTCGGGAGGTGTCCGGTGATCGGATCAGCCGCGTGATTCGCCACATAACCCTCGCCGGCTACGATGCTCTCATTGCCGACTCATTGCGCGATCTCTCCACCAAAGGGGTAAAGGCGTTGGCCGAGGTAAGTGAACCCTGGTCGGCCGAGCAACGCGATTTTGCGAGGCTGTGCGGGGCGCACCGACTGCTAGTTCTCAATGAGGCGGGTAAGGCTATCGCACTGGCGATACAGACGTCCTTAGACGGGGAAAGTGCTCGGCGCATCAATTGGATATTGATTGCCGCGCTCAGGCGAGTACTGCTGGAAAGAAAGGAAGTACAGGAGGCAGGCTTCTACAAAGAGGTATTCCAGCGGCTGCGCGACTACGTCGCCACGCACCCAGATGATCCGGAATTGCGGGAATACTTCCGTGGATTGTTCACTGTCGAGACCAGTGGTAACTGGGGCCTTGCGTTGCTCGTCACGCAAACGATGGAGCTGGCCACACGTGCCGTGGCCGCGATCATCGATCCCCCGATGGTGAAGGTTGCCTCGCCTCAGGAATTTAGTGCGTTCATGCAGCGTGCTGATCATTGGATGGGCCAGGCACGTGCCATTGATGTGAGCAGTACAGCACTGCCTGACGCTGTCATCGGAGCGGACGACCCGGCCGAACTGCTCGAGGCGATGTCAAGGGCAGTCGACTACCTGGTCGAGACGTGGGAGCCTGACAAGGCGGCCAATGTAGAAAACATGGCCTTTGTGGGTGTGATGCTCGCCAGGAAAGTCCCCGACACGCTCTCCGACATGAACATGCTCCGACTGATCGCCAGCCGACGGGCGATGGACGGTAAGGTGCAGAGAAGTCGCGACTTGGCCGAGCAGATTCTTGAGCTTGCCGGCTCCTCCAAGATTAGGGGCCGGCTGGCGTGGGGCGCGTATGCAGACCTGTATCAGCGCTCCCGGCATCCGGTGGATGCGCTGATTGGTCTCTCGTCTGCGTTCGCAATCGATGTGCCGGTCGATGCCCCGACGCTGTGGTGGGAGACCTACACCCTGTTCCGCAGCGTACGTGATATAGGCCTGTTCCCGTTCGCGGGGGATCTGCTGGTGCCTCTCAAGCGCCTGCAGCGAATGGTCGCCGACAATCCGGCCGGACGCGCCCGCATGCAATCGCTAGAGCTGGGACTGCGGTTGATGGATAGCCAGCGCTATACCCCGGCCATGCTTGAGCAGATGGTGCAAGACACGGCCAATCACTACGTCTCGGTCGCAGGCATGAACGAGGAGTTGATCCCGGCGCTTGCGCTGCTGGTGCAATCGATGGGGTTGTTCGAAGGCGTTGGTGGCGTGATACCGAAGCATGTCCAAGAGATCAAAGTGGCGGCTATGGAACATGTGACGGCCGCGGATCGAGCGTACCTGGACGCAATTTCGGCAGCTCATCCGACCATTGAAGATGCGGTACGTCTGCATAATCGCGTGGAAGTGGCGCGACATGCGGACGATGCGCCGGGAGACCTTCTGGCCGCTGAGCTTGCCGCCCGACGAATCCTGTCCGAGTCGGCGCTGTCTGCCGAGGACGCGGCAACCGCGATTGAGCTGTTGGCGGACCGCGAGTTGGACCCAGTGGCGATCGAGCGCGTCTTGGACGTGAGTTGGCCCTCGCGATACTTGCATGAAATCCGCCCAGAGGCAGGGGCGGCCATGATGATGGGCTTGGACATTGATGGCGAACTGACGGTACTGACCTCGACCGAGCAAGGCGATACGGTAGCGCGACCGGCCCGGGAGGCGGGATCTTTTGTTGATGCGCTGGCCACCTGGAGCGAAAATTACCCGCTTCGATACGGAAAGATTGAGCGCGAAGAGGGTAACAACGAGATTTTCGTGAGCATGACGCCCTTGGCGATACCGCTGCCCGAGACGGCCAAGCTGGTCGTCGTGGGGGAGCCGGCGCTGCTCCAGATTCCGCTCAACCTGATGGTAAAGGGGGACGGTTTCTGGGGCCAGCACCACGCCATTGGCTACGTGCCCTCGCTGACATGGCTCCACTCCACCCGTACGCGGCCAAGGATCACCCATGCCCGACGTGTGGCATGGATATCCGACCCGGGCGAGGTGGTCGATAACAGCGCCTTGGTTGCAGTGATCCAGCGCACCGACACGGCGTTTCAGCAGTACGGCTTTAGGGTCGATACCAATGGCTCGCTGCCTGAGGACCTAGTCGATGCACAGATCGCCGTTATCGCGGCACATGGGAGTGTCGGCACCGATGGTCGCTTTTTGCACCGGGTGACCGATGAGAAGGAGTTGGTGATCTCGCCGCGGGCATTGACTCAAGCTCTGGCCGGGACTGAATTGGTGATCTTGTTCATCTGCAGCGGTGGCCGCGTGGATCGGCACCCGCACTCCAACACCACGATCGGTCTTCCCAAGCTCCTACTGATGGCCGGCTCGCGGGTCGTCATCGCCTCGCCGTGGCCGATTACGCCGATCATTTCGGGATATTGGTTGGAAACGTTCATGGCCGAATGGGAGCGGGATGAGACCGCACTGGATTCGACCTTCGTGGCCAACGCTGCCGTTGATATGAAGTTCGGGTACGTACCACAGTACGCCATGGCGATGACCGCATATGGCGACGTGATGCTGAAGAGATCTGCAGCAGCGCCACCGGAGCTCTAGAAATGTGTCGAGTTAGCGCCGCCGGACAGCGGCACTGGCATGTTGGCATACGCCTCAACTCCCAGCATGCTTCACGGCGAGTTTAGCCAAGGCTTGCGCGACAACCGTGGTGACTAACCGTTCTGCGTAGTTCTTAGCCGCCTGCCGGGCGACTAAGAACTGAAACACCAACAAGCCCACGAGAGATGCGTAGACATTGAGACTTGGGAGCTGCCAGAGACCTGCGACGATTAGGATCGGTGCCAGGAGCGCGATGACGCAGCAGTAGTCTCGGGCAAAGAGCCAATTTCGGTCCAAGTGACTAACGGCCGCAGTGTCTTGCTGTTCTTGATACAGGCGATACCAGAGGGAGTTCTGTTGGCGAGGTTCAACCGGCAACGGGGCCAAATGGGCGTTCAAGGAATCTAGATCAATACGGGGATCATCTGGGGCAAGCTCCGTGAACACCCGCGTGCCGGGAAGGGGATGCGTCCACCGCCAGAAGACGATCCTTGCCTTATGCAGCGAGTTCAGTTGTGCATTGACTATGCTCGTAAAGGCGATGGCCAGCCCACCTGGCAGAAGCAGGTTGAGGTGTCCCATCATCGCACCAGTGCTGATCTTTCCCAGATCCAAGCCACGGGCAAGGGCGTAGTATAGAAGCAGGTTGCTCGCCAAAGCCGACAACAGCGCTAGGCGATTGGAGTCTTTGTGCGAGCGTGCCATAAGATTAGCCGGTTGAATTGCGTGGGTTGAGTTGGGGAAGGACAGGCTCAAGCTCGGCCCGGTTGAGCAACGTGATGTGCTGTTCGTGGGGGGCGAGTGCGCCTATGGGGCGGTCCAGTCCGAGGCGTTTAAGCAAGTAAAAGGCCAGCGACAGGCGCGTAGAGATGTCCAGCCGCCCATCAGTCATCCCGTAGTCCAGCGCGATCACGCGGCGCCGACCTTCCTCAAGCGCTGGATTGGGCCCGATCGCAATCGTGACAGGCGTCTCCCATTCCTCGTCCCGAACCTTGACCGGTAGCCAGGTCTTGGGCCCTTCACACTCCAAAATCCGGGCAAAGAGAAAGTCCCGAAAGCTTCGGCGATTGTGGCAATACGCGCGAATGTGCCACCGATACCCATCGTAAGCGAGCGCATGCGGGCTGATTACCCTCCGGTCGGGCTCTGGCCGCGCGATCGTCTGATAGGTGATCTCAAGAGCATTTTGGGTATTGATCGCCCGCAACACCTGGCGCAGCAAGGGGGCCGACACCAGTCGAGTAGGGTGCCGCACGACATCCGACGCAGGCAGAGCTCCCAGGAAGCTGAGATCAGCGGGGATTGCCCCTGTCGTCAGCGCATAGAGCTCGGCCAGGTATCGGGTGCTGCTGCCGTCTGTGAGGATCGGTGCGAACCCGTCGGCTGCCAGATAGGCCTTCTCCCCCCGGTCATAGGCCATGTTGCCAGGGGCCCGGGCTTGGTATTCAGCGAAGTCCAGAGAGGCCTGGGGGACCGAGATGCTGAAAAAATCCGTTAGATCTGCGCGATTGAGTCGACCTTCCCAGTAGAGGCGGGAGTCAATGAACTCCAATCGACGGTCTTGGCCCCACCTGCCTCGGCGGGAGGGAGCTACTTGGGCTTCTTTCATGCGGGGGAACCTTCTATTCGGCCCAATCAGTATACGACATTGACAGAACGCGAATACTCAGTATAGTTCGATCTCAAGAGGGCCACTACATCTGGTGGTCAGAGGATAGGCGAACCCCAATGAGTGCTTCGATTACCTTCTTCCCAGTAGCCAATGGAGACATGGCACTGGTGCGCTTGGTCGATTTCGCCAATAGCACCATCTTGGTGGACATCAACATTCGGCAATGTGCCGATGACCCGAACAATGATGAGGCCCGAGACGTCGCCGCTGACCTCAGAGCTCGCCTTCCCATTGACGCGAATGGGCGACCCTATGTGGACGTCTTTTTGCTGAGCCACCCGGATAAGGACCATTGCACAGGGCTGCAAAAGCACTTTCATCTGGGGCCTCTGAGCGGCTACGCCGACGACGAGAAGCCGCAGTCTGAGAAAAGGATCGTCATCCGTGAGATGTGGTCCTCACCGATTGTTTTCCGTCGTGCCTCGAAGATCATGACCTTCTGCGACGACGCAAAGGCCTTCCGAAGCGAGGCAAAGCGTCGCGTTCAGAGTTTCCGAGATGGTGCTGTCCTGGAGGGCGACCGCATCCTGCTGATGGGCGAAGATAAAGGCGGAAAAACCGAAGGTCTTGAAGCGATCTTGGTCCGTTCCGGCGACCACTTTAGCCGCATCAATGGCATGGAGAACGCCCACTTCCGTGCTCAGCTTCTGGCCCCGTCGCTCGTTTGCGACGATGATGAGGAGGTGGACCTGCGCGCCAAGAACCATTCCAGTGTGATCCTCAACATGGAGCTGGCGTCTTCCGTAGGCGGGCTGAACCAGAGCAGTTGTCGCTTTCTCACCGCTGGTGATGCAGAAGTCGCGATCTGGGAGCGGCTGTGGGAGCGCTATAAGGACACGCCCGAGGTGCTCGAATACGACGTCCTTGAAACACCTCACCACTGCTCGTGGCATGTCTTTTCGCGTGACAGCTGGTCAGGATGTGGAGAGGAGGCTGTGGTCAGCGCTTCCGCGCGAAATGCGCTGTCCCAGGCGCGCTTTGGCGCTAAGATTATTTCAAGCTCCAAGCCCATCAAGGACGATGAGAGCGATCCGCCGTGCACCCGCGCAAAGCGAGAATACAAGGCGATTTTGGCAAGTAAGGCTGGCACCTTTCTTTGCACCGGCGAGACTCCGCAAACGTGGGCTCCGGAGCCGATTGAAATTGAGATCACGGCCGGAGGGGCGAAGGTCAGAGCAGCCCAGCGTTCGGGCGCGGCAGGCCTTGCAGCGGCTGCTGCCCCGCGTGCGGGCTGATGATGGCGAACTACATCAACTGGGGTGAGCCAATCAATGCCATCCCGGAAGAGTTGGCGAGTTCGGCACTGGCCGCACTCTTGCGCGCCTGTGAGGCGCACCCTCACTTTGATGTCGTGGGGTTGCGCCTGATCCAGGCCGCAGTGCCGCATATTGGCGTGGTCGCAGACGTTGGCGACGGCACGGTTGCTCCTCAGAACTCGCCTGGAATTTGGCCTCGGGAGCGACTCTGTCTAAGCTTCTGTCCCGGCTCGATGGTGCCTGCCGAAGTGAGGGCGTTGCGCACGGATTTTCCGGACGTCATCCATCTCAACGGCGTCCCAGACGGAGAGCCCGCGTCACTTTGTCTCTATGAGAGCTGGGGCTTCGAGGAGCGGCAGTGGACCGCAGAGCGGCACCTCCGAAAAGTGCTGTGGTGGCTTGCTTCTACGGCCGACGGAACGATCCATGCTCAGGACCAGGCATTAGAACAGCTTTTCTATAGCTCCGGCGACGTAGTGGTTCTCCCCTCTGATTGGGACGGCGAAAAGAAAGAGCGGCTTTATCTCAATCTTGCCGATGAAAGCGCGGAGAGACGCTATTGGCTAGCGGGAACCAAGGCAACTGACGGCGCGCCTCGCTGGCAAGTTGCTGTCTTAGATCTGCCGCCCATTGGCCATCAGCCTATTCAGCGAAGCCCCTCCACGCTGGGTGCCCTGGACGACCAGCTCACGGCTTTGGGGTCTGATTTGTCGCCAGCCCTTTCCGAGGCCTTGAAAAGCCTTACTCGTGTAGCAAATCAAAAAACAGCATGCAAGTTGCAGCTGCTTCTTCTATTGCGAATTCCACGTTTGCGAGATGGGAAAATAGATCGGTGGGACGCTCGGGCTTACGCTGTTGCCGCGCCTTGGGAAGATGTTGGAATCGAGCTCGGTGTATTGGGTCGCTCGGCCCCTAACGCGAAGGCCTATGCCATCAACCTTTTGGGCGGTGATGTGGCCGCTTTAAGTGAGGAGGGCCGTGCCTTCAAGCTGGCACCTTTGGAGGTCCTTCAAACGCCTCCTATGATGCAAGCCCGGGCGATGTCAGGCATAGAAGCCAGCAGGGCAGACTTTCGGGGCACATTGGCGGGTGTCGGATCACTCGGTAGCGCGCTCGCAAATCTTTGGGCTCGCTCGCAATGGGGGCGGTGGAACCTTATCGATCCAGATCAGGTGGCTCCCCACAATGTCGTTCGCCACGAAGCTAACGCCATCGACATCGGCTTAAAGAAGGTGGATGTCATTCGCGGGAAGATTGATGCGGTGTTTGCGAGGCCGATTCTCGCTAAAGCTGTTTACGCTTCTGCAAGTGACTTTGATGCCTCTGAGGTGGAAAGCTGTCTGCGCGAAAGCGCATTGCTCGTCGACGCGTCCACAACGCTCTCCGTGCCGCGCGATTGGTCTGAGCATGATCTCGCTCGCTCGGCATCCGTGTTCTTTACGCATTCGGGGCTTGCATCTGTCTTGATGTTGGAGGATGAGCATCGCTGCATGCGTCTCTCGGCGTTAGAAGCGCAATATTATCGAGCTCTGTTGCACGAGCCTTGGGGGCAGAAGCATTTGCACACCGCAGCACAGATCCGTGTCGGGGCCGGTTGTCGTGATCACAGCTTCGTCTTGTCACATGAGCTAGTTCAGCTCCACGCCGCCCAACTCTCCCGAGCCCTAAGGCAGGGTGTCTTGGAGCCAAATGCTCGTATTGAAATTCGAACCCATGATGAAAACTCGGGTGCGGTGAGTGTCGCATCGATTGCAGTCAGGCCGGTTCGAAGCTTGGAAGGATATTCTTGGAAGGTGAGGTGGGACGAAGGGCTTGAGGACCAGATGCTCGCGATGAGGTCGGCATGCTTGCCGCTGGAAACGGGTGGTGTGTTGCTTGGCATCTTTGACCACAAGGTGCGAACGGTAACGATCGTCGATGCGCGAGAGGCGCCCTTAGATAGCGTGGCTCACCCCGACAGCTTCATTCGGGGTAGGGCAGGGGTGCCAGAACTGGTTGAACACGCTTCATCGCTGACCAGGGGCATGGTGGGCTACATCGGCGAATGGCATTCCCATCCCCCAGGTGTCCGAGCGATTCCAAGTGCCTTGGACAAGGAGCTGCTTGCCAAACTTGAGTCTCGACTTCGGGAAGATGGGCTGCCTGCGATCATGGCGATCGTTGCTGAAAACGAAGTCAATGTGTTCGTCGGTGGCGGCGAGGTAGCTGAAACCGGCGATACGGCTGCGCGGGCCTAGTCATGCCGACAGATTCGCATCTGGGTGCGTCAGAAACGCTTGTCTGCAGTTTTTTCAGAAGATCAATCAGTTGGAATGGCGGACGTACAAGCCTAGTCTTTGCGCAATTTCTATTGATCTTCTAATAAACGTGCAGCGGGATTCGATGTCGCTCCTCCGGCCTGGAAATACCCCACCACACTCGACACTGACCGGTGCTCGGTCAACTGCATGATCGCCGGCAGTGCCACCCCTTGGCGGCTTGCCTCAGTCACGAAGCCTGACCTGAGACTATGCCCACCAAAATCCCCCTCCAACCCGGCCAGGCGCGCCCGTCGCTGCACAATTTCGCCTACGGCGGCCGGGGAGAGAGCGGGGCCGATGCGTTGCTTCCACAGCCGCCGGAAGATCGCCCCCTCGGTGAGGCCTGAGGCCTCCAACCAGTCCTGGAGGGCGAGGGCGGCCCGATCGAGCACCGGCTTATCTGGGGTCGAGGTGACCGTAACCCCGGCCTGCTGGGTCTTGCTGTGCTCCAACCGGTAGATATAGCCCGCCTCGCCAATCCGGCGCAGGTCGCGCAGGTCGGCCGCGGCGATCTCGCTACGCCGGCGGCCGCCACTAGCGAACCCGAAGCAGAGTAGGGCGCGATCCCGAATTCCTTCCAGGCTATCGTCGCAGGTGGCCAATATGGCCTCCAGCTCGGTCAGGGTGATCGCAGTCTTCTTGCGTGGGCGCTCGCCGCGCTTGACCGCGGCCCGCGCCGCGCGACTGAGCACGGTGCGGATTGCCGGCTGCTCGCAGGGATTGGTCACTTGCTTGAGTCGGTGCGCCGTGGACAGCACGGCAACGCGATGGCGCACTGTGGCCAAGGTCCAAGGGCCAAGTTTGGCCTTAAGGCCGGCGGTCACCAAGGCTTGGTCGACGGCTGGTGGCAGTTCCCATGCCAATTCGCCGTCGGTTGAGCGGCGCTGTACGTGATCGACCACGAACTGCAGCACGGTGGCTTCGGGTACCGGTAAAGCCAGCTCGATGCCGTAGCGCGCCGCATGCCAGCCCGCCCAGTACCGCAGGGCGCTGGTGTAGCTGCGGGTGGTGTTCTCGGCCGCAGCTTCGGCCAGCAGCTCGCGGACCGCATCGGCAGCCTGTTGGGCCAGCTGTTCGGGCAGTGCCAGAGAGGTGGCCGTCGCGGCGGACACGGGAATTGTAAAAATATCTTTCATAATATGTAATGTTCGCTATGCAAAGAACACCTTACCCGCGATAATCATCACTTATCAGCAGTACGGAATCAACGGGGCAGGGCGCCCGCCCAGGAGATAGTTCAATGGCTCGCGGCATCACGGAATTAGACGTCCACGGCGCCGCTGATGCGCTTGTCGCAAAGGGCGAGCGCCCAACGGTGGAGCGCATTCGGGCGCATCTAGGCACGGGGTCCCCGAACACCGTTACCCGCTGCTTGGAAACTTGGTGGCAAAGCCTTGGAAGTCGGCTGCAGTCAGAGAGCCCCAAGGTCACAGATGCTCCGGCTGCCTTGGGAAAGCTTGCGGGGCAATGGTGGGCGCTAGCGCTAGAGCATGCCCGTGACGCGGTCTTTGCTGAGTTTTCTGAGGCCAGCGAAGACCTTGCGTCCAAACAAGAGAAGTTTCTTGCCCGGTCCCAAGCACTTGCAGATGAGACGAGCGCCGCCCATGCGAGGTCGGAGGCGGCGATGGCCGCAGAACGCCTCGCCCGGGCCCAGGCCACCGAACTGCAGCGCTTGGTCGATCAGCTTCAACTGCAAGCTGCGGAACTGGCCGGGCAACGCATCGCCGCTATTGAGCGACTTGAGCAAGTGGAGGCCTCACGCCAGGCGCTCTACGACAGGCTCCAAAAGACTGAGGAATCGGCGAGATCTGAGCGCGAGAGCCTGGCCGAGCACGTCAGATCTGTCGAAAACCGCGTATTGGGGGATATTGATCGCGCTAGAGAAGAGAGCAAGGTGATGCAGGCGCAGCTGGCCAGCGCAGTCAAAAGGCATACATCGATTGAAGCAGAGATGCGGCGTAGCCTTGAAAAGGCACACTCAGCCACCGCGGCGGCAGTGCAGATGGCGGACAATCAGCGTGGCCGATGCGCAGCTTTAGAAGAGCAGCTGGCCAAGCTCCAGAACTTGCCGGCGGATCTAGAGGCTGCGCTTAGGCGAAGCCAGGTGACAGCTGGTCCACGGAAGATAAGCTCCAAGCGGCGGGCTAAGAAGGGCTCATCCGAGGACACGAATTAGGAAAACTGGCTTAGTGGTGCCAATCTGGAGACAGCAGTTAGAGCCTATTCTGGTGGTGTGCGACGTACGGCCTGGCAGACAAGTGTCCTAGGACCTACCATCGCGCATCATCGCTCCAAGACGAAAAGTCCTGCCTAGCAGCATCCAGCACGAGGTCGGGCTTAATCGCCAAAAGCGACGATGGCGAGCAGCCTTCCAATAGCGCATGTGGAGCGACGAGCCACTCAATTTCTTCCCAGCCAGACGTTGGACGGCCTTCGGCTACGCCATATGAGCTGCGCAACATCAACAGCAATTCTGCAAATACTGGCAAGGGCCTTCCCGAGGAGGTCAGCTGCCATGCGGGGTACAAATAGTTATCCTTTTCGGGCATCCAGACGCCGAGAATGCAGCCTGATTCCCGGAGTTGTGTAAGTGACTCGCCCTTGCGTGAGTTCAAGGTCAGGCGGAAATTGAAAGCCGCAGGATCGAGCCAGTCGCTCGAGACCTCCGCTCTTGCTTGAACTGAGGCCGGGCTTTCCTTGGGCAAAGTTCTGACCATTGCGTGCCTGCCGGATGAATTGTTGATCACAAGGATGCCACGATCCACCCTCCATGGAACCTGTGGGGAGATGTCAAGTCTGACGGGTGCGGGGCGGCGCGATGTGGGGGATGCTTTCCACAGTCTCCGGGGCAAATGGGGCGAGTTTCCGCGCTTCCTGGAGCCGGCTTTCCGCCGCGATCACGAGGCGGGCGGCTTGATGGTCAGCTCGTCGCCAGATCTGGCGACAAAGACCACACACAAGCCGATAGATCTGCAGGTTTCGGGGGCAATTGATGCGTAATCCACTAAATTCGGGGCGAGGTTAGTGCGGGATACCATCTATGTTGAATGCGCTCAGCATTGGCATAGCGTTGATCGTGTACCGCAAATGTCTGCGTACGTTCACGGCTGTCCAGCAACATCTGCGTTGATTGCCTAGAGTCTCTGCCGGGATCGCCCAGAATTCTCTGCGGTGAACACCATAGGCCCAGCCATTGCCAGCCGGAGCCAACGAGTTCGGCGACGCGTCGACGCACAATGAGCCAGATACGCCATTTCGCATAATGTATATTATGTAATGCAATGGCTGCGCAGGTTGGCACGGATGTTGCCTCTTCCCCTGTCTCACCCAACGAGACGGAACCTCGCCAATGCGTGATCGCACTCTTACCGGCCCTTGGGCCGGTTTTTCGTTCAAAGGTGGCCGCTTGGTCACGCCCGAAGGTCGAGAGCTGCTGCCAGAGGATCTGGCTTGGCTGTCGCTGACCGCCGCGATCGCACAGGAATGGCGGACGATGATGGCCGACACCCGCCGCGGCTATGAACCGAAGGACCGTCATGGAAAGCCTTGTGGCAGTGGCGTCTCACAGGGCCGATCCCCAGCTGGACGTCGAGCGGCCGTGGTCAATCTGAAGGACTACGTGCGCAGGACTTACGAGAAGCGGTCTACGGTGGCAGATCCCGGACCCAGCGCCGCGCCCACACCAGCAGTCCAGGCGGAACGTGGGCAGATGCCATCCTTGCGCGGGTAAGGCGTTGACCGTAGGGGCGCTGCCCCTACACCCCGGCTAGAATGACCGCAGGACGCAGCCTAGGGGGCTTCATGGAACGAGAGCGACCGGAGTACTTGCCCGCCATTCGCAACAGCCGCTGGGAGTTCCCGTGGCTGCTCGTGATAGGAATCGTGCTGCTGGGAATGATGGCAGGCGGGGTCCACATGCTCATCCGCACCAACGCGGCTTGGGCCGAGCGATTCCAGACAGCAAAAGAACCGCCGCGAACAGTGGATCCAAACGCCGCGCGCAACGCCTATCTAGCCGAAATACGTCTGCGGCGAGCAGCGGCTGAAACGGAGGCAAAGAGCGCACGCGCCGCCGAACAGGGTGTGAAGTCTGCCGAGATGAGGTGCATTGGAGGCACCCTCTTCCGCCGGATTCCAGGCGGCTGGGAGAACGTGCCTAACCGGCAGTGCTAACGACCGTGGCCAGCAGCGCTAGGTGACCAACGTAGTACCCGTAGAACGCCCAACGCGTGCGCGGGACTCGTGTGGCGCAAGGGATGACAACAGCGGCAACAGGAACAGCTGCGAGCGCCCACAGATTGCCATTAAACAGGCAGATCGCCGCGAAAGCAGGGACCAGCAACCATGGATGCCGGTGGCGAAACGCCGCCCAGCTCAGCACCACGAATGCTACGCCGGCCCACTGGTAGTCCACGAACACCGGCATCGCACCCGCCGCAAACGCGGCCGTCAACCAATACCGGCTGCTGAGTGCGTAAATCACCGTTGCCGAGAGCGCGAACGTAAGGAGGATGTTCAACGGCAACCAGTACCCGAATGCGAAGGCGTGCACCGGCTGGGCGATCACTCCCCATACCACTAGCCGCCTAATGGACTTGGCCACGTCTGCTCCCGGCTGCGCGAGGTTGTAGGCCATAACCCCTGCGAACAACGGGAACGCCAGACGCCCTACTTCGCTGAGTCCAGGCACTTCGCCGCTATAGATGATCTTGCCTGCGTGATCGAGCGTCATAAACACGACCGCCAGCCACTTGAGGGCCTCGCGCGCGCCGCTGGTCATCACATTTCCCTCGTAGTGGATGCTGCCTTGGTTTCCGTGACATAGGGCTTGGACTCAGGGAACGAGCCGAGCGAGCGCGTTTGCTTCGTAAGCACACTACCCGTCAGTCCCATCGGCTCACCCTGCCCTACGATTTGCTGCGGCTGAGCAGGCTGCTGGGGCTGCATCTGTGGCCGGTTGTCGCGTCGCTCACGATACGGGTTGTAGACCGGCCCGTAGCGCGCCAGCGTCCGGCACTCGGGTTGACTAATGTCGTAAGAGGTGCCCTGTTCCGTGATGCACGTGCAACTGCCAGCTTGCTTCTTGCCATCCCCGTCCAATCCCTCCATGGACGACATGCAGACCAGCAGCGGATCCGCCGTCGCGTTGCGATCATCGAACACAGGTGCCGTCCAGGGCATGGTGGCGATCCGGGGCAGGTGGTCCTTGGCGTACTCCGAGGCTGACTGCCAGCGAGGTTGATGCGGCTTTGCATCGGACTGACCGGCGGACACAGGGGGCGCATCGGCTGACGCCGATTGCGCCCCCTCTGAGGACGACGTGGCGGCCATCGCGGACGGCTTGAGCATTTCGTATGCGAGATAGGCGAGAAGGACGGCAGCGACAGCCAGCGCCGGGAGCGCCATCACCTTCCATGGAATGCGCGGCTTGATCGTGTGGATCTCCGCCGACTTGTACTGCCCGAAGATCTGTGACGGCAGAAGGCGGGTGGTCCGCTGGGCAAGATCCCGCTTCGCCGACGACTTGATTTCCTCGTTCAGTTCGCCCCAGCGAAACACATCGATCATCTTGGTGCCGAAGCGACGCACCACGTGCGAGTGGGTGCCGATCAAACCCCGGACGAATGGATACAGCTGGTTAGGCTGCTGCGTAGTCCACACAAAGTCCAGGCCGCGATGCCGGTGTTCGGCAAGGTCAAGAACGTGCTTGGGCGTCTGCTGGCGGGTGGCGTCGTGCAGGTGCCCGAACCATTTCCACGCTTCGTCAACGAAGATGATCGCGCCGTTCGGAACGATGTACTCCCCTGCCCCATCCTTCTCGTTCCAGCGACGCGGATCGTCCAGCGTGGTTGCCAAGCCGTCCTGCAGGCCGTCGATGCCGCACGCATAGATCGCGCGCTCGCCGCGCTGCGTCTCTTCCACAAGGCGCTCCATCATGAGCGCAGTTTTGCCATTGCCGGGCTGGCCGGTGTAGAGCTCGATTGGCACGTCAGTTCCTCCGAACCAGCACGGCGCGTGCAGCGTTCACAGCGAACTTCGTGGCGACAGCAGAAACGATCATCGTGCAGGCCTGATCGAAGCGCATCAGCCCGGCATAGGCGATCAGCACCGCGCCCCACTCTCCGCCCGGCGTGCCGCCGCCGATGTGCTGCTGCATGTTCTCAATCCACGGTTCCACGGCGAACTCATGAGTCGCCCAGGCGATGCCGAGCCACGCCATGGCGGCCACAAGCCACGTCCCGAGTTGGGAGCGGAACAGCCATGCGATACCGGACAACAACGAGCTGATCAAGATGGGCATCAGGCGTCCTTAGTGGCAACGATGCGCAGAGATGCGAGGGCCGCAAGGCCCATCACGAAATACGACCCGAGGCTAAGCCAGTTGCACAGCGGCGCTGGGTCGAACTGGATGGTGGCGCCCATGACGTCAATGGCCGGAATCGCGGGGCAAGAACCGCCGCCCCAGCCGTATCCGGACGTGTCGGGTTGGGTGGGCTGGCCGGTCTGGCCGCCCTGCCATGCACCACTGCCCGGCAAGGTAGTGCCAGGGTCAACGGTGCCACCCGTTCCGGTCAGTGCGTTTCGGATGGCAACGAGGTCCGGGTTGCTCCCAGTGCCGGTACCGGTGGAGGCAGCGAGCTTTTCGGTGGCACACGCCGTCCGCCACTGCATCAAAAGGCTGTTGTATTCCATGGCGTCGCACTTCTCGCCCGTGCAGATCGGTGGGGTGCTGCACATGCCGCCCGCGATGGTGCGGTTCTTGCGCGTGTTGCAGTCAATGCGCCATTGGATTCGCGCTTGGCCGCACATAACAGGTGATCCGCTACACGTAGGCGGCTGCGTGCAGTTGTCGCCACCCGTAAATTCTTCGGCAGGCGTCTCGCCGGGTTCGCCGGGCTCACCGGGCTCGCCCTCCTCCTCATCGGGGGTGCCGTTTTCATCAGCGTCCTTCTTGCACGTTCCGTCCTTGCCACGGGCCTCACCCTTCGCGCACTGGCCGTCGCCCGGAAGGCACTTACCATCGGGGGATTTAATCTGCCCGGCCGGGCATTCGTTTTCCTTGTTCTTGCACGTGCCGTCCGCTTGCTGGACCTTGCCTGCCGGGCATGGCTCTGGCTTGCACTCGCCGAGCGAATTCGTGGGACTTCCGTCAGGGCATTTGCCATCGTCGGGTTCACAGGACGACATACCCTGATTCCACGAATAGCCGCTGCCGAACTGTGCTTTGCACTTCTGGTCGTCGTAGTCGTTACAGGTGCCAGGTATCGATGAGTACTTGCCGGTGAAATACCCGTCACCTGTGCTGAACCACGCCTGCCTGCAACCGGCGTTGCACGTGACAGATCCGTTTCGTGGCTTTCCGCCAGTAAGGTTGGTGTACGGGCCGTTCCAGTCAGGGCGTTTCTCGCACGTGAGGTCCTTGGGATAAGAGCGCGAGCGCGTTTCCCACTGAGGACCGGGGCTTGAACAGGGGGTCACATAGGCCGTGTAAACGCCAGCGCCAAGGTTTGGAGCAACGCCCGCGCACCAGGTGCCGGGGCTTGATGAATTCGAATAAGCAGCCTGTGCATTTGCAGTAGCCCATGCAGCCTGATTGGCCGCGCCCTGATCTGGGCAAGAGCTGCTGTAGATCGTTCTGGAATGAGAACACGTGGCATCCTGTGCGTGCGCGCGGCCAATTCCGAACGATGCAAGCAGTAACGCCACGATGATATATGCAGCGCGTCGGGCGACTGCGGATGCGAACACGCGCGCCAGCCAACGCATTAGTCGAACTCCACGAAGATGATCGCGCAGGCAACACACCACGCCCCAAGCCAGATCCACCCTTCCATCGCACGCCCCACAGTGTCCAGGTACTACAGAAAAGACCGGGGGGAGGGAGTCGGCCCTGCCCCCCGGTGGCCGTTACATGGCGCGACGCACCCACTTGTAGACCTTGATACCGACGAGGATCGTCAGCACGGCACCGCCGATGGCGGCGATGGGCGCGGCCGCGCCGTTGATGGCCGAAACCACGTCACCCACGTCCACACCACCACCGCCCGAGGCGAAGGCCGGTGCCGATGCCAGGGCGGCAGCGGAAACGGTGGCGACTGCGGCGGTCTTCCCCTTCAGGGCGGTCAGGAACTTCTTCATTGCTGTGTCCTCCTAGGACTGTTGGATTTTTTTGCGAATGAGCCGGAAGGTGTACGCCACAGCCCACAGGAGCGCGATCTTTGCCCCTATCAACTGCGCATCCTCAATGGGCAGGTCCGGCAGCAAACCCGGTTGAGGAATCCACATCACGGCCGTGCAGGTCCCCGTGGCCGTGTCCAGGTCAGATTCAAGGCACGCGGGGATCAGCACGGCCATGGTTTTACGCCCGGCCCGGCGCCGGAGACGGCGTCAGCAGGCGAACGCGACGACCGAATTCAAGGCCGCCGAATTTGTTGTTCTGCAACGAGGTCGGACACAGCTCGTAAGTACCGACCTTGTAGGGCTGCTGGTCGTCGTCCAGACCGATGGTGAACGGCAGCGGGAAGTCGTTTTCACGAATGACAGCTGCCTTCTGTTCGCGGAAATTGACAGCGGCTTTGCCGTCGCGTGCGGGGAAGCTGCGGGTGGTGAACGTTTCGGCGAGGATCTGAACTTTCATAGTGGGATTACCTTCCAAGCGATGGTCCGGCCGAATGCAAAGGTGACTCTCCATGGGGACGGCCAGAACTCCCCGGTGAGCTTGTCGAAATACCCGCCCTGGCACTTACGGATGTCGGCCTCAGTGCCGAGCGCATCACGTGCCGAGATGGGCGACTTCCACCACCGCAGTTCGCGGCGGGATTCTTCGTTGAGTCCACCGCAGCCATGTGTGCGGAAACCCTTGGGAAATTCACCAGCGGTGATATTGGTGAACTTGGAGGCGTACTTGGCCATGTATCCAACGGCGTTACGCGCCAGTTCGAACTTGCTCGAGCCGTGCGGCCACCAGCCTCGCGTATCGACCCGACCAAACCACATGCCCTGCGGAACCCACACTAGGAGGTGGTAGTGGGGCCATCCGCGTTGGGTGAGCTCGCCCACCCAGAGGTAACGGAACACCTGACCCGCGAGCCGTCTGAGCCGAGCGACAGTTCGATTGAAGTGGCCGCGCATGCGCTTAAGTAGCTCGCTAACGTCACGAGGGCCGCTACGGCTTCCGTCTCGGTAGGTGAGCGTGACCATGTACCACGCGCCACGGCGCGATCCTTTCTTCGCTTCTTGATCATGAAGGCGTGCACTCGTAATGACGGACTTCCGCATCCGCTGCGCCCGCTGTAAAAGCGGATCAATTTCGATGGAGAGACGACCGGTCTTCAACGCGGTGTCACTTGTTTTGTAATGGACAAGCCCAAGGGCCAGCGCTTCGCGCTGGCCCTCAGGGGTCAGCGCGAGCGGCGCTGCTTTCATGTATTCCGACAGGGACGCGCCAGAGGCGCGCTTGTGGCGCGAGACGCTTTCAGAGGCCATCTCGGTGCGGCGTGCGGCAGCCTGCATCTGACCCACTGACACATCAAACGCGACCAGCTGGGCGCTCGGCGGCGGCGGCATCGCGTCCAGGCGGATGCGTGCGTTCTTGCTGGTGCAAGCAACGCACAGCCGACCGGGGAACAGGTAGACCGTGGATTCGCCGCAGAAGGAGCAGCAGGCGTCAGTCACGGCGGATATCCGCCGACGCGCGGGCAACGAAAGCAGCGTCACGAATCACGCGGGTTTTGTCTTCCTCGCGGCGGTCCAGTACCCACGCCCCAAGTCGCGCCAGACCGATCAGCACGCAGGCCGCTGCTACGACGGCTACGGTGAACATCAGACCTTCCATGCCCTGCCCCTTGCCCCTAGCCCCTAGAAGACCCGCCAGCGGTCTAGGGGAGCTGCTGGCGGGTGTGTCTAGCGCTGCTAAGACACGGGCGCATGTATAGTTCCGCTGAGACACCACTGTCAAGGGGTACTAAGACGTGACCGCCACCAACGAACTGCTCGACGCCGTGCGGACTGCCGCAAACATCCCGTCCGACAACGTTTTGAGCCAAAAACTGGGGATCACTCGCGCCGTCGTGAGCGCGTGGAGAAAGGAGCTATACCCGGTACCGGATGAGCGAATTGCGCAGCTCTGCACCATGGCAAAGCTCGATGGGCCGACCTGGGCGGCACGAATCCATGCCGAACGGGCTCAGTCCCCGGTCGAGCGCGCCATGTGGAAATCGATGCTGGACAGGTTGAGCGCGGTCGCTGCGGTGATCGCGCTGGTGTGCGTCAGCGTGCCGGGGATCGCAAAGGCAAAACCCGTTGATATTCAAGGGTTTGCACGTTCCGACATCGCATATTCTGTATATTATGTAAGCCCCAAGCTGTGTTCGTAGGGAACGCGCATTGCACTCAAACGCTTCCAGCGATCCCCATGCTCGCCCCACGCCCTGGCTACTTCTCCTCTCCCGCAGGCGTGCGATCCAAGGGGCGTTTCCATGGCCAGAACCCCTCGACTTCCAGCACCACCGACCAGCTGAGGAAGGTGCGGATGATGACAAGCAGGCCCAGGGAAAGAATTGCGCGCATGGTGCTGTCCAGCGCAACCGTACGGATGATGTCCGCCGCCACCAGTATTTCCAGACCAAGCAACAGCGCCCGTCCGAGCCTGCGACGGAACCGTTCGTAGCTTTCCACGCGGTCCTTGTGGTGCACGGCCAAGGCGATCACGTAAACCGCTGTCGACACCACGATGGTCACGACGATCAGCGCGATCGCCAGCAACTCGATCGCCAGAGCCGACCATTCAACCCAATGGATCGCAGCCTCTTCGCTCAGCATGACAACGCTCCGGAAGGTCAGTGTTCCCATGGCAACTGGACGCCCTCAGCGAGCGCCAAATCGGCAAGCGTTGCAATCCAGCCGCAACTTGCGAGTGTCTAGCCTGAGGAGGTTCGGACAGGGCAACCAGCGTTTAAATACCTAGCCCGACCCAGTAAAATTACGTGGCCTGGCGGATGCTCGCGTCTGACGCTACAAAAGCGGAACAACGCCAGGAGCACGTTCACCCGCAAGCGCCTTCGCTTCCTGCCGGGCCTGCCGCGCGGAACCGGCGTCACCGCGCTTCCCATACAGCGCAGCCGCCAGCCAGGCGACGCGGTAATCGACAGCGGCGTAGGCATCCAATTCGCCGAGTACCGAAGTGGCCTGGTCCATCTGACCGGCATCCATCAGGATCCGGGCCCGCAACAGGTTGGCCCTGACCCGGTCATTGGGGCTGCCATCGCGATTGGCGATGGCCAGCGCAGCCTGCGCATCACGCAATGCCGCCGCGCGGTCGCCGAAGCGATGCTGCACGAACGCTCGGGCAAAGGCGTCCGCCGGGTCCGGTCGTGCGGCGGCACCGCCTGCACCTTCCGGCCGCAACCAGCGCGCTGCGTCTGTCGAGCTGGCCGCTGCCTGCACGGCAATGGCAGCAACGCTTGCATCCTGGCCCTCCGGTCGAGTGCCTGCATCGCCTGCCCAGCGCCCTGCCCCCACCACGTCGCCACGGGCCACAGCCAAGGCCATGCGCAGGCGCGTTACCGACGGGTCCTGCGCCGTGGTGGCCGCAAGCGCATCAACAGCGGCCGCGGCGTCGCCCAGTTTGCCAGTGGCCAGCGCGACGGTGGCGCGCGCGTTCTGGATCACGGCAATCAACTGCGGGTCTTCCAGCGCGCCGCGCAGCGCGTCGGTCCGCGCGAGGGTCGCCCGCGCCTGTGCGGGCTGCACCAGCTCCAGCTGCGCCATTGCTTTTGCCGCCAGGGTGGCCGCGAGGTAGTCATTGACCTGGAACCGCTCGAACACGTCGATGGCGCTGTCGAACTCCTGCAGCGCCTGCGGCCAATGGTTGCGCATGCCCTCCATGCGGCCCAGGTTGGCGCCGACCATCGCCGCGGAAACCACGTCGCCGGTGCGTCGCATGGCGATCCGTGCCTGGCCCAGATCGGCCACGGCGGCTTCCAGGTTGCCCTGCTGCACCTGGGCCACGCCGCGACCGTTGTAGGCGTTGCCGAGCAGACTGGTATCGCGGTTGCTGGCGTCGTCGGCCAGAACGGCCAGCGCCTGGCTGTAATGCGCTTGGGCCTGGTCCGGGTGACCCATGCGCAGCGCGACTCCGCCGAGCCCCATCAGCCCCTTGGCGCGCACGCCGGCGGGGGCGGCCGGCTGCGCCAGGGCGCGCTCGAACAGCCGCGCCGCGTCGGCCATGCGGCCAGCACGATATTCCAGCTGGCCTTCGCGCACCTGCAGCGCGGCGCTGTCCCGCAGCGATGCCGGCGTGGCCTGGATCTGTGCGCGCGCCGCGTCCAGCTGGCCGGCATCAAGCTCGGCGTCGATGCGACGCAGGCGCTCCTGCAGTGCGGTGGGCGCGGCGCGGTCGGGGGACGCACGCTGGATGCGGTGCAGCCAGGCATCGGTGGCCACGGCCATGGCCTGCAGGGGCGTATCCCCTACCGCCTCGATCGATACGTCGCTGCCGCTGTCGAGCACGCGCAACTGCACCCGCCACTGCGTGCCACTGCGCTGCGCGCTTGGCACGATCAACCAGCGTGCGTCGCTGCGTGCGAGCAGTTGTTTCAAGGTGTCGGTGTCCAGCGCCCCGCTCTCTGCCAGCCCTGCCCCCAGGTGCAGGGTCTGCTCGGTCGGGGTCACCTGCAGCGACGCGCCGCGCAGGCGGTCGGCGGCATACTCCATGGCCCCCAAGCGGACCCAGCTTGCATCGGCCTCATCTTCGGCCACCCGCACCGGCAGCACCGTTGCGCGCATCTGCGTTGCAGCCGTGGAAGCGGTGGATGATGGGGCCGGATGCATGATCCGCGCGGCGACGAAGCCCAGCAACACAACAGCGGCTGCAACGGCCAGCACGATCACCCAGCGTGAGATGCGGCGGCGCCGGGAGACGGAGCCCGCTTCAGGCTCAAGGGCAACCGCCACGGGCGCGGGCGCATCGGCGCTTTCGACATCGGCGATCGCCTCGGGCGCAGATGTCGATGTCACGGCCAGCGCGGCCGGATCAAGTTCTTCCACCTCGGCTACCCAGCGGTAGCCGAATCCGGGCACGGTGCGGATCATCGTCTGGCGGTCACCGGCGTCGTCCAGCGCCTTGCGCGCGCGGCGCATGGTCTGGGTGATCACGGTATCGCTCACGTCGGCACGTCCCCATACCGCCGACACCAGCTCATCACGGCCGACCGCGCGTTCGCGGTTGGCCACCAGATAGACCAGGCACTCCAGCGATTTGAGTGGCAACGGCAGCCGATGCCCGGCGCGGCTCAGTTCGCGTACGGCTGGGTCCAGCACGAACTCGCCAAATCGGTACCGGATAAGGCGCATCTACCTGGCCTGCCTCGTCTACGTGGGGGGATCCCCATCCTACGACAGCACACGCCGCCGATGCTCAGTCGATCCGCACATGGAACGCGTAGATGCGGCGGTTTCGGGTGGCCAGTTCCTGGCCGCATTCGAACATCAGCTCGCCCTGCCCTGCGGCAAGGCCGCGAAAGCGCCAGGTGTGGGGGCCGGCCACGCGGGCCGGCTCCCATTCGAGGTCGAGAACCGCTGCCGGCGTCGTCCTCAGCCAGCATCGGTAGCCGCTGGCTGAATGCGCTGGAAGGCGTACCTCCAGCGGTTGGCCGGGTGCCACTGTCACCACCTGGCCGTCATCGCCGTGGTCCAGCGCGATCACCGGCAACGCCATTGTTGCCGGTGCCACGCCACCCGTGGCGGGTGGCTGCACGCCTCCACTGCATCCCAGCAGCGCGCCAACCAGCAGCGCGGGAAGCGCACGCCGCTTCAATCAGTTCACCTTGACCAGCAGCCGCGCGCCGCTGGTTGCCTGGGTCGCACTCACCGCCAGGTAATAGCGGCCCTGCGCCGGGTTGAGCACGGTAATCGCCTGGTTCACCCCCGGGCGTGCGGACGCGCCCGCATTCTGGTTGGGCAGCGGGTCCATTTCATACCCCGCCAGCAGCTGCAGTTCGCCGCGACCGCCGTAGGTGGTGATCTCCAGCCGTGCCTTGCCGGGGGCGACGTCGATCACGTACAGATCGCGCTGGCCGGCGTCCATGGCCGGCAGCAGCATCGTGGTGCCGGGGCTGGTCGGGATGCCGTCGATCGGCAGGCCGAAGCTGCGCGCCCGCGCGACCGCCGCGGCCGCATCCAGCAGGCCGGCGCCGTTGGGCTGGGTCTGCTTGACCGGGAACGCGCGCGAGGTCGCCTTCAGCAGCCCCTCCACCTGCGAGGGCGTCAATGGCTGTGCGGCCACGCTCTGCATCAACGCCACCACGCCCACCACATGCGGCGTGGCCATCGACGTGCCGGTGTAACCGGCGTAGATGTCGCTGCCCGGTACCGTGGTGCCGTTGTTGAGGGTGGACCAGATGTAGCCGTTCGGGCTTCCCTCAGTGCCGGCGCCACCAGGCGCGGCCAGGTCGACGCCCGCACCATAGTTGGAATAGCTGGCGCGCTGGCCGGAATAGCCGGTGGCACCGACGGTGATCACGTTGGCGCAGCTGGCCGGCGCGTGGTCGGTGACGGGCGCGTTGTCGTTGCCCGCAGCCACCACGACGACGGTGCCAAGGCTCACTGCTGCGTTGATTGCCGCCTGGGTATCGGCTTCGCACGCGTGCGCACCGCCCAGGCTCATGTTGATCACTTCGGCCGGCGTGGTGTTGTCCGGCATGCCGTCGATGTGGCCACCGGCGGCCCAGACGATGGCGTCGTTGATGTCGGAGGTATAGCCGCCGCAGCGCCCCAGCACGCGTACCGGCAGGACCTTGGCGTTGTAGGCGATGCCCGCCCCGCCCACGTTGTTGTTGGTGACTTCGGCGATCGTGCCCGCCACATGGGTGCCGTGCCAGCTGCTGTTGCTGGCGGGCGAGCCGTCGCCGCATTCGTTGATCGCGCTGTAATCGCCGATATCCCAGCCGCCCGGCACGCGGCTGTCGTCGGCGCGGTGCGAGACGAACGCATCGGAAATGAAGTCGTAGCCCGGCAGCAGGTTCGCTTCCAGATCGGCATGGTGGGTGGCGCCGGTGTCGATCACCGCCACCACTACCCCGGCACCGGTGGCACCGGATTCCCATGCGGTGGTGACCCGTGCGCCGCCGGCGCCGGTGCCGTAATGCCACATCTGGTGGCTGCTCAGCACCGGGTCGTTGGGCACGGCTGCGGCGTGCATCAGGCGGTCCACCCGCACCGACGCCACGTTGGGGTCGGCGGCAATGGCGCGCATCAGGGTTTCGGCCTGGCTGCGGTCGAGCCGCTGCGAGGCGCGCACCACGTGCTGGCCACTGAAGGTGGCGCGCAGGCTCTTCACCTGCAGTGCGGCGCTGCCCTGCTGGCTCGTAAGGCGGGCGCCCAGCTGCGGGCGGGCACGGCTGGCAGCGGCGTCCAGCGAACGCTGGCGGGCCGCAGGCTGGGTGCGCTCGGCGGTGCCGGGCTTGTAGGTCACGATGAAACGAGGCGACAGCGTTGCATCTTCAATGGAGGCCAGGTCGACGGTGCCGGCGAAGGCGGGCGAGCAGGCAGCGGCCACCAGCAGGCTGAGAACGGAGCGACGGAAATGCATGGGTGGATTCCTGGTATGCGGAGTCTGGAAAGGGGAATTACAGGTCGACGCCGAAGCCGAGGCCGGCCGAGCGGTCGTCGCTGCTGAAGGCGCCACCGATGCTCATCGAAACGCGCTCGCTCAGGGCCTTGGAATAGCCCACCGACAGCGCGCTCTCGCCGTTCTGCCAGCCCACGCCGGCGGCCACGCGTCCACGTGGGCTGCGCGAATTGGCGGCGTTGATGGCCATGTTCATCATCGCGCTGCCCATCGCGCCCTGGCGGTCCAGGCGCTTGTCCTGGGCGTTCAGGCGCGCATTGACGTCATTGCGGAGCAGGTCGAAGCTGTCGTTGAGGCCCTGCAGTCGCGAATCGGCATAGGCATTGGCACGGGTGAGGGTCTGGGTGGCCGTGGTGTCGGTGTAGCTGTTGGCCGAGGCCAGCGTGGCCGCATCGGCGTCCTGCATCTGGGCGACGTTGGCCGCATCGTTGCCTGCGGTGCCGGCGGCCACCTGGGTGATGCGGCGCTGCTGGCTGGCATTGCCGACCGACACGGTGTTCTCCTGATCGGCCACGGCGCCCTGCCCCAATGCGACCGCACCGCTGGCGCTGGCATGGCTGTCGGCGCCCACGGCAACGGCGTTGTCGGCGCTGGCGTCGACCGTGGCATTGCTGCCGACCGCCACACTGTTGGCCGCACCGACGCGGGCACCGCTGCCCACCGCAGTGTCGTTCGGGTCTGCGGCGCTGGAGCCGGCGCCTACGGCCAGTCCATCGCCCGTGCCCATCGGCACCTCCGACGCCGTCGGAGCCGGTGCTGCCGCTGCGGTTTCCAGCACGGCCACGCGGCCCTGCAATCCGCTGAACGCGGCATCGATGGCATTGAACGTGGCGCCGGCGTTGGTATACGCCCCGCCCTGGAAGGCGAAGCTTGGCGCGCTGATGCCGCTGGCATTCACCGCCGCGCCGCCGCCGAGTGCGGTGGCCACGGTATCGAGTTGCGAGCCGATCGTGCCGCCCACATCGGCCACCACGGCATCGAGCTGACGCTTGTTCACGGCGTCGGTCGCGTCAACGGCATTGTCGACGTTGACCACGCGGCGTTCGGCACCGGCACTGCCGACCGACACCACGTTGTCCTGCTCGGCGGACGCATTCATGCCGATGGCCACGCTGTTGAGGCCGTACACGGTGGCGCCGCTGCCGATGGCCACGCTGCCGGCGGTTTCCACCACCGCGTAGCTGCCGATCGCCACGGCATCGTCGCCGCCAGCGTAGCTGTTGTAACCAGCCGCCACCGCGTAGTTGCCCGTGGCGAACGCATTGGTACCGGCGGCCACCGCCGATTCGCCCGCAGCGTAGGCATAGGTACCCAGCGCGGTAGCGGAATCTCCGCTGGCCTGGCTGCCCTCGCCCACCGCCGCGCTGGACACGCCCGATGCCTGTGCGTTGGAGCCCAGCGCCGTGCTGCCCATGCCGACCGCCTGCGCCGCGGTGCCCATGGCCAGTGCGGAGGTGTCCGACGCCAGCGCGCCGGTGCCGAAGGCGATGGCGTTGCTGGACTCGCCGCTCGAACCCGGTGCGGTCTTGGCATCCTGGCCGAACGCAATGTTGCCGGTGCCGGTGTAACCGTCGGCATACGCGTTTTCGCCGATGGCGATGTTGCGATGCCAGGTGGCGGTGGCCTGGTCGCCGAGCGCGATGCTGGCCACGCCGTAGGCCATGGTCTGCGTGCCGATGGCAATGGCGTCGGCATCGGCGGCCGTCGCTTCGCGACCTACTGCAACGCTGGACCGCCCGGCGGCCTGGGCAAAGAAGCCGCCGGCGAACGAACCGGACACCACCTTGGCATCGGTGCTGTCGTAGTTGCGGATCACGCTGGTCGGGCCGGGGTTCTCGGTGTCGCGGTCGCCGGTGCTGGCCGCCGGGCCCAGCGCGGTGGCGTAGTTGCCGAAGGCATAGGTGCCGCTGCCGAACGCGGCAGTGCCCAGGCTGGTGGCGAACGCCTTGCCGTAAGCATTGGAGATGTTGCCCGGACCACGCGGCGCACTGCCGAAGGCCTGCCCCCAGTCCAGCCAACCGCCTACCGCCACCGAGCCGGTGCCCAGCGCGTAGGACATGTAACCCAACGCACTGGAATACGGGCTGTAGGCGATGGAGGTGTAGCCGATGGCGGTGCCATTGGTGCGAACCGACTGCGCGCCGGCACCGATGACGGTGGAATTCTGGTCGGGCAGCCAGTTGGGGCTGAAGGGGGTATAGAGCGTGTCGCCCCCGGTGGCCGCACCGGCGCCGATCACCACGTTGTTGTTGCCCTTGGAGGTGGCGCCATTGCCGATGGCGATGGAGTTGACCGCCGACTCGACCGCGGTGAGCTGCGCGAAGCTCCCGCCCCAGTCGCTGACGAAACTGGTCTGGTTGCCCTTGTCGCCGGTGACCGTAGCACCGTTGCCGAGGGCGATGGAGCCGTTGCCGTTGACGGTGGCATTGTTGCCCATCGCAATCGAATTCTGTGCCGGCGTTTCGTTGCGGGTCTCGATCTTGGTGATGACGCCGCTGGCGTCCTGGCTGACCGTTACGCTGCCGTTGATGGCGCGCACCCGGCTGCCGGTACCCAGCGCGATGTTGTTGCTGCCGTTCGCCAGGGCGCCACTGCCCATTGCCACGGAGTTGACGCTGCTCCCGGACGGGGTGGTGGCGACCGTGGTGCTGGACTGCTGCTGCGGGCTGCCCTGGGTGTAGAGCGAGGTGGTCGTGGTTGCCGCACCCGAATGCACCGCGCCGGCCTGGTTGCCGATCGCCACGCTGCCATCGCTGACGGTGACCGCGCGCACCCCTATGGCAGTGCTGTTGGCGCCAAGCGCCTGGGCAGCAGCGCCCACGGCGGTAGCGTTCACGCCCTTGCCCCAGGTGACTTCGTTGGCGTCGACCAGGCCATCGCCGTCCAGGTCGACCCAGCTGCCCAGCGCGGTGCTGCCCGTGCCGCTGGCGTTGGCGCCGGTGCCACAGGCCAGTGCCTGGTCGCCGGTTGCGGTGCTGTCGAGCGGCAGGGGAGCGCCACTGGCATCCACCAGCTGGCAGTTCACGCCGGCGTAGGCCGGCAGGGTGAGGACGGACAGGAGCGCAGCGGTCAGCGCTTTGCGATGCAGGGTGCGTGAGGTCGGAAGCATGGGCGGGCTCTGGGTGAGAAGCCACTAGAACGCCCCATCCGCTGTCGCCGTGCATGACGCCGTCGTGACATTGACGCCAAAATTGATGTCATTGAGGTGACATGGGTGACATTGTGGTGAAATCTGCAGCTACCGGCGGTCGATCCCGGCTCGCGTGATGCGTCACACAAATAGGCGGGAACCGCAGGTCAGGGGCTGATCTCGTCACGTTGCCGGTCGATCTGGAGCAGCACATCGGCCTTGCCCTCTTCCGCCGGCATCCGCCGGACCAGGTTCCGCAGCATCTGCAGGTCCTGAAGCCAGCCCAGCCCATCACTGGTCCTGTGCAGTGCCTTCGCCCTCCCGTTGCTGGCAACGCGGCCCTTGGCATGCCCGCCGAACGCGCCGAGCGCCTGCCCGGCATCGAGTTGCATGCGCAGTCGTCGCACACGTCTTCGCCAACGGTGGATGGCTTCGGCGTCACCGTCCGAAGCCGCGCGGGAGGCGGCCCGCTTCACCCGTCGCTCGCTGCGTGCGAGCGCGGCCCGAACGTGCCGCCGTCGCAGGCGCTCCCATGGCTGGGCCTCAAGCCGCTGCAGAACGCGCTCGATCGTCCTGCGCCTGCGCGCAAATTGGGGGTCGACGGCCGCGGCGCGCTGCAGAATGCCCGAGCGCCTCTGCTCAAGCGTGCCCACCACCCCCGCCCACGCGGGACCGGGGTGCAAGGCCTGAAGCCGTTTGGCCGCCTCGACCACCACATGCGCATCCCGAAGCGCTGAAAGGCTTTTGCCGAGCCGTCGGAGCGAGCGATCCTCCCGCTCGAGCTCGAACTCATCCTCATCCAGCAGCGCCAGCACCGCCCGCATGCGCCGGATGGCCTTGCGTGCCGCATGGATGCCTTCGTTCTGGTCGCCGGGGGCAGCCAACGCCGCCATCACACGGGCGCCATCCTGCGCCAGGAGCTCCCGCGCTACCGCACCAGGTGCATCTGCCAGCATGGGTGACTCCGCGCCATGACGTCGCCCTGAGTGTATCGAATCCGCTCAGCCCGGCCCCGGCGTGTCGGGCTTCTCAGGATCCAGCTGGGCATCCAGGACACGTTCGACAAACGCCACCGCATTGCGCAGCACCTCGTCGAAGTCGACCGCTTCGGCCACATCCGGCTGGATCCAGCGCTGGTCCCTCAACGCGACCACAAACACGAAGGCGGGCTTCCCCTGGGGCTGCCACGCGGTTACATGGAAATCCTGTCCACGATACGACGCATCCAGCGTGGCACTGGCGACAGTGGCCTGCCCGGCCTGCCGCGACGCGTCGCCCCATACGTCGCCTGCCTGGGCTGCCTGCTCCGGATCCCGCACCTCCGCGCCGAAGCGCACCAGCCGGGCGGCTGGCAGGCGGCTGTACCTGCCGGAAGACACATCGGAGATGCCGCACAGCGCGGTCGGGCGCGGGCCGCGCACCTGCACCAGGCCAGCGGAGGAACGATTGGAAGTCAGTCTGGACATCGGGCCTGCCCCACTAGCGATCACCTGACCAAAGTCTGGCGGTGGGCCCGTTCCGGCGCATCAGTAAAGCCGCGGGGACATCGTGCGTACTCTTACTTAACAGCAACGATGACGCGTGCGCGAACATCCATTGCCGCCCGGCACGCTCAGTAAATCTACTGGCCCGTTCTTCCACGCGCTTTTCATGCGCCCGGTACAACCCTGTGCGGAGCCCGGTTCACGCCGCGAGGAATGCCCCATGCTGCCCGCCCTGCTCCGACGTATCGCCGTCCAGCTGTTCGACAATGGCGTGCTGCGGCTGATTTTCGAGAACACGCGCAACATGGCGGTGTCCTCGCTGATCACTGCCGCCGGGCTGGAGGTCGTTCGCGCGGGGCCGGGCGACCTCGACCTGGTCAACCCCACCGTGGCCGGCTACGTGGTGGTCACGATCGGGGTCAGCCTGCTGCTTCTGAACCTTTGCGACGGGCTGTGGCGGTTAAGCCGCATGAAGTCGCACCTGGTCCTGCAGATCCTGCTGTGCGGCGCCTACGCCTTCATTTTCTGGCGCGTGGTGTATCTGGTGCTGTACTTCAAAGCAGGCGGTGGGATGAGCATGAACACCGGTGGCTGATCCGCTCAGCGCTCGTCCTTGAAGATCTTGCCGTCCTTCATGATCACGTTGAAGTTGGCATCCGGGTTGGTGATGACGTTGATGTCGGCCAGCGGATCGCCTTCGACCAGCAGCAGGTCCGCCAGCGCCCCCTCCTCCACCACCCCCACGCGCCCGGCATAAGGGCTGCGTTTGCCCGACAACGCCAGCAGCTCGGCGTTGGTGCCGGTGGCCATCACCAGCGCTTCGGCCGGCGTGTACCAGCGTGTCAGGCTGGCCAGAATGCGGTTCTGCTGCGAGGCCAACGCACTGGAAAACAGTACGTCGGTGCCGAAGGCGGTTTTGAGCTTGTACTTGATGGCGAAGCGGTAGGTCTGGTCGGTGCCGGCGAACACTTCCTGCGCCTTTTCCCATTGCTCCGATCCTTTCGGGAAGGCGTTGGCCAGCTCCGGCGGGAACGGCTGCGTGCTGAGCCAGGTGCCGGTATCGCGGATGCGGCGGGCGGTGGCGTCGTCCATCAGGCTGCCGTGCTCGATGCACTTCACCCCGGCACGGATGGCGCGCTGGATCGCTTCCGGGGTGTAGGCGTGCACCGTCACGTAGGTGCCCCAGTCGGTGGCTGCTTCCACCGCCGCGCGGACTTCCGGTTCGGTGAAGGTCACCACGTCCAGCGGGCTGTGCGGGGAAGAGACGCCGCCGCCGGCGGTGAGCTTGATCTGGCTGGCGCCGCGCATCAGCTGCTCACGCACCCGCACCCGCAGCTCGTCCGGCGTATCGGCAATGGCGCTGTCACCGAGTACGTCATGCCGCGAGCCGGGCTGGCCCACGGTGCGCGGCAGGTCGGAGGCCTCACGGAAATCGCCGTGGCCGCTGGTCACGGTGATCATCGCGCCAGAGGGCCAGATGCGCGGCCCGTCGGCGTGGCCGGCATCGATCGCTGCTTTCAGGCCCCACACCGCGCCGCCAACGTCACGCACGGTCGTGAAGCCGCGCAGCAGCGTCTTGCGGGACTCTGCCCCGGCCACGATGTTGATGTAACCCGTATCGGCCGTCATCAACGTCTGGATCGGAATGCCGGCGAACATACTGTGCCAGTGCATGTCGATAAGCCCGGGCATGAGCGTGCGGCCGCGCCCGTCGATGCGCCGCGCGCCGGGCGCGTCGATCGCACCGGCCGAGATGCGCGCGATGGTGTTGCCCTGCACCAGCACGTTGTTGGGTGCGGAAAGTCGGCCGTGTGTGCCGTCGAAGATGCGCACGTTGGTGAACAGCGTGGCGGCAGGTGCCACGCCGGTCGCCGGCGGCGCGGAAGCATCGCCCTCCGGTGCCGGCTGCAATGCCGAATGCGCCCCTGCCGACGCGGCCAGGCCGATCGAAACCAAGGCACCCAGAATCCGGACAGTCAGTCGTTGCGACATGGCACTGCGCCCCCGTGGCGGTTGTTGCGCTGGTATAGGAGCGGACACGTTAGGGCCATGTGTTTGCGGAAAATACTGGTGCGGGTTTCACTGCTGCATAACCATGCCGGGCGGGTAATTGGACGGTCTCCCAGGAGTGGCCTGTCATGACCGTGTTCTCCCGACTTGGCAAGGACCCCGGCTCCATCGGCGTGGCAATGAAGTCCAGCTGGCAGCGCCTGTTGATCGTGGGCGTGCTGTTGCTGGTGCTGGGCGCGTTCGGCATTTACGCCTCCTCCTTCATGGTCCGCACCATGACGGTACTGGTGGCCGGCCTGCTGGTGATTGCCGGTGCGTTGCAGCTGACCGAGGCCTTCCTGCTGCACGGCCTGCCCAGTTTTGCGATGACCATCCTGCTGGGTGCGGCGCAGATCATCGGTGGCGTGGCCATCTACACGCACCCCGAGTGGGCCGCGTACGCCGTGGCGACCACGGTGGCCGCAGTACTGGTGGTGCAGGCCATCGCGAAGATCAGCCTGGCATTACGGTTTGCACCGGGCGGCAAGCGCTGGATCTCCCTGGTGTCGGGGCTGGTAGCGCTGGTGGCCGCGGTGGTGTGCGTGAGCGGCGTGGCCTGGGCCGGGCGCGCCTCCGCGTCCTGGGGCGTGGGGTTGGCACTGCTGGCCATGGGCGTGGCGTACATCGCCATCGCCCTCCTGTTCCGCCAGGACCGGGATCCTGCGGCCTCCCCTGCGCGGCGCTAGAACGCGCCTTCCAGATAGGTGTAGATGTAGTTGGAGCCGCCATCGACGGTGCCCAGCATCTGCGCCGAACCGAAGATGCCGGAACGGTGCGATACCCCGAAGCCAAAGTACAGCTCGTGCCAGCGCTCGCTGCCGAAGATGTCGCCCAGGCTCACATCGATGCTGGGATCCAGGTAGTTCAGCACCTTGGACGTGTTGCGCTCGCGGCGTGCCTGCGACTGCACTTCCGCATACGGCACGCGTTCGGCGTAGGACACGCCGAAACCAAAGCCAAGCCGCGTCTTGACCCGGTGCGACCACGGGAAGCCGTAATAGAAGCCCTTCATGTAGGCATCGATCTGCCAAGAATCCGGCTGGTGCCCCTTCTCGTCGTGGCGCAGCACGCCCACGTAGCCGACCAGGTCGAGCGGCCAGCCGTTGAGGCCTGACACGAAGGGGCGGCCCACGTGTACGCCCCAGATGTCGGTGGGATCGTCATCGTTGAGGCTGACGCAGCTGAAGGTCATGATCTTGACCAGGTGGCAGCCGTCGTCCGAATCGCGCCCGTAGAACACCTTTACGTAGGTGGGGGTGCCCTCCTTGTCCCAGCGCACCTGGCCATTGCCGAAGTCGTAGGCGGCGCCGACCATCGCGCCCCACTGCATGTCACTGTCCACCAGCGGGCTGTTGCGGATGGTGCTGGAATAGCGCTTGGCGAACACGCCGCCGACCAGGCTCCAGTTCTGCAGGATGCGGTAGCGCCCGTACAGGCCGGCGGTGATGTCCAACCCGCTGCCGGCCGAATACTCGGTGCGCTCCGGAGTCACTTCATAGGGCTCCACGCCGAAGTAATAGTCGTTGAGCTTGGCACTGCGCCAGCCCAGCGTAAGCACCGGCTGCAGCGCCCAGCGGTCGCCGCGCAGCGTATACCCGTACCCGGCGCGCACTTCGGTGCCGTTTGAATTATTGGAGATGTCCTGGCGGACCGTGAAATCCAGCGCGTGGTTGTCGTGCTTGAAGTAATAACGCGCGCCGATGTCGGCCTCGCTGTTGCGGGTTTCCATGCCCTCGAGGATGTCGGGGGTTTCGTCTTCCGGGTAGCCTTCCAGCCGCCGTTCGACGAACAGTTCCAGGCCCTGGTCCTCGCGCGGGGTGAAGCGCACGCCGGCCGCGTTGGAGCGCAGGAAGAAGCGCTCGCCCTCGTACAGGTACAGCGGCATGATATCGACCCGGTCGTCGGCGCCCTTGTACGGTGACGATTCGATCCTGCCGAGGAAGCCCAGCCCGGCGCTGCCGGGCTCTTCCAGGATGGTGCCGAGCATGGCGTCCTGCGCGACCACCGGGCCGGCGGCGGCCAGTGCACTGACCAGCAGCACTCTTCGTAGTCTGCGCGTAGCCATGACGTCTCCTATTTCACGAAGTCGTACTTGAGCGCGGTCTGCAGGCGGAACACATCGCCGCTGGCGCCACTCTGCTCCTGCAGCTTGCCGTACAGCAACTCCGCGCCCCAGCTCCAGCTCGGCGCCGGCTGCCAGATGATGTTGGCGGCGGCGTAGTCGCTGCGGCGGAACACGGTCGGGTCGAGCAGCTGGTCACGTTCCAGATACAACCGGCTGTAGGTCAAGGTGGTGCGCCAGCGCTGCGACCAGTGGTGCGTGTAGCCCAGCCATCCGCCGTACTGCTGCAGCACCTGCAGGTCGCCCTGGGGATCGACCACGCCGTCAAGGTTCAACCCGCCAAGATCGCCAATGAAGGCTGAGATGCCCTGCCCGCCCAGCGCACCGAACACCATGTAGTCGCCATTGTCGCCCCAGCCCCAGGTGCCGCTGAGGGCCAGCCCGCCGGCGGTGGCGCTGTCGCTGCCCTCATTGCTGTCCTGCGCCGAATCGTAGGCCAGGTACCGCAGCAGGCCGGACGCCTGCAGGCTGCCCCAGTCCGCTTCATGCCGGGCGGCCAGCACCAGGTTGGGTGCGGCCGTGCGCGAGCGTTGGGTGGCGCCGTAGAACTGCAGTTCGGGGGCGCGATGCTCGGCCGCGAGGATGAACTGGTTGCCGTTGCCCAGAGGGAAGTACTGGCGGATGCTGGCCACGCGCGCCGACGGCGACGCGCCAGGGCCGGCGAAATCCAGCGTATCCGGGCCCGAATCCAGGTCCATGAAGGCCGACCAGCCAAAGCCCACGTAGGTATTGCCCAGCTGCCCCCACGCATGCCGCAGGCGGTAGCCGTAGCTGCCGCCGGAGCCGAAGAAGTCGTTCTGGATCAGGAAACGCAACTGGCCGGCGCCGGTATCGCGGCGGCCCTCGAGGGTGAGCCGGGTCTGGCGGGCGTGCATGTTGAAGCGGGTGCTGTCGCGGCCGCCATCCACCGGAATGTCGGAAGTGATGAACTGGTCGCTGTCGCCGGCATCGCCGCTGTCGAACATCGCATCGAGCTTGGCGTAGCCACCCAGCCGCAGCCACGTGCCGGTGCCGGGAATGAGGAAGAAACCCTCCAGTTCATCGCCCGGGGGCATTTCGTTGTCCACGCGGGCCGACGCCTGTTCGTCCTCGTCGAAGGTGTCGCGCGCCGGCAGCGGCGACGGCGGTACGTTCAACGCCGCGGGCGACGCCGCGACCAGCGGTGCGGCGGGCACCGATACCGCGCCCGGCGCAGCCGCCGCGGCAGCGGCTGGCGCGGTGGGCGTGGCCGTGGCGGGCGCCGCCTGCGGCGCAGTGGCCTGCCCGGATTCGAGTGCCTGGATCCGCGCGGTGAGCATGTCCACGGTCTGGCGCAGCCGCTGGATCTCCGCGTCCTGGGAAGCGTCGCGGGTCTGGGCGACGATGGCGCCTGGCAGCAGCACGGCGGCCAGGCAGAGGGTTCGGGTGGGAATGCGCATGGAAAACGGCCTCGCTGGGATATCGGGAACATGAAAAGAATCAGTCGACGGGGATCTCCCGCTGGCCCTGGCCGCCGCCCAGTGCGGCGTACAGGTTCACCGCGTCCTGCAGCGCGGCTGCGCGCAGCTGCAGCAGGTTCTGTTCGGCGGCGAAATGGTTGCGCTCGGCATCCAACACTTCCAGGTACGGGGTCAGGCCGACGTCGTAGCGGTCGTGCGCGGTGACCACCAGCGCCTGCTGCACCTCCACCGCGCGGATCTGCGCCTGGATCTGCCGGTCGTTCTGTTCGGCGGCCACCAGCCCGCTGGCCACTTCGCGGAAGGCGTTCTGCACGGTGGACTGGTAGGCCGTCTCCCGCTCGTCGCGGGCGGCGTTGGCCCCGTCGACGCGCGCACGGCGGGCACCCCAGTCGAGCAGCGGCAACACCGCGCCGGCCCCGAACGACCACACCCGGTTGCTGTCCGACACCAGCCCGGACAGCTCGTTGGAGGCGTAGCCGCCCGCGCCGGTCAAGGCGATGATCGGGAAGTACAGCGCCCGCGCCACGCCGATGTTGGCGTTCGCGGCACGCAGCTGGTGCTCGGCCAGGCGCACGTCGGGGCGCGCTACCAGCAGCGCCGACGGCAGCCCGGGGTCGAGCCGGGTGAGCTGCGCGTCGGGATCCAGCGGCAGCCCGGGCGGCAGTGCCGGCGGCAGCGGCGCCCCCACCAGGAACTGCAGCAGCTGCAGCGCCTGGCCCTGGGTGCGCCGCAGCTGCGCCAGCTGCAGTTCGGTCTGGGTCACCAGCGCATAGGACTGGTTGAAATCGATGGAGGACGTGAGCCCGGCGTCCATGCGCAGCTGGGCCAGTTCCAGGGTTTCGTTACGGCTGGCCAGCGACCGCTCCGCCAGCACGATGCCTTCGTCGCTGGCGCGGACGGCGTAGTAGCTGGCCGCGACGTTGGCGACCAGCGACAGTTCCGCCGTGTTCCGGGCTTCCTCGGTGGCCAGGTACTGGCGGCGCGCCACTTCGTTGAGGTTGGCGACGCGGCCCCAGAAATCCAGCTCGAACGACGGGATGCCCACCTGCAGCCCATAGCTGTCCACGGTGACCCGGGGCGCGCCGTCGGCGGCGCTGAGCGGTGTGCGCAGGCGCTGGCCGGAGGCGCTGGCGTCCAACCCGGGCAGGCGCTGGCCGCGCTGGATGCGGAACTGGGCGCGCGCCTGTTCGATCCGCGCAGCCGCGCCGGCGAGGTCGCGGTTGTACACCAGCGCCTTGCCGATCAGGTCGCGCAGTACCGGGTCGTGGAAGAAGTCCTGCCAGGGAATGGCCGGTGCCGCGATACCGCCCATCGTTGACGCCGGGAACCGCGAAGGAACCGGCGCCTCCGGGCGCACGTAGTCCGGCGCGAAGTTGCAGCCGGCCAGCTGGCAGAGTGCCAGCGCCGCCCCCGCACGCCAGAACAGACCGCTACGCATCGGCGTCCTCTTTCGGTACGGGCGCGGCGGGATCGACCGTGCGCGGACGCGCACGCCGGCGCAGCAGGAAGTAGAACAGCGGGGTGAAGAAAATCCCGAACAGGGTGGCGCTGAGCATGCTGCCCAGCACACCGGTACCCACCGCCTGGCGGCTGGCCGCGCCGGCGCCGGTGGCGATCACCAGCGGCACCATGCCCACGATGAAGGTCAGGCTGGTCATCAGGATCGGGCGCAGGCGCTGCTGCGCGGCCTGCAGGATCGCATCGCGCACCGGCACGCCGCGCGCTTCCTCATCCAGCCCGAACTGCACGATCAGGATCGCGTTCTTGGCGGCCAGGCCGATGATGGTGACCAGGCCCACGGTGAAGTACACGTCGGCCGACATGCCGCGTGCGGCGGTGAACACCACCGCGCCGAGGATGCCCAGCGGCACCACCAGCAGCACGATCACCGGGGTCACCCAGCTTTCGTACAACGCGGCCAGCAGCAGGAACGCCACGATGAAGGCCAGGCCGAGCAGCATGCCCACCTGCCCCGACGCTTCGCGCTCCTCACGCGCCGTACCGGTCCATTCGTGGCGCATGCCGGGCGGCAGCACCTCGTCGGCGATGCGCTCCATCTCCACCAGCGCCGCGCCACTGGAGACGCCGGGCGCGCCCTGCCCCGACACCGTGGCCGAGAGGAACCCGTTGTAGCGCTCCACCTGCTGCTCGCCGACCGTCCAGCGCGTGGTCGCGAAGGCGGAGAACGGCACCGACTGGCCATTGCTGCCGATCACCCGCAGGTCGGACACATCCTCGGCGCGCATGCGCTGTTCGGCATCGCCCTGGATGAAGACCCGCAGCACGTTGCCCTGGCGCACGAAGTCGTTGACGTAGGCCGAGCCGAACATGATGCCCAGCGCCTGGTTGACCTGCGACAACTGCACGCCCAGCGCACGCGCCTGGGTGCGGTCGATGTCCACGAACAGCTGCGGGGCACGCGGCATGCCTTCCGGGCGTACGCCACTGAGCCGGTCGTTGGCCGCTGCCCGCGCCGCGATCCCCATGGCCGCCGCGCTCAGGCCGGTACCGCCGACACCGCTGCGATCCTCGATCTTCATGCTGAAGCCGGACGCATTGCCCAACGACTGGATGGCCGGTGGGTTGAGCGCGAACACCTGCGCCTGCGGGATGCGGGTGAACGCGGCGCTCATGCGCGCGGCCAGCGACATCGCGCTGCGCTCGCTGCCGCTGCGTTCGGCCCACGGGTGCAGGTCCACGAAGGACATGCCCACCGCCTGGCCCTGGCCGAAGAAGCTGAAGCCGATCACCGTGGCCACGTTGCGCACTTCCGGCTGCTGCCGCAGGATCGCCTCGGCCTGCTCGGCCGCGGCGCGGGTGCGCTCCATGGTCGCGCCGGGAGCGGCGTTGTACGCCACGAAAATGTAGCCCTGGTCTTCCGTGGGCAGGAAGCCGCCCGGCAGGCGCGCATACAGCAGGCCGGTGATCAGCGTGACCACCACGAACACGCCGATCCACAGCCACGGGCGCACCAGCATGCTGCCCACCCAGCCAGCGTAGCTGCGGCTGCTCTTGTCCAGCCCGGTGTTGATGGCGCTGAACAACCGCCGGCCGGGTCCGCCCTTCCCCACCTGTTCCTTGGCCGGGCGCAGCATCGCACCGCAGATGGCCGGGGCCAGGGTCAGGGACAGAATCGTGGAGACCACCAGCGATACGCTGAGCGTGACCGCGAACTGCCGGTAGATGCCACCGGCCGAACCGGGGAAGAAGCCCATCGGGATGAACACTGCGAGCAGCACCAGCGTAGTGGCGATGATCGCGCCGGACAGCTGCCCCATCGCCTTGGCGGTGGCCTCGCGCGGTGGCAGGTCCTCCTCGCGCATGATCCGTTCGACGCTTTCCACGATCACGATGGCGTCATCGTTGAGGATGCCGATCGCCACCACCATCGCAAACAGCGACAGCAGGTTGATCGAAACCCCGAACGCCAGCAGGCCAAGGCACGCCCCCAGCAGCGAGACCGGCACCACGATGGTGGGCAGGAACACCGCGCGCCAGCTCTGCAGGAACAACAGCACCACGATGGAGACCAGCACCAGCGACTGCAGCATGGTCACCGCCACGCCGTTGACCGATTCGGTGATGAAGGGCGTGGTGTCGAACGGGGTGGTCCACTGCATGCCGTCCGGGAAGCTGGTTTCCAGGTCCTGCATGCGCTGGCGCACGGCGGTGGCGGTGGACAGCGCGTTGGCGCCGGTGGCCAGCGAGACGGCCAGGCCGGCCGTTTCCTGGCCGTTCAAGCGCAGGTTGAAGGCGTAGTTGTCGTTGCCCAGCTCCACCCGCGCCACATCACCCAGCCGCACGGTGGCAGCGCCCGGGGTGGCGCGGATGATCACCTGGCGGAACTGTTCGGGGGTGCTGAAGCGCCCGCGCATGACGATCTGCGCGGTGGTTTCGGTGGACGGCGTGGTCGGCTGCAGGCCGAGGCCGCCGCCGGCCGTCTGCGCGTTCTGCTCACGCACCGCAGCCATCACCTCACCGGGCGAGATGCCGTAGCTGACCAGCTTCTCGCGGTCCAGCCAGATCCGCATCGCGTAACTGGAGCCGAACAGGGTGACATCGCCCACCCCGTGCACGCGGCGCAGTTCGTCGGCGATGTTGCTGTTGGCGTAGTCGCCCAGCTCCAGCGCCGAATAGCGGCCCTTGTCGGACTGCAGCGAGATCAGCATCAGGAAGCCGTTGCTGGCCTGAGTGACCCGCACGCCCATCTGCCGCACTTCATCGGGCAGCCGCGGCTCGACCCGGGCCAGGCGGTCCTGCACCTGCGACCGGGCGATATCCAGGTCGGTACCGCTGCGGAAGGTCACCCGGATCTGCGCCGTGCCGTTGGCGCGGCTGGTGGAGGTCATGAACAGGAAATCGTCCACGCCGCTGAGTTCGTTCTCGATCACCGAGGTCACGGTACGGTCCAGCGTCTGCGCGTCGGCACCGACGAAGGTGGCCGAGATGCTCAGCGAGGGTGGCGCCACGTCGGGGTACTGCTCTACCGGCAGGCTGACCAGGGCGATGCCACCGAACAGGATGGCGAACAGCGCGATCACCCACGCCAGCACCGGCCGGTAGACGAAATAGCCACTCATGGGGCTTTGGCCTTCGCCCTGGGGTCTGCGTCGGGCTGGATCGCCACGGGCTGGCCGGGCTGGATCTTGTGCCAGCCGTCGACAATCACCTTGTCGCCGGGGGTGAGGCCCGACTGCACCACCCAGCGCCCGCCGGCCTGCCCGGCCAGCGTCACCGCGCGACGCACGGCGACGTTCTCGTCATTGACCAGCATCACCGTGGCTTCGTCCTCGCCCACCTGGATGGCGCGCTCGGGCAGGCTGGTGCCGTTACGGATGCTGCCGATGGCCAGGATGCCGCGCACGAACTGGCCCGGCAGCAGCCGGCCATCGGGGTTGGCGAAGCGTGCGCGCAGCGTGCGGCTGCCGGTGGCCGGGTCGATCGCGGTTTCGCTGAAATCGACGACGCCTGCTTCGGGCAGCCGGACATTGCCGTCAAGCAGGATGGTCACCTGCACCCGGTGGTCGTCGCCCACGTCGATGCGGCCGTCGGCCACGCCGCGCTCGAGCTCGTTCATGGCGATGTTGGACGGATTGAAGATCACGAATGCCGGGTCGACCTGATCGATCCGGGTCAGCAGCGTGGCTGCGGCCGCACTTACCAGCGCGCCTTCGCTGACCTGGGCCCGACCGGTGCGCCCTTTGATCGGCGCGCGTACCGTGGCGTGGTCCAGCTGCAGCGTGGCGCGGTCCACCGCCGCCTGCGCTTCCATCAGCGCGGCATCGGCCTGGCGGAACGAGGCCTGCGCCGATTCGTATTCCTGCACGCTCACTGCCTTGCGCTGTACCAGGGTTGACAGCCGCGCACGCAGCGAAGACGTCTGCGCCTTGGCGGCGCGGGCCGAGGCCAGTGACGCACGCGCCTGCTGCAGGCGTGCCTGCAGGTCGCGCGGATCGATCTGGAACAGCGGCGCGTTGGCCTCGACCTCGGTGCCATCGACATACAGCTGGCGCTCGACGATGCCATCGGCGCGCGCACGCACTTCGGCCGAGCGGCTGGCTTCGACCCGCCCCGGCAGTTCCACCAGGTTCGGCACGGCCTGTGCCTTGACCACTTCCACGGCCACCAGCGTGGGCGGTCGCTCGCCGCCGTCAGGCCCACCACCCCGCCCACAGCCGGCGGCCAGCGCAACCGCCGCCAACAGCCATGCACGCGCCATCCATCCAGGGGATTGCATCCTTCCGGCCTCCGCGGTTCGCACGGCAGCGGCGCAGGGCCGGCCGCCGTGACGGGAAATGTCGGCGCAGCGTCTAGAAACTCACCGCGTCGCGGATCAACGGACAGGTCATGCAGTGGCCACCACCGCGGCCACGCCCCAGCTCGGCCCCGACGATGCTGATCACTTCGATGCCCTGCTTGCGCAGGTCGGTGTTGGTCTGGGTGCTGCGGTCGTAGGCCACCACCACGCCCGGCGCCATCGCCACCAGGTTGTTGCCGCTGTCCCATTGCGAGCGCTCGGCCGCGTAACGGTCGCCGCCGGATTCGACGATGCGCAGCTGCTTGAAGCCCAGCGCTTCGGCCACCACGTCGTTGAAGTGCTTCTTCTCGAACACGATCTCGAAGCCCGGCGCCTTGTCGCTGGGATGCAGCGAGACGGTGTGGATCTGGTCGACGATGCCCGGGAACACGGTCACCACGTCGCGGTCGGCGAAGGTGAACACCGTATCCAGGTGCATGGCCGAGCGCAGCTTGGGCATCACCGCCACGATGACCCGCTTGGCCGCGCCGTTCTTGAACAGCGACTGGGCCAGCTGGGTGATGGCGGTGCGCGAGGTGCGCTCGCTCATGCCGATCAGCACGATGCCGTTGCCCGGAATCAGCACATCGCCGCCCTCCAGCGTGGCATTGCCGTGGTCCACGGTGGGGTCACCGAACCAGATCGGGAACTTGGCCTTGGTGAAATCCGGATGGAACTTGTAGATCGCGGTGGTCAGGATGGTCTCTTCATGCCGCGCAGGCCAGTACAGCGGATTGAGGGTCACGCCCTGGTAGATCCAGCAGGTGGTGTCCCGGGTGTACAACGTGTTGGGCAGCGGCGGCAGCAGGTAGCCGACGATGTCCGGCTGGGCGCGCGCGGCCTGCAGCGTGGGGCCGGCGAAGTCGTCCGGCAGGTCGAACACGCTCAGGCCGCCGATCAGGGTTTCGGCCAGCTGCCGCGCCGGCAGCGATTGCAGGTAGGCGCGCACTTCGGCCATGAATTCCACGCCCACTTCGTTGGCGTTGATCTGGTGGTCCAGGATCCAGTTGCGGGCCTCGTCAAGCTCCAGCGTCTCGGTCAGCAGATCGTGCATCTCCACCACGTCCACGCCACGGGCGCGCATCTTGGACATGAAATCGAAATGATCGCGCTTGGCGTTGTCTACCCAGATCACGTCATCGAACAGCAGGTCGTCCTTGTTGCGGGGCGTGAGCCTGCTGTGCGCCATGCCAGGGGCACAGACCATCACCTTCTTGAGGACGCCAACTTCGGAATGAACGCCATAGACAGTTGCACTGGACATTGCGGGCCTCTCCATTTCGCGAAAACAAACAGGGAAAGCGAAGCCTCCGCCTGTCATCGCGGCGGCCACGGGATGTGCTCTCGTTGCGTGCAGAACTAGTCCCGAAAAGGTAAAACCCACGTGAGCGTCGGAATCTGGATAGTGAGCAGAAAGGCCTGTAAATGCTGGATGTGTTGCACTGGTTGGCGCGGCGATTTCTTTCACATCGCCGTTACCGGTCGCGTAGTTAATCGCTGCTCCATGGAGCACATTCCAGGGCCAGGACGGCTGGCCACTTCGCAGTCCCGCGCATTCATTTGATGGAGACACACGATGAAACTTTCCCAGGCAGGCGCCGCGACGGCGCTGTTGGCATCGGCCCTGTTCATGACCGCCTGCGCCACCCACACCACGCCCAGCACGTTCAACCGCTCCGAGGTCGGGCGTGCCCAGGACGTGCAGATGGGAACGGTCCAGTCCATCCGGGCGGTGCAGATCCAGAATGACTCACGTGGCGTGGCCACCATCGTCGGCGCCGGCATCGGCGGCGTGGCTGGCAGCTCCATCGGTGGTGGCAGCCGTGCCAACACCATCGGCGCCATTGCAGGTGCGGCAGCAGGCGGGGCCGCAGGCAACGCGCTTGCCCGCAGTGCACGCAACGGCGTGGAGATCACCGTTCAGCTGGAGAACGGCCGAACCGTCGCCGTGGTCCAGGATGGCAACCCCAACGACTACCGCGTGGGCGACCGCGTGCGGGTCTCCAGCGACGGCGCCACGACCCGCGTCACCCGCTGACACGAAGGAATCGTCATGCGCCACCTGCTGATGACACTGCTCGCCGTGGCCGCCCTCAGCGGGTGTGCCACTACGCCCACGATGACCACCCAGGAACGCTTCAATCTCTACGTGCAACATGCTGGGCCGCCAGTAGCGTCCTTCCAGCTGGCCCGCTTCGTCCGCCAGACGCAGTGGACGCCGCTGGGTGACCGGGCGCTCGCGGTGTGGACCAGCCCCAGCCGCGGGCACCTGCTGGAGCTGCGGGGCCGCTGTACCGGGTTGTCCATCGCCCACACGGTGCAGATCACCAATTCGTTCGGCACCGTCAACGCCCGCTGGGACAGCGTGATCCCGCGGACCGCGAGCGTGGCGATGCCGCAGTCCTGCCGCATCATCCGGATCCGCCCACTGGATGGCACCGCGATCCGCGATGCGCGCCGCGAGATGCGCAACACGATCTACGGTGACCGCCCGGCCGACCTCGTGGAGGACACCGGTCCGGACGTATCTGATCGGTTCGACGACTGAGGACGGAGTGCCATGCCGATGGAGCGCCTGCGCGGCCTGTTCCGCCGCAACGTATCGCGCAGTCTGTTCGATGCGCGATGGATCATGGCGCCGTTCTATTTCGGGCTGGTGGTGGCGCTGTTGCTGCTGCTGTTCGTGTTCCTGCGCCAGCTGGCCAATTACGTGCTGAACATCGCCAATATTGGTCCAGCTGACGCGGTATTGCTGGCGCTGTCGCTGATCGACATGTCGCTGGTGGCCAACCTGCTGCTGATCGTCACCCTGGCCGGCTACGAGAACTTCGTGACCCGGATCGATTCCGGCCAGGAACGCCGGCCGGCATGGATGGGCACGGTCGACTTCGGCGCAATGAAGACCAAGCTGATGGGATCGATCATCGCGATCTCGGCCATCGCCCTGCTGCGGATCTTCATGAAGCTGGAGGAAGGCCTGGTGGTCGAGCCGGAGGTGCTGCGCTGGATGTCGGTCATCCACGGCATGCTGCTGCTGTCGGCCCTCATCCTCGCGATCATCGAACGCCTGTCCCAACAGACCCGCATGCCGCACCCACCCGGCGAGCCCTGAGCGCTGCTCAGCCGCCGGCGGCACTGCGCCGCTGTTCGATCTGCTGGCGACGGCGCGGGTCCAGCAGGAACTGCAGCCGACGGATGTCGCCCGCGCTCCAGCCCGGCGTGCCCAGTACCGCCTGCCAGCCGGCAATGTAGTGCGAGGGCGCGAAGACGTGCCCGTAGCCCATTGGCGTACGGTCGGCCAGCAGCATGTCCAGCGCCAGCTGCAGCATGCTCACCAGCGGGTACCAGCGCACTGCCGGTGACACGTCCGGTGCGCGTGGCTCGGCCATCCAGTCCGGTTGCCGCCACGCGTCATACGGGGTGAAGAAGGTAATCGGGTCGCTGGCGTACTGCAGGTACACCACCCGCATCCGCCCCCAGGGTGCTTCCGCCGGGACCGGGCTGCCGCCCTGGTTCATGAAGCGCACCGCGCGGCTGTCACGGAACACCGGCAGCCATTCGGGCGAACCAGGGTTGCGCTGGTTGGTGGTCTGCCGCCAGGTGCGGGTGGCGAAGGGCGGGCCGCTCCACAACGCGCCGTCGATCGGCGTGTCGATCATGTCGAACAGGTTCACCGAGCGCTCGGAATTCATCGCGCCCAGGCTCAATCCGTGCACGAACAGCCGCGGCCGGGTTTCCACCGGCAAGGTACGCCAGTACGCGTAGATCTCGGCGAACAGAAGCCGCGACGTCTCCTCGCCGTACTCCGGCTCGACCGTCAGTGACAGCGGGCTGGAAAGATAGGAGTACTGCACCGCCACGCTGGCCACGTTTCCATGCAGCAGGTATTCCAGGCTGTCCGCCGCCGCCGGGTCGACCCAACCGGTGCCGGTGGGGGTGATCACCACCAGGTTGGCGCGCTCGAAACCGCCTTGGCGCTGCAGTTCGCGCAGCGCAAGCCGCGCGCGGGCGCGGGCATCTGCGGCCGCCGGCAACCCGGCATAGACCCGGATCGGCTGCAGCGCGGGTCTTCCGGTGAACGCGGCGATGTCCACCGCATCCGGGCCGGCAGTCACGTAATCGCGCCCTGCCCGGCCCATCTGTTCCCAGGCCACCAGCGAGCCCGGCCCACCGGTCGCACCCGGGCGTGTCGGCGCGATGGCATCGGGCGGAATCAACGCATCGGCCTTGCGGAACGAAGCGTCTGCCGCATGCAACGCACCGCGCAGCAGCACGCCATTGGCAATGTTGAAGAACAGCACCGCCGCCACCACGATGCCCAGCAGGCGCGCCACCGGTGCCGGCATCACCCGCCGCGACAACGCCCCCACCCGGCGCGCCACCCAGGCGAACGCGCGGCCCAGCACCAGCAGCACACCGAACACGGCCAGCGCGATCACCAGCAGCCGCAGCGAGAAACTTTCGTCCATCGGCGGCAGGCCCATCACCGCGCGTACCGAATCCTGCCAGGGGCGCACCCACCACACGGTAAGCGTACAGGCCAGCAGGCTCACCCACGGCAGCCAGCGCAGGACCTGCTGCAACCGTCCACGGCCCAGCTCGGGCAGCATCAGGCGCCGCCACAGGGCCGCCAGCGCCACGCCGATGAGGTAGCCCACGCCGAAGCAGACACCCGACAACAGGCCCTGCGCCACGTAACCGCGGGGCACCAGGCTGGGGGTGAGCGAGGCAATGAACAACAGCGCGCCCAGCACCTGCCCGGTACGGCACAGCGGGCCGCGATACGGCGCGGTCAGGCGCGCCAGCACGCTGCGGGACGGGCTGGCCGGTGGTCCGGTCACAGGCGCAGCCAGCCGCTGGCCAGGCCGACGATCGCCGCCACCGCCATCGCGCACAGCAGCAACAGCACCCCCATTTCCAGAGGCCGGAAAGCGATGCCGCGGTGGCGCTGCCAGGCCCAGAACAGCAGCGACCCGGGCACGTACAACAGGCTGGACAGCAGCAGGTAGCGGCTGCCGCCGGCCAGCAGCATCGACGCGGCGTAGACCGTGGCGATGCCGGCAATCCAGCGCATCCGTGCATGGGCAGGCGCATCCACGCCGCCCAGCGACAGCTTCAGCTGGTACGCGGCGACCAGCAGGTACGGCACCAATGTCATCGCGCTGGTCATCTTCAGCGCCAGGGTAAAGGCGTAGTCGGCGAACCAGCTGACCAGCAGGAAGGTCTGGATCACGCCGTTGGTGAGCCACAGCGCGGCGTCCGGAACCCCTGCACGGTTCTCATGGGCAAGCGCACGCGGCATCGCATCGTTGAGCGCGGCCGAGTGCAGCACTTCGGCGGCCAGCAGCGACCAGGACAGGTAGTTGCCCAGCACCGAGATCAACAACCCGATGCTGATGAACAGCGCGCCCCAGCGCCCGGCGATGGCTTCCATCACCCCCGCCATGGACGGGGTGCGCAGTGCGGCCAGGTCGGGGCGCAGCAGGATGCCATAGGACAGGATGGTCACCATCACCAGCAGGCAGAGCACGCCCAGGAAACCGGCCACGGTGGCAATGCCCACATCCTCGCGGCGGCGCGCATGGCGTGAGTACACGCTGGCGCCTTCGATGCCCACGAAAACGAACACGGTCAGCAGCAGCGTGCCCCGGGTCTGCTCCCACAGCGTGCCGGCGCCCGGCGGCTCGCCACCCCACAGGTTCAGCGCGAATACATCGGCACGGAAGCCCAGCACCAGGAACACGATGAACACCGCCAGCGGCACCAGCTTGGCCACGGTGGCGATGGTGTTGATCAGCGCCGCTTCCTTGATGCCGCGCAGGATCAGGAAGTGGAAGCCCCATAGCAGCAACGAGGCGGACAGGATCGCCACCACCGTGGTGCCGTCGCCGAACACCGGGAAGAACTGGCCCAGGGTGGCCTTGATCAGGATCAGGCAGGCCACGTCCGCCAGGCAGCAGCCCAGCCAGTAGCCCACCGCCGAAAGCAGGCCGGCGTAGTCGCCGAACCCTGCTTTTGCATACGCATAGATGCCGGTGTCCAGCTCCGGCTTCAGCCGCGACAGCGACTGGAACACGAAGGCCAGCATCAGCATGCCGGTGCCGGCGATCGCCCAGGCCAGCAGCGCGCCGTTCACCCCGGTGTTGGCGGCGAACGCAGCGGGCAATGCGAAGATGCCCGAACCGATCATCGAGCCAACCACCAACGCGGTCAGCTCCAGCAGCGACAGCTTGCGGCTACCCACGGCGGGGCTCATCGCGGCGTGGTCCTTAGATTTGGATGTAGCCCGTTGCGATCCAGTACACGCCGACGATGGCAGCGATCACCGCCACGGCCAGGATGATGAAATCCGATGCCTTGGTGAAGATCTTTTCGCCCTGCTCGCGCCGCGCCCAGAAGTACAGCAGGCTGCCCGGTGCATACAGTACCGCCGAGAGCACGATGAACTTGATGCCGCCGGCGTACAGCAGGAACGCGGTGTAGATCGTGGCCAGGATCGCCAGGGTCAGGTCACGCCCGCGTTCGTTGGGGCGCTCGTTGTAGGTCTCTCCGCGCCGGGTGATCTTCAACCCGTACGCGGCCACCAGCAGGAACGGAATCAGCGACATCGCGCTGGTCAGGTTGAGCATCAGCGAGAACGCATCGCGCGACCAGTAGGTGGTGATCACGATCAGCTGGATGATGATATTGGTCGCCCACAGTGCCGCCGACGGCACCCCGTTGGCGTTCTCACGGGCGAAGATGGCCGGCATGTCCTTGGTGCGCGCCGCCGCCGACAGCACTTCGGCGCAGATCAGCGACCACGCCAGGTAGGCCCCCAGCACCGATACCATCAGCCCGACGCTGACGAACACTGCACCCCAATGGCCCACCACCGCTTCCAGCACGGTGGCCATCGACGGCTGGCGCATGCCGGCGATGTCGGCCCGCTCCAGCACCGCAAACGGCAGCAGGGTCACCAGCACCATCAGCGTGGTGACCACCAGGAAACCGGTGATGGTGGCCGCACCCACGTCCTTGCGCTCCTTGGCGTAGCGCGAGTACACGCTGGCGCCTTCGATGCCGAGGAACACGAACACCGTGACCAGCATGGTCGCGCGCACCTGTTCGAAGATGCCGCCTTCCAGCCCGCCGCCGTAGAAATTGAACTGGAACACGTCCATCTTCATGGCAAAGGCCATGATCACCAGGAACACCACGATCGGGATGACCTTGGCAATGGTGACGATCTTGTTGATCGCCGCGGCCTGCTGCACACCGCGCAGGATCATGAAGTGGAACAACCAGATGCCGGCTGAGGCCACCAGGATCGCAACTACGGTATTGCCATCGCCGAAGATCGGGAAGAACGCGCCCAGGGTGGATTTGATCAGCACCCAATACGACACGTTGCCGATGCAGCTGCCGATCCAGTAGCCGAACGCGGAAAGGAACCCGGGGTAGTCGCCGAAGCCCTCCTTCGCATAAGCGAACACACCGGCATCCAGATCCGGCTTGCGCTCGGCCAGCAGCTGGAACACGCGGGCCAGGGTGTACATGCCCAGGCCGGCGATCAGCCACGCCACCACCGCACCCAGTGGGCCGGTGGCACCGGCGAAGGTTCGCGGGAGGGAGAAAATACCTGCGCCGATCATGCCGCCGACCACCATGGCGGTAAGTTGCGTGCGCGTCATCTTCACGACGTTCGAGGACATGGCTGGCGTCCACTGGCAGGCTGGAGCATTCAGGATGGAGAGCAAATCGTCAATTCGACGTGAGTGCTTTGCGACTATCCGGAAACCGTCATCCGAGCGTGTTTTGTGCGGTATTCAGCGGTGTTTTGCCTGTCCGTCGACCAGCTCCACCACCTGCTGCCCGAACATCGCCACGTCCACTGGATCGTGGCTGATCAGCAGCAGCGGAATGTCGGTGGCCTCCAGAACGCCCTGCAGTTCCCGGCGCAGGTGATCGCGCAACGCGTGGTCCAGTGCGGCAAACGGCTCGTCCAGCAGCAGCGCCTGCGGGCGTGTCACCAGCGCCCGTGCCAACGCCGTGCGCTGGCGCTGTCCGCCCGACAGCTGGGCCGGCATCATCTGCGCCAGGTGCTCGATGCGCAGTGCCGCCATCCAGCGTTCCACCTCGGGGTCGGCCTCGCGGCGCCGGGGATTGAACCAGCCGCGACGCAGGCCGAACGCGATGTTCTGGCGCACGGTCAGGTGCGGGAACAGGGCGTAGTCCTGGAACACGTAACCCAACCGGCGCTGCTGGGGTGGCAGGTGAATGCCCTGCGCGGCGTCGAACAGCGTCGCACCGCCCAGCCGCACATGGCCATCGTGCGGCCGCAGCAGGCCGGCGATGGCCTTCAGGGTCAGGCTCTTGCCCGCGCCGGAGGGGCCGAACAGCACCACCTGCCGCTGGCTGCACTGCAGCTGCACGTCCAGCGTGAACTGCTGGCCGGGAGCTTCCAGCGTGCGGCGGATATCCAGTTCAAGCCACATCGCGCATCTCCCGGCGGCGCCCGCCGACCAGCCGCGCCGCCGCCAGCAGGATGAGGATGCACACCACCGAGGTGAGGATCACCAGCCCGTTGGCGGTGTCGTCATGCCCGGCCTGCACGGCTTCGTAGATCGCGATGGACAGGGTCTGGGTGCGCCCGGGAATGCTGCCGGCCACCATCAAGGTGGCACCGAACTCACCCATCGACCGCGCGAATGCGAGCAGCAGCCCGGCCAGGATGCCGCGCCAGGCCAGCGGCAGGCTGACCCGCAGGAACAGTGCGAACTCGGAGACACCGAGCGTGCGCGCAGCCTGCTCCAGCTGCCCGTCCACGTCCTCGAACGCCGCGCGTGCCGGCTTGAACACCAGCGGCAGCGAGGCAACGGCAGCGGCGATGACCGCCGCCTGCCAGGTAAACACCAGGTTGATGCCGAAGCTGGACTGCAACCACGCGCCAAGGGGCCCGTTGCGCCCGATCACCACCAGCAGGTAATACCCCAGCACGGTCGGGGGCAGCACCATCGGCAGGGTCAGCAGCGTGTCCAGCAGCTCACGCCCGGGGAAACGGCGCCGCGCCAGCAGCGCGCCCAGCGCCACGCCCAGTACCAGGTTGATCGCGGTAGCCCAGCCGGCCACCTTCAGCGACAACCAGAGCGCGGACCAGTCCAGCGCCATCGATCAGGGCGCGCCGAAACCGTGGCGGCGCAGGATCGCCTGGCCCTGCGGTGAGACCACGAAGGCCACGAAACGGCGCGCTTCCGCCGCGCGGGCGCTGTCCTTGATCACCGCCACCGGGTAGTTGATGGGGGTCTTCAGCGGCACGTCGAAGGCACGCACCACCCGGCCGGGCATGGCCTGGTAATCGCTGGCGTAGACAAAGCCGGCATCCACCTCGCCGCGTGCCACGTAATCCAGGGACTGGCGCACGTTCTGGGTCGTGATGGTCTTGCCTGTCATCGCTTCCCACAACCCCGCGTCCTGCAGCGCGGCGCGGGCATAGCGGCCCACCGGCACGCTGTCCGGATTACCGATCGCCACCCGCTGCACGCCCTTCCCTGCCAGCGCGGCCAAGGACGCGGGGGCATCCCTGCGGCCCGGCGGCACCACCACCACCAGCTGGTTGGTGGCGAAGAACTGGCGGGAACCGGTTTCCAGAAGTCCGCCCTTCGCCGCCTGGGCCATCGTTTCGGTATCGGCAGTGGCCAGTACATCCACCGGCGCGCCGCGCGAAACCTGCTGCAGCAGCACACCCGACGCGGCGAAGTTCAGATCGACCTTCGTTCCGGGATGTGCCGCCTCGTACGCGCTGGCGATGTCACGGAAGCTTTCGGTCAGGCTGGACGCGGCCGACACGGTCAGTTCGGCGGCGGTGGCCGGCAACGCGGCCACCATCAGCAACAGGCACAGCAATCGTTTCATCGGTCAGGTCCCGGAGGGTTGCGCCGATGATAGCCACGGCGGGATGCCCGCCGCGCGAAGACCGTTACCCTGCCTGCAGGGCGAAGTCCAACCCCGCGCGCACGGCAGCCACCTGTGCGGCGTTGCACTCCGTCGGCGTGGTCCGCGGGCTGTCCGGGTACACCTCGGTGGTGGTGGCGAAGCGGGCACTGGTGAACCCCGCGCAGGCGCCGATCGAGCGCGATTCGCCCCACACCACGCCCGGCGACTGCAGCGGCAGCCCGACCAGGTTGCCCTGCGCGTCGGCGGGGGCGATGTGGGTAATGGGGGCCACGGCGGCGATCAGGGCACGCTGGAACGCCGGTTCCGGATTTTCGCTGTTGCCGATCACATAGAAGCCGTCGGGAATCGTTTCCGGGTGCCACGGCTTGCCATCGCGCGAGGCCAGCGCCGGGTCGAACTCATGCGCGTCGCTGTCGGTGGTCTCGTGCAGGTCCAGGTGCACCAGCAGGTCGTCGTTGCGGGCGGCGACCCAGTGCATGAGCGAGGCCGTTTCAACGATGCGGCCACCGTCACGGAAGCTGCGGTTGGGATCGATCGCATCGCGGTTCCAGCGCTGGATGCGTTCGTAGCCCCAGGGGCACACGCAGGGGGCGACGATCAGGTTGATGCGGCCGGCGTACTCCTGCGCGTGGTCGCGCAGGAACTGCAGTGCACCGTGCACGCCGCTGGTTTCGTAACCGTGCACACCGCCGGTGACCAGTGCGGTGGGGAGCGCCGGGTCCCAGTTGCGGGTCTTGGCCAGCAGCAGCGGGTAGGTGTCGGTGATGGCTTCAAGCTGGCCGTACTGGACGATCTCCAGTGCATCGGGCAGCGCATTCAAGGGGGCGACCACGTCGTCGGCGTAGTGGCGCTGCACGACCTGGCGCGCGCGCCATTCCGCGCGCTCGGTATCGCCCCAGGGTTGGCCGGGGGTACCGACGGGGTAGAAATGGGGGGTGGTCATTGGGCGCTCCTGAAACGGTTGCGCCTATTATCACGCATGGCTGTTTTACGTGCGCAGGGTCATGGCTTTGACACGCATGGCTCGTTTACGTGCGCAGGGTCATGGCTTTGACACGCATGGCGTGTCACTACGATCCTTGGTCGCCTGGTTGGGGCCGGCATTGCCGGCCCCTTTCCGTTTGACACTCAGGCGGCTTGTACTTCTTCGTAGCCGTTGAAGCGCAGGTCGCTGGATGCGCGGCCCTGGGTCAGCGAGCGCAGCGAGGTGGTGTAGCCGGACAACTGCGCCAGCGGCGCGTAGCCCACCACTTCCGCACGCCCACCCTGGTCCTCGATGGACGCGATGCGACCACTGCGGCGGTTGAGGTCGCCGACCACGTCACCTACATTCACCGACGGCACGTGGATGGCTACTTCCATCACCGGCTCCAGCAGGCGTGTTCCGGCCTGCAGCAGCGCGGCCTTCACCGCTTCGGCACCGGCTCGATGGAACGCCATGTCGGACGAATCCTTGGCATGGGTCTGCCCATCGACCAGCGCCACCTCGATGCCCACCACCGGATGGCCACGCGGACCTTCCGACAGCGCGCTCCGCACGCCCTTCTCCACCGCCGCTACGAAGCCGCGCGGGATCACGCCGCCTACGGTGCGGCCGACGAAATGCACCTCGCCGTCCTCGCTTGGGCTGACATCCAGCACCACCCGGGCGTACTGGCCCTGGCCGCCGGTCTGCTTGACCACCTTGCCTTCGATGCCACGCACCGCCTGCTTCAGCGTTTCCTGGTAGGCCACGCGTGGCGCGCCGGTGCGGACGTTGACGTTCCACTCGGTGCGCAGCCGTTCCACCATCACCTCCAGGTGCAGCTCGCCCATGCCCCAGACCAGGGTTTCGCCGCTGTCCGCTTCGGTTTCGACGCGGAACGACGGGTCTTCCTGGGCCAGGCTGGACAGGCCCTGCGCGATGCGGATCAGGTCGGCCGACTTTTCCGCAGTCAACCGCCACGCCAGCACCGCGTGCTGCGCCTGGATGGTGTCCAGCAGCAGCGGGCGCGAAGGTGCACTGAGCGTTTCACCGCTCACCGCATCCTTCCAGCCCAGCACCGCGACGATGTCACCGGCCACCGCCTGCTTGATGTCGTGGGTCTGGTCGGCCTGCACCCGCACCAGCCGGCTGACCCGGCGTCCCTGCGCATGCTGCGAACTGGCCAACGCATCGCCCACCTTCAGCGTGCCCGAATACACCCGTACGAAGCTCAATGCCCCATGGTGCTGGTGCGTGATCTTGAACAGCAGCGCCGCCAGCGGCCCATTCGGATCCGGCGGCAGGCTGACCTCGCCCGCCTCCTCCGTGGCCACCACGGCCGGCCGGTCTTCCGGCGCGGGCAGGTAGTCCACGATGGCATCGAGCAGGGTTTCAATGCCCTTGCTCTTGAACGCCGCACCCGCCAGCACCGGCACGCCGGCACCTGCCAGCGTGGCCCGGCGCAGCGCAGCGCGCAGCGCGGCGGGTTCCACCGCACTTCCGTCCAGCCAGGCTTCGGCCAGCAGTTCGTCGTGGTCGGCCACCGCTTCCACCAGTTCCGCACGCCGCGGCTCCCACTCGCTGTGCTCAGCGGTGGTCCACGCGGTGCGGGTCGGCGTGCCGGCGTCGTCCCACTGCACGGTGCTGCGGTCGACCAGGTCAACCCATCCGTGGAAGGCATTCTCGGCGCCCAACGGCCAGCCGAGCGCCCACGGCCGCGCCTGCAGCTTGTCCTCCAGCTGTGCCAGCACGCGCTCGAACGAGGCGCCGATGCGGTCCATCTTGTTGACGAACGCGATCAGCGGCACGCCATGGCGACGGGCCTGGTGCCACACGGTTTCCGATTGCGGTTGCACGCCATCCACGGCGGAGAACACCGCCACCGCACCGTCGAGCACGCGCAGCGAACGTTCGACTTCAATGGCGAAGTCGATATGCCCGGGCGTGTCGATCAGGGTCAGGTGGTGGGTCGGTTCGCCGCGCGGCGCCCAATGCGCCTGCACGGCGGCCGCGCCGATGGTGATGCCGCGCTCGCGCTCGATCGCCGAGAAGTCGGTGGTGGCCGCGCCATCGTGGACTTCACCGACGCGATGGATCTCGCCGGTTTTCCACAGCAGGCGTTCGGTGAGCGTGGTCTTGCCGGCGTCGATGTGGGCAATGATGCCGAGGTTGCGCCGGAGGTTCTGGGTCTGGGTGTTCATAAAAGGGGTCTCGCTGCTGCCAACATCAGGGAGCCGCACGCCGCCGTTGGCTAACGGGCGTGCGGCCAGGTTTGGGGCTCGGCGATCTGGTGCATGGCACGTTCTCCTTGATGCGTGGTGTTACGGAACACTGAAACGAAAAAAGCGCCCAATGGGCGCTCTGTCTGGGGTCCTGCGGTGATCGAATCCGATCAGCCGCCAGAGGAGCCGCGAGGCAGACGCGCCCGTCCCGCGAAAGCGCGGGTGCGAGTAAGAAACGTCAGGAGCGGCATCGAGTTCATGGCGGTGGTTGAGAGGATCTGCGGCGAATTCTAGACCTCTGCGTACGGGTTGCAAGCGGTTTTTGCTGCCACGGGTAGAACACTGACGGCTATGTCGAGCGGATTATCACGCGGGCGCGGAGTCAACTCCCTCCGCCCCCGCCAGTATATGCGAATAGGTCGCAATTGCATTGCGTGTCGGAATCCTTAAAATGGCGGGTCAACGTCGCTCTGCGACGACCTTGACGCTGGCAGTACATGACCCCCTCCCCCGCTTCGTTCCGTCGGTTGCGCCCCAACCTGCTTGCCCTCGCCTGCTGCATCGCCAGCGCCGCCGCTCCTGTCGCCCTTGCACAGAACGCCACCGATCTGGATGCCGTCCAGGTCAACGCCTACCGCGCGGCCAACAGCACCAGTGGCGCCACGAAAACCACCACCAGCATTGCCGAAACGCCACAGTCCGTCGCCGTGATCGAACGCGCCGAACTCGATGCGCGTGGCGTGCAGTCGCTCAACGACGCCATGCGCTATGTAGCGGGCGTGAGCCTGGAAAGCAGCGGTATCGACAACCGCGTGGACGACTTCCGCATCCGTGGGTTCGATGCCGGCAGCTGGGCCAACAACGTAACCCTGGATGGCATGCGCGCGCCGCAGGGCAGCCAGTGGAACCGCAGCATGTTCGACAGCTGGAACCTGGATCGCGTGGAAGTGCTCAAGGGCCCGTCTGCCGTGATGTACGGCCAGGTCGCACCCGGCGGCATGGTCAACCAGGTCAGCAAGACCCCCACCCCGGACCAGCAGCGGCTGCTGCGCCTGGGCGTGGATGCCAACGGCCAGTACAGCGCGGCCTTCGACGTCGGCACCGGCAGCGACGACAACACGCACCTGCTGCGTCTGGTCGGCCTGTACCGGGATGGCGACACCCAGATCAAGCACACGGCGCAGGAGCACTGGTTCCTCGCGCCCAGCTACACCTGGCAGATCGCCGAACGCACCCGCCTCACCCTGCTCGGCATGTATCAGAAGGACGACGGCGGCTCCACCTACCAGTTCCTGCCAATGGCCGGCACGCTCAACGCCACGCCCCATGGCCACATGAAGAACAGCACCTTCATCGGCCAGCCCGACTGGAATACCTTCGACCGCACGCTGTGGACGGCCGGCTGGATGTTCGAACACCAGTTCAACGACCACCTTACCCTGACCCAGAACGCACGCCGCACCCATGTGGATTCGCTGTACCGCGGCGTGGTCACCTTCGGCGCGCTGAATGCCGATGGCCGCACCCAGAACCGGCGCGGCGTACAGGGCACCGGCGATTCCGACGGCGACACCTTCGATACCCGCCTGCAGGCCCGTTTCAGCACGGGCGCGGTGGACCACACCGTACTGCTCGGCTGGGATTGGCAACGGGCAGACTGGGAAGGCGTGCGCAGCGCGATGACCAACCCGCGCGCGATCGACATCTTCGATCCCGTCTACTACCCGTACCAGCCCACCGTCACCACCGAAACACCCACCGCCGGCATCAACCGGCAGAGCGGCGTGTACCTGCAGGACCAGCTGGCCGCCGGCCACTGGCGCCTGACCCTGGGCGGCCGGTACGACTGGACCAAGGACGACACGCTGAGCGCCACCCGCAACATCGCCACCGGCATCTCGCAACCGGGTGCGCACAATGTGATCAAGAACGAAGCGTTCACCGGTCGTGCCGGCGTGCTGTACGTCTTCGACAGCGGTCTGACCCCGTATGTCAGCTATGCCGAATCGTTCCAGCCCTCCAGCAAGTCGCCATTGGACAGCTTCACCCAGACCGCGTTCGACCCGGTGACCGGCTCGCAATGGGAAGCCGGTCTGAAGTACCAGCCGGCCAGCGTCGATGGGCTGGTCACCCTGGCCGTGTACGACCTGCGCCAGCAGGACATGATTGTCGATGACCCCGTGGCCAGCCACCGCAACTGCGGCGCTACCGGCACGGCGGTCTGCTCGATCCAGGGCGACGAAGGCCGCGTGCGCGGCATCGAGCTGGAAGGGCGCATCACGCCGATCGAGGGCCTGAGCCTGATCGGTGCGGCCTCGCGGATGGACTCGGAAATGCTGACGTCAGCGGCCTACAAGGGCAAGCAGCTGGCCATGGTGCCCGACTACAGCGCTTCATTCTGGGCCGACTACACCTTCCAGGCCGGTGCGCTGCAAGGCGTGAGCCTGGCTGCCGGCGCGCGCTACAACGGCGTGAGCTACGGCGACAGCGCCAACCTGTACCGAATTCCGTCCTACACCCTGTTTGACGCTGCGCTGCGCTATGACCTGGGCCAGCATGGCAACACGCACGTGCAGCTCGCGCTCAACGCCAGCAACCTGGCGGACAAACGGTATGTGTCTACCTGCACCGGCGTGTCGTCCTGCTATTACGGCAGCGGGCGCACGGTGATGGCTACGGCGACGTTTGGCTGGTAGCCCCAGCCACGCAGGGCGTGGCGCTATGCGGGGGGATCGGCGACTACCACAAGCGGCACATCGCGTTGCGGGTGCCGCAGCACCAGCACCGGCTGCTGATACACGCGCTCGATGTGCTCGCGCGTCAGCACCTGGTCCGGCGTTCCATCAGCCGCCACCCTGCCCTGCTCCAGCAGCACGATCCGGTCGGCATACCCCGCCGCCAGGTTGAGGTCGTGCAGGACGACGATCACGCACGCGCCGTTGTCGGCCAGCTGCCGCACCGCACGCAGCGTCCGCTCCTGGTGCCGGAGGTCCAGCGCCGCGGTCGGCTCATCGAGCAGCAGCAACGGCGTGTCCTGGGTGAGCACCCGCGCGAACGTGGCCCGCGCCGCCTCACCGCCGGACAACGTCTGCACCTCGCGCCGCCGCAACCCCACCATCTCGGCCTGGCCCAGCGACTGTTCCACCCGCGCCGCATCGCGCAACGCATCGGCCGGGTGCGGCAACCGCCCCATCGCCACCACCTCGTCCACCGTGAACGCAAAGCGCACTGCATGGTCCTGCGGCATCACCGCCCGCTCGCGCGCCAGCGCCATCGCCTTCCAGTGCGAGATCGGCTTGTCGTGCAGGATCACCTGCCCGGCATCGGCCTCGACGTCGCCACTGGCCACCGCCAGCAACGTCGACTTGCCCGCCCCGTTCGGCCCGACCAGCGCCGTCACCGTGCCCGGCACGAACCCCAGGTGGATGTCGTGCAGGATGGACCGCTCACCGAAACGAACGCCCACGCCGTCCAGTTGCAGGAACGGCGCACTCATACCGTGCCGCTCCGGCGCTGGTGCAGCACCAGCCACAGGAAGAACGGTGCACCCAATGCTGCCGAGAACAAACCCAGCGGAATCTCCGCGGGCGGGTCCAGCGTACGTGCGGCGGTATCGGCGACCACGATCAACACCGCACCGGTCACTGCCGACACCGGCAGCAACCAGCGGTGCCCGGGGCCCACCAGCATGCGCACCACGTGCGGCACCACCAGCCCCACGAAGCCGATGGAACCGGCGAATGCCACGGCCGCACCCACCAGCAGCGCGCTGAACGCAATCAGCTTCAGCCGTGTGCGCTTCACGTCCAGACCCAGGTGCTGCGCCTGGCGCTCCCCCAGCGCCAGCATGTCCAGCGGCGTGGACAGCCGCAGCAGCGCGAACGTTCCCAGCACGAACACCGGCAGCGCCGCCGCCAGGTCGGCCCAGTCGGCCTGCGCCAGCGAGCCCATCTGCCAGAACACCAGCGACTGCAGCTCGCTTTCGCTGGCGATGTAAGTCAGGAACCCGATCGCCGCCGAACAGAACGCCGCCATCGCAATGCCTACCAGCAGCAAGGTCGCCGTGCCCGTGTTGCGCCCGGGCCGCGCCAGCGCATAGGTGAGGCTGATCGCTGCCGCACCCCCGGCAAACGCCGCCAGCGGCAGCGTCCAGCCGCCCACGCTGCCGGCGCCCAGCACGATGGCCGCCACCGCCCCCAGCGCCGCGCCCTGGGTCACCCCCACGATGCCCGGATCGGCCAGTGGATTGCCGAACAGCCCCTGCAGGCTGGCCCCGGCCATCGCCAGTGATGCACCCACCAGCGCGCCCAGCAGCGCACGCGGAATGCGCAGGTTCCAGACCACCGCCATGTCGCGCTGGCTGACCTGCGAGGGGTCGAGCATGCCCAGCTTGACCGCCACCGCCTGCACCACCTCCAGCGGTGGCAGGCGCAACGGCCCGACCGCGAACGAAGCCAGGATCGCGCCCAGCAGGGCCAGCGCCATCATCGCCAGCACCCATCCGCCTTCACGTCTGCGCGTAGCGCGTTCCATCACAGCGTCCTGCTCACGGCGACGGCAGTGCCGCCAGCGCCTTGGCCAAGGCCACCGCACCGCTGCCGGAGCCCACGCTGGCCGCCTTCAACTGCACGTCCGGCATCACCCACACCCGGTTGGCCGCGCCGGCCGGCGTCTGTTTCAACGTCGGGTAGGCCTTCCACAGGCCCGCTTCACCCCCGAACAGCTGCAGATCGTTTTCGGTCACCAGGATGACCTCGGGCGCTGCGGCCACAACGCCTTCATTGCTCAGCGCGGAATAGTTGGCCACCCCCGCTTCGGTGCCGATGTTCACGCCACCGGCCAACCCGATCAGCTTGCCCGAGGCACTGTCGGCGCCCGCCACGGTCGGCGCGCCGCCAGCCCCGGTCGCGGAAAGATGGATCACCCGCGGGTGCACCTTGCTGGCCGCAGCGATGCGGGCCGCCTCATCCAGCTGCGCCTGCACCTGCGTGGCCAGTGCCTCGCCCGCCGTTGCCACGCCCAGCGCAGCGGCCACCTTGCGTACTTTGTCCGGCGCCGGCTGCAGGTCATCGATCACCACCGCCGCCTCACCGGCACCGCGCAGTTTCTTCGCCAGCTCGGTATGCCGGCGCAGGCTGTTGCCCAGGAACAGCGTCCCCTCCAGACTCAGCACGCCTTCCACGCCGGTGGTGCGGTTGAACAGGAACTGCTTGGGCGCCTTGCGCCCTGCTTCGGTGGCCGAACGCAGCGGCGCCGCGTACACGTGGCCGCCCAGGCCCAGCGCTTCGATCACCGCGATGACATCGTCACCGCCAGCCACGATGCGCGAGGCATCTTTCACCGTGACCTGTTCGCCGTCGTCGGAGGTCACCGTCACCGGAAGCACCGGGATCAGGTTGGTGCTGGAAGGCACATTGGCGCCGGCCAGGTGCAGCCAGCCCTGCGGCAGCGCGGCAGGCGATGATGCGGTTGCGGCGTCGGCCGCCTTCGGCGCGGCTCCGGCAGGCGCTGCCGTTTCCGCGGGCGTGCCACCGCAGGCAGTCAGTGCGGCCGCCAAGGCCAGCACCAGCAGATGCCGGCGCGCGGTCAGGGAACTGGACATGTCATTACTCCGTCAGGTGCGCGCAGGGCCGCAGCCCCGCGCGCGGAATGCATCAGCGGCGGGTCGGGGTGATGCGGGTGATGCGGTCGCCCTTCGGGTCTTCCGCACCGCGCGACTTGTTGACCGCGAACACGTTGCCCTTGCCGTCTTCGCGGACGTGGTTCGGGAACGTGCCGCCGTCCAGGTTGCCCACCACCTTGCCGTCGCCATCCACCACGGTCACCGTGCCGGCACCACGATTGGTGACGTAGGCCAGGCCGGACACCGGTTCGAACGCCACGTTCAGCGCGCCCGCGCCCACCGGCACATCGTGCAGGACCTTGCCACTGGCCACGTCGACGATGAGCAGGTTGTCGGTGCCCTGCGAGGCCACGTACAAGCGGTTGCGCTTCGCATCGAAGGCTACGCCGGAGGCGCTGATCGAATTGCCCAGGTCGATCACCTTGTCCACTTTGCCGCTGGCCACGTCGACCACCGCCGCCTCGGGTGTCCCGATGCTCACCGTGAACAGCTTGCCGCTGGCTTCATCCAGCACCAGGCTCATCGGCACGAACTTCTCGTCGTCCACGCCGGATGCCAGCGTGATCGGCTCCAGCGCCTTGAAGGTCCTGGCATCGAACACCGACAGATGGTCTTCGCCAGCCGCCGACGCGAACACCTTGCCACGCTTGGCATCCACCACCACGTCACGCGCATGCGGCACCGCGCCCACCGGGAACTGGTGCACCAGTGACAGATCCGACTGGCGGTACACCGCCACCGTGTCCTGGCGGGTGTTGCTGACCCACACGTTGCCGTTGGCATCGTCCACGCCCACGCCATACACCGCAAACACGCTGCCGCCCTTGGCATCGGGCACCTGCGCCGGGGTGATCGCCTTGAGCACCTTCAGCGTCTTCGGGTCCACCTTGAGCAGCTGCGACTGGGTCACCGGCGGGCGGCCCACCGCCGAGGTCACGAACAGCGCGTTGCTGCCCGCGCTGTAGGCGCTCTGGTACAGCCCCTGCACCAGCTTGCCCGAACTCTGCTGGAACGCCTGCTGGCCGCTCAGCGGCAGGTTCGGCGACACCCGCAGTGCCACCACGGTCGCAGCAGCCGGCTGGCTGGCGCGCACCACCACCGGGTGCTGGCCGGGCACGGCGTCGGCCGGGATCTGCACGCTGGCCTTGAAGTTGCCCTGTTCGTCCACCACCACCGGCGTGGCGTTGAGCACGGTCTCGCCGCGCAGCAGCGTCACCTGCTGGCCGGGTACGAACGCGCGCCCGGTCACTTCAGCGGTGCTGCCGGGAATCACGTTCTCGTTGCGGGCGCTGACCTTGCCACGGAAGCCGTTGGCAGGCGCATCGAACACCGGCTGTGCGGACACCGCGCCGGTGGCCAGCGACAAGGCCAGGGCCAACGCGGCAACGCGCGGGAGGGAAACCAATCGGGACATAGCAGACTCCTTCTGTAGGGGCGCGCCAGCGGCGCGTGTCACAAGGGTTGCCTTGGCAGGGCCGGATCGGCGCAGCCTGGGTAAGGAAAAAATCAATCGGCGCTCTTGTCGGCCACGCCGTACAGCGCCGCCAGCGTGGCTTTCAGCGAAGCCGGCAGCATCGGGCCGTGGCCGAGGCCGGGAAATTCGCGGTAGGTCACCTGCAGCCCGGGCACCTCGGCCAGGCGCCCGCTCAGTGCATGCGCGGCATCGGGGGTGGCCCCGGCGATGCGGCGCAGGTGCGCCACCACGCGCGGGTTGTTCATGTCACGCACGCCGCGGTTGCCGCTGCGCTCGTCACCGCCGAGCATCAGCCACAGCTTCGCCGGCGCGGGGTGGGCGATGAACTCCTGCTCCATCGCGCCCTGCGGCGCGCCCTGGCTCCACCACAAGGAGGGGCTGGCGCTCACGTACTGCTGGAATGCGGTCGGCTGGGTGTACAGCGTGCTGAGCACGAACAGCCCGCCCAACGAGTGGCCCCAGAGCGACTGCTGCTGCGTGTCCACCCGGGCGCGGCGCTCCACCTCGGGCTTGATCCGCTGCTGGATGACCTCCAGGAACGCCTTGGCGCCGCCGCCGCTGGGCTGGGACGTGCCGTTCTCATCATCGGCCGTATCCACCCACGCGGTGTAGTCGAGCGTGCGGGCGGGTGAATCGATGCGCAGGTCGTTGTCGTACCCGATGAACACCAGCACCGGCGCGGCATGTGCGGCCAGGTCGCTCAGCATCGCCTGGTCGAACACCATGGCCGCTGCGTTGCCATCCAGCATGTACAGCACCGGCGCAGGCGCGTCCGCCTTGCGCACAGGCACGCCGACGTTGACGCGCCAGCGCCGTGCAGGCTCGCCGCTTTCAATCACGAAACGCTCGAACCGATAGCTCTGCGGCGGTTGGTCCAGTACGGTTTCGCCGACCTTCTGCAACGGGTTGCGTTGCTGGGCGGCAGCCGGCGCCATCGCGACCACGCCCAGTACTGCGGCAACGCCAGCGTTGCGCAACCACGGAGAGAAATCGGAAATCAGACGGGAAAACACAGCGGGCACGACCCAGGGCAAGACGATCGCCCCAGTGTACCCGAAATGCGAATGGGTATCACTTGCTTCGTGAACACCCTTTAGCGGTAGGTCACGACCGTTGGTCGTGACCCAACAAACGGAAAGTCCGGCCAAAAGGCCGGACTCCAGTTATTCCGTTTGAGCAGCAGCTTATTCTTCTTCTTCCTGCTGGCCGCCCTGCTGGTTGCGCTCGCCCTTCTGGTTCTGGTCCTGCTGTTGCTGCTGGCCCTGGCGCTGCTGGTCTTTCTGGTTCTGCTGGTTCTGCTGGCCCTGCTGCGGATTCTGCTGGCCCTGCTGCGGATTCTGTTGGTTGCCCATCATGCTTCTCCGGTAGACGGCGTCGAAAGCGATGCCGGTAAGCCAACACTAGGGACCGCCGCGTTACCGCCGCGTGCGCTGGAGATGCTGCGCGTCAACGAAAAACGCATGTACGTAAACAGTTCAGAACTGAACCCGTAAGTCGTCACGCTGTTGTCGCACACACCATGTCTCAAGGATCCGCATCGAAGATCACAGTCACGTCACCACGATAGCGGCTGCCGGGATGGTCCAGCATCGTTCCCACTGCCTCGCCATTGACGGCAAAATGCAGCCTGGAGGGGCGGCGGATGATGAAACTCTCGGCGGTCATCACAGGCGGCGCCATCGTGGTGGTCAACGCAACGCCAACCGCCTCTGCCCCCGACGATGCATCGCGGAAACCTGGCAGGGTCAGCTGGATATCGAGGGGCGCGTCTGGTGCATCCACGGTTTCGTTGCGGATCGCACAGCGACCATCCGGGCGCGCGTGCTGGCACTGCAGCGAGACGCTGAACTGCCCGGAGCTGCTGATGCTGAAGGGAAGCTCGCGCTCCAGCGCCTTCGGCACGATCCCATGGTCCGTCCACTGCGTCCACCCGCCGCGAGGGGCAAGCACGGCGCGGTCGCTCCCTGCCGGAACCTCCAGCTGGAACGCATGCTGGACCTCCAGCTGGAAGTGCACGTTGACGATGTTGTCATCCAGCTCAACACCGTTGCCCAGGTCGAAGTCGGCACCCTCGCCCGTACCACCCACGCGGAACGAGGTCATTCCGGTGTAAATCCCGCTGCGCATGGCCAGCGGCGCAGGCGTGGTCAATTGATAGGTGAAGTCGAACTCGGCGATGGCGTAGTTGTTCGTGTGCAGCCAGTGCAGCGCGCAGGCCAGCACGCCATTGCCCCGATCCTGGCGCAGCCACAGCCGCATGACGCTCCGGTTGTTTGCATTGGTGTTGCTCAACGCCCGGTTGCAGTTGATGGCGCCGCCCGTGGAGGCAGGCTCGGTGGGCCCATCCCCATCCTGGTCGACCAGGCGCAGCGCAGCGCCAATGATCTTCACGCCCAGATCGAACGTATGCGCGCCATCGTCGGAGGTGACCGTTACGGTACGCGGCCCCGGCATGCCGATGTAGAAACTGTCACGCCCATAATCGTTCGTGCGCACGCCCTGCTTGGTGCCCCGCACCTTGGTGTCGATGCTCCACCATTCGTTGTTGATGCATGCCTGCAGGTGCACGCTGTTGCACACCCCCGACCACGGCGTCGTGTTGACGAACTCCCGCTTGTCGGGGTCATTGATATCCGGCTTGAACTCCGCGGTGATGTAGATGTCGGCGGCATGGGCGCCAGCAGCAGCGGCAGCCAACGCAATGGCTGCCGCCGCGCGACGCACGCCACGCAGCAAGGTGGAGGGGGAACGTTCAAACATCACGGCATTGCTCCTGCAGCGGATGCAGCCGACGACGACTGCGCATGACCAGGGGACGTCGATGGGCACGTGAGGATGCCGGCCATCCACGTGTCGCCCTGCGGGCGGGTGGTCGTGCCGTCCAGCGCAAAGCTGCAGCCGGTCACCCTGGGGTGGCGGACTTCAAGGCTTGGCGCCCTGGCGCTCATCTCCAGCGCGAAGAAACCATCGGCCTCCGCTACGCTGCGCCCGGCATGGTTGATGACGTGGGCGCCGGCCAGCGGCTGCCCGGCGGCATCCTTGAGATGGCCCATCACGGTGAAGGTGCTGAGCACGTCCACCTTGCCGTAGGCCACGCCTCCCTTGTTGAGGTGATAGTCCAGCGTGGCCGGCTGGATGCTCGCAGCCGGCGCAGCGCGCCCATGGAAGTCGACCTGCAGGGCGCCGGTGCGATACGCAGTGACCGGCAGGAAGTTGCGGCCAGGGTGGAGCGCGTAGGAGCCACCACGGCTGTCGTATGCGCGCAGCTCCACATCGGGCAGCTCGGAGCTCACGTCCACGATCATGCCGGTATCGACACTGCCGACCTGCCCCGCACCGGCGATGGCAAGCTTGCCGCCGCCCATGGCCATGGTGCTTTCCAGGTTCAGGCCGCCACTGACGGTGCCGCCCAGCGACGAGCGCTGCGCATGCGCGTCGCCGCGCAGTGCAGGATGCTCGAACTGCGCGTTGCTGCTCAGGCCCAGCCCATCGCTGTCCAGCGTGGCCTGGCCGGCGACACTGCGCAGCAGACCCTCTTCATAGGTCTGCTGTACCCCCGCGCTGGCGTACAGACTGCGCCCGCCATCGGTGGCGGTGCGGCTGCCGAGGCTGCCGCTGTAGCGACGCCCCTCCTGGCCCAGCGCGATGTTCAGGGTGAAGTCGACACCACGGTTGCGGCGCGTGCCGCTGCTGGCACTGGCCGGGCGGTCGAACACCGCAGCGCGCCAGGTCGCGTCGCTGCCGAACAGGGTCTGGCGACGGCTGAAGGACAGGTCGAGCCCAACGCCGTTGCTGGTGCCCCCGTGGTGCGACACGCGCGCGGCAACGTAGCTGCTGTCACCGAGGCGATGGTTCATGCTCAGCGCACTGGTCTGCAGCCAGCCCGAGCGGGTCTGGGGCAGCTGGGCGCCGGGCCGCAGCGGCGGGTAGGCATCGTCACCGGGGCGGCGACGCTCCTGCCAGCTGCGGTTGTGCGAGGCGATCACGGTGCCTTTGCCATGGCGCCACATGCCCTGCAGGTCCACGCCACTGCCGTGGTCGCCGCTGTAGGCGTTGGTGTAGAGGTTGGCGCGGTCGTTGACCTGCCAGTCCAGCGATCCAGCGACGGCATTCTCGCCATCCAGGTGCTGGGCAGACAGGCCGAGGATCGCACGCGGATGTGCCAGGTAATTGACGATGCCGCCTGCGGCAAAGGCGCCTGAATCGGGGTCCTCCAGGGTGTCCAGCAGGCTGTGCTGGACACCGGCGAACGCACTGTAGCGCCAGCGGCGGCTCGGGTCGCGCCAGTTGCCCGGCTTGTGGATCACCGTGGTTTCACGCGAGCTTTCGCGTCCATCCTCGATGACCCGCAGTTCGACCTCGTAGATGCCGCCCGGCAGGCGACGGGTATCCAGCTCCTGCAGGCCCGGCTGCAATGGCTGGGTCTGGATCAGGCTACCGTCGCGGAACACCTCCACGGTGCCCTCGCGGTTGGCGGTCACGTACACCGGATACACGCTCGGTGCGCGCGAATCAATGGCCAGGCTGTCCGATGAGCCGGCCATCATGCCCACGGTGGTGTGGCTGAACGAGCCGGGCGCACGCGGCTGGCGGGTCACGCCCTGGAAGTTGGGCAGGAAGTAACCCACGCGCAGGAAGTTGTCGCGGAATTCGCGTTGTGCGTAGAGGCTCTGTACCGACTGGCGCAGCTGCCCGGCTTCATCGCTGCTGCGGTCGACCTGATAGTTGCCGACCAGCGTCCAGTGTCCCAGGCTGCCCTGTGCATCGAGCGCGTAGCGGCCGGCCGTAGCCACGCCCTGCCCTGCATAGCCGTTGAGCTGGTGGCGCAGGATCAGGCCACGACTGCCGTGTTCAGGCAGCGCGAGGTGGCGCTGCTGCGTGGCGGCGCGCCCACCGTTCTCGGTGGCGATGGAAAGCAGCGAGCTCTCCAGGCTGTAGTGAAGCCGCACCAGGCTGTCATTGCAGGCCTGTTCGCAGGCGCCCAACGGACGCGGTGCAGCCAACACCTTCAACCAGCGCTCGCGTTCGGCGGCCGGTTCGGTGCTGTCGTGGCTGTCGGTAAACTCCAACAGCGACAAGGTATTGTCACGGGTCAGCACGGCACGGGCATCGCCCAGGTACTGACCATCGCGTTCGACCCGTACCACCAGGGGTACGTCGAAGAAATGGTCACGGAAGTCATCGGGCAGCCCCCCAGCCTGGTCAAGCAGGGTGAGGCTTTCCAGTGCCGCAGGCGCAGCCTGCACTGCTGCAACGCTGCAATGGAGCATGACGGCGGTGGCGAGGGGAAGCAGACGCGGTGACATGGTCATTCCTGTGCATGAAGAAGGGGCGCGAGCGCGCCCCTCCTGTGGCAGCCGGAGCTGCCGGGGTGAAACATGCGCAGCTGCGCGATTACGGGGTGCCGCTCTCGAACATCATGAAAACGTTGCCCTGGTAGGTGCCCTGCACGTAGCTCTCGCCGGTCGGCGCAGCGGCGGTGATGGCAACCGCAGCGCGCTTGCTCGCAGCGGCTTCGGTCGGGGTGGCCACTTCAACCGCGTTGGCGGCACCGACCTGCAGGTCCTGGCCGGCGACGGCCACGGTCAGGTCGATGGCGTTGCCGGCGCTGGTCAGCATGGCTTCGGTGGTCAGGTAGGCGTTGATGGCGCCCAGGCCGCTCTTCATGTCGACCTGCTGCAGGATCGGATCCAGGCGCTGCGTCGCGATGTTCCAGCGCATGTTCTGGGTCTGGCCAGCCCAGTCGCCGACCGGCGAGATCTGCAGGCCGGTGGCGGACGGCACCGTGGCTTCAACCGTCACCTGGATGGGGAACTGCTCGGTGGCGGCCATGGCGGCAGCCGGGGTCAGGATCAGGGCAGCCGCAGCGGCCAGGACGGTGGTCTTGAGGTTCATTTTTCCTGCATCTCCAACGGAAAGTTGTCGCCTGGAGTCCGGCGACGGGACGGCGGTTCCGGGCGGAACCTAGCGGGTGAGCAGGACGTCCTTGCGGCTGTCCCCCTCAACGATCTGGAAGCGGTGCAGGTGCCCGGCACTTCGAGCGAAGCGTTCGGTGCGCCCGGGCAGCAGGTGCACCTTGCGCGACGGGGAGCACTTGCCCGCCTTGTCCTGCGCACTGCACTGGCGGATGTCATCGAGCACCACCGTGGTATTGCCGGCATTGCGCAGCTGCACGTGGCTGTCGTGCGTTTCGGTCTGCACGTCGTAGCGGGACGGGTCGGGATGCACGATCACGAATACGCCGTAGCCGGTCAGCACGTTGACCCCGGCCGAGAGCTCGTTGCGGTAGTCATCACGCTGCGCGTCGGTCAGCGCGAATTCGTCTTCGGACTGTGGCAGCACCGGCACGAAGCGCACGCGGTAGTAGCGTTCGGTGCTGCGATCCCCCTGCACCAGCAGGCGCGTGGCCTGTTGGCCCTGTGCCGGTACGATCAACCGCGACGGGCTGGCAATCAGTCCGGCGGCGGCAGCGGTGCCGGAGGTATCCACCGGGATCTCCTGATGGGTGCCATCCCCGGCGTAGCGCACTTCGCTGATCTGCACACGGACGAACGCCGTGGCATCGCCGGTATTGCGCACGCGCTTCAGCAGCGCCCCCTTGCCCGGCTCGGCATATTCGTACATCGCCCCCACATGGATGCTGGGAGCGGCCGCCTGAGCCGGATGAGGTGATGCCGTCATCGCCATGGCCATTGCTACCGCCAGCGCGGTGATCAGACGCTTCATCGAAGGGACTCCTGTTGTTCACGGGGCGATTGCATCGCCGCGTTGAATGGGGTGGCAGCATAAAGTTCTGCTACGCCGCGCCACATTCAATATTCCTCAATGCGTCACTGCAATTTGTTGTAGCGGCGCCCAAACGAAAACGCCCCGCTGATGAGCGGGGCGCCTGCTGCTTCTCTTGACTCTGCTGCGAGCAGATCGCTACTGGGCAGCGTCCTGCTGCCACGTGGCGACCTTGGCACGTGTCTGCGCCAGCAACGCATCCAGCGCCTTGCGGTCATACACGTGGCCACGCAGCACCACGGTGTTGATCGCGCGCGTGGCCTGGATATCCTGCAGCGGGTTGGCATCGAGCAGCACCAGGTCGGCGGCCTTGCCTTCGGCGATGCCGCCATAGCGGTCCAGCGTACCGAACCACGACGGACCCGCACGGGTTGCCGACGACAGGGCCTGGGCCGGAGTCAGGCCTTCCTTGACGAACAGGCTCAGCTCGTCATGCAAACCGATGCCGGGATAGTTGAAGGAATTGAGGAACCCCGCGTCGGTGCCGGCCATGACCGTCACGCCCGCCTGCTGCAGCATTGGCAGCACGGCCGCCACCTGGTGGTACTGCTGGTGGCGCTCGGCGATCTGCTCTGGACTCGCTTTGGCAGCACGTTCCACGCGCCACTGGTAGGTCGCCTGCAGCTTCGGGCCAATGTAGGCCAGGTACGGATCGTTCGCGTGGTCATCCTGGTCCAGGAAGTCGAGGATGCGGCCGCCGTTGAGCGTGGGCGTGACATATACGCCCTTCGCCGCAAAGTCACGGTAGGCGGCCATGGCGGTCTCACGATCAAAGCCGGCATCAAGCCGGCGATTGGCCTCGGCGCGATCAATCCGCTTGGCGGCGAAATCAGCGGCAATGGCGGCCTCGTCCTTGACCCCGGCCTTGTAGGCGTAGTCCAGGTGCTCGATCGAGCTGATGCCGGCGTCCACTGCCTGCTGCACGGTCAGCGCCATCGGGATGTGCCCGGACGCGCGCAGGCCATTGGCGCGGGCGCCACTCACTGCAGCCAGGAACAGGGGCGGGGTCAGGGTGCTGTCGGTGATCTTGACGAAGTCGACGCGGTCGCGCTTGAGCTGGGCCAGCGCGGCATCGAGGTCGGCCTGGCTGCCCACCTCCAGCGTTCCCTTCCAGACCGGCTTGATGCCTTCGATCTTGGCGCCCGAACTGAACAGCTGCGGCCCTTCCAGGCTGCCGTCGGCAATCTGGCCACGCCACTGCAGCACCTGCGTGGGCAGGTCGCCGGAACAATCGCGGATGGTGGTGATGCCATGGGCGATGTACAGCGGCAGCAGCGCCTTGTTCTCCTCGATCAGCTCCGGTCCGCCGCCGAAATGCACGTGCATGTCCCACAGGCCGGGAATCAGGAAGCGGCCGTTGCCATCGATGCGCTGCGGCGCCTTCCAGGCCTTGGAAATTCTGCGGTCGTCACCCACGGCGACGATGTCATTGCCGCGTACCACCACCGCCTGGTCGGCATGGGTGGTGGCATGTTCGACATCCACCACGGTGGCATGCCGGATGATCAGGTCGGCCTGTTCGGCGGCGAGGACGCAGGGCGCCAGTGCAAGCAGCACCGGGAAGGCAGACAGCGCAATGGGTTTCATGGCAACGTGGCAAAAAGGAGTACCTCCGCACCATACGGCGCGAAGGCATCCATTCACCAGTTAAATTTCGTCATGACGCGCATTACGGAATCGAATGCGCTCAGACCTCGCCCTGCATGGCCGGACGCGCCTGCACCTGCGCCAACCAGGCCGCCACGGCGGGATACGCGTCTACGCCGGCACCGACGTAGGTGCCATAGCCGACCACCTGCGCCACCACCAGGTCCACCAGCGAGTAATCGCCGCCCAGCATCCAGGGCTGCGATCCCAGCCGATCTTCCAGCAATCCCAGCAGCTCGGCGGCGCCCTGCCCTGCGGCGGCGGCCTGCGTACTGTCGCGCAACGGGCCTTCGCGGGTGGCCAGCATCAGCCGGTTGATCATCGCCGCGTAGGTCACATAGGCCCAGGCGCACCACGACAACGCCTGCAGCCGCTCCGGGGTGTCGGCCGCCGGCCACAGCCCGCGCGCCACGCCGAAGCGGTCACCCAGCCACAGATGGATGGCCAGGCCTTCGAAGATCGGCGTGCCATCCACCACCAGGCACGGCACCTTGCCGTTGGGGTTGATCGCCAGGTACTCCGGGGTGCGCTGCTCGCCGTTCCGGATGTCGATCCGCACCCGGTCATGGGCGACCCCCAGTTCGGCGAGCGCGCAGGCGACGGGGGTGGCACTGGACATGGGATGCCAATAGAAGACAACGGACATGTGGAACTCCTTGTGGATTGTCGGTGTGGAAAGGTGCGCCGCCAGGGGGCCTTGCACCGTGGCCACAGGCTAGCCACCATTGCGGACAGATCCTGTCCTCGACAGGCGCGATGCTGCCGCCCATGCTGACCACCTCCGCTCGACTGCTGCGCCTGCTCTCGCTGCTGCAATCCCGGCCGCATTGGCCGGGCAACACACTGGCCGCGGATATCGGCGTACATCCGCGCACGCTGCGCCGCGACATCGACCGCCTGCGCGAACTGGGCTACCCGATCCAGGCCAGCAGTGGCGTGGCCGGCGGCTACGCGTTCCGCGCCGGGCGCGCATTGCCACCGCTGCTGCTCGACGATGAAGAAGCGTTGGCCGCTGCGCTGGCCCTGCGCACTGCAGTGACCGGCACCATCAGCGGCATCGAGCAGACCGCGATCACCGCACTGGTCAAACTGGAACAGGTGATGCCGGCGCGACTGCGACGCCGGCTGGATGCATTGCGTACCGCGATCCTGCCGATCGACCAGGCCGGGCCCATGGTCGATGCCGGGCTGCTGGCCACCCTGGCCGGCGCCTGCCGCGACCAGCTGCAGCTCCGCTTCGACTATGCCGACCGCCAGGGACAGCCCAGCCAGCGGCTGGTGGAACCGCAGGGCGTGGTGCATGCCGAACGGCGCTGGTACCTGGTGGCCTGGGACACGCTGCGCGTGGATTGGCGCACCTTCCGCATCGACCGCATGACCAGCGCGGCAGAGGTGGGCGCGCACTTCCGCCCGCGCCCCTCGCCCGCCAATGGCGACCTGCGCGCGTTCGTGAGCCAGTCGCTGTCGCTGGGGCCATACGGGGACGAAGCGCGGGTGATCCTGCACGCGCCCATCGACATCGTGCGCGAACGCATACCGGCCTCGGCGGGCATGCTCGAAGCGGTGGATGCCCGGCGCTGCCTGCTGCGGTGTGGCGCGCACCCGCAGGGCGCGGTGGTGTACTGGCTGCTCGCGCTGGAGCTCGACTTCGAGGTACTGGGCCCGCCTGCGCTGCACGCGATGATGCAGGCCGCGGGCGATCGCGTGGCGCGCAGCCTTGCACGCAGCGGGGCCGCAGCTGGCTAGGCACCCGCGTGCATGCTAGAACGGGCATCATTCGTTTTCTGGATACCGCCATGCCGCCCAGTGCACAATCGCATCGCACCCTGTTCGAACTGGACCTGCTGCGGGCCATGGTGATGGTGGCCGACTGCGGCAGCTTCACCACCGCCGCCACGCGCCTGCATTCCACCCAGTCCACCATCAGCCAGAAGATCCGGCGGCTGGAGCAGTTGGCCGGGCACCCGCTGCTGGTGCGCGGCAACCGCGATGTGCACCCCACCGATGCCGGGCAGACGCTGCTGGGCATCGCGCGCCAGATGCTGGCCCTCAACGACCAGATGGGCGAAGCACTGGCCGGCGCCACGGTGGCGGTGACGGTCCGGCTGGGTGTGCCCGAAGACTTTGTCAGCCCCCGCACCACCGCCCTGCTGGGCCGCTTCACCCGCCGCCACCGGCAGGTGAAGCTGGAAGTCACCAGCGGCCTCAGCCGCGACCTGGCCAACGCCTACGACCACGGCGAGCTGGACCTGGTGCTGATCAAACAGCGCCGCAACAGCCGCCAGGGCGTGGCCTGCTGGTATGAGCCGATGCGCTGGGTGGACAGTGCACGCAGCCCCTGCATCGGCATGGACCCGATTCCGCTGGTGACGTTTCCGCCGCGCGGGCTGTATCGCGATGAGTTGATCGCTGCCGTGGAAAGCATGGGCCGGCGCTGGCGGATCGGCTTCACCAGCTCCAGCCTCAGTGGCATCCAGGGCGCGGTGGCCGACGGCATGGGCATCAGCCTGCTGCCAGCGCGTGCCGTGACCCGCGAACACCGCGCGCTCACCGCGCGCCAAGGTTTGCCGCCCATGGACGGCATCGAAATCGCGATGCTGCACCGTGACAATGCCGATCCGCTGGTTGTGGATCTGGCGTCGCAGTTCGCGCGACTGCTCGATCGCGAAAAACGGTGACGCGGATGCGCGCAGAGAGTGACGCACCTCTCGTACCGAGCATAGGAATAGTCCTAATCTGACATCAGACTATCTCCGCTGCGCGTTGAAGCGGTAAGAATGGCGCAAATCCCACGATTGCGTGCCTCCTTTGTCTCGACGCCATCCAGGCCCCGCATATGGACCGCTGCTGCCGTCCGTACTCAACATTGCCCTGCTGGATGACCACGATGTGGTCCGGCATGGCAGTTATGTACACCTGTCCACCGACCCGCGGTTCCATGTGGTCGGCAACCACGCCCACACCAGCTCCCTGATCAGCACATTGCAACACCACCTGGTGGACGTGGCGGTGGTGGACTACACGCTGGGCGAAGGCGACCTGCAGGGCATGGAGCTGCTGCGCATGCTGCGACGCCGGTTCCCGCGCGTGCGGGTATTGATGTTCTCGGCCAACGTCCATCACGTGATGATCTCCAACACCATGGCCGCCGGCGCTGCGGGCGTGGTCTCCAAGGGCGAGTCACTGGAAGCGCTGGCGCGCGCGGTCACCCGCGTGGCGGCCGGGCACACCCATGTGCCGGTCAACTACCGCGACGAACACGCCGAACACCGGTTGTCGCAGAGCGAGCGCGAAGTGCTGCAGCTGTGCCTGAGCGGCATGACCGTGACCGACATTGCCCTGCAGCGCAACCGCAGCATCAAGACCATCAGCACCCAGAAGCACGCGGCGTTCCGCAAACTCGGCCTGCGCACCGACCGCGACCTGTTCACCCTTCGCCACCAGCTGGCGGTGTGGTGAGCGGCAACTGGACCTGGGCCGGCGCCTTGACCGGGGTGCTGGTCGGCCTGCTGCTGCCTGTCACCGCGGGCAGCAGTGCCGAACCGCGGCTGGTCCGGGTGGCTGCCGACCCCTCCCAGCATGGCCTGCTCGCCAACGACAACCGCGCGGCGCGCGACACCAACCTGATCACCGGCTATGCGCAGCTGGTCGCCGAACAGGCCGGACTGGAATTCCGCGAGCAGCCGGTGGAATCGGCCACCGCCGCGCTGCAGGCGATCTGCGACGGGCGCGCCGATCTGATGCTGCTGCTGGGGCCGCTGGACAACGCGCCGTGCACGGCGTTGGCCGCATCACCGGCGTATTACCGCGGCCAGACCCTGATGGCCAGCCGCCACGCCCAGGCGCACCCGCCGGAATTCGCACACCTGCGCCGGGTGGCGGTGGTGCGCGGCACCCGCCTGGCCGAATGGCTGGGTGCCTACCACCCCCACCTGCAGGTGGTGGACCTGCCCAGCCTGCGTGAAGCGCTGTCCGCCGTGGAAGCCGGCGTGGTGGACGCGGCGCTGGACCTGGATGTGGCAATGCGGCCCGTAGTGCGCCGCGACTTCGGCAACAGCCTGCTGCTGCATGGCGGGCCATCCACCTTGCCAGGCAGCCTGCACCTGGTGGTGCGCCACCGCGATCGCGCCCTGCTCGACCAGATCCACCAGGCGATGCGCTCCATCAGCCCGCAGGAGCACGCGATGCTGATGCAGCGCTGGACCAAAGCCACGTACCTGAGCGGGCCGTCGCTGCAGGTGATGTCGCAGCACTTCCGCTGGGAACTGCTGGCCGGCGCGCTGATCCTGCTGGCCCTGCTCACCGCCGGGGTGTGGATGCGTGTGGCGCAGCAGTCGGCGCGGCGCAGCGAGCGCCAGCAGGCGCGCTTCATCGCCGTGATGAGCCATGAAGTGCGCAACGCCGCGCAGGCACTGGTCACCTCGGTGGCTCTGCTGCACCAGTCGGGCCTGGACCAGGGCCAGCGGCAACTGGTGAACGCCGCACGCAATGCGGGGGCCGGCCTGCGCCATCTGCTCGGCCACGCGCTGGACTATTCACGCCTGGCCACCGGCGAGTACCACCCCACCCCCGGCTGGCAGGACGTGCGCCAGCTGGCGCGTGACTGCCTGGCGGTGGCCCGTCCTGCGGCCGAGGCCAAGGGCCTGGCCATCACCCTGCTGCAGTACACCGACCCGCTGCCCCGGATGTGGCTGGACGGTGACGCGCTGCGGCAGGTGCTCAGCAACCTGCTGGGCAACGCGGTGAAGTTCACCGACCTGGGGCACGTGGACGTGACCCTGTCGCTGCACCTGGACCAGGACAGCGCACACCTTGGGCTGGCGGTCCGCGATACCGGCATCGGCATCCCGGCCGCGCTGCACGACACCGTATTCAAGCCTTTCGCGCAGGCGCACGACAGTCACTCGCGGCAGATGGGCGGTGCCGGGCTCGGCCTCTCCATCTGCCAGGATCTGGTACGGGGCATGGGGGGCACGGTGCAGCTGCGCAGCGCTCCCGGCGAGGGCAGCTGCTTCGAGGTGCGCTTGCCGGTGGTGATCGAAGCCACCGGCCCCTGCGCGGGGGAGCAGCCGCTGGCCGGGCGCACCCTGTTGCTGGTTGAAGACCACGCATTGAATCGCACGGTGGTGTGTCGGCAGTTGGAGACGCTGGGCGCCTCGGTGAGCAGCTGCGCCGACGGCGCCAGCGCACTGCACAGCCAGGCCGCCGAGCCCTGCGGCATCGTGCTGCTCGATTGCGTGCTCGACGACATGAGCGGTTACGAGCTGGCCGTCCAACTGCGGCAACTGGAGCGCCGCCACGGGCGTACGCCGGCCATACTGGTGGCAGTGTCTGCCAATGATTCGGCCGCGCACGTGGAACGCTGCCTCGCCTGCGGCATGGACGCGGTGCTGTGCAAGCCGCTGGATATCGGCCAGCTGCTCCGGGCATTGCAGGTGGAGACACAGGGGAACGCAGAGCGGCTGGCAAGCGCGAGCAGCGGCCCAACCGACCCTGTCTGGATTGAGATCCTGCAATCGCTGCAGGAAGAGCAGATGGCGCTGCATGACGCCCTGCGCGACCGGGCCGCCACCGCGCTGCGGCACCACGCGCATCGGCTGGCCGGCGTGCTGCAGATGCTGGGACAACCGGATCTGGCCGCGATTGCCGGCGACCTGCACGAACTGGACCTGGCCGACCCCGGCGACTGGCTGGATGCCGGGCGGCTGCTGGGTTACCTGCGCCCGGCCCTCGCCGGCCTGGCAGGCGGGACGATCATTTCAGCTGCAGGGGATAGCGCTGCCACAGCACGTGCACCAGGAACCCGGTGAGCTCGGCATCCTTTGCGCTGATCGCCGCACGGATCTTGTCCAGCAGCACCATGTCGCTGCAGGTGCGCACATCGGCGTGGTCGGCCTGCCCGGCACGGCGGGCCCGGTAGCGGGCCGCACGCTGCGCATCGGTCATGGCGTAGCCGAACGTGGGCGGACGGCCGCGCTTGCGCGGCAGCATCAGCTCCAGGGTGCCGGGGTCTTCTTCATCACGCATGACGGACGGGGAACGCAAACGGGGCGCGAACAATATCGTGAGATGTAACGGAAATCCAGCAGAAATACGCGGAATCGATCACCGCGCGAGCGTGGACTCCGCCAACCGCGCGCCCAACCACACCAGCGCAAATCCCGCCACCAGACTGATGCCCAGATACGTCGGCATCACCCACCCGCGTCCGTTGCGGACCAGCAGCACCGCCTCGAGCATCATCGACGAGAATGTGGTCAGCCCGCCGATGATGCCGACGATGGCGAACGCGCGCCAATACAATGCCGCGCTGCCGCGGGTCTGCAGCCAGACCACCACGTAGCCGACCGCGAAGGCCCCCACCAGGTTCACCGTCAGCGTGCCCCAGGGGAAGCCGTTGCCGAACTGGCGCAGCATGGCATCGCCGATGATGAAACGCAGCGCCGCGCCCAGCGCGCCGCCGGCCATCACCAGCCCCAGCTGCTGCCACCACGTCCCGAAGCCACCCATCAGTCGCTCCCTTTGCGCGCCCGCGCCTGCTCGCGCTCGGCACGCAGGCGGTCGAGCTTTTCCTTCAGCTTGATTTCCAGTCCGCGCGCCACCGGCTGGTAATACACCCGCTCGCCCATCGCATCCGGGAAGCCGGTCTGGTCCAGCGCGATGCCACCTTCGGCATCATGGTCGTACTGGTAGGTCTTGCCGTAACCCAGTTCCTTCATCAGTTTGGTCGGCGCGTTGCGCAGGTGCAGCGGCACCTCCTGGGTGCCGGTCTCGCGCACTTCCTGCTTGGCCAGGTTGAAGGCGGCATAGCCGGCGTTGGATTTGGCGGTGCTGGCCAGGTACAGCACCAGCTGGGCGAAGGCCAGCTCGCCCTCGGGGCTGCCCAGCCGTTCGTAGATGTCCCAGGCTTCCAACGCCATCGACTGCGCGCGTGGATCGGCCAGGCCGATGTCCTCGATCGCCATGCGGGTCAGGCGCCGGGCCAGGTAGGAGGGATCGCAGCCGCCATCGAGCATGCGCGTCAGCCAGTACAGCGCCGCATCCGGATTGGAGCTGCGCACCGACTTGTGCAGGGCCGAGATCTGGTCGTAGAACTGCTCGCCCCCCTTGTCGAAGCGGCGGGTGCGGTCGGCCAGCACCTGCACCAGCATCTCCGGACTGATCCGCCCGCCTTCACCGCCCGCCAGTTCCGCGGCGATCTCCAGCAGGGTCAGACCGCGCCGCACATCGCCGTCGGCGGCGGTCGCGATCTCCAGCAGCGCTTCGGGCGTGACCTGCAGCGCCTCGGCGCCGAGCCCGCGTTCCTTGTCCTGCAGCGCCCGCTCCAGCGCCTCGACGATGTCGGCCGACGACACCGCTTCCAGCACGTGCACGCGGCAGCGCGACAGCAGCGCTGAATTGAGCTCGAACGAAGGATTTTCCGTGGTGGCCCCGACGAACACGATGGTGCCGCGCTCGATATGCGGCAGGAACGCATCCTGCTGGGCCTTGTTGAAGCGGTGCACTTCGTCCACGAACAGCACCGTGCGGCGGCCTTCGGCGAAGCGCTGGGCCGCTTCGGCCAGCACCACCCGGACCTCGGGCAGGCCCGAAAGCACGGCGGAGATGGCACGGAATTCGGCGTCGGCGTAGTGCGCCAGCAGCAGGGACAACGTGGTCTTGCCGCAGCCTGGCGGCCCCCACAGGATCATCGAGTGCACATGCCCGGACTCGACTGCCCGGCGCAGCGCGCTACCCGGGGCGAGCAGGCGTTTCTGCCCCACCATCTCATCGAGGGTCTGCGGGCGCATGCGCTCGGCAAGCGGGCGCATGCTGTCCCGATCCACCGTCAGCAGATCGGGTTCATTGAATGTCGTTCGGTTTCTGGCCACGCCACTATTGTATGACCGAATGACGCAGCGCCGGGCCCTGCCCGGCTACGCTCAGTTGCCGATGACGTCGGTGCCCTTAGGCGGCGTGAACGTGAAGGTGGTTTTCGGGAACGTCGGGTTCCGCTTCCAGTCCTTGAACGAGATCACCGTGCGCTGGTTCACCGCATCGGTCACTTCCATGCGGGCCAGGCCCTGTGCGTTGAAGCCCAGCGCGGCGTACTGGAACGACGTTTCGGTTTCACGCTTCGGGGTCAGCGACAGCCACTGCAGGCCATCGCGCGGCGCGGCCTCTTCGCTGACGTCGTACTGCTTTTCCAGCAGCGCCGGGGTGATCAGCGCGATCAACGGGCTGTTCTGTTCCTCGGCGCCCTGCACCCGCTTGGTCGCCTGCTGCAGGTCCGGCTCGTACACCCACACATTCCTGCCGTCGGCAATGATCAGCTGCTCGTGCGGCACCTTGTACTCCCAGCGGAACTGGTTCGGCACCGACAACGCCACGCTGCCACTGGTGGTTTCCTTCACCTTGCCCTTGCTGTCGAACACCTTCTGCTCGAACTTGCCGTCCAGGCCCTTCAGGCCCTTGGTGAACGTGGTCAGCTCATCGCGGGCGCCGGCCCAGGCAGACACCGACCCGACACTGGCGCAGACCAGCGTGGCGGCGACAAGACAGCGGCGGAAAGTGCTCTGCATACGGGTATCCAATGAAGGTGGTAAGGATGGCCGGCAGTGTGCCGAGGTCATCCTGAATGGGGGGTCAGGGGACGGATTGCACCGTGCGCAGGTCGCCGTAGACCACCTGCCCGCGGAAGCCGCGCCGCACCTGCTGGTACAGCTCGCGGAACGCAGCATAGTCGCCCGGCTGGCACAGCGCATCCGCGCCGCGTACCGCGTTCTGGTGCAGGCGGTGGCGGGCGACGATGGCCTGCCCTTCGCGGCTCCACTCAAGCGCGTACTCCCCGGCGGCATTACGGAACTGCTGGTTGCGCGGCATCGCCACGATCGGCACCCGGGCCGGGAACTCCAGCCGGTAGGTTTCCTGGCGCAGGGTGTCGTTGCAGTAGAACGGGGTGGCGTTGTCCGGCGCCGACGTGGTGGTGTAGATGTCACGGAACGACTCGCCACCGGGCGGGTCCGGCAGCACCATGCCCCCGACCACGCCGAAATCGACGTAATCACGGGCGTGGAAATCGTAGCGGTAGTTGAACGGCCGGGTCAGGTCCTGCGGGTCGCCCAGCAGGGTCAGCGTGCCGCTGCCGTCGAAGCCGGACGAGGCCATGATCGATTCCTCCACCCGCGCCCGGTTCTGCGCGTTGAGGCGGGCGAACGCGCCGCGCATGCCGATCTCGCCCACTTCGCGGGTCTGGGGCACGGTCTGGCCCTGCAGGTTGCCGTCAGGGTCGAAGCGGAAGGTGACCTCGAAACCGCTGCCGTTGCGCGCGGCATCGTTGGCCGGGGTGCGCGCCACCCTGGCCTGGCGCGTGTGCAGCACCGGCGCACCGAGGTCGCCGTCGGGCAGCTGGCCAAAGCGCGCATACGCGCTGGTGGAATCCAGGTACAGGTCGAACTCGGGAATATAGGTGATGGCGTGGTTGAAGCGGCCCAGCAGGGGAATGTCCGGCAGGGTCGGGCCGCCGCCAGCACCAATCAGCACCGGGGTGCTGTCGATGCCGCGCGCGGCCAGCAACGCCTCCAGGATCACCACGTGGTCCTTGCAGTCGCCGTAGTGGTTGTCGAGGATGCTCTGCGCCGGGTTCGGCTCCAGCCCGCCGTTGCCCAGGTACACCGCCACGTAGCGGATGTTCTGCGACACCCAGCGGTACAGCGCGGCAGCCTGTTCACGGCGGTCCACGATGCCGCGGGTGACCTCGTCGGCCAGCGCCTGGATCCCCGGGGTCACCCGTGCCGCCTCGCCGCCCTTGAGCTGGTAGGCCTGAGCCACCTGCGCCCAGTCGCGGTACGTGCTGGCCATGATGGTCGGGCTGAACTCCCACGGCGCTGCGGTCCAGATCTGCACCGGCATCGGGTCCGGGCGGCGGTAGCGCCAGGACCAGGTCGCCTGCCCGTTCCGGATGACGGGTTTCTGGCTGCCCTGCACGCCCCGCTGCTGCACGTACATCGGCAGGGAGGCCGGCGCGCTCAGGGTGACCTGCGCATCGTCGTACTGGGAGAACCCGCTGAAGGTTTCCCACAGGCTGAAGTAGCCCGGGAAGTACGGCTGGGTCTGGCTGCGGCGGGTCTGGTAGACCACCCGGGTGCCCGGTGCCAGGTTGGGGAACACCACCACCCGCACCTTGCGGTCGGCGTACATGGCCGCCGCGGCGCTGGAGTAGCTCTCCTGGGTGTAGATGCGGTCGGCCGGCACGTCACGGCGCTGGCCGTCGGCGGTCAGGGTGTAGGCCGACAGCACCTCCAGCGTTTCCATCTTCTCGCTGTAGCTCAGCCGCACCTGGCTGAACTGCTCCACCGCCGCCTTGGTCTTGAGCAGGATGTCGTAGGACTCGGTCTGCACGTTCCCGGCGTCAGGGCGCACCACGTAATCGGCGCGGTAGCTGACGAAGCTGAAGTTGTTGCTGGCCTGGGTGTCGCTGGTGGCGGCCGGCGGGGCCGGCGCCGGCGCCATCGCAGGCGCCGGAACCTGGGCCGGGGCGACCGCCTGGGCCGACACCAGCAGCGGCGCCAACGCCAGCGCGCACGCGGTCATCCATGTCATGCGGATCATTGCGGTTCCGGCGTTATTTCGGCGGGGGCGGCGCGAGCACGCTGCGGTCGCCGTTGTGTTCGGGTGGGCTGACCACGCCGGCCATCTCCATGGCTTCGATCAGGCGCGCGGCGCGGTTGTAGCCGATCTTCAGCCGGCGCTGCACGCCGGAAATCGAGGCGCGTCGGGTTTCGGTCACGATCCGCACTGCTTCGTCGTACAGCGGATCCGATTCATCCCCTGCCGCCCCGCTGGACTCGGGCAGGCCACCGGCACCCACCACCACGCCATCGCCCATCATCTGCACTTCGTCCAGCACGCCGCTGATGTAGTCGGCCGGGCCGCTGGCCTTGAGGTGTTCGACCACGCGGTGAACTTCCTCGTCGGAAACGAAGGCTCCGTGCACACGGTCAGGCAATGCGGTGCCGGGCGGCAGGTACAGCATGTCGCCGTGGCCCAGCAGCGTTTCGGCGCCGGACTGGTCCAGGATGGTGCGCGAATCGATCTTGGAGCTGACCTGGAAGCCGATGCGGGTCGGGATGTTGGCCTTGATCAGGCCAGTGATCACATCCACCGACGGACGCTGGGTGGCCAGGATCAGGTGGATGCCGGCCGCACGCGCCTTCTGTGCCAGGCGTGCGATCAGCTCTTCGACCTTCTTGCCGACAATCATCATCATGTCGGCGAATTCGTCGATGAAGATGACGATGAACGGCAGCGTTTCCAGCGGGCGCGGGGCTTCGCCCAGCTCCGGGTTCGGCTTGAACAGCGGGTCCATCAACGGCTGGCCGGCGTCTTCGGCGTCCTTGACCTTCTTGTTGAAGCCGGCCAGGTTGCGCACGCCCACCGCGCTCATCAGCTTGTAGCGCCGTTCCATTTCGGCCACGCACCAGCGCAGGCCGTTGGCGGCTTCCTTCATGTCGGTGACCACCGGCGCCAGCAGGTGCGGAATGCCCTGGTAGACACTCAGTTCGAGCATCTTCGGGTCGATCATCAACATCCGCAGGTCTTTGGGCGAGGCCTTGTACAGCAGGCTCAGCACCATGGCGTTGACCGCCACCGACTTGCCCGAGCCGGTGGTACCGGCCACCAGCAGGTGCGGCATGCGCGCCAGGTCGGCCACGGTCGGACGGCCGGCAATGTCCTTGCCCAAGGCCAGGGTCAGCGGGCTGGCCGACTTGTCGTACTCCTTGGAGCGCAGCAGTTCGGACAGGTAGATCATTTCGCGGGTGACATTGGGGATCTCAAGACCCACCACCGACTTGCCCGGAATCACATCCACCACGCGCACCGACTTGACCGACAGGCCGCGGGCGATGTCCTTGTCCAGCGAGCTGATCTGGCTGACCTTGATGCCCGGTGCCGGCTCGATCTCGAAGCGGGTAATCACCGGACCCGGATACGCGCCGACCACCTGCGCGTCGATGCGGAAGTCCTTGAGCTTGAACTCGATCTGGCGCGACAGCGTTTCCAGCGTCTCCTCGTCGTAACCCTTGGGCTGCGGCTTGGGATCATCCAGCAGTGCCAGCGGCGGCAGGTCCGAGCCATCGCCATTGACGCCGCGGAACATCGGAATCTGGGTTTCGCGCTTGGCGCGGTCGCTCTTTTCCAGCACCGGTTCCGGACGCGGCTCGATCTTGACCGGCTCGCGCTTGGCGCGCACCTCGGCGTCCACCTTGCGCACTTCCTGGCGTTCTTCGCGCATGGCGCGGGTCTGCTGCCACTCGGTGGCCTGTTCCTTCTTCTTGCTGAGCAGCGGCGGCAGCGCCAGCACCGCGCGGCCGATCTTCTCCATCACCACGAACCACGAAATGCCGGTGGCCAGGGTGATCGAGGCCAGCAGCAGCACCAGCACGAACAGGTTCGCCCCTAGCGCGCCGAAGCCGGCACTGAGCGAATTGCCGACCAGCCGGCCGAGGATGCCGCCGGCATGGCCCACATCGCCACTGAACAGCCGCAGGTGCAGGAAGCCGGTGCCGGCAATCAGGAAGCCGACCAGGCCGACCAGCCGCAGCGCCGGGTCCAGGTCGTGTTCGCCCTTGCTCTCACGCTTGAGCCCGAACATGGCGAACCACGCCAGCGCGCCCAGCACGATCGGCAGCAGGAACGCCATGTAACCGAACAGCTGCAGCAGCACATCGGCCACCCAGGCGCCGACCCGGCCGCCCATGTTGTGGATGGGCGCCACCACGCTGCCGGTATGCGACCAGCCCGGGTCGCTCGCCGAATAGGTGAACAGGCTGGCGACCAGATACAGCAACGCCGGGGCGATCGCGATCAGGCCGAGGTCGCGCCACAGGCGCTGCCGACGGGGATTTTCGACCGGCGCCGCAGCCGCAGCACGGCGCGACGCCGCTTTGCCGTCGGGAGACTTGGATCGTTCCGGGACCTGTTTCGCCACCTTAGACCAGACCTTGGGAATGCACTGTTAGTGCTTGATAATAAACGACTGACGGCACGCCAACCACCACCGGCTGGGTTGCGCCGTTCCACCGCTCGCCTTGAATCGGGCGACCCCTGCCGCCACTCTATGACCTGTCTTGGACGCCGGGCAATCTTTCCCCAGCGCCCCGCCCCATCATCTCTTTGCGAGTCTACATGAGCAATTCCAAGCCTTCCCGCCACCAGAAGCTCGTCATCCTCGGTTCCGGCCCGGCCGGCTGGACGGCAGCGGTCTACGCCGCCCGCGCCAACCTGAACCCGGTGGTGATCACCGGCCTGCAGCAGGGCGGCCAGCTCATGACCACCACCGAAGTGGACAACTGGCCCGGCGACGCCCACGGCCTGATGGGCCCGGACCTGATGGCGCGCATGCAGGCCCACGCCGAGCGCTTCGAGACCGAAGTGATCTTCGACCACATCCACACCGCCGATGTGACCCAGCGCCCGTTCAAGCTGATCGGCGACAGCGCCGAGTACACCTGCGACGCCCTGATCATCGCCACCGGCGCCACCGCCAAGTACCTGGGCATTCCCACCGAAGAGGCCTTCAAGGGCCGCGGCGTGTCGGCCTGCGCCACCTGCGACGGCTTCTTCTACCGTGACCAGGACGTGGTCGTGGTCGGCGGCGGCAACACCGCCGTGGAAGAGGCGCTGTACCTGTCCAACATCGCCCGCAAGGTCTACCTGGTCCACCGCCGCGACACCCTCAAGGCGGAAAAGATCATGCAGGACAAGCTGTTCGCCAAGGTCGCCTCGGGCAAGATCGAGACCGTGTGGCATCACCAGGTGGACGAAGTGCTGGGTAACGAAGCAGGCGTCACCGGCGTGCGCGTGAAGTCCACCCTGGACGGCAGCACCCGCGACATTGATGCCCACGGCTTCTTCGTGGCCATCGGCCACCACCCCAACACCAGCCTGTTCGAAGGCCAGCTGACCATGAACAACGGTTACCTGGACATCCGCTCCGGCCTGGGCGGCAACGCCACCCAGACCTCGGTGGAAGGCGTGTTCGCCGCCGGCGACGTGGCCGACCAGCACTACCGCCAGGCCATCACCTCGGCCGGCTTCGGCTGCATGGCCGCGCTGGACGCTGAGCGCTACCTGGATGCCAAGGGCGAGCTGAGCTGATCAGCGGCACCTGAAGCACCCGAAGAAGGCCGGCGCCCAGCGCCGGCCTTCTTCGTTTCTGGTCATACACAACTGTTTGCAATGCTCGCCAGACGACCTTAAGACTACGCTGTACAGGTGAAGCATCGGCGCATCGACAAGCACCTCGGAGCCAGACAACTGTGACAGAGAAGATCGATACACAAGCGTTCGACGTAGCAGATCATCTACGCACCCCCGAAGAAATGGCGGCCTATCTAGATGCCTGCATCCTTGAGAGTGACGGCGACCCTGCGTTCATCACCAAGGCGCTAGCGGACATTGCCCGCGCCCAAGACTGAGTCACACTTGTTCTGCGAAAGCCGGCGCACCTCGCCGACCTTCTGCATGTCAATGGAGCTGCCAGATCAACTGCTGCTCTCGCATGTCATCCAGTGCTCGACGGGGCCGGAACTGACGCCGTCGGCATCGCGCATGACCGTGCTCCAGTTGACCATGCCGTAGCCGCTCCCTTCGCAGGACATCTGCACCTTGATGGGTGAGGCAGACGCCTCCGTAACCGTCTTCACTTCCGCCCTGCAGGCGCCCGGCTGGGTGCAGTAGACAGGCGTGAAGCTGAGGGTTACCGGGAACTGTGGATGGCCGTCGAAACGAACGCTGGTCTCTGCCGCCCCATTCGCAGGAACAGTAACGCGATCAATCTTTGACAGGGCCAGCGGCGTACAGTCCTTGCCATCACGGAACAGACGGTGGCCCTTCTCAACCCCCTTCATCGAAGCCGCACGGAACACCGGGTCCAATAGTGCCGCCGCATCTTCCGGATGCGTATGGAACGCCGTCTCGACGATGATGGAGGGCATGGTGGCCAGACGGTTTTCGCCCTTATCCTCGGAATGAGGCGCAGGCGCTACGACGAACGACTCGTAGCCGGGCGTACTTTGAATCAGTTCTTTCATTGCACATAGAACGCTCGCTCCCAGCGCTGCATCTGAGGGGCGCCCGGGCTGGACGATGACACGGGCACCCCTTGCCGTACCGTGATCATCTGCATTGCTGTGCAGGTGGATGGCGAATTCTGCACCCAGATGATTGGCAAGCAGTGGTCGAGTGTTGATGTCCTCTTTGTACTCGCGATCACTTGCAGCACTCCCTTCATGGGTATTCCATATCTCAGGATTGCCCGGGTACTGCGCCGCGACCGAATAGCGCGCAGCCATCCGCCACCACTCCTGCCCACTCTCCGGGTGAGTCCCCGTCCCATCTTGGACGCGAGGCCGGATCACAGGCATCTGAGAGCGAAGTTCGATGAAGCTTTTCAGCTCAGCGGCATAGGTGGGCGTCAGCATGCCCTCCATCACGCCGTTATGGGGGTCTCGTTGCGTCTTCCATGCTCGGTCCTTGTGGTCGAAGTAGTATCCATGCCCTGCCGCCACGAATGCCACGCCAGACCCCGCGACCTGCCCCGATCGCTCTCGTTCCTGCTTTTCACGGCGGATGCGCTCCCCGGCCTTTCGAGCCGCATCATCCTCCTCCTTGACCTCTGGAAAATAGTGGTAGACGTCGAATCCACCGTAAAGGTAATTGACCTGCGAAACATGCAGGAATCGATCTGTGACTGACAACAGCGCGTTGTTGATGATGCTGCGTTGATCTTCAAATGCAGGGCCGTAGTCCTGCGGGATGAAACCGCGATCCAGGTTCACGGTGATGACCTTTTGCGAAAGATCCACCGACGCACTGACATGCCTGCTTCTCGCCTGCCCCTCAAGCAGCTCTATACGCCCCACCAGATCGCTGGCTGCACGCGTGAGGAGCATATCCAGCTCCATATTGCTTTCTGGCGCCAAGACCTCAATTGCATGAAGCGGGGTCGGGGCGAAGCCGCAACACGCGCCGACGGCAAGCATTGAAGCGGAGAAGAGACGGTTGAGGCCACTGCACTTGATCACGACGAAGCTCCTGAGTCGACTGAGATTCGCGCCAACAGTTCGGCGCGACTTGAAATCTCCTCCCTTCATGGCCGCACGAACGCGCGCCAACGCACGCTTCCCGGCGTTTACTGAACGACTTTCTTATCGGTTACCGCAAGCCGATCAACGCTACCTAAAACACCCCGTTTTCCATCGGCCTGCCCTATCCTTCAGCCATGCCCGATATACGCTTCCTTCATCGCCTCACCGACCTGCCCGCCGCCGACTGGGATGCGCTGCACGACGGCCGCAACCCGTTCGTCAGTCATGCGTTCCTGCAGGGGCTGGAGGAACACGGCTGCCTGCGTGCGGAATGGGGCTGGCGGCCACGCCACTTCACCCTGTGGGAGAGCGGCCAGCTGATCGGGGCGGTACCGGGCTACCTGAAGGACAACTCGCATGGCGAGTTCGTGTTCGATCACGCCTGGGCCAATGCCTATGCCCGCCACGGGCTGGCGTACTTCCCGAAGTGGCTGGGCGCAGTACCGTATTCGCCGGTGAGCGGGCCGCGCCTGCTGGCGAAGGATGCGGAAACCGCTCGCACGCTGGTGGAGACCCTGCGCGCCGAAGTCGCCCGCATGGGCTGGTCGTCGGCGCACGTGAACTTCCACCTGGCTGAAGACGACGCCGCGTTCGGGCCGGACTGGCTGCTGCGCGAGGACATCCAGTTCCAGTGGCACAACCCGGGCAACTGGACCGACTTCAGCAGCTTCCTGGCGGCGATGGATCACAAGCACCGCAAGAACATCCGCCAGGAGCGCGCCAAGCTGGCCCGCACCGGGGTGAGCTACCGGATCGTGCACGGCGATGAAGCCACCGACGCCGACCTGCAGGCCATGCACGACTTCTACCTGCAGACCTTCAGTGAGTACGGCAATTCGCCGGCACTGACCCTGCCTTTCCTGCAGCACCTGGCCACGGCGATGCCGCGTCAGCTGGTGATCTTCCTGGCCATGCTGGAGGGCCAGCCGATCGCCGGCGCGCTGTGCCTGCGCGGTGGCGACACCCTGTACGGGCGCTACTGGGGCGGCGCCACCCTGCCCGGCCTGCACTTTGAAACCTGCTACTACCAGGGTATCGAGTACTGCCTGCGCGAAGGGCTCACCCGTTTCGAGCCCGGCGCGCAGGGTGAGCACAAGCTGGCGCGCGGCTTCCTGCCACACCCGGTGCGCAGCCGGCACTGGCTGGCCGAGCCCGCGTTCGCCGCCGCCCTTGCAGGCTGGTGCGCGCAGGAGCGCGAGGAAGTGCAGCGCTATGCGCAGCTGCTGGCCGAGCACACCCCCTTCAAAGCCATCGAGTCCCCATGACCCGGCACCTGCCCTGGCGACTGGACGACCGGCCGGACGCCCCCTTCCCGCCGGCCGAAACCGCGCTGCGCGATCCCGATGGCCTGCTGGCACTCGGCGGCGACCTCTCACCGGTGCGCCTGCTCAATGCCTACGCCGGCGGCATCTTCCCGTGGTTCTCGCAGGGCCAGCCGCTGCTGTGGTGGTCGCCGGACCCGCGCATGGTGTTCCGCACCGAGGGCGTCCACCTGTCCTCGCGCTTCCGCCGCAGCCTGCGCGCCAGCAGCTGGGTGCTGCGTGCCGATACACGCTTCCGCGAGGTGATCGAGGCCTGCGCGGCCAGCCCGCGCCCGGGGCAGGACGGGACCTGGATTACCCGGGACATGATCGAGGCCTATGTGGCGCTGCATGCCCTCGGCTTCGCCCATTCGATCGAGGTGCTGGACGGCGACCGGCTGGTGGGCGGGATCTACGGGGTGGCCATCGGCCGGATGTTCTTCGGCGAAAGCATGTTCAGCGCGGCCAGCGGCGGCTCCAAGGTGGCGCTGGCCGGGTTGGCCCACCGGCTGTCGTCGTGGGGGTGGCCATTGATCGATGCACAGGTGGAAAACGACCACCTGCTGCGGATGGGCGCCGTGCATTGGCCGCGGGAGCGGTTCCTGGGGGTGGTGCGGGAGCAGGTGCAGGCCGCAGCGCCGCCCGGGGGGTGGACGGAGCGGTTTGGCGACGTTTCCGCCGCATCATTGGCCTGAGGCGGACGGTTAACGCAATCTTTGCATCCCGGGGGAGATGCGCGTAAAATGCCCGCTCTTAAGGCCAGCTCGGCCGTTTATAGAACTGCACAGGACTACATGTCGAAAGACGACTCCATCGAGTTCGAAGGCACCGTCAGCGAGACGCTGCCGAACACCACTTTCCGCGTTCGACTGGAAAACGGGCATGAAATCATCGCCCACATCTCCGGCCGCATGCGCAAGAACTACATCCGCATCCTGACGGGCGACCGTGTCAAGGTTGAAATGACGCCCTACGACCTGACCAAGGGTCGCATCACCTACCGCATGAAGTAAGCGGCAGGGCGGCTTCTCCGGAAGACGCGATCAAAGGCCGGCCCTGCGCTGGCCTTTTTGCGTGGGCGCCATTCAGCTGTGCCCACCGTGCCGGCAGTCACCCTGCCCCACGGCACCCTGACATCAGTCAGCCTGCCTTGATGCAGATTCGCCACCGGCCGAACGCAGGCACTGTGGTCTACGGTCCACTCCGGATCGTGACCCACTGGCCCCCGCCATGAAGACCCTGATCGCGCTTTGCCTGTTGGTTGTTTCCAGCGCAGCCGCTACGGCATCGGCGCAGACTGCGCCAGCTGCCGCCACCCCGGCGGCCTCCGATTGCATCACCCTGTCCAGCGACCAGCAGCTGGTCCGCAAGGGCGCCGATCGCAGCATCCTGCTGCGCAACGGCACCGATCACTACATCGTCCATTTCCAGAACAGCTGCAGCCAGGCCAGCTTCTCGCGAAAGCTGGAGTTTGCCACCCCCAGCAACGAGGGCCAGCTGTGCGGGGCACGCGCCAGCAAGCTGCGCACCGACACCGGCAGCTGCGATGTCGCCCGGCTTGAGCCGATCAGCGCAGAGGCGTTCGCATCCCGCGCCAAGCGCTGAGCGGGACCCAACAAAAACGCCCCATCCGGGGCGTTTTTGCGTTCAAGGAGCCACGGCCAACGGTCGTGGCCTGCCGGTCATTCGACCGTTGCCGGCAGCAGCCGCTCCGGCTCGGCCTGCGCTTCGACGAACAGCTCGTCGTCGCGCACGTCGATGCTGACCCGGCCGCCATTGACCAGCTTGCCGAACAGCAGCTCGTCGGCGAGCGGCCGCTTGACCTTGTCCTGGATCACCCGCGCCATCGGGCGGGCACCCATCAGCGGGTCGAAGCCGTGGCGGGCCAGCCAGTCGCGCGCGGTCGGGGTGGCCGACAGGCTGACGTGCTTTTCCTGCAGCAGCATTTCCAGCTCGATCAGGAACTTGTCCACCACGCGCAGGATGTGCTCGAAGCCCAGCGGCTGGAACTGCACCACCGCATCGAGGCGGTTGCGGAATTCCGGCGTGAAGCTCTTGCGGATGATCTCCATCGCGTCGGTGGCATGGTCCTGCCGGGTGAAGCCGATCGACCGCCGCGAGGCCTGCGCCGCACCGGCATTGGTCGTCATCACCAGCACCACGTTCTTGAAGTTCGCTTCGCGCCCGTTGGTGTCGGTGAGCACGCCACGATCCATGACCTGCAGCAGGATGTTGAAGATATCCGGGTGGGCCTTTTCCACCTCGTCCAGCAACAGCACGCAGTGCGGGGTCTTGACGATCTTTTCGGTGAGCAGGCCACCCTGGTCGAAGCCGACATACCCCGGAGGCGCACCGATCAGGCGGCTGATCGAATGCGGCTCCATGTACTCGCTCATGTCAAAGCGCACCAGCTCGATGCCCAGCTGCAGCGCCAGCTGCTTGGTCACCTCGGTCTTGCCCACGCCGGTGGGGCCGGCGAACAGGAAGTTGCCGATCGGCTTTTCCGGATTGGCCAGGCCCGAACGGGCCAGCTTGATCGCCGAGGACAGGGTCTCGATGGCCGGGTCCTGGCCGAAGATCACCATCTTCAGGTTGCGCTCCAGGTGCTGCAGCACGTCCTTGTCGGTGGCGCTGACCTGCTTGGCCGGAATGCGCGCCATCTTGGCCACGATCGTTTCGATTTCCTCGATGTCGATCAGTTCCTTGCGCTCGCCCTCGGGCAGCAGGCGCTGGCGGGCACCGGCTTCATCGATCACGTCGATGGCCTTGTCCGGCAGCAGGCGGTCGCCGATGTGCTTCACCGACAGGTCCACCGCCGCCTGCAGCGCGTCATCGGCATAGGTCACGCCGTGGTGCGCCTCGTACTTGGGCTTGAGGCCCTGCAGGATCTCGTAGGTTTCGCCCACGGTCGGCTCGACGATGTCGATCTTCTGGAAGCGCCGGGCAAGCGCACGGTCCTTCTCGAAGATGCCGCGGTATTCCTGGAAGGTGGTGGAGCCGATGCAGCGCAGCTCACCGGAGGCCAGCGCCGGCTTGATCAGGTTGGAGGCGTCCATGGTGCCGCCCGACGCCGACCCGGCACCGATGATGGTGTGGATCTCGTCGATGAACAGCACCGCGTTCGGCATCTTCTTCAGCGCGGTCAGCACGCCCTTCAGGCGCTTCTCGAAATCGCCGCGGTACTTGGTGCCGGCCACCAGCGCGCCCAGGTCAAGCGAGTAGATGACCGCATCGGCCAGCACGTCGGGCACCGTACCTTCCACGATGCGCTTGGCCAGGCCTTCGGCGATGGCGGTTTTGCCCACGCCGGCCTCGCCCACGTAGAGCGGGTTGTTCTTGCGGCGGCGGCACAGCACCTGGATGGTGCGCTCGATTTCGTCGCGGCGGCCGACCAGCGGGTCGATCCGGCCGTTGCGCGCCGCTTCGTTGAGGTTGCTGGCGAACTCGGCCAGGGCATCGCCCTTGCCTTCGCCATCGGCACCCTCGGCGCGCCCTTCGGCGTCCGACGACGGCGGCACTTCGCCCTCCTCGCCCAGCTTGGCGATGCCATGGGAGAGGTAATTGACGATATCCAGCCGGGTCACGTCCTGCTGGTTGAGGTAATAGACCGCATGGGAGTCCTTTTCGCCGAAGATCGCCACCAGCACGTTGGCGCCGGTGACCTCCTTCTTGCCCGAGGACTGCACGTGGTACACGGCCCGCTGCAGCACGCGCTGGAAGCCCAGGGTGGGCTGGGTGTCGCGGCCGTCATCTTCGGCCAGGCGCGAGACGGAGGCCTCGATGGCCTGCTCCAGCTCCTGGCGCAGGCGGTCGGCGTCGGCCCCGCATGCCTTGAGCACGGCCTGGGCGGACGGGTTGTCGAGCAGTGCCAGCAGCAGGTGTTCCACCGTCATGAACTCATGGCGGGCCTCACGGGCGCGCTTGTAGCACTGACCGATGGTGTGTTCGAGGTCTTTACTGAACATGTTCTACTCCGGCGGCAGTTGAGAACAATATGCGGCCTACCTGCACAATTTCCATCACCCTACTGGATCGGTGCGTTCAGATGGCGTTATCACTTGCGCGATCATGCCCCAGACACCGCCAGCATTGGCTGCCCACCCGTGATGGCGACGTCATTTCGCCGTGGCAAGTACCCCGCCTGCCCGACGGCTCCCTGCGTTGCTTCAGACAGGGACGGGCAAGCGGACTGTAAACGGCCACACCCGGGCCATGCGCGGGCCGGCATTTGATTGATCCAGATCCTGATGGGCCCGTACAAATTCGTAGCCCCGGCCGTTGGCCGGACACCGCGCGCAGCGCGGCCCAAGTGTCCGAAGCCGGTTACCTGCCGGGTGGAACACACCATCCGGCGTTTCAACCCACCGAAGCCGCCCCTCAGGCGCCGGTATTGCCGCTCTACCCGGCTTTTTCCATCGTGCACAGCAGCGGATGCTGGTTCATGCGCGAGAACTCATTGACCTGGGCCACCTTCGATTCGGCGACCTCGCGGGTGAACACACCGCACACGCCACGGCCACGGGTGTGCACGTTGAGCATCACCTGGGTGGCTTTTTCCAGATCCATCGAGAAGAAGTGCTGCAGCACGGTCACCACGAAGTCCATCGGGGTGTAGTCGTCGTTCAGCAGCATCACCTGGTAGAACGGCGGCGGCGCGACCTCCGGGCGGGCTGGTTCCAGCGCTACGCCGTGGTCGTGGTGGGGTTCTTGGGAAGGCTCGCGGGGCATCCGGACATTATAGACGCCGCACCGGCCGGATTGGACGTTGGCCCCCTGCCCCCGTCACAATCCACTCATGGATACATACTTTCACAGGGATTTCATGAAAAGGATCGCCACCGCGCTGCTGCTGACCGCCACCGTGTTCGGGGCCCAGGCCGCAACGCCCGACAAGGCCGTCGGCCGTGTACTGGATACGCTGAAGTACCCCTACGAGGTCGACGAGGACGGCGACTACAAGCTGGTGTTCGACGTCGAAGGCGACCGCACCCAGCTGGTGTTCGTGCGCTCGGCCGTGGAAGAGTACGGCAAGCACCGCATCCGCGAGATCTGGTCGCCGGGCTACAACGCGCCGGGCAAGCAGTTCTCCGCCGCGGTGGCCAACCGCCTGCTGGAAGACTCCCAGGACGCCAAGCTGGGCGGCTGGGTGAAGCAGGAGCAGCTGGCCATGTTCGTGGTGAAGGTGGATGCCAACGCCAGCGCGGATGCCCTGAGCGAGGCCATCGAGGCGGCGATGAACACCGCCGACGCGATGGAACTTGAACTGACTGGAACGGACGAATACTGACGTGAACGAAGTGCAGGACCTGCGCTGGGCGCCGCACGTGACCGTGGCCACCGTGGTGGCGCGGGACGGGCGCCTGTTGCTGGTGGAAGAAGCCATCGACGGCCGTGCGGTGCTCAACCAGCCGGCCGGGCACCTGGAGCCGGGCGAAAGCCTGGCCGCCGCCGCCGTGCGCGAGACCCTGGAAGAATCGGGCTGGACGGTGCGGCTGACCGCCTTCATCGGCACCTACCAGTGGACCGCGCCCGACGGCACGCCGTTCCTGCGCTTCGCCTACGCGGCCGAGCCGATCTCGCATGACCCTGCCCGACCGCTGGACACCGGCATCCTGCGCGCGCTGTGGCTGGACCCGGCCGAGCTGCAGGCCGAGCCCTCGCGGCTGCGCAGTCCGCTGGTCTGGGAGGTCGTTGCCGACTTCCTGGCCGGCCAGCGCCACCCGCTGTCGATTGTGAAGGAGGTTGCATGAGCACCCCGCGCATCATGGTCGGCGTTTCCGGCGGCGTGGATTCGTCCGTGGCCGCCTGGCGGCTGGTCCAGCAGGGCGAGCCGGTGGCCGGGCTGTTCATGCAGAACTGGGCCGACGACGGCAGCGGCGATTGCCGCGCCGAAGACGACCGCCGCGATGCGGTCGCCGTGTGCGGCCTGCTCGACATTCCGTTCCACTTCCGCGACTTCTCCGGCGAATACTGGCAGGGCGTGTTCGAACACTTCCTGGCCGAATACGCGGCCGGGCGCACCCCCAACCCGGACGTGCTGTGCAACCGCGAAGTGAAGTTCAAGCACTTCCTGGACGCGGCCCGCGAGCTGGGCGCCGAACGCATCGCCACCGGCCACTACGCCCGCGTAGCCCAGGTGGGTGGGCGCTGGGCACTGCTGCGCGGTGCCGACCGCAGCAAGGACCAGAGCTACTTCCTGCACCAACTGGGCCAGGCCCAGCTGGCCGCCACCCTGTTCCCGATCGGCGACCTGCAGAAGAACGACCTGCGCCGCATTGCCCGCGATGCGCGCCTGCCGACCCACGCCAAGAAGGACTCCACCGGCATCTGCTTCATCGGCGAGCGGGACTTCCGCGAGTTCCTGGGCCGTTACCTGCCGGCGCGTACCGGTGAGATCCAGGACCCGGACGGCAACCGCATCGCCGAGCACCCCGGGGTGTTCTATTTCACCCTGGGCCAGCGCGAAGGCCTGAACATCGGCGGCGTGCGGGGCCGACCGGCGGCCCCGTGGTACGTGGTGGGCAAAGACGTGGCCAGCAACGTGCTGTATGTGGACCAGGACCGCGAAAGCCCGTGGCTGCAGTCGACCCGCCTGCATTCGGAAACTGCCCACTGGATCGCCGGCGCACCGCCTGCGCGCGAATTCGAGTGCACCGCGCAGACCCGCTACCGCCAGCCGGACGAGCCCTGCACGGTGCGGGTGCGCGACGATGGCAGCGTGGACGTGCGTTTCGCGCGGCCGCAGCGTGCCGTAACCCCCGGGCAATCCCTGGTGTTGTATGACGACGAGGTCTGCCTGGGTGGCGCGGTGATCGCCGCCACCGATGCGCCGCTGGAGCAGCGCCTGCGCACCGCCCCTTCCCCCTTCGAGGTATCTGCTGCATGAGTTTTTCCGTCGACGACCGCGTCCTTGCCCTGGCTGGCATCGCCCAGGCGCTGCAGCAGGTGCGCCGCATCGCCGAAACCGGCCATTCCGAGGCCAGCGTGGTCCGCACCGCGATCGACAGCGTGTTCCGGATCGACGCTGACAGCCCGCAGGCCATCTACGGCAGCGCTGCCAACCTGGCCCCGGGCCTGCGCCTGCTGCACAACTATTTCCGCAACCAGGGCCAGGACGAGATCCTGCCGCGGCTGGCATTGGCCGTGCTGCAGCTCGAGCGCCGCTTCGTACGCGAGGACGCCGTGGTCGAGCAGGTCAGCCAGGGCATCGCCCGTGCCCAGCGCCAGGCCGCCGAGCTGAACGACAGCGCCCACCCGGACGTGCTGTCCAGCCTGGGCGGACTGTATGCCGACACCATCAGCCACCTCAAACCGCGGGTGATGGTCCAGGGCAACCCGCACTACCTGGGCCAGGCCGGGGTGGTGGCCGAGATCCGCGCGCTGCTGCTGGCGGCGGTGCGTTCGGCGGTGCTGTGGCGCCAGACCGGCGGCCAGTACTGGGATTTCCTGATCTCGCGCAAGGCGATGATCGAAGCGGTGGACCGTCAGCTTCGATAAAAAATGGTGCACGGCGGCTAAAGCAAACGGGGGTACGGCCGATACATCATCCGTGCACCTCCCCGAGAACGTCCATGTACTCACGCCTCTTCACTAGTCTGGCCGCCCCCCTGGTCCTGACCCTGCTGCTTCCCTTCGCCATCGGCTTTGAATGGCCGGCCGCCCTGCGCTGGGCGATCCTGACCACGATGACGCTCAGCTGGCTGGGGTTCGCGTGGTGGACCGCCCGCGCCCAGACCCAGCGCTCGCCCGAGCATGCCCGCATGATGCGGGAACAGGACCAGCTGCTGACCGAGCTGCGCTCGTTCGTCGGCAACGAAATCGACGGTTCGCGTGGCGAAATCGAACGCGCCCGTGACCTGATCCGCCAGGCCGTGGCCGGCCTGGGTGGCAGCTTCGATGCCATGAACCGCAAGTCCCGCCAGCAGAGCCAGGCACTGGCCCGGATCGTCGACCGCGCCGGTGAAGACGGCGGCGCCGGCGTCGACGTGGCCCGTTTCGCCCAGCACGCCAGCCACCGCATGGAACAGCTGGTGGAAGCGCTGGAACAGGTCAGCGGCCAGAGCAGCAACACCGTGCAGCACATCGACCAGATGGCGCAGCACCTGGATGGCATCTTCGCGCTGCTGGAAGACGTCAAGTCGATCGCCGACCAGACCAACCTGCTGGCGCTGAACGCGGCCATCGAAGCAGCCCGGGCCGGTGAAGCCGGTCGCGGCTTCGCAGTGGTGGCCGACGAGGTGCGCAACCTCTCCGAGCGTTCCACCACCTTCAACGAGCAGATCCGCAAGCTGGCGCACAGCTCCAAGGACGCCATCGCCAAGGTCCGCGAGACGGTCTCCAACATGGCCTCGCGGGACATGGACCGCTCCCGCGAAGCGCGTCACGAAGCGGCGGCCATGCTCGACAACGTGGCGCAGATCAATGCGTCGCTGGGCGAAGGCATGCGCGAGATCTCCGAGTGCGGCCGTGCCATCGACAGCAGCGTGGCCGAAGCCGTGCGCGCCCTGCAGTTCGAGGACATCGCCACCCAGGCCCTGGGCGGCGTGCACACCCACCTGGACCGCCTGACCTCGATCAACCGTGAAGCGGTCGGCCTGCAGGAACTGCTGCACCGTAACGGCGGCGTGTTCGATGCCGAAGTGGCCACCGCGCTGCAGCGTACCGGCAACCGCCTGCGCGAAATGCGCAGCGAATGGGAACGCCCGCCGCACAAGCCGGTGAGCCAGCAGAGCATGGCAGCCGGTGCGGTTGAACTGTTCTGACCTGCCATTCGTGCCCGCAACGGCATTCCACGAGGGCCCCGGCATTGCCGGGGCTTTCGTGCGTGTAGCGCCCTGACCCATCTGCTGAAGACTGCCGCATGTTGTTGAACGCCGCCCCCTCCCAATTGATTCCTGCCGGTAACGGCGCGTCGCCCGACGCTGCGGGCGACGCCATGCCCCCTGCTCTGGCGCCCGTAGTGCCGAAGAGCGGGCGTGCGCTGTTGGCGGCGCTGGAACAGCAGGCGCAACGGGAACTGGCGGGAATGATGGCGACGGCACCGGCGGCAACGCCGCTGGATCCCGCATTGGCGGGATTGGCGTGGGACCTGGGATTGAGCGGAGAAAGGATTGGTTGATACGGGTCCCGATGGGCCCGTAACAATCCGTGGATCGGAATCAACCCACCACAGGCCGGTCAACGGTCATGGACACGACGGCATCGGGATCATCAACGGGCAACGGACAGCGGTAGCGCCGGCCGTTGGCCGGCCCACGCCCCGTCAGGGGGCGACCGGAATCCGCAACGCGTCACCCGCCTGGGCGGGAATCGCCTGCATCTGTCCGCCACCGTGCTTCAGCCACTGGGCCAGGTCACGCGGGGTCAGCGGGCGCGAATACAGGTAGCCCTGGATCTCATCGCAGCCCTGGCGGCGCAGCATCGCTTCTTCCTGCTCGGTTTCCACGCCTTCGGCCACCACTTTCATGCCCAGGGCGTGGCCCAGGTGCACGATGGCCTGGGTGACCTCGGCGGTACCGGCATCGTGGAGCATGCCCTGCACGAAGCTGCGGTCGATCTTCAGGCGGCCCACCGGGAAACGGTTGAGGTAGTGCAGGTTGGAAAAGCCGGTGCCGAAATCGTCCACCGCCAGCGGCACGCCGTGCCGCTCCAGCACATCAAAACAATGCCGCAGCACGTCGGTGTCGCGGATCAGCGCCGATTCGGTCAGCTCCAGTTCCAGCCGCTGCGGTGCCCAGCCATGGGCGTGGCAGATGTCGATCACCCGCTCGGCAAAGCCGCGGTCGCGCAGCTGCACGGCCGACACGTTCACCGCGATCCGGTCGAACACCAGCCCTGCCCGGTCCCAGGCGGCTGCTTGGCGGCAGGCTTCGGCCAGCACCCAGTCGCCGATGCGCACGATCTCGCCGCACTTCTCGGCAATGGGAATGAACTCGGCCGGACTGCAGTAGCCAATCCCCGGGCGGTGCCAGCGCAGCAGCGCCTCGATGGCCGGCGGCTGGTCCTGCGCGGCATGCAGCAGCGGCTGGTAAGCCAGGCTGAACTCTTCTCGCTCGATGGCGCCCAGCAGCGCGTGCTCGATCTCCAGCTTGCGCTGGATCCGCAGCAACGCGTCCTGGCTGTAGTACTGGTAGGTATTGCGGCCCGCTTCCTTGGCGGCATACATGGCCGCATCGGCCGCGCGCAGCAGGGAATCGAAATCGGTGCGTCCTTCGTCGAGCATCGCAATGCCCACGCTGGCGCCCACCTTCAAGGTGGTGTCACCGCGCTGCAGCGGCTCGGCCAGCGATGCGATCAGCTTGCGCGCCACGTGCCCGGCATCTTCCGGGTCGGCCAGGTCGCGCAGCACCACGATGAACTCATCGCCGCTGAAGCGCCCGAACAGGTCGGCGTTGCGCAGGTTCTGGTGCAGCCGCGCCGCCGCTGCCTTGAGCAGCGCATCGCCGGTGGCGTGGCCGAAGGTGTCGTTGATGGTCTTGAAACCATCCAGGTCGATGAACAGCATCGCCAACGGCGCGCCGCGATCGCGCGCTTCCTCGATGGCGTCGGCGGTCTGCTCGCGCAGCAGCATGCGGTTGGGCAGGCCGGTGAGCAGGTCATAATGGGCCAGCAGCTCGATCCGCTCGTTGGCTTCGCGTTCGCGGGTGATGTCACGGAACAGCACCACGAAGCGGGTTGGCAGGCCGTCGCGATGGTCCAGCTCGACCAGCACCTGCACCCAGACGCGCAGCCCGGACTGGCGGTAGAAACACAGGTCCAGCTGTTCGGGCAGGCCGCCGGCGGCAATGCGCGCCAGTGCGGCCTCGAAGGCATCGCGCGAATCCTGCGTGTACAGCGCCAGCGCCTGGTCCAGAGTGATCGGTTCCTTGCGCAGCCCGTGGATGCGGTAGCACTCCTCGGTCCACTGCATGTGGCGGGTGGCCACGTCGATCTCGCAACCGCCAATCCTGCCCAGCGCCGATACCCGGTTCAGCAGTTCGGTCCGCCAGCGGATGAGCGCATCGGTCTGGTGCTGTTCGGTGATGTTCTGGACTTGGCCGAGCAGGCGCTGGATGCGCCCGTCCGGGCCCAGCAGCGGCTGCATCCACAATCGCAGGTGCAGCGCGCTGTCGTTCCCGCGCGGCAGCTCCAGCGCCAGCGTGCTGGGCTTGCCATCGCGCAGCATGCGCCGCCAGGCCTGCCGCAGCAGGCCGCGCGAACGCGGTTCCAGCAGGCGCAGCCAGTGCCGGCGACTGCTCAACGGGGCATCGCCCACGCCGAGCAGCGCCCGGAACTCCGGCGACCACCAGAACTGGCGGCTGTCCGGGTCCCACGACCAGCTGCCCATGCTGGCGATGCGCTGCGCCTCGCGCAGGTGCACCTGCTGCTCCAGCAGCAGGGCTTCCATCTGTTTCTGTGCCTGGATGTCGGTGTGGGTGCCGACCATGCGCAGCGGCTGTCCGTCGACGGTTCGGGCGACCACGCGGCCGCGATCGAGCACCCAGCGCCACTCGCCTTCGGGATGGCGCAGGCGGTACTGGGCGGTGTACACCTCGCCTTCGCCGCGCAGGTGCGCGTCCAGCGCCGCGCGCACCGCGGCCTGGTCATCGGGATGCACCGGCGCCAGCAGCGCCTGCCCGGCCTCTGCCGCCGCGTGTTCGTCCACGCCGGCCGGCACGTCATGCCAGCGCTGCGAACGGGTCACCGCGTCGCTGGGCAGGTCCCAGTCCCACAAACCGTGGCCGGCGTGGTCCAGCGCCACTTCCCAGCGGCTGCCCGCGTAGGCGGCCACCGGTTCGGGCACGCTCAGGGTGAAGGCCAGCAGGTTGCCATCGGCGTCGTGCACGGCGCGCATCCAGCCATCGAAGCGTCCACGGGGCCCACCCGGCAGCTGGCACGGCACCAGGCCGCCATCGGCGGCCAGCAGCCGCAGGTCTTCCAGCAGCTCGCCGTAGGCCGCCACGGTAGCCGGCAACCCATGTTCGCGCGCGGCCGGATTGGCGGCGAGCGGGCGCCCGGTCCGGTCCAGGATGACCAGGGCCGAGGCCAGGGGGTGCTGCAGCAGACTCGCGATGATGCCTTGGTCCACGCGGTATGACTCCGATAACGCACCCGACAGCCGGGAACGCAATCGTTAGCGGCTGTTCTGGTCGATAGTTGAGCCTCGCGTGCGCCCGGGGTGTCCCAGCCACTACTATGGACCGCCCACCCAACCCCTTCCCGTCGCGCCCCATGCCTGTCGTCCCGCCCGGCCCGCCCGCACCGCACCGTCGTGACCACCCGCTCGCCCAGGCCCTGCGCCGCGATCGCTGGCGGGTGGTGCTCGGCTATCTGGTGCTGGCGCTGGTGTGGATCCTGTGCAGCGACGCCGCCGTGCAGGTGCTCACCGCCGACCTGGCCACGGCCGCGCGCTGGCAGACCGCCAAAGGGGCGTTCTTCGTCATTCTCAGCGGCGCGCTGATCTACCTGCTGCTGCGCCCGCTCGCCCACCACGTGCTGCAGACCCACGCGAAGCTGGAGCACTCCGAGCAGCGCCACCGGCAGCTGTTCGAGGGCAACCCCGGGCCGATCCTGGTATACGACCTGGACACGCTGGAGATCCTGGACGTGAACCCGGCCGCGTGCAGCCTGTTCGGCTGGACGCGCGAGGAGTTCACTGCCCTGCCGATGACCGCGCTGTGGCCACCGGGCGACGAAGCAGTGCTGGCCGCCAAGCTTGAGCAGATCCGGGCCCAGCCGGACCAGCTGTGCGTGCTTACCGCCGACCTGCTGTTGAAGGACGGCAGCCCGCGGCGGATCGAAATGCGCAGCAACTACCTCGATTACGCCGGCCGCCCGGCGCGGCTGCTGATCGCCATCGACCGGACCCGCGAAGACCAGGCGCTGCGCCGCCGCGACCAGGCCCTGGCCCGTGTCGAGGAAGCCCATGAAATGGCCCGGATCGGCGCGTGGGAAGTCGACCCCGCCACGGGTATGGGCCAGTACTCCAACCAGGTCTACCACCTGCTGGGCCGGCGCCCACCGGAAGCGCGGCGCTGGCACCGCTTCGACGAGCTGCTGGTGCCGGCCGATCCGTCCACCGCCGCACTGAGCGAACAGCTCCTGCAGGACATGCGGGGTGAGCAGGTGCAGATCGACGTACTGCTGCCGCTGCTGGCCATGGACGGTCGCGCCTTGATGGTCCACCTGCGCGCCGAGAGCGGCACCGACGACGCCGGGCGCCCGCGCGTGCTGGGCACCCTGCAGGATGTCACCGAGCGCGAACACTCGCGGCGCCTGCTGCGCGAGCGTGAGGAGCAGTTCCGCGAACTGGTCCGGGTGCTGCCCGACGGCGTGGTGATCCTCTCCGACGAACACGTGCTGTATGCCAATGCCTGCGCCGCGGCCCAGTTCGGCTACGGGCAACACACGCTGCTGGGCGAGCCGCTGTCGGCGCTGGTCGCCGCCACCGACCTGTCCCGGGTCCGCGCGCAGCTGTTCGCCACCATTCCCCTGCCCAGCAGCGGCAGTGAAGTCATCGGCATGCGCCGGCTGGACGGCGAAGGTTTCCAGGCCGGCCTGGCGGTGGGCGAGGTCCGCTACGGCGGGCGCAACTGCAAGCTGCTCATCGTGCGCGACCTGAGCGAGCCCGAGCGTATCCGCGAGGCGCTGGAAACCAGCAACCGCGAGCTGCAGGCCATGGCCGGGCGCCTGTTCTCGCTGCAGGAAGACGAGCGCCGCGCGATCTCGCGCGACCTCCACGACGATATCGGCCAGGCCATCACCGCCATGAAACTGTCGGCGTATGCGGCACAGGATGAAGCCGATCCGCAACGGCGCGGCGAGGACCTGGAGCAGATCATCCAGCTGGCCGACACCACGGTGGGCAAGCTGCGCGACATCTCCACCCTGCTGCGCCCGCCGCAGCTGGATGCACTGGGCCTGGAGGCGGCGTTGCGCTGGCAGGCCGGGGTGCTGTTCCGTTCCTCGCCGATCGAACTGCTGGCCGACATCGCGGCGCTGCCCCGACGGCCGCAGGGTGAGATCGAGCAGGCCTGTTTCCGCATTGCCCAGGAAAGCCTGACCAATGTGCTGCGCCATGCGCGCGCCAGCCAGGTGCACCTGACGCTGCAGGACGTGCAGGACCATGGCCTGCACCTGCAGGTGCGCGATGACGGCGAGGGTTTCGACCCCGACGGCCCGCGCGGGCTGGGCCTGATCGTCATGCGCGAGCGCGCGCAGAGCGCCGGCGGCACCCTCAAGATCGAGTCGGCGCATGGCGCCGGCACCCTGGTCGACCTGTTCCTGCCTTACCGCAGCGATGGCGTGGCCACCCCCGACACCGTGGAATATTGAGTGATGTGGAACCCTTCCCTGCCCCTGGTCAGCATCGAGGACGCGCCGCCCCGGCTGGGTGCCGGCAATCCTGCGCTGCAGGCGATGGTGGCCGAGGCCGCCTCCGGTGGCACGCCGTTGATGCTGATGCACGTGGATATCGACCACTTCGCGTCGGTCAACGAGAACATGAGCGCCGAGGTCGGCGATCAGGCGCTGGTGCTGGTGGCCCAGCGCCTGCAGCACCACCTGCGCGGGCGCGGCAAGCTGTGGCGGCATGGCAGCGATGAGTTCCTGATCGCGGTACCGCGCACGGCCGACCTGCCGCTGCCGGACGACCTGGCCGAAGAGATCCGGCAGCAGCTGGAGCTGCCGCTCTCGGTGCTGCCGTATACGCTGTTCATGACCGGCAAACTCGGCGTCAGCCTGTGTCCGGAACATGCGACAGAGACCTCGCGCCTGCTCGACCATGCCGAGGACGCGCTGTACCAGGCCGCCCGCGAGGGCGGCAATGCCGTGCGCATCCACGCGGTCAACACCCCGTCCAGCGCGCACAGCGAGAGCATCATCGCGCGCCAGATCGTGGACGCCATTCCCAATGGCGAGCTGAAGCTGCGCTACCAGCCGCTGGTGAGCGCCCGCGATGGCCACGTGGTCGGGATGGAGGCGCTGCTGCGCTGGCAGTCACCGACGCTGGGCATGCTGGTGCCGGAGCGTTTCATGCGCACCGCCGAGCGGCTGGGCATCATCGTGCAGATCGGCACGTGGGTGCTGGAGGGCGCACTGAAGCAGGCCAGGCTCTGGCGGGACCTGGGCTTCGATGACTTCACCATCGCGGTGAACGTGTCGACGCTGCAGCTGCTGCGTCCGAACTTCTTCGGTGAGGTGATGGCGCTGATGCAGACCGCCGGGGTGCCGGCGCACATGCTCACGCTGGAAATCAACGAAAGTGCGCTGACCAACAACGTCAACTTCGTGCACGAAACGCTGGTGAACCTGCGCAATGAAGGTATCAGCCTGAGCCTGGACAACTTCGGCACCGGCGATTCCAGCCTGAGCGCGCTGGTGCGCTACCCGGTAGACAAGCTGAAGATCGACCGCAGCTTCATCAAGAGCGCGCCGGCCGGAAACCGCGAGGCGGCCATTGCGCGCGCGATCATCGCCATGGGCCACCAGCTGGGCATGACGGTGATCGCCAACGGGGTGGAGTCGCAGGCGCAGCTGGGCTTCCTGCGCCGCAATGACTGCGACGTGTTCCAGGGGTACCTGTTCGGCGAGCCGATGTCGGCCGACGCGGCGGGCATGACCCTGCGCCGGCGGTACCTGCGCCCGGAAGCGTTCGCCGAAACCCGCCCGGACCGCACGCTGCTGCTGCTGGACGACGAGGAGAACGTGCTGCGTTCGCTGGTTCGCCTGTTCCGCCGCGACGGCTATCGGATCCTGGCGGCGGGCAACGTGCGCGATGCGTTCGACCTGCTGGCGATCAACGACGTGCAGGTGATCCTGTCGGACCAGCGCATGAGCGACATGAGCGGCACGGAGTTCCTGGGCCGGGTGAAGATGCTGTACCCGGACACGATCCGGCTGGTCCTTTCGGGCTACACGGACCTCAACACGGTCACCGACGCGATCAACCGCGGCGCGATCTACCGCTTCCTGACCAAGCCCTGGAACGACGACGAGCTGCGCAAGCACATCCACCAGGCGTTCCGCACGCACGAAGAGCAACGCCGCGCCAATACCGCCCAACCTGTTGCGATACCCGCGCCGGAAGGCGAATGAAACTGGTTGATTGATCCCAATCCCAATGGGCCCGTAAAAACTCGTAGCCCCGGCCGTTGGCCGGACACCGCGCGCAGCGCGGCCCAGGCATCCGAAGGCGGCAAAAACACCGCAATCAGTGAAATGTCCGACGTGTAGAGCATCCGAGGCCGCCCATCAGGCGTTCATGAACCCGGAACGAAAGGCATCCGGCCAACGGCCGGGGCCACCGGTTCCGTCAGCGCGGTTGCTTGATCGGCAACACCAACCGGAAGCGCGAACCGACGCCCGGGGTGCTGTCCAGGTCGATCCGCCCGTGGTGTTTGTTGATGATGCTGTAGGAAATCGACAGCCCCAGCCCGGTGCCGCTACCCACCGGCTTGGTGGTGAAGAACGGATCGAAGATGCGCTGGCGCAGGTCCGGCGAAATGCCGCCACCGGTGTCTTCGAACTCCACCCAGACGTAGTCGCCGTCCACGCCGGTGCGCACCGTGATGGTGCCGCGCTCGGCGATGGCGTGGCCGGCATTGAGCAGCAGGTTCATGTAGACCTGGTTGAGCTCGGACGGCAGGCATTCCACCAGCGGCAGCTGGCCGAACTCGCGGTGCAGCGTCACCTTGTACTTGAGCTCGTTCCAGATGATGTTGATCGTGGACTCAAGACCCGAGTGCAGGTCGACCAGCTTCCACGATTCGTCGCGGCCCGAGTACGAGAAGTCCTTCAGGTCACGCACGATCCGGGTGACCCGCTCGATGCCTTCGCGTGATTCGGCCATCAGCTGCGGCAGGTCGCGGCTGATGAAATCGATGTCGAAGCGGTTGCGGATATCGTCGATTTCGGGAATCAGCGCCTTCGGGTCCGGCGCGCGCAGTGCCCGCTCATAGGCTTCGATCACGGTGAACAGGCTGCGCAGGTATTCCTGCAGGCTGCCCAGGTTGGAGTGCACGTAGCCGATGGGATTGTTGATCTCGTGCGCGACGCCGGCGGCGAGCTGGCCGATGGAGGCCATCTTTTCCGACTGCAGCAGTTTTTCCTGGGTGCCGTTGAGGCGCAGGTAGGCCTGGCGCAGCTCGGCGTGGCGCTGCTGCAGCTCGCGTTCGTAGTCTTCCTGGCCTTCGATGCGACGGAACAGCGCCAGGTAGTGAAGCCGGCCGGCGTCTTCCTGCTGGTAGACATGCGCGATGACCATGCGTTCGCCCACGGGCAGGCTGCCGTTCCAGTGGCCGTGCAGGCGCGCATGCTCCAGCGCATCGGGCGGCAGCAGCTGGCGCAGCCATTGCGCGGGATCCACGCCGGCATCGATCTCGGCCTGGCCGAGCATGCCGCGCACGGCGGCGTTGGCCACGGCCACGCTGCCGTCATCACGGAACAGGAGCACGCCTTCGTTGATGCGCTCGAACAGCGCAAGCAGAACCGGCTGCGGCGGCAGCGGTGCGGTGACAAAAGTGGTGGGCGCGGTCACGGTCACATCGGGGCAGTCGAAACAGGTGCCCACTATATCCGTGTTGGCGCCTAGGCGACCGCCAGCGGCCTGCGCGTATGCAGGGTGTTGGCCTGGCCCTTGGCGTCGTACGCCGAGGAGGCTTCGCTGCGGCCCAGCTGGCGCAGTGCCCAGTTGACCTCGCGGCGGCGGCGCGCCAGCAGCACGCCGTTGGCGCGGTTGCGCTCGGCCAGCTCCTGCAGGCGTTCGTTCTGCCCCACCGGCAACACCTGCTCCAGCGCACGCAGCGCCTCGAGCTTGGCGCTGGTGGCGCGGATCAGGGACTGGACGTCATGCTCCACCAAGGCCTGGCGTTCGACGTCCAAGGCGTCGCTGAGGCGCTGCAATGGCTCGCTCATGGCCAGCTTCATTTCTGCAGCTGCTGGTCCAGCTCAAGCATGCGCGAGGCGATCGCGTCCGGATTGATCTTGTAGGTGCCGTTCTGCAGCGACTCGCGCACGGCCTGCACGCGGCCGGCATCGATCGCCGGGGCGGTGCTCAGTTCGCGCTGCAGCGCCTGCAGGCTGGTGGCCTCGCCGGTCAGCTTCAGGCTGTCGGCCGCTTCCACCGGCCGCGCCGGGGCATCGGTGCTCACGCTGGGCTTGTTGCCCGGCGCAATGCTGCGCAGATGGGCGGTCGCCTGCAGGTTGCCGTCGATTTTCTGGCTCATGGGTTGTCCTGGGAGTTACGGTTCACAAGGGATAACGGCACGGGGGCCGGCATCTTTAGGAGATTTTGCGTGCTGGAGTGGTCAGCGCGTCACAAAAACGTCGCCGCTGGCCGCCACGGTGCCTTGGACCACCTTGCGTGACGACAGATTTTCCACGGATACGCGTTCATTTTCACCTGCATCGGCCAGTGCCTTCCCCGCCACCCGGACTTCGACCCCGCCAAAACGGGAGACCAGCGCGACGCTGTCGCCGCGGCGGATGAGACGCTGGGCGACCAGGTCGTTGGCCGACAGCAGGCTGCCGGCACTCAGCGTACGCCGCGCCACCCGCCCCACCGCCACGGCCGGGTCGGCCAGGGCGGCACCGGCAATGCGGGCTACGTCCCGCTGTGCCGTGGTGATATCGGCCACCCCCAGCGTTTCTCCAGCGGCAATGCCCCGATTGAGGATCAGCACGGTCTGGTTGCGGCGCACCTTCACCGGTACGAACAGGCGCCAGCCACCCGCGTCGGGGCAGCTGACCTCCACGGTGCTGGTGCCGGTGGGCTGGGCGCGCAGGTCCTGGCCGCAGGCCGGCAGGCGCAGCGCCGAATCCAGGGTGGTGTCGCCTTCGCTGCCCGCCGGCAACGTGGACAGCGCGGCGGCGCGGATGCTGTCCACCGGCTGCCAGCCGCCAGCGGCCTGGGCGTGCGGGGACGCACCGGCCAACGCGATCAGCGCGACAACTATAGGAAGGATACGCATGGCGGCTCCGGGGCAAGGCACATGCGCAGCACCCTGCAAGGGCCGTGCCGTTCATGCACGGCGCGCGGCGCTCAAGTGATTGCCAATGCCGCCGATACATCCCCCATGTCACATGACCTGCTCAACCGCATCGACCAGCGCACGCGCCTGGCGGGCCACAACCGCCTGGCCCTGCTGCTGTTCCGCCTTGGCGGACGTCAGCTTTTTGGCGTCAACGTGTTCAAGGTGCAGGAAGTCCTGCGCCGGCCGGACCTGTTCCAGGTACCCGGGCTGCCCAGCCAGTTCGCCGGCGTGGCCGACGTGCGCGGCCGCTCGGTACCGGTGCTGGACCTGGGCCTGGCGATCGGCCACCCCGAGCGCGAGCCGGACGCCGACAAGTCGCCGGGCTACCTGGTGGTGACCGAATTCAACCGTTCGATCCAGGGCTTCCTGGTCAGCGGCGTGGAGCGCATCGTCAACATCGCGGTCGAAGACATCCACCCGCCGCCGGAGCTGGGCGCCGAATCGAGCTACCTGACCGCCGTCACCCGCTTCCAGGGTGAGCTGATCCAGGTGATTGACGTGGAAAGCGTGCTGGCCGACATTGCCCAGGTGCGTGGCGAGGCCGTGCTGGACCCCTCGATGGCGCTGCCGGCCGACGCCCCGCAGTTGCAGGTGCTGGTGGTGGACGACTCGCGCGTTGCCCGCCAGCAGATCCGCAGCGTGCTGGACCAGCTGGGCGTGGGCGCCACCCTGCTCTCGGACGGCAAGCAGGCGCTGGACCACCTGCTGCAGATCCACGCCGCCGGCGAAAACCCGGCCGAGCGTTACGCCATGGTCATTTCAGACATCGAAATGCCGGCCATGGACGGCTACACCCTGACGACGGAAATCCGTCGCCATCCGGGCCTGGCCGGCCTGTACGTGCTGCTGCACACCTCCCTCTCGGGCGTATTCAACAACGCCATGGTCGAGCGGGTCGGCGCCAACGCCTTCGTGGCCAAGTATTCCCCACACGAACTGGCCGATTTCGTGCTGGATCGCCTCCGGAAGGTCGCCCTGGCGGCCTGACCGGCCGTTGACCTTGGTTGATTGATCCGGACCCCAATGGGCCCGTATGAATTCGTAGCCCCGGCCGTTGGCCGGACACCGCGCGCAGCGCGGCCAAAGGGTCCGGAGCCTGACAGGCTGTCGGTCGGGACCGTACGTCCGGGTGTGCAACCAAAACGAAACCGTGTATCAGGCGACATGAGCGCGTGACGGGCGGCTTCGGAACCTCTAAACGCCGGGATGTTGGCCGCGATCGATAACCCGCCGGCTTCGGACGCTTGGGCCGCGCTGCGCGCGGTTTCCGGCCAACGGCCGGGGCTACGAATTCATACGGGCCCATTGGGATCCCGGTCAATCAACCAAGGCCTTCGGTTCGGCGCGGTTGCCCGTTCTGGCACGGCCCTTGCAGCCTCCCCCACATCGTCCCGTGGGAGAGCGCCATGCCCAACCTGATTTCCGACTATCTGGGTGTCCATGCCCAGGCCATGCCGTTGCGCGAGCAGCGGATGAAGCTGATTGCCAGCAACCTGAGCAATGCCGATACCCCCGGGTACAAGGCCCAGGACCTGGACTTCGATGCCGCCCTGCGCAACGCCCAGGGTGCCGACAGCAACGGGCTCATGCGGACCACCAATGAGCAGCACTTCAGCATCGGCGGTGGGCTCAACCCGTTCCAGATCACCAAGGAAGGCGTGCAGCCGAGCATCGACGGCAATACCGTCGATCCCGATGCCGAGCGCGCCGCCTATGGCCGCGCCGCGCTGGAATACCGCGCCTCGCTGAGCTTCGTCGAATCCAAGGTGCGCTCCATGCTCACCGCGATCACGGGGCAATAAGCCATGAGCAACCTGCCCATCTTCGATATCGCCGGCTCCGCGCTGCAGGCCCAGTCCGTGCGCATGAGCACGCTGGCCTCCAACCTGTCCAACGCCGACACCGTCGCCGGCTCGGCCGATGCCGTGTACAAGCCGCTCGAGCCGATCTTCCAGTCGGTCACCAGCCGCACCGACCCCAACATCACCACCGTCCAGGTCAAGGAAATCAGCCAGAGCAACGCCGCGCCGATCAAGCGCTACGAGCCCGGCCACCCGCTGGCCGATGGCGATGGCTACATCTACCAGCCCGATGTCGACCCCGTCGCCCAGATGGTCAACCTGATCTCGACCTCGCGCAATTACCAGGCCGGCGTGGAGATGCTCACCACCGCCAAGGAACTGGCGCTGGCCACCCTGACCATGGGTCGCTGACCCTTCTTATTGCAGGACATACCGTCATGAGCAGCACCAGCGGCGTCGGCAACACCGACATCTACAGCGCCTTGGGCCTGAACGCACCCAACAGCAGCACCACCAAGAAGAAGGACACCCTGGACCAGGCCGACTTCCTGCGCCTGATGACCGAGCAGCTGCAGCACCAGGATCCGCTCAAGCCCATGGACAACACCCAGATGGTGGCGCAGATGGCGCAGCTGTCGCAGGTGCAGGGCATCAATGACCTCAACAGCACCGTCCAGGGCTTCCAGGAATCGATGGCCGGCGACCAGGTGCTGCGCGGCGCGGCGCTGGTCGGCCATGACGTACTGGTGCCCTCCACCAAGTGGCAGCTGGAAACCGAAGGCGATACCAGCGGCATGGTCGCTGCGCCCGGCGCCGGCTACGTCACCGTGGACATCACCGACGCCAACGGCGTGAAGGTGACCCAGCTCAGCGTGGAAGCCAAGGAAGCCGGCGAAGTGACCTTCAACTGGGATGGCAAGGATGCCAACGGCAACCGCATGGCCGCCGGCAGCTACACCCTCGCCGCCACCCACACCGACAGCGCCGGTACCCAGACCAAGATCAACACCTACGTCGAAGCACCGGTGGAAAGCGTCACCGTCGGCTCGGACGGCCTCTACCTCAACCTCAAGGGCCTGGGCACGGCCCCGATCGACTACGTGCTGCGCGTCAGCTGAGTCCCTTCGTCACGCATCCAAGGAGAATCCCATGGGCTTCAACATCTCGCTGTCCGGCATCAATGCCGCCAATGCCGACCTGAACGTCACCGCGAACAATATCGCCAACGTCAACACCACCGGCTTCAAGGAATCGCGCGCCGAGTTCGCCGACCTGTTCTCGGCCACCAGCTATGGCCTGTCCAAGAACGCAGTGGGTTCGGGCGTGCGCCTGACCAACGTGGCCCAGCAGTTCTCGCAGGGCAACAACGAGCAGACCGGGCGCAGCCTGGACATGGCGATCTCCGGCGAAGGCTTCTTCACCATGAGCATGAACGGCGCCCGCGTGTACTCGCGCGCCGGCAACTTCCAGACCGACCAGGCCGGCTACGTGACCAACCCGCAGGGGGCGCGCCTGCAGGTTTTCGCGCCCAACGCCGACGGCACCAGCTTCGACAGCGGCCGCCTGACCGACCTGCAGCTGCTCACCACCGACAGCCCGCCCAAGCAGACCGGCAAGGTCAACGTGGCGTTCACCCTGCCGGCCAACGCCAAGCAGCCGACCCTGGCCACGTTCGACCCGACCGATTCCAACAGCTACAACCAGTCCACCGGCGGCATCACCGTGTACGACTCGCTGGGCGTGAGCCACACCCAGACCTCGTACTTCGTCAAGACGGCCACCGCCAACGAATGGCAGGTCTACAACTACGTCGATGGCCAGGCCGTGGGCACCCCGACCACGCTGACCTTCAACGATGCCGGCGCGCTGACCACCCCGGCCAACGGCCAGATCGTGATGGACCCGTTCACCCCGACCACCGGCGCCGGCACCCTGGCGATGACCCTGGATGTCACCGGGTCGACCCAGTACGGCGAGAAGTTCGCGCTGCGCAACACCCAGCAGGACGGCTACGCCGCCGGCAAGCTCAACGAGATCACCGTGTCCGAAGAGGGCGTGGTCTATGCCCGCTACACCAACGGCGACGACAAGCCGCTGGGCCAGGTCGCGCTCACCACCTTCAACAACTCGCAGGGCCTGGAAGCCAAGGGCAACAACCTGTGGGTGGAAACCTTCAGCTCCGGCACCCCGCGTACCGGCGCGCCCGACAGCTCCAACCTGGGCAAGGTACAGGCCGGTTCGCTGGAAGCCTCCACGGTCGACCTGACCGAGCAGCTGGTGAACATGATCACCGCCCAGCGCAACTTCCAGGCCAACTCGCAGATGGTCTCCACGATGGACCAGATCACCCAGACCATTATCAACATCCGTTGATGAGCCACTGATCGCAGCAGCACGGGAATACAACGATGGACAAGGCGCTCTACGTCGCGATGACCGGTGCACGTGCGTCCCTGCAGGCGCAGGGGACGCTGTCGCACAACCTGGCCAACACCGATACGCCTGGATTCAAGGAAGCCCTCGCCAATACCGAGGCCTTCCCGATCAAGGGTGCCGGCTACGCCTCGCGCGTGGATGCCCTGCACGTGGACGCCGGCTTCAACCGGCGCCAGGGCGCGCAGCACATCACCGGCAACGCGCTGGACCTGTCGCTGGACGCAGGCAACTGGCTGGCGGTGCAGGCGCCGACCGGGGGCGGTGAGGCCTATACCCGCGGTGCATCGCTGTCGATCACGCCCAATGGCCAGCTGGTGACCGCCGGCGGCCATCCGGTGCTGGACGAGAACGGCGCGCCGATCGCGATTCCGCCGCACCAGGCGATGGACATCGGCAACGACGGCACCATCTCGATCATCCCGCAGGGCGAAGGCCCGCAGACCATGGCGGTGATCGGCCGCCTGCGCGTGGTCGCCGCCGAGGATGCGCGGCTGGAGCGCGGGCTGGACGGGTTGATGCGCAACACCGACCCGCAGCAGCCGTTCGTGCAGGCCCAGGGCAAGTCGCTGGACAGTGGCCAGCTCGAAGGCAGCAACGTGGATGCCGCCGGCGCGCTGGTGCAGATGATCCAGCTGCAGAGGCAATACGAAATGCAGGTGAAGGTGATCAAGCACGGCGATGAAAACGCCCGCAGCGCCAACTCCCTGCTGCGCCTGGGCAGCTGACCGGCCGCCCCGACGTAATTCCGGCGCGGTTGTGGCACGCGCCATGCATCAGCCAGGACAACGGCCACCCCGCGTGGCCACCCGCATCAACACAGGAACAAGGCCATGAACCAGGCATTGTGGATCGCCAAGACCGGACTGGATGCGCAGCAGACGCGCATGTCGGTGGTTTCCAACAACCTCGCCAACACCAACACCACCGGCTTCAAGCAGGACCGTGCCAGCTTCGAAGACCTGCTGTACCAGCAGGTGCGCCAGCCCGGCGGTTCCTCTTCGGCACAGACGCAGCTGCCCACCGGCCTGCAGCTGGGTACCGGCGTGCGCGTGGTGGCCACCTCCAAGAACTTCGAACAGGGCAGCCAGCAGCAGACCGGCCGCGCCCTGGACGTGATGGTGAACGGTCGCGGCTTCTTCGAAGTGCAGATGCCCGATGGTTCGTCGGCGTATACCCGCGACGGCTCGTTCCAGCGCAACCAGCAGGGCGAACTGGTCACCAACAGCGGCTACCCGGTGCAGCCGGGCATCCAGATTCCCGAGGGCGCGCAGTCGCTCACCATCGGCACCGACGGCACCATCAGCGTGAAGATGGCCGACGACGCCGCCTCGGTCGAAATCGGCGCGCTGACCCTTACCGACTTCGTCAATCCGGCCGGCCTGCAGGCACGCGGTGAAAACCTGTTCCTGGAAACCACCGCCTCGGGCCCCGCACAGAACGGCAACCCTGGCCTGAACGGCCTGGGCAGCGTGGTGCAGGGTGCGCTGGAAGGCAGCAACGTCAACGTGGTCGAAGAGCTGGTGTCGATGATCGAAACCCAGCGCGCCTACGAAATGAACGCCAAGGCGATCTCCACTACCGACTCCATGCTCGGCTACCTCAACAACAACGTCTGATCGGTTGAACCGGGAACCTGCCATGTCGCCTCTGCGCCCTACCCTTCGCCTGCTGCTCGCCAGCGCCGTGACCGCCCTGCTCGGCGGCTGCGTCATCGCGGGCGATGTACGCCCCTATCCGGCGATGGCGCCGGTCGTGCCCGTGGTCGCGCCCAGCGCGCCGGCCACCGCCGGGGCGATCTACGCCTCGGGCCCCGGCCTGCAGCTGTATTCGGACCGCCGCGCACGTGATGTCGGCGACCTGCTGACCATCACCCTGACCGAAAGCACCACCGCGCAGACCACCGCCAACACCAGTACCGACAAGGAATCCAACCTCGCGCTGGGCACGCCCACGCTGTTCGGTGCGCCGGTGACGCTGGGCGGCAAGGACATCCTGGGCGCCAGCGCGACCGGCTCGCGCGACTTCACCGGCAAGGGCACCAGCGCGCAGAGCAACCGCCTGCAGGGCAGCGTGACCGTGACCGTGATGCAGCGCCTGCCCAATGGCAACCTGGTCGTGCAGGGGGCCAAGAACCTGCGGCTGAACCAGGGCGACGAACTGGTGCAGGTGCAGGGCATCGTGCGCGCGGCGGACATCTTCCCGGACAACACCATTCCCTCCAGCCGCGTGGCCGATGCACGCATCGTGTACGGCGGCCGTGGCCCGGTCGCCCAGTCCAATGCGATGGGCTGGCTGAGTCGTTTCTTCAACTCGGCGCTGGTGCCGTTCTGAGGTTGATGATGAAATTCTTTCTTCGGTTGGTTGTTCAGCCACGCAACGCGTGGCTCTACGCGGTTGTCATCGTCGCTTCCGTTCTGGGTGTTGCGGCGCCTGCCTCGGCTGAGCGGATCAAGGACCTGGCGCAGGTGGGCGGCGTGCGCGGCAATGCGCTGGTGGGCTACGGCCTGGTGGTCGGCCTGGATGGCAGCGGTGACCGCACCAGCCAGGCCCCCTTCACCGTGCAGAGCCTGAAGAACCTGCTGGGCGAGCTGGGCGTGAACGTGCCGGCCAACGTCAATCCGCAGCTGAAGAACGTGGCTGCCGTGGCGATCCACGCCGAGCTGCCGCCGTTCGCCAAACCGGGCCAGCCGATCGACATCACCGTGTCCTCGATCGGCAACGCGGTGTCGCTGCGTGGCGGTTCCCTGCTGATGGCGCCGCTGCGCGGTGCCGATGGCCAGGTTTACGCCATCGCCCAGGGCAACCTGGTGGTAGGTGGCTTCGGCGCACAGGGCAAGGATGGCTCGCGGGTATCGGTCAACGTGCCCAGCGTCGGCCGCATCCCGAATGGCGCCACGGTCGAACGTGCCCTGCCCGACGTGTTCAGCGCTGGCGGCGAAATCACGCTCAACCTGCACAAGAACGACTTCACCACGGTGTCGCGCATGGTCGCCGCGCTGAACAACGCCTTCGGCGATGGCGCCGCGCGCGCCGTGGACGGCGTCACCGTGGCGGTGCAGTCGCCCAACGACCCGGGCGCGCGCATCGGCCTGCTGGCCCGCATTGAAAACCTGGAACTCACCCCCGGCACCGCGCCGGCCAAGGTGGTGGTCAACTCGCGTACCGGCACCGTGGTCATCGGCGCGCAGGTGCGGGTCGGCGCGGCGGCCATCTCGCACGGTTCGCTGACCGTGACGATCAACGAAAACACCAACGTCAGCCAGCCCAATGCCTTCGCCGGTGGCCAGACCGTGGCCACGCCGCAGTCCACCATCACCGCCACCAACGATGGCAGCCGCATGTTCAAGTTCAACGGCGGCAGCACCCTGGATGAGATCGTGCACGCGGTCAATGCCGTCGGAGCCGCCCCGGGTGACCTGATCGCGATCCTGGAGGCGCTCAAGCAGGCCGGCGCGCTGAGTGCCGAACTCGAGGTGATCTGATGCGCATCCAACCGTCACTGGAGCTCAATCCGGCCCAGGCCAACAGCCCGGCCAAGGTCGACAAGGTCGCGCGCCAGCTGGAAGGCCAGTTCGCGCAGATGCTGGTCAAGAGCATGCGCGATGCCAGTTTCGGCGATTCGCTGCTGCCCGGCGAAAACCAGATGTTCCGCGACATGTACGACCAGAAGATCGCCGAATCGATGACCAAGGGCCGTGGCCTGGGGTTGTCGGCGATGATTTCGCGCCAGCTTGGCGGTGGCGGGACCGACGCTGCCAAGCCCACCGACACCAGCCTGAATCCCGCCGCAGCGCTGCGCGCCTACCGGCTCAACGCGCCGGCCGCCGCGCCGATGGCCCTGCCCGCTTCCGGTGCGGCGCCTTCCGCACCAAGCGAAGTCGACCTCCTGCAGCAGCTTGGCGGGCAGGCACCGTCGGCGGTGCTGCAGCCGATGGAGCGTGCGCTGGACCTGATTGCCGGACGTGAAAGCAGCCAGATGCATGAAGCGATCGGCCGCAGCGATCCGTACGGCGCCGCGCCCGCCACCGATACGTCCGGCGAAAACTGGGCAATGGCCGACGACCGTTGGCGCGACGTCGGCACCACCGCCGCCACCACCGGCCCCAGCGCCGTGGACACGCTGGCCGGCAGCACTGCCGCCGCCCAGCTTGGCGCACATACCCCCGAAGGCTTCGTGGCCAGCATCTGGGGCCACGCGCAGCAGGCCGCGCGCGAACTGGGCGTGGACGCCAAGGCGCTGGTCGCCCAGGCCGCGCTGGAAACCGGCTGGGGCCGCAAGCTGGTGCAGCGCAATGGCGGCGGCAGCTCGCACAACCTGTTCGGCATCAAGGCCAGCGGCTGGAATGGCGAGCGCGCCACCAGCGGCACCCACGAGTACGTCGATGGCGTGCGCCGCAATGAAACCGCCAGTTTCCGGGCCTACAGCTCGGTCGGCGACAGCTTTGCCGACTACGTGAAACTGCTCAAGAACAGCCCGCGCTACCAGAACGCGCTGCAGGCCGGCGGCGATGTCCGTGGCTTCGCCCAGGGCCTGCAGAAGGCCGGCTACGCCACCGACCCCAGCTACGCGGCCAAGATCGCCGCGATCGCCGGCGGCCCGACCATCGAGCGCGCCATCGCCGCCGTGGGCGATGCCAGCCAGCGCCTGGGCCGCACCTTTGCCAGCACCGCCAGCCCCGCCGGGCTGGGGGCAATCCGTCGTTGAGGTAACCCATGTCCGTACTTTCCACCGGCACCAGCGCCCTGCTCGCCTTCCAGCGCGCACTGGCCACCACGAGCCATAACGTCGCCAACATCAATACGCCCGGCTACAGCCGGCAGAAGGTGGACTTTGCCACCGCCAGCCCGCAGAACCTGGGCTATGGCGATATCGGCAACGGCACCCGCATCACCGACGTGCGCCGCGTGGCCGACCAGCTGGCGATCTCGCGGCTGCTCGACAGCAGCGGCGAACTGGCGCGGCTGAAGCAGCTGTCCACCCTGGCCGACCGCGTGGATTCACTGTTCTCCGATACCGCCACCAATGTGTCCGGCGTGTGGTCGAACTTCTTCGATACCGTCAGCGGCCTGTCCTCGAATGCCTCGGGCACCGCCGACCGCCAGAACGTGCTGGACAACGCCGGCACTCTGGCCAGCCGCTTCAAGCAGCTCAACGAAAGCCTCAATTCGCTCAATGGCGAGGTCAACAACGGCCTGATCGCCGGCGCCTCCGAAGTGAACCGGCTGGCAGCGGAAATCGCCCAGCTCAACGGCGCCATTGGCAGCAATGCCAATACCGCCGCACCGGACCTGCTCGACCGCCGCGACCAGCTGGTGGCCAACCTGATCGGCTACACCGGCGGCACCGCGGTGATCCAGGACGGCGGCTTCATGAACGTCTATACCGCTGGCGGCCAGGCCGTGGTGGTGGGCACCACCGCCAGCAAGGTGACCACCGTCACCGACCCCTACCAGCCCGAGCGCCTGCAGCTGGCGATGGAAACCCAGGGCCAGAAGATCACCCTGGACCCGAAGAGCCTGGGCGGCCAGATCGGCGGCCTGCTCGAATTCCGCGATTCAGTGCTCACCCCCACCCAGGCCGAGCTGGGCAAGCTCGCCGTGGGCCTGGCCAGCACCTTCAACGACACCCACCACCAGGGCGTTGACCTGTACGGCAACATGGGCGGCGACTTCTTCAACTACGGCAGCCCGCGCGTCACCGGCAACACCGGCAATACCGGCACCGCCAGCTTCAGCGCCAGCTTCGGCGACCTGTCCAAGCTGGACGGCCAGAACATCGTGCTGAGTTTCGATGGCGGTGCGTGGCAGGCCACGCGCGCCGACACCGGTGCGGCCGTGCCGATGACCGGCACCGGCACCGCCGCCGACCCGCTGGTGCTCAACGGCGTGGAAATGGTGATGTCCGGCACCCCGGCACAGAACGACCGCTTCCTGCTGCAGCCCACCGCCGGCGTGGCCGGCACCCTGTCGGTGGCGATCACCGATACCTCGCGCATTGCCGCGGCTGCGCCGATCAAGGCCGCCGCAGGCCTGGGCAACACCGGCACCGGCAAGGTCAGCGGCGTAGCGGTGAGCGACTACACCAACGCCAACCTGCGCAATCCGGCCGCGATCGTGTTCACCAGCGCCACCGAATACACCATCGATGGCACCGGTCCATTCACCTACACCGCGGGCCAGACCATCAGCGCCAACGGCTGGAGCTTCGTGCTCGATGGCGCGCCGAAGGTCGGCGACAGCTTCAACATCAGCCCCACCCCGGCCGGCTCCAGCGACAACAGCAACGCGCTGCTGCTGGCCAAGGTGGAAGACGCCAAGACCTTCAACGCCGGCACGGTCACCCTCAACGGTGCCCTGGGTGGCCTGACCACGCTGGTGGGCTCGGCCGCACGCGCGGCCGACTACTCGCTGCAGGCCCAGCAGGTCATCACCGACCAGGCACAGGCCTCGCGCGACTCGGTGTCCGGGGTCAACCTGGACGAAGAAGCCGCCGACATGCTCCGGCTGCAGCAGGCCTACCAGGCCGCCTCGCAGCTGATTTCCACTGCCGACACCATGTTCCAGACCATCCTGGGAGCCGTTTCGCGATGAACAACCGAATCTCCACCGGGATGATGTTCAACCAGTCCATCTCGATGATGATGGCCAAGCAGAGCAAGATGAACCACCTGGAGCAGCAGCTGGCCACCGGCAAGAAGCTGGTCAGCGCCAAGGACGACCCGGTCGCCGCGGGCACCGCGGTCGGCCTGGACCGCGCCGTGGCCGAGCTGGACCGCTTCGCCCGCAATGGCGACGTGGTGGAAAACCGCCTGGGCCTGCAGGAAAACGCACTGGCACAGGCCGGCGAAATGATGGCCCATATCACCGAGCTGACCATCCAGGCCAACAACCCGGCACTGTCGGCGGCCGACCTGAAGTCGATCGCCTCGGAACTGAAGAGCGTGCGCGACGGCCTGCTGTCGCTGGCCAATTCCACCGACGGCACCGGCCGCTACCTGTTCGGTGGTACCGACGACGCCGATGCGCCCTTCAAGCTCAGCAATGGCGTGGTCACTTACAACGGCGACCAGACCCAGCGCCAGGTGGAAGTGGCCCCGGACACCTTCGTCAAGGACGCCCTGCCCGGCAGCGAGATCTTCCTGCGCATCCGCACCGGCGATGGCACCCTGGACGGCAGCGCGGCCGGCACCAACACCGGCACCGGCGTGCTCACCACCTTTGGCCGCGACCCGGCTTCCGGCAACTGGGATGGGGCCAGCTACACCCTGCGCTTCACCGGCCCGGACGCCTATGAAGTGGTGGATGCAACCAATACCGTGGTCAAGACCGGCGCCTTCAAGGCCGGGGAAGACATCACGTTCGAAGGCGTTTCCATGCGGATCGAAGGCGAACCCAAGGCCGGCGACAGCTTCGGCATCGGCGCCGCCGACGCCCGCGACATCTTCTCCACCCTGGACGGCATGATCAACGCACTGGACAACGCCGCCGACGATCCGACTGCCGTGGCCCGCCAGCAGAACATCCTGCAGGCCGGCATCCGTGACGTGGCCCGTGCCTCGGAGAAATTCATCGACGCCCGCGCCGCCGGCGGTGCGCAGCTCAAGGCCATCGACGATGCCGGCGCCCTGCGCGACGCCAACGGCGTGACCCTGAAGACCACCCTGTCGGCCATGCGCGACCTCGACTACGCCGAAGCCATCGGCCAGTACCAGCTGGAACAGATTTCCCTGCAGGCCGCGCAGACCATTTTCACCCAGATGCAGCAGATGTCGCTGTTCAACGCGATCCGCTGACATAGCGCGCACGCCGGGCGCAAAACGCCCAGCGCTGCAGGCTGTTGCGCGCGTTCCGGCCCCTGCCGGACGCGCGCAACCACCGACCATCACCCCACCCGGGTGATGTTTTCTGCGTATTTTTTCTCAAGGCTTCGCGCCAACCGCCGTTATCTCTCCTGCAACAGCTGCATCCGGCACGGGTGCGGACTCTGCGTCAACTCCGGGTGCACGCCGCGGCCGGAACTTGCCCACAGGAAAGAGACAAATGGCACAAGTAATCAATACCAACGTGATGTCGCTGAATGCTCAGCGCAATCTGTCGACCAGCGGTTCCAGCCTGGCTACCACGATCCAGCGCCTGTCCTCGGGCCTGCGCATCAACAGCGCCAAGGACGACGCGGCCGGCCTGGCCATCTCCGAACGCTTCAGCACCCAGATCCGCGGCCTGGACGTGGCCGTGCGCAATGCCAACGACGGCATCTCGCTGGCCCAGACCGCCGAAGGCGCGATGGTGGAAATCGGCAACAACCTGCAGCGTATCCGCGAACTGTCGGTGCAGTCGGCCAACGCCACCAACTCCGACAGCGACCGTGAAGCGCTGAACGCCGAAGTCAACCAGCTGGTCTCGGAAATCGACCGCGTCTCCCGCCAGACCAACTTCAACGGCACCAAGCTGCTGGACGGTTCGTTCTCCGGCGCGCTGTTCCAGATCGGCGCCGATTCGGGCCAGACCATCGGCATCAACAGCATCGTCAACTCCAGCACCTCGGAGCTGGGCAACGGCCTGTACGCCGCCAAGCAGACCTCGACCGCAGCTGCCCTGACCGGCACCGCGACGGCCGCGGGCACTGTCAGCGACATGGAAATCAATGGCGTTGCCATTGCTGCCGTGGACGTTGCCGTGGGCGACAAGGCCGCCGACGTCAGCAAGAAGGTGGTCAATGCCATCAACGACAAGATGGACCAGACCGGCGTGTACGCCTCGCTGGACAAGGACGGCAAGCTGGAACTGACCTCGCTGAAGTCGGGCAAGGATTTCGAGTTCACCACCGCCACCACCGATGCCACCGGCCTGACCGTGGCCATGGCCGGCATTGGCGCCACCGCCGATGCGGACGCCCGTGACACCGTCAGCGGCGTGGACATCTCCTCGGTCGCCGGCGCCCAGAAGGCCCTGTCGATCGTGGACGACGCCCTGAAGGCGGTGAACTCCTCGCGTGCCGACATGGGTGCGATCCAGAACCGCTTCACCTCCACCATCGCCAACCTGAACACCACCTCGGAAAACCTGTCGGCCTCGCGCAGCCGTATCCGCGACACCGACTACGCCAAGGAAACCGCCGAACTGACCCGCACGCAGATCCTGCAGCAGGCCGGCACCGCGATGCTGGCCCAGGCCAACCAGTCGCCCTCGAGCGTCATGAGCCTGCTGAACGGCTGATCCCGCACAAGCACGCGTCACAGAAAGCCCCGCTCCGGCGGGGTTTTTTGTTGACAAACGCAAATTTCGCCCGCTGGGCCCTAAAGGTTCCGGCCGGGGTGTCGTTAATGATTTCAACCAGGGCACATCGCCCATTGCCTCCCCCGGGGCACCCCAAAAACCAGCAGTACCTTCGTATCCAGGAGCACGGAAATGGCACAAGTCATCAACACCAATGTGATGTCGCTGAACGCACAGCGCAATCTGTCGACCAGCGGTTCCAGCCTGGCTACCACCATCCAGCGCCTGTCCTCGGGCCTGCGCATCAACAGCGCCAAGGACGACGCCGCCGGCTTGGCGATCTCCGAGCGCTTCAGCACCCAGATCCGCGGCCTGGATGTTGCGGTGCGCAACGCCAACGACGGCATCTCGCTGGCCCAGACCGCCGAAGGCGCGATGGTCGAAATCGGCAACAACCTGCAGCGTATCCGCGAACTGTCGGTGCAGTCGGCCAACGCCACCAACTCTGACAGCGACCGTGAAGCGCTGAACGCCGAAGTGAAGCAGCTGACCTCGGAAATCGACCGCGTTTCCCGCCAGACCAACTTCAACGGCACCAAGCTGCTGGACGGTTCGTTCTCCGGCGCCCTGTTCCAGGTCGGTGCGGATTCGGGCCAGACCATCGGCATCAACAGCATCGTCAACGCCAGCGCCAGCGCACTGGGCGGCGCCAAGTTCGACAAGAACACCTTCACCGTCGCCGCCCCGGGCACCAATGCCGCCGCGACCATCAAGGGCATGGAAATCAAGGGTGCCGACGGCAAGTCGTACAAGCTGGACGACATCGAAGTGAAGGCCGGCGTCGACGCCGCCGCCACCCAGAAGGCCACCGCCTCCGCCATCGCCGCCGCGATCAACGCCAAGATGGACCAGACCGGCGTCTATGCCTCGGTCGATGCCGCCACCGCCGGCAAGCTGGACCTGACCTCGGTGCAGAACAACGTCGCCGACGACGGCACCTTCAATGCCATCGCCGTGACCATGGGCACCTGGACCGGCGCCACCGCACCGACCGCGCCGACCCCGACCGCCGACGCCACCGGCCTGACCGCGCAGTTCGCCAGCAACCTGAACATCTCCACCTTCACCGGTGCGCAGCAGGCCCTGTCGATCGTCGACAAGGCGCTGACCGCAGTCAACTCCTCGCGTGCCGACATGGGTGCGATCCAGAACCGCTTCACCTCCACCATCGCCAACCTCGGCACCACCTCGGAAAACCTGTCGGCCTCGCGCAGCCGTATCCGCGATACCGACTACGCCAAGGAAACCGCCGAGCTGACCCGCACGCAGATCCTGCAGCAGGCCGGCACCGCGATGCTGGCCCAGGCCAACCAGTCGCCCTCGAGCGTGATGAGCCTGCTGCAGGGCTGATGCGTGCAGAGGGTGCGTAACGGAAAACCCCGCGAAAGCGGGGTTTTTTGTTGACAAACGCGAAATCAGGTCGTTGCAGCCCTAAAGGTTCCCTGCGGGTTGTCGTTAATGATTTCAACCCGGGCACATTGCCCACCGCCTCCCCCGCGAGGCGCCCACTGAATCCGCATCACTGCACCCAGGAGCACGGAAATGGCACAAGTCATCAACACCAATGTGATGTCGCTGAACGCACAGCGCAATCTGTCGACCAGCGGTTCCAGCCTGGCCACCACCATCCAGCGCCTGTCCTCGGGCCTGCGCATCAACAGCGCCAAGGACGACGCCGCCGGCCTGGCGATCTCCGAGCGCTTCAGCACCCAGATCCGCGGCCTGGACGTTGCCGTTCGCAACGCCAACGACGGCATCTCGCTGGCCCAGACCGCCGAAGGCGCGATGGTCGAAATCGGCAACAACCTGCAGCGCATCCGCGAACTGTCGGTGCAGTCGTCCAATGCGACCAACTCCGACAGCGACCGTGAAGCGCTGAACGCCGAAGTGAAGCAGCTGACCTCGGAAATCGACCGCGTCTCCCGCCAGACCAACTTCAACGGCACCAAGCTGCTGGACGGTTCGTTCTCCGGCGCGCTGTTCCAGGTCGGCGCCGATTCGGGCCAGACCATCGGCATCAACAGCATCGTCAACGCCAGCGCCAGCGCGCTGGGCGGCGCCAAGTTCGACACCAGCACCCTGGACATCGGCGTGCCCGCCACCAACGGTGACGTGACCATCAAGGGCATGACCATCAAGGGCGCCGACGGCACCGCCTACACGCTGTCGGACATCTCGGTGAAGGCCGGCGTCGACGCTGCCGCCACCCAGAAGGCCGCCACCGCCGCCGTTGCCGCCGCCATCAACGAGAAGATGGACCAGGCCGGCGTGTACGCATCGGTCAATGCCACTGCCGGCAAGATCGACCTGACCTCGGTCAAGAACAGCGTCTCCGACACCGGCACGTTCAACGCCATCACCGTCACCGCGGGCACCTGGACCGGCATCACCGCGCCGACCCCGGCCACCCCGACCACTGCCGCCGCCGGCGCTGCCCTGGCCACCAAGTTCGCCAGCGACCTGGACATCTCCTCGGTGGCCGGTGCACAGCAGGCCCTGTCGATCGTCGACAAGGCGCTGACCTCGGTGAACTCCTCGCGCGCCGACATGGGTGCGATCCAGAACCGCTTCACCTCCACCATCGCCAACCTCAACACCACCTCGGAAAACCTGTCGGCCTCGCGCAGCCGTATCCGCGACACCGACTACGCCAAGGAAACCGCCGAGCTGACCCGCACGCAGATCCTGCAGCAGGCCGGCACCGCGATGCTGGCCCAGGCCAACCAGTCGCCCTCGAGCGTGATGAGCCTGCTGAACGGCTGAATCCGCACAAGCACGCGTCACATAAAACCCCGCGAAAGCGGGGTTTTTTGTTGGAACTGGCGATGATGAAATGTGACGAATTCAGCATTTTTTCCTATCCATTGATTAAAGCTTCTTGACATTGGGTCGTTATTGATTTCAGCCACGGCAGATCGACATCGCTTGGCGCTCCCACACGGGAGAAACAACTCTATCACCCGGCGACATCATCGCCACCAGGAGCAAGAAAATGGCACAAGTCATCAACACCAACGTGATGTCGCTCAACGCCCAGCGCAATCTGTCGACCAGTGGCTCCAGCCTGGCCACGACGATCCAGCGCCTGTCCTCGGGCCTGCGCATCAACAGCGCCAAGGACGACGCCGCAGGCCTCGCGATTTCCGAGCGTTTCAGCACCCAGATCCGCGGCCTGGACGTTGCGGTGCGCAACGCCAACGACGGCATCTCGCTGGCCCAGACCGCCGAAGGCGCGATGGTCGAAATCGGCAACAACCTGCAGCGCATCCGCGAACTGTCGGTGCAGTCGGCCAACGCCACCAACTCCGACAGCGACCGTGAAGCCCTGAACGCCGAAGTGAAGCAGCTGACCTCGGAAATCGACCGCGTTTCCCGCCAGACCAACTTCAACGGCACCAAGCTGCTGGACGGTTCCTTCTCCGGCGCGCTGTTCCAGGTCGGTGCGGATTCCGGCCAGACCATCGGCATCAACAGCATCGTCAACGCCAGCGCCAACGCGCTGGGCGGCGCCAAGTTCGACAGCAACAGCTTCACTGTCGGCGCGGTCGCTGCGGCTGCCAACGCCGACGTCAAGATCACCGGCATGGCCATCACCGGCGCCGACGGCAAGTCGTACACCCTGTCCGACATCAACGTGAAGGCCGGCGTCGACTCGGCTGCCACCCAGAAGGCCACCGTGGCCGCGGTGACCGCCGCGATCAACGAAAAGATGGACCAGACCGGCGTATACGCCTCGGTCGACGGCGCCGCCGGCAAGGTCAACCTGACCTCCGTGCAGAACAGCGTGGGCTCGGACGGCACCTTCAACGCGATCGGCCTGACCGCCGGCACCTACACCGGTGGCGCCACCGCCCCGGCCGCGTACACCGCCACCACCGCCGCTGCCGGCGCCGCCTTGGCCAACAAGTTCGCCAGCGACCTGGACATCTCCTCGGTGGCCGGTGCCCAGCAGGCCCTGTCGATCGTCGACAAGGCGCTGACCGCGGTGAACTCCTCGCGCGCCGACATGGGTGCGATCCAGAACCGCTTCACCTCGACCATCGCCAACCTCAACACCACCTCGGAAAACCTGTCGGCCTCGCGCAGCCGTATCCGCGACACCGACTACGCCAAGGAAACCGCCGAGCTGACCCGCACGCAGATCCTGCAGCAGGCCGGCACCGCGATGCTGGCCCAGGCCAACCAGTCGCCCTCCAGCGTCATGAGCCTGCTCAACGGCTAACCGCTATTGCAGTTGCGTGACGAAAAACCCCGCTTCGGCGGGGTTTTTTCATGGTTTTGGCATGGCGCTTGCACCTGCTTTGGCATCAGCGCGCCCACCGCCAGGTGGACGGGCCTCAAGCCTCCCCGTTCCGGGCCGATACCACCTGCAGGAAGCGCAGGCGGTTGCGTGCCCACATTTCAAGACAGGACTGCAGACATGGCGATTGGCACCATTGGTACCGGCCTCGATATTCCCACCCTGGTGGCCCAGCTGGTCGCCAAGGAGCGCGAACCGCAGGAAAACCAGATCAATTCCGCCGGTACCGCCGCCAGTGCCAAATTGTCGGCGCTGGCCACCCTGACCAGTGGCATGACCAACCTGCAGACCACCCTGGCCAGCCTGATCAAGAACGCCGACAAGCCGTCCTTCAAAGCCAGTACCATCACCGACTCCAACTTCTCCGCCAGCATCGACACCAGCGAAGGCGCCGCCTCCGCCTCTGCCGGCACCCACCAGGTGGAAGTCAAATCCCTGGCCCAGGGCCAGAAGCTCAGCTCCGGCGCCTTCGCCAAGGACACCGTCATCGGCGACGGCACCCTGACCATCGCCTATGGCGACAAGACCCTCGACGTCACCATCAACGCCGACAGCAAGCTCAGCGACATCGCCGCGGCCATCAACAAGGCCGCCGGCGGCAAAGTGGTCAGCGCCAGCGTCATCACCGCCGACGATGGCCAGCATCTGATGCTCAGTGCCGTCGATACCGGCCTGTCGGGTGCCGTCAAGATCACCGCCAGCGGCGGCAACGGCGGCCTGGCTGCCCTGACCTACGACGGCACCGCCGGCTCCCCGATGACCCAGACCGTCGAGCCCAAGGATGCCGTGGTCGTCGTCGACGGGTTCACCCGTACCTCCAGCTCCAACACGATCAGCGACATCGTGCCCGGCGTGAACCTGACCCTGACCAAGGCCGGCACTGAAGCAGGCAAGACCCAGACCCTGACGATTACCCGCGACAACACTGCGGTCAAGACCGACATGGCCGCCTTCGTGGCCGCCTACAACGCCATGAACAGCGCGCTGAAGTCCACCAGCGCCTACAACGCCACCAGCAAGACCGCCGCCGCACTCACTGGCGACGCCATGGTGCGCGGCCTGCAGCAGCAGCTGCGCAGCCAGTTCAGCAGCAACATCAACGGCCTCAAGGACATGGGCGTCACCATGGCGGCCGACGGCAGCCTGACCCTGGACAGCGGCAAGATGGAGACCGCCATCGGCAAGGACCCCGATGCCGTGTCCCGCCTGTTCGGCAAGGACGGCGCCATCGGCAAGCCCATGGACACGCTCATCAAGAGCAACCTGGACAAGGAAACCGGCACCCTCACCCAGCGCACCAATTCGCTGAACAAGCAGATCAAGGACCTGGAAAGCCGCCTGGACGCGCTCGACGCGCGCATGGAAAAGGTTTCCGACCGCTACACCAAGCAGTTCACCGCCATGGAAACCCTGGTTACCCAGATGCAGACCACCAGCGACAGCCTGACCCAGGCACTGGCCAAGAAGACCAGCAGCTGACCCGCCGCGCGGCAACGCTCAAGTTTCCGCACCGCACCGCCGATATTCATGGCAGCACCCACCACCTGATGTCTGGCGTGGGTCCCAGAGGAGAAGTTCCAATGTACGGTTCCAGCCGTCAGTACGCAGAGCAGTACCGCAAGGTCGGCGTTTCCAGCGCCGTCAACGATGCCGACCCGCATAAACTGGTCGCCATGCTGCTGACCGGTGCCTGCGAGCGCATCCGCCTGGCCGAGGCCTGCCTGGAGCGCAACGACCAGGCCCGCAAGGGCAAGGCCATCGGCGAGGCCTGCGCCATTGTCGGCCACCTCAATGGCTCGCTCGACCACGAAGCCGGCGGCGACATCGCCGGCAACCTGTCGGCCCTGTACGACTACGTCATGCAGCGCCTGACCGATGCCAACCTGCACAACGACGGCGCTGCCCTGCAGGAAGCCCTGCAGCTGCTGACCGAGATCGATTCTGCGTGGAATGCCATCCCGCACGACCAGCGCCAGCCCGCTGCGGCAGGCGCCTGATGCACGCCTCACTCGCCCCCGACGTCCTTCACCTCCTGCATGATGCGCTGGACAAGCTGTCGGGCGCGGTTGAAGGTGATGACCACGACCTGACCCAGCGCCTGATGGACGCCTACGACCAGCAGGTACGTGCGTACCTGGACGAACACGAGGCCCGCATCGACGCCGGCTCGCTGCGTGGGCTGATCGCCCGCCAGCAGCAGGTCAGCATCCGCATGGCGGCCCGCCGCGACGAAGCGGGCAGCCACCTCACCGCCGACCGACGCGCCGTTCGCGCGTCTCTCGCTTACCTCCGGGCAGAATCTTTGACATGAGCGAACTTCGCCCCAGCGACATCCATCATCCGGCCGAGAGCGAGCTGTTCGATGAAACGCTGAGCTGCGATGTCGCCCTGCCCGCCGAATTCCGCCTGGGCAGCAGCGTGATCCGCCCCGGCAGCGCCGAAACCCTGCTGCGCAGCGTTGCCCTGGTCGAGGATTCCCGGGGTGATGACGGCCATGACGACCGTGGCGAATCCAGCGCCCAGCTGCAGCGCCTGGAAGCCAAGCTGGACCTGACCATGGTGCTGCTCGGCCGACTGGTGCGGCAGAGCGCCCAGGACCTGGACCTGCGCCCGCTGCGCTGGTCGCGCCGGGGCATCCGCCTGGAACTGGGCGCCCGCACCGGTGCTGCGGCCGGCAGCCTGGGGGTGATCCGCCTGCAGCCCTGCGACTGGCTGCCCGACCACATCGACCTGCCCGTCACCGTGCTGGCCGAAGCGGCCACCGGTGCCGGCTCGTGTTTCCTCTGGCTGCGCTTCGCGCCCATGAGCGATGGGCTGGAAATGGCGCTGGAGCGGCACCTGTTCCGGCTGCACCGGCGGCAGGTGGCGGATTCCCGGCGGCGCGGTCTTTAATAAAGAGCCGCGCTAGGATAATGTGAAGAACTTCTTTTCTTCACATCTCCTCTGCCCGTGCGCGTTCTCATCGTCGACGATCACACCCTGGTCCGCGCCGGCCTAAGCCGCCTGCTCCAGGGCTTTGCCGACGTCGAGGTCGCCGCAGAGGCCAGCAATGCAAAGGAGGCGCTTGAAATGGCCCTGCTGCATTCGCCCGATGTGATCCTGATGGACCTGTCCCTGCCCGGTCGTACCGGGCTGGAAGCCCTGAGCGACATCCTGGTCCGCGCGCCGGGCACCCGCGTGGTGATGATGACCATGCACGACGACGCCGTGCACGTGCGCGATGCACTGGACCGCGGTGCGGTGGGCTTCGTGGTCAAGGACGCCGCCCCCCAGGAGCTCGACCTGGCCCTGCGCGCCGCCCATGCCGGCCAGGTGTTCCTGAGCCCGCAGATCTCGGCCAAGATGCTGGCGCCCATGCTGGGCAGGGAAAAGCCGGTCGGCATTGCCGCGCTCTCGCCGCGCCAGCGCGAGATCCTGCGCCAGATCGGCAAGGGTGAAAGCAACAAGGAAATCGCCGCCGACCTGGGCATCAGCGTCAAGACGGTGGAAACCCACCGCGCGCGCATGATGGAATCGCTGGGCTGCCGCCGCGCCAACGATCTGCTGTTGCTGGCCGCGCGTCACCAGCACGAACTGGAATAACCGGCGTCGATTCCCCGACATCTGCCTGCCACAGCGGCCACGAGCGCCGGGTTTTTGATCGGGACGCAGCCGAAGACACCGCGGAAACAGCGATCCCCGCCGCGCCCAGCGTCAAATAACCAGACATACCGTCAGGAATCTCCCCACACGCTGTCGGGAACCTGACGACCCCGCTAGGGAACCCCCTGATTTCGCCCCCACGGGATCACAAGCAAGATGTGTTCCATAACGCACCGGGGGCTCGGGGCGACGGGGATACACCACATGAAGCCGATGATGTCGACCCAGATGGGTCAGCAGCTGCACCTCACGCCGCAATTGCTGCAGTCGATCCGATTGCTGCAGCTGGACGGCATGCAGCTGGAGCTGGAAATCCGCCGCGCACTGGACACCAACCCGCTGCTGGAGCTGGAAGAAGCGCCCGCGCCCGACACCGCCGAGACCGGCGAAGCCGGCACCACCGTGGAAGTGGCCGCCTTCGACGAACTGCCCGAGCCTGCAATGTGGGACGTGGCCGGGGCCAGCTGGCACGATGGCGACGACGACCGCCTGCAGCGCATTGCCGCCGACGAATCCAGCGACCCGCAGCTGCGCGCCCTGCAGCGCCTGTCGCTGGAACTGGACGCACGCGGACTGGCCGTGGCCCGCTTCTGGCTGGAGCACTGCGACGATGCCGGCTACCTGGACGCTCCGCTGGAGCAGCTGACCCTGCTGGCCAGCGCCCATTGCGACGTGGACGCCGCCGGTGTGGAAGCGGTGCGCCAGCAGATCCTGCACGGCGACCCGGCCGGCCTGGCCGCCCGCGACCTGCACGAATGCCTCTCGGTCCAGCTGCGCGCCCTGCACGGCCGCGTGCCGGCCCGCCACCTGGCCCTGCGGGTGCTGGACCACGGCCTGGACGCCCTGGCCGCGCACGACTACCCCGCCCTGGCCCGCCAGCTGGATGCGGAAGTCGCCGACATCCACGAAGCAGTGCGCCTGATCCTCTCGCTGCAGCCGCGCCCGGGCGACAGCCTGCTGCCGGATACGTCCGGCGCGGTCATCCCCGACGTGGTGGCCTGGCACGCCGATGGCCAGTGGCGCGTGGCGCTCAACCCGGCCACCAGCCGCCGCCTGAGCATCAACCCCACCTACGAAAGTGCCCTGGCCGATGCCGGCGACAGTGCCCAGCCGTTGCGCGACATGCTGCAGGAAGCCCGCTGGCTGACCCGTGGCCTGTCCATGCGCTACGACACCCTGCTGCGCACCACCCGCGTCATCATCGAACGCCAGGCCGGCTTCCTCACCCGCGGCGAAGAGGCCATGGCCCCGCTGACCCTGAAGGAAGTGGCCGATGCCATCGGCATGCACGAGTCCACCGTCTCGCGCATCACCACCGGCAAGTACCTGCAGACCCCGCGCGGCACCCTGGAGCTGAAGCACTTCTTTGCCGTGCGCCTGGAAGGCGCCAGCGTCTCCGGCCAGGCCGTGAAGGCCATGGTCCGGCGCCTGATCGATGCCGAACCAGCCGGTCGTCCGCTGGCTGATGAGGCCATTGCGGGACTTCTGTCACGTCAGGGCGTGAACATTGCCCGCCGAACCGTTGCAAAATACCGCGAACAACTGGACATCGCCCCGGCCCGGGAACGCCGCCGGCACAATGCCCGCACCCCGCTACTGGCCCGGGTGGGCTGAAGGAAGTACACGACATGAACAAGCTCACCGTCCTGCTGGTCGATGACCACGAGGGCTTCATCAACGCCGCCATGCGCCACTTCCGCAAGGTCGACTGGCTCGATGTGGTCGGCAGCGCCGGCAATGGCCTGGAAGCCATCGAGCGTTCCGAGTCGCTGCGCCCGCAGGTGGTGCTGATGGACCTGGCCATGCCGGAAATGGGCGGGCTGCAGGCCACCCGCCTGATCAAGACCCAGGACGATGCACCCTACATCGTCATCGCCAGCCACTTCGACGACGTCGAACACCGCGAGCACGCCCTGCGTGCCGGTGCCGACAATTTCGTCAGCAAGCTGTCCTACATCCAGGAGGTCATGCCGATCCTGGAGGGCTTGAAGGAGCCGACGCCATGAGCGAGTCGCGCATCCTGGTGCTGGACAACGACGCCGTGCGCGCCGAGCGCACCGTTGGCCTGCTGGAATTCATGGACTTCAACCCGCGCTGGATTGCCGACGCGGCCGATTTCGATACCACCCGCCACCGTGCCACCGACTGGATGGCCGTGATCATCGGCGGCCTGGAGCCGGGCGCGCGCAGTGAAGCGCTGTTCGCGTGGGCCGGCCAGGGCGGCCTGCCGCCGCCGGTGATGCTGATTGACGGCGATGCTGCCGCGTTCGCCCAGCGCCACGGCCTGCATGAGGCCAATGTATGGCCGTTGGAAGCCCCGCTGCGCCACGCGCAGATGGAAGCCCTGCTGCGCCGTGCCAGCCTGAAGCGGCTCGATGCCGAACACCAGGCCGGCGCCAGCCAGGACCAGGGTCCCACCGGCGAGGGTGCGGCGGTGAGCGCGCTGCGCCAGATGATCGAGCAGGTGGCCGCTTTCGACACCACCGTGCTGGTGCTGGGCGAATCGGGTACCGGCAAGGAAGTGGTGTCGCGTTCGATCCACCAGCGCTCGCCGCGCCGCGATGGCCCGTTCGTGGCGATCAACTGCGGCGCGATTCCGGCCGACCTGCTGGAAAGCGAACTGTTCGGTCACGAAAAGGGTGCATTCACCGGCGCACTCAGCGCACGCAAGGGCCGCTTCGAAATGGCCGAAGGCGGCACCCTGCTGCTGGACGAAATCGGCGACATGAGCCTGCCGATGCAGGTCAAGCTGCTGCGCGTGCTGCAGGAACGCAGCTTCGAGCGCGTAGGCGGCAACCAGACCATCCGCTGCAACGTACGGGTGATCGCCGCAACCCACCGTGACCTGGAATCGCGCATTGCCGATGGCAAGTTCCGCGAGGATCTGTTCTACCGGCTCAATGTGTTCCCGATCGAAGTGCCGGCGCTGCGCGAGCGTAGCGAAGACCTGCCCGCACTGGTCACCACCATTGCCGGCCAGCTGGCCCGCACCGGCCGCGGCGAAGTGCGTTTCAGCCCGGAAGCGCTGCAGGCCCTGGCCGCCTACGAATGGCCGGGCAACGTGCGCGAGCTGACCAACCTCGTGGAGCGCCTGGCCGTGTTGCACCCGGGCGGCAACGTTCGGGTGCAGGACCTGCCGGCACGGTATCGCGGTGATTTCGCGGTGGCAGCGCCGGTTGCAGCAGCGGCGCCGGCACCGGCTGGTGAGGACCGCCTGGACCTGCGCAGCTTCTCGTTCCACGCCCCGGCGACGGGTGCAGCGGCAGCGAACGGCGCCGTCCCGGCCGACAAGTCCCCGGCCCTGCCCGACGCCGGCCTGGACCTGCGCAACCACATGGCCAACATCGAGCTGACCCTGATCAACGAGGCGCTGGAGCGCACGCAGGGCGTGGTGGCGCATGCCGCGCAGCTGCTTGGCCTGCGGCGTACCACGCTGGTGGAGAAGCTGCGCAAGTATGGGATCGAGCGGGACCAGGCAGAGCTGGCCGGTTGATGTTTGCAGGATGCGCATAGTCGGAAAGGCCCGGTTTACACCGGGCCTTTCTGCGTTTTAGCCGATGGGATCGATTGGTCCGGACGGCGTCTCTTACTTCGTTCCGGCGTCAGGATGTCTGACGGTCGGCTTCGGATTGCCTAAACGTCGGTGGCATCGTCGCAACCGATTGCACACCGGCTCCGGATGCTTGCGCCGCGCTGCGCGCAGTCGCCGACTAACAGTCGGCGCTACGAATTGTTACGGGCGCCGGTGGGATCCGGATTGCGAATTGTTACGGGCGCCGGTGGAATCCGGATACGGCAGTTCCTGCGATGGCCCTTCACCTCACCGTGACGGCATCGGGAATAGCGTCGCCAGCAGCCGTATGCGGGGGAGACGCGTACGGGGAATCGGGGGATTCATGCAGATCGTCTGACCGGCATTGCCCCGGCGGGCGCGCTGCCACCCGAGGATCTCCGCCATGGATCGTTCCTGGTATCGCATTGCACTGCGTGGTGTTTCGCGCGCGACCTCCGCCCGTTCCCTCCTCATCACCGCCGCTGCGTTGGGCGTGTTCCTGTCAGCAGCTTCTCCAGCACTTGCCCAGTCGGTCTGCAACCAGACCGGCGGTACCGCCCCCACGGCCACCGGCGGAAGCGCCTTCGCCTGCGGCGATGGCGCCAGCGCAGCCGGCGGCACGTCCACCGCCTTCGGTACTGACGCCAACGCTGCGGGCAATAATTCCACCGCAGTCGGGTCACTGGCCAGCTCGGCGGGCGAGTTCTCCACCGCCATTGGCCGCAGCGCAACGTCCAGCGGTGCGGCATCGACCGCATTGGGATTCAACAGTGCAGCCAGTGCGGCCAACGCGATGGCCTTCGGGGCCAATGCAGCGGCCAGCGCGGAGAACTCGGTTGCGCTGGGTACCGGTTCGGTCGCTGATGAAGCCAACAGCGTATCGCTGGGCGCTGCAGGTGCCGAGCGCAAGGTGACGAACATGGCCGCCGGCACCAACGCCACCGACGGCGTCAATGTCAGCCAGCTCAACGACACCGCCGCGACCACGCTCGCCTCGGCCAACCAGTACACCGACGAACAGGCTGATGCCACCCTGACCGAGGCCAACACGTATGCCGACCAGGTGGCCGGCGATACGTTGACGGCGGCCAATACCTACACCGACCAGCAGATAGACCAGGTCGGCGGAATGGCCAGCGGTGCCGCAGCCGCGCTGGAACAGTTCCGCGCAGAGGTCGGCGACCAGTTTGCCAACGTCTACACCCGGTTGGACGGCATGGATGCCGCACTGCGGACGATGGATCGCCGGATCAGCCGGCAAGGCGCAATGTCGATGGCGCAGTCACACGCCGTGACCACGCCCCAGGCCGAAGATATGACCGCGGTTGGGGTTGGCTACGGCAACTCCGAAGGCGAGAACGCGTTCGCGGTGGGCGTACGCCATCGCTTCACCCAGGCATTTTCCCTGTCCCTGAGCGGGTCGAAGAGCGGCGACGAGACAGCCTTGGGTGCAGGCGTTTCGCTTATCTGGTAGCCCCTGACCGACATCACCACGACGGCGGCGGCCCCCCGGGTACGCCGCCGTTGCCGTCTGCGCGACGGTTTCCCGACGCCGGGGTTCCGGCGCAGTCGCCACGGCGCGATGACGCGGCCGCATTCCGCCGCGCCAAAGCCCTTCACACGACAGCATCACGACATCGCTGAACCACTCAGCCGTTTCGGCACGGGGCTTGCAACGTCATCACTCGAAACCCCCAAAACAGCCGGAACGTTCCAGATGTCACACTCCGTCACCTCGATTCTTTCCCAGATCCGCACCTACCAGACCCAGGTCGGTCAGTCCGTTGAGACCCCCCAGACCAACGCCCTGCAAGGGCTGCAGGGGCTGGGGGCGCCGCAGGACGTGCAGGGCCCGAGCTTCACCGAGACCCTGCGTGGCGCGATCGCCGGGGTCAACGAGGCACAGCAGAAATCCGGCGCCCTCGCCCGCGCCTTCGAACTGGGTGAACCCGGCGCCGACCTGGCCAAGGTGATGGTCGCCTCGCAGCAGTCCCAGATCGCCTTCCGCGCCACCGTGGAAGTCCGCAACCGTCTCGTCCAGGCTTACCAGGACGTGATGAACATGCCGCTGTAAGGATAGAAACGCATGGCCCTGTCGCTCACCAAGGAATCCCTGAACGCCGAAAAGGCGGGCCAGTGGTTCGACCGGCTGCAAAGCCTGCAGATCACCCGTCGGCTTGGCCTGATGGCGATGATCGCCGTGGCCGTTGCGGCAGGCCTGTTCGTGTTCTTCTGGTCGCAGAAGCCGGGGATGGTGCCGCTGTACACCGGCCTGGACCAGAAGGCCACCGCCGAAGCCACCGACCTGCTGCGTGCGGCGCAGATTCCGTTCGAACTGGATGCGGCCACCGGCGGCATCACCGTGCCGGAAAAGAACCTGCACGATGCGCGCCTGAAGCTGGCCGGCTCCGGCCTGACCGACAGCGGCCGGCTCGGCTTCGAGCTGATGGAGCGCGACCCCGGCTTCGGCGTCAGCCAGTTCATGGAAAATGCCCGCTACCAGCACTCGCTGGAAACCGAGCTGTCGCGCACCATCAACACCCTGCGACCGGTGCGCGATTCGCGCGTGCACCTGGCCATTCCCAAGCCCAGCGCCTTCACCCGCCAGCGCGACGTCGCCAGCGCCTCGGTGGTGCTGGAACTGCGCGGTGGCCAGCAGCTGGAACGCGGCCAGATCGATGCCATCGTGCACATGGTGGCCGCCAGCATTCCCGACCTGGCCGCCGAGCGCGTCACCGTGGTCGACCAGAGCGGGCGCATGCTCAGCGTGTCCGACCCCAACAGCGAAGCGGCGGTCAACGCCGCCCAGTTCGACCAGGTGCGCCGCCAGGAAACCTCGTTCAACCAGCGCATCCGTGAGCTGCTCGAGCCGATGACCGGCCCGGGCCGGGTCAACCCGGAGGTCAGCGTGGACATGGACTTCTCGGTCACCGAAGAAGCCCGCGAGATCTACAACGGCGAGCCGCAGAAGCTGCGCAGCGAACAGACCAGCGAAAACAGCACGACCACCCCGGGCCCGCAGGGCGTACCGGGCGCGGCCAGCAACACGCCGCCGGGTCCGGCTGCGGCACCGGCCACCGCTGCCGCGCCTACCGAAACCGCGCGCAACGCCACACGCAACTACGAACTGGACCGCACCCTGCAGCACAGCCGCCAGCCGGCCGGCCGCATCAAGCGCGTTTCCGTCGCCGTACTGCTGGACAACGTGCCGCGCCCGGGCGCCAACGGCAAGACCACCGAGCAGCCGCTGTCGGCCGCTGAACTCACCCGCGTCGAAGCGCTGGTCAAACAGGCAGTGGGCTTCAACCCCGAACGAGGCGACACCGTGTCGGTGATGAACGCTCCGTTCGTGCGTGAAGTCACCCCGGTCGAAGGGCCGAAGTGGTGGGAACTGCCGCAGGTGCAGGACGGCCTGCGCCTGCTGCTCGGTGCCATCGTGGTGCTGGCGCTGGTGTTCGGCGTACTGCGCCCGGCGCTGCGCTCCATCACCGGCACCCCGAAGAAGCCCGGCCGGGACGACAGCCTCGAACCGCACAGCGCCGACGTGCAGCTGGTGGACGACGGCGAAGGCCTGCCCCAGCTCGGCTCGGACCGGGTACACCTTTCTGGCCAAGAGCCGCTGGCATTGCCCGTGGACTCCTACGAGGAACGACTGCGCATGGCGCGTGAAGCTGTAAAGACCGATTCCAAGCGCGTGGCCCAGGTGGTCAAGGGCTGGGTGGCCAATGATTGATCCCGCCGCCCCCCCTGCCCCGCTGAGCGGCGTGCAGCGCGCCGCCGTGCTGCTGCTGTCCCTGGGCGAAGTGGAAGCGGCCGACGTGCTGCGCCACATGGAACCGAAGGAAGTGCAGAAGATCGGCATCGCCATGGCGACCATGAGCGACATCACCCGCGAGCAGGTCGAGCGGGTCATGGACCAGTTCAGCACCGAACTGGGCTCCAAGACCTCGCTTGGCGTCGGCTCGGACGACTACATCCGCAACATGCTGGTGCAGGCCCTGGGCAGCGAGAAGGCCGGCAACCTCATCGACCGCATCCTGCTCGGCCGTAACACCACCGGCCTGGACGCGCTGAAGTGGATGGACCCGCGTGCGGTGGCTGACCTGGTGCGCAACGAGCACCCGCAGATCATCGCCATCGTGATGGCCCACCTGGAAACCGACCAGGCCGCCGATGCGCTCAAGCTGCTGCCCGAGCGCACCCGCGTGGACGTGCTGCTGCGCATCGCCACCCTGGACGGCATTCCGCCGAACGCGTTGAACGAACTGAACGAAATCATGGAGCGCCAGTTCGCCGGCAACCAGAACCTGAAGTCGTCCAACATCGGCGGCGTGCAGTGCGCGGCCAACATCCTCAACTTCATGGACAGTGGCCAGGACCAGGCGATCCTCGGCGAGATCTCGCGCATCGATGCGCCGCTGAGCGCGCGCATCCAGGAAAAGATGTTCGTGTTCGACGACCTGATCGACCTGGAAGACCGCGAACTGCAGCTGGTGCTGCGCGAAGTCAGTGGCGAGCGCCTGGGCCTGGCCCTGCGCGGCGCCGACATCAAGGTGCGCGACAAGATCACCCGCAACATGTCCCAGCGTGCCGCCGAAATCCTGCTTGAAGACATGGAAGCACGCGGTCCGGTGCGCCTGTCGGACGTGGAAACCGCGCAGCGCGAGATCCTGGCCATCGTCAAGCGCATGGCCGATGAAGGCACCGTCACCCTCGGCGGCAACGCGGAGGCGATGCTGTGAACCACGCCGTGCGCTGGCTTGCCCCGGACCTGCTGGCAGCCCCTGCCGCCCCGCAGGACGACCATTACGACCTCGACGAACCGGTTGCCGAACACGAGCCCGAGCCGCTGCTGCAGCTGCCGACCCTGGAAGAAATCCAGGCGATCCAGGACGCTGCGGAAAAAGACGGTTTCGAACAGGGCCACGCCGACGGCCAGGCCCAGGGCCAGGCCGAAGTGCGCCGCCTGGTCGCGCAGATCGAAGGCATCCTGGACAACTTCGGCCGTCCACTGGCACGTCTCGAAAACGAAGTGGTGGCCGCGCTCGGCGAACTGGCCGTGCGCATCGCCGGCACCCTGGTCGGCCGCGCCTACGAGGCCGACCCCGCCCTGCTCGCGCAGCTGGTTGGCGAAGCGGTCGACGCGGTGGGCGGTGCAAATCGCGACGTCGAAGTGCGCCTGCACCCCGACGACATCGCCGCACTCGCCCCGCTGCTGCAGCTCTCGCCCACCCAGCGCCTCACCGCCGACCTCACCCTGAGCCGTGGCGACCTGCGCGTACACGCCGAAGCCGTGCGCATCGACGGCACCCTCGAGGCGCGTCTGCGCGGCGCGCTGGATGCAGTGCTGCGCAAATCCGGAGCCAGCGCATGAACCCCGAACCCCTGCCCCCGCCCGCCGCGGACTGGTCCGCCGCGCGCAACCTGCGCCTGGCCGCGCGCCTGGACGGCATCAAGCCCGACGGCGCACATGGTCGCGGCCTGATCCGCGAAGGCGTGCTGCGCCGCGCGGTCGGCCTGACCCTGGAAGCGGTCGGCTGCGAATCGCCGATGGGCGCCAGCTGCAAGGTCGAAGTGGCCGATGGCGGCTGGGTCGATGCCGAAGTGGTCGGCTTCGCCGGCGAACGCACCTACCTCATGCCCAGCGCCGAGCTGCACGGGCTGCTGCCCAATGCCCGCGTGGTGCCCTCGCTGGGCCGTGGCGGCGTGGAAGTCGGCGAAGGCCTGCTCGGCCGCGTCATCGACAGCGACGGCGTGCCCCTGGACGGCAAGGGCCCGATCCGCGCCGAAGGCACCGTCGGCATGGCCGGCGTCTCGATCAACCCGCTCGCCCGTGAACCGATCACCCAGCCGCTCGATGTCGGCGTGCGCGCCATCAACGCCCTGCTGCCGATCGGCCGTGGCCAGCGCGTGGGCCTGTTCGCCGGTTCCGGCGTCGGCAAGTCCACCCTGCTGGGCATGATGACCCGCTACACCGCCGCCGATGTGATCGTGGTCGGCCTGATCGGCGAACGTGGCCGCGAAGTGCGCGATTTCGTCGAAAGCACCCTCGGCGAAGAAGGCCTGCGCCGCGCCGTGGTGGTGGCCAGCCCCGCCGACCGCCCACCACTGGCCCGCCTGCACGGCGCCTACCGCGCCACCGCCATTGCCGAATGGTTCCGCGACCAGGGCCTGAACGTGCTGCTGCTGATGGACTCGCTGACCCGCTTCGCCCAGGCCCAGCGCGAAATCGGCCTGTCCGTCGGCGAACCGCCGACCACCCGCGGCTACCCGCCCTCGGTGTTCGCCAAACTGCCCGCGCTGGTCGAACGCGCCGGCAACGGCGCCAAGGGCCGCGGCTCCATCACCGCGTTCTACACCGTGCTGACCGAAGGCGACGACCCCCAGGACCCCATCGCCGACGCCGCCCGCGCCATCCTCGACGGCCACATCCTGCTCTCCCGCCGCGTGGCCGACAGCGGCCTGTACCCGGCCATCGACGTCGAATCGTCGGTCAGCCGCGTCGTCACTGAAATCGCCGACGAACCCTGGCGCCTGCGCATCCGCAAGCTCAAGCGCCTGGTCTCCGCCTACTCCAGCAACCGCGACCTGATCGCCATCGGCGCCTACCAGCGCGGCAACGATCCGGCCACCGACGAAGCACTGGAACGCTGGTCGGACATCGTCGATTTCCTCGGCCAGGACGTCGGCAAAGCCGCCGACCTGCCGCACAGCCAGGCCGCGCTCAAGCGCCTGGTGGAACCTGAGGGCTAACCCATGCAATCCAAGCGCATCGATCCCCTGCTCAAGCGGGCCCAGGACCACGAAGACGAAGTCGCCCGCGACCTCGCCGAACGCCAGCGCGTGCTCGACACCCACCTCTCACGCCTGGAAGAGCTGCGGCGCTATGCCGAGGAGTACGCGAACGCACAGATGGCCGCCACCAGCCCGGCCCAGCTGCTCAACCGCCGCGCCTTCCTCGACCGCCTCGACACCGCCGTCGCCCAGCAGCGCCAGACCGTCGACAGCAACCGTGAAAAGGTCGAAGCCGAACGCGCCCGCCTGATCCTGGCCAGCCGCGACAAAGCCGTGCTCGAACAGCTCGCCGCCAGCTACCGCGCCCAGGAAAAAGTCCTGGTCGACCGCCGCGACCAGCGCGAAATGGACGACCTCGGCGCCCGCCGCAGCCGCCTTGCCCGCGCCGAAGACACCGACAGCGGAGACACCCCGTGATGCCCCCCAGCCTGCTCGGCAGCAGCGCCGGCCCCACCGCCAGCAGCAGCGCCACCCCCACCAGCCCCAGCGCGCGCAACACCGCCAGCGGCGGCAGCGACCGTCGGGACTTTGACGCCCTGCTGAAAGCCGACGGCGGCCCTAAAGACGCGCCCGCCAAGGCCAGCAAAGACAAACCCACGACCGCCGACGCGGGCGGCAGCAGCACGGGCGACGCCCCCGGCCGCCCCGGCGCGGACGCGCCAGCCGAGGCCACCGACCCGGCCACCGCTCCCACGACTGCCGCCAGCGACACGCCGACCGCCAGCGACGCCACCGACGACGCCGACACCGCCCCATGGCCGCCGCTCGGCCTCGCCGGCCTGGCCTTGGCCGGCGTCGAAGCCGTCACCGTCATGGCCGCCCCGGCCGCCAATGCCGACACCGCCCTGGCCAAGGCCGACCCGGCACTCCCCACCACGCCCAACACCCCCGCCAGCGCACTGCCCGCACCCGCCCTGCCCGGCGTCGCCCCCGCCGCCACTGCCAGCAGCGCCGCGCCCATCGCCCTGCCGGCCGACGCCCAGGTCACTGAAGACGTCGCCCTGCCCGATTTGCTGAAAGACGCCATCGCCAACGCCGGCAGCGACACCGACGCCCCCACCACCCCGCTCCTGCACGCCCTGCACGCCGCCGCCGAACTCAAGGCCGCAGCCACCGCCAGCACCCCGTTCCAGGGCGACCCCACCGCCACCCCGCACGTCGGCGGCGACGACTTCGACGACGCCATGAGCGCCCGCATCGGCTGGCTGGCCGACCAGAAAATCGGCCACGCCACCATCAAAGTCACCCCCCACGACCTCGGCCAGATCGAAGTCCGCCTCCAGATGGACGGCGACAAGGTCCACGCCAGCTTCAGCAGCGCCCACGCCGACGTCCGCCACGCCCTTGAATCCAGCATCCCGCGCCTGCGTGAAATGCTGAACGACCAGGGATTCCAGCTGGGCAATGCCGACGTTGGCCACCAGCAGACCGCGCAGGATGGCAAGGCAAACGGCGGCCAGGCAGGCCACGGAACCGGAGACGGAGATCCGGCAATGATCGAAACAACGATTTCCCCATCGCAATTGATGCGCCAGCGCGGGTTGGTCGACGCATACGCGTAAAGCCGAAAGACAGGCCAATATCGGGCGCCCGGGAGCGCACCGGTTTTGCATTGGTTTTCCCCCCCGTCAATGGGACACCGTCAAAGGTGGGTCGGGGCCGGTTTGCGGGGGTGTGAGGTACGCGTCATCGCATTCGCGCTGCCGCTCCCACGCTTTGCTGCGCAAACCGCGGGCCCCTTCTCATCAGCACCCACACCCCCGCCGCTTCGCGGCCGCCCCCTGACTCAGGGGGCTTCTCCTCCAGAACGCTCAAGGCGCCTTCGAAGCCCGTCAAAATCCCGGCAACGAAAAACCGTCGGGGTTCGGCACAGCGTTTGCATGTAGCCAGGAAGCAATCCTATGGAGCTTCCCCTCGTGGCCGCAGCCGCTGACAAAACCAAGAAATCCACCGACAAGGACAAGGCCGCCAAGCCGCGCAGCCCCCTCCTCGTCACCGCCCTGATCGCCGTCGTCGCCGCTGGCGCCGCCGGTGGCGGCGTGTGGTACTTCACCCAGTCCCACGACGAGAAGACCCCCGCCAAAGCCGTCACCGCCAAATCGGCCGTGCCCGCCCCCGCCCAGTACTTCGGCCTCGAACCCCCGTTCGTCGTCAACCTCAGCAGCAGCTTCGACGGCCCCCGCTACCTCCAGGTCGAAGTACAGCTCATGACCCGCGACCCGGCCGCCCTTGAAGCCATCAAGCTTCACGCCCCCGCCATCCGCGCCAAACTGCTCATGCTGTTCTCCCAGGTCGAACCGGCCCAGATCGCCGACCGCGCCGGCAAAGAACGCCTGCAGGCCGACTCCCTGGCCGAAGTGCAGAAACTGCTCAAAGCCGAAACCGGCAGCAAGGGCGTCGACGAACTGCTGTTCACCAGCTTCGTCACCCAGTAAGGGCATCCCATGAATGACCTGCTTTCCCAGGACGAAATCGATGCCCTGCTGCATGGCGTCGATTCCGGCGCCGTCGAAACCGAAGTCGACGCCATCGCCCCCGGCGAAGCGCGCAACTACGATTTTGCCAGCCAGGACCGCATCATCCGGGGGCGCATGCCGACCCTGGAAATGGTCAACGAGCGCTTCGCCCGCCTCTGGCGCATCGGCCTGTTCAACCTGATCCGCCGCTCCGCCGAACTGTCCGTGCGCGGCATCGAACTGATCAAGTTCAACGACTACATGCACTCCCTGTATGTACCGACCAACCTCAACCTGATCCGCTTCAAGCCCCTGCGCGGCACCGGCCTGATCGTCTTCGAACCCACCCTCGTGTTCGCCATTGTCGACAACTTCTTCGGCGGCGACGGGCGCTACCCCACCCGCATCGAAGGCCGCGAATTCACCGCCACCGAAATGCGCGTCATCCACCTCCTGCTCAAGCAGACCTTCGCCGACCTGCGCGAAGCCTGGGCCCCGGTGATGGATGTCGAACTCGAATACATCAACTCCGAAATCAACCCCCACTTCGCCAACATCGTCACCCCCCGCGAATACGTCGTGGTCTGCCGCCTGCATGTCGAACTCGACGGCGGTGGCGGCGACATCCACGTCACGTTGCCGTACTCGATGCTCGAACCGATCCGCGAACTGCTCGACGCCGGCATCCAGAGCGACCGCAACGACCGCGACGAAAGCTGGGGCACCATGCTGCGCGAACAGCTCAACATCGCCGAAGTCACCCTCTCCAGCGTGCTCGCCACCAAACGCATGAGCCTGCGTGACCTCACCCAGCTCAAGATCGGCGACATCCTGCCCATCGACCTGCCTCCCCACGTGCCGCTGTGCGTGGAGAACATTCCCGTGTTCACCGGCCAGTTCGGCGTCGCCAACGGCATGAACGCCGTGAAGATCACCGCTACCCATCCCCCGGGCACCCGCCCGCGCGCTCCCGTTATCCAGGAAGACCCGCAATGAACGACGACATCGAAACCAACGAACCGGCACCGGCGCAGTTCACCACCCTGCAGTCCGACGAGACCAGCGGCGGCCCGGATCTGAACCTCGACGTGATCCTCGACGTACCGGTCACCCTGTCGCTGGAAGTCGGCCGCGCCCGCCTGCCCATCCGCAACCTGCTGCAGCTCAACCAGGGCTCGGTGGTCGAACTGGAACGCGGCGCCGGCGAATCACTCGACGTGTTCGTCAACGGCACCCTCATCGCCCACGGCGAAGTCGTGGTCATCAACGACCGCTTCGGCGTGCGCCTGACCGACGTGGTCAGCCCCAGCGAACGGATCCGGAGACTGCGTTGATTTCCCTGGCACTCATTGCCGCCGGTGCACCGGCGGCCAAGGTCGGCCAGCACGCTGCCGCGGCACCCAGCATGTTCGGCGCCGTGCTCGCACTGCTGGCCGTGCTGGCGCTGATCGTCGGCCTGGGCTGGGTGCTCAAGCGCATGCCCGGCAGCGGCTTCAAGCCCGCCGACGGCCTGCGCGTGGTGGCCAGCCTCAACGTGGGTGCCAAGGAACGCGTCGTCGTCGTCGATATCAACGGCGAACAGCTGCTGCTCGGCGTCACCGCCGGCGGCATCAACACCCTGCACCGCCTGCCCGAACCGCTGCCCACCCCGGAACCGGCGCGCCTGCCGGATTTCAAGAACCTGCCGAATTTCGCCCAGCTGCTGCAACAGCGGCTGCGCAAGGAAAAATGATCATGCGTGGCCCCCGTGCATCCTGGACCCGTTACCTGCCGTTGCTGCTGACCCTGCTGCTGTGCGCGTTGCCCGCGCTGGCCATGGCCGCGCCCGGCGCGCCCGCCGTGCCCAACCTGCCCGACGTGAATGTCGGCAAGATCGGTGGCGCCCCGGTCAGCCTGCCGCTGCAGACCCTGCTGCTGATGACCGCGATCACCCTGATCCCGTCGATGCTGCTGGTGCTCACCGCCTTCACCCGCATCATCATCGTGCTGGGCCTGCTGCGCCAGGCACTGGGCACCGGCCAGACCCCGTCCAACCAGGTGCTGCTCGGCCTGGCCCTGTTCCTGACCGCCATGGTGATGCTGCCGGTATGGCAGAAAGCCTGGGGCAGCGGCATGGCGCCCTACCTCAATGGCGAGATCGACTTCCAGACCGCCTGGACCCTCACCACCCAGCCGCTGCGCGCCTTCATGCTGGCCCAGATCCGCGAAACCGACCTGATGACCTTCGCCGGCATGGCCGGGCATGGCACTTACGCCAGCCCCGATGCCATTCCGTTCCCGGTGCTGGTTGCCTCGTTCGTCACCAGCGAACTGAAAACCGCCTTTGAAATCGGCTTCCTGATCTTCATCCCGTTCGTGATCATCGACCTGGTCGTGGCCAGCGTGCTGATGTCGATGGGCATGATGATGCTCTCGCCGATGCTGGTCTCGGCGCCCTTCAAGATCCTGCTGTTCGTGCTGGTCGACGGCTGGGTGCTGGTGGTCGGCACCCTTGCCGCCAGCTTCAACGCCGTCTGAGGTCGCCATGACACCCGAACTTGCCCTGACCGAACTGCGCGGCGGCCTGATCACCGTGCTGTGGGTAGCCGGCCCGCTGCTGTTGACCGTCCTGATCGTCGGCGTGGTGGTCGGCGTGGTGCAGGCCGCCACCCAGCTCAACGAACCCACCATCGCCTTCGTGGCCAAGGCCGCCGCGCTCACCGCCGTGTTGTTCGCGCTAGGCAGCCTGCTGATCGGCCACCTGGTCGAATACACCACGCTGCTGTTCCAGCGCATACCGCACCTGATCGGATAGCCCCGCGATGGATTCGGCAACCCAGATGGCCGCCGACGGGCTCAACGCCTTCGGCATGATCGGCACCGTGCTGTGGACCATGCTGCGCATCGGCGCCATGATCATGGCCATGCCGCTGGTCGGCAGCCGCGCGGTGCCGGCACGGGTGCGCGTGATGCTGTCCGGCGCACTGGCCATCGCGCTGTCGCCGATGCTGCCGCCCGTCCCGGCCTGGACCGGTTTTGACGCGGCCACCGTACTCAGCATCGCGCGCGAACTGGCCATCGGCATCTCCATCGGCTTCCTGCTGCGGCTGGTGTTCGAAGCCGGGGCCATGGCCGGCGAACTGGTTTCGCAGGGCACCGGCCTGGCCTTCGCGCAGATGAGCGATCCGATGCGCGGCGGCACCTCGGGCGTGATCGGTCAGTGGTTCTATCTTCTGTTCGGCCTGCTGTTCTTTGCCGCCAACGGGCATCTCGCGTTGATCTCACTGGTGATGGACAGCTACAAGGCAGTGCCGATCGGCGCATCGCTGCCCGACCTCGATGCGTTCATCAGCACCGCGCCCACGTTCCTGCTGCAGGTGCTGCGCGGCGCGTTGACGCTGTCACTGCCGATCACGGTCGCCATGTTGGCGGTGAACCTGGCCTTCGGCGTGCTGGCGCGTGCCGCACCCGCGCTCAACCCGATCCAGCTGGGCCTGCCGGTCGCCCTGTTGCTGGGCCTGTTCCTGCTGACCGTGCTTGCCGGTGAAATGGGCCCCCCGGTGCAACGCCTGTTCGACGCCGCGTTCCAGACCGCCGACGGCCTCACCCGCTAGCGCCGGCCCAGTCGCGTACGCGCCCGTATGTAAAACAGGTGACGGTCGCGTGATGGCTGCATGAAATTTGGCCGGATTTGCGCTTGCTTTCGCCCCCTCCTGTGTCGTTAACATGCATTACGGCAGGGGGAAACGTGCCTGAGCAGTCCGCGCAGAAGCGCGGTCCAGTCTTTTTAGATTGCAGCTGTGTACGCCAGGGAGAGTCATGATGCTCGTCGGCAGTTACACCCCATGGTTGGTCGTAGTTTCGCTGCTGGTTGCCATCATGGCGTCCTTCACCGCGCTGGACATGGCCAATCGGGTCACCACCGCGCCTTCGCCAAGGATCAGCGTGCTGTGGCTGCTGGGCGGTGGGTGCGCCATGGGCCTGGGAATCTGGTCCATGCACTTCATCGGCATGCTGGCCTTCAAGCTGCCCATCCCATTGGGGTACGACCTTGAACTGACCGCGGTATCGTTACTGGCGGCGATCGCCTCTTCGATCTTCGCGCTCTGGCTGGTCTCACGCGCCACGCTGCCGCATTCGCGCCTGGCACTGGGTGCGTTGCTGATGGGCAGCGGCATCGCCAGCATGCATTACCTGGGCATGGCGGCCATGCTCATGCGCCCGGGCATCGAATACCACCCGGGCTGGTTCACCCTCTCTCTCATCATTGCAGTCGCGGCGTCGTGGGTCGCGCTGTACGTCGCCTTCCGCCTGCGCCACAACGACACCCGGCTGCAGCATCGCCTGGCGCCGGCGGTGGTGCTGGGCGCGGCGATCGTCGGCATGCACTACACCGGCATGGCCGCGGCACGGTTCCCCGCTGACAGCGTGTGCGGCGCCGCCGCCGGCACCGGCCTGCAGACCCAGTGGCTGGGGGCGCTGGTGATGGTGCTCACCATCGGCATCCTGGCCGTGGTGCTGCTGGTGTCCTGGCTGGACCAGCGGCAGCAGGCGCAGCTGCTGCGGTTGCGCAACCTGCACCTGCGCACGTCGCTGGACGATGCGCATGCCGAGCTCAGCCAGGCCGCCCTGCACGATCCGCTGACCCACCTGCCCAATCGCCTGCTGCTGCAGCAGCGCATTGAACAGGCCCTGGTGGATGCCGAACAACGTGGAGGGCGTTTTGCGGTGATGTTCATGGACCTGGATGGCTTCAAACAGGTCAACGACGCCTACGGTCACCAGACCGGCGACGCCCTGCTGGTCGCGGTGGCCACGCGCACCCGCCAGCTGCTGCGTGCCGCCGACGTGATGGCCCGCCTGGGCGGCGACGAGTTCGTGCTGGTGGTCGGCATCGACAACGACGAGGACGTGTCCAGCCTGGCCGGCCGCATCATCCAGGCCGTGGGCACCGGCAACCTGGTGCCCGGGCATGAGCTGCAGGTCACCGCCAGCATCGGCATTGCCATCTGCCCCGACCACGCCACCACCGAACGCCAGTTGATGGGGTATGCCGACGCGGCGATGTACCAGGCCAAGGAGGCCGGACGCAACGCCTTCGTGGTGTTCGCCGAGTGGATGAGCGACAGCGCCGAACAGCAATTCCGGCTGCTGGCCGACCTGCGCCGCGCGATCCAGGCCAACCAGCTGTTCCTGCACTACCAGCCCAAGGTGCGGGTCAGCACCCACCAGGTCTGTGGCGCCGAGGCCCTGGTCCGCTGGAACCACCCCGAGCATGGCCTGATTCCACCGGATCGTTTCATCCGCCTGGCCGAACGCAGCGGGGTCATCCACGAGATCGGGCGCTGGGTGCTCAACGAAGCGTGCCGCCAGCTGCGCCGCTGGCATGACGCCGGCCACGACAGCTGGTCGGTATCGGTGAACCTGTCGCCAATCCAGTTCGGCTCCCCGAACCTGCTCGGCGAGATCAGCGACGCGCTGAAACTGCACCGGGTGGAACCGCGCCGGCTGGTCCTGGAGATAACCGAAAGCGCGGTGATGCGCGACACCGAGACCAGCCTGCGCCTGCTGCAGGCCCTGGCGCGGCTGGGTGTGGGCATTTCCATCGACGATTTCGGCACCGGCTATTCCAGCCTGCTGTATCTCAAACGCCTGCCGGCCACCGAGATCAAGATCGACCACGCCTTCGTGCGCGACCTGGAAAACAGCTCCGAAGACGTGGTAATCGTCTCGGCCATCGTGGCGCTGGGGCATGCGCTGGACATGGACATCGTGGCCGAAGGCGTGGAAACCGCCGGCCAGCGTTCCTACCTGGAGCGGCTGGGCTGCGACTTCCTGCAGGGCTACCTGCTCGGCCGCCCGGTCGACGCCGAGCGCTTCCTGCAGCTCCACGACCTGCCACGCCCACGGATGGTGGTGTCACAGGACCACAAAGCCTCGCAGGGCGGGCATTTCCTGGATTAGCCGCACACGCGCAGCACCACCGCTCCTGCAACGATCAAGCCGGCGGCGACCCATCGTTGCCGGGTGACCCGTTCGCGTAATACCAACGCAGAGATCAGCACGCCAAACAGGATCGAGGTCTCGCGTAGCGCCGAGACCATCGCCACAGGCGCCTGCGTCATCACCCAGAGCACCACGCCGTACGATGTCAGGGTACCTACGCCGCCGACGAGGCCATAGCCCCAGTTCGATTGTGCATAGGCGAAAAGCTGCGGCGCGCGGGTAGCGAGGGCCCAGACCGGCAATGGCAGCCCCGACAGCAGGAACAGCCACAAGGTGTAGCCCAGCGCCGAACCGGACTGCCGCGCCCCCAAGGCGTCTACCAGCGTGTAAGTGGCAATCACTCCGGCGTTGAGCAGAGGCAGCCACATCTGCCGACGCACGATCCCGTGCGACATGCACAGAATACCGAAGCAGATCAGCCCGATGCCGGCCCATGCCAACCCCGGCAGGCGCTCGCCGAGAACGGCCCCGCCCACCAGCGCCACCAGGATCGGCGCGCAACCCCGCATCAACGGATAGGCCGCGCTCATGTCGGTCACCCGGTAGGTGCGCGCCACCAGCAGGTAATACCCCGCCTGCAGCACGGTCGACGCCGCCAGCCACGGCCAGCTGCGCGGATCCGGTGCGGTCACGAAAGGCAGGCAGAGCGCCGCGATCAACGCCGCCGAGCCGGTCACCAGGATCGTGGTGAACAGCGTATCGCTGCCGCGTTTGACGATGGCGTTCCAGCTGGCATGCAGCAGCCCGGCCAACAGGACAGCGCAGAACAGGTAAGGCGACATCGATTACCGCAGCAGTCAGTTGAACCTGGATGATGCCATTGATGATGCCGGTGGCGCCGGGCTGTTGGGCTGTTGCTGGTAGGGTCGCATCCCGATCGACTGCACGTGGATTGCCCGCGTTCGATGGCGGCATGACCTCCGTCGGGGAACGCTTCTGCGCTTCCCGTCATGCGTTACCGGACGTTGACCCGTATCGGCGGTCGTTTGGGAATCGACCCTACTCTCCCGTCGCCGTCGCCGTCGCCGTCGCCGTCACCATCACGATCACGATCCCGATCCCGAGCCAGAGCTCGATCACTGTCCCTGTCACGTGCTCTGCTCCCGGCACCTCGTCCGCAATGGAACACTTCTTGCACCACCCCGGGTAATCCCCGTGGTGCCCTGCTCCCGATGTCCGACGAAGAACAAGCCGGCGAAAAAACCGAACAACCTACCGAAAAACGCCTGCGTGATGCCCGTGAACAGGGCAACATCCCGCGTTCACGCGAGCTGGCCACCGCCGCCGTGTTCGGCGCCTCGGTGCTGGCACTGATGGCGTTTTCCGGGGGCATGGCCAGCAGCGCCAAGGACTGGATGAAGCTGGCCCTGACCCCGGAACCGGGCCTGCGCTTCGAGCCGCTGGGGTTGTTCAGCCATTTCGGGCACCTGTTCCTGCAGCTGATGCTGGCCCTGTGGCCGCTGCTGCTGGTCTGCCTGCTGGCCAGCTTCCTGGCCCCGGTAGCCATGGGCGGGCTGCGCTGGTCGAACAAATCGCTGATGCCGCAGTTCAACCGGCTCAGCCCGATGGCCGGCATGAAGCGCCTGTATGGCGCCGAAGCCATCGGCGAATTCACCAAATCCCTGCTGCGCATCGTGTTCGTCGGCACCGCCGCCGGGCTGGTGGTCTGGCATGGCATCCGCGGGCTGCGCGATCTGGTCCACCAACCGCTGGAGGCGGCCATGGTCCACGGCCTGGGCTTCACCCTGAAACTGATGCTGGCCACCGGCGGGGCCATGATGCTGCTGGCCGCCATCGACGCCCCGTACCAGCGCTGGAACTGGATGCGAAAGCTGAAGATGACCCGCGAAGAGCTGCGCCGGGAGATGAAGGAAAGCGAGGGCAGCCCGGAAGTGAAGGGCCGCATCCGCCAGCTGCAGCAACAGATGTCCAACCGCCGGATGATGGAAGCGGTGCCCACCGCCGACGTGGTGGTGGTCAACCCCACCCACTACGCGGTGGCCCTCAAATACGACGGCGGCAGGATGGGCGCCCCCACCGTGGTGGCCCTGGGCGTGGACGAAACCGCCCTGCGAATCCGCCAGGTGGCCGACGGCAACAAGGTCGCCATCGTCTCGGCCCCGCCTTTGGCACGCGCCTTGTATCGGGAAGGTCAACTTGGAAAGGAAATTCCCGTGAGACTGTATTCGGCCGTTGCCCAGGTGCTGTCCTACGTCTACCAGCTGCGTACCTGGCGGGGTGGACCGATGCCGGCCGCGCCCAGCATCGACGTGGATGAGTTCGGCAAGGGAGGCCGCCCATGAGCGCCCAGCCCGCCGGCATGAACACCCGCCGCGCCCTGGACATGATCCGCCAGGGCCTTGGCGCCCCGCTGATCGTGCTGGCCCTGCTGGCCATGGTGGTGGTGCCGCTGGCCGCCCCGGTGCTCGATGCGCTGTTCACCTTCAACATCGCCATCTCGCTGATGGTGCTGCTGGCGGTGGTGTACGTGAAGCGCCCGCTGGATTTCACCATCTTCCCGATCGTGCTGCTGATCACCACCATGCTGCGGCTGGCGCTGAACGTGGCCTCCACCCGCGTGATCCTGCTCAACGGCCAGAACGGCCATGAAGCGGCCGGCAAGGTGATCGCCGCATTCGGCGAATTCGTCATCGGCGGCAACTACGCCGTGGGCATCGTGGTCTTCGCGATCCTGACCATCATCAATTTCGTGGTGATCACCAAGGGTGCCGGCCGCGTGTCCGAAGTGACCGCGCGCTTCATCCTGGACGCCATGCCCGGCAAGCAGATGGCGATCGACGCCGACCTCAACGCCGGTTTGCTGACGCGTGAAGAAGCCAAGCTGCGCCGTGAAGAAGTCCGCGAGGAAGCCGACTTCTACGGCGCCATGGACGGTGCCAGCAAGTTCATCCGCGGCGATGCCATCGCCGGCATCCTCATTCTTTTCATCAACATGATCGGCGGCCTGGCCGTTGGCGTGCTCCAGCACGGCATGCCGTTCGGCGAAGCCGCAGCCACCTACACCCTGCTGTCGATCGGTGACGGGCTGGTGGCGCAGCTGCCGGCACTGCTGGTGTCCTCGGCCGTGGCCATGCTGGTCACCCGCGCCTCGCGCTCGCAGGACATGGCCCAGGCCATGATGGGCCAGGTGTTCGGCCAGCACCGCGCACTGACCATCGCCGCGGCGATCCTGGGCCTGGTCGGCCTGGTCCCGGGCATGCCCAACGTCGCCTTCTTGACGCTGGCTGCCATCCTCGGCTTCATCGCCTGGAAGCTCTGGCAGAAGAGCCAGGCGGCCGAGCGCGCCGCCGCCGCGCCTGCGGCCGGCCCGACCAATGCGCTGGGCCTGCCCGGCGCAGCGCCCTCGCCCACCGCCGAACTGACCTGGGACGAACTGCGCCCGGTCGATCCGCTGGGCCTGGAAGTGGGCTACCGGCTGATCCCGCTGGTGGACAAGAACCAGGGCGGCGAACTGATGGCGCGCATCAAGGGCGTGCGCCGCAAGCTCACCCACGACATCGGCTTCCTGATCCCGTCCGTGCACATCCGCGACAACCTGGAACTGGGCGCCAGCGCCTACCGGCTGCTGATCCACGGCGTGCCGGTGGCCACCGCCGAAATCCACCCCGACCGCGAACTGGCCCTGGACCCGGGCAGCGCGCTCGGCGCGCTGGAAGGTATCGCCGGCAAGGACCCCGCATTCGGCCTGGATGCCACCTGGATCCAGCCGCACCAGCGCGCCCACGCCGAATCGATGGGCTACACCGTGGTCGACCCGGCCACTGTGGTCGCCACCCACCTCTCGCACCTGATCCGCGAACACGCCCCGGAGCTGCTCGGCCACGAAGAGGTGCAGCAGCTGCTGGCCAACCTGGCCAAGAGCGCCCCGAAGCTGGTCGAGGACCTCACCCCGAAGGCATTGCCGCTGTCGGTGGTGGTGCGGGTGCTGCAGAACCTGCTGATCGAACGCATCCCGGTGCGCCAGCTGCGCAAGATCGCCGAATCGCTGGTGGAGAACGCGCCGATGAGCCAGGACCCCGGCGTACTGACGGCCGCCGTGCGCAACGCGCTGGGCCGTTTCATCGTCCAGGAGATCGCCGGCATGTCCGCCGAGCTGCCGGTGTTCACCCTCAACCCGCAACTGGAACGCGTCTTGCAGGAGTCCACTCAGGGCAACGGCGCCGCGCTGGAACCCGGACTCGCTGAGCGACTGCACCAGAGCCTGGCCGAATGTGTCAGCAAGCAGGAAGCGAAGAACGAGCCCGCGGTGGTGTTGGTGCCCGGTCCGGTACGTGCCGCGCTGGCACGGCTGGTACGCCACAGCGTTCCGTCGCTGTCCGTGCTGGCCTACAGCGAGGTCCCCGAGGACAAGCGGCTGAAGCTGGTCGGCACGATCAGCTGAGCCGGAACTCCGACAGCAACGCGTCAGAAAACAGACACCCCCATTTCGCAATCACCGCAGCAGGACAAGAAGGGAAACCCGGACCGTGCAGACCACCGACAACCAGCGCTTCCCTTCCACCCCCCAGCCGCCCCAGTCCCGGTACCACAGCATGAAAATCAAACGCTTCGTCGCTCCCGATATGCGCTCTGCCATGAACCTGGTGCGCAAGGAACACGGTCCGGATGCCGTGATCCTGTCCAATCGCCGGATCGAGGAAGGCGTGGAAATCGTGGCCGCGGCGAACTATGACGAAGGCGCGGTGCAGCGTGCACTGGAAGCGGCGCGCAAGGACGTGGCGCCGCCGCCGCCGGCCCCGCGCCCGCGCAACGCCGCCGATGCGGTGATCGCCGCGGTGACCCGCCGCAAGGCACCGGCCGCCGCGCCGGAACCGGTGGCGGCCACCACCTCGGCCGTGGCCGCCCTCGCCCGCGCCGCCGTCGGCGCGACCGGCCGCACCCTGGACAGCGCCAACGAAATCGTGCCGCCGCCGGGCAGCAGCGGCTTTGCCGCCACCCTGGCCCGCGCCAACGTGCAGCCGGCCACCCATCTGCCGGAACAGATCTTCGCCCCGTTCAATGTTGAGCAGGCTGCCGCCGCCGAACGCACCGTGGTCGCGCCGGTCGCCGACGCCGCACCGGTGGCAGTGGAAGCACCGGTCCGCGCCGCTGCGCCGGCCCCGGCCAACCGCGCCCGCTTCATCATCGACCCGCCGCTGGACGAAGCACCGCTGTTCGAGATGCACGCTCCGGCAGGCCGCACCAGCATCCCGCCGCAGCTGCCGCAGATGCCGGCGCAGCAGATGCAGCGGGCTCCCCTTGAGGCCCCGGCGGCGCCGCTGTGGGAAACCGTGCCGGTGGTCCCGGCCGCGGCCAGCCCGGCCATCCAGATCGACGATTCGGCGGTGTTTGCCGCGCCCGCTCCGGTGGTTGTGGACGCCATCGCCGCGCCGGTCGCCGCCATGACCGTTGCTGCACCGGTCGAGCCGTCGCTGCAGGCCGCCAACGAACCGACGGTGCCGGCCGAGGTCATCACCGCCCCGGTGCCTGCCGTCGCCGCCCCGGTCACCCTGGTCCGCGACGATGAGGAACTGCGCCAGCTGCGGAATGAAGTGGCCGGCATGCGCACCGTCATCGAGCGCGAAATGAACCGCTTCACCGACGAGCGCCTGCGCGGCTCGGCGGTGCGTGCCGCCGCGCTGGACCTGATGGACGAATACGGTTTCGACGCCGGCATCTGCCGCGATGTGGCCCTGCAGATCCCGCTGGACACCGAAGCCCACCGTGGCCGTGGCCTGATGCTGGGGCTGCTGTCCAAGAAGCTGCCGATCGCCCCGGTCGACCCGCTGGAGGCCGGCGGCGTGATCGCCCTGGTCGGTCCCACCGGTGCCGGCAAGACCACCACCATCGCCAAGCTGGCCTCGCGCTTCGCCGAAGCCCACGCCGCCCGCGACGTGGCCCTGGTCACCACCGATACCGCCCGCATCGGCGCCCGCGAACAGCTGTACGGCTTCGGCCGCCAGCTCGGCATCGCCGTGCATGAAGCCAACAGTGGCAGCGACCTGGCCCAGCTGCTGGAGCGCCTGAAGGACTACAAGCTGGTGCTGATCGACACCGCCGGCCTGGGCCCGCGTGACCGCGCCCTGGCCGCCCAGCTGCAGTGGCTCCGCGCCGCCCCGCAGATCCGCACGCTGCTGGTGCTGCCGGCCAACACCAGCTTCGGCGACATGGACGAGGTGGTCCGCCGCTTCAGCGGCGCCAACCCGCAGGGCGTGGTGCTGAGCAAGCTGGACGAGACCGGCCGCTTCGGTACCGCGCTGTCGGTGGCCGTCGACCACCGCCTGCCGATCACCTGGGTCACCGACGGGCAGGACGTTCCCGAAGACCTGCACCGGGCCAGTGCAGCCAATCTTGTACTTCGCCTTGAAGATTTGCGCCGCGCGGCCGATATGCCCTGCAACCCGGAGTTGAACCATGCCGTCGCGTGAGTATGAAAACCTGACCAGGACCTTCCCGTTGTCGGCCACCCGCAGCCAGCCGCTGGGCCCGGTCCGCACCATCGCCGTCACCGGCGGCAAGGGCGGCGTGGGCAAGACCAATGTGTCGGCCAACCTGGCCGTGGCGCTGGCCGACATGGGCAAGCGCACGCTGCTGCTGGATGCCGACCTGGGCCTGGCCAACATCGATGTGATCCTGGGCCTGCAGCCCAAGCTGACCCTGGCCGACCTGGTCGCCGGGCGCTGCACGCTGGATGAAGTGATCCTGGAAGGCCCGGGTGGCGTGCTGGTGGTGCCGGCCGCGTCGGGCCGCCGCCACATGGCCGAACTGCAGCCGGCCGAACACGTGGGCCTGGTCAACGTGTTCTCCGAACTGGAACGCGATCTGGACTTCATGGTGGTCGACACCGCCGCCGGCATCACCGACGGCGTGCTCACCTTCTGCCAGGCCGCCCAGGACACCGTGGTGGTGGTCTGCGACGAACCGGCCTCGATCACCGATGCCTATGCGCTGATCAAGGTGCTCTCGCGCGAACGTGGCGTGGACCGCATCCAGGTGGTCGCCAACATGGTGCGTGATCCGAACGAAGGCCGCGTGCTCTACGAAAAGCTGAGCCGGGTCTGTGACAAGTTCCTGGCCGATGTCTCGCTGAACTACCTGGGCTGCGTGCCGCAGGACGACTGGTTGCGCCTGTCGGTGCAGCGCCAGCAGCCGGTGGTGAAGGCCTACCCGTCCAGCCCGTCGGCGCAGGCGATCGCCGAGATCGCCCGGCGCACCGCCCGCTGGCAGGCCCCGACCGAGCCGCGCGGCGGCGTTGAATTCTTCCTGGAACGCATCCTCAAGCAACGCGGGGTGACCGCATGAAAGGCGCCGCACAATACAAAGAGGTGCAGCGCGCCGCTGCCAACGAGTGCATTGCCCAGCACTCGGACCTGGTCCGGCGCATCGCCCACCACCTGGCCGCACGCCTGCCGGCCAGCGTTGAAGTCGACGACCTGATCCAGGCCGGCATGATGGGCCTGATCGAGGCCTCGCGCAGCTACGACGCCGACCAGGGCGCCTCGTTCGAAACCTACGCCTCGATCCGCATCCGCGGCTCGATGATCGACGAGATCCGCCGCGGCGACTGGGTGCCGCGTTCGGTGCACCGCCGTGCCCGCGACGCCGCGTCCACCATCCGCCGGCTGGAGCAGACCACCGGCCGCGCCGCCAGCGCCACCGAAGTGGCCGCCGCGATGGACATGCCGCTGCCCGACTACCTGCGCCTGATGGAAGACGCCGCGCGTGGCCAGGTGCTGAGCCTGGAATCGCGGATCGAAGACCAGGGCGAGCTGGATACCGTCGCCCAGGGCGGCCCGACTCCGCAGCAGGTGCTGGAGCGCGGCGAATTCGGCCGCGAGCTGGGCAATGCGATCGGCCTGCTGCCCGAACGCGAACAGCTGGTGCTGTCGCTGTACTACGAGCAGGAACTGAACCTGAAAGAGATCGGCGCGGTGCTCGGCGTCAGCGAGTCGCGCGTCTGCCAGATCCATGGCCAGGCAGTGCTGCGCCTGCGTGGCCGACTGAAGATCTTCGAGGCGGCCGACGCCGGCCTCGAGAACACTTGATACCGAGGAAAGTGCTTTGAACAAGAACATGCGTATCCTGATCGTCGACGACTTCTCGACCATGCGTCGTATCGTCAAGAACCTGCTGGGCGATCTGGGCTTCACCAATACGGCCGAAGCCGAGGACGGGCATGCCGCGCTGGCCCTGCTGCAGAGCCAGTCGTTCGATTTCGTGGTCACCGACTGGAACATGCCGGTCATGACCGGTATCGACCTGCTCAAGGCGATCCGCGCCGACGCCAAGCTCAAGACCCTGCCGGTGCTGATGGTCACCGCCGAAGCCAAGCGCGAGCAGATCATTGAAGCCGCCCAGTCCGGCGTGAACGGCTACATCATCAAGCCGTTCACCGCCCAGACCCTGGAAGAAAAGCTCGGCAAGATCTTCGAGCGCCTGGCGGCCAGCGCGTGATGGAAACCCTTCGCGACAAATCGGCGCTGGTGCAGCGCCTGCAGGATGCCCTGGCCGCGCTGGAAAGCGGCGACGAAGCCGGCTGGCGCCGGGAAATCGACGCCCTGGCCGCGCTGCGCACCCAGCCGATGATGGCCGGGCTGAACCGCCTTGCCCGCGAACTGGGCCAGGCGCTGGGCGAACTGCCCACCCTGCCCAGCGAAGCCGGCGAGCTTGACGATGCCTGCGCGCGCCTGGACCACGTGGTGGCGATGACCGAACAGGCCACCCACCGCACCCTGGACCTGGCCGAGGAATGCCGCGCGCTCACCGAGCAGCTGCGTGCCAACGGGCTGAGCCCGGACCAGGACCAGCAGCTGGACCGCATCCGCCACAACCTCACCGAGATCGCGCTCACCCAGAGCTACCAGGATCTCACCGGGCAGATCATCCGCCGCGTGGTGGGCATCGTGCGCCGCGTGCACGAAGGCTTCGGCGCGCTCGGCCTGCCGCCGCCGGACGACAGCGCGCACAAGCGCGACAACGGCCTGGCCGGTCCGGCCGTGAGCGGCCTGGACCGCCATCAGGTGTCACAGGTCGACGCCGACGACCTGCTTTCCGATTTGGGGCTTTGAAACCATGAGTGCTGTTCCAGACGACATTGCTGCAGACTTCATCCTCGAGGCCCAGGAGATCCTGGATCGCCTCGGCGAACAGCTGGTGTCGCTGGAGCAGTCGCCCCAGGACAGCGACCAGCTCAACGCGGTGTTCCGCGGGTTCCACACGCTCAAGGGCGGTGCCGGCTTCCTGGGCATCCAGGCCATGGTCGAGCTGTGCCACGCCGCCGAAGAAACCCTTGGCATGGCCCGCTCGGGCCAGGCCGTGCTGCAGGCCCACCATTTCGACGCCGGCCAGCAATCGCTGGATTACCTGCAGTCGATGCTGGATTCGGTGGCCGCCGGCACCGAGCCGGGCTATGCCCCGCCGGAACTGATCGCGCAGTTCGACGTCAACGGACCGGCCACGCCGGCACCGGCCGCGACGGCGGCCGCCTCGAGCGGCGAGCTCATCACCGACGATGAATTCGAAGCCCTGCTGGATACCCTGCACGGCGGCGCGGCTCCCACTGCCGTGGCGAAAAAGAACGACGATGGCCTGATCGGCGAAGACGAATTCGAAGCCCTGCTCGACCAGCTGCATGGCGGCGCCGCTCCCGGCGCGCAGAGCGTGGCCGCAGCGGCACCCGCCCCGGCCGTCGCGCCGCGCCCGGTCGCCGCTCCGGCCCCGGCCAAGCCGGCCGTCAACAAGCCGGTGGCCGAAGCCGAACACACCGTGCGCGTGGATACCAAGCGCCTGGATGCCATCGTCAACCTGATCGGCGAACTGGTGCTGTCGCGCAACCGGCTCAAGACCCTGCGTGCACGCCTGCACGACGAAGAACTGGACCGCGCCGTGTCCACGCTGGATATCGCCACCGCGCGCCTGCAGTCGGCGGTGATGCGCACCCGCATGCAGCCGGTGGGCAAGGTGTTCTCACGCTTCCCGAAGGTCGCCCGCGACGTGGCCCGCAACCTGAAGAAGGAAGTGGAGCTGGAACTGATCGGGGCGGAAACCGAACTGGACCGCAACCTGGTCGAAGCCCTGGCCGACCCGCTGGTGCACCTGGTGCGCAACGCGATCGACCACGGCATTGAAATGCCCGAGCTGCGCGAAGCCCAGGGCAAGACACGCAGCGGCAACGTGCGCCTGTCCGCGCAGCAGGAAGGCGACTACGTCAGCATTGAAGTGCAGGACGACGGCGCCGGCATCGACCCCGAGCGCCTGCGCGCCAAGGCCCGCGAAAAGGGCCTGATCGATCCCGAAGCCGCCGCCCGCCTGACCAGCGAGGAATGCCTGCACCTGGTGTTCCTGCCCGGCTTCTCGACCAAGCAGGAAGTCACCGATATCTCCGGTCGTGGCGTCGGCATGGACGTGGTGCAGTCGCGCATCCGCGAGCTCAGCGGCCAGATCCAGATCCAGTCCGAACTGGGCCGCGGCAGCCGTTTCATGATCCGCGTGCCGCTCACCCTGGCGATCCTGCCGACCCTGCTGGTGCAGGCCGGCGAGGACGTCTACGCACTGCCGCTGGCACGCGTGATGGAAGTGCTGCACGCGCCGAACACCTCGCTGGGCTGGTTCGACGGCCGCGCCGTGCTCGACCGCAGGACCCATACCCTGCCGCTGGTGGACCTGCGCCACTGGCTCGATGTGGATCCGGCGCCCTCGCCCCTGCTCACCATCGTGGTGCTGCAGGCCGGCGAAGCCCGCTTCGGGCTGGTGGTGGACCAGGTGCGTGGCCGCGAGGAAGTGGTGATCAAGCCGCTGCCCAAGGCCCTGCGCGGCCTGCGCGGCTACGCCGGCGCCACCCTGATCGGCGACGGCCGCATGTCCCTGATCCTCGACGTGGACGGCCTGCGCACCCCGCACGATTGACATGCGTGGGGCTGAACCCCCGATAGCCCCGCAATTCAAGTCCCCCACCCGCAAGCCGATATCGGACAAATGGACAGACTCAGCCTCATTGGACTTTTCCTCGCCCTGGCCTCGCTGGTCGGCGGCAGCATCCTCAAGGGTGCCGGGCTGGCGTCGCTGTGGTCCCCTGCCGCCTTCGTGATCGTCATCGTCGGCACCCTGGCCGCCATCCTGCTGCACACCTCGCCGGCCGTGTTCAAGCACGCCTTCAAGATCGTGCGCTGGGTCGTGCGCCCGCCGGCCAGCGACCGTGCCGAGCTGATCCGCCAGATCGTGGAATGGAGCAACATCGCCCGCCGCCAGGGCCTGCTCGGCCTGGAAGCCCAGGTCGACGCGCAGGACGACCCGTTCCTGCGCAAGGGCCTGCAGCTGCTGGTGGACGGCGTGGAGCCGGAAACCATCCGGCACATGATGGAAATCGAACTGGGCAGCCAGGAAAGCCAGGACCTGGCCGCCTCCAAGGTGTTCGAAGGCATGGGCATCTACGCGCCCACGCTGGGCATCATCGGCGCCGTGCTCGGCCTGATCGCGGTGATGAAGAACCTGGCCGACCCGAGCAAGCTCGGCCACGGCATCGCCGCTGCGTTCACCGCCACGATCTACGGCATCGCCTCGGCCAACCTGCTGTTCCTGCCGGTGTCGGCCAAGCTCAAGAGCGTGATCCACCACAACAGCCGCGACCGCGAAATGATCATCGAAGGCCTGATCTCGATTGCCCAGGGCGAGAACCCGCGCAACATCGAGACCAACCTGTCGGGGTTCCTGCACTGACATGGCCCGCCGCAAAGCCCACGAAGAGCACGCCAACCATGAGGCCTGGGCGATTCCCTACGCCGACCTCATGACGCTGCTGCTTGCCTTCTTCGTGGTCATGTACGCCATCTCCTCGCTCAACGAAGGCAAGTACCGGGTCATGGCCGACGCCCTGACCACCGCCTTCGGTGGCGCGCCGCGCACCATCAACCCGGTGCAGGTCGGCAACCAGCAGGTGCAGGGTGGCGGCTGGGACAGCCCCTCGGTGATCAAGGCGGGCAACCGCGTTGGCCCGTCGGCACCGTCGCCCAGCAACGACCCCACCCTGCTGCCGGCGATGGCCTCGCAGATGCGCATGCCGGTGTCTGTGCACAACCAGCAACAGCTGCAGGCCGCAGAGCGCCAGCTCAACAGCATCGCCGACCGCCTCACCGCCACGCTGGCCCCGCTGATCGACCGCGGCATGATCACCGTGCGCCGCACCGAGCTGTGGATCGAAGTGGAGATCAACAGCGACATCCTGTTCACCACCGGCTCGGCCACGCTCGACGTGCACGCACGCGACACCCTGTCTTCGCTGGCCCAGGTGTTGCACGACGCGCCCAACGGCGTGCGCGTGGAAGGCCACACCGATGATGTGCCGATCGCCACCGCATTGTTCCCGTCCAACTGGGAACTGTCGGCCGCGCGTGCGGCCAGCGTGGTGCACCTGTTCGCCGACCAGGGCGTGCAGCCGGCGCGGCTGGCGATGGTCGGCTATGGCCAGTTCCGCCCGCGCGAAGACAACACCAGCGCGCAGGGCCGCAACCGCAACCGCCGGGTGATGGTCATCATCCTGGCCGACACCGCGCAGGGCACGGACCCGCTGGGCCCGCAGCTCACCGCCGAAACCGGCACCGCGCCGGCGCCGGCCACGCCCTCCCCCGTTTCCCCCCTCGCCCCGGTGCAGCTGCCACCGGTGCCGGCCGGCAGCCGCGTTGGCGCCGCCGTTCCCCCCGCAATGAAGGAGTAAGCCGATGCGTATCTGGGCAATCGCCAACCAGAAGGGCGGCGTGGGCAAGACCACCACCACCCTCGCGCTCGGCCGCGGCCTGGCCGCCCTGGGCCACCGCGTGCTGCTGATCGACCTCGATCCGCACTCCTCGCTGACCCGCGCTTTCGGCGTGCCGCTGGATCCGCCGCCGGCCGGCGTACTGGAGCTGTTCGGCACCCCGCCGGCCGAACTGGGCAGCCTGGCCCACCACAGCCAGGTGCCCGGCCTGGACTTCATCTGCGCGCAGGCCGCGCTGGCTACGCTCGAACGGCGCAGCGCCAACCAGCCCGGCCTGGGCCTGGCCCTGCAGCACGCGATGACCCGCCACCAGGGCCAGCACGACTACATCCTGCTCGACTGCGCGCCCACGCTGGGCCTGCTGATGATCAACGCACTTGCCGCGGCCGACCGCCTGATCATTCCGACCCAGGCCGAGCCGCTGGCCCTGCACGGCCTGGATGGCATGGTGCGGACCGGCGAGATGGTCGAGCGTTCGCGCCGCCGCCCGCTGCCGATGTCGATCCTGCCGACCCTGTTCGACCGCCGCACCCGCGCCGGCAACGAAACCGTCAAGCAGATGCAGGACCGCCACGGCCACCGCGTGTGGGAAGACGCCATTCCGGTGGACACGCGCATCTGCAACGCCGCCAGCCTGACCGTGCCGGCGACCTCCGACGAGTACCCGGGCCGTGGCCTGGCCGCGTACCGGCGTGCGCTGGAATGGATCCTCGCCGACGACGCGCTGCAGATGGAGCGCGCGGCATGAACAGCACCGGCGTACTCGACGACTATCTCGAGGAACTGCTCGGCGATGCCGTGCCGGTGACCGCCGTGGCGATCGCCGACGCGGAAGATGCCAACGGCGCACCCGCCTTCGATACCCCGACCTCACCGGGCGCACCGGCCGCCATGGCGTTGCTGGACGAACTGATGAACGACCCGGCACTGGGTCCCGTGGTGGAGGCTGCTGCTCCGGCTGCGGCGTTTGATACGCCCACCTCGCCGGGTGCGCCGGCCCATCTTGCCCTGCTGGATGAACTGCTCAACGACCCGGCCCTGGGCCCGGTCGAGGTGGCCGCTACACCGGACGCCTCGCGCCCCAGTTGGGACGATCTGCCAGCGGAAGCGCTCCACGACATTGTGCCGGTGGCCGTGGCGGCGCCCGTGCGCGCACCGGTCCCGGCCGCTGTCCCGGCACCGGTCGCCCGCACTGCACCGCCGCCGCCCCCACCCGTGGCAGCACCGCGCCCGGTGGCACCCGCTCCCGTTCCCGCCCCCTCCGGCCGCCCCAGCAGCTGGCAGGAGCTGCAGGCCCAGGCCCGCAACCCGGCCTCCAGCCCCCGCGGCGATCGCCGCGCCGCCGAGCGCACCTCGCGCTGGCTGCGCCTGCGCTGCGGCCCCCAGGCCTACGCGCTGGAGCTGCTGAAGGTGCAGGAGGTGGTGCTGCCGGTACCGCTGCTGCCGCTGCGCGGCACCCCGTCGGCGATGCTGGGCATCATGAACCTGCGCGGCCAGGTGGTGCCGGTGATGGACCTGGGCATCCACCTGGGCACCGGTCCCGCCAGCGACGACGCCAACACCCGCATCGTGGTGCTGGAAGAGGACGGCGAGACCATGGGCCTGCGCGTATCGGCCGTGGAAGACGTGGCCAACCTCACCGATTCGCAGATCGAACCGCCCGATACGGCGCGGATCTGCCAGATCTCCAACGACCTGTTCCGCGGCGTGGCCCGGGTCACGGCCCAGCCGATGATCCTGCTGGATGCCACGCAGCTGTTGAATTGATCCAGCGTGGCCGGACCTCCCCTAAAGGTTTCCAGAAATACGCCGTTATAGACCTCGGAACCGTTTGTCCGGAGCAACGATGAGCACTGTGGCCCTGGGTGATGATCTCGGAATCGAGACCAGCACCGAGCTCAAAACACGCCTGGCCCCCTTGGTGGACCAGGGCGGCGACCTGACGCTGGATGCCAGCCAGGTGGGCCGTATCCATACCGCGTCGGTGCAGGTCCTGTGCGCGTTCGTCGAGGCCCGCCGCCTGGCCGGCCACCCGACCGCGTTCGACGGCTGCACGGCCACCTTCCGCGATGCCGCGCGCCTGCTCGGTGTCACCCAGGCCCTGGGCCTGGACGCAACCCATGACAACCTGAAATCTGTGGAGAACGCGGCATGAGCGCACGTATCTTGGTGGTGGACGATTCGGCGTCAATGCGCCAGATGGTTTCCTTCGCCCTCACCTCGGCCGGCTTTTCCGTCGAAGAAGCCGAAGACGGCGCCGTCGCCCTGGGCCGGGCCAAGGGCCAGCGCTTCAACGCGGTGGTGACCGACGTGAACATGCCGAACATGGACGGCATCTCGCTGATCCGCGAGCTGCGCCAGCTGCCGGACTACAAGTTCACCCCGATGCTGATGCTGACCACCGAATCGGCCGCCGACAAGAAGTCCGAAGGCAAGGCGGCTGGTGCAACCGGCTGGCTGGTCAAGCCGTTCAACCCGGAACAGCTGGTCGCGACCGTCCAGAAAGTCCTGGGCTGATCCCCACCCGCCTTCCCCTCCCCCTTTGGTAACCGGACCCGAACGCCCATGAGCATGGACCTGCAACGCTTCCACGCCACCTTCTTCGAGGAAAGCCGCGAGGGCCTGGACGCGATGGAAGCGGGCTTGCTGGCACTGGAATCGGGCCAGCAGGATCCGGAAATCATCAACTCGGTGTTCCGCGCCGCGCACTCCATCAAGGGCGGCGCCGGCACCTTCGGCTTCGACGCCATCGCCGCGCTGACCCACGTACTGGAAACGCTGCTGGACGAACTGCGCGCCGGCAAGCGCGCGCTGGAAGCGGCGGCCGTGGATGCCATGCTGTCGTCGGTGGACGTGCTGCGCGCCCTGCTGCGCGAAGCCGAACACGGCCAGCCGGCCGACCCGCAGGCGGTGGCCGCGGTCAAGGCACGCCTGGAAGCGGTGCTGTCCGGCCAGGCGCCGAGCGCCGCCGCGCCGGTTGCCGCCAAGGTCGATGACACCCCTGAAGCGTGGCAGATCGGTTTCGTGCCGGCGCCATCGCTGTTCATGAGCGGCAACGATCCGCTGCGCATCATCCGCGAACTGGAACACCTGGGCTCGCTGCAGGTCGCCGCGCGACTGGAACGCCTGCCCGGCTTCGACCAGCTCGACCCGCTCGAAGCCCACCTGGCATGGGACCTGGGCCTGGTCGGCAAGGTGCCGCGCAGCAAGATCGAAGACACCTTCGCCTGGGTCGTGGACGACTGCGAACTGGACATCCGTCCGGCCGCACCGCCGAGCCTGGCCACCAGCGCCCCGGCCGCCGCCGCGCCTACCGCCCCCGTGGCCGCCCCGGCAGCGCCTGCCGCCGCAGCCGCGGCCGCACCGGCTGCCACCAGCGAAGCGGAAACCTCCATCCGCGTCGCCGTGGAAAAGGTCGATGCGCTGATCAACCTGGTCGGCGAACTCGTCATCACCCAGGCCATGCTCAAGCAGGTCTCGCACGCCCTGGACCCGGTGCATGCCGAGCAGCTGTTCGCCGGCCTGGACCTGCTGGAACGCAACACCCGCGACCTGCAGGAAGCGGTGATCGGCGTGCGCATGCTGCCGGTGGACGCGGTATTCCGCCGCTTCCCGCGCCTGGTCCGCGATCTCTCCTCGCGCCTGGGCAAGCACGTGCGCCTGCGCACCATCGGCGAAGGCACCGAGCTGGACAAGGGCCTGATCGAAAAGATCGCCGATCCGCTGGTGCACCTGGTGCGCAACTCGATCGACCACGGCCTGGAAATGCCCGACGTCCGCCGCGACGCCGGCAAGGACGAAACCGGCACCATTACCCTGGCCGCATCGCACCAGGGCGGTCACATCGTCATCGAAGTCAGCGATGACGGCCGTGGCCTGAACCGCGACAAGATCCTAGCCAAGGCGCTCGAACGCGGCCTGGCCGTGCCGGACAACCCCACCGATGCGCAGGTCTGGGACCTGATCTTCCAGCCCGGCTTCTCCACCGCCGATGCCGTCACGGATCTGTCTGGTCGTGGCGTGGGCATGGACGTGGTCCGCCGCAACATCCAGGCGCTGGGTGGCGAAGTGCAGCTGGAAAGCAGGGCCGGCAATGGCACCCGCGTGCTGATCCGCCTGCCGCTCACCCTGGCCATCCTCGACGGCATGACCGTGGCGGTGGCGGGCGAAACCGTGATCCTGCCGCTGGCGTACGTGCTCGAAGCGCTGCAGCCGCAGCCGGAAGACGTGCGTTCGATGGCCGGCGAAGGCCGTGTGCTGCGCGTGCGTGGCGAGTACCTGCCGATCCTGTCGCTGAGCGAGTATTACGGCTTCGGCCGCCGCACCACCGATGATTCGCTGGTGGTGGTGGTGGAAGGCGATGGCCAGAAGATCGCGCTGGAAGTGGACGAACTGGTCGGCCAGCAGCAGGTGGTGGTCAAGAACATCGAGAACAACTACCGGCGTATCAGCGGTGTGTCCGGTGCGACCATTCTCGGGGACGGCCGCGTTGCGCTGATCGTGGATATCGGTGGCCTGGTGCGTTCGCTGCGGGTGCCGCAGGCGGCGTAACGCCACAACTGATCGCGCCGACCGTTGGTCGGCTGCAAACGCCCCCGTCCGCCGACGGGGGCGTTTTTGTTTGTCGGTAGCCCCGGCCGTTGGCCGGATGCTCTTCGTTCCGGCGGCATGAACGTTTGATGGAAAACCGTGATGTCGGTCGGACGCGATACGGCTGCGTATCGGTGACCCATTCGCCACCGCATGGCAAAACCATTGGTATTACTTGCTTTCGCAACCAACGACCGCAACCCGCGCCGCTGCGTGGGTCACGAAAAAATGTGACATCGCGCACTCAAGAAACCGCCCCGCGCCGCCGTTATCCGCAATAGCGATGACACATTCATCGCCAGCCTGACGCCCTACCGCTTCGCCGCCTTTGCCCCTTGCCCTTCCGCCCAGCGTTCCCACGGCTGTGCGCCCTTGCCCTGCCCGGAGTTTCCCGCATGAAGTGGTTCCATGATCTGCCCATCAGCCGCAAACTCGCGGTCGGGTTTGCCCTCACCACCCTGATGACGGTCGCGCTGGGCGTGTTCGCCTTGGTGCGGCTGAACAGCCTCAACGCCGAGCTCGCCGCGATGGCGAGCAACGACATTCCGTCCGTGCAGCACTTGGGCGAAGTCCGCGCGCAGCTGGGTGAGTTCCGCACCTTTGAACTGGCCCAGCTGAGCATGCTGGACCAGCCGGACAAGGTCGCCGACTACAACAAGCGCATGGATGCCACCGCCAAGACCGTGCGCGACGAGCTGGGCGCCTACGCCGCTCTGCCCGCCGGCGAGAAGGAGAAGGGCCTCTACAGCAAGGTCGCCGCCGACCTCGAGGCCTACTTCGCCGCCAACGCCGAGATGCGCGCGGCCGTTGCCGCCGCTGATGGGGTGCTGGCCCAGCAGATCTCCGATGAGAAGTCGCGCCCGGCGCGCCGCAAGATGTTCGACGACCTCAAGGAGCTCGGCGCCTTCAGCAGCGGCCTGATGCAGGCGAAGATCGCTGAAGCCAACGCCACCCACCGCAGCAGCGTGGTGGCCATCATCACCAGCATCGTGCTGCTGTCGCTGCTCGCCGTGGCGATGGGCGTGGTGATCGCGCGCGCGGTGACCCGGCCGATCCGCCAGGCCATGCAGGCCATCCAGGCCGTCGCTCGTGGCGACCTGTCGGTGAACATCGCCTCCAGCACCACCGCAGATGAAGCCGGCCGCATGCTGGCGGCCACCCGCGACATGACCCTGATGCTGCGCCGCTACTCCAGCGAAACCCAGCAGATGGTCGAAATGCACGCCGGCCCGGACATCAGCCACCGCATCCCGGAAGACTTCCCGGGCGTGTACGGCCAGCTGGCCGTGGGCGTGAACACGGTGATCTTCGAGCACCTGGACTCGATCAAGGACGCCATCAACGTGCTCAACCAGTACGCGGCCGGCGACCTGTCGCAGAACGCGCGCCGCCTGCCGGGCACCCGCGCGATCCTGCACGAATCGATGGACGCAGCGAAGGCCAGCCTGCTGGCGATCAACACCCAGATCCAGACCCTGGCCCAGGCTGCGGCCGCCGGCGACTTCAGCCAGCGCGGCGATGCCCTGCGCTTCGACCACGACTTCCGGGTCATGATCGAGCACCTCAATACCATGATGGAAGTCGCCGACGGCAACCTGTCGCAGCTGTCCCACCTGCTGCAGGCCATCGCCAACGGCGACCTCACCGCACGCATGCACGGCCAGTTCCACGGCGTGTTCGCAACCATGCGCGACGATGCCAACACCACCGTGGCCCAGCTGACCCAGATCGTCAGCCGCATCCAGCACGCCTCGGGCAGCATCAGCACCGCCGCCGGCGAGATCGCCTCGGGCAACAACGACCTGTCGCGCCGTACCGAACAGCAGGCCGCCAACCTGGAAGAAACCGCCGCCTCGATGGAGGAACTGACCTCCACCGTACGCCAGAACGCCGAACACGCCCGCCAGGCCAACCAGCTCGCCATCGGCGCGCACTCGGTGGCCTCGCAGGGCGGCGAAGTGGTCGGCAAGGTGGTCAGCACCATGCACGAGATCGACGCCTCCTCGCGCCGCATCGCCGACATCATCACCGTCATCGACGGCATCGCGTTCCAGACCAACATCCTGGCCCTGAACGCGGCGGTGGAAGCCGCCCGCGCCGGCGAACAGGGCCGTGGCTTCGCCGTGGTCGCCTCCGAAGTGCGCACCCTGGCCCAGCGCTCGGCCAGCGCCGCCAAGGAAATCAAGGGCCTGATCGACGAGTCGGTCGGCAAGGTCGCCGAAGGCTCGGCCCTGGTCAACCAGGCCGGTGCCACCATGGGCGAGATCGTGGCCTCGGTGCAGCGCGTGACCGACATCATGGCCGAGATCTCGGCCGCCTCGCAGGAACAGTCGGCCGGCATCGAGCAGGTCAACCAGACCGTGATGCAGATGGACGAAACCACCCAGCAGAACGCGGCGCTGGTCGAAGAAGCCACGGCCGCCGCCCGCTCCATGGAAGAACAGGCCGGCCACCTCACCGATGCGGTGTCGCTGTTCAAGCTCGAGGGCCAGGCGGCCCCGGTCGTCGCCGCTGCACCGGCCGCGCGCCACGCCGCCCCGGCCCGCCCGCGTGCCCCGGCCGCGCCGGTCCGCCGCGCGGCGGTGCGCGAACCCGTACTGGCCAACGAAGGCGACTGGCAGGAGTTCTGATCGTCGCCAGCGGACGCCCCTGACACCACCCCGCTGCGGCGGGGTGGTGCTTTTTGGCCGAACGTACCGCTACACACATTGGCCCTACATTATTGTGAACTGCTGCCGATAAACGGACAGAGACCTGATATCGCACGATATCCGTACCCGCCCAACGCAGCAGAGTCCATGTCCGAAGGCAGCCTTGACCCCCATGACGCATCCCATGCCGCCCATGATGACGGCACGGACGATCGTTACCTGGTCCGCAACCCCCGGCAGATCCGCCAGCTGCTGCAGGCGCTGATCGACCAACGCTCGCTGATCAACGCGCACCTGGGCGGTCGCGACCAGTCCTTCCCGACCGCGATCCTGGAACTGGACGAAGACGACGACTGGCTGCTGCTCGACGGCAGCCCGTCTGAGCCGGCCAACCGCGCCGCCGAAGACGCCGGCCACCTGCTCTGCTTCGCGCAGCTGGACCGTGTCATGGTCCGCTTCCGGCTGGACCACCTGGAACGCACTGGCGGCCACCGCCACGTCGCCTTCCGCGTACCCTTCCCCACCGAGCTGGTGCACCTGCAGCGCCGCGAACTCTATCGGCTGGAAACCCCGTTCACCGACTCCCCGCACCTGCTGTTCCCGATCAACGAGGACCGCAGCGAAGCCCTGCACCTGCGCGTGGTGGACATCAGCGGCGGCGGCCTGGCCGTGACCGTGCCGGTGGACTGCAACGTCTTCAGCATCCAGAAGCGCTACGACGCCCGCCTGGACATGCCCGAAAGCGGCCCGCTGCAGATCTCGCTGATCGTCTGCAACCAGCTGGCGGTCAAGCTCCCCAGCGGCGTGGAAATGAAGCGCATCGGCATGCGTTTCGATGGCCTCCCGCGCGGCGGCGACAGCGCCATCCAGCGTTACATCTTCCGCATCGACCGCCAGCGCAGCGCCCGCAAGAACGGCGAGTAGCCCCGGCCGTTGGCCGGCTGCCGTTCGCGACAGCCGCTAAAGTCGCGGCATCCCAGGCCGATATCCAGCGTGACGCCCCGGTTTTCCGACCGCCACGCCCGACCCAGGATTCCTTCCATGAACGACAGCAACCCCAACGCCGCCAGCAGCGGTGGCGAGTACCTCAGCTTCACCCTCGGCGCCGAGCACTACGGCGTGGACATCCTCAAGGTGCAGGAAATCCGCGGCTACGACTCCGTCACCCGCGTGCCCGATGCCCCCGATTACATCAAGGGCGTGATCAACCTGCGCGGCACCATCGTTCCCGTCATCGACCTGCGCCTCAAGCTGCGCCTGGACGAAGCACGCTACGACGCCTTCACCGTCATGATCGTCCTCAACGTCGACAACCGCGTGGTCGGCATCGTCGTGGACAGCGTCTCCGACGTGATCCCGCTCAACGCCGACCAGATCCGCCCCACCCCCGAGTTCGGCGCCGCCGTCGATACCCGCTTCATCTCCGGCATCGGCACCCAGGACGATCGCATGCTGATCCTGCTCGATATCGAAACCCTGCTCGACAGCGCCGACATGGGCCAGCCGGCCGTTGTCGAAGACGCCGCCGCCTGATCCGGCCGCTGCGACAGATCGGAACGACTTTCGTTCAACAAAGTCCTTAAGTTGTGTCGCAACTGGCCGATAGCTGGATTCAGGAACCGGACGCGCGGCCCCGCCACGCCCCGGACCACTTATCCATATCCCCCGGAGAATCTCCCGATGAAGTCCCTGCTTGCTCTGCTTTCGGTCGCTGTCCTCGCCTCGTCCGCCTCGTCCGCTTTCGCCCAGTCGGCTGAAATGATCCCGCCGGAGCTGGCCGCGCGCGCCGTTGGCAAGGATGGCATGGTCTGCGGCAAGGTCGAAAAGGCCCGTTACGCCGAAGGTTCCGAAGGCCAGCCGACCTTCCTGTACATGGGCGGCGCCTTCCCGCGCCACACCTTCTCGGCCCGCATCGCCGGCGAGAACCGCGGCAAGTTCAGCTTCCCGCTGGAAACCCTGGAAGGCAAGACCGTCTGCGTGATCGGCAAGATCGCCCGCGACGCTTCGCGCGCTGAAATCGAAGTCAGCTCGCCGGCCGGCCTGAAGCTCGCCAACATCAAGTAATCGCCACACGCCCTGCCACGCCGGCCCAGGCCGGCGTGGCTGCTGCAACCGGGCGCCACGCCCGGACGCGTCTGCCACCGGAGAGTGCACCACCATGCAATGGATCAACAACCTCAAACTGATGCCGAAGTTGATGCTGACTTTCGGTGTAATCCTGCTGGTGATGCTGCTGCAGGGCGTGGTCGCCTATCGTGGCCTGCACTCCCTCAACAACGTGACCACCGAACTGGCCGGCAACCGGATGGAAAGCATCCGCATGGCCGGCGAAATGCGTGGCATGCTCGGTGAATACCGCAACTCGGCCTACCAGGGCCTGATCCGCGCCAGCGACGACGTCAAGGCCGAAGCCAAGACCCGCGCCGCCGACCTGCGCACCAAGATCGATGCTTCGATCAAGAAGTACCCCGCCCTGATCGACAGCCCGCAGCAGAAGAAGCTGTTCGACGCCTTCGCCAAGGACTGGACCGATTCGCTGGCCTCCTACGATGCCGTCTCCGAAATGCTGGAGCTGGACCTGCCGGACGATGCCGTCGATACCTTCGTCGGCGAAACCCGCGCCAAGCACCTCAAGGCCGCAGCCGCGCTTGAAACGCTGATCGCCGAAGACAACCGCCTTGCCCGCGCCTCGCGCGAAGAGGCCGAAAGCACCTACGCCACCTCCGCCACCCTGACCATCATCGCCCTGCTCGGTGGTGCCGCCATGGGCCTGGTGCTGGTGTACCTGTTTGCCCGCTCGCTGGTCGGCAGCGTCCGTGGCGCTGTCTCGGTCGCCAACGAAGTGGCCGGTGGCAAGCTCGACGGCCATATCGACGTCACCCGCAAGGACGAAGTCGGCGACCTCATGCAGGCCATGCAGCGCATGCAGCGCGACCTGCGCGACCGCACCGAAACCGAACAGGCCGTGGCCCGCGAGAACCTGCGCATCCGTACCGCGCTGGATTACAGCTCCACTGGCGTGTACCTGACCGACAACAACCTCAACATCGTCTACGCCAACCGTGCACTGGAGCAGACCCTGTCCCAGTACCAGGACGACCTGCGCCGCAACCTGCCGGACTTCGACGCCTCCGTTTCGCTGGTCGGCCGCCCGCTGACCGTGCTCGAACACCGCGGCGAAATGGACGCCAACCTGCTGGCCAACCTCAAGCAGCACGGCGTGGCCCGCCGCGCCATGCAGTTCGGCGATGCCCAGTTCGCCCAGGTCGTGTCCACCATCCGCAACGAAGACGGCGAGAGCGTCGGCCACGTGGTCGAATGGCGTGACCGCACCCCCGAAGCGCTGGTGGAAGCCGAAGTGGCCCGCGTCATCGCCCAGGCCGCCGCCGGCGACCTGTCCGGCCGCATCAGCGCCGAAGGCAAGGATGGCTTCTTCCTGCAGCTGGCCCAGCAGATCAACGGCCTGCTCGACGCCAACGCCTCCAGCATCGAACAGATCTCCGGCCTGCTCACCGCGCTGTCGCAGGGCGACCTGACCGTGCGCATGCACGGCGAGTTCGAAGGCGTGTTCGCCACCATGCGCGACGACGCCAACGCCACCGCCGAACAGCTCAGCGGCATCGTCACCCGCATCAAGCAGTCCAGCCAGGCCATCAGCTCGGCCGCCAGCGAAATCGCCACCGGCAACAGCGACCTGTCGCGCCGTACCGAACAGCAGGCCGCCAACCTGGAAGAAACCGCCGCCTCGATGGAGGAACTGACCTCCACCGTGCGCCAGAACGCCGAGCACGCCCGCCAGGCCAACCAGCTCGCCATCGGCGCGCACACCGTCGCCTCGCAGGGCGGTGAAGTGGTCGGCCAGGTGGTGACCACCATGAGCGCGATCCAGACCTCGTCCAAGAAGATCGCCGAGATCATCTCGGTCATCGACGGCATCGCCTTCCAGACAAACATCCTGGCGCTGAACGCCGCGGTCGAAGCGGCCCGTGCCGGCGAACAGGGCCGCGGCTTCGCCGTGGTGGCTTCCGAAGTGCGCACCCTGGCCCAGCGTTCGGCCGGTGCGGCCAAGGAGATCAAGGGCCTGATCGACGACTCGGTCGGCAAGGTCAACGACGGTTCGGCCCTGGTGCACAAGGCCGGCGCCACCATGGGCGAAATCGTCGCCTCGGTGCAGCGCGTGACCGACATCATGGCCGAGATTTCCGCTGCCTCGCAGGAACAGTCTGCCGGCATCGAACAGGTCAACCAGACCGTGGTGCAGATGGACGAAACCACCCAGCAGAATGCCGCGCTGGTGGAAGAAGCCACGGCCGCTGCCCGCTCGATGGAAGAACAGGCCGGCCAGCTCAGCGACGCCGTGTCGATCTTCCGTCTCGACGAGCAGGACGTGGTGGCTGCCGCACCGGTGTTCGCACCGGCACCGCGCGCCGTGAGCCGCCCGGCCACCGCCCCGGCACCGTCGCGCAAGCCGGCCAGCCGCGCGGTAGCCGCCGAGCTCGCCGAAGGCGACTGGCAGGAGTTCTAAGCCGCACCGCGCAGCAGCGCAGCGCTGGAAAACGCAGGCCCCGATGCCCCGGCATCGGGGCCTTTCCATGTCTGAAGCTGAATGCGCTCAGCTCACGCACCTCAATAGCTGCGGTTTTCTGCCGATAACAGCATTGCCACGACACGTTCGTCGATGTCGGCCCCCACGCAGTACGCCCCCGTTCGAAAAGACCCCACGCCCATGAATCTTTCCAGCCGCTTCTCCAACCTGTCCGTCCGGGGCAAGTTGAACCTGCTCACCGCCCTGATCGCCGTCGGCGTGATCGCCCTGGCCATCATCGCCGCGCGCATGCAGTACCTCGATCTGGCAGAGACGCGCAAAGAAGGCCTGAAGACCCAGGTCGAACTGACCTACGGCATTTTTGACCACTACAAGCGCCTGGCCGGCACCGGCGAGCTGACCGAAGAAGCGGCCAAGGCGGCCGCGCTGCAGGCACTGAACAGCATGCGCGCCGACGGCGACAGCGCGTACTACAACGTCCTGGCGACCGATTACACCCTGCTCATGCACCCCTTCGCCCCGGCGCGGGTCGGCAAGGTGCAGAAGGACTACACCTCCAAGGATGGCGTGCCGATCTACCTGCAGCAGGTGGACATGGCCAAGACCGGCGGTGGCTTCACCTACTATTCCACCACCAAGCCGGGCGCCGGCGACGACCTGATTGAAAAGGCCACGTACGCCGGCATGTACGCGCCGTGGCAGTGGGTGGTCACCAGTGGCGTCTACATGGACGACGTGCAGACCGATGCGCTGGCATTCACCGGCGTCATGGCCGCTACCGGTGGCGCGCTGGTGCTGATCGTGCTGGCCCTGAGCTGGCTGATCGGCAACCGCATCACCGGTCCGCTGCGCCAGGCCACCGGCGTGGCCGAGAGCATTGCCGGCGGCAAGCTCGACAGCCGCATCGGCCCGCAGGCCCAGGACGAACCGGGCCGCCTGCTGGAAAGCATGGGCCGCATGCAGCAGCAGCTGCACGCCGTGATCGGCGCGCAGCGCGAAATGGCCAGCCAGCACGACGCCGGCCAGACCGGCTACCGCATGGACGAAACCGCCTTCCCGGGCGAGTACGGCCGGATGGTGCACGAAACCAACACCCTGGTCGGCGCCCACGTGCAGACCATGCAGGATGTGCTGGCCGTGATGCAGCGTTACGCCGTGGGCGACCTGAGCGCCGACATCGCCCGCTACCCGGGCGAAAAGGCCGCCATCAGCACCACCGTGGACACCGTCAAGCACAACCTGGCCAGCATCAACGCCGAGATCAAGCGCCTGGGCGCTGCTGCGGCCGCTGGCGACTTCAGCCAGCGTGGCGATGCCGCCCGCTTCGACCACGATTTCGGCCAGATGATCGCCAGCCTCAACGCGATGATGCAGGTCAGCGACGACAACCTCGGCAAGCTCTCGCAGCTGCTGTCGGCCATCGCCGAAGGCGACCTCACCGCGCGCATGCAGGGCAAGTTCCAGGGCGTGTTCGCGACCATGCGCGACGATGCCAATGCCACCGTGGCCCAGCTGACCCAGATCGTCGGCCAGATCCAGGAAGCGGCGGGCAACATCAACCTGGCCGCGGGTGAAATCGCCACCGGCAACAGCGACCTGTCGCGCCGTACCGAACAGCAGGCCGCCAACCTGGAAGAAACCGCCGCCTCGATGGAGGAACTGACCTCCACCGTGCGCCAGAACGCCGAACACGCCCGCCAGGCCAACCAGCTGGCGATCGGTGCGCACAGCGTGGCCTCGCAGGGCGGCGACGTGGTCGGCCAGGTGGTCACCACCATGAGCGCGATCGAAGCCAGCTCCAAGCGCATTGCCGAAATCATCTCGGTCATCGACGGCATCGCCTTCCAGACCAACATCCTGGCATTGAACGCCGCCGTGGAAGCAGCCCGTGCCGGCGAACAGGGCCGCGGTTTCGCCGTGGTCGCCTCCGAAGTGCGCACCCTGGCCCAGCGCTCGGCCGGTGCCGCCAAGGAGATCAAGGGGTTGATCGACGAATCCGTGTCCAGCGTGGCCGACGGTTCGGCCCTGGTGCACAAGGCCGGCAGCACCATGGGCGAGATCGTCGCCTCGGTGCAGCGCGTCACCGACATCATGGCCGAAATCTCGGCCGCCTCGCAGGAGCAGTCGGCCGGCATCGAGCAGGTCAACCAGACCGTGGTGCAGATGGACGAAACCACGCAGCAGAACGCTGCACTGGTGGAAGAAGCCACCGCCGCTGCCCGCGCCATGGAAGAGCAGGCCACCCAGCTGGCCGACGCGGTGTCGATCTTCCGCCTCGACAACCAGGTGGCGGCGGCCGTCAGCGCGGTGACCGCCCGCATCGCCGCACCGGCCCCGCTGCGCAGCGTGAAGCCGGCGGCGCCGGCCAAGCCCAGCCCGGTGAAGCCGGCCCCGGCCGCGCGTGCACCGCGCACCACCGCCGATGACGGCAACTGGCAAGAGTTCTGAGCGCCGGCGGCGGCCGCGCGGCCGCCGCCTCCCTTCTTCGATCGAGTTCGCCCGTGACCACGCCTACCGCACCTGCTTCCGCTGCCTCCTCGACCGGACGCGAATTCGAGTTCGCCGACCGCGACTTCCGCCGCATCTGCGACCTGATCTACCAGCGCGTCGGCATCTCGCTGGCGCCGGCCAAGCGTGACATGGTGTACGGCCGGCTGTCCCGGCGGCTGCGTGCGCTTGGCCTGCGCAGCTTCCAGGAGTACCTGGACCAGCTGGAGAACCAGGGCGGCGATGAGTGGCAGGCGTTCACCAACGCGCTGACCACCAACCTCACTGCGTTCTTCCGTGAGCCGCACCACTTCGAGAAGCTCGACACCGAACTGCGCGCGCGGGCTGGCAATGGCACCCTGCAGCTGTGGTCGTGTGCGGCCTCCACCGGTGAAGAGCCCTACTCCATGGCCATCACCGCCTGCGAGGCGTTCGGCACCCTTAAGCCGCCGGTCCGCATCCTGGCGACCGATGTGGACACCCAGGTGCTGGCCACCGCCAGCCGCGGCGTGTACGCCATCGATCGGGTGTCCGGTCTGGATCCGGCGATCAAGAGGCGTTACTTCCAGCGCGGCAGTGGCCCCAACGAAGGCCAGTGCCGCGTGCATCCGGCGCTGCGCGAGCTGATCGACTTCCGCCCGCTCAACCTGCTGGCGCCCCGCTATGACGTCGGCGGCCCGTTCGACGCCCTGTTCTGCCGCAACGTCATGATCTATTTCGACAAGCCCACCCAGCGCGGCATCCTGTCACGGCTGATCCAGCACATGGGCGACGATGGCCTGCTCTACACCGGCCACTCGGAGAACTACCTGCACGCCGCCGACCTGATCCAGCCGTGCGGGCGCACCCTGTACAAGCGCGCGCCCGGAGCCCCGGCATGAACCTGGCCGCCCGTCCTGATGACGTGATGCGTTACTTCGACAGCCGCTTCAAGGTCACCGCCGCCAAGCTGCTGCCGACCCAGTACCTGGTGGTCGACGACGAGACCGCACTGACCACCACGCTGGGTTCCTGCGTGGCCGCGTGCCTGCGCGACCCGGTGCTGAAGATTGGTGGCATGAACCACTTCCTGCTGCCCGAAGGCAATGTCGGCGATGGTGCCCCGGCCCGCTACGGAAGCTACGCCATGGAACTGCTGATCAACGACCTGCTCAAGCGCGGCGCGCACCGCAAGCGCCTGGAAGCCAAGGTGTTCGGCGGCGCCAACGTGCTCAAGGGCTTCACCAGCAACCCGGTGGGCACCCGCAACGCCGAATTCGTGCGCCAGTACCTGCAGGCCGAACATATCCCGGTGCTCGCCGAGGACCTGTGCGGCATCCACCCGCGCAAGGTGTGGTTCTTCGCCGACACCGGCCGCGTGGTGGTGCAGCGCCTGCCGCATGCGCACGAGGCCGAAGTGGCCGCGACCGAATCGGCCGTGCGTGCCCGCCTGTCCAAGGCCCCGGTCACCGGCGGCGTGGAGCTGTTCGAATGATCAACGGTTCACCCTGCAGGGTTTTGATCGTCGACGATTCGGCGGTGGTGCGGCAGATGCTGAGCGAGATCCTCGCCAGCGACCCGGCGATCGAAGTGGTCGGCACGGCGGCCGATCCGTTGCTGGCGCGCGAGAAGATCAAGCGCCTCGCCCCGGACGTGATCACGCTGGACGTGGAAATGCCGCGCATGGACGGGCTGGCGTTCCTGGAAAACCTGATGCGCCTGCACCCGCTACCGGTGGTGATGATCTCCTCGCTGACCGAGCGCGGCGCCGACACCACCCTGCAGGCACTGGCGCTGGGCGCGGTGGATTTCATCTCCAAGCCCAAGTTCGACGTGGCGCGTGGCCTGCAGGGCTATGCCGAAGAGATCATCGGCAAGGTCAAGATGGCGGCGCGCTCGCGCGTGCGCACCCTGGCCCGCCCGATCACGCCGCGCATCACCCTGGACGCCGTGCCGCCCTCGCCCGCACGTTCGATCCAGTTCCGTACCACCGACCGCCTGATCGCCATCGGCGCCTCGGCCGGCGGTACCGAAGCGCTGCGCGTGGTGCTCGAAGGCCTGCCGGCCGATGCCCCGGCGGTGGTGCTCACCCAGCACCTGCCCGCCACCTTCAGCACCGCGTTTGCCGAACGCCTGGACCGCCACTCGGCGATGTCCGTACGCGAAGCCAGCGACGGCGAAGCCGTGCTGCCGGGCCATGCTTACCTGCCGCCGGGCGGCAAGCACCTGCGGGTGATCCGTGACGGTGCGCGCTGGCGCTGCCGGGTGGATGACGGCCCGGCGGTGAACCGGCACAAGCCGGCGGTGGACGTGCTGTTCCGTTCGGTGGCAGAAAGCGCCGGGGCCAACGCCATCGGCGCGATCCTCACCGGCATGGGCGACGACGGCGCGCGTGGGCTGCTGGAACTGAAGAACGCCGGTGCGCCCACCCTGGTCCAGGACGAAGCCACCAGCGTGGTCTGGGGCATGCCCGGCGCCGCCTTCAAGCTCGGCGCCACCGACGAGCAGGTTCCGCTGGAGCGGATCGCCGAACGCCTGATGGCGCTCGCGCGGGGATAACGCACCGACGCTGCGCGTCGCCGCACGACCAACGGTCGTGCGCTACCGGGCTTGGCGTGGTAGGTCACGACCGTTGGTCGTGACGCTCTCAACCGTCACGCCCAATACAACCGCATCGGGTTGTCCACCAGCAGCTTCTGCTGCTGGTCGGCGGTGACCGCAATCCGTGGAATGAAATCCACCAGCTTGCCGTCATCGGGCATGTGCGATTTCAGGTTCGGGTGCGGCCAGTCCGTGCCCCACAGCACCCGGTCCGGGAACTGCTCCACCAGGTGCCGTGCAAACGGCACCACATCGTCATACGTGGGCGGCCCGGACCGCGACAGCCGCTCCGGGCAGCTCACCTTGCTCCATACATTCGGGTGCTCGCGCATCAACCGCACGAAACGCTGGAACTCCGGCCCGTCCACCGGCTGGGTCACGTCCGGCCGGCCCATGTGGTCCACCACCACCGTGGTCGGCAGCGAGGTGAAGAAATTCCAGCGCTCGGCCAGGTCGGCCGCCTCGAAGTACACGACAACATGCCATCCCAGCGGCGCGATCCGTTCAATGATGGCGTGGTAGTACGCATCCGGCTTCGGATCCACCAGCCGCTTCACGAAATTGAAGCGCACCCCGCGCACACCCGCCTCATGCAGCTCGCGCAGTTCCTCATCGGTGACCGTATCGCGCACCGTGGCCACGCCGCGCGCGCGGCCGTCGGCACTGCGCAGCGCATCCACCAGTGCCCGGTTGTCGGCACCGTGGCAGGTCGCCTGCACGATCACGTTGCGCTCGAACCCAAGGTGATCGCGCAGCGCGAACAGCTGCGCCTTTCCCGCATCGCAGGGCGTGTACTTGCGCTCGGGCGCATACGGGAACTGGTCCCCCGGGCCGAACACATGGCAATGCGCATCCACCGCGCCCGGCGGCGGCACGAACACCGGCCGGCTCGGGTCCGGACAGAAATCCAGCCAATCGGGATCCTTCACGAAATCCGCCATTACAGCCCCCTCGCCTTCAGCTGCGCGTCCAGCCGCGGGTACACCCGACGCGCGTTGCCCGACAGCACCTTGCTGCGATCCGCTGCCGACAGCCCCAGCGCTTCCACATAGCGCAGGGTGTCGTCGAAGTACTGCCCGGTTTCTGGATCGATGCCGCGCACCGCGCCGACCATTTCCGAGCCGAACAGGATGTTGTCGATGTCGATCACCTTGAACAGCAGGTCTATACCGGGCTGATGGTAAACGCAGGTGTCGAAGAACACATTCCTCATCACATGCTCGTTCAGCGGCGGCTTGCCCAGCATGTCGGCCAGGCCGCGGAAGCGACCCCAGTGGTAGGGCACCGCGCCGCCGCCGTGCGGGATGATGAAGCGTAGTTCCGGGAAGTCACGGAACAGGTCGCCCTGCAGGAACTGCATGAACGCGGTGGTGTCGGCATTGAGGTAGTGCGCGCCGGTGGCGTGGAAATTGGCATTGCAGCTGCCCGACACATGCACCATGGCCGGTACGTCCAGCTCCACCATCTTCTCGAAGAACGGATACCAGGCCCGGTCGGTCAGTGGCAGCCCGTTCCAGTGGCCCCCGGAAGGGTCCGGATTGAGGTTGCAGCCGACAAAGCCCAGCTCGTTGACGCAGCGCTCCAGCTCGGCGATCGAGTTGGCGATGGGCACGCCGGGCGACTGCGGCAGCTGGCACACGCCGATGAAGGTCTCCGGGTACAGCGCCACCACCCGCGCGATCAGGTCGTTGCAGCGCCGGGTCCATTCCGCGCTCACCGCCTCGTCGCCGATGTGGTGGGCCATGGTGCTGGCACGCGGCGAGAAGATCGTCATGTCCGCGCCGCGCTCGCGCAGCAGGCGCAGCTGGTTGCCTTCCACGCTCTCGCGCAGTTCGTCGTCGCTGATCACCGGGTACACCGGCGCCGGCAGCGTGGGGTCGTTGAAGTGGGCCACCTGCGCCTTGCGGAACGCATCGTGGCTGGCGGGAGCGGTCGTGTAGTGACCGTGGCAATCGATGATCATCAGAGGCCTCGTGGGGGAGGAATCACCAGCCGAACAGCTGGGCGAAGTGGACATCCACGCGCAGCCCGACGATCAGCGCGTCCGGAATGTCGGTGGTGCGGGTCGGCGCGTAGATCGGGTCCGGGTTGATCACGTACTGCAGGTTGGGCATCAGCCGGATGCCCTTGTGCACCGCCCAGCCATAGCTGAGCTCGGCGATGATCTCGTCGGCATTCGGCGCGCCGCTGCCGCCGTTGCGCGCACGGCGGTCGCGCAGGAACGCGATCTGCTCATCGCTGAAGTGGGTGTTGGACACGAACATCGCCAGCGTGTCCTGGTCGCGGCCGGCGAAGGTGCCGGTCTTGACGAAGCCGACTGCGGCGAACTCGTCCACCGGCGCTTCATTGCCGGTGTTGACGTAGGCGCGGGCGAACAGCGCCAGGTTGCGCCTGCCCTCCCCGCGCCATACGGTCTGATCGGCCATCGCGTACCAGCCCGCGCGTGCGCCCTCCTGCATCGCCGTGGGCTTGCCGGTCAGCGCGGCGGAGTTGCCGTTGGCGTCGAAATAGGAGCTCTTGCCGCCATCGGTGTTGCGGTACATGCCCACTCGGTAGGTGCGCGGCAGCCGGTCGTTGGCGAAGCTGGTCTGGTAGCCGGCCTCATAGGCCGTGATGGTGCCGGTGCCTTCGCCCACCGAGAAGTCCAGGCCGTTCTTGCCGGCCTTGTTCAGCTCATTGTTGTAATCGAACGCGCCGCCCTGCACATACCAGCGATCATTCACGTCGTAGCGCAGGATGCCGGCCCAGGACGAGTTCGGGAACGCGGTGATGCCCAGGTCGGTGATCGCGCCATACGGGGTGAGGCACATGGCGTTGCTCATGAACACGCAGTTGAGCGCGGAGTTGTTGAAGTAGCTGTTCACCGGCGCGCGGCCGGCGGTGATGCTCAACCCGTTGTCGAAGCGGTGGCGCACGGTCAGCCGGGTCAGGCGCCCCCCGGCCACCGGGCGCCAGGTCTGCTGCGCGCTGATCGAGTTGCCGATCTTCTCGCGCGCGAGATTGCGCCCGGCGAACCAGGCCCACTGCGCGTCCACATCGGTGTTGTGCATGCCGAACAGTTCGTCCAGATCGAACTTCGACTGGGCCATGATCCAGTACGAGCCTTCGGTGCCCTGCTCCACCCCGCCCACGGGGTTGGAGGCAACGTTGCCAACGAAATCCAGGGTCAGGTCGACGCCTTTGGGCAAGGTGCCCTCGGCGGCGGCCGGTGCGGCCAGCGCAGCGCTCAGCAGCAGCGCCAGCGGGGTGTGACGGAGGATGGACATGAAATCTCCCTCCCCGCTGCCGTCGGCAGCGGGTTCAATGCATTCGGTGGGCGCCGCGGGCAGCCCGCGGCACGTCGGTCAGGCTTCGCGCACGCCGAGGTGGCGCAGGCGGGCGCGGCGGGTGCCGATCTGTTCGGCCATCACCTTCTCGTCCAGCTTGCCTTCCCACTTTGCGATCACCAGCACCGCGATCGCATTGCCGACCAGGTTCACGAAGGTCAGGCCTTCGGCCAGGATGCGGTGGATGCCCAGGATCAGCGCGATGCTGGCCACCGGAATCGTCCCGGTGGTGCCCAGCGTCGCCGCCAGCACCACGAACGCCGCACCGGCCACGCCGGCGGCGCCCTTGGACGTCAGCAGGAGTACCGCGATCAGCCCCAGCTGGTGCCACACGGTCAGCTCGGTGTTGGTCGCCTGGGCCAGGAACAGCGCCACCGTGGTCAGGTACAGGCAGGTGCCATCGAGGTTGAACGAGTAGCCGGCCGGAATCACGAAACCCACCACGCCCTCTTCGCAGCCCAGCTTCTTCATCTTCTCGATCAGGCGCGGCAGCACCGTTTCGGTGGAGGTGGTGGCCGCCACGATCACGATTTCATCGCGCAGGTAGGCCAGCAGGCGCCACAGGCTCGCGCCGGTCCACCAGCACACCGCGCCGAGCACGAACACCGTGAACGCCGCGCAGACCACGAAGAACTCGATGATCAGCTCACCCAGCGACAACAGCGAACTCGCGCCGAACTGACCCACGGTGAAGGCGATGGCACCGAACGCACCGATCGGCGCGAAGTACATGACATAGCCGATGATCTTGAACAGCACCGAAGACGTGCCTTCGATGACCTTCATCACCGGCGCGCCGCGCTCACCGACCGAGGCCAGCGCCACGCCGAACAGCACCGCCACGAACAGCACCTGCAGTACATGCGCCTCGGTGAACGCACTGACCAGCGTGTTCGGGATGATGGCCATGATGTAGGACACGATCGACTGGTCGTGCGCGGTATGCACATACCCCTGGATGCTGGCCATGTCGATGGTGGCCGGGTCGATGTTCATGCCGGCGCCGGGCTTCCAGAGATCCACCGCGACCAGCCCGACGATCAGCGCCAGGATGGTGATCACCTCGAAATAGATCAGCGACTTCAGCGCGAGCCGACCCACGCTGCGCATGTCGCGCATGCCGGCGATGCCGTGCACCACCGTCACGAAGATGATCGGGCCGATCATCATGCGGATCAGCTTGATGAAGGCATCCCCGAACGGCTTCATCGCCGAACCCCAGTCCGGCTGCAGCCAACCCAGCACGACGCCGATGATGGTGCCGGCCAGCACCTGGAACCACAACTGGCCAAAGACGCCGAAGCGGCCCTGCCGCTTCTCAACAACAGTCATAACAACCCTCCCAGGTCATAAGAATAGGGACGTCGCGCGTATTCAGTCGAACAGCACGCCGTCGAACAGCTTTCGGGCGGTGCGCAGGATGGCCGCCGCGGCCACCTGCCCGTGCGCGTCACGCTCCAGCACGCAGCCGGTGCTGCCGCTGGGGTGTTCGATGTCCAGCTGCAGGCGGCTGCCTTCGGGCACCACCGCGAGCGCGTGGGCCGGTGAGCCGGGCAGCAGGCAGGCCGCGGCCACGGTGACCGCGCCCAGCACCCCGATGGAGGCGTGGCAGCGGTGAGGTATGAACGAACGCACGCAGATCGCGCCACCGTCGCGCGGGGCAGCCACCAACATCATCTTGGGCACCGACTGCGCGCTGACATCGCCCAGGTTCATCAACGGCCCGGCCTGCAGGCGGATCGCCTCCAGCCGCGCCTTCAACGTGTCGTCGGCATCCAGCGTGGCGCGGTCTTCGTACCCGCTCACGCCCACATCGCTGGCGCGCAGCACCACGCACGGCATGCCGTTGTCGATCAGGGTGAGCTCCACCCCGTCGATCACATCCACCGCGTTGCCGGTCGGCAGCAACGCGCCGCAGCTGGAACCGGCGATGTCGGCGAAGGTCAGCGGAATTGGCGCCGCCGTGCCCGGCACACCGTCAATCCGCGCCGTGCCGTCGTAGCGCACCTGGCCGCCGGGGGTCTGTACCTTGGCGATGGCTACCTTGCCGGTGTTCACCATGAAGATGCGCACGTCGGTGTTCTCGCCAGCAGGCTGCACCAGCCCGCGTTCAAGGGCAAACGGCCCGACCCCGGCGAGCAGGTTGCCGCAGTTCTGTGCATCGCTCACCACGGCCTGGTCGACGAACACCTGCAGGAACAGGTAGTCCACGTCCGCGCCGGGGTGGCGCGAGGGCGACACCACCGCGACCTTGGAGGTCAGCGGATCGGCGCCGCCCATGCCATCGATCTGGCGTGGGTCCGGCGAGCCGTACGCGCGCAGCAGGAACGCGTCGCGCGCGGCCGCATCGGCCGGCAGGTCGGTGGCCAGGAAGTAGCCGCCCTTGGAGGTGCCACCGCGCATCCACATCGCCGGCACGCCGTTACTCATAGCGCAGGCCCTTGGCCGCCAGGCGTTCGCGCATCGCGTAGATGTCCAGACCCAGCTCGCCCTTGGCCAGGCGTTCGCGCTTCTCCGCCTCGCGCGCCTCGCGCGCCTGCGATTCGGCGGCGACACGTGCCGCATCGGCACGCGGCACGATACACACGCCGTCATCGTCGGCGATCACCACGTCGCCGGGGTGGACCAGCGCGCCGCCGCACACCACCGGCACGTTGACCGATCCCAGCGTCTCCTTGACCGTACCCTGCGCGTGGATCGCCCGGCTCCAGACCGGGAAGCCCATTGCGGTCAGGTCGCGCACATCGCGTACGCCGGCATCAATCACCAGCCCACGGCAGCCACGCACCTGCGCCGAGGTGGCCAGCAGGTCGCCGAAGTAGCCATCGGTGCAGTCGCTGGTCGGCGCCACCACCAGCACATCGCCATCGCGCAGCTGCTCGATGGCCACATGCATCATCCAGTTGTCGCCGGGGGGCACCGACACGGTGATGGCGCTGCCAGCAATGCGGGCGCCGCTGAAGATCGGGCGCAGCCGCGGGTGCAGCAGGCCACTGCGGCCCTGCGCCTCATGCGCGGTGGCCACGCCTGCCTGGGCCAGGACCTGGAGTGCGCCGGCAGCGGCGCGTTCGACACGGGTGACGACGCGGGACATCCATCCATCCTTCTATGACGATGATGAAGTCTTGTCCGCCAGCGCCCACCCCCTCAAGATCGATTTCCGCAACAGCCATTGGGTTTGGTTATAGTTGATCCATGAACCGGCCCTTTGAGCTGAACCTGAAGCATCTGCATGCACTGGTCGCCGTGCACCACCACGGCGGCATCAGCGCCGCTGCGCCGCACGTGAATCTCTCCCAGCCGGCGTTGACCCAGGCCATTGCCCGTCTGGAAACCCAGCTGGATGCAACCCTGTTCGACCGCCAGCCGGGTGGGATGGCGCCCACCGAAGCGGCAGAGCTGCTGGTGCCCCGCATCGAGCGCGCACTGGGGTACATCGCCGATGGCGTGCGGGTGGCTCGGCGTGCACAGCGCCTGCCTGCGTTGCCTGCCGTTGAGCGACGCGTCACGCTCGGCCAATTGCGCGCACTCGTGGCGGTGGATGACGCCGGCAGCTTCACCCTGGCCGCAGCGCGTGCCGGCATCTCACAGCCAGCGATCTACCGCGCCGTGCATGAGCTGGGTACCGCCATCGAAACCCCGCTGACCGAACGCCACGGCAAGACCGTGCAGACCACTCCGGCCGCTACCCGCATGCTGCGGCTGGTGCGGCTGGCGCTGTCCGAACTGGCAGCGGGCCTGGACGAAGTGGCCCTGCTGCGCTCCGAACAGGGCGGCAAGGTAACGCTCGGGGTGATGCCGCTGGCCCGCGCGATCCTGCTGCCGCAAGTGCTGGCGCGCTTTGCCCGCGCCCACCCGGGTGCATCGGTCAATGTGATCGAAGGGCCTTATGCGGAACTGCTGGGCGATCTACGCGCCGGCAGCCTGGACCTGTTGATTGGCGCGATGCGCGACACCCTGCCCGTACGCGATGTCGCGCAGGAGGGCCTGTTCGACGATGACCCGGTAATCGTCGCGCGCAGCGGGCACCCGCTGGCCGGCAGCGACCCGCTCGACTTCGACCGGCTGCTGGCGTTCCCGTGGGTGATCGCCGCCACCGGCGCGCCGGTGCGCGCCCGCTGGGAACGCATGTTCCGCCAGCATGGCCACGAACCGCCGCGGCTGCGCATCGAATGCGGCTCGGTGCTGATCACCCGCGGCCTGCTGCTGGAAGACGACTGGCTCACCCTGATGTCACGCGACCAGTTCGTGATCGAACGCCGCGCCGGCCTGCTCAGCGAAATCGGCAGCGCCGGCGACGACCTGCGCCGCCGCATCGGCCTCACCACGCGCGCCGACTGGCACCCCACCCGCCTGCAGCAGGCGTTCGTGGAAACCTTCCGCGCCGTCTGCGCCGAACGCAGCAACGACGCCGACAACGCGTGGCCGTTCCGCTATCCGACACCCTGAAGACTGCCCCGGCGGTAGGGTCGGTTCCCAAACGACCGCCAATAACGGCTCAACGCCCGGTAACGCATGACCTAAGAACGAAAACGGCTCTCCGTTCCGGCGCCATGAACACCGACCCGACGGCTTCGGACATATATCAGCACCGGTGATGTCATCCGCGCCGCATTGCCGTGGCTTCGGATGCTTGCGCCGCGCTTCGCGCGGTCGCCGACCAACGGTCGGCGCTACGAATTGCTGGCGAATGCGATAAGACACGGATACATCACCAACGGGCAACCAAGCATCAGCCTGGGCTGGCGGCGATTCGTCCCGGCAAACAAAAACCCCCGGTTCTCACCGGGGGTTTTCGTTCAACACATCAGCCGATCAGGCTCAGGCGGCAACCGTCTTGGCCACGTCCTGGTAGTCCTCGATCTGGTCGAAGTTCATGTAGCGGTAGATGTCCTTGCTGCTGGCATCCAGCACGCCGATGTCGGCCATGTACTCTTCCTTGGTCGGGATGCGACCCAGGCGCGAGCAGATCGCGGCCAGTTCGGCCGAACCCAGGTACACGTTGGAGTTGCGGCCCAGGCGGTTCGGGAAGTTGCGGGTCGAGGTCGAGAACACCGTCGCGCCCTCGCGCACCTGTGCCTGGTTGCCCATGCACAGCGAGCAGCCCGGCATTTCCATGCGCGCGCCAGCAGTGCCGAAGGTGCCGTAATGGCCTTCCTTGGTCAGCTCCGAGGCATCCATCTTGGTCGGCGGGGCCACCCACAGCTTGGTCGGGATATCGCGCTTGCCTTCCAGCAGCTTGGCGGCCGCACGGAAGTGACCGATGTTGGTCATGCACGAACCGATGAACACTTCATCGATGGCCGCACCGGCCACGTCCGACAGCGTCTTGACGTCGTCCGGATCGTTCGGGCAGGCCACGATCGGCTCGTGGATGTCGGCCAGGTCGATCTCGATGACGGCGGCGTATTCGGCGTCGGCATCCGGCTCCAGCAGCTCCGGGTTGGCCAGCCACGCTTCCATCTTCTCGATGCGACGCGCCAGCGAACGGGCGTCCTGGTAACCCTCGGCGATCATCCACTTCAGCAGCGTGATGTTGCTGGTGAGGTACTCGATGATCGGCTCCTTGCTCAGGTGCACCGAGCAGCCGGCAGCCGAACGCTCGGCCGAGGCGTCGGACAGTTCGAACGCCTGCTCGACCTTCAGGTCCGGCAGCCCTTCGATTTCCAGGATGCGGCCGGAGAAGATGTTCTTCTTGCCCGCCTTGGCGACGGTCAGCAGGCCCGACTTGATCGCGTACAGCGGAATCGCGTTGACCAGGTCACGCAGGGTCACGCCCGGCTGCATCTTGCCCTTGAAGCGCACCAGCACCGATTCGGGCATGTCCAGCGGCATCACGCCGGTGGCAGCAGCGAAGGCGACCAGGCCGGAGCCGGCCGGGAACGAAATGCCCACCGGGAAACGGGTGTGCGAATCGCCGCCGGTGCCCACGGTGTCCGGCAGCAGCATGCGGTTGAGCCAGCTGTGGATCACGCCATCGCCCGGGCGCAGCGAGATGCCGCCACGGGTGGAGATGAACTCCGGCAGCGTGTGGTGGGTCTTGACGTCCACCGGCTTCGGGTACGCGGCGGTGTGGCAGAACGACTGCATCACCAGGTCGGCCGAGAAGCCCAGGCAGGCCAGGTCCTTCAGCTCGTCACGGGTCATCGGGCCGGTGGTGTCCTGCGAGCCCACCGAGGTCATCTTCGGTTCGCAGTAGGTGCCCGGGCGCATGCCCTGGCCTTCCGGCAGGCCACAGGCGCGGCCGACCATCTTCTGCGCCAGCGAGAAGCCCTTGCCGGTATCCGGAGGGTCCATCGGCAGGCGGAACAGGTCGGTCGGGGCCAGGCCCAGCGCTTCGCGCGCCTTGGCGGTCAGGCCACGGCCGATGATCAGCGGAATGCGGCCACCGGCGCGCACTTCGTCGAACAGCACGTCGGACTTCACCTGGAACTCGGCGATGACCTGGCCGTCCTTCAGCGCCTTGCCGTCGTAGGGACGCAGCTCGACCACGTCGCCCATGTTCATCTGCGACACGTCCAGCTCGATCGGCAGCGCGCCGGCATCTTCCATGGTGTTGTAGAAGATCGGGGCGATCTTCGAACCCAGGCACACGCCGCCGAAACGCTTGTTCGGAATGAACGGAATGTCCTCACCGGTGAACCACAGCACCGAGTTGGTGGCCGACTTGCGGCTCGAACCGGTACCCACCACGTCGCCCACGTAGGCCACCAGGTGGCCCTTGTCCTTCAGCGATTCAATGAACTTGACCGGGCCGCGCTTGCCGTCTTCTTCCGGCTCGATGCCATCGCGCTTGTTCTTCAGCATCGCCAGGGCGTGCAGCGGGATGTCCGGGCGGGTGGTCGCGTCGGGGGCCGGCGACAGGTCGTCGGTGTTGGTTTCGCCGGTCACCTTGAGCACGGTGATGGTCAGGCTCTGCGGCACTTCCGGGCGGCTGGTGAACCACTCGGCATCGGCCCAGCTCTGCAGCACGCCCTGGGCGTTCGCGTTGCCGGCCTTGGCCTTTTCCTGCACGTCGTGGAAGGCATCGAACACCAGCAGGGTGTTCTTCAGCGCGGTGGCGGCGATCGCGCCGACCACGGCGTCGTCCAGCAGCTGCACCAGCGGCGCGACGTTGTAGCCGCCCAGCATGGTGCCCAGCAGTTCGGTGGCGCGCTCGCGCGAAATCAGCGCGTTGGTTTCGCTGCCGAAGGCGATGGCGGCCAGGTACGAGGCCTTGACCTTGGCGGCGTCATCGACGCCGGCCGGCACGCGGTGGGTGAGCAGGTCGAGCAGGAACTCGGCCTCGCCTGCCGGCGGGTTCTTCAGCAGCTCGATGACGTCGGCCGTCTGCTGGGCGCTCAGCGGCAGCGGCGGGATGCCAAGCGCGGCGCGCTCGGCTACGTGGTGGCGGTAGGCTTCCAACATGACAACTCCCGGGAAATTCTTTGAAAAGACTTCGGTTGAATACGGCGGTTGAGTTACGGGCTCAGGCTTGCGGCACGATCAGCTTCAGGCCCTTGAAGTAGTCGCGGTAAAATTTGTCGTTCCAGGTGATCAGGCCGTCGCACTGCAGCAGTGCGTGTGCGCCGACCATGAAATCGTCGATGCCACGCCTGCCGGTACCGCGCTGGCGGTGGCGGCGGTGCATCTCGCCGGCGCGCAGTGCCGACTTGGCTTCCAGCGGGCTGAAGTGGATGCCCATTTCTTCCAGCGCTTCCTGCACTTCGGCACCACCGCGCAGCGCGGCGCAGATCTCGGCCAGCACCACCCCGCAGATCACCACGCGCCCGCCGACCAGGCTCTGGCGCAGGCAGGCTTCCACCGCATCGGCCTGGGGGCCGTTGCTGAGCAGTTCGATCAGGACCGGGGAATCGACGGCGATCATGCGCGGCTCATGCTTCGTCGCGCACCGCACGCACGGCCGACTCGGCCGACTCGAAGCCGTCCAGCGCGAACTTGCCGCGGGCACGGGAAATGGCGTCATCCACGCTCTTGCGCAGGATGATACGACTGCCATCGAGCTCCACCTTCAACTGGGTGCCCTTGGTCAGGCCGAGCGCATCGCGGACCGCCTTGGGCAAGGTGATCTGTCCGCGTTCTGCAACGGTGGCTTCCATCGGTAGGACCTCCAAAGTATGCACAAATTATACATACTTCTCCGGGCATACTTCCACTGCGTCGCGGTTCAGCCAGCCAGGTCCCTTGCCGCGCAAAGGATCCGCCTTATTGATGACATCGGCGATACATATTTCTATGTAGCCTGAGACGCCTGCCACCGACCATGCCCGACTGAATCGTTCATACTCAGTCCGACGGCCGGGCCATCGGAACACCGGCAACCGCAAGCAGGCCCCCACGGGCCACTGCAAGCCATCCGCAAGAGGAGTCACCCCGCATGAGCGATTCGTTCTCCACCCGCAGCCAGCTGGACGTCGGCGGCACCACCTACGACTACTTCAGCCTGCCCAAGCTCGGACAGCAGTTCGACATTTCCCACCTGCCCTATTCGATGAAGATCCTGCTGGAGAACCTGCTCCGGCATGAGGACGGCGGGGTCACCGTCGGCAAGGACCACATCGAAGCGGTGGCGCGCTGGGATCCCAAGGCCGAGCCGGACATCGAAATCGCCTTCATGCCCGCCCGCGTGGTCCTGCAGGACTTCACCGGCGTGCCCTGCGTGGTCGACCTGGCCGCGATGCGCGATGCGGTGGTCAAGCTGGGCGGCCGCCCGGAGCAGATCAACCCGCAGATCCCCTCCGAACTGGTCATCGACCACTCGGTGCAGGTCGACGTGTTCGGCACCCCCGATGCGCTGGATCTCAACGGCAAGATCGAATTCCAGCGCAACCAGGAGCGCTACGGCTTCCTGCGCTGGGGCCAGAAGGCGTTCGACAACTTCAAGGTGGTGCCGCCCAACACCGGCATCGTCCACCAGGTGAACCTGGAAAACCTCGCCCGCGTCGTGATGACCGCCGACAAGGGCGGCAAGCAGGTGGCTTATCCGGACACCGTCTTCGGCACCGACAGCCACACCACCATGATCAATGGCATCGGCGTGCTGGGCTGGGGCGTGGGCGGCATCGAGGCCGAGGCGGCCATGCTGGGCCAGCCCTCCTCCATGCTGATCCCGCAGGTCGTCGGCTTCAAGCTCACCGGGCGCCTGCCCGAAGGCGCCACCGCCACCGACCTGGTGCTCACCGTCACCCAGATGCTGCGCAAGCACGGCGTGGTGGGCAAGTTCGTCGAGTTCTTCGGCGAAGGCCTGCAGCACCTGCCGCTGGCAGACCGCGCCACCATCGGCAACATGGCGCCGGAATATGGCGCCACCTGCGGCATCTTCCCGATCGACAACGAATCGCTGAACTACCTGCGCCTGTCCGGCCGCAGCGAGGAACAGATCGCGCTGGTGGAAGCCTACGCCAAGGCCCAGGGCCTGTGGCACGACGCCAACACCGCCCACGCCAGCTACAGCGCCACGCTGGAACTGGACATGGGCGAGGTCAAGCCCTCGCTGGCCGGCCCCAAGCGCCCGCAGGACCGCGTGCTGCTGGAAGACGTCAAGCAGAACTACCGCGACAACCTGGGCGGGCTGACCACCAACCGCGACAAGCGCAACGAAGAGATCTCCACGTTCGTCAACGAAGGCGGCGGCGCGGCGGTGGGCAACGAGCAGCTGGCCAAGGGCTATGCCGATGTCGAGCATGACGGTACCCGCTACCGGCTCAAGGACGGCGCGGTGGTCATCGCCGCCATCACCTCCTGCACCAACACCTCCAACCCGGCGGTGATGATCGGCGCCGGCCTGCTGGCCCGCAACGCGGCCGCCAGGGGACTGGACCGCAAGCCGTGGGTGAAGACCTCGCTCGGCCCAGGCTCGCGCGTGGTCACCGACTACCTTGAGAAAGCCGGCGTGCTTACCGAGCTGGAAAAGGTGGGTTTCTACGTGGTCGGCTACGGCTGCACCACCTGCATCGGCAATTCCGGCCCGCTGCCCACCGAAGTCAGTGCCGCCATCGCCAGCGGCGACCTGGTGGTCACCTCGGTGCTGTCGGGCAACCGCAACTTCGAGGGCCGCGTGCATCCCGAAGTGAAGATGAACTACCTGGCCAGCCCGCCGCTGGTGGTGGCCTACGCCATTGCCGGCACCACCGACATCGACCTCACCACCGAACCGCTGGGCACCGGCAGCGATGGCCAGCCGGTGTACCTGCGCGACATCTGGCCGAGCAACAAGGAAATCGGTGATGTCATCGCGGCCACCATCGGCCCGGAGATGTTCAAGCAGAACTACGCCGACGTGTTCAAGGGCGACAGCCGCTGGAACACCATCCAGTCGCCCGATGGCGACCTGTATGAGTGGGATGGCAGCTCCACCTACATCAAGAACCCGCCCTACTTCGATGGAATGACCATGCAGGTCGGCCACATCGAGGACGTGCACGGGGCGCGGGTGATGGGCCTGTTCGGCGATTCGATCACCACTGACCACATCTCCCCGGCCGGCAACATCAAGAAGGATTCGCCGGCAGGCCGCTTCCTGCAGGAGCGCGGCGTGCAGCCGGCCGACTTCAACAGCTACGGCAGCCGCCGCGGCAACGACGATGTGATGGTGCGCGGTACCTTCGCCAACATCCGCATCAAGAACCTGATGTTCGGCGGGGAGGAAGGCGGCAACACCCTGTACTTCCCCAAGGCGGGCGGCGAGCCGCAGAAGCTGGCCATCTATGACGCGGCCATGAAGTACAAGGCCGAGGGCGTGCCGCTGGTGGTGTTCGCCGGCAAGGAGTACGGCACCGGCTCCTCGCGCGACTGGGCGGCCAAGGGCACCAACCTGCTGGGCGTGAAGGCCGTGATCGCAGAAAGCTTCGAGCGCATCCACCGCTCCAACCTGGTCGGCATGGGCGTGCTGCCACTGCAGTTCCAGGCCGGCGAGAACGCCCAGAGCCTGGGCCTGGACGGCTCGGAAACGGTCGACATCACCGGCCTGGCCGATGGGGCCAGCAAGACCGCCACCGTGACCGCCGCCAAGGCCGATGGCACCGCCAAGACCTTCCAGGCCCACGTGATGCTGCTGACCCCGAAGGAAGTGGAGTACTTCAAGCACGGCGGCCTGCTGCAGTACGTGTTGCGCCAGCTCGCAGCCGCCTGACCCCAGCCGGCTCCCCGAGGCGCCGGCCCTTGGCCGGCCCTCCCCGGAACCCCGCGCCACGCGGGGCTTCCGGCGGCCGCCACGCCCGATTTTCACGAATCCTTCGCGTTTTCCATTCGGCCCGGTATGCTGCCGGGGACCGAATCGACGGATACTCTCCGTCAGCATCACACCATCAACGTTTCCTGGAGGGGGAATAATGAGTCTGGAACGTCCCTGGCTGCAGAGCTATCCCAACGGCGTACCCGCCGAAATCGACGTCAACGAGTTCCATTCGGTGTCGGCCGTGTTCGATGCGTCGGTGGCCAAGTTCCGCGACCGTCCCGCCTACTCCAGCTTCGGCAAGGTCCTCACCTACGGTGAAACCGACGCCCTGGTCGAGCAGTTCGCCGCCTACCTGCTGGGCGAGCTGAAGCTCAAGAAGGGCGACCGCGTAGCCCTGATGATGCCCAACTGCCTGCAGTACCCGGTGGCCACCTTCGGCGTGCTGCGCGCCGGCCTGACCGTGGTCAACGTCAACCCGCTGTACACCGCCCGCGAGCTCAAGCACCAGCTGGTCGATTCCGGCGCCGCCGTCCTGGTGGTGGTGGACAACTTCGGCGACACCGTGCAGCAGGTCATCGCCGATACGCCGATCAAGCAGGTCATCACCACCGGCCTGGGCGACATGCTCGGCCTGAAGGGCGTGGTGGTGAACTTCGTGCTGAAGTACATCAAGAAGATGGTGCCCAACTACAGCCTGCGCGGCGCGATCCGCTTCAACCAGGCGCTGAAGCTGGGCAGCGGCCACACCCTGCCGAAGGTGGAGCTGGACCACGACGACGTGGCCTTCCTGCAGTACACCGGCGGCACCACCGGCGTCGCCAAGGGCGCCATGCTGACCAACCGCAACCTGGTGGCCAACATGCAGCAGGCCTCGGCGTGGATCTCCGCGTCGGGCATCGAAATGGGCAAGGAGTGGATCATCACCGCCCTGCCGCTGTACCACATCTTCGCGCTGACGGCGAACGGCCTGGTCTTCATGAAGTTCGGTGGCTGCAACCACCTGATCACCAACCCGCGCGACATGAAGGGCTTCGTCAAGGAGCTCAAGGCCACCCGCTTCACCGCCATCACCGGCGTCAACACGCTGTTCAACGGCCTGCTCAACACCCCCGGCTTCGACGAGGTGGATTTCTCCTCGCTGAAGGTCACCCTGGGTGGCGGCATGGCGGTGCAGCGTGCCGTGGCCGAGCGCTGGAAGAAGGTCACCGGCGTGACCCTGGTCGAGGCCTACGGCCTGACCGAGACCTCGCCCGCGGCCTGCATCAACCCGCTGAACCTGGCCGAGTACAACGGCGCGATAGGCCTGCCGATCCCGTCCACCGACGCCTGCGTGAAGGACGACAACGGCGTCACCCTCGCCCCGGGCGACGTCGGCGAGCTGTGCATCCGTGGCCCGCAGGTAATGAAGGGTTACTGGCAGCGCCCGGAAGAAACCGCCAAGGCGATCGACGCCGACGGCTGGCTGCACACCGGCGACATGGCGCGCATGGACGAGCACGGTTTCTTCTACATCGTGGACCGCAAGAAGGACATGATCCTGGTGTCCGGCTTCAACGTGTACCCGAACGAAGTCGAAGACGTCATCGCGATGATGCCCGGCGTGCTCGAAGTAGCTGCAGTCGGCGTGCCGGATGAAAAGTCCGGCGAGATCGTCAAGGTGGTCATCGTCAAGAAGGATCCGAACCTGACCGCCGAAATGGTCAAGGAACACGCCCGCGCCAACCTGACCGGCTACAAGCACCCGCGCATTGTCGAGTTCCGCAAGGAACTGCCGAAGACCAACGTCGGCAAGATCCTGCGCCGCGAACTGCGCGACACCCCTGCCGCGTAAGCAGAAGCTACCAGCGAGAAATCGAACGCCCGCACGGCATCGCCCTGCGGGCGTTTTCTTTTTCTGAGATTCGTCCAATTCCTATGTCCGCCGATTAACTTGGACCCCACGGGTGCAGCGCGATGTGAATCGCCGGATACCCTTGCGGCATAAGGCTGAACGAGATTCTGGCCGGTATTCCGGTCCCCTTGGACATTATCAATCGCGTTTGCATTCCGGCCCGGGTTGGCGGTGTAGGATCGCGGCGTGTGGACCCGTCCGGCCTGCCGCCCACCGTCCTCCCTGCAGGCCAACCCGCCGAGGTAATCCCCATGCAATCCATCGAAAAGCTCCCGTATTCCCACGGCTATGCGACCATCCGCACCGAATCGACCCCCGACAACGCCGCCCACTGGCTCTTCATGCACGCCGATGCCGCCACCGGCATCCGTCCCTGCTGCCGCAAGGACATGCTGGACGAGATGTGGAGCGTGATGAGCCAGATCACCCTGTCTCCGGCTGAGCGCAACAGCGGCAAACTGCGCCACTTCGTGCTCGCCTCCGACGCCACCGCCTACAACCTGGGCGGCGACCTGGCCCTGTTCGCGCAGCTCATCCGAGAAGGCAATCGCGACCGCCTGCTGGCCTATGCCCAGCGTTGCGTTGAAGGTGTGCACCACCTGCACACCGGCTTCGGCGGTGACGTGCGTTCCATCGCCGTGATCCAGGGCGATGCACTGGGCGGCGGCCTGGAAATGGCGCTGGCCTGCCACACCATCATCGCCGAGGAAGGCTGCGGCATGGGCCTGCCCGAAGTCCTGTTCGGGCTGTTCCCGGGCATGGGTGCGTACTCGTTCCTGTGCCGCCGCGTGGCCCCGCAGCTGGCCGAGAAGATCATCCTCGAAGGCCGCGTTTACTCGTCCGAAGAGATGTACGCCATGGGCGTGGTCGACGTGCTGGTGCCCAAGGGACAGGGCATCAAGGCGGCCGAAGACCTGATCCGCCAGCAGCAGCGCACCCCGCGCACCTACCTGGCGATGAACGCTGCACGCAACCTGGCCCAGGCGGTGGGCTATGACGAACTGCTGGAAATCACCAAGATCTGGGTGGATTCGGCACTGGCCCTGGAAGACAAGTCGCTGCGCACCATGGATCGGTTGATCAAGGCGCAGACCCGCCGTGCCCAGTCCGATGCCGCGTAACTGCGCCATCGCAAGCAGGGGGTTCCAGTAAAAAAGCCCGGTTGGAGCCGGGCTTTTTTTCAACGCATGTCGATGCCACCGTCGTCCGTGGACGAGGCACCCGGACGCCTGCGCGCTTCCAGCGCCTGTTTGCCTTCCTTCACCGCCGTACGGATCAGCTTCATCCGCTCGCGCCATTCGCTCTTGAGCTGCCAGTCGGCCATGTGCATCACCTCGCCGGCACGGTAAGCCACCCGCACCAGGCCCAGGTTGCTGGCCACGCCCTTGATCGCGTGCGCCTGCTCGCGCAGGTGTACCCAGTCGCCACGTTCGCCCGCTTCCATCGCCACGCCCACGCACTGCGTGGCGTCGGCCAGGCACTGGCGGATGAACTCCTGCTCGAAGCCCTCGCCCATGCCCAGCGCGGCCAGTTCATCGAGCACGCCGGTATCGAGCACGCCCACGGCCACCGGCGTGGACGGCACCACGGCGGTGCGGGCTTTCAGGCCATCGTTGGCGGCGATCTCGGCCAGGGTGTCCAGCAGCTTCACCGGCACCACCGGCTTGCCGAAGAAGGTGTGCGCGCCGGCCTGGGTGCACTGCTGGATCGACTCGGGGGTGACGTCGGCGCTGAGCACCAGCACCGGCGTGCGCGGGGCGCCACCGGCCTGCAGCACGCGCAGCTCCTTGAGCATGTCCAGCCCGCTCATGCCCGGCATGTGCAGGTCGACGATGGCTACGTCGTAATCGCTTTCGGCCATCGCATCGAGCACCGCTTCGCCGCCGTTGACGCACACCACCTTGTGCCCGGCCTTCTGCAGCAGCCGCTGCAGCACCAGCCGGTTGGCCTGGTGGTCGTCGGCCACCAGCACCTTCATGCTGCGCACGCGAGCGCGGTGGCGCAGGAACGGGTCGGCGAAAGCGATTACATTGTCCTGCGCGCTCTGCAGGCCATTGCCGAGCACGGCCGGGGTGAACTCGCCGGCTACCACCGGTGGCAATGCGAACGGCAGTTCGAACCAGAAGCAGCTGCCCTGCGGCGGGTTCTCGGCATAGCCGATCTGTCCCCCCATGGCTTCGACCAGCCCACGCGAGATCGAGGTACCCAGCCCGCTGCCTTCGTGGCGGCGGCCCAGGCTGACATCGGCCTGCTCGAAGGCCTGGAACAGGCGCGAACGCATTTCCGGGCCCACGCCAATGCCGGTGTCGAGGATGTCGAAGCGCAACCGGACCTGGCCGTGGCCCTCCTCGCCCACCTGCGACACCCGGATCTCGATCCTGCCGTGCTCGGTGAACTTCACCGCGTTGCCGGCCAGGTTGAGCAGGATCTGGCGCAGGTGACCGAGGTCGCCGCGCAGCAGGCGCGGCACGCCTGCGGCGACCTTGACCTGGTAATCCAGATGCTTCAAACGCGCCTGCGGCATCAGGATCAGGCCGATCGACTGCACCACGTCGTCCAGCGAGAAGTCCTCGGCCACCACCCGCAGCTTGCCCGCTTCGATGGCCGAGATGTCCAGCACCTCTTCCACCAGCGCCAGCAGGCTGCGCGAGGATGCCTGGATGGTATTGACGCACTCACGCTGCTCTTCATCCAGCGTAGTGGTCGCCAGCACCTCGGTCATGCCCGACAGGCCATTGAGCGGCGTGCGGAACTCGTGGCTCATGTTGGCCAGGAAACGGCTCTTGGCCTCGCTGGCGCGGCGCGCCTCGTCCATCGCATGGGTCAACTGGCGCAGCAGGCTGGCGAAGTACAGCGGCACCGCTGCCAGGCCCAGCCACAGGCCGAAGCCCAGCCGCGCGTTGGCCTGCCAGTAGCCGGTGGCGAGCACGGTCACCCCGAAACTGACCAGCGCCATGCCCACGGCGGCGTACAGGTACTTGTTGCCGTAGCGCATGCCGTTGCCCACCGTGACCCACATCACCACGATGTAGACCCACGACAGCGGCTCGCCCATCTGCACCATGCCGGCAGCAATGAGCCCGTAATCGGCCAGCATACCGGCCACCCGGCGCGGGTCCGAACGACCGGGGCGCGCCAGCAGCCACGAGAACAGCAGCACCGACAGCGTCAGCCCGGTCAGCACGATGCCCAGCACCACCTGGTACTGGTGGTGCGGCAGGTCGTTGCGCACCCCCGGCATCAGCACGTATCCCAGGATCAGCACGATCAGGACGATGCGTACGATCGCCTGGCCATGCTCACTGTCAGGGCGGTTGCCCAGCTGGCGCCTGAGCAGCGTCAGGCCCGGGAGCGCGCCAAGCCGCTGCTTCAACATCTGGAACAGACCTGCCATGTCACATCCCCGGGCGGGAGGACGCAACGGAATGCTGCGCGCAGATGTCGTCCAGCTGCACGCGGCCGCGCAGCAGTGCGTCCACGCAGCGCGGGTCGAACAGGCGCCCGCGTTGTGCGTACAGATAGGCCAGGGTGGCTTCCATCGTCCATGCTTCCTTGTATGGGCGCGGCGAGATCAGGGCATCGAAGACATCGGCAACGGCCACGATCCGCGCTTCCAGCGGGATGGCTTCACCGACCAGACCGTCGGGATACCCGCTGCCGTCGTAACGTTCGTGGTGGCGCAGCGCGATCAACGCGCCGACCTGGATGAAACGGTTCTGGCTGCCACTGAGCAGTTCGTAACCGATACGCGGGTGCCGGCGCATGATGGCCAGCTCCTCGTCGTTGAGTTTGCCCTGCTTGAGCAGCACGGCATCGGGAATGGCGATCTTGCCCATGTCGTGCAGGGGCGCGGCCATCTCGATCAGTTTGACTTCTTCTTCCGGCAGCCCGAGCTGCTCTGCGATCAGCCCGGCCACGTGCGCCATGCGCTCGAGGTAGGCGCTGGTGCCGGCATCACGGAACTCGATCGCGCGGGCCAGCCGCGACAGCGTCTCGCGCTCGCGTTCCTCGACCTCGTGCATGCTGGCCAGCAGCCGCTGTTCCAGCGACAGCGCGCGTTGCTTCACGTTTTCCGACTGCTGCCGCAGCTGCAGCAGGTTATAGCAGCGCGCGCGCAGCTCGCGCGGGCGGATCGGCTTGACCAGGAAGTCGATGACGCCCGCTTCAAGCGCGGCCTGGCGGATCGGCTCATCGCCGACCACGGTGATCAGGATCACCGGAATGTCGCGGTGCTTGGGCAGGCGGCGGAAACGCCGGGCGAATTCCAGCCCGTCCATTTCCGGCATGCGATAGTCGAGCAGCAGCAGGTCCACCCCGTGCGATTCGCACCAGGCAAGCGCCGTCAGCGGGTCGCCGAAATCATGCACGCTCAGTTCCGGCGCGATGTCCTCGATGACATGCCGCAGCATCGTGCGCGCGGACGTCTGATCGTCAACGATGACAATATTCAAGGCTGTTTCCGTCGTCTTCCTGGACCACACTGGCACATGCTGCGGTAAGGATACCCCGCCGCTCTGCATACCGGCACCTTGCATGGGACCACCTCCGGTCACGATTCCCCAGTTCATGATCGTGGTCACAGTGTGATGCGCGTGTCACGCATGCCCCGTCCCACCTCATGCTCCACGGCCGGCGCGGATTGCGCCATCTAGGGCCACGGGGAAACCATACGCGTCCGGCCACCGCAGCGGAAGCCCGCCGGGACGGCCCCTGCGGGGCCATCCGGACCTACGTCTCAGTTTTCGGGACGCATGTAGGGGAACAGCAGCACGTCGCGGATCGAGCTGCTGCCGGTCAGCAGCATCACCAGGCGGTCGATGCCGATACCCAGGCCGCCGGTCGGGGCCATACCGTACTCCAGCGCACGGATGTAATCGGCGTCGTAATGCATGGCTTCGTCATCGCCACCTTCCTTGGCCGTGACCTGGGCCTGGAAGCGGGCCGCCTGGTCTTCGGGGTCGTTCAGCTCGGAGAAGCCGTTGGCCAGCTCCTTGCCGTTGATGAACAGCTCGAAGCGGTCGGTGTAGCCGGGCTGGTCGTCGTTGGCGCGGGCCAGCGGCGAGACCTCGACCGGGTGGTCGGTGATGAAGGTCGGCTGCACCAGGGTGTGCTCGACGGTGGCTTCGAAGATCTCCAGCAGCAGCTTGCCCCAGCCGTAGGACGGCTTGACCCGGATCTTCAGCCGCTCGCAATGGCGCAGCAGCGCCTCGCGGTCGGTGCAGTCGGCCAGGCTGATTTCCGGGTTGTGGTGGCGCACCGCCTCGTCCATCCGCCAGCGGCGGAACGCCGGGGCCAGGTCGATGGTGGCGCCGTCCCACTCCACCGTGGTGGTGCCCAGCACCTTGCTGGCCACGTCACGGATGACGCCTTCGGTCAGGTCCATCACTTCGTTGTACGTGGCGTAGGCCTCGTACAGCTCCATCATGGTGAATTCCGGGTTGTGCCGGGTGCTGACGCCTTCGTTGCGGAAGTTGCGGTTGATCTCGTACACGCGCTCCAGGCCGCCCACGACCAGGCGCTTGAGGTACAGCTCCGGGGCCACGCGCAGGTACAGGTCCAGGTCCAGCGCGTTGTGGTGGGTGGTGAACGGCTTGGCCGTCGCGCCGCCGGGGATGTAATGCATCATCGGCGTTTCGACTTCCAGGAAGTCGCGGTTGTCCAACCATGCGCGCATGGCGCGGATGATCCGCGAGCGCTTGATGAACACCTCGCGCGACTCCGGGGTCACGATCAGGTCCACGTAGCGCTGGCGGTAGCGTTGCTCGACGTCGGCCAGGCCATGCCACTTGTCCGGCAACGGGCGCAGCGACTTGGTCAGCAGGCGGATGCTGGTGGCCTTGACCGACAGCTCACCGGTCTTGGTCCGGGTCAGCCCGCCTTCGACGGCGATGATGTCGCCCACGTCCCAGCCCTTGAAGGCGGTATAGGCATCGCCCAGCGTGCTGCCCTGCAGGAACAGCTGGATGCGGCCGGATTCGTCCTGGATCTGGGCGAAGCTGGCCTTGCCCATCACCCGCTTGGCCATCAGCCGGCCGGCCATCTTCACCGTGCGGTCGGTGGCTTCCAGCGCTTCGGCGGTCCACTGCTCGGCATCGGCGAACTCGCCCTGCAGGGTGCCGGCGAAATCCTCACGGCGGAAGTCGTTCGGGTAGGCGATGCCCTGCCCGCGCAGCGCGGTCAGTTTCGCGCGGCGCTCGGCGATGAGGCTGTTCTCGTCGACGGGGGGCTGCGGCGCGGGGATCTGATCGTTCATGGCGTGGGTCTATGTCTGGGGGATATGGACGGGAAATACGAAACCCGGGGTGCCGGGATGGAGCGGATCGGGCCGCACGTGGCGGCCCGACCGTCAGGCGTCGAGGCGTTTGGAACCGACTTCCAGGCCCGACTTCAGGCTGGCTTCGACGAATTCGTCGAGGTCGCCATCGAGCACCTTCTGCGTGTCCGAACGTTCGATGCCGGTGCGCAGGTCCTTGATGCGGCTCTGGTCCAGCACGTAGTTGCGGATCTGGCTGCCCCAGCCGATGTCGGACTTGGTCGCTTCCACCGCATCGCGCTCGGCGTTGCGCTTCTGGATTTCCAGCTCGTACAGCTTGGCGGCCAGCATCTTCATCGCGTTGTCGCGGTTCTGGTGCTGGCTGCGGCCGGTCTGGCAGGCCACGACCGTATTGGTCGGGATGTGCGTGATGCGCACCGCCGATTCGGTCTTGTTGACGTGCTGGCCACCGGCGCCGGACGAGCGGTACACGTCGGTACGCAGGTCGGCCGGGTTGATGTCGATTTCAATGTTGTTGTCGACTTCCGGCGACACGAACACCGAGGTGAAGCTGGTGTGGCGGCGGTTGTCCGAATCGAACGGCGACTTGCGCACCAGGCGGTGCACGCCGGTTTCGGTCTTCAGCCAGCCATAGGCGTAGTCGCCTTCCACGCGCAGCGTGGCCGACTTGATGCCGGCAACATCGCCTCCGGACACTTCCATCAGTTCGGTCTTCCAGCCGCGCGATTCGCACCAGCGCAGGTACATGCGCAGCAGGATTTCGGCCCAGTCCTGGGCTTCGGTACCACCGGCACCGGCCTGGATGTCGACGAACGCGGGGGCGTTGTCCATCTTGCCGGAGAACATGCGCTGGAATTCCAGCTGTTCCACGTGCTTCTGGTACTTGTCCAGGTCGGCGACCACGGCCAGGGCGGTGTCTTCGTCCTGTTCGCTTTCAGCCAGTTCCAGCAGTTCGCCGGATTCGGTCAGGCCATCAAGGATGGTGGCGATGCCGCCCACGGTCTTTTCCAGGCTGGAACGCTCGCGGCCCAGGGTCTGGGCATATTCGGCGTTGTTCCAGATATCGGGGTTTTCCAGTTCCCGGGTTACTTCTTCCAGACGCTCTTTCTTGGCGTCGTAGTCAAAGATACCCCCTGAGCGAGAGCACGCGATCGGTGAGATCGGTGATTCGCTGGCGCACGGGATTGAGCTCGATCATATCGGCGGTAATGAAGGCTTGGGACAAGACCGGAATTGTAGCCCAGAGCGCTTGTTCATGTTGCTGTCGGCGTCGCTGCAGGCTCGGCCGGCGCGGGCCCCTGCCCCAGCGCGGCGCGCAGCACCGGCAGCTGGCGGCGGCTGCACGGCAGCACGCTGCCATCTTTCAGGTGGGCCCGGGCCTCCCCGCTGTCCAGCGGCTCGATGGAGACCAGGAAGCCCAGGTTGAGCACGTAGCTGCGGTGGATGCGCACGAACCGGGCCGGGTCCAGCTGCGCCTCCAGTGCCGCCATCGTGCTGCGCAGCGGGTACTCATGGCCGCGCACGTGCAGGTTCATGTAGTTGCCGGCGGCCTGGGCGTACTCGATGTCGGCGGTGGCAACCAGGAAATCCCGGCCCAGCTTGCGCACCAGAAAACGCTCCGGGCGCTCGACCGGCTCTTCCGGCGGGGCATCATCGGGCGCGGCCAGCAGGTGCGCCTCGCCCTGCCGGCGGCGGCCGAACCAGCTGAAGAAGTGCTCCAGCGCCACGAAGCTGAAGAACGCGCGCACGTCCTTGAGATACTCATACAGGAGCCGGGTCGGCCAGGCCGAGCCGTCGACGTAGTGCTCGCCCACGCTGGCATAGGCCAGGTGGCGCAGCAGCATCATCCCGGCCACGTGCAGCAGCGACCAGCCCACGCTGGCCAGCAGGTACAGCGGCAGCCGCCGCTTCCAGGTATCGGCATGCAGCGGCCAGCGCTGGCAGCCCCACCACAGCAGCGGCAGGGTCAGCAGGATCATGCCGGCGCTGCTCAACTCCCAGGTCATCGGCTCCCACAGCGCCAGCACTTCGCCCCGGCGCTGAGCGTCCATCACCTCGACCACGGCATTGGCCACGCCGCTGCCGAGCAGGATGGCGGCCCATACCAGCAGGCGGCTGGTGGGCCGCCAGCGCGGGGAACTTCGGTGGGGCACGTTCGGGTCCATGCAGCGGGCGCCGTGGAATCAGCGCCCGATTCTACGGGCTGCGGCTCAGCGCACGTCGAACTCGCCCACCAGCACGGTGTCGGCACTGTCCTTCAGGCGCAGGGTCACCTGCTGGTCCTGTTGGCGGCGGCTGCCCCAGTGCGTGCTCAGGCGCAGGGTCAGCGTGGTGGCCCCGGTAACCAGCTGCTCGCGGCTGCCGAAGTAGTTCGCCTCCACCTTGTAGCGGCCGGGCCTGGCCTGGCGCAGCGAGAACTGTTCCGGGCCGTAGCCGCCAGTGAAGTCGCGCGACATCTGTCCACCCTGGAAGGTCAGCCGATTGCCGTAGTAAGCGCGCTCGCCGTTGGGGTCGGTCACCCACAGGTCCATGTCGCTGTTGTCGCTGTCCCAGCTGAGCACCACGCGCAGGTCCAGCGGCATCGCCCGGCGCAGGCGCGGGTCCACTGCGCGTGCATCCACCCCGGTGCGCGCCACCAGCGTGGTCAACTCGTCCAGCGCGATCAGCGAGATGCCATCGAAGCGCTCGTCCCACGGCCGCACCACCACCTCGTTGAACGCGGCCAGCGCCGCCTGCGGCTGGTTGTCGGCTTCCAGCGCCAGGGCCAGGTCCCGGAAGCTCTGCGGCTCTTCCTCGCCCAGCGCCAGCACGTCACGGAACACCGGTACCGCCAGCGCCGGCGCCTTGGCCTGCATCAACCGGTAGCCCAGCACGCGCAACACGTGGCGGTTCTCCAGCTGCATCTCGGCCAGGTTGGACAGCACCCGCAGCGCCAGGTCGCGCTGGCCGTGGGCGAACAGCATGTCGGCCACGTCCAGATAGAAGGCACTGCTGTCAGCGTGCTGTTCGCGTTCCTGCAGGTACAGCGCGTACACCGCCTCCGGGCGTGCCGCGCGCAACCGGCGTGCGTAGGCCGAATCCGGTTCCCAGGCGGCGACCGTGATGCGCAGGCCGCCCTGGTTTGCCCGGTCATCGGCATCGCCTTCCACCGCCATCTCGGCTGCAGCATCGGCCTGCGTGCGCCGGGCGGCGGTGAGCTCCACGCGATCCAGCGTAGTGGACGCGGCCTCCGCCCGCTCGCGCTGCGCGCTTTCTGCCGCCACCATCATGGCCGGGGCGGGCGGTGCCGGCGCGGCCGCCGGCATCGGCGCCATCAACTGCTTGCTCGACGCCGCCGCCGGAGGTGCGCCTTTCGGCCAGGCCCGGTTCCACCATTGCTCGCGTTCGGCGAACTGCCGGGCCAGCGTGTCCAGGCGCGCGCGGCGGGCGCTGGCCTCGTCATCCAGCTTCACCGCGTGCAGCCGGTCGTAGTCCCGCTGCAACGGCGCCGCCGGCCGGATGCCGTAGCGCAGGTAATCGTCCAGCGTTTCCAGCACCAGCAGCGAGGTATCGGCGCCCACCAGCCCGAAGCGCTGCGACAGTGCCTGGATTGCGGCACGGTTGCCTGCGGGATCTGCGGCCAGCTCGCGACGGCGCGCGTCTGCCCAGGCATGGGCGACCAGTGCACCGCCGGTATCGCGCGCCTGCGCCAATGGCACCATCAACGTCTGCCGGCTACCGTCTGCACCGGGCACCTGCAGCCGCAGCACACCGTTCGCGTTCTGCATCCGGGCCAGCACGCGCACCCAGCCCTGGGCGGCGCGGTCGGCATCCACGATCAGGTCGCTGAGCCCATCGCCTTCGGCCTGCACGTTGCCCGGGTTGTCCCGCAACAGGCGCGCTGCCATCGAGTCCACATCATGGCCGCCGTTCAACACCAGCAGCTGCCCCTGCCCTGTACCCACCCACGCACGCAGGCGGTCACTGTCGGTGCGCGCACCGGCGCCACTGAGCGCATACAGGCGCTGGTTCGCACGCAGTGCGGGGCGCTCGCGCTTGCCGTAGTTGGCCAGGCCGTCGCTGACCAGCAGGTACTCGTCGATATCGGGCTGCGCGGTCCAATCGCCCAGCGCACTGGCACCGTCGTAGGGCAAGGCCTTCAGGTACCGGCGCAGCGCGCTCCAGTCGCCGTTGCGGATCGCGAAACGACGGGCCGGCTCGGCGTGATCGCGCAGCACGGTCAGCTGTACCTCGCCATTGCCGATGGCGGCGAAGTAACGCTCAAGCACGGCCAGTTCCGCAGCCGTGTCGCGATGGCGGGCCGAGCCGGACGCATCCCACAGCAATCCAACGCGATGCGGCAAGGTGCGTTGGCGGGTCTGCACCGGCACAGGCACCTGCACCATCACATGGTGGTCGCCATCGAAGCCACCCCGCACCGCATCCAGCCCGCGCGGCAGCGGCAGGGTCCAGCCCAGCTGATCCGGCAACTGCCTGCCGCTGCCCTGCCACTGGGCGCGCCAGGCGCCGTCGCGCAGGGCCAGGGCCAGCGTCGGCGGTCCGTGCGTCACCGGTACGCCGGTGGCGACCGCGTCCAGCTGCAGCTGTACCGCGTTGGCCTGGCCCACGAACTGCAGCGGCAGCGTCCAGCGCAGGCCCTCCCTGTCCACCGGCAGGGCCTCACGCACGGTCAGCGCGACCCGGCGCGTGCCCAGTGCTGGAATGGGGTAGATGCGCAGGCGGAACTGGTTGCCGGCGGTCTGCTCCAGCAGGCCCGGGTCAACCCGGCGCCGCTCGATTGCCTCGAACACCTGCCGTCCCTGCGCCTTGGGTACCGGCACCGCATCGCGCAGCACGCCGTCGATATCCAGCGCGAACGCGGTCACCTGCTGGCCCTCGGCCAACGGGAATTCCAGCGCCCCCTCCAGCACGCGCCGGTTCGGGTTGCGGAACACCAGTTCGATACGGGTCTCGGCCAGACCGGCCGCCACATGGCTGTCGATGCGCGCCTGCTCCAGCTGCACCGGCTGTTCCGCACCGGCCACCTTCAGCAACGGCTCGACCACGCGCTGCGCTGCCGCCGTCGGCACGCCCGCTCCCCCGCCCACCCACAGCAACAACCCCAAGCCGATACCGCGCAGCACGCTGTCCATGTGACGCTCCTGATCCGATGACGAAGGGTTGAACGCACCAGCACCGGAAACGGGGTTGGACAGCACGCCCCCTGCTGGTCCACGATCCCTCCCCCATGGAATGTTGCAGAAGAAGGATGTCCGCATGCGCCTGTCCCTGATCCCCCTGCTGATTGCCGGCCTGCTCCCGGTCGCACACGCCGCACCGGCCGGCGCGATCACGCCCGGCGTGGCATTCAGCCATGAGGACTGGACCTTGGCCTGCGACAACACCCGCACCTGCCGGGCTGCCGGGTACCAGAACGAGGACGCCGGCGGCGATCCGGTCTCCGTGCTGCTCACCCGGCGTGGCGGGCCGGACCAGCCGATCGGGGCCGAGCTGATGCTGGGCGAGTACGAGGAAAGCGACCTGCCGGCCACTGTCACCCTGCGCATCAACGGCACCGCGCTGGGCACCGTGGCGGACAACACCCGCTTCTCTGCGGCGCAGGTAACGGCACTGCTCAAGGCCCTGGTGAAGGACAGCAGCATCGAGCTGATCGGCGACAACGGCCGCCAATGGACCCTCTCCGACCGTGGCGCATCGGCGGTGCTGCTGAAGATGGACGAATTCCAGGGTCGGCTCGGCACGCCGGGCGCGATCCTGCGCAAAGGCAGCCGCGCCGAAGCCAGCGTGCCCGCTTCGCTGCCGGTACCCGTGGTGACCCTGCCACGGCGCGTGGCCACGCGCCCGGCCGACGAAGCCCTGGCCAACGCCCCGGCGCTTCGTGCCGCGCTGGCCGCCGCGACCTCGCAGGATGACTGCGAATCACTGCACCCCAGCGAGGGCACCTATGCGGATGAAGGCCCACAGGCAATCGCGGTCAAGCGCCTGGACAACCGCCGGCTGCTGGTGTCCATGACCTGCTGGCGCGGTGCCTACAACGCGGGCAGCGGCTACTGGGTGGTAAACGACCACGCACCCTACCAGCCCGCTTACATCACCAACCTGGGCGTGGACGACGACGCGCTGACCATCTCGTCCTCGCACAAGGGCCGCGGCCTGGGCGACTGCTGGTCCAGCGCCAGCTGGGCGTGGAACGGCACCGCATACGTCAAGACGTCAGACAGCACCACCGGCCTGTGCCGCCTGGTCGCCGCAGGCGGCGCCTGGGACCTGCCGACACTGGTAACCGAGGTCAAGGAGGCGCCCTGAGCCGCCCGCAGGTTCAGAACGGGAACACGGTCGAGGTCGCCTGCGCGGCATTGAACAGCCGCTGCAGCAGCAGGTAATCGCCCTCGGCGCTGTCGTTGGTGACAAAGCGATGGGCCTGCTGATCCATTCCGCCTCGATAGAACACCATGAACTGGTTGGCTTCCAGATTCCGGTTGAAGTCGTGCCGCACCGTCATGCTGAACTCCGGTGTTCCCACCGAGACATCGTCACCCTCCGCATCGAACAGCCACGCCAGTTCGCCAGCCTCCGTCTTCAGGAGGACCTTTTCCAGGAACGTCAATAGACCGGTCGGCAGCATCATTCTTCCACTCCTCTTCGTTCCAGCGTCTCCACGCTTGACTTGATCCTGACCAGGTAATCGCTGAGCGTATGGCAGGCCGCCCGGCTCATCGTCGCGCTTGCCGTGTTATGGATTGCCTTCAGGATGATCATTTCCGCATCGTTCAACAGGGGCGTGAGCGAAGGGTGCTGGGTGAGGTCCTTCGCGTAACGCGCATCCAGCCGCGCCAGGAACCGGCGCGCCATCTGCAGTGCCCTCAAGGCCGCACTATAGTCTTTTCGCTGAACTTTCGAGCTCACGTCATCTATCAAAGAGATGACTTCGATAGCTAGAACCTTTGTTTGCTGGTGTGCAGCACGCGCAAAGGCCTTCCTTACCGCCTTTCCAGCCGTTCCGGCATGCACGATCTCCCCGATGGCAACGACCAGCGCCACCAATGTCGCGCCTCCGCACCAGTAGTTGAACACGTTGATGCTGTCGGAATTGCCCCACTCCCCCTTCAGATGGACGAGCGATGCGCAGACCAACAGCGTGGCAACCAGGTAGGTCCAGCGAACATGCGACATGTCTTTCGCCACTCCCCAAGCCAAGATGGCGGGCAATGGCGTGACACTACGTGTCTCGATCCGGCGCCACAGTAGGCGCAGTCCCAATCACGCGTCGGCGCAGTGCTCGATGATCAGCTGGATCGCACCGCCGCCGCGGTAGTCGTCGCTGACCAGGCGATAGGCGATGTGCACGTTGTTGGCCGGCGCGTTGCCTCGCCAGCCACTGAAGTGGATGGCGTTGATCGGCTCTGCGCGGCCGGGCACGCGCAGGCTGAGCTTGAGATGCTTTTCCTTCAGCACCTGCCAGCGCGCCACCTGGAAGTGGCCATCGAACAGCGGCTCCGGGAAGCCCTGCCCCCACGGACCGGCCAGGCGCAACGCTTCGGCGTGCTGGAAATCCAGCTCGGCCGGGGCAAGTTCACCATCGCTCACCAGCAGCTGCTGCAACGCAGCCGGATCCATGCTGGCTTCGACCACGGCGACGAAGGCGTGCTGGAACTCCTGCAGCCGTGCGTGCGGAAGGCTCAGGCCGGCCGCCATCGCGTGGCCGCCGAACTTGTCGATCAGTCCCGGGTGGCCCGCGTTGACCAGCGCCAGCGCGTCACGGATGTGGAAACCGGCAATCGACCGCGCCGAACCCCGCAGCGAATCGCTGCCGGGTTCGGAGGGCGCAAACGCAATCACGGGCCGGTGCAGGCGATCCTTCATCTTCGATGCCACCAGGCCCACCACGCCCGGGTGCCATTCGGCATCGAACAGGCAGGCCGCAATCGGGCGCTCGCCTTCGGCGGTCAGCACCGCGCGGGACACGGCAAGCTCTGCGTCGTCGGTCATCAGCTGCTGCACGGCACGCCGCTCAGAGTTGATCTGCTCCAGCGTCTGCGCGATCTCGCGGGCCTGGCTGCGGTCTTCGGTGAGCAGCAGTTCGATGCCCAGCGCCATGTCTTCCAGCCGGCCGGCCGCGTTCAGGCGTGGGCCGAGGGCGAAGCCGATATCGGTGGCACTCAGCCGCGCCGCATCGCGGCCACTGGCTTCAATCAGCGCCTGCAGGCCCACGCAGCCGTGGCCGGCCCGCAGCCGGCGCAGTCCGGCCGACACCAGTGCCCGGTTGTTCGCATCCAGGGCGACCAGGTCGGCCACGGTGCCGACCGCGACCAGGTCCAGCAGGGTCAGCAGGTCCGGCTCGGCACCCGTGGCAAACGCCCCCTGCACGCGCAGATGCCGGCGCAGGGCCATCAACACATAGAAGATCACGCCGACGCCGGCCAGCGCCTTGCTCGGGAACGCATCACCGTTGATGTTGGGATCGACGATCGCATCGGCCGGCGGAAGCTGTTCGCCCGGCAGGTGGTGGTCGGTGACCAGCACCTTCCAACCGAGGGCCTTGGCCGCAGTCACGCCGGCATGGCAGGCAATGCCATGGTCGACGGTGACCAGCAGCCCGGGCTGCAGGGGCGCCAGCTCGGCCACCAGCGACGGCGACAGGCCGTAGCCGTGCAGCATGCGGTTGGGTACCGCATGCACGACGTCGCGTGCGCCGAGCATGCGCAGGCCGCGCACGCCGACCGCGCAGGCGGTGGCGCCATCACAATCGAAATCGCCCACCACCAGGATGCGCTCATCGGCCGCAATCGCCGCGGCCAGCAGGTCCACGGCGGCCTGCATGCTGCCCATCAGTTCCGGCGCGTGCAGCTGGGCCAGCTTCGGCTGCGCCTGCGCCGCATCGGTAACCCCGCGCGCCGCGTACAGGCGCTGCAGCAGCGGCAGCATGCCGCCCGGCCAGTCGCCGGGCACGGCAACAGGACGGCGTTGGATCTGGAGGGAATCAGCAGAGGTCAAGGCGGGCTCGATGAACAGCGCGAACGCCGATGGCCACCATGATACCCGGCATCAATCGTGCAGCTGTACCGGCTTCTTCCAGAACCGCCAGCGCTGACCCTTGTCCAGCTCGAACCGCGCGCCATCCTCGAAATCCAGCACCAGCCGACGCAGTTCGCCGCGCTGCAATGCCGACAACAGCGGCCGGATCGCATCGTTGCCCAGCTGTTCCAGCGAACGCAGTTGGCGCAGGTCCACCAGCGCATCCACCTGCTGGTCGCCATCGGCCTGCACGCCGGCCGCCTTGGCCAAGGCCTGCAGCAGCGCATCGCGGCTGCGGACCTGCGCGTGGGCGGTACGCACCGCCCCGGGCAGCTCACCGCCACCCCAGAACCACAGCGAATTGACCGCCCGCTTGCCGGCTGCCAGGCGCTGCACGTTCCACGCGTGCTGGTGCAGCACCACCTGGGCTTCAGTCAACAACGCCCGCCAGCGACGCCCGGCGTCGCCTTCGGGCAGGTGCGCGAACAGGTCATCGCCCAGCACGTCATCGGGCGCGGCGAACGCCGGCAGCGTGGTGCCTGGCGGCAAGCGCAGGTACCAGCGCGACGGCGTCGGCGCATCCAGGGTGAATCCATACCCGGCAAACAGCGGCTGCAGCGCCGGCAGCAACGCCGCCACGTCGTCGGCCTCAAGCCGCAACGTGTCGCCGTGGCCCATCATCCGCGCGCCGTGCATGTCCGGCACCACGTTGGCCGGGTCCGCCCGCAGCCATACGCCATCGTGGGCATCGCCCACATCCAGCTGCCGGGTCAGTGCCGCCACCGGCCAATCGGCCGGCTGCAGCTGGAAATGCCGCTGCAGCTGGGCACGCTCGCCGGCATCGACCCGGCTGCGCTCGGCGCGGCCGAGCGCCTTGGCCACGTCATCAGGCAACGCCGCCGCCGGGAAGCGGCTGCGCGCCGGCAGCAACAGGGTTGCCGTGGCCATGGTCAGGTCAGTCCAGATACTCGACGCTGACGATTTCGTACTCCCGTTGCCCGGCCGGGGCGTCGATCACGATGCTGTCGCCCTCGTTCTTGCCGATCATGGCACGCGCCACCGGCGAGGAAATCGCGATCAGGCCGAGTTTGATGTCTGCCTCCAGGTCGCCCACGATCTGGTAGCGCTTCTCTTCATCGCTTTCCACATCGGCCAGCTTCACGGTAGCGCCGAACACGACCTTGCTGCCGGCATTGAGCTTGGTGATGTCGATGATCTCGGCATGCGACAGCTCGCCTTCCAGCTGCTTGATGCGGCCTTCGATGAAGCCCTGCTCTTCGCGCGCGGCGTGGTACTCGGCGTTCTCCTTGAGATCGCCGTGCTCACGTGCCTCGGCAATGGCCGCGATGACCTTGGGGCGCTTGACCGACTTCAGCTGGTCAAGCTCTTCGCGCAGACGCTGCGCGCCCTTCAGGGTAATCGGTGCTCTCATGCGTTCAACTCCTTGTGCAGCTCCTGCAGCGACCAGACCGGGCCGGTACCGCGGAATTCCAGTGATTGCACCAGCGCCTTGGCGCCGGCAATGGTGGTCGAATAGGTGACGCGGTGCTGCAGCGCCTCGCGACGGATCGAGAACGAGTCGTTGATCGCCGCACGCCCTTCGGTCGTGTTGACGATATACACGATCTCGCCGTTCTTGATCGAATCGACGATGTGCGGGCGGCCTTCAACGACCTTGTTGACGATCTCGCACTGCATGCCGTGCTCCTGCAGCCACGCGGCAGTGCCGCGGGTGGCGACCAGGCTGTAACCGCGCTCAAGCAGTGCCTGCGCGACCGGCAGCACGCGCTTCTTGTCCGGGTCGCGGACCGACACGAAGGCCTTGCCCAGCGGCGGGGCCTTGATGCCGCCGGCTTCCTGCGCACGTGCGAAGGCGGCGCTGAAGCTGCGGCCCACGCCCATCACCTCACCGGTGGAACGCATTTCCGGCCCGAGGATCGGATCGACGCCCTGGAACTTGGCGAACGGGAAGATCGCTTCCTTGACCGAGTAGTAGTCCGGCACGATTTCCTTGGTCGCGCCCTGCTCGGCCAGGGTCTTGCCGGCCATGCAGCGCGCGGCGATCTTGGCCAGCGGCATGCCGGTGGCCTTGGATACGAACGGCACGGTGCGCGAGGCACGCGGGTTCACTTCCAGCAGGTACACGATGTCCTCGCCGTTGTCGCCGGCCTGGATCGCGAACTGGGTGTTCATCAGGCCGACCACGTTCAGGGCCTTGGCCAGCTCCACCACCTGGCGGCGCAGCTCGGCCTGGGTCTCGGCCGACAGCGAGTACGGCGGCAGCGAGCAGGACGAATCGCCCGAATGCACGCCGGCTTCCTCGATGTGCTCCATCACGCCGCCGATCAGCACGTTGCCGTCCTTGTCGGCAATGATGTCCACGTCCACTTCCACGGCGTTGTCCAGGAAGCGGTCCAGCAGCACCGGCGAATCGTTGGAAACCTTGACCGCATCGCGCACGTAGCGCGCCAGGTCGGACTCACCGTAGACGATTTCCATCGCACGGCCGCCCAGCACGTAGCTCGGGCGCACCACCAGCGGGTAGCCGATCTCGCGGGCCAGCAGCAGGGCTTCCTGGTCGTTGCGGGCGATGCGGTTCGGCGGCTGCTTCAGGCCCAGCTTGTCCACCAGCTGCTGGAAGCGCTCGCGGTCTTCGGCCAGGTCGATGGAATCGGGCGAGGTGCCGATCACCGGCACGCCATTGGCTTCCAGCGCGCGCGCCAGCTTCAGCGGGGTCTGGCCGCCGTACTGCACGATCACGCCCTTGGGCTGTTCCAGCTCAACGATTTCCAGCACGTCTTCCAGCGTCAGCGGCTCGAAGTACAGGCGGTCGGAGGTGTCATAGTCGGTCGAGACGGTTTCCGGGTTGCAGTTGACCATGATGGTTTCGTAACCGTCATCGCGCAGCGCCAGTGCCGCGTGCACGCAGCAGTAGTCGAACTCGATGCCCTGGCCGATGCGGTTCGGACCGCCGCCCAGGATCATGATCTTGTCGCGGTTGCTCGGCGCCGCTTCGCACTCGTCCTCATAGGTCGAATACAGGTAGGCGGTGCTGGTGGAAAACTCGGCGGCGCAGGAATCCACGCGCTTGTACACCGGGCGCACCTTGAGCGCACGGCGCAGTGCGCGCACGCCCGCTTCATTGGTGCCGGTCAGCTCGGCCAGGCGCGCATCGGAGAAACCGGCGCGCTTGAGCTTGCGCAGGCGGGCGGCATCGAGTGCGTCCAGGCCATCGGCAGCCAGCTGGGTTTCGGCCTGGATGATCTCTTCGATCTGGTCCAGGAACCACGGGTCGATGTGCGACAGCGCGAACACGTCTTCCACGCTGAAGCCGGCGCGGAATGCATCACCCACGAAGAACAGGCGCTCGGGGCCCGGGGCCTTGAGTTCACGCTTCAGGGTGGTGATGTCGTCTTCGTTGGCCAGGTCCAGGCCGGTCGGGTCGAGGCCGAGCTTGCCGGTTTCCAGACCACGCAGGGCCTTCTGCAGCGATTCCTGGAAGGTGCGGCCCATCGCCATCACCTCGCCCACCGACTTCATCTGGGTGGTCAGGCGGGCATCGGCAGCCGGGAACTTCTCGAAGGCGAAGCGCGGAATCTTGGTGACGACGTAATCGATCGACGGTTCGAACGAGGCCGGGGTCAGGCCGCCGGTGATTTCGTTCTTCAGTTCGTCCAGCGTGTAACCGACCGCCAGCTTGGCGGCGACCTTGGCGATCGGGAAGCCGGTGGCCTTGGAGGCCAGCGCCGACGAACGCGACACGCGCGGGTTCATTTCGATGACAACGACGCGGCCGGTGGTCGGGCTGATGCCGAACTGCACGTTCGAACCGCCGGTATCCACGCCGATCTTGCGCAGCACGGCGATGGAGGCATCGCGCAGGCGCTGGTACTCCTTGTCGGTCAGGGTCTGGGCCGGGGCGACGGTGATCGAGTCACCGGTGTGCACGCCCATCGGGTCCAGGTTTTCGATGGAGCAGACGATGATGCAGTTGTCGGCGGTGTCGCGCACCACCTCCATCTCGAATTCCTTCCAGCCCAGCACCGATTCTTCCACCAGCACTTCGGTGGTCGGCGACAGTTCCAGGCCGCGGGTCACGATATCGACCAGCTCTTCGCGGTTGTAGGCGATGCCGCCACCGCTGCCGCCCAGGGTGAAGCTGGGGCGGATGATGGTCGGGTAGCCGACGCGGGTCTGGATGTCGATGGCTTCTTCAAGCGTGTGGGCCACGGCCGCGCTCGGGCACTCCAGGCCGATCTCGCCCATGGCCACGCGGAACAGCTCGCGGTCTTCGGCCATGCGGATCGCTTCGCGCTTGGCGCCGATCAGTTCGACGTTGTACTTCTCCAGCACGCCGTTGTCGGCCAGGTCCAGCGCGCAGTTCAGCGCGGTCTGCCCACCCATGGTCGGCAGCAGTGCGTCGGGCTTTTCCTTGGCGATGATCTTTTCGACCGTCTGCCAGTTGATCGGCTCGATGTAGACGGCGTCGGCCATCTCCGGGTCGGTCATGATGGTGGCCGGATTGCTGTTGACCAGCACCACGCGGTACCCCTCGTCACGCAGGGCCTTGCAGGCCTGGGCGCCGGAGTAATCGAACTCACAGGCCTGGCCGATGACGATCGGGCCGGCACCGATGATGAGGATGGTCTTTAGGTCAGTGCGCTTGGGCATTGTCTTCTCTAAGTCAGTACAGCGTGTCAGGGGTCGCAGCGCCGCGCCGAAGGCAGCGGCGTCTCGAATCAGGCCTTGGCCTGCGCCATCAGGGTGATGAAGCGGTCGAACAGCGGGCTGACGTCGTGTGGGCCCGGCGAGGCTTCGGGGTGGCCCTGGAAGGAGAACGCCGGCACGTCGGTGCGGGCGATGCCCTGGTTGGTGCCGTCGAACAGCGAGCGGTGGGTCACGCGCAGGGTGGCCGGCAGCGTGGCTTCATCCACCGCGAAGCCGTGGTTCTGCGAGGTGATCATCACGCGGCCGTCGTCCAGGTCCTGCACCGGGTGGTTGGCACCGTGGTGGCCGTGGCCCATCTTGACGGTCTTGGCGCCGGAGGCCAGCGCCAGCAGCTGGTGGCCCAGGCAGATGCCGAACACCGGCACCTTCCTGTCCAGGAACACCTTGATCGCTTCGATGGCGTAGTCGCACGGTTCCGGGTCGCCCGGGCCGTTGGACAGGAACACGCCATCGGGATTCATCGCCAGCACTTCGGCAGCCGGGGTCTGGGCCGGTACCACGGTGATGTCGCAGCCGCGCTCGGCAAGCATGCGCAGGATGTTGAGCTTGGCGCCGAAGTCATAGGCCACCACCTTGTACTGCGGGGCGGCGCTGACGAACGTGTTGGAATCCAGGTCGAGCTGGCCCTCGTTCCAGCTGTAGGCCTTGTCGGTGCTGGTCACCTTGGCCAGGTCCATGCCCTTCAGGCCGGGGAACTTGCGTGCGGCTTCCAGGGCGATGTCGACGTTGATGTCGTCACCGGCCATCAGCGCGCCGTTCTGCGCGCCGCGCTCGCGCAGGATGCGGGTGAGCTTGCGGGTGTCGATGCCGGAAATGGCAACCACGCCACGCTGCAGCAGCCAGTCCTGCAGCGAGACCTGGCTGCGCCAGTTGCTGGGACGGCGCGGCACGTCGCGCACGATCAGGCCCGCCGACCACACTTTGTGGGCTTCGTCGTCCTGGTCGGTAAGGCCGGTATTGCCGATATGCGGGTAGGTCAGCGTGACCATCTGCCGGGCGTAGGAGGGATCAGTCAGCACTTCCTGGTAACCGGTCATGGCGGTGTTGAACACCACCTCACCGACGGACAGGCCGGGCGCGCCTACGGATTCGCCCTCGAATACGGTGCCGTCTTCGAGGACGAGGATTGCGGCTTGGGTCACGGGAATCTCACTTTGGCTACCGAGGGGTCACCGAAGTCACGCCACGCTTCACGGAAAAGCGGTTGCAAAAAAGCGCGGACTGCGGTGCGGGACCGGTCCGGCTGTCGTGATTCGGCGAGCGGGAATTGTAAAGGCAACCCCCCTCCAACGCCAGCGTTTGCTTGCAATGGGCAGCGTACGGGAGCGTCCGGCCACCCTGGGGTTCAGGCGTGGCCGGTGTACGCGTTCAGGTTGCGCTGGCGGCGAGCAGGTCGCGCACGCGGTAGCTGGCGGGGGCGCGCCCGTTCAGCTGCACGGCGGCGAACAGGGCGCCACGGGCGAAGATGTCGCGGTTGGTGGCGCGGTGGGTCAGTTCGATGCGCTCGCCGAGGCCGGTGAACTGGACGAGGTGTTCGCCGACGATATCGCCGGCGCGCAGGCTGGCGTAGTGCGGCTGGGCGCCGCTCTTCTGGGCGGCGGCGCCGAGGGTGAGTGCGGTGCCGGAGGGGGCGTCCTGTTTGTGGACGTGGTGGGATTCGACGATGTCGCAGTCCCAGCCGGCCAAGGCGGCGGCGGCACGTTCGACCAGTTCATCGAGCACGGCCACGCCGAGGCTGAAGTTGGAGGCCCACACGAGCGGGATCCGGGTGGCGGCCTGGATCAGGGCCTGGCGCTGGGTTTCGCTGATGCCGGTGGTGCCGGAGACGAGGCCTGCGCCGCGCTCGACACACAGGGCCAGCACGGGATCGAAGCCTTCGGGCAGGCTGAAGTCGATGGCGACGTCGAACTGGGGCGCGCCGTGGAGTTCACTGGCGGCGAAATGCGGGACGCCGTCGACCACGCGCTGGGCGGGCGAGCGGCGGGTGACGGCGGCCACGACCTGCAGGTCGTCGCGTTCGGCAGCCAGGCGCAGCAGGGCCTGGCCCATGCGGCCGGACGCACCGTGGATGAGCAAACGGATCGGGGGAGTAGTCATGCCCGCAGGCTAGCGAATGGGCTTGGATTGGGCAATCGCCAACATCAACGTCAACATCAAAAGCGTCGGCTCTGCGTTGCCGTCTGGCAGGGCGGGTCCGGGGCAGGCCCGCGGGGGACGCCGCCCTCTACAGGTTTTCGGTGACGGAGAGCAAGAGCGTAGAGCCCCTAGCAATCAATGCTGCTTTGGCGGTGTCGGGCCACAACTGTCGCAACCACCACAGGCGCTGCCACCGCCGGTGGCCGGCGGTGCTATGCGGCGGCCCAGTGCCTGCAGCCAGGTGGCGCGCTGGGGTTTGATCAGCCCGAGCGCTAGCGCGCCGCGCGCTTTGCGCACGGTGCCGGGGAACTGCTTCTTCAGCACTACCCAGGCGCTGATCAGGACGATCAGCGCGACCACGATGTACTGCAGGAGCAGGCCGGTGCTCATCAGCCGCCGCCCAGGGCCACGGTCACCTGGTAGGTGACCAGCGCGGCGACGTAGGCGGCCGCGAACAGGTAGAAGGTGGCAAAGCCGACCTGCTTCCAGGAGTTGGTTTCGCGCTTGATGGTGGCCAGGGTGGAGATGCACATCGGGGCGTAGATGAACCACACCAGCAGGGACAGGCCGGTGGCCAGCGACCAGCCGTTGGCGACCACCGGGGTCAGGGCCTGGATGGCGGCGTCATCGTCGGCGGCGGACAGGGCGTAGATGGTGGCGAGCGAGGACACAGCCACTTCGCGGGCGCCCATGCCGGGGATCAGTGCGATGCAGATCTGCCAGTTGAAGCCCAGCGGGGCGAAGAACACGGCCATGGCATGGCCGATCTGGCCAGCGAAGCTGTAATCGATGGCCGGCATGGTCGCGTTTTCGGGGGCACCCGGGAACGACAGCAGCACCCACAGCAGGATGGTCAGCGAGAGGATGATGCCGCCCACGCGCTTGAGGAAGATCATGCCGCGCTCGTACAGGCCCACGGCCAGGTCGCGCGGGTGCGGAATGCGGTAGGACGGCAGTTCAAGCATCAGCGGGTGTTCGCTCTTGTCGCGGCGCCACTTCTTCATCACCCACGACATCGCCAGTGCGCTGAAGATGCCGGCCGCGTACAGGGCGAACAGGATCAGGCCCTGCTGGCTGACGAAGCCCCACAGGGTCTTCTGCGGGATGAACGCGCCGATCAGCAGGGCGTAGACCGGCAGGCGTGCCGAGCAGGTCATCAGCGGGGCGACCAGGATGGTGGCGAGGCGGTCGCGCGGGTCCTGGATGCTGCGGGTGGCCATGATGCCGGGCACCGCGCAGGCGAAGCTGGACAGCAGTGGGATGAACGAACGGCCCGACAGGCCGGCCGAGGCCATCATGCGGTCGAGCAGGAACGCGGCACGCGGGAGGTAGCCCGACTCTTCCAGGGCCAGGATGAATGCGAACAGGATCAGGATCTGCGGCAGGAACACCACCACCCCGCCCACGCCGGCGATGATGCCGTCGGTGAGCAGGCTGGTCAGCGGGCCGGGCGGAAGGTTGGCGCCCACCACCTCGCCCAGCCAGCCGAAGCCGGCCTCGATGCCGTCCATCATCGGCGTGGCCCAGGCGAAAACCGCCTGGAAGATCAGGAACATCACCACGATCAGGGTCATCAACCCGAACACCGGGTGCAGCAGCCAGCGGTCCAGTGCGTCGTCGATCTTCGCAGTGCGGGTGGGCATGCTGACCGCGGCGGCGAGGATGCCGCGCACCTGGGCGTGGTAGTCCGCTTCGCCGGCGACTGCCGCCACCAGCGGGGCATCCAGGTGCGGCACCATCGCATCCAGGCGTTCGACCAGCGCCTGGGCGCCGTTGCGGCGCACGGCCACGGTTTCCACCACGGGCACGCCCAGGGCCTGCTCCAGCGCCGGCACGTCGATCTTGATGCCACGGCGCTCGGCCGCATCCACCATGTTCAGCGCCACGATCATCGGCTTGCCCAGCTCGCGCAGTTCCAGCGCGAAGCGCAGGTGCAGGCGCAGGTTGGTGGCGTCGATCACGCACAGCAGCACGTCGGGCGCGGCCTCGCCCGGGTAGAAGCCCCGGCACAGGTCGCGGGTGATTGCTTCGTCCAGGCTGGCCGGCTGCAGGCTGTAGGCGCCTGGCAGGTCGAGCACGGCGAATTCACGGCCAGATGGCGCGCGCAGGCGGCCTTCCTTGCGCTCCACGGTCACGCCGGTGTAGTTGGCGACCTTCTGGCGGCTGCCGGTGAGCTGGTTGAACAGCGCGGTCTTGCCGCTGTTGGGGTTGCCGACCAGGGCAATGCGCAGGGTGGCGGCGCTCATGCGGCCGCTCCATCTGCAACGGCAGTGATGTCGATGCGCCTGGCTTCGGAAATCCGCAGGGCGAAACGGGTGAACCCGACCTGCACCAGCAGCGGTTCGCCGCCGATGGGACCACGGGCTACCAGACGCACATCTTCACCCTTGACGAAGCCCAGTTCCCTGAGCCGACGGGCGATGGCGTCGTTTGCATGGAGGTCGCGCACCGATTCCACCAGAGCGGAGCCGTGCAGCGGCAGATCGGACAACGTCACAGGTCGCCTTCGGTCGATAAGAATGGTTATCAATTCTAGCATCGCCGCGCCGCGTCATGGCCCGGGCCGCATGGGCCGCTATGATCCATACATGTATGGAGCAGGCGCAGGCCCCCGATGAGTGACGCTTTACGAATTGAACGCAGCGCGGCCGTGCTGACCCTGTGGCTGAACCGCCCTACCCTGCACAACGCCTTCGACGCCGGGCTGATCGCGCAGCTCACCGCCGCGCTGGAAGCGGCCGGCCGCGACGCGCAGGTCCGCGCGGTGGTGCTGGCCGCCACCGGGGCTTCTTTCTCGGCCGGCGCGGACATGCAGTGGATGCGCGGCATGGCTGCGGCCAGCGAGGAGGACAACCGGCAGGATTCGCTGGCGCTGGCCCGGCTGATGCGCACCCTGGATGAGCTGCCCAAGCCGACCATCGCCCGCGTGCACGGGGCGGCGTTCGGCGGCGGGGTCGGCCTGGTGGCCTGCTGCGATATCGCCATTGCCAGCACCACCGCCCGCTTCGGCCTGACCGAAAGCCGGCTGGGCCTGCTGCCGGCGGTGATCTCGCCTTATGTGATCGATGCGATCGGCCCGCGCCAGGCGCGGCGCTGGTTCGCCACCGGCGAGCATTTCGACGCCGACACCGCCCTGCGCATCGGCCTGGTCCACCAGCTGATCGAACCTGAACGGATCGACGAAGCGGTCCAGCGCCAGCTGGGCCTGCTCGACAAGGCCGGCCCGATCGCCTCTTCGTCGGCCAAGGAACTGGTGCGCCGGGTCAGCCTTGGGCGCGACCGCGACGCAACCGACCGCGACAATGCCGCCCTGATCGCCCGCCTGCGGGTGTCCGAGGAAGGCCAGGAGGGTCTCGGCGCTTTCCTGGACAAGCGCGCGCCCCATTGGGTTACCCAGGACTGAAGGGCCCCGGGCCCACGCACCCGCGGGCTGGCCGCTTTGCCGCCCATCCCGCGTATCCCCCTTTCATGGCCCACAGGGAAACCTGGGTCGCTCCACTTCGCCAGGAACGTTCGTGACTCCATCCCCCACCCGTCCACTGCAGGCTGTGCGTCTTCCCTCCCATGGGGAGCATCGGCATGGATGATTTCGTACGCATCGTCGAAGTCGGTCCGCGCGACGGACTGCAGAACGAAGCCCAGCCGGTGGCCACCGCCGACAAGATCGAGCTGATCCGCCAGCTCTCGCTGACCGGCCTGCGCACCATCGAAGCCACCAGTTTCGTCAGCCCGCGCTGGGTACCGCAGCTGGCCGATGCGGCCGAGGTCTATGCCGGCATCGAACGCCGCCCGGGTATCGCCTACCCGGTGCTGGTACCCAACGAGCAGGGCTACGACCGTGCCCGCGCGGTGGGCGTGGAGGAAGTAGCGGTGTTCACCGCGGCCTCGGAAACCTTCAACCGCACCAACACCAATGCCGGCATCGACGAATCGCTGGCGCGCTTCGCACCGATCCTCGAGCGCGCCCGCGTCGACGGAGTGAAAGTGCGCGGCTACGTGTCCACCGTGCTCGGCTGCCCTTACCAGGGCGAGGTCGCCGTCAGCGAAGTGGTGCGCGTTGCACGCGCGCTGCACGACATGGGCTGTTACGAAATTTCGCTGGGCGACACCATTGGCGTCGGCACGCCGCGCAAGGCCCGCGCCATGCTGCGCGCGGTGGCCAGCGAAGTGCCGATGCCGGCCCTGGCCGTGCATTTCCACGATACCTACGGCCAGGCGCTGGCCAACATCGATGCATGCCTGGAGGAAGGCGTGCGCGTGGTCGATTCGGCCGTGTCCGGTGCCGGCGGCTGCCCTTATGCCAAGGGTGCCAGCGGCAACGTGGCCAGCGAAGACGTGGTGTACCTGCTGCATGGCATCGGCATGCGCACCGGCATCGATCTGCCGGCGCTGGCCGCCACCGGCCGCTGGCTGGCCGCACGGCTCGGCCGCGAAACCGGCAGCAAGGCCGGCAGGGCCCTGGCCGCGACATGAGCCGACGCCGCCCGCGCACGGATGCAGCGGTCGGTGATCACCTCACCGGGCACGTCGACGCGCTGGCGGCCCTGGAAGAGGCGCTGGCGCAGCCGCCCGGCGACGACCTGCATGCCCTGCTGCGCGATGTGCAGCAGGCGCTGCAGGAAGCGATGGACGACCGCCAGCTGGCGCTGCGCCGCTACGCGGCACTGTTTGATGCGGTACCTGATCCGGTCAGCATCCTCAGCGAATCCGGCGTGGTGCTGGATCTCAACAGGGCCGGCATCCGCGCCTATGGCCGGGCCCGCGAAGACATCATCGGCCAGCCGATCGAGCTGCTGAATCCGGACCTGCCCAGCGATCATCTTGATCCGGTCTGGGAAGCACTGCGCCGGGGCGAAACCTACGTCATCGAAGTCACCAACATGCGCGGTGACGGCAGCCGCTTCCCGGTGGAAGTGCATTCGGCCGGCTTCGAGCACCAGGGCGAGCACTGCATCGTGGCGGTGGCGCGCGACCTGAGCAGCCGCTGGCAGGCCGAGTCGCGCTACCGGCTGCTGATGGAATCCATCGACAAGGGCGTGATCCTGTTCGACCGCGACCTGCGCGTGATCTCGGCCAACCCGGCCGCGCACCGCATCCTGGGCACGCAGGGCAATGGCGGCAGCCTGGCCGCCATGCTGAGCCCGGACGACTGGATCAGCGTGGACGAACACGGCCATCCGCTCACACGCGACCAGTGGCCGGCAGCAGAAGCACTGCTGCGCGGGCGCATTGTCCGCAGCACCATTGTCGGCCTGTACCACCGCCCACGTGGGCGAATGATCTGGATTTCCACCACCAACGTGCCGGTGTACGGCAATGGACGCGACTGCCCCGATCACGTGTTCGGGCTGTTCAGCGACATCACCGAACTCAAGCGCAACAACACCCTGTTCGACCGCGCGCAGTCGCTGGCCCACATCGGCGGCTGGGAATGGGACCGTGGCCTGCAGCGCCTGTACCTCACCGATGAAGCGGCGCGCATTCTTGGCCAGGAGCTCCCGCTGCAGGACATGGCGCACCTGATGGACTGCCTGCGCCTGGACGACCGCGCGCAGCTGCAGCAGGCGCTGCTGGACGTGATCGACCGCCAGGTACCTTTCGAGCTGGAGCTGCAGGGCCAGCGCAGCGACGGGCATTCGTTCTGGGTGCGCATGATCGGCGAGGCCGAGGCCGGCGACGTCAATGCCGCGCGCATCGCCGGCACCGTGCAGGACATCACCTCGCGCAAGCATGCCGAGGAAACCCTGCGCATCCAGGCCCGCACCGACCCGCTCACCGGCATCATGAACCGCGATGCGGTGCTCACCGACCTGGCCACCCGCATGGGCAGCCCCACCCACTGCAAGGTGGGCGTTCTGTACATCGACCTGGACCGCTTCAAGACCGTCAACGACCTGCTCGGCCACAACGCCGGTGATGAACTGCTGATCGATGCCACCCGGCGCATTTCCACCGCGATCGGCACCGAAGGGCTGGTGGCGCGGTTTGGCGGCGACGAATTCCTGGTGGTGTGCGATACCCGCGACCAGCCCGACCAGCCCGAGCGCCTGGCCGAGGCGATCACCCGCGCCTTCTCCACCCCGTTCCGGTTCGGCAGCGACGAGTTTTCGGTCACCACCAGCATCGGCATCGCCCGCGCGCCGCAGGACGGGCTGCGCCCGCAGCAGTTGATCCAGAACGCGGACATCGCCATGTATGACTGCAAGCGGCGCACCCGCAACGGCTGGCAGGTGTTTTCCCCGGAGCTGGCGCAGCGCCAGCACGACCGGCTGCAGATCGAAAGCCGCCTGCACCGCGCGCTGGACGACGACGAGTTCCACCTGGTCTACCAGCCGCAGGTGAACCTGCATACCGGCCAGCTGGTGGCCGCCGAAGCGCTGATCCGCTGGCGCAACTCGCAGCTGGGCGAACTGCGCCCGGACATCTTCATCGGCCACGCCGAAAGCACCGGCGACATCGTGCGGATCGGGCTGTGGGTGCTCAACGAGGCCTGCCGCCAGGTACGCCAGTGGCAGGACGACGGCCTGGGCATCGTGCGGGTGGCGGTGAACGTGTCCTACCGCCAGTTCGTCGGCGAGGACCTGGCCCGCAACGTGCGCCAGGCGCTGGACCAGTACGGCCTGCCCGGCAGCGCGCTGGAGCTGGAATTCACCGAGCGGGTATTGATCGAGGACGCGCCCGACACCCTGCAGACCTTCGCGCGGCTGCGCGAGATGGGGGTGCTGCTGACCATCGACGATTTCGGCGAAGGCTACAGCGCGCTCAATTACCTGCGCCGGCTGCCCATCCACGGGCTCAAGCTCAGCCAGATGTTCGTCGAGGGCGTGCCCGGCAACCGCTCGGACGTGGCGGTGTGCGAGGCCGTTTGCGGCATCGCCCGCAGCCTGGGCCTGGGGCTGGTCGCCGAAGGCATCGAATCGGAGGAGCAGCGCCGCTTCCTGCACGGCATGGGGGTCACCGTCGGCCAGGGCTTCCTGTTCGCGCCCGGACTGTCCCCGGACGAATTCGCCCGCCGCCTGCCGCCGCGCCGCTGAGCGCCCGTCTGCGCTGCACAACGGTGAACGGGCCGGCATCCGCTAGAATCGGCGGCTCTTGAACCTGCGGGATCGTGCAATGCAGCTGTCTTCCGTCCGCGCCGTCGTCACCGGCGGTGTTTCCGGCCTCGGCCTTTCGGTGGCCCAGCACCTCGTCGCCCATGGCGCCAAGGTGGCCCTGTTCGACCTCAATGACGAAAAGGGCGCCGCCGCCGTTGCCGAGCTGGGCGCTGCCAACGCCCGCTACTTCAGTACCAATGTCAGCGACGAAACCGCCGTGGCCGCGCAGATCGACGCCGCGCACGACTTCCTGGGCGGCCTGAACGCCGTGGTCAGCTGCGCCGGCATCCTCGGCGCGGGCCGCGTGCTCGGCAAGGAGGCGCCGATGCCGCTGGCCACCTTCCAGAACACCATCATGGTCAACCTGGTGGGCAGCTTCAACGTAGCCAAGGCCGCGGCCAACCGCATGCAGCACAACGCCGCCGGCGACGATGGCGAGCGCGGCGTGATCATCAACACCGCCAGCGTGGCCGCCTATGAAGGCCAGATCGGCCAGGCCGCCTATGCCGCCTCGAAGGGTGGCGTGGTCGGCATGACCCTGCCGATGGCGCGCGAGCTGTCGCGCTTCGGCATCCGCGTAATGACCATCGCCCCGGGCATTTTCTGGACCCCGATGGTCGATGGCATGCCGCCGGCCGTGCAGGAATCGCTGGCCGCCTCCATCCCGTTCCCGCCGCGCCTGGGCAAGCCGGAAGATTTCGCCGGCCTGGTCGGCCACATCCTGACCAACACCTACCTCAACGGCGAGACCATCCGCCTCGACGGTGCGGTGCGCCTGGCACCCAAGTAAGCAAGCACCACTACCTCCCACGAACCGACCTTCATTACATGAAAGCCAACGACATCAAGAAAGGCAACGTCGTCGAATACAACAACGGCGTGTACCAGATCCGCGACATCGAGCGCAGCTCCCCGCAGGGTCGCGGCGGCAACGTCCGCTTCCGTTTCATCATGTACAGCGTGCCGGGTGGCAACAAGCTGGACGCCAGCTTCGACGCCGACGACAACCTGCCGGAAGTCGAACTGCTGCGCCGCCAGTCCACCTATTCGTACAAGGACGGCGATGCGTTCGTGTTCATGGACGATGAGGATTACACCCCGTACACCCTCGATGCCGATGTCATCGGCGATGACGCCGGGTACATCACCGATGGCCTGACCGGCATCTACGTGCAGGTCATCGATGACCAGCCGGTGGCCGTGCAGCTGCCGAGCAGCGTGGTACTGGAAGTGGTGGAGACCCCGCCGGAACTGAAGGGCGGCACCGCCACCAAGCGCCCGAAGCCGGCCAAGCTCAACACCGGCATTGAAATCATGGTGCCGGAGTACATCTCCAACGGCGAGCGCGTGCTGGTCAATACCGCGACCGGTGAATTCGCCGGCCGCGCGGACTGAGGTAGCGCGCTGAATCAGGGGCGCTCGGCCAAGGCCGGCGCCCCTGCGAAATCGCCACAGCCGTGGTACTGGCGTGCGCCCACCGTGAGCATCACGGTAGCGCCGAAGGCCTGCCCGCTCATGTCGTCATGGCAGACCGTGCGCTGGAAGCTGACCTTGATGTCGGTGCCATCGGCGGCCTTGCCCGACCAGCCATCCTTGCCCTGGGTCGGCGCGACAACTTCAAACTTCTGCTCGCCGTAACCGGTCTCCACGCGCAGCACCGGTTTTTCGCCTGCGCTCACCTGGGCCAGCCAGCCCGGCTCGTTGCCGGTGGCACGGAACTCAGGCGGCGCTGCTGCGCTCGCGGCGGCGGCAGCGATCTCGCCTTCCTTGCCCGATCCGGTGCAGCTGCGGTCCGGCTCGCCCTTGAGGGTCAGCGTGCCTTCGGTGGTGCCCTTGGTCCAGAACACGTTGCCCTGCCCGTCGCTGAACTTCGCGCCGGAGGCGGCAGTGTCCGAGGCCATCACGAACGTACGCCCGCCGACGACCACCGTGGCCGAATCCTGGCCGCGATAGGTCGCCTGCACCGGCAGATCGTCGCACTGGAAGGCGTACACGCGTTCGTCGGAACTCGGTGCGGCCGCCGGCGGCGGGGTTTCCTTGCCGGCCGCGACGGGATCGGGTGCCGCGCTGTCGGCCTGCTGCGCGGGCTGACACGCGGCCAGGCCGGTGGCGATGGCCAGGCTGAGAATAAGGGGAGATGCGCGCATGTTCGACTCCTTGCCGATGTTCTGGTTCAACCAAGGATCGTAGCTCTGCGGGTGTGAGCGAGGGTGAAACGCGGCCGCTTTACGCCTGTTCGCGTGCCAGTTGGCGCATACGGCTTCCCAGCCGGGCCAGCGTGTCGTCGATCGTGGCCAGTTCCTGCTGCTGCGCCGCAGGCAATCGCGCGCGCATCTGCGCCTGCAACGCCGTCCATGCCGGCACGCCGCGTGCACTGATCTTTTTTGCAGCTTCGGCCGCGACGACACGCTCATTCGTGGTTGGCAAGCCGTAGCCGTCACCGCCCACCAACCCGGCCGGATTCACCAGCTGCCCTGCATCTTCCAGCAGCGCCAGCAATGCGGCGTGCGCTGCATCACCCCCCGCATCCGGACCACCCAGGGCCCGCTTCAACCCATCGCGCGCACGCAGTTCTTCGCGGTACCGCGCCGCCTGCTCCAGCAACAACAGCGCTGACGTCGCGCGCAGACCGCCCCGCTCCGCCCACTGAGCGCGCTGCGCCGCCGGCAACGCCAACCACGCGGCCACCTGCGGGGTCGGCAATGCCAGTTCCGCGCGCGCTACGTCAAACAACTGCTGGTAATGCGCCTGCGCCGAGGGGAAGTAGTAACCCAACCGCATCGCCTCGCGGCGGTCGTCCAGCACCGCGCCATCGGCACGGCCTTGGCGCTCGAGTCGACGCAGCAGGCCACCGGGGCTGAGCCGGTTAAGGCCGGGATCGGCCCAGCGTGGCACGCCTTCCTGCAGCAGCTTGCCGGTTTCCACCGCGCAGTTGTTGCTGACAAAGCGATACCGCCCAGCATAGCTCCAGTGCACCTGGCCTACGCGTTCCAGCAGACCCGCGATGTCGCTTTCATCAAGCGCCAGCGGTACCGACTTCAGCCCGCGCAGCTCCAGCTGGGTGTACTCGTTGATTACCTGGTTGAGCGGCAGCACGAACAGCCGGGACGGATACGCGCCGGTCAGCCCGCGCCAGCTGGAAATCTGCACATCGCCGACGAACGCGCGGAACGACAGCACCCGGTGATGGGCCAGATCCAGCCGGCACGCCGGGCCGCGCGGACGCCCCGGCGCGCAGATCACCAGCCGCAGCATGCTGTGACCCCAGCGGCTCATCAGCTGGTCGTTGCCCTCGGCCAGCAGGTAGTCCACCGCATATACCCGCTGCGGATCCAGCTCCAGCAACGAGGCTTCGCCGGTGACATCGCCCGCCTGCACCAGCGCCACGCGCGGGTCGCACGCGGCCTGCGGCCCTGGGCCAATGTGATCTGCAAACCACGCCGCCAGCGCCGGGCGGCGACACGCGAAATCGGCATCGAGCAGGTAATGCTCGGCATTCACCGCCAGGTATTCGGCCGGGCTGTGGCGCTCGTACGGGTCGGGACTGCGTTCGGTGAACGCGTTGCCACCGCGTCCCCATCGCCACGGGTGCTGCTGCCAGCCGGCCAGGTCACGCCAGCGGCTGCTGTACGACCATCCGCCCCCAGCGGCGCGGTCCAGCACGTGGGTCAATTCATGGATCAGCGCCGCCTGCACCGCGCGTGGCAGTGCTTGGCCTGGCTTCACCCCGTCCAGCAGGCTGCGCCGCAGGGTGATCGCATTCCTGCGGGTGCGGCCATGCACCGTGTCGGGAAGCTGGTCCGACCAGGACAGGGTCACCGGGGCGACGAAGCGCGCCTGCCATGACGCAGGCAGCAGCGCGGGTGCCTGCTGCAGCACCTGCTCGGCCTTCGCCCGCTGGCCGGGATCAAGTCCGTCCGCCTGCAGCTGAAGCTGCAGGGCGGCATGGGCGGCCGGGGCGGCCGGGGCGGCCAGCAACGCCGCCAGGACCGCCGCGCATCGGCGCAGGGCCCTGCGGCGCAGTTGCATCAGCGGGCCAGCAGGGCCTGGGCCAGCTGCATGTCGCTGGCGTCGCGCTGGGCGGCACCGGTTTCGCGCAGGTGCAGGAGCGCCGCTTCCAGGCGGGCGCCACGGATGGCGCCGTCGGTGGCCACGAACGCAGCTGCGTCTTCGCGGGCGTCCACCACCACCTTGTCATCGTCCGAGCTGGACGAACCGGCCGAGGAGGCACCGGACGCCGAACCCGCCGAGGAGCCGGCGAAGCTGGAGGCGAATGCCGAAAGCGGCAGGGCGAGCACGGCAAACAGCAGGATCGATCGCTTCATCTTGGGTTCGTTGAGGACAGGAAGAGGCAAAGCGTATCGGCTGCGTGAAATTCTGTCGCCTGCTACAGGTCGAATACCTTGCCCGGATTCAGCAACCCTTGGGGATCAAACGCACGTTTGACCGCCTTCATCAGCGCGATTTCCGCCTCGCCGCGGGTGCTGTCCAGGTAGCCCTTCTTGACCAGGCCGATGCCATGTTCGGCCGAAATGCTGCCATCGAAGTCCTTCAGCACCTGCGCCAGGAGCATGGTCACGTGCTCGCACTGCTGCAGGAACTGCGCATCGTCGGTGGCATCGGGCTTGAGCACGTTGATGTGCAGGTTGCCGTCGCCGATATGGCCGAACCAGACCACGTCGAAGTGCGGGTACGCCTGCCCGATCAGCGCCTGGGTGCGCGCCATGAACGCCGGCATGGCCGAAATCCGCACCGACACATCGTTCTTGTACGGCTTGTAGCGCGCCACCGCCTCGGTGATCCCTTCGCGCAGGCGCCACAGCTGGGCGGCCTGCGCATCGCTCTGGCTGACCACGCCGTCGCTGACCCAGCCCTGCTCCATGCAGGCCTCGAACGCGGCCATCGCCGCAGCCTCCTGCACCTCATCGCCAGCGGCGAACTCGGTCACCACGTAGAACGGATGCACCTCGGCGAACGGCGCCTGCGCGCCATGCGCCAGCACGTGTTCCAGCGCCCGGTCGGTGAAGAATTCGAAGGCCTGCAGCTGCATGCGCTCGCGGAACGCGGCAAACACCTGCATCAGCACCTCGAACGACGGCAGCGCCAGCAGCATCACGTTGCTGGCCGGCGGCGGATCGGTGAGCTTGAGCGTGGCTTCCACGATCACGCCCAGCGTGCCCTCGGAGGCGATCAGCAGCTGGCGGAAATCGTAGCCGCTGGAATTCTTGATCAGCCCCTTGTTCAGCTCGAGCAGCTCACCGTTGGCCGTGACCACCTTCAGGCCGGCAATCCACTCGCGGGTGTTGCCGTAGCGGATCACCCGGATGCCACCGGCATTGGTGGCGATATTGCCGCCGATCGAGCACGAGCCGCGTGCGGCGAAGTCGACCGGATAGATCAGGCCGTGTTCGAGCGCTGCGTTGTGGACGGCTTCCAGCGCCATGCCGGCCTGCACGGTCAGCGTGCGGTCCACGGCATCGAAAGCCAGCGGCTTGTTCATCCTCTCCAGGCTGAGCACCAGCTCGCCGTTGGCCGCGACCGCGCCGCCGCTCAGGCCGGTGCGGCCCCCGGAGGGCACCACCGCCGCGCCCTGGGCACTGGCCCAGCGCAGGATGGCCTGCACCTCGTCCACGTTGCCCGGCAGCGCAATGGCCAGCGGCGCCGGCGTCCAGCGCCGGGTCCAATCGCGTCCGTAGTGCTCCAGCTCGGCCGGCTCGGTGGTGAGCCGCAGCCCGGGGCAGTCCTGCAACAGCAAATCAAGGCGCGGATCAGTCATATGAACAGAGGGGCCAAGGCAATCCCAAAGGGTAGCGCACGACTGTTAGTCGTGCGACCTCGCCAACAATTGGTCGCATCTGAAACCGTCAAACCGCCCCATGGCGCACCGCACCATCCCCGCCCCGATCTGGCATAGTGGGCAGCTCCCGCCCAACATGCTGCCGCTTGCCCATGTCGCCGAAGAAGACCTCATTCCCGAAGCAGGATATCCGCGTGCTGTTGCTGGAGGGGGTGAGCCAGACGGCCATCGACGTGTTCAGTGCGGCCGGCTATTCGCAGATCGAACTGCACAGCAAGGCCCTGCCCGAAGACGAACTGAAGGCGCGCATCGCCGAAGCGCACATCGTCGGCATCCGCTCGCGCACCCAGCTCAGCGCCGACGTGCTGGCCCATGCCAAGCGCCTGATGGCGGTGGGCTGCTTCTGCATCGGCACCAACCAGGTGGACCTGGAAGCGGCCGAGCTGGCCGGCATTCCGGTGTTCAATGCCCCCTATTCCAACACCCGCAGCGTGGCCGAACTGGTGATCGCCGAAGCGATCATGCTCACCCGTGGCATTCCGCAGAAGAACGCCGAATGCCATCGTGGCGGCTGGTCCAAATCGGCCGCCGGCAGCCATGAAGTGCGCGGCAAGACCCTGGGCATCATCGGCTATGGCCATATCGGCACCCAGGTCGGCGTGATGGCCGAAGCCATGGGCATGCAGGTGATCTTCCACGACATCGAAACCAAGCTGTCGCTGGGCAACGCCCGCGCTGCCATCGACCTGGACGACCTGCTCGCCCGCGCCGATATCGTCACCGTGCACGTGCCCGAAACGCCGGCCACCCAGTGGCTGATCGGCGCGCCGCAGCTGGCCCGCATGCGCCCGGGCGCGCACCTGATCAATGCCGCACGCGGCACCGTGGTCGACATCGATGCGCTGGATGCGGCGCTGCGCTCGGGCCACATCGGTGGCGCGGCGCTGGACGTGTTCCCGGTGGAGCCCAAAGGCAACGGCGATGCATTCGTGTCGCCGCTGACCGCGCACGACAACGTCATCCTCACCCCGCACGTGGGCGGCAGCACCCTGGAAGCGCAGGACAACATCGGCGTGGAAGTGGCGGCCAAGCTGGTGCGTTACAGCGACAACGGCAGCACCCTGTCGGCGGTCAACTTCCCCGAAGTGACCCTGCCCGAGCATGAAGACAGCCTGCGCCTGCTGCACATCCACCAGAACGTGCCGGGCGTGCTGTCGAAGGTCAACGAGATCTTCTCGCGCCACAACGTCAACATCGACGGCCAGTTCCTGCGCACCGACCCGAAGGTCGGCTACGTGGTGATCGACATCACCGCCAGCGAAGCGCAGGCCGCAGCCGTGCGCGAAGAGCTGGCCGCGATTTCCGGCACGCTGCGGACGCGCGTTCTGTATTGATCGCACTGCCGGCCGCGGACGTGCGCATCAACGCGCACGTTTCGCTCCGCGGTAGGGTCGCATCCCAATCGACTGCCGATAACGGTGATCGGCGCGATGGCGGCATGACCTCCGGGGGAAACGCGCTTCTTCGCCAAATGGTCATGCCCTACCGAACGTGGAAACACGGCCGGTGGTCGATCGGGATGCGACCCTACCGGTGCATTGCGTCCTGGTCGATCACGTTCGGCGACTCATCGGTAGGGTCGCATCCCTATCGACCGCCGATAACGGTGATCGGCGCGACGAAGGCATCACCTCCGAACGAAACGCGTTGTTTACGCCAACGGCCATGCCACAACCGAACGTTGCACCACGGTCGGCGGTCGATCGGGATGCGCCCCTACCGATGCGTGCCGATGGATTTCGTGCGATTACCCAAAGGCGGCGCAACGATGATTCGTGCGATGACGCGAACGGGACGGAACGACGGTTCGTGCGATGACGCATTGGTAGGGTCGCATCCCTATCGACCGCCGATAACGGTGATCGGCGCGACGTAGGCATCACCTCCGAACGAAACGCGTTGTTTCCGCCAACGGTCATGCCACAACCGAACGTTGCACCACGGTCGGCGGTCGATCGGGATGCGACCCTACCGGGTCACCGTGCGAGCCAGCGCTTGGCCATTCGCGGCAACGAATCGTCCCCGTCCGGCGTCTCGATTGCGGCATTGGCCACGTCGGCGACGTCACGCCACGCCAGCGCCAGCGATTCCTCGCTGATCGCGAAGGCCTCGCTTCCCACCGCCCGCACCACGTAGCGCGCGTCGTAGTGCCAGTGGCCGGGCACGTCATGCCGTTCCGGAATCCAGTGCTTATCGATGTCGAACAGCTCGCCATCCTCCAGCACCAGCCCGGTCAGCCCGGATTCCTCCTCGGCCTCGGTCAGCGCCACCCTGGCCAGGTCGCGGACGCCATCGGCGTGCCCGCCCAGCTGCAGCCAGCGGTTCAACTTCCGGTGGTGGGTCAGCAACACCCGCGCTCCATCGGCGCTGACCAGCCACGCGCTGCCGGTGAAATGGCCGGCCAGCCGGTCGCGCAGGAAGGGGTTTTCCGGGTCGTCCAGCAATGTGCTGAATTCGTCAGCCAAGGCGGCGTGTTCGGGGTGCCGGCGGGCGTAATCGGCCAGTTGGCCGCGCAGGGCGGCGTCAAGTGCTACAACGGATTCAGGGTTTGACGACATGGCAACCGGGCAATCGAACGGATTTGGCAGATTATCGCCCGGCATGCTGCATTTGCGCTTGTGCGCAGGCTTCAGCTTTGGCTAAGGTACAGCGGGCCGTTCCTTTGGGGCGGCCGGTCACCACTCAAGGGCGCGGCAACGTATCGCGCACTTGCCTTTCGATTTCGCGGGGCCCGCCCCGCACCAACGTCCACCTGGGAAGCACTGCATGCTGAAGTCTCTGTTGAGGGTCAAACCGGTCGAGCCGGCCGGGCACGTCGATGCCGGCGAACCGATTGAAGGCAGCCTGGACGGCGAAGCCTCGCTGAAAAGGACCCTCACGGCGAAACATCTCATCATGCTGGGTATTGGCGCCGTGATCGGCGCGGGTATCTTCGTGCTGACCGGCCAGGCGGCCGCCAATCACGCCGGCCCGGCGGTGATGCTGTCGTTCGTGATCGCCGGCTTCGCCTGCGCCCTGGCGGGCCTGTGCTACGCCGAGTTCGCGGCGATGATGCCGGTCTCGGGCAGCGCTTACTCCTACTCCTACGCCACCCTGGGCGAAGGCATGGCCTGGTTCATCGGCTGGTGCCTGGTGCTGGAATACCTCTTCGCTTCGGCCTCGGTGGCGGTGGGCTGGTCGGCGTACCTCATCAGCTTCATCACCACCACGCTGCACATGCCGTTCCCGGACGCGCTCAGCGCGGCGCCGATCAGCTGGACCGGGCAGGAGTTCATCTCCTCCGGCAAGCTGTTCAACCTGCCGGCGGTGCTGATCGTGGCGGCGGTGTCGGGCCTGCTGTACGTGGGCGTGACCCAGTCGGCGTTCGTCAACGCGATCATCGTGGCGATCAAGGTCACGGTGATCTGCCTGTTCATCGGCTTTGGCGCGCAGCACATCGACATGGCCAACTGGACCCCGTTCATTCCGGAAAACACCGGCGTGCCGGGCGAGTTCGGCTGGAGCGGCGTGTTCCGTGCGGCCACCATCGTGTTCTTCGCCTACATCGGCTTCGATGCGGTTTCCACCGCGGCGGGTGAAACCAAGGACCCACAGCGCAACATGCCGATCGGCCTGCTCGGCTCGCTGGCGGTCTGCACCATCGTCTACATCATCGTGTGCGCGGTGCTGACCGGCATGATGCCGTACCACCTGCTGGGCACCGACAAGCCGGTGGCTACCGCGCTGGAGCCGTATGCCAGCCTGTCCTGGCTGAAGACGGCCGTGGAGATCGGCGCCATCGCCGGCCTGTCCTCGGTGGTGCTGGTGATGATGATGGGCCAGACCCGCATCGCCTACACGATCTCGCGCGATGGCCTGATTCCGAAGCTGTTCGGCAAGGTCCACCCGCGCTTCCGTACCCCGTACTGGGCCACGATCGTGGTGGGCGTGCTGGCCGCTGCGCTGGCGGGCCTGATGCCACTGAACGTGCTGGGCGAGCTGGTCTCGATGGGGACCCTGCTGGCCTTCGCCACGGTCTGCATCGGCGTGCTGGTGCTGCGCTACACGCGCCCGGAACTGACCCGGCCGTTCCGGGTGCCGCTGGTGTGGGTGATCTGCCCGGTGGGCGCGCTGTCGTGCCTGTTCCTGTTCTGGCAGGCGTTCGTGGTGCATTGGCACCTGTTCGTAGGCTGGACGGTGCTGGGCCTGGTGATCTATTTCGGCTACGGCATCCGCCACAGCAAGCTCAACAAGGTGTCGTGATCCCATGCTGAAGCAACTGTGGGCCACCAAGCACCCGCACGCCGCCCATGAAGATGCGAACGGGCTGAGCCTGAAGCGCACGCTGGGTCCTTGGGGCCTGACCGCGCTGGGCATCGGCGCGGTGATCGGCGGCGGCATTTTCGTCATCACCGGGCAGGCGGCGGCCAACCATGCGGGCCCGGCGATCATGCTGAGCTTCGTGCTGGCGGCGATCTGCTGTGCGTTCTGCGCGATGGCGTATGCGGAGTTCGCGTCGATGGTGCCGGTCTCCGGCAGCGCCTATACCTATACCTATGCAACCTTCGGCGAGCTGGCGGCGTGGTTCATCGGCTGGATGCTGGTGCTGGAATACGGGGTGTCGGCGTCGGCGGTGGCGGTCAGCTGGACCGGTTACTTCCTGAGCCTGCTGAGTCATTTCGACATCTACCTGCCATCGGCGCTGGTCAGTGCGCCGCTGGATGGGCAGTTGCGCCCCACGGGGGCGATCGCAAACCTGCCGGCGGCGATCCTGGTGCTGCTGCTGACGTGGCTGTGTTATGTGGGCATCAGCAAGTCGTCGGCGATGAACATGGCGATGGTGGTGCTGAAGACCGGCCTGATCATTCTGGTGATCGTGGTCGGCTGGAAGTACGTGGACCCGGCCAACTGGACGCCGTTCATTCCGGCCAATGAGGGACCGGGCAAGTTCGGCTTCGAGGGCGTGCTGCGCGGTGCGGCGATGGTGTTCTTCGCCTACATCGGCTTCGAGGCGGTGTCGGTGGCGGCGCAGGAATCGCACCGGCCGCAGCGCGACATGCCGATCGGCATGCTGCTGTCGCTGGTGATCTGCACGATCCTGTACATCGCGATGGCGGCGGTGATGACCGGGCTGGTGCCGTACACGATGCTGGGCACGGACGAGCCGGTGGTGACGGCGGTGGCGGCGCACCCGACGCTGGGCTGGTTGCGGGTGGTAGTGGAGATCGGTGCGTTGATCGGGCTGTCGTCGGTGGTGCTGGTGATGGTGATCGCGCAGCCGCGCATCTTCATGATCATGGCCAACGACGGTCTGCTGCCGAAGGTGTTCACGACGATCCACCCGAAGTACCGCACGCCGCACATCAATACGGTGATCACGGGCATCGGCATTGCGCTGCTGGCGGCGCTGTTCCCGCTGGACGTGCTGGGCGAGCTGACGTCGATGGGGACGCTGATCGCGTTCGCGGCGGTCTGCGCGGGCGTGCTGATCCTGCGCCGCACGCAGCCGGACCTGCCGCGCCCGTTCCGCATTCCGGCGGCCTGGCTGATCTGCAGCCTGGGCGTGCTGAGCTGCCTGGCGCTCCTGTCGGCGATGACGATGCACAACTGGATGCTGATGGGGATCTGGACCGTGATCGGGTTCGCCATCTACTTCGGTTACAGCTACAAGCACAGCCGCCTGCGCGGCTGAACGCCCGAGCTGACTGCAAAGGCCAGAGCCAGAGCGTTGGCTCTGCCTTTACCGTCGGTTTGGCGGGGCGGTGGGGGTTTGCGGGGGACGCCGTAAACCCATCCATGGGGGCTTGGTCGCGGCATCCATGCCGCTCACACCCCCGCAAACCCCCACCGCCCCACCCTTCTACACGCTACGGGTGACGGCGCCAAAGGCAAAATCGGGGTCCGGCGGCCTTTTTGATGCCCGGGCCTGCTCTCGGAACCTGCTTTTAACGCGCTGCGCCGTTAAAATGCCCGCCATGAACGACACCCCTTACGACACGGCTCGTCTGAGCGAACTGGCCCAGGTGCTGATCGACAACATCCGCGAACTGGCCCAGGCCGGGTGGACGCCGGCGACCAGCAGCAATTTCTCGCACCGGCTGGATGACCGGCATGCGGCGATCACGGTGTCCGGCAAGGACAAGGGCCGCCTGATCGAGGACGACATCATGGTGGTGGACTTCGACGGCAAGGCCGTCGGCCGGCCGCTGCGTCCGTCGGCCGAGACGCTGCTGCATACGCAGCTGTATCGCCGGTTCCCGGAGATTGGCTGCGTGCTGCATACCCATTCTCTTGTGCAGACCACCGCCTCGCGGCTGTATGCGGCCAATGGGCATATCCGGCTGGAAGGGTATGAGCTGCTGAAGGCCTTCCACGGCAATAGCACCCATGAAACCGCCGTGGACGTGCCGGTGTTCGCCAACACCCAGGACATGGACGAGCTGGCCGCCAAGGTGGAGCAGAAGCTCGACGAAGGCTGCATGTGGGGCTATCTGATCGACGGGCATGGCCTGTACGCGTGGGGCCGGGACATGGCCGAGGCGCGTCGGCACATGGAGGCGTTCGAGTTCCTGCTGCATTGCGAGCTGGAGCTGCGCAAGCTGCGCGGGCCCTGAGCCACATGCTCCAGCGTCATCAGGTCGCGCCCCCATTCAGGGCCGGCCGCTGATACTCTTTGAGGTCCCCCCTCGCCGTTCAAGCTGCCGCCATGAGCCGACTGCGCATTTACAATCACGACGCCCCCGATGCCCCGGTGCTGGATACCCAGGACGGCGCGACCATTGCCGCCGAGCTGGAGAAGATCGGGGTGACCTTTGAACGTTGGCAGGCGGCCCATGAGGTTTCGCCGGGCGCCAGCCAGGAAGAGGTGTTCGCCGCCTACCGCAGCGACATCGACCGGCTGGTCGCCCAGCACGGCTTCAAGAGCGTGGACGTGGCCTCGATCGCGCCGGACAACCCCAACCGCGCCGAGCTGCGGAAGAAGTTCCTGGACGAGCACTTCCACAAGGAAGATGAGGTCCGTTTCTTCGTGGCCGGCTCGGGGCTGTTCACGCTGCACGTGGACGACAAGGTCTATGAGATCGAGTGCGTGAAGAACGACCTGATCGCGGTGCCGGATGGCACCACGCACTGGTTCGACATGGGCGATGAGCCCAGCTTCGTGGCTATCCGATTCTTCACCGAGCCGGATGGCTGGGTCGGGCACTTCACCGGCACGGACATTGCCCAGAAATTCCCTCGTTACGTTCCGACCAAGGCGTCCTGATCCATGCCCCACCCCACTGTCATCCTCACCGACATCGAAGGCACCACCAGCAGCATTTCCTTCGTGAAGAACGTGCTGTTTCCGTATGCGCGCAAGGCGCTGCCGGCGTTTGTCGCCGCGCACGGCCAGCAGCCGGAGGTGCGTCGCTGGCTGGATGCGGTGGCGGTGGAGATCGGCGGTGCCTGCCAGGACAGCCTCATCGTGGAAACCCTGCAGGGCTGGATCGACCAGGATCGCAAGCACACGGCGCTGAAGGCGCTGCAGGGCATGATCTGGGAAGCCGGCTACCGCAATGGCGACTACAAGGCGCACTTCTACCCGGAAGTGGCCGCTGCGCTGCGCGGCTGGCATGCGCAGGGCAAACCGCTGTATGTGTACTCCTCCGGATCAGTGCCCTCGCAGAAGCTGTTCTTCGGTTTCAGCGAGGCCGGCGACCTGACCAGCCTGGTGTCGGGCTGGTTCGATACCGAGATTGGCGGCAAGCGCGAGGCGGAAAGCTACCGCAACATCGTCAAGGCCATCGGCGTGCCGGCCGGGCAGATCGTGTTCCTGTCGGACGTGGTGGAAGAGCTGGATGCAGCCCGTGAAGCCGGCCTGCAGACCCGCCTGCTGGACCGCCTGGACGATTACCCGCTGCCGCGCACCGGCGAAGCCACGCACGGCCACGACCGCGTGGAAAATTTCCAGCAGATCACGCTGTAATCCAGGCCACGCGATCAGTATCGGAATATCGCACGAACGATTTCGGTAGGGTCGGTTCCCAAACGACTGCCGATAGCGGTCGTGACTTCTTTAACGCATGACCTCCGGCGAAAACGTCTCTCCGTTTGAGGTCATGCGTCCCAGCGCCGATCATCGTTACGTGCAGTCGTTTGGGAACCGACCCCACCGATCCCCAGCCCCAAATCCATCACGCCGCCCATCCCGCACGACGCCGGATGGTCACTGAACCGCCATCGCGTCGGCTACTGAGCGTATCTGCAGCGCGTTGCGCAGCGTTTCGAGTTCGACATCTGCCTTGACCTTGATCCGCACCGGTTCACCCGGCACCAGGTCGATGGCGTTGTCGTCCAGGGTGGCGTCCATTCCGTCGAAATCCACCCACACGCCGCGTGCCAGCTGCGCCGCGCGCAGCTCCAGCACGATGTCATCGCCGTCCTGGATCCAGCGGCTGTCGATCTGCACCTTTGGCAGCTGCATATCCTTGGCCGCCGCGAAGTAGACCACCTGGCGCGACCGCACACGCTTACCTTCCAGCAGTTCCACCACCGCGACCGTACGCGCGGGATCGGCCCTGCCCAGCAGCTGCGCGTCGGTGAAACGCCCGACGTCCAGCGCCGACAGCGCCGGCACCGTCACCGCATGCTGTTGTTGCGAAACCTGGCGGCCATCCACATCCATCACCCGCAACCGCCACTGTGCTTTCAGCGGCTGCTGCAGGTCATTGAGCAGGCTGACGCGGGTGACGCCCTCATCGCGCAATGCCGCCACCGCATGGTCGGCGAAGAACCGCTTCGCATGGAAGTGCAGGGCCTTCCAGCGCCCGGCGTAATCGATGCTGGACCAGGACGCACCCGGCCAGACGTCATTGAGCTGCCAGTACAGCGAACCCATCGTGTACGGGCGTGAGGCACGGTGGTGCAGCGCGGCCAGCGCGATGCCTTCGGCCTGCATCACCTGGCTCAGGTAGACGAAGTCGGGGAAATCACGCGGCGTGCCGAACTCGCGCTCAACGTACTGCAGCAGGCGCTGGTTGCCCTCGCCCGCCATGAACTTCTGGTGCGCGCGCACGGTGTCGCTGTCCACGCGCAGCTCCTCCGCCGGAATGATGCCTTCCAGCGTGCGCAGCACCGGCCACGCCTGCAGGCCATACTCGGACATGAAACGCGGGGTCTCACGCAGGTACGCCTGCACCGGCAGCGCCGGGTTGCCCCATACCTGCCAGTAGTGCTTGTCGCCGCGGGTGGAGTCGTTGGCCACGGTATCGAGGTCGTTGCTCGGCGAGCTTGACCAGTACGGCACGCCCAACCCTTCCTCGGCCACCACCTTGCGCAGGTCGTTGCCGAACAGGTCTACGTAACCCTGCCAGACACGTTCGGCAAACGCCGGATCGGCCGCCTTCAGGTCGCGGCCATGGCCCCAGTCCTTCCACGCGGTTTCTTCTTCGTTGTTGCCACACCACAGCACCACGCTGGGATGCGCGCGCAGCCGACGCACGTTGTCGCGCGCCTCGGCCACGACGTTGGCGCGGAACGCCGGGTCGTAACCCGGCTGCATGCCGCCGCCGAACATGAAGTCCTGCCAGACCAGCAGGCCCAGTTCGTCGGCGATGTCGAAGAACACCTGGTCCTCGTAATAACCGCCGCCCCAGTTGCGCAGCATGTTCATGTTGGCGTCGCGCGCGGCGGTCAGTTCGCGGCGGATGCGCGCCGGATCGACCCGCGCGGGGAACATGTCGAACGGAATGACGTTGGCGCCCTTGGCGAAGATCGGCACGCCGTTGATGACAAAGGCGAAGCCCTGCCCGCCCTTGGCGTCGTTCTCGCGGCGCAGCTCCACCGTGCGCAGCCCGGTGCGCATGCGGTACTCGGCCTCATCGGCGGTTCCCGCGCCGGCAACCACGCGCACGGTGTAGCGCGCCTGTTCGCCATGGCCTGCCGGCCACCAGCGCCGCGGTCGGTCCAGCGTCACCGGCACCGACAGCACCTGCTGGCCTGCACGCAGCGACGCCGTCTGCCTCACCGTCGCCGCCACCTGCCCATCCGGATCAATCAGCGACACACTGAGCGGCAGGTTGCGCGCCGCAGCGCTGTCCATCTCCACCGCCACCGTCAGATCCGCGCGGCGCGCATCCAGCGCCAGCGTCTGCACGGCCACGTCGGTGATCCGCTGGGCGTTCCAGCTCTCCAGCTGCACCGGGCGCCAGATCCCGGCGGTCACGTAACGCGGGCCCCAGTCCCAGCCGAAGTGGTACCCGGGCTTGCGCACGAAGTTGCCGACCATCGCATCGCGCGGCTCATCGCCATACGGCGACGGGTAATTGCCGGCGATCTTGTGCGGCATCGCCTGCACGCCGGGCAGCAGCGTGGTGATCGGCGAACGGAACACGATCCGCAATACGTTGCCGGTGGCCTTCAGTTGACCATCCACCCGCGCCCGCCAGGTGCGGTGGCTGTTGTCAGCGCGCAGCAGCGCCCGATCGTTGAGGCTCACTTCCGCAAAGGTATCCAGGCCTTCAAATGCCAGTTCGGCATGCGCGTCGGCCAGGGTGGCGGCGTCCACGTCGAAACGCGCCTGGTACTCCCAGTCGGCCAGCCCGATCCACTGCAGTCCGGCTTCGGGCGCACCGGCGTAAGGGTCCGGAATGAGTTTGCTCGCCAGCAGGTCGGTATGCACCGACCCCGGCACCGACGCGGGCCGCCATTGGCCTGCCTCGGGATGCGCCTTGAGCTGCGCGTTGCCCGGCAGCAGCCGGAACGACCATTGCGCACGCAGCTGCGCCGCGCCCGCGGGGAGCGCATGAAGCGCAAGCAACAGAACCAATCCAACGCTCCACGCCCAACGCTTCATGCATCGCCTCACTGTAAGGTCAACTCAACGCACCACGTTGAGTACTTCGTAGCACGCGCCCATGGTGTGGTAGTCGGTCTTGCCGGCCGGGCTCTTTTCGTTGCTGTACTTGCGGTTGTCCGCATCCAGGATGCGGTACCACGCGCCGTACTGGTGGTCGATCATGTGCTGCCAGGCGTACGCCCAGAGCTTGTCGTACCAGTCCCAGTAGACCGCGTCACCGGTACGCGCGGCCAGCAGCGCGGCGGTGGCCAGCGATTCGGCCTGCACCCAGAAGTACTTGTCGTCGTCGCACACCGTGCCATCCGGCGCGAAGCCGTAGTACAGGCCGCCGCGCGCCTGGTCCCAACTGCGCGCCACGGCGGTATCGAACAGGTGGCGCGCGGTCGGCACCAGCCAGTCGGCCTGCACATGGCGGTCCAGGATCAGCAGCAGCTTGGCCCACTCGGTCTGGTGGCCGGGCTGGAAGCCCCACGGGCGGAACAGGTGCTTGGGGTTGTCGAGGTTGTAGTTCCAGTCGATCTGCCACTGCCGGTCGTAGTGCTCCCACACCAGCCCCTCGCCCTGCGCAGCCTGGCGGCGCGTCATGTGGTCGGCCAGCAGCAGCGCACGGTCGCGGTAGCGGGCTTCGCCACTGGCCTCGAATGCGGCCAGCATCGCTTCGCACATGTGCATGTTGGCGTTCTGGCCGCGATAGTCGCTGAAGTTCCAGTCGGCGTCCGCTTCGTCCTTGTACAGGCCGAATTCGGGTTCCCAGAAGCGCGTTTCCAGCAGGGCCCAGGTTTCATCCATCCACGCACGTGCTTCGCCGATGCCGGCCTTCAACGCGCAGCTGTAGGCCAGCAGCACGAAGGCCACGCCGTAGCAGTGGTTGGTGGCATCTTCGACCACGCCGTCGCGCAGGGTCCAGGCGTAGCCGCCGGTGGCCGGGTTGCGGTGCACCTCGCGCAGGTAGCGGATGCCGTGCTCCACCGCCTTCAGGTCCTCCGCCTTGCCGAATTCGCGGTAGGCCATGGCGTGGTTGAACACGAAGCGGGTGCTGCTCACCAGGTGGCGGTGGCTGGCGTCGTAGACCGTGCCATCGTCCAGGTAGTAGTGGAAGAAGCCGCCGTTGGGGTCGATCTCGTGCGGCTGGTAGAACGCCATGCTCTGCGCGATGTGCGCGCGCAGGAATTCCGGCGAACGGAAATCAGGCTGGGCGGGAATGGCGGTAGTCATGCGGCGGTTTCCTGTTGTTGCTGCAGCAGTGTCTGGACATCGGCCAGGCTCGGCATCGCGGCGAACGCGCCCTTGCGGGTCACGGCCAGCGCGCCGACGGCGGCACCGAAACGGATGGCGTCCTGCAGCCCGGCCGCGTCGCGGCAGAAGTCGACGAACGCATCGCCATCGGCACCGCGCTCACCGAGCGCGAACAGCAGCCCGCCTACGAACGCATCGCCTGCGGCGGTGGTGTCCACGGCAGGCACTTGGAAGCCGGTGACCACGCCGCTGCCATGGCGGGTGTGCCAACGCATCGGGGCGGCGCCATCGGTGACCACCACGGCCTGCGCATGCGCGGCCAGCAGGCGCTGGATGACCACGGCATTGCCGTCGGCGCCCAGCGGCGCGGCCAGGTATTCAAGTTCCTCGCGCGAGAGCTTGACCAGGTCGGCCAGCACCAGCGCTTCCCACAGCTGCGCGGTCGGGTCGACACCGGCCGGCCACAGCGCGGGGCGCAGATTGAGGTCCAGGCTGACCATCGCACCGGCCGCACGTGCGCGCTGCATGCCGTCGAGCGTGGCCTGGGCGATGGCCGCTTCAGTCAGGCTGTTGGAGCACACGTGGAAGCTGCGGGTGCCGTCGAAACAGGCCGGGCTGAAGTGCTCGGCGCGGAACAGCAGGTCCGCGGCCGGCGGCCGGTAGAAGCTGAAACTACGCTCGCCGTGCGCGTCCAGCGCCACGAATGCCAGCGCGGTCTTGGCCGCGTCGGTGCGCACGATGCAGTCGGTGGCGACCCCGGCACCGGCCAGGCTCTCGGCAAGGAAGTCGCCGAACATGTCCTGGCCGAGCATGCCGGCGAAATGGGTGTCCGCCCCGAGCCGCGCGGCGGCCACGGCAACGTTGGCAGGGGCACCGCCGGCGTACTGCAGGAACGCGCGAGGCGTGTCCGGCGTGGCCGGCGGCTGCGCAAGTAGATCGATCAAAATTTCGCCGAAACAAACAATCTTGGTCATGACGCGCTCAGCCCCCCTGGCTGAAACCGGCGCGCGGGCGCGAGCCCCACACGCCGTAGAAGAGGATGTAGCCGTAGCACAGCAACGGCAGGATGAAAGACAGGTGCAGGCCGATGCGGTCGGCCAGCAGGCCCTGCAGGAACGGGATGATCGCGCCACCGACGATGGCCATGATCAGCAGGCTGGAGGCCTTGTTGGTCAGCGCGCCCAGGCGCTCGATGCTGAGCGCGAAGATGGTCGGGAACATGATCGAGTTGAACAGGCCGATGGCCACCACCGAGTACATCGCCACCTGCCCTTCGCTGGCCATGGTCACTGCCAGCAACACGGCATTGGCGGTGGCAAACAGGGTAAGCAGGAGGCGCGGGGAGAAGCGGGTCATGATCGCCGAACCAGCGAAGCGGCCGATCATCGCCATCGTCCAGTAGGCCGACACGTAGCCGGTGGCCTGCTGTTCGGTCAGGCCGCCGATGTTCGGCATCGACAGGTAATTGACCAGGAAGCTGCCGATCGAGACTTCCGCACCGACGTAGAAGAAGATGCCCAGCACCCCGAAGGTCACGTGGCGGTGGCGCAGCGCATCCATCAGGGTGTGCTTGACCGGGTCGGCCTGTTCGGTGGTTTCATTCAACGCCGGCAGGCGGAACAGGTAGACGAACACCGCCAGCAGCGCCAGCGCGATCGCCAGGCCCACGTACGGGCCCTGCACCGACTGTGCTTCCTGGGTGCGGTAGGCCAGCTGTTCGGCCGCGCCGAGTGCGGCCAGTTCATCGGCACTCTTGACCGTGTTGCCGAGGATCAGCAGGCCGCCGAAGATCGGCGCGATCGCCGTACCCAGCGAGTTCAGCGCCTGCGCCAGGGTCAGGCGGCTCGAGGCGGTCTGTTCCGGGCCGAGCAGCGCCACGTACGGATTGGCCGCCACCTGCAGCACGGTGATGCCGGTGGCGAGCACGAACAGCGCGCCAAGGAAGGCTTCATACACCCGCAGTTCGGCGGCAGGCCAGAAGCCGAGCGCGCCAACGGCGGCGATGGCCAGGCCGGCCACGATGCCCTTCTTGTAGCCCAGGTGCGCCACCAGCCGACCGGCCGGCAGCGACATCAGGAAGTACGCGCCGAAGAAGGTGAACTGCACCAGCATCGCCTTGGCGTAGTTCAGTTCGAACACCGCCTTCAGGTGCGGAATCAGGATGTCGTTGAGGCAGGTCAGGAAGCCCCACATGAAGAAGATCGTGGTGGCCACCGCCAACGCCATGCGCGTGTTGACCACGGGCGCGGTGGATGACGATGTGGGCAGGCGATGCGTTGGAGAAATGGGCATGCGTAACGCGCCTCAGTGTGCGGGCAGGTGAAAGGGAACGGAATCAGCCGACGGCGGGGCCGCTGCTGTCACGGATACGGAGCTGCACCGGTGCCACGGTATGGCGCGGTGCGGCGGTGGGATCGTCCAGCCGCTGCAGCAGCAGTTCGGCCGCCTGGCGGCCGCGCTCGCGCGGATTGACGGTAAGCGTGGTCAGCGGCGGCAACGCCACCGCTGCTTCGGAAATGTCATCGAACCCGGTCACCGCGAAATCGCGGCCCGGCTGCACGCCGCGCGAGGCCAGGCCCAGCATCAGGCCCAGGGCCACGGTGTCGTTGTAGCAGACCGCCGCTGTGGGCACGTCGCCGGCGAACAGCTCGCCCGAACGCGCGGCGGCTTCCAACCGGTTGGGCGCTGATTCAATCAGCCAGTCCGGCTTCACCGACAACCCCGCCTCTGCCAAGGCCTGCGCATAGCCGGTGCGGCGCTGGTGGCAGGAGCTGGACTCGGCATGGCCGCCGAAGAAGGCGATGCGGCGATGGCCCTGCTCGATCAGGTGGCGGGTGGCCAGGTAAGCACCCTGCTGGTTGTCCAGGGTGAGGAAATCCCAGTCGCCGCCCTTGAGCTCGCGGTTGAACAGCAGCACGTTGGCATAGCCCACGGCCTGGCGCACTTCGGTTGCATCGCTGCCCTCGGCCGGCGACAGGATCAGGCCGGCCGGGGTGTGTTCCATCAGCGTGGTCAACACCGCCTGCTGCCGCACCGGCGATTCACCGGTGCTGCCCAGCAGGGTCACGTAGCCCTTCGCGCCAAGCGCCTCGTCTACACCGGACGCGAATTCGGCGAAGAACGGGTTGGACAGGTCGTTGATGACCAGTGCCACGCTGGTCGAGGTCCGCCGGCGCAGGTTGGCTGCGCCCCGGTTGTACACATAACGCTGCCGGCGCAGTTCGGCTTCCACCCGCGCGCGGGTGTCGACATTGACCAGCGGGCTGCCCCGCAGCACCAGCGACACCGTGGCGCGCGACACGCCGATGGCATCGGCGATGTCGGTCACGGTGACCGCACGTGCGGCACCGCCACGGGGCGTGCTGGCGCGGGTTCCCTTGGCAGCGGAAGTGTCCTTTTTCATCGTGGCGTCGGCGTCCTCATGGTCCTGCAAGCCTAAACGATCACATCGGTCAACGGATCGCGGCCGGCGGGCTCATTCCAGCGCGGCCCCCGGGGTGGCGCAGTACGACACCGGCAGGGCGTCGACCTGGGTACCCCAGCCGGTTTCCGGTGCCGTGTCGCCCAGGGTGTAGGCGATGGTGCCGCCCTGCTGCAGGCGGTTCCAGTCCACCCACACCGGGGCATGCGCCTGGCCATCGACCTGCACGCCCTGCACGTACTGCAGCTTGCGGCCGTCGGCACCGGGAGCCTGCAGCCGCAGCGTGCGGCCCTGGCCCAGGTCGACCTCGACCTTGGCAAAGCGCGGGGTATGCAGCAGGAACTCGCCGCTGCCCGGCACCGCCGGGTACAGGCCCAGCGCGCTGAACAGGTACCACGCCGACATGGTGCCCAGGTCATCGTTGCCGGTGACGCCATTGGGCGCGTTGGTGAACAGCTGCTGCGCGGCGCGCACCACCGTGGCGGTCTTCCACGGCTGGCCGATCAGCGTGTACATCCACGGCGCATGCAGGTCGGGCTCGTTGTTGGGGTTGTAGCGGTACTGGTTGTAGTAGCTGTACGGGCCCACCACCCATTCCTTGCGGGCGGCCTGCAGCGGCGACTGCAGCAGCGCGTCATAGGCGAAGAACGCATCCAGGCGCTTGCCGGCGTTCTCGCGGCCGTGCATGGCTTGGACCAGGCCGGGGATGTCCTGCTGGGCCAGCCACTGGTACTGCCACGCCGTGCCTTCATGGAACCCGTGGTGCGAGCGCGGGCTGTAATGCCCGTCGGCCGGCAGGTACCACTTGCCATCGTCCATGCGCGGGCGCGGGAAGCCGCTCATGCCGGTTTCCTCGTCACGCACGCTCGGGTCCCACACTTTCTGCCAGTTGCGGCCGCGCTGGCGCAGCACGCCGGCATCGTCGGCATGGCCCAGGCCATCGGCCATCTGCGCCAACGCGCAGTCGGCCAGGGCGTACTCCAGGGTGGCCGAGCCGCCGTGGTGCGGATCGACATCCATGCCCTTCGACGGGAAGGCGCGGTCGTAGGCGACGTAGCCATTCTCCACATAGCCCGGGTTGCCCGAGCGGCCGGCATGCCGCGAGTTCATCGGCGGCAGTTCGAACGCATTGCGGCGCAATGCGGTGTAGGCCTCGCCTTCGCGCCCGGCCAGCGCGCCGAAGCGCCACAGGTCGACCATGAAGGGGGTGACCGGGTCGCCGGTCATGATGTTGGTTTCGAAGTTCGCGTAGCCCCAGCGCGGCAGCCAGCCGCCCTGCTCGTTGATCGCGAGCAGGCTGCGGCCGATATCCCTGGTCACCTGCGGGCGGGTCAGCGCCAGCCACTGGTTCTGCGCACGGTAGGTATCCCACAGCGAGAAATACTCGTAATAGGTCCAGCCCTCGGCGCGGTGGATGTTGTCGTCGTAGCCACGGTAGCGGCCGTCGGCATCGCTGCCGGTCAGCGGCTGCAGCAGCGCGTGGTACAGCGCGGTGTAGAGCACGGTGCGGTCGTCGGCATGCTTGCTGTCCACGCGCACGGTGGACAGTTCCTTGCGCCACTGCTGCTGCGACAGGCTGCGCATGCGCTCGAAGCCAAGCAGGCGGCCATCCTGCATGCCATCGCTGCGCAGGTTGGCGCGTGCGCCGTCGGCATCCACGTGCGAAATCGCGCTGACCGCGGTTACCGCGCGGCCCTTGGACAGGTCGAAGCTCAGCCACGCGCCGCTGGGCTTGAGCTCGCCTTCCATGCCATGGCGGGCGCCGGGCAGGCCACCGCCCTCGCCCCAGGTGCCATGGGCCTTGAACGGGCGGTCGAACTCGATGCGGAACCAGGTCGTGTACTGGTGGCCACCGCAGAAGCTCTTGGTGACCAGCTTGCCTTCGACCACGCGGTCGCCGACCACGTCGATCACGCTGCCGATCACCGAATGGCGCTCGTTGGCCTGGCCCACGTTGACCAGCACGTGGCCGGTACCGGCGTCGGCCGGGAAGGTGTAGCGCTCGGCGGCGGCACGGGTGCGTGCGGTAGCTTCGGCGTCGATGCCGCCGTAGCTGGTCAGGCGCACCTTGTAGTAACCGGCCTGGCCGACTTCGCCTTCGTGGGTGTAACCGGAGGCGTAGGCCTTGTGGTCGAAGCTCTTGGCGTTGTCGGTATCGAAATCACCGCCCGGGCCGATGGTGCCGGTCACCGGCAGCACCGAGACCTGGCCGCCCTGCTCCCAGCAGCCGGCGCCGGACAGGAAGGAATGGCCGAAGCCGCGGATCTTGGGATCGTCATAGCGCCAGCCGGCATAGTGTTCGCCGATGGGGCTCACCTGGATCAGGCCGAACGGGGCCGAGGCGCCCGGGAACGTATTGCCGTCATCCTTGCTGCCGATGAAGGTGTTGACCTCCCGCTCGAGCGCGGCCGGGGCGGCCTGCAGCATCGGGGTGAAGGCCAGCACGGCCAGGCAGGCCAGGCCCGCCAGCGGGCGGCGCAGGGGCGGAAGGGCAAGGCGGGACGGCAATCGGCGCATGCAGTGGGTCCTATGGTTTGGATCGCTCCAAAGTCACGACGACGTGAATTTAGATCGATTTAAGTAAACCATGGACAAATTGCGGGATGCATTCTGCGGCGCAACATAACAAACCTCCCACTTGGGGCCATAGGCACATCTGCCCCCTCCCCGTCCATATTGCGCAGCAGCATGCGTCCCGCGCCCGGCCGTGTTAAAAATTCGCCGCCAACGGTTTAGATCGATCCAACTCCAAACCGTCACAGAACCGGCCATGGCGGGCGTGGGAAGCCTGTAACCCCGCGCCAATTCGGCCTCCGAATTTAGATCGATACAACGTGTCAGCCATACGTTTCAATCCAAGGGAGAGAGTGGAATGAACCAGATGTCCCGCAAACACGGCCGCGACGCGTTGTCGGCCGCCATCACCTTCGCATTGGCCGCCGCCGCCTTCGTGCCGGCCGCCGCGTTCGCGCAGCAGGCCACCACCCCGACCGAGGCCCCCTCGGCGACCACGCTCGACAGCGTGCAGGTGACCGGCTACCGCTACGCCATCGAGAAGAGCCTGCAGCAGAAGCGCGACGCCAACGCCGTGGTCGAAGTGATCACGGCCGAAGACGTGGGCAAGTTCCCCGACAAGAACGTCGCCGATTCGCTGCAGCGCGTGCCGGGCGTGGTGATCACCCGTGACGGCGGCGAAGGCAAGAGCGTCAGCGTGCGCGGCCTGGACCCGGACCTGACCCTGACCCAGTTGAACGGCAATTACATCGCCACCTCGGAAACCAATGACGAGGCGAGCCGTTCGTTCAATTACACCCTGCTGCCGTCGAACATGCTGTCCAGCGCCGAGCTGTTCAAGTCGCCCGAAGCGCGCATCGACGAAGGCGGCATCGGCGGCACGGTCATCCTGCACACCCGCCGCCCGCTGGAGATGGAGTCCAACTCCGGCTACGTGACCCTGGAAGGCACCTCCTCGGACAACAGCCGTGACGTCGACCCGCAGGCGTCGGCGCTCTACTCCTGGCACAGCGACGACGAGCGCTTCGGCGTGCTGGTCGGCGTGACCCAGCAGAAGCGCACCAGCCGCACCATGGAAGCCACCACGGAAAACTACCAGTGGTATGGCACCGACACCACCGCGCGCGACGTGTTCGGCAATGACATGAACCAGGGGGGCGTCAACTACTGGTGGGGCAACTCCGGCTTCAACGACCAGAACGGCCGCAACTACACCGACTTCTACATGCCGACCTCGGTGAACTTCGCGGTCAAGGAAGAAGAGCGCCAGCGCAAGGGCGGTCAGTTCACCTTCCAGTTCAAGCCGACCGACAACGTAACGCTGACGGCGAACTACTTCCGCTTCGAGCTGGAGGGTGACTACACCCAGAACATGCTCAAGATTCCGGAATGGAACATGGCCCGCTACAACCAGGACGGCAACTGGGCCGGCGGTCGCCTGCTCAACGGCCTGACCATGGATCCCAGCGGCTCCATCGTCACCGGCGCGCAGTTCGAGAAGATCCCGGGCAAGACCTACTACTGCAGTGAAGACGAAGCTGCCGCCGCCGGCCTCCCGCCGGGTGGCTGGGGTCCGGACGATTGCACCATCCCCACCCCGCAGCTGACCGGCGATTACAGCCGCGAAAAGGCGCTGTCGCAGACCGCCGACCTGAGCGTCGACTGGGACATCAGCCCGCTGTGGAAGGCGTCCTTCAGCGGCGGCCGCACCTGGTCCGAAGGTGGCCCGTCGATGAAGTTCCGCATGTCGGCCAAGCCGCGCCGCCGTGTCGATGGCGTGTGGCAGACCGGCAACCAGTACTCGGCATGGGACCTGACCGGCACGCCGTCGGCCACGTTCTCGCCCGACCTGCAGCAGCAGCTGATGAACGGCATTGCTGAAGTGGACACCGGCTCGACCGATTCGTCCTGGATGCAGACCGAGATCAAGCAGAACCACTTCCAGGCCGACTTCACCAAGCTGTTCGAGACCGGCTGGCTGGATTCGTTCCAGTTCGGCGCCAAGTACAGCGATGGCAAGGTCCACCGCAATACCGGCAACACCTACTGGGTCTGCCCGGGCACCGACCCGGCGGACTACGACAACAACCGCTACCAGGCGGGCTGCGACAACACGGCCGGCATCGCGCAGCCGGGCTTCTTCCTGTCCAACCCGATCAGCGGCATCAACGGCGGTTTCAACGCCAACGTGTTCCCCGGCATCAACTACCCGGCGTACATCAACTACCTCAACGACCGCTACGGCGGTTCGCACAACCGCACCGAAGAAGATTTCGTCTACAACGTCAACGAGAAGGTCTACGCCGGCTACTTCCAGGCCAACTTCCGTACCGAGCGCCTGCGCGGTAACGTCGGCCTGCGCATGGTGCGTACCGAGCAGTTCGCACAGTCCAGCGATGCGATCGAACGCTTCAACGACTACTTCCTGGACAACGCGTCCGGCGCACCGATGTCGTGTACCGACCCGGCGGCGGCAGCGTTCCCGACCTACGGTTGCGAAAGCGGCTTCGTCCGCCTGCCCGACAGCCTGGCGCGGCAGAAGTCGTTCGAGCTGATCGGCACCGACAAGACCTACACCGACTTCCTGCCGAGCTTCAACATCGCCTGGGACATCACCGAGAACCTGGTGCTGCGCGGCGCGGCATCGAAGGTGATCGCGCGCCCGAGCTACACCAGCATTGCCGCACCGGGCGCACTGAGCTACTACAGCGCCGAGTACGTCAATGACCGTCGCGTCGCCGGTGGCGCGCCGCAGGAAGGCTGGCAGGGCCACGGCAGCAACAAGAACCTGGAGCCGTTCGAGGCCACCCAGTTCGACGTGGGCCTGGAGTGGTACTTCAAGCCGGGCGCGGTCGCGGGTATCGGCCTGTTCCGCAAGAACGTGGACAACTTCACCGTGCCGGTGGTGCGTGACGTGCAGATGGTGGTCGGCGGCGAGTCGGTCACGGTGCAGGATTACGAGACCCAGGCCAACGGCCGCGATGGCGTGTCGCAGGGCGTGGAACTGTACGGTCAGTACACGTTCGACATGGGCTTCGGTGTGCAGGCCAACTACACCTACAACGACACCAACCTGGCCTCGATCGTGCTCGATGGTGAAAGCATCGGTTCGTCGCCGCTGGTCGGCAGCGCCAAGAACCAGGCCAACGTGACGGTGTTCTACGAGAACGAAAAGTTCCTGGCACGTGCCTCGTACAACCGTCGCGGTGAAGTGGTCGGCGGCCTGAACGGCGGCATGACCGAGTACACCGAGCCTTACGCACAGCTCGACCTCAACGTGGCCTACAACTTCACCGACGCGCTGACCTTCACCGCCTCCGTGTTGAATGCCACCAAGGAAGAACAGCGCGTCCACCTCGGCAACGATACCGATGCCCGTCTGATCTCCAGCCTGTACTCGGGCCGCCAGCTGTACTTCGGCGCGACCTACAAGTTCTAAGCGTCAACCCACCCCTGCCTTCGGGCAGGGGAAACGCTCCTCCACGGCAACCGCGCTTTCATAGGCGGTTGTCGTCTTTTTTGGGCGTCGGCTTCGATTATTTTCATGCGTTACCGGGCGCGGTGTGTTTCACGGCAGTCGTTTGGGAACCGACCCTACCGCGCCGTAGCGGTTTGCACCCTCGTAGAGCCACGCCGTGCGTGGCTGCTTTAGCCAACCGCACACGCAATCCGTCGGGGAGGCAGGCGGGCAGCCCCTGTAGGGACTGTCAAAAACATGGATGTTTTTGCCAAGCCCCCAAGGATGGGTTTACGGCGTGTCCCGTAAGGGGCTGCCCGACTGCCTCCCTGCTCGTAGCATTGAAGACGCTGCTTTTGCTGTTGCCTTACGAGACGATACCGTCCAGCGCAGCGCGCAACCCAGCCACGATGTTGGCATCCGTCTGCGTCCAGTCGTTGTCCAGGCCACGCGGGTCGTCATTGCGATAACGCATGCCCGAGACGCGGACCGCCTTTGCAGAGGCGTGCAGTTCACGGCATCCGGTAGCCGTGGCGATGCCCGCGACATTGCCCGGACCAATACCCGCTCCGGCCATCACGGAAAGGCGATCACCTGCCTGGGCGACCAGCCTGGCCAGCATGTCGCTGCCCGCTTCCGCGCTGGCCTGGCCACCGGAACTCAGAATCCGCTGGCAGCCCAGCGCGATCACCTGCTCCAACGCGGTCGGCAGGTCACGCGCAGCGTCGAACGCCCGGTGGAAGGTGACGCCCAGCGGCCCCGCGGCGGCGACCAGTTCGCGGCACAGCGCGGCGTCGATGTTGCCGTCGGCATCCAGTGCGCCGATCACCACCCCGTCGCACCCCAACTGCCGGCACTGTGCGATATCGCGCAGCATGATGTCGGTTTCCAGGGCGTCGTAACGGAAGTCGCCCGGGCGCGGGCGGATCAGCACGAACAGCGGAATCCGTAACCGATCCCTCGCCACCGCGATGCTGCCGTGGGACGGCGTGGTGCCGCCCTCGGCCAGGTTGTCGAACAGTTCGATGCGGTCGGCACCGCCCTGCTGCGCCGCCAGGGCCGATGCAACGGAGTTCGAGGCGATCTCGAGCGTGCACCGCTGCATGCTCAGGTCTGCTCGCTGGTGTATACCGAGGCCGAATCGCGCAGGTCGTCCTGCCGATCCTTGTCGCATACCGCGTAGACGAAACCGCGATGCAGCGCGTACGCGCCGACCTCGCCATTGCGGTCCATGGCCAGGAAACAGACCTGCAGCGTCCTGCTGGCTTCGGGGCGCTTGCGTACCACCCGTGCGATCGCCTCGCGGCAGGCTTCTGCCGGAGAGCGGCCCTGGCGCATCAGTTCCACCACCAGGAATGACGCCGCGTTGCGGATCATTTCCTCGCCTACGCCCGACGCGGTGGCCGCGCCCACCTCGTTGTCCACGTACAGGCCGGCACCGATGATCGGGCTGTCACCCACCCGCCCATGCAGCTTCCACGCCATGCCGCTGGTGGTGCAGGCCCCGGCCAGCTGGCCCTGTGTGTCCATGGCGAGGATGCCGAGCGTGTCGTGGTTGCTGCTGTCGCCTGGCCGCGTGCGCCGTTCGGCGTTGATCTCGGGGGTGTACTGCGCGGTCTTCAACCACTCCCGCCAGGCTTTTTCCGCAGCCGGAGTGAGCAGTTTTTCGCGCTTGAAGCCCTGCTGCACCGCGAACTGCTGGGCCCCCTCGCCTACCAGCATCACGTGCGGAGTCTGTTCCATCACTTTGCGGGCAACCGATACCGGGTGCAGGATCTCGCTCAGCGCCGCCACCGAACCACAGCGGCCGTCGCCGGCCATGATGCTGGCATCCAGGCTCAGCACCCCGTCACGGTCGGGGTTGCCGCAGCGCCCCACGGTCGGATTGCACAGTTCGCTTTCCGCCCAGCGCGCTCCGGTTTCCACCGCATCCAACGCACTGCCGCCGGTGGACAACACCTTCCACGCGGCCTGGTTGGCGCCGACGCCGAAATCCCAGGTGGACACCACCCGCGCGCGCCCGCTGGCCTGGGCCTGCACGCGCGGAAACGCCATCACGCCTGCGGCCAATGCACCGGCCTGTAGGAACTGTCTACGATCAGTCACTGGTTGCTCTCCCAACGCCGTGAACCAGCCCGGGAGGGCCGGGAAAATGCTTATGCGGCCGCGCAGCGATGTTCGGCGTGCCATACAGCCGCGCCCACCACGCCCAGCTCGCCATGTTCGACCCGCCACACCGGCACCTGCTCCAGCACCCGGCGCATCACGCCCTTGGCCAGGAAACGGGTGCGGAAATGGCCATCGTCGAGGAAACGGGCCACGTGGCTGGAGATGCCGCCGGCCAGGTACACCGAGCGCGCCCCGAAGGTCACCGCCAGGTCACCGGCCAGGCTGCCCAGCCAACCGCAGAACACCTCCATCGTCTCCACCGCCAGCGCGTCGTCGCCCGCGTGCGCGGCGGCGATCAAGGCTTCCGGCGTGGTCCACTGCGGTTCCACCCCGCGAATGCCGCACAGGCAGGGATACAGGTTCATCAGGCCGCTGCCGGACAGGATGCGTTCGTTGTCCACGTGGTCCCAGCGCGCCAGCATCTGCTGCAGCACCTGCAGTTCCAGTGCGGTGCCGGCGCCGAGCGCGGCATGGCCGGCTTCGCTGGCCAGCACCGCGCGTGCACCGGCCTCGAAGCGCAGTGCGCCGCCCAGCCCCGTGCCCGGGCCCAGCACCAGGGCGGGCCAGCGGTTGCCATCGGCCGGCTCGCCGTTCAACGCCACCAGGGTGTCCGCTGCCACGTGCGGAATCGCATAGGCGACAGCTTCGAAATCGTTGATCAGGTCCAGCGTGGCGAGCCCTGCGTCCCGGCGCGTGTCCGCCACCGAGACCGGCCACGGCAGGTTGGTGTTGACCAGGTGGTCGCCTTCCAGCAACCCGGCAATGGCGACCACGGCGGTGGCCGGCGCCAGGTGCTGCGAGGCCCGGAACGCGGCGAGGATGGCCGCCAGGCTGGGGAACTCGGCGCAGGCAAAACGACGCAGGTTGCGGATGCGCGGCGCCTGGCCGGGCACCACGTCGGCCAGGGCGAGGCGTGCGTAGGTACCGCCGACATCGGCGACGATCAACGTGTCGCCTTGGGAACCCGCGCGCGGGTGGACCGGATGCGCGTCCGGGAACGGTATTGCAACGCTCACGCGCAGGCCTTGGGTGGATTCGATGTCATTGCCGGGATTTTCGGTGATCGTGTTGGCTTTGCAAAGCCGGGGTTTGCCGTACCTGGGCGTATTGCGGTGTGCGCCCTGGACCGTTACGGGTTGGCTACCTGCAGGCGGTAGGTGGTACTGGCCGTTGCCGTGGGGCCGTCGGCGTGGACCGCGCGGACGTCCACTTTGTGGGCGCCAGCGGCCAGATCCGTCGGCAGCGCGCCGCGCCAGAGGTGCGGCGAGGGCGTGGCTTCGGGCGAGCGGTCGAAACCGCGCAGGCGTTCGGCGGTGTCGTCGGCGACGTTCTCGACCACCAGGCGGGGGTCCGGCTGCTCCACCCGTTTCATGCTCTGCCACGCGCCATCGTCGACGCGATACTCGACGAGCGTGTCTGCCTGGCCCATGAACACGTTGGCGTACACGCCCCAAGCCGGGTAGGCGCCCTTGCGCAGCACCTTCGGCGCGTGCAGGGCGATCTGGTAATCATCCGGCGCGCGCGCCACGTAATAGCGCAGGCCGTACTCGCCACCGGGCTTCACCGAGAGCACTGCGTATCCATTCGGGGTGCCGTCGCTCATCGTGGCATCTGGAATGCCGCTGCTGTCTTTCACGCCTGACCAGAACGCACCGCAGGCCGCGCCCACGTTGTACTCATGCAGCGGCTTGCTGCCCTGCCAGCCTTCGGCCGCACCGTGGTAGTAGTGCTGCTGGGTGTGGCTGTGCCCGCTGAGAACCAGCACGTTCGGGAAATCCTTGAGCAGGGCGAACAGACGCGCGCGGTCGGCGTGGCGGAAGGTCTCGCGGCCCGGCGCGGCATCGAACAGCGGAATGTGCATGCCCAGCACCAGCAGGCGATCACGCGGCACGCTCTTGAGGTAGTTGGCCAGGAAGGTGAACTGGTCCGGGCGGAGGCCGCCGACGTACTTCGGCTTCGCCGTCGGGTCATACACCACGTCATCCAGGAACACGAAGCTGGCGCCGCCCTCCTCCACCGCGTAGGTGTCCGGGCCATAGACCGCGCGCCAGCTGTCCAGAGAATGGCGGTCATCGCCGGCATCCATGTCCAGGTCGTGGTTGCCCGGCACATGGAACCACGGCACCTGCAGCTGTGCGGTGGCCTTGTTGATCTGCGGGTACAGCGACAGATCGTCGTTGACGATGTCGCCCAGCGTGGTGCCCAGCCGCGCCGGATGCTTGCCGATGATCGGTTCGACGATGGCGCGATGGTAATAGCCCACGTCCTGGCGGCTGGCGGTCTGCGAATCGGTGAATACCAGCATCTCGAAGCCGGCGCGTGCGGCGTCGGCGTCCTTGACCGGCTCCAATGCGAAATCCCAGTTGCGCACGTTGCCGCCGGTGGCGGCGATGCCGTCGTACTTCAACCGCGGCGACCCCTGCGGGGCGAAGTGCCGCCAGTAGCTGGGCATGCCGTTGGCCGCGACGGGGAAGCGGAATTCGTCGGGCTTGATCACGAACACGGTCTGGCCATCGCGCACCGGCAGGCTGTAGCTGCCGTCGGCGGCGCTGCGCACGATCTGCTCACCGTTGGAGACCTGCACCCCTGCCAGCGCCGGGTCGGTCGGACCGCGACCGGGCTTGCCGTCACGCTCCTGGTAGACCTTGCCGGTCACGGTGGCCTCGCTGGCCCAGGCAGGTGCGGACATCAACAGCAGGCAGGCCAGCCAGGCAGCAGTGCGGGTCATCGAGGCGTTCCGTTGGAGGTGGGCGATTGTAAAGCCGCACATCATCCCCTGTGGCCCGTTTCAACGACGTTAAATGACGTGCTTCCCGCTCAACCGGCGTGGCGGGCCACCAGCACCCCCACCGCATCCTGCAGCGACAGCCCACGGGCGCGCAGCAGCACGGTGAGGTGGAACAGCAGGTCGGCCGATTCGCCAAGCAGTGCGCCGTCGTCCTGCACCACGCCAGCCAGTGCCGTCTCTACGCCCTCTTCGCCCACTTTCTGCGCGATCCGGCGCAGACCCTGCTCGAACAGGGTGGTGGTGTAGCTGTTGGCCGGGCGCTGCTGTTCGCGTTCGCGCACCAGCGCGTCGAGGCGACCGAGGAAATTGCCGGGCGCCTGGGCGAAGCAGCTTTCGCTGCCGGTATGGCAGGTCGGGCCGGCCGGGCGCGCGCTCACCAGCAGGGTGTCGCGGTCGCAGTCCACGCGCACGGCGACCACCGCCAGCACGTTGCCGGACGATTCGCCCTTGGTCCAAAGCCGCTGCTTGCTGCGGCTATAGAAGGTCATGCGCCCGGTTTCCAGGGTCAGCGCCAGCGATTCGGCGTTGGCGTAGCCCAGCATCAGCACCGCGAGCGTATCGACGTCCTGCACCACCACGGGCAACAGCCCATCGCCCTTGGCCCAGTCCAGCTGTTCCAGCGACTCACGGGAGGGCAATACTTCAATAGACATCACGAACCTCGATCTGCTGCTCGCGCAGGAACTGCTTGAGCGCGGGAATGGCGATGGCGCCACTGTGGAACACGCTGGCGGCCAGCGCACCGTCGACATCGGCCTGGTCGAATACATCGGCGAAGTGCTGCATGTCGCCGGCACCGCCGGAGGCGATCAGCGGCACGCTGCACAGCGCCCGCGCCTGGCGCAGCTGGGCCACGTCGTAGCCGCGGCGCACGCCGTCGCTGTCCATGCAGTTGAGCACGATCTCGCCGGCGCCGCGGCGCTGGGCTTCCACCAGCCAGTCCAGGGTCCGCACCGGCACCGCCTGGGTCTTGTCCGGGTCGCCGCTGAAGCGGCGCAAGCGCCACTCGCCATCGGGCTCGCGTACCGAATCGATGCCGACCACCACGCACTGCACGCCGAAAGCATCGGCCAGCTCTTCGATCAGCGCGGGGCGGCCCAGCGCCGGCGAGTTGATCGAGATCTTGTCCGCGCCGGCATACAGCACGCGGCGGGCGGTCTCCACGTCGCTGATCCCACCCGCCACGCAGAACGGAATGTCGATCAGCCGCGCGATGCGCTCGATCCAGCCCACGTCTACCGCGCGCCCTTCCGGGCTGGCGCCGATGTCGTAGAACACCAGCTCGTCGGCGCCCTGGTCGCGGTAGCGCAGCGCCAGCTCGGCGATGTCGCCCATGTCCACGTGATCGCGGAAGCGCACGCCCTTGACTACGCGGCCATCGCGTACGTCCAGGCACGGAATCAGCCGGCGGCTCAACATGTCAGCGCCTCCTGCAGGGTCATGCGGCCTTCCAGCAGCGCCTTGCCGAGGATCGCCCCGCCGCAGCCGACGGCCTTTGCGTCGGCCACGTCTGCGCCACTGCGCACCCCGCCCGAGGCCTGCACCGCTACACCAGGCAGCAGGGCGGAGAGATGACGGTAGAGGTCGATGTTGGGGCCTGACAGCATGCCGTCGCGGGCGATATCGGTGCACAGCAGATGGCGCATGCCGGCCTGCGCATAGCGCTGGGCCAGCACGTCCAGGGTCACGTCGGCAGTTTCGGTCCAGCCATGTACCGGCAGCAGCCAGCGGCCGTCGTCGGCCTGGCGCGCGTCCAGGGCGATGGTCAGGCGTTCGGCGCCGAACGCCTGCAGCCAGCCGATCACGGTCTCCGGCTCGCGTACCGACACCGAGCCCACCACCACGCGCGCCGCGCCGGCATCCAGCAGCCGCGCCACATCGTCGCGGCGGCGGATGCCGCCACCGGTCTGCACCTTCAGGCCGCTTTCGCTGGCAATCGCGCTGAGCAGCGGGGCCAGGGTGTAGCCGCCGGCGCGCGCGGCGTCCAGGTCGACCAGGTGCATCCAGCTCGCACCCGCTGCAGCGAACGCCTTCGCTCGCGGCAGCGGATCGTCGCCGTAGGTGGTCTGCTGGGCGTAGTCGCCCTGCAGCAGGCGCACCACGCGCCCCTCACGGATGTCCAACGCGGGATAGACGGTGAAACTCATGCGGGTTCGTTCTCGAGAAAGTTGCGCAGGATCCGCGCGCCGGTGGCGGCGGAACGCTCGGGGTGGAACTGCGCGCCGCTGTGGCTGCCGCGCTGCACCACCGCCGCGAACAGGCCGCCGTGGTCGCAGGCGGCCACGGTGTGTTCGTTCAAGGGGGCGGCGTAGCTGTGCACGAAGTAGGCGCTGGCGCGGTCGGCCACGCCATCCATCAACGCGGCCTGGCGCAGCGGCAGCAGCCGGTTCCAGCCCATGTGCGGGACGCGGATGCCGGTCGCCGGGTGCAGGTGGCGGACCACGCCCGGCAGCAGGCCCAGGCATTCCACGTTGCCCTCTTCGGAGTGTTCGAACAGCAGCTGCATGCCCAGGCAGATGCCCAGCAGTGGCACCTGCAGCTCACGCAGCGGCTGCACCAGGCCCTGCGCATGCAGGCGTGCCATGCCGTGCGGCGCCGCGCCCACGCCGGGCAGGATCACCCGCGATGCGCCGCGCAGGCCCGCCGCATCGCGCACCAGTTGCACGCGTGCCCCCAGTCGCTCCAGTGCGTAGCGCACCGAGCCGAGATTGGCGCCGCCGGCATCGATGAGGGCAACGTCGGTCACAGCGCCCCCTTGGTGCTGGGCAGCGCCGTGCCCTGCCGCGGCAGCGCCTGGCGCAGTGCGCGGGCCAGCGCCTTGAAGCAGGCTTCCACCTTGTGGTGGTCATTGTCGCCGCGCACGCTCAGGTGCAGGTTCAGGCCCGAGGCATCGCACAGCGAGCGGAAGAAGTGCGGCACCAGCTCGGTCGGCATGTCGCCCACGCGCTCGCGTTTGAACTCGCCTTCGAACACGAAGTATGGGCGGCCGCTGAAGTCCAGCGCGGCGCTGGCCAGGGTTTCGTCCATCGGCAGGGTGAAGCCGTAGCGGCCGATCCCGCGCTTGTCGCCCAGTGCTTCGCGAAGGGCCTGGCCCAGCGCCAGCCCGGTATCTTCGATGGTGTGGTGCTCGTCGATGTGCAGGTCGCCTTCGGCCTGCACGCTCAATGCAAAACCGCCGTGCTTGCCGATCTGCTCCAGCATGTGGTCGAAGAACGGCAGCCCGGTGTGGGTCTGCGGTTCGGCGGTGCGGTCCAGGTCGACCTCGACCCGGATGCGGGTTTCCTTGGTGTTGCGCTGTACGGTGGCGCGGCGTGGCGCATCGGCCAGTTCATGGGCGATGCCGTTCCAGTCCCACTCGCCGCCAAACTGTCCGGTGCGCAGCTGGAAGCCACGGATGTTCATGTTCTGCGCGAACTGGATATCGGTCGGGCGGTCACCGACCATGGCCGAGCGCGCCCAGTCGATGCTGCGGTCCTGCAGGTACGGCAGCATCATGCCGATGCCGGGCTTGCGCGTGGGCGCGTTGTCGTGCGGCCAGGTGCCATCGATCAACACGTCACGGAACACGATGCCCTGGCTGGCGAAGATCTGCAGCATCAGGTCGTTGGGGCCGTCGAAGGACGCCTGCGGGTAGCCTTCGCTGCCCAGCCCGTCCTGGTTGCTGACGATCACGAACTGGTAGCCGGCATCGCGCAGCTTCAGCATCGCCGGGATCACATCGCGCACGAAGCGGATCTTTTCGTAGGCGTCGATCTGGAAATCGGCGGGCTCTTCGATCAGGGTGCCGTCGCGGTCGACGAACAGGATGGGGGTCATGCGGCGGCCCTCCGGGCGCTGAGTACCTGGAGCACGCGGTCGTTCTCCTCCGGGCTGCCAACGGTGATGCGCAGTGCATCGTGCAGTTGCGGCGCGGCGCGCTGGTCGCGCACCACCACGCCAGCGGCGAGCAGCGCGTCGAACGCGGCCTGGGCGTCACTGAAACGCACCAGCAGGTAATTGCCCTGCGAGGGGTACACGCGGACCACGCCGGGGGCCTGCTGCAGGGCCGCCGCCAGGCGGCCACGTTCGGCCTTGATCTGGGCCACGCGCGACGCGGTGACCTCGAGCGCGGCCGGTTCCAGCGCGGCCAGGGCCAGTGCAGTACACGGCGCGGGCACCGGGTACGGGGCCTGGCAACGGCGCAGCGTCTGGATCAACGCGGGGGTGGCGATCAGGCTGCCGATCCGAGCGGCGGCCAGGGCGTGGGCCTTGGACAGGGTGCGCAGCACCGCTACGTTGTCACGGTGCGCCAGCAGACTGCTGGCCGATCCCTGCTCCGCATACTCGCCGTAGGCCTCATCCACCACCACCAGTGCCCTGCCCTGCAGCGCCCGGGCAACGCGTTCGATGTCGTCCAGCGAGATCGTGCTGCCGGCCGGGTTCGACGGCGTGCACAGGAACACCAGCTTGGCGTTGCCCGCCAGGGCGGCGGCGATGATGGCGTCGATATCCGCCTCCAACGCATCCCCGGCATTCCGCAGCGGCACTTCCAGCAGCGGTGCATTCTGCAGGCGCGCGCACACCGCATACATGCCGAACACCGGTGGGGTCACCAGCACGGCGTCGCGGCCGGGTTCGCACAGTGCGCGCACCAGCAGGTCGATGGCTTCATCGCTGCCACGGCCGATCAGCAGCTGGTCGGGAGAGCAGCCGTACAGCGCGGCCAGCCGCGCGCGCAGCGCTTCGGGTTGCGGTTCGGGGTAGCGGCGGGCGATGCCCTGCGCGTCGGCAGGATTGGCCCAGGCCGATTCATTGGCATTAAGCCATACGTCGCCCACCAGCGCGCTGCTGCGTGCCGAGGAATACCCGGCGAACGCGCGCAGGTCGCTGCGCACCAGGTCGAGCACGGTACCGGCGCTCATGCGGCCGTCTCCATGCGCAGTGCCACCGCGTTCTCGTGCGCGTCCAGACCTTCGGCACGCGCCAGCACGCGCGCGCAGTTGCCGATGGCGGCGATGCCCTGTGCGGTGGCGGCCTGCACGCTGATCATGTTCTGGAAGCTGGCCACGCTCACCCCGCTGTAGGCGCGCGCGGCGCCGGCAGTGGGCAGCACGTGGTTGGTGCCGCTGCAGTAATCGCCCAGCGCTTCGGGGGTGTAATCACCCAGGAACACCGAACCGGCTGCTTCCACCTGCGCCAGCCAGTCGCGCGGTTCGCGCAGCGCCAGGATCAGGTGCTCGGGGGCGTAGCGGTTGCTGATCTGGAAGGCCTGCACCAGCGAATCGACCAGGATCAGGCGCGAGGACTGCAGTGCCTGCCCGGCGATGTCGGCGCGCGAGAGCTGCGCCAACTGTACCTGCACCTGCGCTTCGACCCTGGCCAGCATGTCGGCATCATCGGTAAGCAGCAGCACCTGCGAATCGGGGCCGTGTTCGGCCTGCGAAAGCAGATCGGCGGCGACGAAGGCGGGGTTGGCGCCGGCATCGGCGATCACCAGGACTTCGGAAGGGCCGGCCGGCATGTCGATCGCCGCCGCGCCATCCTGGGCGACCTGCTGCTTGGCTTCGGTCACGTAGCTGTTGCCCGGGCCATACAGCTTGTCGCAGGCAGGTACGCTGGCCGTTCCGTAAGCCATGGCGGCAATCGCCTGCGCACCGCCCAGCTTGAACACGCGGTGCACGCCGGTCAGGCGCGCGGCGACCAGCACGGCCGGATCGGCGCTTCCATCTCGGCGCGGCGGGGTGCACAGCACCACTTCACGGCAACCGGCCAGCTGTGCCGGCACGCCGAGCATCAACGCGGTGGACGGCAGCGGCGCGCTGCCCGCCGGCACGTACAGGCCGACGCGGCCAATCGGCCGCACCATGCGTTCGCAGCGCACGCCCGGCGCGGTTTCCACCGCGTAACCCTGGCTCATGCCGGCCTTGTGGAACAGGCGGATGCGCTCGGCGGCCTCGGTCATCGCCTGGCGCAGTTCGACCGGTACCGCACGCTCGGCGGCGGCGAATTCCTCATCATTCACTTCAAACGAGGCCGGGGCCACGCCGTCGAAACGCAGGCTGATTTCGCGCAGGGCGGCATCACCATCATCACGCACCGCCGCGATCAGCGCGGCCACCGATTCGCGGGTACGCGCGGCCACGGCCTGCACCGGACGCTGCAGCGCCTGTGCCTGTTCGGTGTCGCTCAACTGGGACCATTGCAGACGATTCATGCCAGCGACCGCTCCACGCTCAACACCATCAACCCCTGGGCGCCTGCGCGCTCCAGCTCTTCCAACCGCTGCCAGGTCAATGCGCCGTGGCACATGGTCTGCAAACGCAGGCGGCCGCCATCATCGGGCAACTGCACCAGGGGGTCGGCATCGGGCAACAGGCGGGCCAGTTCAGACACGCGGTCCAGTTCGGCGCGGAACATCAGCAGCTTGCTGTCCTGCAGCTTCACCACGCCGTCGAGTCGGCGCAGCAGCATGGCCATCAGGCCAGCGCGGGCATCGTCGGGGGTTTTCACCGGCCCGGCCAGCACGGCTTCGCTTTCCAGCAGCGTTTCCACCGGCTTGAGCTGGTTGGCGGCCAGGGTGGCGCCGCTGGAGACCAGGTCGCAGATCAGGTCGGCGGTGCCCAGCCGCGGAGCGATCTCCACCGAACCGGACAGCTCCACCACCTGGGCATCCACGCCGCGCTCGGCCAGCCAGTCGGCCAGGATCGCGGGGTAGCTGGTGGCGATGCGCTTGCCGGCCAGCTGCTGCACGCCCTGCCAGTCCCATTCCTCGGGCACGGCCAGCATCAGCCGGCACTGGCCGAAGTTCAGGCCGCGCAGCGCCTGGTAGGCATCGGGCAGGCCGATGCGGCGGCGCGCGGCGCCCTGCTCGTCCAGTTCATTGCGGCCGACGATGCCGAAATCGCAGACGCCGTCGGCGATCAGGCCGGGGATGTCGTCATCGCGCACCAGCAGCAGGTCCACCGGCAGCGATTCGCCGTAGCAGAACAGCTTGTCGCGGCTCTGCCGCCAGCTCAGCCCGCAGGCGGTCAACAGGCTGCGCGCCGGTTCGGCCAGGCGCCCGCTCTTCTGGATGGCAATACGCAGCCGGTCACGTGCCGGGGCGGTCTGGGTTGCACTCATGGGGGAGGTCTCTACTCGGATTCGGGGGCTGCAGGCGTGGCGGTCGCGGCAATGGCGGCGGCATAGCCGCCGTGGCCATGGTCCAGCGAGCGCGCCACGCGCCCGGTGGTGGTCACGCTGACACCGGTCAATTCATGGATTTCGCGATACGGCACGCCCTGCCGCAGCAGCGGCACCACCTTCCAGCGGTCGGACAGCGCCTCCAACTCGGCCGGGGTGCACAGGTCGCGCAGGAACGCAGTGACCTGCCCGGCGCTGGACAGGCCGGCGAAGGCGCCAGCCAGGCTGTCCAGGTCGGCCTGGGGATCTTTTTCACGGGGGACAGGGCGGATTTTCATCGTATCAATGTAATAGCGTGCTATTACATTAGCGCAAAAGCGGCCTGATGCCAAATCGGCTTGAGCTTTCTGGTTCCTCCGTTCAGGTTAAGGCCCTCATTCCAGCGGGGAGCGAGCTAAGCGATCCGTCGCCGGGCGCTGCCCGGCTGGCGATGGATCTGCGCGAACAGCTGGTGGCCTTTGCATGGCCCGAGCTGGGCCGGCGGGTGCGGGTATGCGGGACACGCCGTGAACCCGTCCATGGGGGCTCGTAGAAAACATCCATGTTTTCTACGGTCCCGCATACCCGCCCCCGCCGACCCTCGACGGTGTGTTGGTGGCCATGGAACGTCAAAGGCCGGGTTCGATGTTTTTCATGCGTTACCGGCCGTTGAGTTGGTAGGGTCGGTCGTAAGACGACTGCCCCGAAGCCATCCACATGCGATAACGCATGACCCGGAAACGAAGCCGCTTTCGCTGTTACCCCTGGCCACCAGCCACCCGTCGAAGGTGGGACGGGGCGGGTTTGCGGGACTGTCAAAAACATGGATGTTTTTGCCAAGCCTCCAAGGACGGATTCACGGCGTGTCCCGCAAACCCGCACCGTCCCGCCAAACCAGAGATAGCGTGCAAACAGGCTGTTCGCCTGGATGCATGGAAGCACCGGGCAACGCCCGGTGCACAGTGAAATCCCGCAATCAGACACCCAGAAACAACAACGGCACCCGAAGGTGCCGTTGTTGTCATTAGGCAGTAGAGAACATCACGCCATCGCGCGCGTCTGCTCCAGCTCCACCTGCAATGCACTGGCCAGCTCATCGCGGGCAACGTCGAACTGCTGCTCGCGCAGCAGATCCTTCACCGCCACCACGCCGCGCGCCAGCTCGTCTTCACCGGCCAGCACCACGAAGCGGATGCCTGCCTTGGCCGCGTACTGGAACTGCTTGCCGATCTTCTTCGGCTCCATCTGCACTTCCGCGTTGATCCCGCCCACGCGCAGGCGACGGGCGATATCCAGCGAATCGGCCAAGCTGTTGTCGTCCATCAGCGCCACCAGCGCGTGCACGCTGCTGTCTTCGATGCCTGCGATCAGCCCCGCCTCGCGCAGCTGCCAGAACAGGCGGGTCAGGCCGATGGAAATGCCCACGCCCGGCAGCTTGGACTTGCTGTAGTGACTGGCCAGGTCTTCGTAACGCCCGCCCGAGCAGATCGACCCGATCTGCGGGTGGTCGGTCAGCGTGGTTTCGTACACCGTGCCGGTGTAGTAATCCAGGCCGCGGGCGATCGAGAAGTTCAGGCAGTACGCGGTTTCCGGCACGCCCAGCGCCTTCACCAGCTGCAGCACCTCGCGCAGCTCAGCTACGCCCAGCTTCAGCGTCTCGCTGGCAGTGCCGTCGGCGATCAGACCGTCCAGCTGCGCCAGCGCGTCAGCGTGGCTGCTCGAGCGCACCGCCACGAACGCCAGGATCCGGTCCACCTGTTCGGCCGGGATCGCAAAGCCTTCGCCGGTCAGCGTTTCGCGCACGTAATCCGGGCCGCGCTTGTCGAGCTTGTCGACCTCGCGCAGCACCGCCATCTGGCGCTCGCCGTCGGCCACGCCGAGGCTTTCGAAGAAACCGCGCATCAGCTTGCGGTTGTTCAGCTGGACCGAGAAATCACCGATGCGCAGCTCCGCGAACACCGCATGGATGACCGCCAGCACTTCGGCGTCATAGCGCGTGCTCAGGCTGTCCTTGCCGATCACGTCGATGTCGCACTGGTAGAACTCGCGGAAGCGGCCGCGCTGGGCGCGCTCGCCGCGGTACACCCGCTGCATCTGGTAACGGCGGAACGGGAAGGTCAGGTCGTGTTCGTGCTCGGCCACGTAACGCGCCAGCGGCACGGTCAGGTCGAAGCGCAGCGCCAGCTCCGGCAGGCTCTTGTCACCCGCTTCGGCCGCATTGGCCAACGCGCCGGTCGACTGCACGAAATACACCTGGCGCTCGGTCTCGCCACCGGACTTGGTCAGCAGCACGTCGGACAGCTCGAACACCGGGGTTTCCACCGGCAGGAACCCGAACCGCTCGTAATTGCGGCGGATGACGTCCAGCATGCGCTGGAACGCGATCTGCTCGCGCGGCAGCAGTTCCATGATGCCGGGCGGCGTACGGGGCTTGATCACTTGCGGGACTCCTGCGGGGGAACTTGGGGGAAGAGCGAGCTGCATATTCTAGCCGCAGCCGGGCCGCGCGGCCTTCATCGGCCGCGTCGAACTTGGCCAACGGCCGCATGACGTATCATAGGCAGGCCCCGCTCCCTGGTTCGACATGACCCGGCCCCACTCCGGAACCGCCGTTGCCGCTGTAGAAGATCCCGCACCGGGCTGCTCGCCGCTGCGTGACTGCCTGCACTGCTCGGTGCGCCACCTGGCCGTGTGTTCGGCGCTGTCTCCCGATGAAGTCCAGGCCCTGGAACGGGTCACGGTGTCCCAGCCGCTGCCGCTGGGGGCCACCCTGGTCCGCGCTGGCGAGGCCCGCCAACATGTCTATACCTTGACCGAAGGCGCGCTGCGGCTGGTCCGTACCCTGGCAGATGGCCGCCGCCAGGTCAGCGGATTCGTGCTGCCTGGTGATTATCTCGGGCTGACCGGCAGCGACCATCACCGCTACGACATCGAAGCCATCGCCGACAGCCGGGTCTGCCGCGTGGGCCTGGCCCCGATGAAGGACCTGCGCGCCCGCTACCCGCACCTGGAGCGCAAGCTGCTGCAGCGCGCCTGCCAGGCGCTGGACGAAGCAGCCGATGCCGCGCTGGCGCTGGGCCGCCTGCAGCCTGCCGAAAAGCTGGCCGATTTCCTGCTGCGGCTGGCCGCGCGTGAAGCGCGGCTGGGCGGGGATGGGTTGCGGGTGATCCTGCCGATGGGGCGCAGCGACATTGCCGACCATCTTGGCCTGACCATGGAAACGGTGAGCCGCACATTCACCAAGCTGCGGCAGCAGGGCTTGATTGCCCTGCCCCACCTGAACACCGTGGAGATTCTGGATGAGGCTGGGTTGCAGGTGCTGTGCGGGGGCTGAGGGGTAGCTTCGGTCACCTTTAAACTCCGGCCGGGTGTGCATCAGCCGAAACAGCACGGTTTTTGATGCTTGCGCCGCGCGTTGCGCGGTGGTCGACCAACGGTCGACCCTACGAATTGCTACGTCCCAGGTTGGGATCTGGATACATCAGGACAGCAGGAATTCGCGCAGCGCCGTGTAATGCGGTGGGCAGGGTTCGGCGTGCGCGGGGCGTTCCAACAGCGCCGACAGTGCTGGCGGTACCTCGATGGGGCGGCCGATCAGCGGTTCGACCACCGATTCGAACTTGGCTGGATGTGCGGTTGCGGCGACCGCCCAATCGCCCTGCACGCCTTCGGCGCGCAGGTGTTCCAGCAGGTTCACCGCCGTGGCGGTGTGCGGGCAGAAGACCTCGCCCGCTGCCGCATGGCGCCGGGCGATCAGTTCGCGGATCGCCGCATCGTCAACCGCCTCGACGCGGAACGCCGCGCGCAGTGCATCGTCGTCTTCTTCATACAGCCAGCGCAGCCGCTCGAAGTTGCTGGGCGCGCCGACGTCCATCGCGTTGGCCAGGGTGGCTACGCTGTGCAGCGGCCGGTATCCACCGCCGTGGAAAAAGCGCGGCAGCACGTCATTGGCGTTGGTGGCCAGTGCGATCTGTCCCAGCGGCAGGCCTATCGCGCGGGCAAGTACCGCTGCCATCGCGTTGCCGAGGTTGCCGGTGGGCACCACCAGGTTCAGTACCTCGCCGGTCGCCTCATGATGGGCCAGCGCCGCGTCGGCGTAGTAGCTCATCTGGGGCAGCCATCGGCCGAGGCTGATGCTGTTGGCCGAGCTCAGGGGAACTTCTGCCTGCAGCTCGCGGTCGCTCAGGGCCTGCTTCACCATCGCCTGGCAGTCGTCGAACGAACCGGCCACGCGCAGCGCGTGGATGTTGTCGCCGAAGCAGCCCAGCTGGTGCGCCTGGCGCGGCGATACCCGGCCATCGGGATACAGCACCACCACGCGGATGCCCGGCTGGCGATGGAACGCCGCCGCGACGGCCGCGCCGGTGTCGCCCGAGGTGGCCACCACGATGGTCAGCGGGCGGGCACGGTCACGCTGGAGCTGGGCCAGGCTGGCCGCAAGGAAACGCGCGCCGAAATCCTTGAACGCGGCGGTCGGCCCATGGAACAGCTCCAACACGTGGTCGCCCGGGGTGGCCAGCGCACGCAGCGGTGCCGGGAAGTTGAAGGCCTCCGCGCACAACGTGGCCAGGTGGGGCGCGAGCGCGTCGCCGGCGAAGAACGGCGCAAGCACCACTTCGGCGTTGCGCGCCAGGCTGCCCTGCGCCTGCCAGCGCTGCGGCTGGGGTCGCTGCTGCGGAACATACAGCCCGCCATCGGGGGCCAGGCCGGCGGCGATGGCCGCACTCAGGGTGGCTGCAGGTGCGGCGTGACGGGTCGAAACGAATTGCATGGAAGATCCTGGCAGAAGAGTGGAAAGCGCGCTCACAGCAGGCATGCCCCGGGCGCGTTCAACGGCGATACCCAGCCCTGGCTGTTGAAACCAGCAACGGCAAAAGCGGCCTGCACGGCGTGTTGCGCGGCCTGCGCCGCCGCTTGGCTGCCAAACCACGCGAATACGCTGGGGCCGGCCCCCGAAATGCTGGCGCCCAGTGCACCGGCCGCCAAGGCAGCGTCGCGCGCTGCGGCGAAGCCCTCGATGAGGCCAGCGCGACGCGGTTCCACCAGCACGTCGCGCAGGCCGGCGCGCACCAGCTCGGCATCTCCGCGGAAGCAGCCGCTCAACACCAGCGCCAGGTTCGCGCTTTGCGTGACGAATTCGGACAGGTGGTAGCTGCCCTGCAGCGCCGCGCGCGCACGACGGGTTTCCAGGACGGCGTCTGGATGCACCAGCAGGCTGTACCACCCGGCGGGCACCGGGATGCTCACCAGCCGGTCCGCCGTGCTGAGCACCAACCCGCCCAGCAGCATCGGTCCGAGGTTGTCGCCATGCCGGCCGCCACTGGCCACCGCCTCACCGCTCAGCGCGAACGGATACAACGCCTCGCGCGACAGCGGCGTATCCAGCAACGCATTTGCCGCCACCAGCGCGGCCACGCACGACGCCGCCGAGCCGCCCATGCCCGAGCCCAGCGCGATGCCCTTGTCGATCTCCAGTTCGAAGCCGAACGGCAACCCAAGCGCGTCGATCATCGCCAGCAGCGCCGCCCCTGCGGTGTTGTCGGCTGACACCAGCGGCAGATCCACCGTGGTGCCGCGGATCGCGAGGATCCGCACGCCCGGCACGTCAGTGCGGCGCACGGTCACGGTGTCGCCCACGCCCGCGATGACATGGCCAAGGATGTCGAACCCCACCGCGACATTGCCCACCGATGCCGGTGAGAACGCGCGCGCCTCCAGCACGTTGTCTGGACTCACAGGCGCGCTCCTTCACCCGCCGCGACCCGCAGCACATCGGCAAACACGCCCGCAGCGGTCACTTCCGGACCCGCACCGGGGCCCTGCACCACCAGCGGGTTCTCGCAGTAGCGACGCGTGGTGAACTGCACCACATTGTCGGTCAGGCGCAGGTTGGCAAACGCATGGCCGACCGGCAGCTCCACCAGCCCCACCTGCGCCGCATCCGCCGACAACCGCGCCACGTAACGCAGCACCGCACCGCGTGCACGCGCCTGTTCCAGCCGTTCGGCGAACACGCTGTCCACCGATGCCAGCCCGCTCATGAAGTCGTCCACGCTGGCCTGGCGCAGGGCTTCGGGCACAAGGCTTTCCACGCTGACCTGTTCCAGGCTCAGTTCACGGCCGGCCTCACGCGCGAGGATGACCAGCTTGCGCGCCACATCCACGCCGGACAGATCGTCGCGCGGGTCCGGTTCGGTGTAGCCCATGCCGCGCGCCTGCGCGACCAGTTCGGAGAACGGCACCTGGCCATCGTACTTGTTGAACAGCCAGGCCAGCGTGCCGGAGAAGATGCCATCGACGGCCAGCACTTCATCACCGGTATCGACCAGGTCGCGCAACGTGGTGATCACCGGCAACCCCGCGCCGACCGTCGCTTCGTAGCGGAACCGCGCGCCGGTGGCAGCGGCCGCCTCGCGGATGGCGTGGTACCGTTGCAACGGGCCGGCGCCGGCCTGCTTGTTGGGAGTGACCACATGGATGCCGGCCGCCAGCCAGCCGGCATAGCGGTCGGCGACATCGGCACTGCCGCTGCAGTCGACGATCAAGGCGTGCGGCAGGTGCGCCGACAGCAGGTGCTCGGTGAACTGGTCCAGGTCTGTCGCCTGGGCCTGCCCGGCGAGCGCAGCGCGCCAGTCGCCCTGCACGCCCCGCGCATCCAGGTGCATGCGGCTGCGCGATGCCACCGCACGCACGCGAAGGTCCACGTTGGCGCGCGTCAGCAGGGTGGGCTGCGCGCCCAGCAACTGGTCAAGCAATGCCGCGCCCACGTTGCCAGGGCCAATCACGCCGACCGAGAAGGTCTGCGGCGACAGCCAGAACCCGGCGTGCGCCGCGCGCAGCGCCTTGGTGGCGTGGCGGCTGTCCACCGCCACCGAGATGTTGCGTTCGGAAGAGCCCTGCGCGATGGCGAGGATGTTCACCTGCGCACGTCCCAGCGATTCGAACAGGCGCGCGGCCACACCAGGCTGTCCGGCCATGCCATCGCCCACCGCCGCCAGCACGCTGACATTGTCGGTGAGCTGCACGCGCTGCACCTGGCCCAGGCTGAGTTCGTGCGCGAACGCCTGCAGCAGCGCATCGCGCGCCCGCTGCGCTTCGGCCTGGCGCACCACGCAGCAGATGGAATGTTCCGACGAGCCCTGCGAAATCATCACCACCGACACGTGCGCGTTGCGCAGCGCGGCAAACACGCGCTCGGCCGTGCCGGGCACGCCGATCAGGCCGGTGCCTTCCAGGTTCAGCAGCGCCAGCTCCGGGCTCAGGGTGAGGCCCTTGATCGGGCCGGAACTGGTGCGTTCGGCGGTGATCCGGGTACCGGGATGGTCCGGATGGAAGGTATTGCGGATGATGATCGGCAGGCCGCGCTCGATGGCGGGTGACATGGTCTGCGGGTGCACCACCTTCGCCCCGAAATAGGCGAGTTCGCAAGCCTCATCGTAGCTCAGCGCTTCCAGCTGCACGGCTTCGGGAACCACCCGCGGGTCGGCCGAAAGCACGCCGTCTACATCGGTCCAGATATGCAGCTCATCGGCGTTGAACAGCGCGGCAAAGATCGCACCGGAGTAGTCACTACCGTTGCGCCCCAGGGTGGTCACCCGGTCGCGGCGGTCGCGGGCCACGAACCCGGTGGCCACCACGCGCGCCGCCGGATGCGCGTCACGCCACACCGCCAGGCGCTGTGCGCTCTGCACCCAGTCCACGTCCACGCCGAGTTCGCCACGGTCCACCACCAGCACCTCGCGCGCATCCAGCACCGCGCAGTCCTCGCCGATGCTGCGCAGGTAGTGGCCCAGCAGATGCGCCGAATACACCTCACCCAGGCCCTGCACGCGGTCGAGTACCTCGCTGGGCAGCTCACCGATCACTGCCAGCGCGCCCAGCACCTCGGCCAGATGGTCGAAGCGCGCATCCAGCCATTCCACAGTGTCGCCTGCATGCTCGCCCAGCAGCGCAACGGCGGCACCGCGATGGCGGGCGCGCAGTGTATGCCAGTCGTCGCGCCACTGCGGCGCGCTGTCGGCAGCGGCACCGGCCAGCGCGATCAGCGCATCGGTCACGCCCTTCATCGCCGATACCACGGTGACCTGCACCGCTTCGTCTCGGGCCAGCAGCAGCTGGGCCACGTGGCGATAGCGGTCGGCGTCGGCCACGGAGGTGCCGCCGAACTTGTGCACGACCGTCGAGGTGGCCGCGCGCAGCGGCGCGGAGGAGGCAGGCGATGCAGCGGCATCGGGTGAAGCGGCGACAGAAGACATGCTGACCTCGATTCGAGGCCCCGCGTCATTCAGGCTGAAGGAGATCCCCCGCAACCTGATCTGGTGCGGGGCCGTTGTTTTCGGAAATTACGCGAAGACGACGGGCCGCACCAGGCGAGTGGTGACGGTGGTAATGGTGGTGGTACCGGTGGCCAGGGCACCGCTGCGCATGCCGCCGGTGAGGGCGGTGGAGCGAAGCGTGACGGTGGCGGCGGCAAGGACCATGGATCAAGAAAACTACGCCGACCGGGTGCTTGTCAAGTGTTGCACCGCAAAAAGTCAAACGCGACGAACAGCAGACATCGTCGGCCAAAAAGTTGCGAATGTGACCATCCAGGCCGCGCAATGGATCAGCCGGCGTGCTCGGCCACCGCGCGTGGCGGCCGGTGTGCATGCGCGCACAACAGCACCCCGGAGACCAGGCAGACGATCGCCAGCGATTCCATCAGGGTCGGCCAGCGTCGCTGCCAGCCGAATCCGTACAGCAGCGCGAACAGCGTCTCGAACACGATCATCTGCCCGGTCAGGGTCAGCGGCAGGTTGCGGCTGGCCCGGTTCCAACAGGCGTTGCCGAACACCGAGGCAACCACGGCCACGCCCGCGCTGATGACCCAGAACCACATCCAGTCGGCTGGCGCGTGCGCGGGGCTTGGGACGACAAACGCGCTGGGCACCAGCAGCAGCGCCAGTGCACCGGTGGCCACGCCGGTCAACAAGGACCAGTCGTGGCCGGAAATGTCCGGGCGCCGCGCCAGCCAGCGGCTGTTGCCGATGGAGTACAGCGCCCACGAAAACAGCGCACCAAACGCGCACAGCAGGCCCAGCAGGCGCTGGTAGGCCGAGCCCTGCGCATGCTCGGACTGCAGCGCTTCATATCCCACCATTGCCACGCCGAGCAGGCACAGCGCCAACGCCGGTGCCAACTGGCGCAGCGGCACCGCGCCCTGCTCGCGCACGCCAACCAGCGTCACCACCACCGGAATCAGCCCCACGATCAGCGAGGCGGCCGCGCCACCAGCCCACTGCACGGCGCGCGCCAGCAACACGAAGTACACCAGGTTGCCGGCAAGGCTCAGCCACAGCAGACCGCGCCACTCGGCCATGCCGATGCGCTGGCGCAGCTCCCGCCAGCGCGGCGCCAGCAGCACCACGGCGATCAGGCCGTAGACCAGGTAGCGACCGGCAGAGAGTTGCACGGCACTGAAGTGGCTGAGCACCGCCGGGGCCAGGAACACCACGCCCCATAGCGCACCCGCGGCAATGCCATTGGCGATACCTACGCCCATCGAACGATTCATCAACACCTGCGCGCATGCAGCAGAAAGACGCGGCAGTGTAAGCGCGTGCAGGCGCGCGTTATTGACCCAGGCTACTACAGGGGCCGGTGGCGACGACGATACTCGGCCGGCGTCATCCCCCACTCCCTGCGCAGGGCGCGGGTCAGCGCGCTCTGCTCGGAATAGCCGGCGTGCTGGGCGATGTCGGCGATGGCGTTGTCGCTGTCGGCCAGGCGTGCGCGTGCCCAACGAAGGCGGCTGGCGCTGAGCCATGCCTGTGGGCTGAGTGCGAATGCCTCCCGGAACAAAGCATGCAGCCGGCTGGCGCTGACCCCCACCGCTGCCGCCATGCGTTCGACCGGCCAGGCCTCCCCGGGCGATCGCTCCACCCGCGCGCACACCGCCTGCAGCCGAGTGGCACTGCCGGACAGCGAAAACGCCTGCAACAGCGTGGGCAGTTCCCGTTGCACCGTAGCGGCATCCATCTGCGGCCGGGCCGTTGCGCCGACGCGCTGCGCCATGGCCCGGACAGGTGCCGGCAACGCCAGCACCGGCTGCCGCCTGAGCCGGTCCAGCGTGTCGTCGTCGAACAACGCAGCGGGGCAATCCACGATCAGGAAGCGGTCATCCTCGCCCGCCGCCTGCGCATGGCCGGCCATGGGTGCCACGAACGCGCCCTGCAGCCGGTCCAACCGCGCGCCCCGCCCTTCCAGTTCGAACGCCAATTCGCCGCGCAACGGCACCACCCACTGCGCGAACGCATGCTGGTCCACGTTCGACGAAGGTCCGTAGCGACGAATGTTGAAGGCAGGTGAAGACATCACAGAATGACCCGATCGGACCGTAGCGAGTCTGCGCGCGGTTGCCAAAAGCTGCAACGCGTCACGGCAAGGGCCGGTGGGAGGGGTGGTATAACGGCATGGCAGGTTCGCGCAATGCCGTCGCCCAGTACAGGGAGTACTCGATGCCGTTCATCACCTTAAGCCAGGCCCCGCACCTGTTGCCCGATGTCGCGCGTTGGTACTTCGACACCTGGGGGCATCGAACGCCCGGGGCGACCCTGGAAGACGAACAGCAGCGCCTTGAAGTGTTCCTGCACGACAACGAGCTGCCCATGCTGCTGATTGCGATGCAGGATGACGTGCCGGTGGCCGCTGCGCAGCTGAAGTTCCACGAGCGCACCGAACGGCCCGAGCGCCTGCACTGGCTGGGCGGCGTGTTCGTACACGAAGCGCATCGCGGACAGGACCTGGCCGCACGCCTGATAGAAACACTGATGGCGCGCGCGAAAGGCTACGGCGTACGTGAAGTGTTCCTGCAGACCGAACGCGACGACGGCGGCCTGTATGCCCGGCTGGGCTGGGAACCGCTGGAGCGGCAGACCCATCGCACCGGTGTGCCGGTGCGGGTCATGCGCAGGGTGCTGCCACTGACGGGCAAGCCGCCGGCGTGAACCTCAGCGGAAGCGCACCGGCTGCGGCGCTGGGCGATCGGCAAGCGAGCCCATGGTGAAGGTATAACCGGCTTTTTCCAGCAGCTCCCGCATGCGCAGCTCGGCCCGCTTCGGGTAGGCCAGCGAAGTGGGAGCGTGCAGCGCATAGGCGGTCGAGCGGCCGTCCGTATCGCGGGTCACCGACGACTGGTTCGTCTCGCACGCATTGGACCAGAGGTCCTTGAGAACGCCAGGACCGATGGACTGGTTATTGCCAAGACGAAGCGTGAGCCAACGCATGTGTTCCATGAGCAATTCCGCCGGTAACTGTGATCGAGTATGCACCATATCCGACAGGGCCGTACGCGGGTGTGTGGAGTCGCTTTGCCGGCCGATACGCAGACGCCCCGGCTGAACCGGGGCGTCTGCTTAACGGAGGGGCGACCGGGGTCGCCGCGACCGGTTAGTGCTTCATGGCGTGCTTGCGGTTACGCATCACGTCGTGGGTTTCCTGGACCAGCGGCAGCAGGCGGCTGACTTCCGCGCGGGCGGCCGGCGGGGTGTCGCCGTCGGTCAGGGTGTCCTTGAACGCCTTCAGCAGGCGATCTTCGGATTCCTCGAGTTCGGCAACGTAGCCGTACTGGGTATCGCCCAGCGTGGCGCGGACCTTGCCGTAGAACTGCTGCATCGAGCCCACCACGGTGCCATGCTCGGCCGGCTTGGCGCCGGTGGCGGCAACGGTGCTGCTCAGCGAGGTGACAATCTGCGACTTGACGCCGGCAATCTTGGTAAACAGCGCGGACAGCTCAGCATCTTTTACCTTGTCGGCCGCTTCGGTGTAGAAGTCCTGGCCATCGCGGGCAATCTCGATGATGTCGTTGAGGGTATGCGCGGTCTTGGATTCGGTGCTCACTGATTTCTACTCCTGAAAGAATTTCGTGTTGACCCGTGTCGGGGTGAGTCCACTTTTCCGCAACTGCAATGAAGTCGGCGTGACCTTTGAGCCCTTGGAAAATACGGCGTTAAGTGATGTCTGCGCTATGGAAAGCCCGCGTTGTCGTGACGTGTTCGCACCGCGACAGCGCCATCACATTGGCGAGCAACTCATCCTCGCCAAAAAAAAACGCCGCGTTGAAAGCGGCGTCTCAGCAACAAGCGTGTCATTCCTGGCGGGAAGGAACCGGCGCCTCCAGCGGCGGCTCCGCCGGTGGAGGATCGCCTTCGGGCGGCGCTTCGCTGGGTGGCTCGGTGACCGGCGGCTCGCGCAGAGGCGGCTCTTCCATCGGCGGCTCCGGTGCAGCAGGAGACGGCTCGGGCGCAGGCACCTGAGCAACGGGTTGCCACGGAAATTCGAGACGGTTGTCCAAGGTCGACATGGGGGTTCCTTCGGTGGCGTCGAAGCAACCCTGACAGGTGGTTCGTCAATGGACAGCGAGGGAAGCGTGCAGACAGCGTCCTGCGGGACGTGATGGTGACCCCGGCCCGATTCGAACGGGCGACCTTCCCCTTAGGAGGGGGACGCTCTATCCAGCTGAGCTACGGGGCCGTGTGCCGGCCAGGCGTGCAGCTTGGCTGCAGGCTGCATGCACCTTGCGTGCATGCAGCGGTGAAGGATACCGGTATTCAGCGACAGGACCAAGGCCGATGGCGCCGCACGGGTACGCCCGGATCAGCGGATTTCCAGCTCCGCGAAGCCCTTGACCAGCTCGTCCACGGCCTTGATCTGGGCCAGGAACGGTTCCAGCGCGCTCAGCGGCAGGGCGCTGGGGCCGTCGCAACGGGCATGGTCCGGGTCGCGGTGCGCTTCCAGGAACAGGCCGGCCAGGCCCAGCGCCATGCCCGAACGGGCCAGTTCGGCCACCTGGCGGCGGCGGCCACCGGACGCTTCGCTGCCGGCATCGCGGCGCTGCAGGCTGTGGGTGACGTCGAAGATCGCCGGCAGCCCCCCGGTGGATTCAATCATCTCGCGGAAGCCCAGCATGTCCACGACCAGGTTGTCGTAGCCGAACTGCGAACCGCGTTCGCACAGGATGATGTTCTCGTTGCCGGCTTCGCGGATCTTGGACACGATGTGCTTGATCTGCGTGGGGCTGAGGAACTGCGGCTTCTTGATGTTCACGGCACGGCCGGTCTGGGCGATGGCCACCACCAGGTCGGTCTGGCGGGCCAGGAACGCCGGAATCTGCAGCACGTCGACCACGTCGGCCACCGGGGCGGCCTGGGCCACTTCGTGCACGTCGGTGATCACCGGCACGCCGAGCTGGCGCTTCACTTCCTCGAAGATGCGCAGCCCTTCGTCCAGGCCCACGCCACGGTAGGAATGGATCGAAGAGCGGTTGGCCTTGTCGAACGAGGCCTTGAACACGTACGGGATGCCCAGCTTGGCCGTGACCTTGGTGAAGTGTTCGGCCGCGTGCAGGGTCGAATCGAGGTCTTCGAGCACATTCAGGCCGCCAAACAGCACGAACGGGAGACGGTTCCCGACGACCACGCCTTCTGCAACGGTAACGTTCATTCAGATTCCTGGGGGGCGAACAATGGTGTCCATTCTAGCGGCCGCCGCGACCGGACGGGCGGCGCCGTGTGGCGCTGCGGCAATGCCGGCTGGGCGCTCCTGATAGAATGGCGGGTCTGCACGCCGCACCCCCCACCCTGCCAGCGGCTGCGCCCTTTTCGATCCGCAACAGGAGTTTGCATGTCCTCTGACCTGCTCAAGGCGCTCGGCCTCGACGCGACCAACGCTGGCACCTACCTCGGCAACGGCGAGTGGTCGTCGGCCACCAGCGCGGGCGTGATCACCTCGGTCAACCCGACCACCGGCGAGGCCATCGCCCAGGTGCACGCCACCACCGACGCCGACTACGAAACCATCGTGGCCCGTGCCCAGGAAGCCTTCAAGGTGTGGCGCACCACCCCGGCCCCGCGCCGTGGCGAAGCCGTTCGCCTGTGCGGCGAAGCGCTGCGCGCCAACAAGGATGCGCTGGGTTCGCTGGTTGCGCTGGAAATGGGCAAGAGCAAGCCGGAAGGCGACGGTGAAGTGCAGGAGATGATCGACATCGCCGACTTCGCCGTGGGCCAGAGCCGCATGCTGTACGGCTACACCATGCATTCCGAGCGCCCCGGCCACCGCATGTACGAGCAGTACCAGCCGCTGGGCCTGGTCGGCATCATCAGCGCGTTCAACTTCCCGGTCGCCGTGTGGGCATGGAACTCGTTCCTGGCCGCGATCTGCGGTGATGTGTGCCTGTGGAAGCCGTCCAACAAGACGCCGCTGACCGCCATCGCGTCCATGCGCATCTGCAACGAAGCGCTGCGTGGCGCCGGCTTCCCGGACATCTTCTTCCTGGTCAACGACGCCGGCACCGAGCTGTCGCAGAAGCTGGTGGCCGACAAGCGCGTGCCGCTGATCAGCTTCACCGGTTCGACCCAGGTCGGCCGCCAGGTCGCCGAAAAGGTTGCCCACCGCCTGGGCCGCTGCCTGCTGGAACTGGGCGGCAACAACGCCATCATCCTGGACGAGAGCGCGGACCTGAAGCTGGCCATCCCGGGCATCGTATTTGGTGCGGTCGGCACTGCCGGCCAGCGCTGCACCACCACGCGCCGCCTGATCGTGCATGAATCCATCTACGACAACGTGCTGGCCACGCTGGTCAAGGCGTACAAGCAGGTGGAGGGCAAGATCGGCGATCCGACCGATGCGGCCAACCTGATGGGCCCGCTCAACAGCGACAGCGCCGTGCAGCAGTTCCTGGCCTCGATCGAAAAGGCCAAGGCCAGCGGCGGCACCATCGAAACCGGCGGTACCCGCATCGACCGCGCCGGCAACTTCGTGCTGCCGGCCATTGTCACCGGGCTGAAGAACAGCGACGAAGTGGTGCAGCACGAAACCTTCGCGCCGATCCTGTACGTGATGAAGTACGGCACCCTGGACGAAGCCATCGACATGCAGAACGGCGTGCCGCAGGGCCTGTCTTCGTCGATCTTCACCCAGAACCTGAAGGTGGCCGAGCGTTTCCTGTCGGCAGCCGGTTCGGACTGCGGCATCGCCAACGTCAACATCGGCACCTCCGGTGCGGAAATCGGCGGCGCGTTCGGCGGCGAGAAGGACACCGGCGGTGGCCGTGAGTCCGGTTCGGATGCATGGAAGGTCTACATGCGCCGACAGACCAACACCATCAACTACTCCGATTCGCTGCCGCTGGCCCAGGGCATCAAGTTCGACCTGTGATGGTTGAATGCCCCAGCCTGGATTACACCGGCCGCCGCGTACTGGTGGCCGGTGGCAGCAAAGGCATCGGCCGCGCGATGGCGCTGGCCTTTGCCGCTGCCGGTGCCCGTGTCTCGGTGTGCGCCCGCGGCGAACCCGGCCTGGCCGCACTGCGCGATGACGCCGCTGCCCAGGGACTGTCGCTGCACACCGCGGTGGCCGATCTTTCACGCCTGGCCGATATCGAGCACTGGCTGGCCAGTGCCGCCGATGCCCTCGGCGGTATCGATGTGCTGATCAACAACGCCACCGGCTACGGCATGACCGACGATGAAGCCGGCTGGGAAGCCAGCCTCGGCGTCGACCTGATGTCGGCGGTGCGTGCCTCCCGCCTCGCCCTGCCCTGGCTGAAGCAGTCGGCCGAGGCCTGCATCCTCAACCTGGCCTCGATCGCCGCCCAGCAGCCGCGCCCCGGCGCCGCCCCGTATGGCGCCGCCAAGGCCGCACTGATGCACTACACCACCTCGCAGGCGCTGGCGCTCGCCCCGCACCGGATCCGGGTGAATGCCATTGCCCCGGGCTCGATCGAGTTCGAGGACGGGCTGTGGGCACGCCGGCGCGAGCAGGACCCCGACCTCTACCACGGCACCCTGGCCAGGATCCCGTTCGGCCGCTTCGGGCAGCCGCAGGAAATCGCCGATGCCGCCCTGTTCCTGTGCTCGCCGATGGCCCGCTGGATCACCGGGCATACCTTGAATGTCGATGGCGGCCAGGTCCTGATGGGATAAACCCGTCGCTGGCCCTATGATTCCCTTGTCCCACCTTCCCCCAGGAGCCGCATGAGCCTCCCGCCCCGCCAGACCAGCGCCATGGCCCTGATCAGCCTGATCGCCGGCATCCTCGGCTGGACCGCCCTTCCCTTCCTGGGCAGCGTGGTCGCCATCGTCACCGGGCACATGGCCCGCGCCGAAATCCGCCGCCGCCCGCTGGAACTGGAAGGCGATGGACTGGCATTGGCCGGCCTGATCATGGGCTGGGTGGTGGTGATCGGCAGCCTGCTGGCGCTGCTGGCCATCGTGCTGTTCTTCGGCGGGCTGGCCTGGTTCGTCTCCCTGCAATCGTGAGGTGCCCATGAGCGGATCGGACGCAACCGGACGTTTCAGCAACCGCGTAGCGGATTACGTCCGCTACCGTCCCGACTACCCACCGGCGCTGCTGGACTGGGTGCATGGCGAGATGGGCGTGCCCACCGAAACCCTGGTCGCCGACATCGGCGCCGGCACCGGCATCTCCACACGCCTGTTCCTGGCCACCGGGCATCCGGTGATCGCGGTGGAACCCAATGCGCCGATGCGCGAGGCGGCCGAGAAGCTGCTGGCCGCCGAGTACCTGCGCCTGAAGCTGGTGGACGGCACCGCCGAAGCCACCACGCTGGCCGACGACAGCGTCGGCCTGGTCGCAGCGGCGCAGGCCTTCCACTGGTTCGACACCGATGCGGTGCGCACGGAATGGAAGCGCATCCTGCACCCGCAGGGCCTTGCGCTGGTGTTCTGGAACTCGCGCCTGCTCGACGCCTCGCCGTTCCTGGTCGGCTACGAACAACTGCTGCTGGAGTTCGGTACCGATTACACCCAGGTGGCCGAGCGCTACCAGGACGACGATGCCATGCGCGCGTGGTTCGGCCCGGGCCTGCGCGGCACCGCCCGGTTCCCGAACGCGCAGTACATGGATGCCGACGGCCTGCGTGGCCGCCTGCTGTCGTCGTCCTATGCCCCGCCGCCGGGCCACCCGCGCCACGCCCCCATGCTGGAGGCGCTGCAGCAGCTGTTCGATGCGCACGCGGTCGATGGCAAAATCGCTTTTGAATACCAAACCCGTGCCTTCATCGGCACGCTGGACTGACTGGACGCCATGTACTCGCTTGCCCGACCCTTCCTGTTTTCCCTGGACGCCGAACGCGCCCATGGCCTGGGCCTGAGTGCGCTGGACCTCGCCTACCGTACCGGCACCACGCCGCTGCTGGCACGCCGCCCGGCCCCGTTGCCGACCAACGTGTTCGGGCTGAACTTCCCCAACCCGGTCGGCCTGGGCGCCGGCCTGGACAAGAACGGCGAGCACATCGACGCGCTGTTCGCGCTGGGCTTCGGGTTCGTGGAGATCGGCACCATCACGCCGCGGCCGCAGGAAGGCAATCCCAAGCCGCGCCTGTTCCGGCTGCCCGCCCACCAAGCGATCATCAACCGCATGGGTTTCAACAACCTCGGCGTGGATGCACTGGTGCGCAATGTTGAACGCGCGCAGCGCCGCAGTGGCCTGCTTGGCATCAACATCGGCAAGAACAAGGACACTCCCAACGAGCAGGCGTTCGACGATTACCAGCACTGCCTGCAGAAAGTGTACCCGCTGGCCGATTACATCACCGTCAACATCTCTTCGCCCAACACCGCCGGCCTGCGTGAACTGCAGGAAGAAACCGCGCTGCGCCAGCTGGTCTCGCAGCTGCGCGAAAGCCAGGAAGCGCTGGCGGCCAAGCATGGCAAGCGCGTTCCGATGCTGGTCAAGGTCGCCCCGGACCTGAGCGACCGCGACATCGATGCCGCAGCGCGCGTGCTGGGCGAATTGAAGGTGGACGGAGTGATCGCCACCAACACCACCATTGACCGCAGTTCGGTTGCCGCCGACCAGCATGCCAGCGAAGCCGGCGGCCTATCCGGTGCGCCGCTGCTGGGCCAGTCCACCCTGGTGCTGCGCCGCCTGCGCGCGCGCCTGCCCGAATCCACCCCGTTGATCGGCGTCGGCGGCATCCTGTCCGGTGCCGATGCCGTGGCCAAGATGGCTGCTGGCGCCGCGCTGGTGCAGTGCTACAGCGGCCTGATCTTCCGCGGCCCGGCGCTGGTGCACGACTGCGTGGAGGCGATCCGCCGACGCCGCGAAGCACCGAGCCGTGGCGCGGTGGCCCCCCTATGAGTACTGCAATGCCTGCCTGGTCACTGACCGAAAACGCCTCCCTGAAGGCGCTCAACACCTTCCACGTCGACGCGGTTGCCGAGCAGCTGCTGGAGCTGCACGACGCGGCCCTGCTGCCCGATGTGCTGGCCCTGCCCCAGGTCGCCGGCCACCCGCTGCTGGTACTGGGCAGCGGCAGCAACGTGCTGATCGCCGACGACGTGCCCGGCACCGTACTGGTATTCGCCAACCGCTCGATCGAAGTGCTGGAACACCGCGCCGACCACACCGTGGTGCGTGCCGGCGCCGGCGTGAACTGGCATGGGCTGGTGATGTGGTCGCTGCAGAACGGCCTGTCCGGGCTGGAGAACCTGGCGCTGATTCCCGGCACGGCCGGTGCGGCCCCGATCCAGAACATCGGCGCCTATGGCGTGCAGGTCGATGAGTTCATCCAGGCGGTGGAAGCGTGGGACCGCCAGAACAACGAATGGGTGCGGCTGGATGCCGACGCGTGCGCCTTCAGCTATCGCGACAGCGTCTTCAAGCACGATGCGGACCGCTACCTGATCAGCGCCATCGAACTGCGTCTGCCTCTGTTGCATGCCCTGCGCCTGGGCTATGCAGGCATTGCCGAGGAAATGCAGGCGATGGGCGTGGAGCTGCCGGTGGCCGCCGACGTGGCCAATGCGGTGATCGCCATCCGCCGGCGCAAGCTGCCCGACCCGGATGTGCTGGGCAATGCCGGCAGCTTCTTCAAGAACCCGGTGCTGCCGCTGGAACAGGTGGAGGTGCTGCTGCAGCACTTCCCCGGCCTGCCGGTGTACCCGGCCGACCAGGACGACCGGCGCAAGCTCTCGGCCGCCTGGATGATCGAAGCCTGCGGCTGGAAGGGCTTCCGCGAAGGCGATGCCGGCGTGGCGCCCCAGCATGCCCTGGTGCTGGTCAACCACGGCGACGCCACCGGTGCCGAACTGCTCGCGCTGGCGCGGCGCATTTCCGCCTCGGTGCTGGAGAAATTCGGCGTTCCCATCGAACCGGAGCCGCGCCTGATCGGCGCACAGTGGTGACCGTCCAGCTTGCCCTTCCCGCGCCGACACCGATGCGTGCGGCGCTGCTGATGCTGGGCAGTACCCTGGCCTTCGGGTTGATGGCCGTGGCGATCCGCTATGCCACCCGCTACGTGCCCACCCAGGAAGTGGCGTTCTTCCGCAACGCGTTCGGCCTGCTGGCGCTGCTGCCGTTCCTGTTGCGCCCGGGCAGCTCGCCGTTCCGCACGACACAGTTGCCCCGCTATTTCGTGCGCAGCCTGATCGGGCTGGCCTCGATGCTCTGTGCGTTCTGGGCCATCGGCCACCTGCCGATGTCGCAGGCGATCTCGCTGTCGTACTCCACGCCCCTGTTCGTCACCATCGCAGCCGTGCTGTTCCTTGGCGAGAAGGTACGCGCGCGCCGTTGGGCGGCCGTGGTCTGTGGCTTCATCGGGGTTCTGATCATCGTTCGCCCCGGCGCCGCCACCTTCAGCCCGGGCGTGCTGGTGGCGGTGCTGGCCGCCGTGCTGAGTTCGCTGGTTGCCATCCAGATCAAGCAGCTGACCCGCGTGGACGGGGCCGACACCGTGGTGTTCTACACCTACGTGTTCTGGGTACCGCTGTCGCTGGTGCCTGCCCTGTTCGGCTGGGTATGGCCCAGCGGCGTTGCGTGGGCCTGGCTGGCCGCTACCGGCGTGCTGGGCACGTTGGGCCAGCTGTTATGGACCCGCGCGTTGCGGTTGGGCGAAGTCTCGGCGCTGACCCCGATCAGCTTCATGCAGCTGCCGCTGGTCAGCCTGCTGGGCTGGCTGCTGTTCAATGAAACGCTGGACCGCTGGACCGTCATCGGGGCGGGCATCATTCTTGCCGCCAATGCCTACATCGCGCACCGCGAGGCGGTACTGGTGCGGCGCGCGGCATCCGAAGCCGCCACGGCCGGCGCCAAGCCGGGCGAGTAAGCACGGTCGGCGACCCGCGCTACGCCACGGCAGCCCAACTGCGGGCAGCCGCGTCGATCACGTTGCCCGGCGCGAACTGCTCCTCCATGAAACGCAACGCCTGGCGGCGCTGGCTGGGCGGACGCGAGGCCGCACCCGGCTCCAGCAGCAGGTCGTGAAACTCCTGCAGGTCGTGCAGGATCCGCCAGTGGCGGTAGTACGCCAGCCGGACCGGATCCAACGCCACCGCGCCATAGCCTTCGCGGAACCGCGGCGGATCATCGCGTCCCCAGCGACCGCCCACGCCTGCGCCGACGAACATCAGGTCGCGCTCGCGCGGCGCCAGCACCATGTCGTCCCAGTCGATCAGGTGCAGCCCGCCATCGGCGCGCAGCAACAGATTGCCGGCGTGCAGGTCGCCATGGCACAACCCCCGTGACCAGCGCTGCCCGGCAAGGCGCTCACGCAGCGCCATGCAGTGCTGCCAGACCTCGACCACCCGCGCCTGCCGCTGCCGCCAGACCCGCCGGTACTCCTCTGCCAGGGCATCGGGAATGGGCCAACGCTCATCACCGCGCTGCAGCCACGAACCTACCCGCTCCACCGCGGTGTCATCGTCGAAACCCGGTTGCGCAAGACCGGACGCCAACCGGGCCGGCAACGCGGTGTCATGCACCTGGCGCAACACCTGGCCCAGCCGGTGCCACTGCGCCTGCGACAGGGCCACTTCGAACCCCGACTCGCCCTCCACATAGGCAAACAGCGTCCACTGCAGGCCCTCGGCGTACGTGGCCGGGGCACCATCAAGCGCGGGCTGCGGGGCCACCACCTCGTCCAGGCCGAGCGCGCAGCGCAAATGCTGCATGACCTCCCACACGGCATCGGCCACGGCATAGCGGCGGCACTTCAACCACCAGCGCGTGCCGTCATCGGAGGTCACCTGGTACACCGTGGCGCCCGCATCGGCACCCGCCGGCCGTTGCACGACATGGCTGACCTGCAGGCCGTAGGCCTGGGCCAGCACGGCGCCGATCTGCGACGAAGACAAATCCTGTGGATGCAGCATCAACTCCGCCGTGGCGCACGAACATCGCACCACTATCCCAGAATCGCGTCGATACACACAGGGAAATGCGTCACGAAGAGGGAGTCATACCGCCGCGCCCGCCGCCAGCGCCTGCAGTTCGCGCTGCAGCAGTGCCTGCACTTCTTCACGCTGGAACTGGGTAACGAACACCGGCACCGCAAACACGTAGGGCAACCCATCGGCGTCACGGCGGACCACATACGCCAGCTGCAACCGTGCCAGGGCGTGGCGGACCTGCTCCGGATCGACCCGCGCGCCCGCCGCATCGAATGCAGCCAATAGTTCCACCAGGGTGATGCCACGCTCGCCGCTGCCGACCAGCTGCGCACCGGCGACCTGGTACACCACGATGCGGTCGATACGGCACGCCAGGGGATCGGGACTCAGCCGCGCCCAGCCGGCCAATGCATCGAACATCGGCTCGCTCACCAGCGCCGCGTGTACCTGCGTTGCATCCAGTACGCGCTGGCCACGGTCCAGCTGGCCCAGCAGCTGTTGGCAGGCAATGGCGACCAGGTTGGCGCGGCGACCACACGCCGCCACCAGCCGCTGCGGCAGGTCCGGGCTGGCAAAGTGCACGCCCAGGCGCGCCATCGGTTCGGTCGCCAAGGCCACGCAGGCGTCCTGTTCCAGCCCGCCGATATGGATCACCTCGCCGAAGTTGCGCAGCGGCGATGCGAAATCCAGGGTGACCGCTTCGTACAGGTCCCAGAACCCGGCCAGCATGAAGTGGCAGCGTCCCTCTTCGCTCAGCGCACGCAGCGCCGCCAGCTGCGGGTAACCCTGTGCCGCTTCCGCGCGCAGGAACAGGTCGGTCTCGTCGATCAGCAGCAGCAGGCCGCGCCCCGCTGCCCGCGCGGACAACTCGGCGACCAGCGCATCGATCCCGGTGTCCTCGGCCAGGCCCAGTTCCAGCGCCAGCCGCATTGTCAGCCGATGATCTCGCAGCGACAGATACACACAGTGCACGCGCGGGTGGCCGACAAAGCGTCGCTCGATGGCCTTCATCAAACTTGTCTTGCCCAGCTGCCGACCGCCCACCAACAGGTAGTTGCCGGGCTCGCGGTTGAGCACGCGCGCCAGCAGCGACTCGCGTCCAAAGAAGGCCGCCGGACGGGTGATGCCGCCGTGGGTCTGGTAGGGCGAGATGCGGGTCACCCGGAGCTGCCGGGCCAGCAGCCCGACCAGCGCGTCGAGCGCGCCCGGCTGCAGCAGCCAGCGGGTCTGGGCGGCCTGGCCAAGGCACACGCACAGGTTGGCCGGATCCTCGGCGTAGGCAGCCAGTTCGGCCTCGACCGCCAGCGATGGGCTCACCACCAGCACCACGTCCTGCCCGTTGGGCATGGCGCGCAACTGCTGCACGATGGCATCGGCCGCCAACGCCGGATCGGGCTGGTACAGCCACAGCCGTTCCAGGGCCAACGGCAGCTTGTCCGGCAGGGTCCATTCGCGCACCAGGCCGGTGAGCGACCAGCCCGTTGCCGGCGCATCGATCGCACCGATGCGCGCGGCCAGCTGCAATGCGCGTGTGCTTGGCGTGGCCTGCAGGTGGCGCAGCGCGTCGCGCCAGCGCACCGTGGCGATCCCGGCACCGGCCAGGACGCGATCTCTGAGCCGCAGCCATCCCAATTGGCGGTCGATGGCGGGCAATGCCTGCAACGGCTGGGCAAGCAGCCGGTGTGGCTCGCGCACGATGTCGGCCACCGCCGGTCGCACCCAGTACCAGAGCATGCCAAGCCCGGCGAGGCCCAGCACCGACAGCCCCAGCACCACCGACAGCCACTGCACGATGCCCCACGGTGCCTGTGCCCGGCAGTTGGCCGGCAACCAGCGTGACGGTGGCGCAGGATCGCCAGGGCGGCAACGCCAGTACTGGGTGCGCGGCTCCAGCGTCTGCTCGATCACCGCACCGCGCAGTCCGCTGTTGGCCGGGAAGCGGTCGGTGAAGCGCAGGCGCAGCACGAACGGCTGCGGCAGTTCGGCAACTACCAGCGTTTCTTCCGGATCATGCACGCCCGGCACGTGCACCTGCTGCGGCCAGCTTTCATGCTGCAGCCAATACGACAACGCCTCTTCGCGCAGGAACATCATGTCGATGTTCGCCCGCTGCATGAGCATCATGCTTTCGCCGTCGCGCTGCATGCGCAGCAGCTGCACCGGGTTGAGCCAGGGCACGAACAGGTAGCTGCCGACGAACCAGGTCAGGCCGGCCACCAGCAGCAGCCACCACCAGCGCAGTACCGGCTGCCGGCGCGGTGGCCTGCTCATGCGGTCTGCACCTGCATGCCATCGATCACCTGCCGCACGGCGCGGCGGATCGCCTCGCAGCGCCATTCCAGGCAGTGCCCCTGCGGGTGCGGGCGCGCGGTCAGCAGGTTGTTCCAGTACAGGTGCCGGAGCAGCGGATCGGCCAGGTACGGCCGCGCCGGCGCCACCACCGGCTGTGCCAGCCAGCCCTGCACGGCGGCACGCGCCGCGTCATCCCGCAACAGCGGTACCAGCGCTTCCCACAGGCGCGGATGGCTGGACAGCGTATCGGTGACTGCCTCATCGTCGACAGTAGTGTCAACGAGCAACGTCAACGCCGCCTGCGCCAACAGCGGATGCCCGCCGGACAACCGCAGCGCGCGCGACAGCGTGTCATCGCCAATGCCAGGGGCACTGCGCCGCATATCCTCGATTCCCAGCTCCGGCCAGCTCTCGCTGGCCGCAATGTTGAGCAGCGAAAGATCGCCGCCCTGGTACTTCAGGTCGGCCAGCGCGGCCCCGCCACAGATCAGCAGGTGCAGCTTGCCGCTGTACATTTCGCTGAGGCTGCGCAGGATGCCGGCCAGCACGTCGCGTGGCCCGGACTCCCCCTGCTCGAACCGGCTCACCAGGCAGAACAGCGCACCGGGCTGCTGCAGCCGACGCGCCAGCGCCATCTCGAAACTGGCGTCCGAGCCAACGCCGTCCAGCCCGCACTGCGCGGCCAGCAAGGCAAAGTAGTCCTGGTCGCCCTCGCCGGAGCGGAACGGCGGCTGCAGGTGCAGCACGCGCGCCTGCCCATAGCGCGTGGCTGCTTCAGCGAGAATCGCCGCGCGCTCCGGGGGCTGTCCCCAATGGGCCTGGGTCAACAGCAGGCTCACCGGATACGGACGCAGCAACTGCAGCCGGTCGAACAACCGGGTGACGGTGGGCGGCACTGAAACGGCGGGATCGGCCTGCTCTTCCGGTGCCGATACCGGCTCCACCGGGAATTCCGGCTCGAACCCCACCGACTGCAGCAATGCATTGCATTCGGTTTCGGTCAGGCGCAGGTAATTGGCGCAGGCCAGTACCCGGTCGCGGTGCCGGCGGCTGGGCCGCGAGGTGCCGGCCCGCCAGTTGTTGACCGCCTCGCGGCTGATGCCGATCTCGGCGGCCACGCCGCCGGCACTGGCCCGGATCCGCCGCATGTGTCGAGACAGCAGGTCCGCGAACTCAGGGGCAGGCATGGGAAACGACCAGAACGGAAGAGAGTCGCACACCCTACCGTGACCGTATGGACTGTCAACCATGCCTGCGCTCCCCTGCCTGCCGCCGGCTCAGACCGCAGGAAGCGCAGGGCCCTGGCGCACGAACAGCTTGCGCGTCACCAGCAGGTGCACCACGAAGGCCAGGATCGCCAGCATGCCCAGCGCCACGATCACCCGGCCCAGTACCGAACCCAGCCCTTTCTGGCCTTCGAGCCGATCAAGCCGATCGAACTGCGCGGGGTTGCTGCGTGCGTAAGCCACGTCGACCTGCGGCGCTTCGCCCAGGTACGGCGTGGCGTTGTCCTCGGAGGTGGAGAAGTGGCCGGTGTACTCAACGCCATCAACGCTGAAGTCGTAGCGGAAGTGGTACTGGTAGGACACCCGCCCCTTGCGGCGCTTTTCCTCGATGTGGTCGACCTGCACCGGTGCCTGCACGGTCACCGCATCCTTGAGGATGGCTTCGGCCTGGCGGTGTCCGCTCAGCGCCGACCAGGCAAAGAACACTGCAAGGAAGGCGTAGCCGATGCTGCACAGCCAGCGCGAAACGCGGGACAGGCGGGCGTGCGAGGTGTCTGAAACAGGAATGCTGATCATCTGGTTTTCCCCGTAAGTGGTCGTTTGCGTCATCAGCCAGGCCGCCGTGACATCGGGATCCAGTGTGGGGAGTTGGGCAGGGTTGCTGAACGGGCACCTCGTCAAGTCGGGGCCTGCGGCACCTGACAATCCGTCAACCCGGCCTGCTGGGGCGCATCCGGGGAACGCCATACTGCAATGCGTCATGTAACCGATTACAACCGCTGCTACGGTTGGCCCGCCTCACTGGCGAGGCCGTAGCAAGAGGGTTGTCTTGATGGGTGTGTATGTACGTCGGCGCATGGTGCTGCTTCCCGTGCTTGGCCTCGCGTTTGCCTCAGCCTGTTTCGCCCAGGACCTCCCTGACCGTGGTCAGTGGCGTGCCAGCAGTTCCTCCCAGCAAGTCCCGGCCATGGCGGTCAGCCACCTCATCGACGGCGATCCCAAGACCGTCACCGGGGGAGCATTCAGCCCGGGCCACTGGTTCCAGGTGGATCTGGGAAAACCCAGCACGCTCAGCGGCGCGCGCCTCACCTGGGACGTCTCAAACCCGGAGGGCTACAGCCTGCAGACATCGCTGGATGGGAGGCAGTGGCAGACCGCTTACACCATGCGCGATTCGCTTGGCGGCATCGAAACCCTCTACTTCGCGCCGCACCAGGCCCGCTACCTGCGGCTGGCCAGCCCTGAGCGGACCTCGGACTGGGGCGTGTCCATCTTCGAACTCGAGCCGCTCGACCAGCGCGCGACAGCACGCATCCCCGGATTGGACGCGACCCAGGCAGCGGCCGTGTGGCAAGGCGGCAGCGCCGTTGCCGTTCCCGCCGGGAAAGACGGCAGCCGCGTATTGGAGATCGCCCTGCCGAGGGCCCTCTCCACCACCGGGTTGGCAGTGGACTGGGCAGGCGCACACGGCGGCGCGCGCCTTCAGGTAAAGGATGCACAGGGCCGCTGGAGCGAACTCGCGCACGACCCGCAGGCCGGCAGCCGGCAGCAGAGCTGGCTAGCTGGCAGCGCACCGGTAACGGCACAGGCGCTGCGCCTGCAGGCGCAGGGTGATGCACCGAAGATCGCGCGCCTGCGCCTGCTGGGCCCGGCGGCAGTGATGACCCCGATGAAGCGCTACCAGAACGCGGCCAACGGCGCGCAGCAGGCCCTGTTTCCGGCATCCCTGCACCTGCAGCAGACCTACTGGACCGCCGTGGGCGTGCACGGTGGCCTGCAGAAATCGATCTTCGACGAGTACGGCAACATCGAGGCTTTCAAAGGCGCACCGTTGGTACAGCCGATCTGGCGCAATGCCGATGGCACCGCCGCCGGCGCCGCCGACCAGCCAGTGCAGCACGCGCTGCGCGACGGTTGGAAGCCGATGCCGTCGGTGACATGGAAACCGCAACCCGGCCTGGAATTGAAGAGTGAGGCCTTCGCCGTGGAGCTGGGCGGGCAACCGGTCACGCTGGTGCGCCACCGCCTGCGCAACGTGGGCACTGCGCCCATCGCCGGCAGCCTTTCGCTGGTGACGCGCCCGATGCAGATGAATCCGCCGTGGCAGAACGGAGGCCTCTCGCTGATCCGTTCGGTGGCCATCGACGGCACCACGGTGCGGGTCAACGGACGTTCCCTGCTGCATTCGCTGACGCCGGTGGATGCGTCAGGCGTGGCGCCGTTCGGCCCCGATGGCAGTACCGAGATCACCGCTGCGGTGGCGCGAGGCGAACTGCCCAAGGCGCAACACGCCGATGACCCGGATGGCTTGGCAGCGGCCGCCCTCGCCTACCGCATCGACCTCGCCCCGGGTGCCAGCCAGTCGGTCGTGGTCGCGTTCCCGCTGGGTACCGCGGCTGCCAACAGCGACGGCGCGCTTCCGGAGCCGCTGCCGATCGCATTCGGCGTCAATAGCCGCGATCCCGATGCGATTTACGACAGCCTTGCCACCCGCGTGTCCGGAGATTGGCAGACGCGGCTGGGCCAGGTCGGCCTGCGCCTGCCCGACCCTTCGCTGGTGGATATGCTGCGCGCCCAGGCGGCGTACATGCTGATCAACCAGACCGGCCCGGCGATGCAACCGGGGCCGCGCAACTACAACCGCTCCTTCATCCGCGACGGCATGGCCACCTCGGCAGTGCTGCTGCGCATGGGCGAATCACGGATCGCGCGCGGCTACCTGGACTGGTACACCGAGCATGGCGTGCACGCCAACGGCCTGGTCTCGCCGATCCTCAACAACGACGGCAGCGTCAACACCGGCTTCGGTTCGGACATCGAATACGACAGCCAGGGCCAATACGTCGCGCTGGTGGCCGATGTCGCGCGTCTGGACGGTGGCCCGGAATCGGTGCGCACCTACCTGCCGAAGGTGAAAGCAGCCCTGCACTTCCTGCAGGAGCTGCGCGAGCGCACGCTGGTACCCGGCTACATGGCCAGCCAGCCCGCGCCGGAGCGGTTCGCCGGCATCCTGGCACCGTCGATCAGTCACGAAGGCTACCCCTCGCCGACCCACAGTTACTGGGACGACTACTGGGGCCTGAAGGGCTGGCATGACGGCGCGTGGCTGGCCGAATCGCTGGGTGATCACGAAACCGCCGCGTGGGCGCGCGAACAGTACCGCTTGCTGCACGACGCGCTGGCCGCTTCGATCCGCGCCACCATGGCGTGGAAGGGCATCGACTTCATCCCCTCCTCCGCCGACCTGGGTGATGGCGACCCTACCGGCGTTTCAATCGCGCTGGACCCCACCGGGGCGCAGGACGTGCTGCCCAAGCAGGCCCTGCGCACCACCTTCGCGCGCTATCTGGAAGACGTGCGCAAGCGCAACCAGCCCGACGCGCTGTATGCCTACACCCCCTACGAAATCCGCAACGTGCTCAGCTACGTGCACCTGGACCAGCCCGACGCCGCAGACGAACTGCTGCAGGGCCTGCTGCGCGACCGCCGGCCGCTGGAATGGCAGGTGCTGGCGGAAGTCGTCCACTCACGGCTGCGCTTCCCGCGATACCTGGGCGACATGCCGCACACGTGGATTGGTGCCGAGTACGGGCGCACGTTGTTCGGCATGTTGATGCGCGAAGACGACGATGCGCTGTCGCTGCTGCCGGGTACGCCGCCGTCGTGGCTGGTGGGCGACGGGTTGGCCGTGGAGCGGTTGCCAACGGCGTTCGGGACGCTGCAGATGGATGCGGTGCAGCGTGGGAACACGCTCAAGGTGACGTTGGGCAAGGGCCTGCGGAACGACGCCGCGGTCCGGGTGTGGTGGCCTTCGCGCACGCGGCCCAGCCAGGTGCGGGTGGATGGGCGGGATGTGCAGGACTTTGATGCGAAAGGGGTTCTGATCAGCAAGCCGTTCCGGACGCTGGAAGCAGTCTGGTAGAGCCGGGCCCTGCCCGGCTGCACGTCACTCCATGCGCCTGTTGCGCGCATGGATCATCCAGCCCTGCGCGGCGATGCCGATGAGGAACACGACAAAGCAACCCAGCAGGGTCTGCAGCACTACCGGCGCCATCGGTGCGGCGGCCAGCGGATGCGACACCGGCAGGCGGGTCAGCGATTCATTGACGGCAGGCACCAACCCGAGCAGGAAACTGAAGGACAGCGCGAACGCGGACAGATACGGTCGGAGTCGCCCCAGGAAGCCGAGCCGGTTCACCAGCACCCCGCCGAACGCCACCAGCAGCACCACGATGCCGAAGGCGTGGCCGGGGTTGAGACCACCGGTGCTGGAGACGGTAAACGAGGTCGCCACAGCAAGCACCAGGCCGACCAGATAAAGCCTTCCGGCCCCGGTGGCGGGGTCGATTTTCCGATGGCGTACGAAGCCGTACAGACCGGCGAACACCGGGATGAGGCTGATGGCGGTATGCAGTACACCGAGTGCGGAGAGCGGGTGCGTCATGGGAGCAATCCTCGATTAAACCTACTAGTAGGTAGGCTGGACGGTCATGAAAAAGCCCGCACAAGGCGGGCTTACGAAAAACGATTCAACGCTGTGCAGTCACCCGCGCAACCGACAGCCGCGCCAGGGCTGCGAACGTCTGCGCATCACCAAACCCACGCGCGGCCAGCATCGCCCCGTGCACGGAGGCCATGAAGGCCTTGGCCTCATCCGAAGGGGCGCCCTGCAGCTGGAACTGCCCCTGCGCTACCCCCTTCTCCAAGGTGGCGGTCAGCCAGCCACTGAGATCCTCGAAATGCCCGCGCACTTCTTCGGCAATTTCCGGCGGAATCATCGGCGACTCCGCCGCCAGCATGGCGCAGATGCAGAACGAGGCCGTGCCACCGGCGATGCAGCTGGACCAGTAGTCGACGTAGGCATTGAGCTCTTTCAGCGGATCATCCAACTGCCGGTCCAGCATGGCCAGGCCCTCGCGGGCCTCGGCGCGGTACAGCGCTACCACCGTGCGAACCAGCTCGGCCTTGCTGGGGAAATGGTGATGGATGCTGGCCTTGCTGATGCTCACCCTGGCCGAGATATCCGCATAGCTGAAGCCGTTGTAGCCGCCCGCCTCCAGCAGCGTCCGGGCATGGGCGACGATTTCGGCGGCTTTGGGGGAGAGGTCGTGAACCATTCCTCATCCTACTAGTTGGTAGCCTACTGATCAAGACCGCTTGCACGTGTCCCGTTGGCTGGAGGATAGTGCCGAAAATGAACCGGGGGTAAGGGAATGGATACCGTTACGGAAGCCGCTTCCCGCCCGACCATACTTGCGGTCGACGATTCGCCCGAGAACCTCTGGCTGATCTCCGGCCTGCTGAAGTCGCGTTATCGAATCAGGATGGTCAACTCCGGCGAGGCAGGCCTCGAGGCCGCTGGCACCGAACCGCTTCCCGACCTGATCCTGCTGGACGTCATGATGCCCGGCCTTTCAGGACATGATGTCTGCAGGGCACTGAAGGCATCACCGGTGACCCGGCACATCCCGATCATCTTCCTCACGGCAATGGCCGAACCCGAAGATGAAAAGAAAGGCCTGGAACTCGGGGCGGCGGACTTCATCACCAAGCCGATCAACCCGCCGGTCCTGATCGCCCGTGTCGCCACGCAACTGCAGGCCAAGGCAGCAGCCGATTTCCTGCGGGACCAGAACGCATTCCTTGAAGACGAGGTGCAGCGACGCACGCGCGAGCTGACCGCGATCCAGGACGTCACCATCCATGCCCTCGCGTCGCTCGCCGAAACGCGCGACAACGAAACCGGCAATCACATCCGCCGCACCCAGCATTATGTCCGTGCCCTGGCCACTGCGCTCCAGAATCACCCGCGCTTTCGTTCGCAGCTGGATGACGCCACCATCGACAGTCTGTTCAAGTCCGCCCCCCTGCATGACATCGGCAAGGTGGGCATTCCGGACAGCATCCTGCTCAAGCCCGGCCCGTTCGAACCCCACGAGTTCGAGATCATGAAGACCCACACCACGCTGGGGCGCGACGCGATTCAGCACGCAGAAGACGCGCTCGGCATGCCGGTGGAGTTCCTGGCGTACGCAAAGGAAATCGCTTACGGGCACCAGGAGAAATGGGACGGCAGCGGGTATCCGCAGGGGCTTGCAGGCGAGGCGATCCCGTTGTCGGCGCGGATCATGGCGGTCGCGGATGTGTATGACGCGCTGCTCAGCCGTCGGGTCTACAAGAAGGCCATGTCCCAGGAAGAAGCGGTCGCGATCATGCGTGAGGGCCGCGGCAGGCATTTCGACCCTGACATCCTGGATGCTTTTCTCGGGCTGCTCCCCGAGCTGGAGCGGATATCCCGTCAGTTCGAGGACACTTCGCGATGAACGCCCTGAGCCGCTACCTGCAGGGTGCGTCACTGGGCCACAAACTGTCGGCGGCCTTCGCCGTCATGCTCTTGCTGGCCGTGGGGCTGGGCATCCTCGGCGTCCACGCGCTGGGCAGGTTCAGCGCTGAAATCCAGCGCATGTACGAAAAAGACCTGCAGGGGGTCTCCAACGCGCGCGCCGTGCAGTTCCACTACGCGACCATGGGTCGCCACCTGCGCCAGGCGCTGCTCACCGCCGATCCGTCGCTGCAGGCCTTGGCGTCACAGCAGATCGAACGCGAGCACGCGCAGCTGCAGCGAGAGCTGGACCAGCTGCACCAGCGTGTCTTCCGCGACATCAACCGTGCGCACCTGGCGGCGTTCGAGCGGGACTACGCCACCTACCGGCGGAACATGACCGCCGTACTCCAACTGGCGCGCCAAGGCAGGCTCCAGGAAGCGCGTGCTCAAGCATCGAGCCCGCAGTTCGCCGATATGGGGGATGCGGTAGCCAACGCCATGGAAGCGGTCGCCACGACCAAGGAAGAAGGCGCGCGGCTGTCGTTGCAGAAGGTGCAGGCACTGGCCGTTGATACGAAGCGGTGGGTGTGGACGATCCTGCTCCTGGGTGGTGTGTTCAGCACGATCTTCGCCTGGCTGATCACGCGCTCGATCGGCATCCCCGCAGTCGAGCTGAGGAAGGCGGTGGAGCGCATTGCGGGCGGGGACCTCCAGCACGAGGTACCGCATACCGCATATCCCAATGACATGGGCGCCCTCGCCCGCGCCGTTGCCGTCCTTCAGGTGGCTGCGCGTGAGCTGGAAGACCAGCGTTGGGTCAATGCATCGTCGGCCGCCTTGTCGGCCGAACTGCAGTCCGCGACGAGTACCCAGGAACTCGCCAAGGTCTTCTTTGCCTTCATGGCGCCCCTGCTCGGCGTCGGCCGGGGTGCCCTGTACCTCCATGACGAAGTGCATAACAGGCTGCGCCTGCTCTCGGGCTTCGCCAACGATGGCCATGACGCCCCGCCGGGCCAGATCCGCCTGGGCGAGGGCCTGGTCAGCCAGTGCGCGGCAAGCAGAGCGCCGATCCTCCTTACCGATCCGCCCGCCGACTACCTGCGCATCGGCTCCGCGCTGGGCAGCGCGGCGGCAAGGTCCGTAAGCGTGATCCCACTGATCCGGGGTGCCCGACTGCTCGGCGTACTCGAAGTCGCCAGCCTCGACCTACCCAGCCCTGCGCGGCAGGCGTTGCTCGAGGCCGCCTTGCCTGCGCTGGCGGGCAATCTGGAGATCATGCAACGCGCCGAGCATACCCAGCTGCTGCTTGAGGAAACCCGGGCCCAGGCCTCGGAACTGGAAATCCAGTCCACCGAATTGGCCGCACAGAAGGATGCGATCCAGGCGACCGAAGCATGGTACCGGGGCATCTTCGATTCCTCCCCCGATGGGTTGCTGGTGGCCGGCGCGGACGGCCGCATCACCATGGTCAACCCTCAACTCGAGCGCATGTTCGGCTATGCCACTGGCGAGCTGCACGGCAAGCTTATCGAAACGCTGGTGCCCGATGCCGTGCGCGCGGCCCATCCCGGACTGCGAGACGGTTTCATGCAGGCCGGCGGCATGCGTTCCATGGCGGTGCGCAACAACGAACTGTCGGGGCGACGCCGGGACGGCAGCACATTCCCGATCGACGTGGGCCTGTCGCGGCTTCCCGCGTTCGGGGGCGGCGGGGTCTGCGTATGCGCGGCAGTGCGCGATGTCACCCGCCTGCGTGCCACCGAGCAACGGCTGGGCTTCGCCCTGCGCGGCGGCAACCTTGGCCTGTGGGACTGGGACGTGGCCACGGGCACCAGCGAGGTCAACACGATATGGGCGCAGATGCTGGGATACACCTTGGATGAGCTGAGCAGTGCCGGTGGAGCGGCGAAAGCGTGGAACGCGATGCTGCATCCGGATGACAGCGTCGAGGTCCATCGACAGTTCGACCATTGCATCAACGACCCCGAGGCCGACGACTTCGACGCCCATTTCCGCATGCGGGACCGTTCGGGCGCGTGGCGCTGGATCCACTCGTTGGGTCGCGCCACCGAACGTGACCACAGCGGACGCGCCGTGCGCCTGGTCGGCATCCACCAGGACGTGACCGAGCGCAGGCAGCTGGAGAATGAGACGCTTCGGGCCAAGGAAGCAGCCGAAGAAGCGACCCGCGCCAAGAGCGAATTCCTGGCGAACATGAGCCACGAGATACGTACGCCGATGAACGCCATCATCGGCATGTCCCACCTTGCGCTGCAGACCGAACTCGCGCCACGGCAGCGAAACTACATCGAAAAGGTGAACCGCTCTGCCGAAGCGCTGCTGGGCATCATCAACGACATCCTGGACTTCTCCAAGATCGAGGCCGGCAAGATGGGGATGGAGCGCCTCGACTTCCGGCTGGAGGACGTACTCGACCACGTAGCCAATCTGGTGTCGATGAAGGCGGAGGATAAAGGGCTCGAACTTCTGTTCAGCTGCGCTGCGGACGTCCCTACGGCGCTGGTCGGCGACGCGCTTCGTCTTGGCCAGGTGCTGCTGAACCTGTGCAGCAACGCGCTCAAGTTCACCGAGCGTGGCGAAGTGATCCTGGGCATTGAAACCGCGGCCCGCACCGAGGACGGTATCGCGCTGCACTTCTGGGTGAAGGACACCGGCATCGGGATGACCCCGGAGCAATGCGCCCGCATGTTCCAGTCCTTCAGCCAGGCCGACGGTTCGACAACGCGCCGGTACGGCGGCACCGGGCTGGGGCTGGCGATCTCGCGCACCCTGGTGGAGCTGATGGGTGGCCGGATCTGGGTGGACAGCATGCCGGATCAAGGCTCCACCTTCCACTTCCATGCGCACTTTGGCCTGCAGGCGGACCCTGCCCCGCGCCGCATGTTCCGGGCGGAGGAACTGCAGGGGCTGCGCGTACTCGTGGTCGACGACAACGCGGCGGCGCGCGAGATCCTGTCGACGATGGCCAGGCAGTTCGGGCTGGAGGTGGATACCGCGCGCAACGGCACGCAGGGGCTGCGCATGGTGCGCCAGGCCTACGCAAAGCAGCTTGCCTACGACCTGGTACTGATGGACTGGAAAATGCCGGCGATGGACGGCGTGGAAGTCGTCCGCAGGCTGCAGTCGCTCAGCGAGGGCGAGGCACCGGCGGTCATCATGGTGACCGCCCTCGGGCGGGACGAAGCGATTGCCGAAGCGGCGACCACCGGGGCGCGCCTGAAGGGTGTGCTGACCAAGCCGGTTACGCCGTCAACCCTGCTTGAGTCGATCGGCCAGGCACTCGGCACGGGCACCGTGGGCGATGACCGCATTGAACTCAAGGCGTCAGCCGGTTCAACGCGGTTCGAGCAGCTGCGGGGTTCGCGTGTGCTGCTGGTCGAGGACAATGAACTGAACCAGGAGGTCGCGCGCGAATTCCTTGGTCAGGCCGGCATCGAGGTCACGTTGGCGGTCAACGGGCAGGAAGCATTGGACATCCTGTCGCGCGAATCCACCTTTGATGGCGTGCTGATGGACTGCCAGATGCCGGTGATGGACGGCTACGAGGCGACCCGTCGCCTGCGCGCCCAGCCGCGGTTCCAGCACCTTCCCATCATCGCCATGACCGCCAATGCGATGGCAGGCGACCGCGAAAAGGTCCTGGCCGCTGGAATGGTCGACCATATCGCCAAGCCCCTGCGCATGGAGGCCATGTTTGCGTGCATGGCAAAGTGGATCGGCACCGACCGCGCCTTCAGTGCGGCGTCCGCGGTCCGCGTCAGCGACCCACCCGCTTCCGCGTTCCCCGCCATCACGGGCATTGATGTCGCCCGGAGCCTGGCCGGCGTCGATAACGATGTGAAGTTCTACCGTCGCCTGCTGGGCCTGTTCCGGACCGAGAACATGAGCTTTCTGGGCGATTTCACCCGGGCCCTGCGCGAGGGCGATGCCGAAGCCACGATGCGCCGTGCCCACACGCTTCGAGGGACGGCCGGAACCGTGGGCGCCACTGGCGTTGCGGAAGCGGCGGCCAGGCTGGAAAGGGCGTGCCTCGACCGCGCCGACACGGACAGCCTGGAAGCCCTCCTGGCCGAGACGGTTGGGCGGCTGCTGCCGGTACTTGACGCGATTGCGTCGGCAGGCATCGATGAACGCCGGACAGCAGCCGACGCTCCCGTGACTGGCGTGCCAACGGCCGCTCCCGGGCCAGCCGCGGCGCTGCTGCTGACGCGCCTGCGCGCGCTGCTGTCGGAGAACGATGCCGACGCCCAGGAGGTATTCGAACGCCTCACGCATCAACTGCACGCAGAAGGCAATCCATTGGCTGCAGCGTTGGCGCCGATGGCCCGCTTGATCGACACCATCCGCTTTGTCGAAGCGCTCGACTGTCTGGATGCAGCGATGCGCGCCGATGGGCCATGACCCGTTTCGGCAGGGCGCAGCGGGGAGAGCCCCGCTCTACCGGGTGGTTACTCCCACTCGATGGTTGCCGGCGGCTTGCCGGAAATGTCGTAGACCACGCGCGAGACGCCACGCAGCTCATTGATGATCCGGTTGCTCACCGTGCCCAGGAAGTCATACGGCAGGTGCGCCCAGTGCGCGGTCATGAAGTCGATGGTTTCCACCGCGCGCAGCGCGATCACCCACTCATACGCGCGGGCATCGCCCACCACGCCCACCGACTTCACCGGCAGGAACACCGCGAAGGCCTGGCTGGTCTTGTCGTACAGGTCGGCCTTGCGCAGCTCATCGATGAAGATCGCATCGGCCTTGGCCAGCAACTCGGCGTACTCACGCTTCACTTCGCCCAGGATGCGCACGCCCAGGCCCGGGCCCGGGAACGGATGGCGATAGACCATGCTGCGCGGCAGGCCGAGTTCGACGCCGAGGCGGCGCACTTCGTCCTTGAACAACTCGCGCAGCGGTTCCACCAGGCCCAGCTTCATGTGCTCGGGCAGGCCGCCGACGTTGTGGTGGCTCTTGATCACGTGGGCCTTGCCGGTCTTGCTGCCGGCCGACTCGATCACGTCGGGGTAGATGGTGCCCTGCGCCAGCCACTTGGCGTTGCTGAGCTTGTTGGACTCTTCGTCGAAGATGTCCACGAACAGGTTGCCGATGATCTTGCGCTTGGCTTCCGGGTCGCTCACGCCTTCAAGCTTGCTGAAGTAGCGGTCGGCGGCGTTGACGCGGATCACCTTGACGCCCATGTGCTCGGCGAACATCGCCATCACCTGGTCGCCTTCCTGCCAGCGCAGCAGGCCGGTGTCGACGAACACGCAGGTCAGCTTGTCGCCGATCGCCTTGTGCAGCAGCGCGGCCACGACCGACGAATCGACGCCGCCGGACAGGCCCAGGATCACTTCGTCATCGCCCACCTGCTCGCGCACGCGGGCGATCTGGTCGTCGATGATGTTGGCCGCGGTCCACAGCGTCTGGCAGCCGCACACGTCCACCACGAAACGACGCAGCAGCGCCTGCCCCTGCAGGGTGTGGGTCACTTCCGGGTGGAACTGCACGCCGTACCAGCGCCTCTCCTCGTTGGCCATCGCGGCCACGGGGATGCGATCGGTGGTGGCGGTGATGGTGAAGCCCGGGGGCGCCACCGAAACGTGGTCGCCGTGGCTCATCCACACGTTCAACTTCGGCTCGCCGCCATGGTCGCTCAGGCCCTTGAACAGCGCATCGGGGTGGATCACGTTGACTTCGGCATGGCCGAACTCGCGCTGGTCGGCCGCTTCGGTAGCGCCGCCGAGCTGTGCGGCCAGGGTCTGCATGCCATAGCAGATGCCGAAGATCGGCAGCCCGCTGTCGAACACTTCCTGCGGCGCGGCCGGCGCACCCGGCAGCGTGGTGGATTCGGGGCCGCCAGACAGGATGATGCCCTTGGCGCCGAACGCGGCGATGTCCGCCGGGTTGTGGTCCCACGCCCAGATTTCGCAGTACACGCCGAGCTCGCGGATGCGGCGCGCGATCAGCTGGGTGTACTGCGCGCCGAAATCGAGGATGAGGATCTTGTCGTTATGGATGTTGGTCATGGCGCCCGGCAATGCTGGATGGAAAACGGAGAAACGAAAATCAGGCAACGAATGGCAGATAGAGAAAGAGGAACGGGAATCAGCTTCCTCGTTCCTCTTCGCTCATGCCGCGTCAGGCGCGGTAGTTCGGCGGCTCTTTGGTGATCTGCACGTCATGGACGTGGCTCTCACGTTGGCCGGCGCCGCTGATCTTGACGAACTTCGGCTTGCTGCGCATGTCTTCGATGGTGCCGCAGCCCACGTAGCCCATGGTGGCGCGCAGCCCGCCCATCAGCTGGTGGATGATGCCGCCGACCGGGCCGCGATACGGCACGCGGCCTTCGATGCCTTCGGGCACCAGCTTGTCGGCACTGGAAGCATCCTGGAAGTAGCGGTCCTTGGACCCCTTCTCCATCGCCGCCAGCGAACCCATGCCGCGGTAGCTCTTGTACGAACGGCCCTGGAACAGCTCGGTTTCACCGGGCGATTCCTCGGTACCGGCCAGCAGGCCGCCGATCATGATGGTCGATGCACCGGCGGCCAGCGCCTTGCCGATGTCGCCGGAGTAGCGGATGCCACCGTCGGCGATCAGCGGGATGCGGTCCTGCAGCGCTTCGGCCACCAGGTCGATGGCGGTGATCTGCGGCACGCCGACACCGGCGACCACGCGGGTGGTGCAGATCGAGCCCGGGCCGATGCCGACCTTGACCGCGTCCGCGCCGCTGTCCAGCAGCGCCAGTGCGGCTTCGCCGGTGCAGATGTTGCCACCCACGACCTGCACCTGCGGGAAGTGCTTCTTGACCCAGCTGACGCGGTCCAGCACGCCCTGCGAATGGCCGTGCGCGGTGTCCACCACCAGCACGTCCACGCCGGCAGCGACCAGCGCTTCGACGCGGCGATCGGTATCGCCGCCGACGCCCACCGCGGCACCCACCAGCAGGCGCGTGGCGACGTCCTTGGCGGCGTTGGGGTAATCGGTGTTCTTCTGGATGTCCTTCACGGTGATCAGGCCACGCAGGGCGAAATCATCGTTGACCACCAGGATCTTTTCGATGCGGTTGCGATGCAGCAGCTGCAGCACTTCCTCGGACGCGGCGCCTTCCTTGACCGTGATCAGGCGATCCTTCTTGGTCATGATGTGGCGGACCGGATCGTCCAGCTCGGTTTCAAAGCGCATGTCGCGGTGGGTCACGATGCCCACCAGCTGGCCGCCATCGACCACCGGCACGCCGGAGATGTTGCGCGCCTGGGTCAGCGCCAGCACGTCGCGGATGGTGGTTTCCGGGCCGACCGTGATCGGGTCGCGGATGACACCCGCTTCGAACTTCTTGACCTTGGCCACTTCGGCGGCCTGCTGGTCCACGCTCAGGTTCTTGTGGATGATGCCCATGCCGCCGAGCTGGGCCATGGCGATGGCCAGGCGTGCTTCGGTGACGGTATCCATGGCAGCCGACAGGATCGGAAGCTTCAGCCGCAGGTCGCGCGTCAGGCGCGTTTCCAGGGTGACATCCTTGGGCAGGATGATGGAATGGGCGGGGACGAGCGAGACGTCGTCGTAAGTCAGTGCTTCAGCCTGGATGCGCAGCATCGGCATACCCGAGATGTGGGGAAGCGCGACATTTTACCCTGATTTCGCCCCGTTGGGCAGGGGGCGGATGCGACGCTGTGTCGCGCCGGCGCAGCGCGTTCATGCAGCGGTTCGGCGGCCGGGCCGCACGACCAACGGTCGTGCGCTACCGGTAGGTGACGACCGTTGGTCGCCACGGTGTCCCGGCGTCAGGATGCTTCGGCGGCTTCTATCGTGTTCTGCATCAGCGTAGCGACGGTCATCGGCCCTACCCCGCCCGGCACCGGGGTGATCCAGCTGGCCCGTGCGGCCGCCGCTTCGAAGCCCACGTCGCCGACCAGGCGGCCATCGTCCAGGCGGTTGATGCCCACGTCGATGACCACCGCGCCCGGCTTGACCCACTCGCCCGGCACGATGCCGGGGCGGCCTACCGCTACCACCAGGATGTCGGCATTGCGCACCGACTGCTCCAGCACGTCCTTGGGGGTGAACTTGTGGCAGCTGGTCACCGTGCAGCCGGCGATCAGCAGCTCCAGGCCCATCGGCCGGCCCACGTGATTGCTCACGCCCACGATGGTGGCGTTGCGACCACGCACCGGCTGGTCGGTATGGCCCAGCAGCGTGGTGATGCCACGCGGGGTGCACGGGCGCAGGCCGAATTCGCGCAGGGCCAGGTGGCCGACGTTCTCCGGGTGGAAGCCGTCCACGTCCTTGCGCGGGTCGATGCGGTGGATCAGGCGGCTGGCGTCGGGGATGCCCGGCAGCGGCAGCTGGACCAGGATGCCGTGGATCTTCGGGTCGGCATTGAGCTGGTCGATCAGGGTCAGCAGCTCGGCTTCACCGGTGCCGGCCGGCAGGTCGTAATCGAACGCCTCGATCCCGACCTTCTCGGCGGCACGGCGCTTGTTGCGCACATACACGGTCGAGGCCGGATCGCCGCCCACCAGCACCACGGCCAGCCCCGGCCGGCTGCCACCGGCCGCCAGGCGGGCGTCTACGCGCACCTTCAGGCTGTCCAGCAGGTCTTCGGCGATGCGGCGTCCGTCCAGGATGCGGGCGGAATGACGGGGGGCGGAATCGTTCATCGAATGCGGGGCGTGCGGCGGCGGGGACGGTATTGTCCCCTATTCCTCTTCTTCCGGCACTTCGTCGGCGTTGAGGGTGCGTGCCTTGCGCTTGGGCGCGGTGAACGGGGTCGGCGTGGGCACGCCCGGCAGCGCGCTGCCGAACACCATGTGCGCACCGGCACGCAGGTCGCCGCCGGCCATTTCCAGCTCGAAACGCTCGGCGTCGCGTTCGCGGATCTGCTCGGCGATGTCGCGTGCGTCGTCCTCGTCGGCGCCCAGCTCGACCAGCGCGGCCTGGCCGAACATCAGCGCGGATTCGAAGGTTTCGCGGATCTGGAAGTCCACCCCGGCGTGGATCAGGCGCAGCGAGTGCTCACGATCGAACGAACGCACCAGCAGCTTGGCCTGCGGGAACTCGTGCGCGACCAGTTCGACGATGCGGTCGGCATCCTGCGCGTTGTTGACGCACACCGCGATCGCGCGCGCGGTGGCCGCGCCCGATGCATGCAGCACATCCAGCCGGGTGCCGTCGCCGTAGTAGATCTTGAAGCCGAAGCGCTCGGCGTTGTGGATCATGTCCACGTCGTTGTCGATGATGGTCACGTCCACGTCGCGCGCCAGCAGCGACTGGCTGGCCACCTGGCCGAAACGACCGAAGCCGATCATCAGCACGCTGCCGGACATGCCCTCGGCGGTATCCACGCCCTCCAGCGAGACTTCACGCGCCGGCATCAGCTTGTCGTGCAGCAGCACGAACAGCGGGGTGAGCGCCATCGACAGCACCACGATGGCGGTCAGGTTGGCGTTGACCTCGATACCGATGACACCGGCAGCAGCGGCCGCCGAGAACAGCACGAAGGCGAATTCGCCGCCCTGCGCCATCACCACGCCACGATCCAGCGCCTGGCGGTGGTCGCTGCCCAGGATGCGCGCAACACCATAGATGCACACCGCCTTGGCCAGCATCAGGGCCAGCACGCCGGACACGATCAGCGGCCAGTTGTTGGCCACCACGGTGAGATCCAGCGCCATGCCCACGCTGAGGAAGAACAGCCCGAGCAGGATGCCGCGGAACGGTTCGATGTCGGCTTCGATCTGGTGGCGGAAGGTGGATTCGCTGAGCAGCACGCCGGCCAGGAACGCGCCCATTGCCATCGACAGCCCGCCCAGCTGCATCAGCAGTGCCGCGCCCAGCACCACCAGCAATGCGGCGGCGGTCATCACCTCGCGCGCCTTGGCGGCGGCCAGGATGCGGAACAGCGGGTTGAGCAGGAAGCGGCCCACCAGCACCAGCCCGACGATCGCGCCGGCGGCGATGGCCACGCTGATCCAGCGCGAGCCGGTACCGGCATCGGCCTGCACCGGCGCCATGAAGGCGACCACCGCCAGCAGCGGCACGATCAACAGGTCCTCGAACAACAGGATCGAGACGATCTTCTGCCCGGACGGCAGCGCGATATCACCGCGCTCGGCCAGCAGCTGCATCACTACGGCGGTGGAAGTCAGCACGAAGCCGGCCGCACCGATGAAGGCTACCGGCAGCGTGAAGCCGAACAGCATGCACACGCCGGTGAGTACCGCACCGCAGACCACGATCTGCAGCGTGCCCAGTCCGAAGATTTCCCTGCGCAGGCTCCACAGGTGCGAAGGCCGCATTTCCAGTCCGATCACGAACAGGAACATCACCACGCCCAGTTCGGCCGTATGCAGGATCGCCTGCGGATCGGAGAACCAGCCGAAGCCGAACGGACCGATCGCCAACCCGGCGGCGAAATAGCCCAGCACCGAGCCCAATCCCAGCCGGCGGAACAACGGCACCATCACCACTGCCGCACCCAGCAGGGCGACTACTTTCACCAGTTCACTGGCACCTGCTTCCACCGCCATGCGGTTTGTTCCTTGCAACTCCGATCAGCCATCACGATAGGACAAGTTGATGCAGGGACATAGCACGCAGGTGCGCAAGATCGTGCCGGGAATGGAACGATCGGTCAGTAAATCGCCATATCGTCCTACGGATCTGCGCAGAATGCGGCGTAGTCGATGTAACCCGGGAACGCCTGCCCGGGTGCACACAGTGGGCAGGCGGGGTCCGGCCCGAGGCGGATTTCGCGGAAACGCATGCCCAGCGCGTCGAAGGTCAGCAGCCGCCCCACCAGCGGCTCACCGATCCCGAGCAGCAGCTTGAGCACTTCCGTGGCCTGCAGCAGGCCGACCATGCCCGGCAGCACGCCCAGCACCCCGGCCTCGGCACAGTTGGGCGCGAACTCCGGCGGCGGCGGCTCGGGGAACAGGCAGCGGTAGCACGGCGCCTGGCCGCGATGGCGGCCGGCGTCGAATACCGACACCTGGCCGGTGAAACGCTCCACCGCGCCGTAGACCAGCGGGATCGCGTGCTGGATGCAGGCATCGTTGAGCAGGTAGCGCAGCGGGAAGTTGTCCGACCCGTCCAGCACCACGTCCACGCCGTCGAGCAGCGCGTCGATGTTGTCCGAGGTCACCCGCGCCTGCACCGCTTCCACGTCCAGCCGGGGGTTGAGCGCCAGCAGCCGCGCGCGGGCCGACTGCACCTTGGGTTCGCCGATGCTGGCGTCGGTATGCAGGATCTGCCGCTGCAGGTTGCTGCGCTCCACCACGTCGTCGTCGGCGATGCGCAGGTGCCCTACCCCGGCGGCGGCGAGGTAGAAGGCGGCCGGCGAGCCAAGCCCGCCCGCGCCAAGCAGCAGTACCCGGGCGCCGAGCAGCGCCTGCTGGCCGGCAACGCCGACCTGCGGCAGCAGCAGGTGGCGTGAGTAGCGTTCGTTGAAATCCCTCTCGTCGTCGCTCTGCAGCGGCTGCACGAGTGGCAGCCCGGCAGCGCGCCAGGCAGTGGTGCCGCCGTGGACGGACGCGATGTGGGTGTAGCCGAGGTCACGCAGCACCGCAGCAGCGTCCAGAGAGCGTTTGCCGCTCTGGCAGATCAGCAGGATCTCGCGGTCAAGCGCTGGGAGCTGCGTGCTGGCTTCGCTCAGGAGATCGCCCTGCGCGATTCCCCTTGCGCCCTCGGCCATACCGGTGGCGCGCTCGTGCGGTTCACGCACGTCGATCAGCAGCGCGCCGTGGAGGGTGCGTTGGCGGGCGTGCTCGGGGCTGAGTTCGGGTACTGCGGTCATGGCCCATTATGGGCGGGTTGGGTCCGCCTGGGACACGCGTGGTGTGTCGCTACCGTGGGATGGCGTCCCGGTGTGCCGGGACGCCATGGGCTTCAGCGACCCTTGACGTGCTTGATCAGGCGCTTCTTCTTGGCAATCTGGCGTTCGCTCAGCACGTTCTTCTTGCCTTCGTACGGGTTGGCACCCTCGCGGAAGATGAACTGTACCGGCGTGCCGATCAGCTTGAAGCGCTTGCGGAAGAAGTTTTCCAGGTAGCGCTTGTACGACTCCGGCAGCTCCTTCAAGCGCGTGCCATGCACGATGAAGGTCGGCGGATTGGAACCGCCCGGGTGCACGTAACGCAGCTTGGACACGTGACCCCGGATCGCCGGCGGCGGGTTGGTCTCGTAGGCGATTTCCAGCGCCTTGTTGACTTCGCTGGTGCTGAACTCGTGGGTCGCCGAGGCATGCGCCTGGTGGATCGCACGGAACAGCTCGCGCAGGCCCGAGCCGTGCTTGGCCGAGATGCGCACCGTTTCAGCCCACGGCACGAAGCCCAGCTTGCGCGAGACCAGCGCTTCGGCCTGTTCGCGCTGGTAATCGGTCAGGCCATCCCACTTGTTGATCGCCACCACCAACGCGCGGCCGGCATCCAGCACCGCGCCCAGCACGGTAGCGTCCTGGTCGGTCACGCCCTCGCTGGCGTCCAGCATCAGCACCGCCACCTGGCACTGCTCGATGGCCTGCAGGGTCTTGATGACGCTGAACTTTTCCACCACCTCTTCGACCCGGCCGCGGCGACGCAGGCCGGCGGTGTCGATCAGGCGGTATTCGCGGCCGTCACGCTCCAGGTCCACCGCGATCGAGTCGCGGGTGGTGCCCGGCACTTCCGAGGCAATCATCCGTTCTTCGCCGAGAATGCGGTTGACCAGGGTCGACTTGCCCACGTTGGGGCGGCCGACGAAGGCAATGCGCATCCGGTTCGGATCGTTGTCCATCTCCTCGCCGCTGCCCTCTTCGGGCAAGCGCTGGACCACTTCTTCAAGCAGGTCGTCCAGGCCCTGGCGGTGGGCGGCGGACACGGTCAGCATTTCGCTGAACCCGTAGCGGGCGAATTCCGCGCGCACGGTGTCTTCGTTGGTGCCGTCGATCTTGTTGATCAACAGCAGGGTCGGCCGCGACAGCTTGCGCAGCCACGACAGGATCTCGTCATCCAGCGCGGAGGTCCCGTCACGGGCATCCACCACGAACAGGATCAGATCGGCTTCGCCGGCGGCAGCACGTGCCTGGTCGGCGGTTGCGCCGGCCAGGCCTTCGTCATCCTCCGAGATACCGCCCGTGTCGACGACGAGGAACGGGTTGTCCTCGTCCAGACGGCAAACACCATAGTTGCGGTCCCGGGTGACGCCGGGCTGGTCATGGACCAGGGCGTCACGGGTACGGGTCAGCGCATTGAAAATGGTGGACTTGCCGACGTTCGGCCGTCCAACCAGGGCGACCAAGGGCAGCATCGCGGTAACTCCTTATTGTGCCAACCGGAATGCGGTCAGCTTTCCATCAACGTTCTGCACCAGCAGAATCCCATCGGCGACCACCGGCTGCGCCAGCAGGGCATCGCCGCCACTCTTGGCGCGCGCGGCCAGTTCACCATTGTCTGTCCGCAACCAGTGCAGATAACCCTTGTAGTCACCCACCACAACGTAATCGCCGTGGATGGCCGGCCCGGTCAGCGAGCGACGGGCCAGGCCGGTCTGTGACCACATGGCACTGCCGCTGGCCTTGTCCAGGCCGAACACGCCGCCCTTGTTGTCGGTGACGATCACATTGCCCGAGGTCAGGGCCACGCCACCGGCGCCGCCATGGTCACGCGCCCACAGCGGACGGCCGGTCGGGCCTTCGATCGCCATGGTCTGGTTCTTGAAGCTGCTCACGAACAGGGTGTTGCCCTCGAGCACCGGCGCACCGTCCACATCGGACATGCGCTCCAGCTCGGTACGGCCTTCACCGTTGGAGACCGTCTGGTCCCACACGGTGCGACCGTCCTGCATGCCCAGCGCGGCCACGCTGCCGTCATCGTTGCCGATGAACAGCACGCCCGGGCCGGCCACCACCGGCGCGTTGCCGCGCACGGTCAGCATGGGCAGCTCACGCGGGTTGAACCACTTCTGGGTGCCGTTGCCGGCATCGAAGGCGGTCACCCGGCCATCGTTGCTGCGCACGAACACGATGCCCTGGGCGATCGCCGGCGCGGCGATCACTTCGCCCGGCACCTTGGCGCGCCACTTTTCGCTGCCGTCGTTGGCGTCCAGCGCGATGACCTGGCCATCCAGCGTACCGATCACCACCAGGCCTTCGCCGACGCCCGGGCCACCGGACAGACGCAGCTTGGGCTGCTTCTTGACCTTGGCCGGCTCGTAGGTCCAGACCGTCTTGCCGGTCTGCAGGTCCAGCGCATGCACGCCGCCGGTGATCGCGGCCGCGTACACGCGGCCATCGGCCACGACCGGGCCCTGGCGCACGCCGATGCGCTTCTCGCCCTTGCCCAGGTTGGTGCTCCAGATCCGGTCGACCTTGGCGGTCGGCTCGAACTTGACCAGCTCTGCCGGCTCCAGCGCCTTCTTGGCCTCCGCGTCCTTGCCGGCGAACCAGCCCTTGACGGTGGTGCAGCCGGACAATGCCACGCCCATCAACACCAGGGTGGCTACGCGCTTGATCATGACCATCTGCTTCATTACACCGACTCCGCAGGCTCGGTGACGGTGCCACCGGCATCCATCACTTTGGTTTCCAGCACGCGCCGCTGGGGCGCTGCCACATCCAGCGTCTTGAGCGCCTTCTCATACTGCCCGCGGGCTTCGTCACGCTTGCCCAGCGCCATCAAGGCGTCGCCATGGATTTCCAGGCTCGCACTGTCGGTGGCACTGCCCAGCAGCGTGATGGCTTCATCGTTCTTGCCGGTGGCGATCAGCAGGCGCGCAATGCGCTGGTCGATCGCCGCCTTGTATTCCGGGTCGGCCTTGATGGCACGAAGGGTGGCCAGGGCCTCCTCGTTCTTGCCTGCATCGACCTGCGCCTTGGCCAGCTGCAGCGCTGCCAGGTCGCCGTAGACCTGGACCTTGCCGCCTTCCAGCGTCTTCACGCCCTTGGCCGCTTCGTCCAGCTTCTTGTCCTCCAGCTGCTTGAGCACCACCTGGTACTCACCGTGGGCACCCGCCAGGTGGCTGCCCTGTTCTTTCTGCCACCACTGCCAGCCGGCGATGCCGCCGATGGCAATCGCCACGCCGGCGATGATGCTGACACCATTCTTCCGCAGCCAGCTGCGGACGCGTTCACTTTGTTCGTGCTCGTCGAGCAGGTCGTCGATCGCCATGCGTACTCTCGCCCCTGCCCGTCAGGAGGGACTGTTTGAATTGGATTGTCGAAATGAATCGGGAAACGCGGCTCAGTGTGAAACCGGAGCCACGGAGCCGTCAGAGGATACCGTAAAGCGTGCCACGTTGGCTCGCTGGTAGGGCGAAAGGTCGATGATGGTACCGGCCTGCTGAACCTCCACCGCCGACGCATTGCCGAGCACCATGCGGGCCACCTGGCCCGGGCTGAAGGCGCGGGTTTCGCCTGACTTGATCAGGGCTTTCTCGACGGTGCTGCCGTCGGGCGCGACGATATCCACCCAGCTGTCGCCCTTGAACTGCAGGCTGAGCGCACCGGCCGGCGCCGGCGCGGCGGCCGTGGGCCGGGGCACCGGGGTCAACGAGGCCAGGTAGGGGGCCGACGGCGCCGTCGACGGCGCAGGCGTCACCACCGGCGCCGCCTGGGCTGCCGGCGCGGTGCCCGCCACCGGTACGGCGGCGGGAATCACATCCAGCGAAGCGGTATTGGGGGTGGTCGAGGCACTGTCGAAGTGGCCGCGGGTGGCGAACCACACCGGCACGGCCAGCACCGCGGTGATGCCGACATACAGGGCACGGCGGCCGAGGCTCTCGGCGATACGGCGGGCCCGCGGGGTATGGGTGTGGCTGACCAGCTGCGGCGGCACCACCGGCCCGATGTGGGCCTGGTCCAGCACATCGCCCAGGTCGACCTTGAGCAGGCGCGCATAGCTTTTGAGCTGGCCGCGGACGAACACCGGCGCACCGAGGCGGTCCCACTGCTCGGCTTCGAGTGACTTCACCACCTGCACCGGCATGCGCAACTGCTGCCCCACTGCTTCGAGCGTCAGTCCTGCCGCTTCCCGCGCCTGCCGGAGACGTGCTCCACAGCCGGCCGCGGTGTCAAAAGCGTTCACAGTCTGGTCATCAATCACAATGCTTCAACCCCGGGAATTAGGAGCCGCATCCTGCGGAAATTCGTCGCGAATTCGCTGCAGATAACGACCGGATGCCACTGTGTCGCCAAGCTGCGCCTCGATTTGAGAGGCAAGTTGTAACACGGAACGTGTGGCCGGTGCAGCCGCGAGACGCCGTTGCACGAAGGCCCGGGCCTCGAAAAAGCGGCCCTGGGCATGCTCGTTGCGGGCCATGGCCTCCAGCGCATAGGGGTTGGCCGGATCCAGCGCCAGGGCCCGGCGCAGGTCCCGCACGGCGCGCTCGGGCTGGCCGGCGTCAAGCGCACAGCCGCCTGCGTTGGCCAGGGCTGCGGCCGGCGTGCGGTAACCCGGCGCGGCAACGGCCCGGTCGAACAGTGGCAACGCTTCGGTGGCGCGGCCATGACCACATAACCACGCGCCATAGTTGTTGAGCACCTCGCCGCTGTCCGGCGCCAGCTCGGCCGCCTTCTGGAACAGCGGACCGGCAGCGGCATCGTCACCGCGCCGGTTGGCCAGCGCCGCCAGCATGATGTAGGCATCCGGCCGGCCCGCGTCGAGCTTGAGCGCGCTTCGGGCGCGCTTTTCGGAAGCATCCAGCGCTCCGGCGCGGAACGCCTCGGCCGACAATGTCATCTGGTCCTGGTAGCTGACCCGGCGACGGGTGTCAGCGTTGTCGCGCGCCACATACTCGGGCGCTACGCCCAGCGGAGCGGTCATGGGTTTGACGCCTTTGTTGCCACACCCGGCGAGTGCCAGCGCGACGAAAAAAACGGCTGGCAATCGGCGGTCAGGCAGCGGCATCCCGGTTTTTCCCGTCCTGGAGCGCTTTGTTGAACTCGGCCTGGCGGCGGGTACGATCCATCACCTGGCCCTTGAGCTGGCCACAGGCGGCATCGATGTCGTCGCCACGGGTCCGCCGCACCATCGTCAGCACCTGCTGGTCGAGCAGGATCTTCTGGAAGGCGCGGATCTCCGCATCACCGGAGCGCTCATAGCGGGTACCGGGGAACGGATTGAACGGAATCAGGTTGACCTTGCCCGAATGCGAGGCCTGTACGGCATTGTCGAACTGGCGCATCAGCCGCGCCAGCTGGCGGGCGTGCTCGGGCTGGTCGTTGATGCCCTTCATCAGGGTGTATTCGAAGGTGACCGATTCGCGGCGCTTGTTCGCACGCAGGTAGCGCGCGCACGAGGCCATCAGTTCCACGATCGGGTACTTCTTGTTGAGCGGCACCAGGGTCTCGCGCAGCGCATCGTTCGGCGCATGCAGCGACACCGCCAGCGACACATCGCTTTCGGCCGACAGGCGATCGATCTGCGGGACCAGGCCGGAGGTCGACAGGGTCACGCGCTTGTTGGCCAGGCCGTAGCCCAGGTCGTCGCGCATCACGCTCATGGCGCGCACGACGTTGTCAAAATTCATCAACGGCTCGCCCATGCCCATCATCACCACGTTGGTGAGGCGACGCTGCTTGTGCGGAATGTTGCCCAGGTGGCGCGCCGCCACCCACACCTGCCCGATGATCTCGGCGGTGGAGAGGTTGCGGTTGAAGCCCTGGGTGGCGGTGGAGCAGAACGTGCAGTTCAGTGCACAGCCCACCTGCGACGACACGCACAGCGTGCCGCGGTTCTTGTCCGGGATGTAGACCGCTTCGATCGCGTTCTTGCCATCGGTGCCCATGGCCAGCAGCCACTTGTGGGTACCGTCGGCCGACGGCTTGTCGAAGACGATGTTCGGCACGCGGACTTCGGCATGCTGCTGCAGCTTGCTGCGCAGCGCCTTGCCCAGGTCGGTCATCTGGTCGAAATCGGTGACGTAGTGGTGGTGGATCCACTTCATGACCTGGTGGGCACGGTAGCGCGCTTCGCCGAGTGTCTCGGCGAAGAAGCGCTCCAATCCCTCGCGATCGAGGTCGAGCAGGTTCTGCTTGGCCACCGGCGCGCCCTGGGCGAGCACGATGGGGATGGCGTTGGGCTGTACGACCTCGTTCACGGCATTACTCTCAGCGCGAGACCACTTCGGTCGCGGCGAAGAAGTACGCGATTTCAATCGCGGCATTCTCGACCGAGTCCGAGCCGTGGGCGGCATTGGCATCGATGGAATCGGCGAAGTCGGCGCGGATGGTGCCCGGCGCAGCGTCCTTCGGATTGGTGGCGCCCAGCAGGTCGCGGTGGGCCAGCACGGCGTTGTCGCCTTCCAGCGCCTGGATCATCACCGGGCCGGAGATCATGAACTCGACCAGCGCGTTGAAGAACGGACGCTCCTTGTGCACGGCGTAGAAGCCTTCGGCTTCACGGCGCGACAGCTGCTTGTACTTGGCAGCCACGACCTTCAGGCCAGCCTTTTCGAAGCGGGCGTAGATTTCACCGATGACGTTCTTGGCGACGGCGTCCGGCTTGATGATGGAAAGGGTGCGCTCCAGCGCCATGGGAATTCTCCGTTGGGCGGGCCACTGATCGGCCCGAGAGTAACATGAAAAAAACCCGCGTCGAAACGCGGGCTTAGCCTATATACGTGGCGTGATTCTACAACCTCTCGGTACGTCTTGCCACGCCCTGCGCGGCAACCTCGCGCTGGCGGCGACTGCCCGCCGTTCAGGTTGATGGGCATGAACGAGGACCAACATCTTGTGCGCCGCAGCATGCCACCGAGGATGCCGGGGTCTAATATCAAACAATCGTTTGATTGAACCCCTGCCCCGCCCATGGCCAAACCCGCCCACTTCTCCACCAAGGACCGCATTCTCGGCGCCGCCGAGGAGCTGTTCGCCCTGCACGGGTTCGCCGGGACATCGCTGCGCCAGGTGACCAGCCAGGCCGATGTGAACATCGCTGCGGTGAATTACCACTTCGGATCCAAGGAAAACCTGGTCAACGAGGTGTTCCGCCGGCGCATGGACGAAATGACCGCCGCCCGGCTGTCGCAGCTGGACATCGCCCGGCGCGACCACCCCGGGCAGCTGCGGCCGGTGCTGGCTGCGTTCGTCGAACCGGCGCTGGCCATGGCCCAGGACCGCCAGACCGGGGGCGCGTTCGTGCGTGTCATCGCCCGCGCGTACGCGGAAAAGAACGACAACCTGCGCAAGTTCCTCTCCGACCACTACGGCCACGTCCTGCGCGAGTTCGGCAAGGCGATCGCCGCCAGCGTGCCGGGCCTGAGCAAGGAAGAGCTGTATTGGCGACTGGACTTCCTGGCCGGCGCACTGACCTACGCCATGGCCGATTTCGGGCTGATCAAGCGACCCGCCGGTGTCACCGAAGCGGCGCATCGTGCCCATGCAGCCCAGGAACTCATCCATTTCGCCGAAGCCGGTTTCCGCGCCAGCGCGGCTACCGCCCCTGCGGCGGCGACTCCTGCCACCCCGTAACGCCGGGCCCCATATCACCCCCGTAGAGCCGGGCCCTGCCCGGCTTCCAGACCAACAAAGGCTTATCGACATGTCCAATTCCCTGCTAGTCCGCCGCGCCGCCGTGCTGGGTGCCGGCGTCATGGGTGCCCAGATCGCGGCCCACCTGACCAATGCCGGCGTCGACACCGTGCTGTTCGACCTTCCCGCCAAGGAAGGTCCTGCCGACGGCATCGTGCTCAAGGCCATCGCCAACCTGGGCAAGCTCAGCCCGGCCCCGCTCGCCAGCAAGTCGTACGCCGAAGCGATCACCCCGGCCAACTATGAAACCGGCCTGGAGCAGCTGCGCGACTGCGACCTGATCATCGAAGCCATCGCCGAACGGATGGACTGGAAGCAGGACCTGTACAAGAAGATCGCCCCGTTCGTGGCCGATCATGCCGTGCTGGCTTCCAACACCTCCGGCCTGGGCATCAACAAGCTCGCCGACGTGCTGCCCGAACAGCTGCGCCACCGCTTCTGCGGCGTGCACTTCTTCAACCCGCCGCGCTACATGCACCTGGCCGAGCTGATCCCGGCCACCACCACCGACGCCGCCGTGCTGGAAGGCCTGGAAAGCTTCCTGGTCACCACCCTGGGCAAGGGCGTGGTGTACGCCAAGGACACCCCGAACTTCATCGGCAACCGCATCGGCGTGTTCTCGATCCTGTCCACCATCTTCCACACCCAGCAGTTCGGCCTGGGCTTCGATGAAGTCGATGGCCTGACCGGCCCGCTGGTCGGCCGCCCGAAGTCGGCCACCTACCGCACCTCCGACGTGGTCGGCCTGGACACCATGGCCCATGTCATCAAGACCATGGGCGACACCCTGCCCAACGACCCGTGGCACCAGTACTTCGCCTCGCCGAAGTGGCTGGATGCGCTGATCGCCAAGGGTGCGCTGGGCCAGAAGACCGGCGCCGGCATCTTCCGCAAGGTCGGCAAGGACATCGTGGTGCTGGACCTGGAGAAGCAGGACTACCGCGCTGCCGATCGCACCGCCGCCCCGGAAGTGGTCGAGATCCTGAAGATCAAGAACCCGGCCGAGAAGTTCGCCAAGCTGCGCGAAAGCCAGCACCCGCAGGCGCAGTTCCTGTGGGCGACCTTCCGCGACCTGTTCCATTACAGCGCCTACCACCTGGCCGACATCGCCGAAACCGCGCGCGACGTCGACCTGGCCATCCGCTGGGGCTACGGCTGGTCGCTGGGCCCGTTCGAAACCTGGCAGGCCGCCGGCTGGAAGCAGGTCGCGCAGTGGATCGCCGATGACATCGTGGCCGGCAAGAGCATGAGCAACGCCCCGCTGCCGGACTGGGTGTTCGATGGCCGCGATGGCGTGCACGCCGCCGAAGGCAGCTACAGCCCGACCCGCAACGCCAAGCTGCCGCGTTCGGCGCTGCCGGTGTACCAGCGCCAGCGCTTCCCGGATCCGCTGCTGGGCGAAACCTTCAGCCCGGGCGAAACCGTGTTCGAGAACGACGGCGTGCGCATGTGGCACGACGGCGACGGCATCGCCGTGGTCAGCTTCAAGACCAAGATGAACACCGTGTCCGACCACGTGCTCAATGGCCTGCAGGAAGCCATCAAGCGCGCCGAGCAGGGCTTCAAGGGGCTGGTGATCTGGCAGCAGAAGGAACCCTTCTCCGCCGGTGCCGACCTGGCCGGCGCGCTCGGCCTGCTACAGGCCGGCAAGGTCGACCAGTTCGAAGAAATGGTGCACAACTTCCAGCGCACCAGCCAGGCCATCAAGTACGCGCTGGTGCCGGTGGTGACCGCCGTGCGCGGGCTGGCCCTGGGCGGCGGCTGCGAGTTCCAGATGCACAGCGCCAAGAGCGTGGCCGCACTGGAAAGCTACATCGGCCTGGTCGAAGCCGGCGTCGGCCTGCTGCCGGCCGGTGGTGGCCTGAAGGAACTGGCGGTACGCGCCTCCCAGGCCGCCGGCCCGGGCGGTGATGTATTCGCCGAACTGAAGAAGACCTTCGAAACCGTGGCCATGGCCAAGGTCTCCAACTCCGCGGTCAACGCCAAGGAACTGGGCCTGATGCGCGCCACCGACAAGGTGGTGTTCAACAGCTTCGAAGCGCTGCACATCGCCAAGGCCGAAGTGCAGGCGCTGGCCGAAGGCGGCTACCGTCCGCCGATGCCGGCCAGCCGCATCCAGGTGGCCGGTGACGTGGGTATCGCTACCTTCAAGATGATGCTGGTGAACATGCTCGAGGGCCGTTTCATCAGCCCGTACGACTACGAAATCGCCGTGCGTATCGCCACCGTGCTGTGTGGTGGCGAAGTGGACCGCGGCACGCTGGTGGATGAAGAGTGGCTGCTGACCCTGGAGCGCAAGCACTTCGTCGAACTGGCCCAGCAGGAAAAGACCCAGGCCCGCATCGCGCACATGCTGAAGACCGGCAAGCCGCTGCGCAACTGACCCATAAGAGACCACCACAATGACCAAGCAGATCCAGGACGCCTACATCGTCGCCGCCACCCGTACCCCGGTTGGCAAGGCGCCCAAGGGCGTGTTCCGCAATACCCGTCCCGACGACATGCTGGCCCACGTGCTCAAGTCCGTGGTCGCGCAGGCACCGGGCATCGACGTCAACCGCATCGATGACGCCATCATCGGCTGCGCCATGCCCGAAGCCGAGCAGGGCATGAACGTGGCGCGCATCGGCGTGCTGCTGGCCGGCCTGCCGGACACCATCGCCGCGCAGACCGTCAACCGCTTCTGCTCGTCCGGCCTGCAGGCCGTGGCGATGGCAGCCGACCAGATCCGTCTCGGCAACGCCGACCTGATGCTGGCCGGCGGCACCGAATCGATGTCGATGGTGCCGATGATGGGCAACAAGATCGCGATGGCGCCGAGCGTGTTCGACAACGACCACGTGGCCATCGCCTACGGCATGGGCATCACCGCCGAGAAGGTCGCCGAGGAATGGAAGGTTTCCCGCGAAGAGCAGGATGCGTTCGCCCTGGCCTCGCACCAGAAGGCCATCGCCGCAATCCAGAACGGCGACTTCAAGGATGAGATCAGCCCGTATGACGTGCGCACCCGCCAGCCGGACCTGGCCGACGGCCGCCGCATCATCACCCGCGACCGCATCGTGGACACCGACGAAGGCCCGCGCCTGGACTCGTCCGCCGAAGGCCTGGCCAAGCTGCGCCCGGTGTTCCGCAACGGCCAGTTTGGCGGCACGGTGACCGCCGGCAACTCCTCGCAGATGAGCGACGGCGCCGGTGCGGTGCTGCTGGCATCGGAACAGGCGGTCAAGGACTACGGCCTGAAGCCGCTGGCCCGCTTCGTGAGTTTCTCGGTCGCCGGTGTGCGCCCGGAAGTGATGGGCATCGGCCCGATCGCGGCCATTCCCAAGGCGCTCAAGCAGGCTGGCCTGACCCAGGACCAGCTGGACTGGATCGAGCTCAATGAAGCGTTCGCCGCGCAGTCGCTGGCGGTGATCCGTGATTGCGGGCTGGACCCGTCCAAGGTCAACCCGCTGGGCGGCGCCATCGCACTGGGCCACCCGCTGGGCGCCACCGGCGCGATCCGGACCGCCACCCTGCTGCACGGCCTGCGCCGTCGCCAGCAGAAGTACGGCATGGTCACCATGTGCATCGGCACCGGCATGGGCGCAGCGGGTATTTTCGAATCGCTGTGATCCGGGATCCAGGTACCGACCAGCGGTCGGTACCTGTCGGCCGGAAGAGATGGCCGCCTGCCGTTTGCAGGCGGGCGGAGAAGCAAAAAGGCGACCCGTCCGGGTCGCCTTTTTCATGCGCGAGCATGGGACGGGGGGCTTAGCCCTCGTCTTCTTCCAGCATCTGCGCCAGCTTCTCGCGCGCCGGCTTGCCCAGCTTGTGGCTTTCCAGCGCGAAGCGGATGGTGGCTTCCACCAGCCCCAGGTGGGTGCCGCAGTCGAACCGGGTACCTTCGAACCGGTAGGCGTTGACCTCCTCGGTTTTCAGCAGGTCGGCAATGGCGTCGGTCAGCTGGATCTCACCGCCCGCGCCCTTGCCGGTGGCTTCAAGCAGTTCGAAGATCTTCGGGCTGAGCACGTACCGGCCAACCACGGCCAGATCACTCGGCGCGTCTTCCGGCTTGGGCTTTTCCACGATCTGCGCGATGCGCCCCTTGCGGCCGTCGAAGGCCTCGGTCGCCACGATGCCGTAGCTGGCCGTGTTCTCGTGGGGCACGTCTTCAACCGCGATCACGCTGGCGCCCGTGGCTTGGTTGAGATCGGCCATCTGCTTGAGGGCGCCGTCGCCGCGGTTCCAGATCAGGTCATCGGGCAGCAGCACCGCGAAGGGCTCGTCGCCCACTACGGATTTGGCACACAGCACCGCATGGCCCAGGCCCAGCGCTTCGGTCTGGGTCACGAACACCGCGCGCACGCCTTCCGGCAGCACGTTGCGCACCAGTTCCAGCAGCTCGGTCTTGCCCGCGCGCTCGAGCTTCTGCTCCAGTTCGTACGCCTTGTCGAAATAGTCCGCGACCGCGTGCTTGTAGCGATTGGTGACAAAGATCAGGGTGTCGCACCCTGCCTCGATCGCCTCATCGACGGCGTACTGGATCAACGGCCGGTCGATGATCGGCAGCATTTCCTTGGGAACCGTCTTGGTTGCGGGAAGGAACCGGGTGCCCAGCCCCGCCACCGGGAAAACCGCCTTGCGAATGCGCTTGTTCGTCACAGCCTGTTGGCCTCTCGTGCCGGAAAGGGAAGCACCTTAGCCGACTCGACGTGAGATTCCTGTTGCAACGGCGCAAATTCCGGCATGGTCGCGAACAGGATGCTGTTGATGGCATCGGTATCGTAGTTGGCGATGGCCTCGCGCAGCCGCGGCACGTTGCCCAGCACCTGCTCGCGGGCGAAGGTGCGCACGCCGGCCTCGAGGATCTTGGGATGCGCGGTCGGACGGTAGTCCTCGTCCGAATAGAACAGGGTCTCGTGCAGCTTTTCGCCGGGTCGAAGGCCGGTGTAGATGATGGCGATGTCCTTGTACGGCTGCTTGCCGGCCAGGCGGATCATCTGCTCGGCCAGCACCCGGATCGGCACCGGCTCGCCCATGTCGAGCGTATAGATCGCCCCGTGCGAGGCTGATGCCGCCGCCTGCAGGATCAGCTGGCAGGCTTCGGGAATCGTCATGAAGTAACGGGTTACTTCCGGGTCGGTGACCGTGACCGGGCCGCCCTTGAGGATCTGCTCGCGGAACACCGGCACCACGCTGCCCGCCGAGGCGAGCACGTTGCCGAAGCGCACGGTGACGAAGCGGGTATGGCTGGTCTTCTGGTCCAGGCTCTGGCAGATCATCTCGGCGTAGCGCTTGCTGGCGCCCAGCGCATTGACCGGGTCGACCGCCTTGTCGGTGGAGATGAACACGAAATGTTCGATCCGCGCTTCCACGCAGGCCCGGGCCACCGTTTCGGTGGACAGGATGTTGTTGCGCACCGCTTCGCGCAGCTGCCGTTCCAGCACGGGCACCTGCTTGTAGGCCGCCGCATGGAACACCGCATCCACCTGCGACAGCGACAAGGCGTGGCGGATCACCGCCGGGTCGCCACAGTCACCCAGTACCGCCTCCACGACCAGGTCGGGGAAGCTGCGCTTGAGTTCGGCCTCGATGGTGAGCAGCAGCAGCTCGCTCATTTCCAGCAGTACGACCCGCCCTGCCCCGTGGCGCGCGCACTGGCGGCACAATTCCGAGCCGATCGAACCACCGGCGCCGGTCACCAGCACGGTGCGCCCGCCCAGCCAGCCGCGGATCAGCGACCAGTCCGGCAGGATCGGCTTGCGCCCCAGCAGGTCCTCGATCGCCACTTCCTTCAGCTCACCGGGCAGCGAATGGCCCAGCAGCACGTCGTTGAGCTTGGGCACCATGCGGAACGGCACCCCGGTGCTTTCGCAGATGGCCACCACGCGCTGCATGCCGGCGGCATCCAGCGACGGGATGGCAATCACCAGCAACCTGGCCGCGGTTTCGCGTACCACCGAGGCGGCATCGTCCAGGGTGCCCAGGATAGGCAGGCCCTGAAGCTTCGCCCCCTGAAGGTGCGGCGCATCGTCGAGCAGGCCCACCGGTTCGAAATCCCCCGACCGGCGCAGGTCGCGGACCAGCGCTTCGGCAGCCTGGCCGGCGCCCAGGATGAGCACCCGGCGCGCGGTCGCATCCGACTGCAGCGCCTGGTAGTCCTTCCATGCCCGGTACAGCAGGCGGGGCGCGCCCAGCAGGGCCGACAGCGCGAAGGGATAGATCACCAGCACCGACATCGGCACGCCATTGAAGCGCTTGTAGGCCAGCACCACCACGATGGCCAGCAACCCGATGAAGCTGGATTTGAAGATGTGCAGCAGGTCGGCCACGCTGGCGAACCGCCACAGCCCGCGGTACAGACCCACGCGCCAGAACACGATGGCCTGGATCACCAGCACCAGCGAGGTATCGATGTTCCACAGCGGCAACGAGGGCGCATCGGCCAGCATCGAATAGCGGCCGGCATGCAGCAACTGCCAGCACGCCCAGACCATGAACAGGTCGTGGGCCACGATGGCGGCACGGGGAAGCAGACTCGTGAAACGGTCCTGCCAAGGCGTCATAAAGCGGGCAATCCTTCTAGTAGCGCATTCCCTTGCGCAGGAGCAGCCAAAGACCGGTCGCGAAGAATATCCACGCTACGGCCACGGCAGCCTCCCACCTCGGCTGCAAATACGTGCAAGCATTAAACACTGTAATACTGAACAGACCAAAAACAAAGTACGTCCCTGTAACCGAAGTGTGCGTTGCACCACTTTTGACGGCACGTTGATACAGATGTTGGGTGTGGGGCTCCATCCATCTTTGCCCCGACAGCATGCGCGAAAGCAGTGTGAAGCCAGCGTCCACGAGGAACGCCGTCAGCGGCACCAGCAGCAGCAGCCACGAGATGTCGGTTGCCACGCTGGCCAGGCAGACCAGGGCTGCGACGGCATAACCTAACGCCCCGCTGCCCACATCGCCCATGAAGATCCTTGCATTCGGAAAATTGAACGGCAGGAAACCCAGGCAGGCCAGTGCCAGGACAATCCCGGCCAACGCCAGCGGACCCGGCAGGACAAGCGCGAACGCGGCGCCGGCCAGAATGGCCTGGCTGGTCGCGATCCCGTTGATCCCATCCATGAAGTTCCAGATGTTGATCAGGGATGTCGTAAACAGCAGCGCCAGCAGCGCCTGCCAAGGGTTGCCCGTTGCATCCCACACCAGACCTGCCAGCAGGCCGGCGGCCAGCAGATGGACCAGCAACCGGCGCACCGCCGGCAGCGGCCGGTGGTCGTCCCACCAGCCGATCCCGGCCACCAGCACCAGGCCCAGCCCCGACACCAGCAACGGCGTCCGGGCGCCCGGCCAGATGACCGCCGCCGCGGCCAGCGCCAGCAGCAGGGTCACCACGATGGCAATGCCGCCCCCGCGCGGGGTCGCCACGACATGGCTGCGGCGTTCCCCGGGCTGGTCGAACAGCTTGCGCCGCAGTGCGTACCGGCGGGCGCACCACGTGAGCACCGCCGCCACCGCCAGCACGGCCGGCAGCCCCATCCACCACCCTGCCGGCATGGCTCAGAGCACCGCGTAGTTCAACAGCGGCTTGACCGTACCCCACTCCTTGCAGCTGGGGCATTGCCAGTGGTGGGTGCGCGCACCGAAGCCACAACGCGTGCAGCGATAGGCCGGATTGCGGACCAGCAGCTGGTCGGTGATGTGCTTGAGGTCATGCAGGGTGGCGGTGGAGTCGGCGCCTTCGGCCAGGGTGAGGTCGATCAATGCCGACTCGCCGCGTACCGACGGGCGATCCTTCAGCTGCCGGCCCAGGTAGGCGCGGGCCGGGGCCACGCCCTCCTGCTCTTCCATCAGCTGGGTCAGGGCCAGGACCGGGGCGATGCCACGATAGTGCTCGGTCATTTCCGACAGGAACGCGCGCGCGCCGCCCAGATCGCCCACCTTTCGGTAGTTCTGCATCAACGGCTGCAGCACCTCGGGCAGGTATTCGGGATCATTGCGGGCGGCCCGCTCGAACGCGCGCACGGCGGCTTCGGCGTTGCCGGCATCGGTTTCCAGGCGTCCTTCAATGATGCCGGCACGCACCGACATCGCATCGGCCTGGTAGGCACGGGCAATGGCCGCGCGGGCTTCATCGATCTTGCCGGCGCCACGGAAGCGTTCGGCCAGCTCGCACTCGAACTGCCCCACCAGCTTGCCCATCGGCTCGCCGGTGACTTCTTCGTAACGGGTGGCGTTGTCGATCGCCTTTTCCCAGTCGCGCTCGGCCTGGTAGATGCCGATCAGGTGCTTGAGCGCCTGCGGGGCGCGCTGGTCGATCTGGGCCAGTTCGGTAAAGACGGTTTCGGCACGGTCGAGCAGGCCGGACTTCATGTAGTCCTCGCCCAGCGCCAGCAGGGCCTGGACGCGCTGTGCGTCGCTGAGGTCGGTGCGGTTGACCAGCCCCTGGTGCAGGCGGATGGCGCGATCAACCTCGCCCCGGCGGCGGAACAGGTGGCCCAGCGCGACCTGGGTCTCGAAGGTTTCCTTGTCCAGCTCGGCAATGTGCAGGAACAGTTCGATGGCCTTGTCGGGCTGCTCGTTGAGCAGGTAGTTCAAGCCACGGAAGTAGGTGCTGGACAGGTGGCTGACCTGGTTGTCGCCATGGCGCTGGCCACCGCGACGGCCGATCACCCAGCCCGACAGTGCTGCCAGCGGCAGGAACAGGAAAAACCAGAACCACTCGGATACAAATTCCATCGGCGCTCAACGTCCGTCGAAAGGTGAAGAAGAAGACGCCACGGGGGCGGCGGCCGGAGCCGCTTTCTGCGCTTTGCGCAGTCGGGAATACAACGGGATCACCACGCCGACCAGGACCAGCCCGGCACCGATGATCGCACCGGTCAACAGGGCCACGGTAATGGCCAGGCCGGTGCTGGAATGGATGGCAGTGAACCCCAGGTTGAGGGTCATGTCCTGCGAATTGAGGGCACCGATGACGAGCCCGGCCACCAGCACGGCGAGCAGGATCAACAGACGTGCGACTTTCATTGTGGCAGCTCCCATTCCCTTTGAGGTAGAGAGTAGCGGACTAACCATCCGCTCTACTAGGCCGGATCGCTTTCCAGCGGCACCACGGCGCTTACGCGCTCACGGAGTTCCTTGCCCGGCTTGAAATGCGGGACATGCTTGCCCGGCAGTGCGACCGATTCCCCGGTCTTGGGGTTGCGCCCCAGCCGCGGCGGCCGGTAGTGCAACGAAAAACTGCCGAACCCGCGGATCTCGATGCGATCCCCGCCAGCCAGCGCCCCGCCCATCATCTCCAGCAACGACTTCACCGCCAGATCGACATCGTCCGACTTCAGATGCGCCTGTCGGCGCGCCAGGATTTCGATCAACTCGGATTTGGTCATTGCGGACTCGCGTCGAGGGTCTCAAACCCTGAAACGGCCCGGACAATTGTCCGGGCCGTCCAGGAAACTACTGCTACGGGTAAAGGCCGATTACTCGGACTTGTTGCCGTTCAGCTGTGCACGCAGCAGCGCGCCGAGCTGGGTGGTGCCGCTGGAAGCCGAAGAGGACTGGTATTCCTCCAGCACTTCGCGCATTTCCGCGTCGTCCTTGGCCTTGATCGACAGCTGCAGGGTACGACCCTTGCGATCCATGCCCACGAACTTCGCTTCAACCTTGTCGCCGACCTTCAGGAACTGGGTCGCGTCGTCGACGCGCTCGTTGGCAACGTCACGCGCAGCGACATAGCCTTCGATGCCGTCAGCCAGTTCGATGGTAGCGCCCTTGGCGTCCACTTCCTTGACCACGCCTTCGACCTTCGAACCCTTCGGGTTGGCAGCCATGTACTGACCGAACGGATCCTGCTCCAGCTGCTTGACGCCCAGGCTGATGCGCTCGCGCTCCGGATCGACGGCCAGGACGACGGCGTCCAGGTTGTCGCCCTTCTTGAAGTTGCGGACCACGTCTTCGCCGGTGGTGTTCCAGCTGATGTCGGACAGGTGCACCAGGCCATCAATACCGCCGTCCAGGCCGATGAAGATGCCGAAGTCGGTGATCGACTTGATCTGGCCCGACACCTTGTCGCCCTTCTTGTGGATGGCAGCGAAGGTTTCCCACGGATTGGCGGCAACCTGCTTCATGCCCAGCGAGATGCGGCGACGCTCCTCGTCGACGTCCAGGACCATGACTTCAACTTCGTCACCGACCTGCACAACCTTGGACGGGTTGACGTTCTTGTTGGTCCAATCCATCTCGGAGACGTGCACCAGGCCTTCGACGCCCGGCTCGATCTCGACGAACGCGCCGTAATCGGTGACGTTGGAGACCTTGCCGAACACGCGGCTGTTGGCCGGGTAACGACGGGCGATGTTGTCCCACGGATCCTCGCCCAGCTGCTTCAGGCCGAGCGAAACGCGGTTGCGCTCGCGGTCGAACTTCAGCACGCGCACGTCCAGCTCGTCGCCGACGTTCACGACTTCGGACGGGTGGCGCACGCGCTTCCAGGCCATGTCGGTGATGTGCAGCAGGCCGTCGATGCCGCCCAGGTCCACGAATGCGCCGTAATCGGTCAGGTTCTTGACGACACCCTTCAGGATCGCGCCTTCCTGCAGCTTGTCCATCAGCTGCTCGCGCTCTTCCGAGTGCTCGCTTTCGACGACAGCGCGGCGCGAGACCACGACGTTGTTACGCTTGCGGTCCAGCTTGATGAGCTTGAATTCCAGCTCCTTGCCTTCCAGGTAGGCCGGGTCGCGCACCGGGCGCACATCCACCAGCGAACCGGGCAGGAACGCGCGGACATCCTTGATGTCCACGGTGAAACCACCCTTGACCTTGCCGCTGATGCGGCCGGTGATGGTTTCGTTCTTTTCCAGGGCTTCTTCCAGCTCGTCCCACACCATGGCGCGCTTGGCTTTCTCGCGCGACAGGACGGTTTCACCGAAGCCGTTCTCGATCGAGTCGAGGGCGACCTTGACGACATCGCCTTCGGCGACGTCGATTTCGCCGGCGTCGTTACGGAACTGTTCGATCGGCACGATGCCTTCGGACTTCAGGCCGGCGTTGATCACCACGACGTCGCCGCGGACTTCAACGACAACACCGCTGACGATGGCGCCCGGCTTCAGCTTGGCCAGATTGGCCTGGCTGGCTTCAAACAGTTCGGCAAATGATTCGGTCATTAGATTTACTCTGTTGGACACATGGGCATTGGTCCCCGCGAGGGTTCCGTTTACTGCCCGCCTGTTGGTCGACCCCGGAAACGCAGGTCGTGTGTGAAGTAGGAAAACCGCCACGCATCATTGCGGGACGGAGCTTTTACTGCATTGCATTGGTGCGACTACCGCCGATGGATTGGCGGCCTCCTTGCCACGGATCAGGCACCCGAAACCGGAAGCAGATCCAGTACCTTGGCAACGACTTCGTCGATGCCGATACCACTGGTGTCGATGACGACGGCATCGTCTGCCGGCTTCAGGGGCGCCACTGTGCGCTGTGCATCACGGGCGTCGCGGGCCATGATCTCGCGCAGGAGGTCATCAAAGTTAACAGAAACCCCCTTGTCTTTCAACTGGTTATGCCGGCGCTCGGCGCGCTCCTCGGCACTGGCCGTCAGGAAGACCTTGAATGGGGCGTCGGGGAAGATGACCGTCCCCATGTCCCGCCCGTCGGCTACCAGGCCCGGGAGAACCCTGAATGCGCGTTGACGTTCTTTAAGGGCGGCGCGGACCTCGGGAATGGCGGCAATGGCCGAGGCCAGGGCCCCGGTGGTTTCCAGCCGAAGCTCGTCGGTGGCGTCGGTCTCATTGACGATGACACGCAGGCTGCCATCGTCGGCCTCGACGAAGCGGACATGGGTGTCGAAGGTGCAGCGCACCAGTGCCGAGGCATCGGAGGTGTCGATATCGGCCCAGCTGGCAGCCACGCCCACGGCGCGGTACAGGGCGCCCGAATCCAGGTAATGCCAGCCCAGCCGGCGTGCGACAATGCGGCTGACGGTCCCCTTGCCGGCCCCGGACGGGCCGTCGATGGTGAGCACGGGAGAAGGCTGGTTCATGGGGTTCCCTGTGGATTTGACCCCCCATTCTAGCCCCTGCCCGGCCCCGTCCAAGACATTTTTAGTGCAAGCACTTGAAAGGATGGAAAAAAGCCCGGTAGAATGGCGGGCTTGAACGGGCGTCACCTGCCGATTGTCATCTGCATATCGCGGCCGCGCTCCAACCGAATCCACGTTTACGCCGAGGTATGCAATGAAAGTCCTGTCTTCCCTGAAGTCGGCCAAGTCCCGTCACCGTGACTGCAAGGTCGTCCGTCGTCGCGGCAAGATCTTCGTGATCTGCAAGTCGAACCCGCGTTTCAAGGCTCGCCAGCGCTGAGCCTGGGCCGTCGCGGCCACCGGTCGCGACCTGCCTGAATAAAAAGCCGCCTCCGGGCGGTTTTTTATTGCCAATTTTGTTGTAATCGCCGGGTAGGCCACGACCGTCGGTCGTGGTTCCTTTCTTGACCACTGGGGAGTAGATCGAGATGAAGCGTTACCTGACCACACTGCCGTTGCTTGCCCTGCTGGCCTGCGCCAGCGCCCACGCCGACACCCTGTTGATCGACCGCACCAAGGAACAGGTGGCGCCGGTGGTGCCGGTGCGTGGCGAGACCACCAGCCAAGTCCTGAGCCGCTTCGGTGAGCCCAGCGAGAAGCTGGAGCCGCGCGGCGGCCAGAAGCGCCAGTGGCCGACCATCAACCGCTGGGTCTACCCGATGTTCACCGTCTACTTCGAAAAGCAGAAGGTGATCGACGTGGTGGCCAACAAGGCTGACAGCAACGAAGTCGGCCCGAAGCCGCCGATCCGCTGATCCATCAGAACGCCCGCCGCCCGGCGGGCCATCGCACCGAGACCATGAACGATACGCTCCGCTTTCCGGCCGAATGGGAATCCCAGTCCGCCATCCTGATCGCCTGGCCCCACGCCGACACCGACTGGGCCGACCGCCTGGGTGACGTCGAGGACACCTACATCGCGCTGGTCGCGGCCATCACCCGCTTCCAGCCGGTGGTGATCATCGTGGCCGATGACGACCTGGAGGCGTACGCCGACGCGCGCCTGCGCTCCAACCGGATCGACACCGACCGCGTGCGTTTCGTCACCGCGCCGTACGACGACACCTGGCTGCGCGATTCGGGCCCGATCACGCTGCGCCGCGCCGACGGCGGCTTCCGGCTGCTGGACTTCCGCTTCACCGGCTGGGGCGGCAAGTTCGAGGCCAGCCTGGACGACCAGCTGGTGGGCGTGCTGCACGCCGCCAACCTGTTCGCCGACGCGGAGCTGCAGAGCATTCCGTTCGCGCTGGAAGGCGGCGCCATCGAAACCGACGGCGCGGGTACCCTGCTCACCACCTGGAAGTGCCTGCACGAACGCCACCCGGACCGGGATCGTGCGTCGCTGAGCGCGGACATGGCGAGCTGGCTGGCGCAGGATCGGGTGCTGTGGCTGGACCACGGCTACCTGGAAGGCGACGACACCGACGCGCACATCGACACGCTGGCGCGTTTCGCGTCGGTGGACAGCATTGTCTACCAGGCCTGCGATGACGCCAGCGATTCGCACCATGCCGAGCTGCAGGCGATGGGCAACGAACTGGCCGCGCTGCGCACCGCCGACGGCCAGCCGTACCGCCTGTTCCCGCTGCCGTGGGCACGCCCGGTGATCGACGAAGGCCGCCGCCTGGCCGCGTCCTACGCCAATTACCTGATCCTCAACGGCGCGGTGCTGATGCCGGCCTACGGTGACGTGGCTGACGACGCGGCACGCGACGTGCTGGCCCAGGCCTACCCGGACCACGAGATCGTGCAGGTACCCTGCCGCTCGCTGATCTGGCAGAACGGCAGCCTGCACTGCATCACCATGCAGTTGCCGGCTGGGTTGCTGGCGGCGTAACGCGCTTCGGCAATCGTGAGTTTCCCAGGCGCCGGGCTTTGCCCGGCGCTTTTGGTTTTGGGCGAACAGCCGGTGGGCACAGCATGACCTGAGCTGGGTCGGCGGGTGCGGGTTTGCGGGACACGCCGTAAACCCATCCATGGGGGCTTGGCAAAAACATCCATGTTTTTGACAGTCCCGCAAACCCGCCCCCGCCGACCCTCGACGGTGTATTGGTGGCCATGGAAGATCAAATGCCAGATCTCAGAACGAAGACGCAGTCGATGTTGGCTGCGGCCGTTGCTTTCCCCTGGCCTCCGGCCAACCGTCGAAGGCGGGTCGGGGCGGGTTTGCGGGGGTGTGAGCCGCATGGATGCGGCGACCAAGCCCCCATGGATGGGTTCACGGCGTCCCCCGCAAACCCGCACCGTCCCGCCAAGCCTCGGAGCCGCTGCACCAAGGCTGTTCGCCTGGATCCACCAGCAGCCGGGCAACGCCCGGCGACCCGCAAACCCGGCTACTGAAGGCCTTAACAGCACCGGTTTAACAACCAGCACGCCGCACACACCCATCCGCGATAAACTGCGTTTTTCCCCCTGCAGGACCCGCCCCGGATGAGCTCACGCCACACCCTTTCCGTCGCCCTGATCCAGGAGCGCAACCACGGTGACGCGGCCGCCAACCTGGCCGTGATCGAAACGCGCGTGGCTGAAGCGGCTGCCCAGGGTGCCAAGCTGGTCCTGCTGCAGGAACTGCACAACGGCGCGTACTTCTGCCAGCACGAATCGGTGGATGAGTTCGACCTGGCCGAACCGATTCCCGGGCCGAGCACCGAGCGCCTTGGCGCGCTTGCGAAGAAGCATGGCGTGGTGATCGTCGGCTCGCTGTTCGAGCGCCGCGCCGCCGGCCTGTACCACAACACCGCCGTGGTGTTCGAAAAGGACGGCACCCTGCTGGGCAAGTATCGCAAGATGCACATCCCGGACGATCCCGGCTTCTATGAGAAGTTCTACTTCACCCCCGGCGACATCGGCTTCAAGCCGATCGATACCTCGGTGGGTCGCCTTGGCGTGCTCGTCTGCTGGGACCAGTGGTACCCCGAAGCCGCGCGCCTGATGGCGCTGGCCGGTGCCGAACTGCTGCTCTACCCCACCGCCATCGGCTGGGATCCGGATGACCAGAAGGACGAACAGGGCCGCCAGCGCGATGCCTGGGTGCTCAGCCACCGCGGCCATGCCGTGGCCAACGGCGTGCCCGTGCTGAGCTGCAACCGCGTCGGCCACGAGCCGTCGCCGCTCGGTGCCTCCGGCATCCAGTTCTGGGGCAACAGCCACGTGCTGGGCCCGCAGGGTGAGTTCATCGCCGAAGCCGGTGGCGACCCGACCGTACTGGTCTGCGATGTCGACCTGCAGCGCAGCGAACACGTGCGCCGCATCTGGCCGTTCCTGCGCGACCGCCGCATCGACGCCTATGGCGACCTGCTCAAGCGCTACATCGACTGACCTTCCCACAGGAACCCTGCCCCGTGACCGTGCTGCTGCGCGACGCCACCGATGCCGACGTTGCGGCCATCACCGCCATCTATGCGGTGGAAGTAACCGACTTCGTCAACACCTATGAGTACGACGTTCCGGATGCGGCCGAGATGCAGCGGCGCATGCACGACATCGTCGCACGCGGTTTCCCGTACATCGTGGCCGAGGTTGACGGCCACGTGGCCGGCTACGCCTATGCCAACACCTACCGTGGGCGTATCGCCTACCAGTGGACGGTCGAAAACTCCGTCTACGTCGATGCCGCGTTCCAGGGCAAGGGCGTCGGCACCGCGCTGATGCAGGGCCTGATCGACGCCTGCGTCGCGCGTGGCTACCGGCAGATGGTGGCGGTGATCGGCGAACCGACCAACACCGCATCGATCAAGCTGCACGAACGCTTCGGCTTCCACCTGGTCGGCATTTTCCGTGGCCTGGGCCGCAAGCATGGGCGCTGGCTGGATACGGTGCAGATGCAGCGCGCGCTCGGCGACGGTGTCGACAGCGCCCCTTCGAATGAATGATGAAATGACTGAAAACCTGATGGACGACAACGGCGACACCCTGTTCGCCGGCCAGCCCGTGCGCGTGGTCGAGCGCGACGGCGTGCGCTATACCTTGCTGGGCACCGCGCACGTCTCGCAGGCCAGCGTGGAGGTGGTGGAACGGGCCATCAACAGCGGCCGCTTCGATGCGGTCGCGGTGGAGCTGGATCCGCAGCGCCTCCAGGCGCTGACCAATCCCGATGCGTTGGCCAAGCTGGACCTGGTCGAAGTGATCCGCAAGGGCCGCGTGGCGCTGTTCGCCGCCAACCTCGCCCTGGCCGCCTACCAGCGGCGGCTGGCCGAGCAGCTGGGCATCGAGCCCGGTGCCGAGCTCAAGCGCGCAGTCGGCCTGGCCAACGCGCACAACCTGCCGGTGCACCTGATCGACCGCGAAGTGGGCCTGACCTTCAAGCGCGCCTCGCAGCGACTGGGCTTCTTCGGCAAGATCAAACTGGTCATGGGCCTGGGCGCCGGCCTGTTCGCCTCCGACGACGTCGGCGAAGACGAGATCGAGAAGCTCAAGCAGGGTGACATGCTGGAAGCGAGCTTCGGCGAGTTCGCCAGCGAAAGCCCGGCACTGTACGAAACCATCATCGGCGAGCGCGACCGCTACATGGCCACCCGCCTGCGCGAAGTACACGATCCGGCGCAGCGCGAAGTGCTGGCCGTGGTCGGTGCCGGCCACCTGGCCGGGCTGGCGAAATACCTGGAATCGGACACCGAAGCGCCCGGCCCGCTGCGTGCGTCGCTGGAAGACGTGCCGAAGAAGCGCAACATTCCGTGGATCACGCTGACCATCCTGGCAGTGGTGTTGGCCGGTATTGCCGTGGGGTTCTATCGCGGTGGACTGGGCGTGGGCACCGAGCTGCTGGCGGTGTGGGCGATGTACACCGGCGGCTTGGCCGGGTTGGGCTGCCTGCTGGCCGGCAGCCATCCGCTGAGCATCCTTACCGCGATCGTGGTGGCGCCGTTCAAGCCATTCCGCCTGAGCATCCCGACCGGCGCCTTTGCCGCGCTGGTCGAGGCGCGCCTGCGCAAGCCGGCGTACGAGGATTTCCTCAAGCTGCGCGATGACGCGCAGAGCGTGCGCGGCTGGTACCGCAACCGCGTCACCCGGGTGGTGCTGACCTTCATGCTGACCAACCTCGGCAGCATGCTGGGCTTGTGGCTCACCGGCTTCCAGGTCTGGAACAAGGTCGGCGGCTGACGGCGCCGTACCGACCAACGGTCGGTACCTACCCACGTGGATCGGAACGGTAGGTATCGACCGTTGGTCGATGCGAAAAGGGCCACGCATTGCGTGGCCCTTTTCGTTCATGCCGGTTCGATCACCGCATCGCTGCCCTTGGGCGGCAATCCCCTCGCCCGCCGCACGATGCGGGCCACGTTGATGCTCATGTCGTCGAGCATGGCGTAGATGGTCGGCAGGAACAGCAGGCTGACCACGGTGGAGAACGCCAGGCCGCCGGCAATGGCGCGCGCCATCGGGTAGTACGGCGGGCCATCCCCCAGCAGCTGGGTGTCGGTGAGCGAGATCGGGACCATCGCCAGGATCGCCGTGCCCATCGTCATCATGATTGGGCGCAGGCGCTCGCGCGAGCCTTCCACCAGCGCCTGGGTGCGGGCCAGGCCGCGCCGGCGCAGGTTGTTGATGTGCTCGATCATCACGATGCCGTTGTTCACCACCACCCCCATCAGCACCAGGATGCCGATGAAGGACATGATGCCGAACGAGGTACCGGTGAGCCAGAACAACCAGAACACCCCGAAGATCGAGAACAGCACCCCGCTCATGATGGCGGCCGGGAACAGCAGCGATTCGAACACCGCCGCCATCACCACGTAGATCATCACCAGCGCGATGACCAGGTTGAACAGCATCTGCTGCATGGCCTCGTTGTCGTCGCCGAAGTCGCCGCCGTCGAAGGTGAAGTTGTAGCCGGCCGGGAAGCTCATCGGCTTGAGCGTTTCCTCCATCGCCTTGCGGCCTTCCGGCGCCGTCACCTTCTCGGCCAGGTTGGCCTTGATGGTCAGCGTGGTCTGGCGGTTGGTACGGCCGACGCGGGTGGCGGACGGCTTGATGCTGACATCGACCAGGCTCAGCAGCGGTACCGAGCGACCGTCGCCGGTGCGCACGGTGAAGCTGGCCAGGTCTTCCGGGCTGCTCTGTTCGGCACCGGCAAAGCGCACCCACACCGGCACTTCGCTGTCACCGCGACGGAACTCGCGCAGCGGTGCACCGCGCAGCGCCAGGCCGACAAAGCTGGCAACCTGCTCGGCATTGAAGCCGAACGCAGCGGCACGCTCGCGGTCCACATGGATGGACAGCTCGCTACCCTTCTCCCCATTGTCGATGCGTACATCGCGCAGTTCCTTGCGCTGGGCCAGCAACGGCACCACGTCTTCGCCGATCTCCTGCAGCATCTGCGTCGAATCACCCACCAGCTGCACTTCCACGCCCTTGCTGCCACCGCCACCGCCGCCATCGCCGCCCTGGTTGCCGATGATGTAATCGGCCCGCGCCGAGCGCGGCAGTCCCTTGCGCAGCGACTCCTGCACGGCGGCCATGTTGCCCGCGTGCTTGGCGTCCAGCGTCACGATCGTGCTGCTGCCTTCCTGTTCGCTGTACCAGGAATACACCTGGGTGATGTGCAGCTTCTCGCGGTTCTGGTCCAGGTACTGTTCCACCCGCAGGATCTCGTCGGACATCTGCGCGCGGGTGAAGGCCCCCTTCCAGTTGTAGCCGATGAAGACATCGGTGCCACCTTCGCCGCCGAACATGTCGATCTTGGTCAGCTTCATCGGCACCAGGCTGACCAGCACCACCATGATGATGCCGAACACGCTCCAGCCGCGGTGTTCCAGCGTCCATTGCAGCAGCTGGGCATAGCGGCGCTGCAGGCGGGCGATCACGCCGGTCTGCGAGTGCACCAGCTTGGGCGTCTGCATGCGCGCGGACAGCATCGGGATCAGGCTCACCGCCACCAGCCACGAGGCCATCAGCGAGACCGAGATGGTGATCGCGATCTGCGCCATGAAGATGCTGATGTTGTTGGTTTCGCCAAACAGGTTGGGCACGAACACGATGCAGTGGCACAGGGTGCCGGCGCTGAGCGCGATGGCCACGTTGCGGGTGCCGATGATCGAGGCCTGCACCGGTTGGTCGGGCATGCGCTCGCGTTCCTGGTAGATGCTTTCCACCACCACCACGGCGTTGTCCACCAGCATGCCGACCGCCAGCAGCAGGCCCATCATGGTCAGGATGTTGAGGGTCACCCCGACGAAGTACATGAAGCCCAGGGTGATCACGAAACAGATCGGGATCGCCAGGGTCACCATCAGCGTCGACGGCCAATGGCGCAGGAAGAAGAACAGCACCGTCACCGACAGCAGCAGGCCGACCGCGCCGGCTTCGGCCAGCTCCAGCAGCGAGGACGTCACCGTCTTGCCCTGGTTGTCGATCACCTTGATGTTCACATCGCGCATCGACGGCTGCCGGCGGATGGCTTCCACCTCCGCCAGCGCGCCTCGCGAGACTTCCACCAGGTTGGCGCTGCGCTCCTTGTAGATGTCCAGGCCCACCGCCGGATTGCCATCCAGGCGACGGCCGTAGTTCATGCGCGCCGCCTTGAGCCGCACGTCGGCAATGTCGCCCAGGCGCAGGCCCTTCGTATCGATGACCAGGTCGCGCAGTTCCTGCAGATCGGTGATCTCGCCGACCGGCTGGATCCGTACCCGCTGACCGTTGTCGTCGATCTGCCCGGCCGAGATGGAGAAGTTGAGCGTGCGCAGGCGGTCGCTGAGTTCGTTGATGCTCAGGTTGTGCGCGGTCAGGCGATCGGCATCGATCGCGATTTCCACCTCATTCGGTGGCGCGCCGGAGATCTCCACCCGGGCCACGCCGGGAATGCGCTCGATCCGCCGCTTGAACTCGCGGTCGAGCATGTCGTAGGCACCGGTCAGGTCCGATGCACTGGCCAGGCGCACCTTCAATACCGGCTCATCGCTGCTGGACCACTTGAACACGTTGTAGCGCTGCAGGTCATCGGGCAGGTCGCTGCGGATCGCGTCGATGCGCTCGCGCGCGTCGGAGGCGGCGATGGCGATGTCGCGGTCCCAGTCGGTGAACTCGATGAAGATGCTGGCACCTTCGGCGGTCGCCTGGGAACGCATGCGCTTGATCCCGGTCATCGTGGCCAGCGCTTCCTCCGTCGGCCGGATGATGGTGCGCTCCACTTCCTCCGGGGTCGAGCCGGTGTAGGGCACCTGCACGAACAGGAACGGCGCGGAGATGTCCGGCAGCGCCTCCAGTGGCAACCGGAACGAGGCGATCAGGCCCACCACCACCAGTGAGACGAAGCACATGATGGTGGTGATGGGGCGGCGGATGGAGAACTCGGCGATGCTCATGCCGGCTCCTGGGCCGCACTACCGGCGCTGCCGGCATCGGGCGTACCGCGGTGGTGATGGCGGCCACGTTCGCGGTAATAGGCATCGCCACGGCGATCAAGCAGGTCGTACACCACCGGGATCACCAGCAGGGTGAGCAGCGTGGACACCAGCAGGCCGCCGATCACGGTGATCGCCATCGGGGCGCGCACTTCGGCACCCTCGCCCATCGCCACCGCCAGCGGCAGGAAGCCGAACAGCGTGCACAGGGTGGTCATGATGATCGGGCGCAGGCGCGAGCGTGCGCCTTCCACCAGCGCTTCATGCTTGGCCACGCCGGCCTCGCGCAGCTGGTTGACCTTGTCGATCAGGATGATCGCGTTCTTGGTCACCAGCCCCACCAGCAGGATCAGGCCGATGAACACCACCACCGAGATCGGCTTGCCGGTGAGCATCAGCGCCAGGATCGCACCGACCAGCGCCAGCGGGATGGTGAACAGGATGACGAACGGGTGCAGCAGCGATTCGAACTGCGAGGCCATCACCAGATAGACCAGGAAGATCGCCAGGCCGAAGGCGAAGATCAGCGAGCGCGCCGATTCGGCCAGCTCCTCGCCCTGACCACCGATGTGCATGCTGACGCCGGCACCCAGCGGGTCGTTGGCGACCATGTCCTGTACTTCGCGCACCGCGCCGCCCAAGTCGGTGTCGCGCAGGTTGGCCGACACCACCGCCACGCGGGTCTGGTCGGCCCGGTGGATCTCGCTGGGGCCGTTGGTGGCCACCACGTCGGCCACCGCGTCCAGCGTCACCGGGCGCGTGCTGCCCGGGTTGACGATCAACCGGCGGATGCTCTCCACGCTGGCGCGGTCGCCTTCCTGGGCGCGCACCAGCACGTCGATCTTGCGGTCACGGAAGCTGTAGCGCGTGGCCACGTCGCCGCGCACCTTCTTGACCACCACGTCGGCGATCTGCCGCGTGGTCAGGCCCAGCGCACCGGCGCGCTCCTGGTCGAAGCGGATCTGGATTTCCGGGAAGCCCTCTTCCACGGTCGATTTCACGTCGGCGTAGTGCGGGTTGCTGCGCAACCGCGCGGCCAGCGCCTGCCCGGCACGTTCCAGGGTGGCCATGTCCTGCCCGCGCAGCTCCACTTCCAGCGGCGTGGAGAAGCTGAACAGTGCGGGCCGCGCGAAGTCGACCTGCACGCCCGGGTGGTCCTGCATCGAAGCGCGCAGGCGCTCGGTGATGGCCGCCTCGGTCCGGGCACTGCCGCCGTCGGCCATCACCACGGTGAGCTTGCCGATGTTCTCGCCGCTCTCGGTCGGGCTGGCATCCAGCCGCGTGCCGCTGCCGCTCACCCCGTACAGCGAGGTGATGCTGTCTTCCTTGGCGTGGGCCAACTGCAGCTCGCGCACCAGCGCATCGGTCTGCTTCAGCGGCGTGCCGGCCGGCAGCTTTGCGGTCATCTCAAAGCGATCCTGGGCCAGCTGCGGAATCAGGTCCGCGCCCAACATCGGCACCAGCGCGAGCGTGGCCACGAAGGCCAGCGCCGCCATGCCCAGTACCTTGCCCGGGTGGGCCAGTGCGTTCGGCAGCAGGCGCAGGTAACCGCGCTCGGCACCGGCGTACGGCTTCATGGCCAGGTCGCTGGCCTTGCGCATCACCGGGCCGATCACCGCCACCAGCAGGCGCCACACGCGCACGATGGCCCACGCGATGCCGAACACGGTCCAGCGGGCCAGCGCGCCGAAACCGCGGCGGCTGCCGGCGACCGGCTTGAGCCAGCGACGCTGCGGCTGCCATGCGGCATGCGCGGGCTCTTCCGGGAACGCCAGCGGCGGGCGGCCCTTGAGCGAGCTCAGCATCGGGATCAGGGTCATCGCCACCAGCAGCGAGATCGCGATGGCGATCGCCACGGTCAGCGCCTGGTCGCGGAACAGCTGGCCGGCGATGCCGTCGACGAACACCAGCGGCAGGAACACCGCGATGGTGGTCAGGGTAGAGGCGACCACGGCCATGCTGACTTCGCGGGTGCCGGTGATGGCCGCCTGCAGGATGCCCAGGCCGCGTTCGCGCGCCTTGGCGATGCTTTCCAGCACCACGATGGAATCGTCCACCACCAGGCCGGTGGCCAGCGCCAACCCGCCCAGCGACATCACGTTCAAGCTCAGCCCCAGCTGGCCCATGAAGAAGAACGTGGTGATGATCGAGACCGGCAGCGACAGGCTGATCACGAACGTGCTCCAGCCATCGCGCAGGAACAGGAAGATGATCAGGATGGCCAGCAGGCCGCCGATCACCGCATCCTTCTTGACGTCGCTGATGGCGTGCTCGATGAAGCGCGACTGGTCTTCGATGGTGGTCAGTTCGGCATCACCGGGAATCTGCGCCTTGATCTGCTCAAGCTTGGCGCGCAGTGCTTCGGCGGTGGCCACCGTGTTGGCATCGCCTTCCTTGTAGATGGCCAGTTCCACCGCTTCGCGGCCGCCCAGGCGGATGATCGCTTCGCGTTCCTTGAAGCCCTGGCGCACCGTGGCCACGTCCTTCAGCCGCACCGGCACGCCGTTGGCCACCGTGGTGGAGCTGCTGCTGGACGCGCTTTGCGCGGCGGACGCGGCGGCGACCGCGGCATCCGAACCGGTCGAGGCGGCGATGGCGAACATCTGCTGCATGGCAGCGTCGGCGGCACTGCCGTTGCTGCCCTGGGTGGTCACCAGCAGGTTGCGGATGTCTTCCAGGTCGGCGAACTGGTTGACGGTACGCACCAGGAAGCGCTGCGACCCTTCTTCCAGGCGGCCGCCGGAGATGTTGATGTTCTCTTCCTTCAGCCGCTTGATGACGGTATCGATCGGCAGGTTGAGCTGGGCCAGCTTCTGCTGGTCGATGTCGACCTGGATTTCATCTTCCAGGCCGCCGCCCACCTTCACCGCCGCCACGCCGGCCACCGGTTCGAGCTTCTTCTTCAGGTCTTCATCGGCATAGCGGCGCAGCGCGGTGAGCTGGCGCACGGCGTCGGCATCGCTGGCCGGGTCGTCCTTGGCCGCGATCACCAGGCGCATGATCGGCGCGGTGGAGGGATTGAAGCGCAGCAGCACCGGGGCCTTGGCCTCCAGTGGCAGGTTCAGCGCTTCCATCTTGTCGCGCACCTCCAGGCTGGCCTGGTCCATGTTGGTGCCCCAGGCGAACTCCAGCACCACATCGCTCTGCCCGGTGCGCGAGATCGACTTCAGCTTGCGCAGGTTCTTGACCACGCCCACCGCCTCTTCGACCGGTTCGGTGATCAGCGTTTCGATCTCGGTCGGTGCCGCGCCGGTGTATTCGGTGCGCACGGTCAACGTGGGATAGCTCAGGTCCGGCAGCAGGTTGACCTTGAGGTTGCCCAGCGCGATCAGGCCGAACAGCACCAGAGTGATCATGAACATGAAGATGGTGACGCGGCGGCGGGTGGCGAATTCCACCAGGCCGCCACCAGGCGCGGCCGGGCCTTCGCCCGGCTGCGGCTCGTTGCCGTGGTCGTGCCCGGCCGAACTCATTGGCGGGTCTCCGCCTTGGCCGGGGCGGCCTTGCTGGCCACCGCGGTGGCCGGCTTGTCGCCGATCACCTGCACGGCGGTGCCGTCGCGCAGGGCGACCTTGCCGGCCGTCACCACCTTGTCTCCCTCGGCCAGGCCCTCGCGGATCTCCACCCACGGGCCTTCGGCGTAGCCCAGCTTGACCGGCACGCGGGCAACCTTGCCCGCGCGCACGCGGAACACCGCCGGGTCACCGTCGTCGAGCAGCGCCAGGCGCGGCACCACCAGCGCGTCGGCGCGCTGGTCGTAGTCGATGCGGATCCGCCCGAACATGCCCGGCTGCAGGCCGGCGGCATCTTCGCCGAAGCCGCTGACCACGCGGAAGGTGCCGCTGCCGGCGTCGACCACCGGGGAAATACGGTCCACGGTGCCGGGGAAGGATTTACCCGGCAGCGCATCGGCCACCAGGGTCACCGGCTGCCCGGCACGCAGCGTGGCCAGTTCGCGCTCGGGCACGTTGAGCGTGGCTTCCAGCCGCGAGTTGTCGACGATGCGGAAGATCGGCGTATTGATCTGCACGAAGTTGCCGGTCTTGATCGAGCGCGATGCGATCACGCCGGAGATCGGCGCCACCACCGTGGTGTAGGACAGTTCGAGGGTCGCCAGGCGGTACTGCGCGCGCGCGTTTTCCAGGTCGTAGCGCAGCTGGTCGACATCGGCGGCGCTGACCATCTGCTGGCCCACCAGTTTCTGGGCGCGCTGGTAGCTGTTCTCCAGCTTGCGCATCTGCGCTTCACTCTGGGCCACGGCCAGGCGCGCCCGGTCCGGGTCCAGCCGCACCAGCGGCTGCCCGGCGCGGACCTGCTGGCCTTCCTCGACCATCACGGCCAGGGCCACGCCGGACGTTTTTGCCACCACCTGCGATTCGGCGCGCGCTTCCAGCGCGGCGGTGCCGGTGTAGCTGGCGGCGACCGCACGGCGGCTGGCCGCAACGGCCTCCACCGGGACGGCGTCGGGGGCTTTTTCGGCCTTGGGATCCTTCTCGGCCGCCGCGGCATCGCCGGCAGGGCCACCGGCGCCGCAACCGCCCAGCAGCAGGGTCGTAGTGATCAGCAGCGCCGCGGCGCAGGTTCCGGTGCGGCCGGGCAGAAGAGAGATTCGCAACATCGTCGTGTCCCTGAAGGATGCGTGAGCAGGTGTGGTAGCAAAGTAATGCACCACGTCACGACAACACCATATCCCAAAGGTCATGGTGACCTGCGACCACTCGTCGGCATTGCCCGGTTTCAGCTAGATGAAAACGCAGGCTATACTCGGGACAGTTCCGTACCCCACGCCGGAACGACCAGAACCCGTATACCGGAAACGACATCATGCGCCCGCAGCCGCTCGCCGCTTGTCTTGCTCTGGCCGTCCTCCTGCCCTTCGGGGTTGCCGTCCAGGCCGCACCTGCTCCTGCCGTACCCGCGCCACCCGCCGCTGCCCCGGCAGCCGCACCCGCCGCCCCGCCTGCCCTGACCGGCAGCTTCGACAATGGCCGCGTGCTGGCCTACACCTGCCAGGGGTGCCACGGCATCACCGGCTACAAGAACGCGTACCCCAGCTACCGGGTGCCCAAGATCGGTGGGCAGACCCAGCAGTACCTCAGCCAGGCGCTGAGCGAGTACCGCCAGGGCAAACGCCGGCATCCCACGATGCAGGCGCAGTCCATGAGTTTCTCTGAACAGGAGATCGCCGATCTCGCTGTTTACCTGTCCACCGTCAAATAAGCGCGCTCATGACGAAAGCCACGCCCTTCAAGCGTCACGCCATCGCCCTGTCCGTTGCCCTGCTGCTGGCTGCCTGTTCGCAGTCGCAGGTGGAAAACAGCGCAGATTCCGCCGCCGACCCGGGCCACGCCAGTGGCGAGCACGGGTCAGGCTCCTCCGCCGGCCTGCCGGCGGGCCGCATCGCCGCCGGTGAAGCGCGGGCCAAGGTCAAGGGCAAGGCGACCGGGCAGAGCTGCATCGACTGCCACGGCGCCGACGGCAACCAGCCGATCGACCCGACCTACCCGAAGCTGGGTGGGCAGTACGGCGATTACCTGGCCCACGCCCTGCAGGCCTACCGCGCCGGGGACCGCCAGCATCCGCTGATGACCGGACAGGCCACCGACCTGAGCGACCAGGACATTGCCGACCTGGCCGCGTATTTCGGTTCGCGGCCGAGCCAGTTGCGGGATCTGCACGGGCTGAAGTAGAGCCACGCCCTGCGTGGCTGCTCTCCGTTCCGGGATCATGAACGCCGGACGGAGGGTTTCGGTCGGGTTTGAACGCCGGCAGGATATTGAGCGCGTGTCGATCACGCGCCGGGATGGTTTGCCGCGCTGCGCGCGGTCGCCGACTGACAGTCGGCGCTACGAATTGCTGGCGATCGCATGACGATTTGGATACGTCCGGAACGAACGCATGACGATCCGGATGCGTCCGGAACAAACGCATGACGATCCGGATGCGTCCGGAACAAACGCATGACGATCCGGATGCGTCCGGAACGAACGCATGACGATCCGGATGCGTCCGGAACGAACGCACGACGATCCGGATGCGCCAGCCCCGGTAGCGCCGACTGTTAGTCGGCTGCCTTTACCCGGGGACGCGCGTCAGGAATCCAGCTCTTCCCACCGCTTGTACGCCGCATCCAGCTCAGCCTGCACCGCCCCCAGCTTCTGGGTGTGTGCGGCCATGTCCGGCGCGCTGCGCTGGTAGAACGCGGGATCGTTCATCGCGGCGGTCAGGCCTTCGACATCCTTTTCCAGCGTTTCGATCTTCAACGGCAGCTGCTCCAGCTCGCGCTGGTCCTTGAAGCTGAGCTTGCGCCTGGGTGTCGCCGGTGCCGCCGCTGCCGGCGCGGCAGCCGGCCTGGCCGCAGGCACCGACGCCGCGGCCGTTGCCGCTTCCACGCGTGCCGCATGCCGTTGCCAGTCGGTGTAGCCCCCCACGTACTCGCCGACCACGCCATCGCCTTCCATCACCATCGTGGAGGTCACCACGTTGTCGAGGAAGTCGCGGTCATGGCTGACCAGCAGCAGCGTGCCGGTGTAATCACCAAGCAGCTCTTCGAGCAGCTCCAGCGTTTCCACGTCGAGATCGTTGGTCGGTTCGTCCATCACCAGCAGGTTGGAGGGCTGCGCGAACAGCTTGGCCAGCAGCAGCCGGTTGCGCTCGCCACCGGACAGCCGGGTGATCGGCGCGCGCGCACGCTCTGGCGTGAACAGGAAATCCTGCAGGTACGCATGCACGTGCTTGCGTTTGCCGTTGACCTCGAGGAAATCGCGGCCTTCGGCCACGTTCTCGATCGCGGTCCAGTCCTCGCGCAGCACCGAACGGTACTGGTCGAAATACGCGATCTGCAGGTTGGTGCCGGCGCGCACTTCGCCGCTGTCCGGCGCCAGGTCGCCCAGCAGCAGCTTGAGCAGCGTGGTCTTGCCGCTGCCGTTGGGACCGATCAGGCCGATCCGGTCGCCGCGCAGGATGGTGGTGCTGAAATCCTTGACCATCACCCGCTCGCCGAACGCGAACGAAATGTCCTTGACGTCGATGACCTTCTTGCCGGAATTCTCCGCCTGCGAGGCTTCCATGCGCACGTTGCCGCCGAGTTCACGGCGCTGCGAACGCTCGCTGCGCATCGCCTTCAGGCGGCGCACGCGGCCTTCGTCGCGGGTGCGGCGGGCCTTGATGCCCTGGCGGATCCAGACTTCTTCCTGTGCCAGCATCTTGTCGAAGCGCGCGTTTTCCTGTGCCTGCGCGTTCAAGCGCTCTTCGCGGCGGCGTTCGTAGTTGGCCCAGTCGCCCGGCCAGCTGGTGACCTGGCCGCGATCGATCTCAACGATGCGGGTGGCCAGCGCACGCAGGAAGCGGCGGTCATGGGTGACGAACACCACGCTGCCGTTCCAGTTCTTGAGGAACATTTCCAGCCAGTCGATGGCTTCGATGTCCAGGTGGTTGGTCGGTTCGTCCAGCAGCAGCAGGTCCGGCGCGGACACCAGCGCGCGGCCGAGCAGCACGCGGCGCTTCATGCCGCCGGACAGGCGCGCGAATTCGGCATCGCCGTCCAGGTCGAGCTTGGTCAGCGTTTCGCTCACACGCTGGTCCAGTCCCCAGCCGTTGGCGGCATCGATCTTGGCCTGCACCGCCGACAGCGCATCGCCATCGAACTCGTCGGCCACGCTGAGGTGGTGGAATTCGGCCAGCCACTGGCCCAGCTCGCCCAGGCCATCGGCGACCACGTCGAACACGCTGCCGGCCGCGCCGTGCGGCACTTCCTGCTCCAGCCGGGTGATGCGCACCCCCTGCTGCACGCGCACTTCTCCGTCGTCGGGCTTGTGGTCGCCGGACAGCAGCTTGAGCAGGGTGGATTTGCCGGCGCCGTTGCGGCCGATCAGGGCGATGCGTTCGCCCGGCTCGATCGACAGTTCGGCTTTTTCCAGCAACAGCGGGCCGCCGACGCTGAAGTCGACGTTTTGCAGAGTAATCAGAGGCATCCCGCCATTGTACGGGCTGGCGGCCTGCGGCGTCGCTCAGCCGGACGCAAAAGCGGATGCCGGCAGCCCCAGCAGCGTGGCCAGTTCCGCCGGCACCCGCTTGCCCGGGTGGCGCACCACCCACAGCTGGCGCGACAGGGGCGGCAGCGGGGTCTGCAGGACCCGCAGGCTGCCCAGCGCGACCAGGTCGGCCACTGCGTGCCGCGACAGGCAGGCCAGGCCCAGCCCCGCCGCCGCCGCCTGCTTTATCGCCTCGGTGCTGCCCAGCTGCATGGCGCGCCCGAAGTGGTGCAGGTGCGGCAGCAGGGCCTGTTCAACCGCCTCGCGGGTGCCCGAACCGGGCTCGCGCAGCAGCCAGCGCGCCGCGGCCAGTGACGCGACATCCACCGCATCCGGCAACGGCGAGGCGGCCGCCGCCACGATGACCAGGGCATCGCGCTGCCAGGGCAGCACTTCCAGGCCGCTTTCGTGGCACGGTCCTTCGATCACGCCCAGGTCGACCTCCAACCGCTGCACCGCCGCCACCACGTCGGCGCTGTTGCCGATCCGCAGGTCCACCTGGGCCTGCGGATTGGCCGCCAGCAACGAAGCCACCCGGGTCGGCAGCAGGTAATTGCCGATGGTGGTGCTCGCGCCTATCCGCAAATGCAGGGCCAGTGTGCCGGCCGCGTGCGACTGCCCTGCCCCGGCCTGCTGTTCCAGCTCCCTCGCCGCCACCAGCAGCGCGCGGGCCGGGTCAAGCAACGCGCGTCCGGTGGCGTTGAGCACCAGCCGGCGCCCGATCCGGTCAAACAGCGGTGCGGGAAGCTGCCCCTCCAGTTCGTTGAGGGCGGCGCTGGTGGCCGACTGCGACAGCTGGAGCTGGGCGCCGGCCGCAGCGGTGGATCCGGCATCGGCCACGCTCACGAAAACCTGCCATTGGCGCAGCGTCAGACGCATCGTGGCGTAACCTTCTTTATAGGTTGATTTGACACAAACAATGCGTTTTACCAATTGAAAGGTCAAGGGCACGCTGTAGCCGTGTTTCGACGAGAGCGAATCGTGAGCATTTCAATGGCGAGCGCCCCCATCGCGGGTGCATTCCAACGCTGGCGCCGCCGGGTGCCCGGCCTGCTGCTGACCACCGGCCTTGCGGCGGCGGGCATCGGCCTGTCCTCCCTGCCATGGCTGCAGGCGCACGGCATCAGTGCACTCACCCTGGCCATCGTGCTGGGCATCGCACTGGGCAACACCGTGTACCCGCACCTGGCCGCATCGTCGGCAGATGGCGTGGGCTTCGCCAAGCACTGGCTGCTGCGCGCCGGCATCGTCCTGTACGGCATGCGCCTGACCTTCCAGGACATCGGCCAGGTCGGCGCAGGCGGCGTGCTGATTGACGCACTGGTACTGACCAGCACCTTCGGGCTGGCGTGGTGGGCCGGCACCCGCTGGCTGGGGATCGACCGCGATTCCGCGATGCTGATCGGCGCCGGCAGCGCGATCTGCGGGGCGGCCGCAGTGATGGCCGCCGAGCCGGTGGTACGTGGCCGCGCCGAACAGGCCACCGTGGCGGTGTCGACCGTGGTGGTGTTCGGCACACTGGCGATGTTCCTGTATCCGGCGCTGTACCAGCTGAACCTGGAACACGACTGGCTGGCGCTGGGCGAACAGGCCTATGGGGTGTTCACCGGGTCGACGGTGCATGAAGTGGCCCAGGTGGTGGCGGCCGGGCGCGCGGTCAGCGAAGGCGCCGCCGATACCGCCGTGATCGCCAAGATGGTGCGCGTGATGATGCTCGCCCCGTTCCTGGTGGCGCTGTCGCTGCTGCTGGCCCGCGGCCATGCGACGCAGCCCGGCACGGCGCGGGCGAAGATCGTGGTGCCCTGGTTTGCGTTCGGTTTCGTGGCGGTGGCGGGCATCAACTCTCTGCACCTGCTGCCGCCCGCCGTGGTCGGCGCGGCCATCGACCTGGATACCGTGCTGCTGGCCATGGCGATGGCCGCGCTGGGCCTGACCACCCACGTGTCCGCCCTGCGCCGGGCGGGGCCGAAGCCACTGCTGCTGGCACTGCTGCTGTTTGCATGGCTGCTCGTTGGTGGGTTGGGGATCAACCTGGCGGTTCACTGGCTGATCGGCTGAGCGGGTAGAATGTGGCATGAACGAATTCTCCGAACTGCCCCTGTCGGCCTCGCTGGCGGCGGGCATCGACGCGCTGGGCTATACCCAGATGACTCCCGTGCAGGCGCAGGCGCTGCCCGCCATCCTCGCCCGTCGCGACCTGATCGCCCAGGCGCCCACCGGCAGCGGCAAGACCGCGGCCTTCGGACTGGGGCTGCTGCAGGCGCTGGACCCGGCGGTGATCCGCGCGCAGGCGCTGGTACTGTGCCCCACCCGCGAACTGGCCGACCAGGTCGGCAAGCAGATCCGCAAGCTGGCCACCGGCATTCCCAACCTCAAGCTGGTGGTCCTGACCGGCGGCATGCCGCTTGCGCCGCAGCTGGCGTCGCTGGAAGCGCACGACCCGCACGTGGTGGTCGGCACGCCCGGCCGCATCCAGGAACTGGGCCGCAAGCGCGCCCTGAAGCTGGGCGGGGTGACCACGCTGGTGCTGGACGAAGCCGACCGCATGCTCGACATGGGCTTTGAAGAACCGATCCGCGAAATCGCAGGGCGCACCAGCAAGGACCGCCAGACGCTGCTGTTCTCGGCCACCTACCCCGACGAGATCCGCGAGATCGCGCGCGTGCTGCTGCGCGATCCGGTGGAAGTGACCGTGGAAGGCGCCGACCACGCCCCGGCGATCCGCCACCTGTTCTGCGAAGTGGACCTGGCCAGCAAGCAGAAGGCGCTGGCCGGCCTGCTGCTGAAGTACACGCCGGAATCGACCGTGGTGTTCTGCAACACCCGCCGCGACGTGGATGACGTGGCCGTATCGCTGCAGCAGTTCGGCTTCTCCGCGTTGCCGCTGCATGGCGAAATGGAACAGCGCGACCGTGACGAAGTGCTGGTGCGCTTCGCCAACCGCAGCTGCAACGTGCTGGTGGCCAGCGACGTGGCCGCGCGCGGGCTGGACGTGCAGGACCTGGCGGCGGTGATCAATTACGAGCTGCCCACCGACATTGAAACCTACGAACACCGCGTGGGCCGCACCGGCCGCGCCGGCGCCACCGGGCTGGCGATCAGCCTGGTGACCCACCGCGAGCGCAACCGCGCCGACGCGCTGGAAGCGGCGCAGGGCAAGCCGTTGGACTGGCAGAAGACCCCGCTGGCCACCGCGCGCCCGGCGGTCCTGCCGCAAGCGGCGATGGAAACGCTGCGCATCGACGGCGGCAAGACCGACAAGCTGCGTCCCGGCGACATCCTGGGTGCATTGACCGGCGATGCCGGGCTGTCGGCCAAGGTGATCGGCAAGATCGACATCTACGCCACCCGTTCCTACGTGGCGATCGCCCGCGAACACGTGGGCAAGGCCATCGCCCGCCTGGAAGCGGGCAAGATCAAGGGCCGGCGTTTCCGCGTGCGGAAGATGTAATCAGTACACCAGGTTCGCGACCAGCGGCACATCGCTGGTCCAGCGTTCGCGGCCGCCGAGGCCGGCCAGTTCGACCAGCACGGCGGCGCCGAGCACCTCGACCTGCAGCTGCCTGGCCAGCGACAGCGCGGCCAGCAGCGTGCCGCCGGTGGCGAGCACATCGTCCACCACCAGCACGCGCGCGCCCGGCGGCAATGCATCGGCGTGCACTTCGATGCTGTCGGTGCGGTATTCCAGCGTGTAGTCCTGCTTCAGCGTGCGACCGGGCAGCTTGCCCGGCTTGCGCACGGGCACGAAGCCCACGCCCAGTACGCGGGCCATCGCCGCGCCGAGGATGAAGCCGCGCGACTCGATGCCCATCACCGCATCCAGCCGTGCCTCGCGCCACGGCGCGACCATCGCGTCGATGGCAGCGGCGAAATCATCGCCATCGGCCAGCAGCGGCATGATGTCCTTGAACAGGATGCCCGGCTTGGGGAAATCAGCGACGTCGCGCAGGCGGCCGGCCCAGGCGGGCGTGGCGGGAAGATCGGTCATGGCGGGAGACAACGAATGGGTGGCATAGGGTAACCCGGCCTCATGAACTGCAGGACAGCATCGAGCAGCCGGCTTTGTTGCGCGCCCACTCCGGCCGCTTGGCCGCGTAGTGTTCACGCCCGGGCTGGACCTCATACGGACGACGCAGCACTTCCTGCAGCGTGTGCACGCCACTGAGGTCGCCCTGCCCCGCCAGCTCGATGGCTTCCTGCGCAAGCCAGTTGCGCAGCACGTACAGCGGATTGGCCGCGGACATGCGCTGCCGGCGCTGCACGGAGTCAAGGGCGTCCGCCTGCAGCCTGGTCGCATACCGATGCAACCACTGCTGGAGCGCAGGCAGCACGGCCTCACGTCGTGCCTCGCTGTAGAACGCCTCTTCCAGTACGGCGAGCCGGGGCGCCTGCGGATCGAGGTCGATCAGGCCACGGAACGCGAGCGTCATGTCCATCTCGCCATCGTGCAGGAGGGTCAGCCAATCGGCCATCAATGCCAGGTCCGCATCCTGGCACTCGGCAAGGCCCAGCTTGGCGGCAATGTCGTCACGCTCGCAGCGCGCATGCACGGCCTGGAAACGCGCCAGGCCGTCGTGCAGCGGGGCCACGTCCTCGAACAGCGGCGACAGCGCCTGCGCCAGCCGGGTCAGGTTCCAGTACGCCACCTGCGGCTGGGTGCCGAAGCGGTAACGGCGACCCTGCGCATCGGTGGTGTTGGGGGTCCAGTCCGGATCGTAGTCGTCCACCCAGCCATACGGACCGTAATCGATGGTGAGGCCGAGGATGGACAGGTTGTCGGTGTTCATCACCCCGTGCACGAAGCCGACCCGCATCCAGTGCGCCACCAGCTCCGCCGTGCGCTCGCAGACCTGCGCGAACCAGGCGGCGTACCGTTGTTCGCCGGCATCGTCCAGTTCGGGAAAATCGCGCGCGATGCACAGGTTTACCAGCTGCCGCAGCAACGCCACGTCACCGCGCGACGCCGGCAGCTCGAAGCTGCCAAAGCGCAGGAACGAGGGCGCCACCCGGCACACCACCGCACCCGGTTCCGCTTCGGGATGGCCGTCGTAGAACATGTCGCGCACCACGCTGTCACCCGTGGCCACCAGGCTCAGCGCGCGCGTGGTCGGCACGCCCAGGTGATGCATTGCTTCGCTGCAGAGGAATTCGCGGATCGACGAGCGCAACACGGCACGACCATCGGCCCCGCGCGAATAAGGTGTGCGCCCTGCCCCCTTCAGCTGCAGCTCCCAGCGCGCACCCTCCGGCGCCAGCAGCTCGCCCAGTGAAATGGCACGGCCGTCGCCCAGCTGGCCGGCCCAGTGCCCGAACTGGTGCCCGCCATAGTTGGCGGCCCAGGGCTGCATGCCGTCATACAGGGCGTTGCCGCCGAACACGCGGGCAAAATCCGGGCTGTCCAGCAGATCCTGGCCCAGGCCCAACTGCTCCGCGAGTTCAGGTGAGTACGCCAGCAGCCTGGGCGCGGCTACCGGCGTGGGCATCACTGCCGACCACGCCGCGCCGCGCACCTCGCGCACGCGGGGGCCGGTTTCGTCGTCGCCGGGCAGCTCCCGGATGAATCGGTTGTCGAAGCGCAGCGGTTCAGTGCTCATCACGACAAGGTGGGGGCGTCGGAACGCCCCCGCAAGCTCAGGCCGCGCCCGCGCCCAGGTCGAGCGGGCCACCGCGCTCCACGGCACGCTGGAACGCGGGGCGCTGTGCGATCCGGGCCAGGAATGCCTGCAGCTTGGGGTAGCGCTCCATGCTGCCGGCGCGCGAGGCCGCGGCCTGGATCGGGAAGCTCATCTGGATGTCGGCGGCGGTGAAGCGCTCACCCGCGAACCAGGGCGAGCTGGCCAGTTCGCGCTCCATCCAGTCCAGGTGCAGCTTCAACTGCGGGCCAACGAAGCCCTTCATCACCTTGTCGGCGATTCCGCGTGCGATGGGTTTGGCAAAGAACGGCATCGGCGCCTTGCGTACCCGCGCGAACACCAGGCTCATCAGCAGCGGTGGCATCGCCGACCCTTCCGCGTAATGCATCCAGTAGCGGTAGCGCACGCGCTCGGCGGCCTGCGCCGGCATCGGCTCGGGCGACAGCTGGCGGCCACTGTCGTAGCGGTCAGCGAGGTATTCCAGGATCGCGCCGGATTCGGCCAGGACCAGGGTGTCGTCCTGCAGCACCGGGGACTTGCCCAGCGGGTGGATGTCGCGCAACGCCTGCGGGGCCAGCCAGGTTTTCGGGTCACGCTGGTAGGTAACCAGCTGGTACGGCAGGTTCAGCTCTTCAAGCATCCACAGCACGCGCTGTGAGCGCGAGTGGTCCAGATGGTGCACCTTGATCATCGGCAGGTCCGCAGGGGGGCAAACGCCCATGCTACCCGCAATAAAAAACGCCGGAAGCTTTCGCTTCCGGCGTTTATTGGCACCTTGCGGTGGCAGGAGCCTATTAGGCGGCCTGCACCTGGTCAGCCTGCATGCCCTTCTGGCCCTGCACGGCGACGAAGGTCACCTTCTGGCCTTCCTGCAGCGACTTGAAGCCGGTGCCCTGGATGGCACGGAAGTGCACGAACAGGTCCGGGCCGCTTTCCGGGGTGATGAAGCCGAAGCCCTTGGCATCGTTGAACCACTTGACGGTACCGCTCTGACGATCAGACATGTAACTAACTCCTGAAACATAAGTTGAAATAATCGCGACCACCGGATTTCCGGAGCCGAGACTGAGTTGCAGGCGTTGGTAAAGCGGATCGATGAGCGGATCGTGAGATCAACCGCATCAGGCCACGATTCACGGTGACCCTAGCAAACACAGTGTGGGGGACGATACGCGTCTTTTACCGAAAAAGCGATAGCTGGGTTATTCAGCCACCTCCCCCCTCCCGCCTGACAGGACAAGGGATTGGGGAATCCTACACGAATTCCGACACCCTATTCATGTATTTACCGCCTTAATTTCAGCCAAACGGCAGGCCCACCGGCCCTAAAGGTTCAGCCCGCTGCTGAACTGTCTGGACTCGCCGTTCAGCGGGTCCTCGAACGCGAGGCCCTTCGCCAGCAGTTGAAGCGCAGGTGCGGCAGCGCCCTGCCCGGCCGGGTTCAGTTCCGGATACAGGTCATCCCCGCAGATCGGCGCCCCCAACGCGGCCATATGCACCCGCAGCTGGTGCTTGCGGCCGGTCTCTGGAAGCAGGCGATAGCGCCAGAACGGGCCCGCCGCGTCGATCACCTCCACCCGGGTCCGCGCATTCGGCTCGCCCGGGGCCTCGGTCATGCGGAAGAACGGCTCGCCCGGCACCAGCCGGCTGTGCCGCTCCAGCGGAAACGCCAGCCCGGGCAGTCCCGGCGCGAGGGCCTCATAGGTCTTCACGATGCGCCGCTCACGGAACAACCGCTGGTACGCATCGCGCGTCTCAGGGCGAGTAGAGAACAGCACCAGACCCGCCGTCAGCCGGTCCAGCCTATGCAACGGCACCAGGTTGGGATTGCCGGTCCGGGCCACCAGCCGCGCCAGCAGGGTCTGCTGCACGTACCCGCCGGCCGGGGTGACAGGTAGGAAATGCGGCTTGTCGGCCACAAGCAGGTGCGCGTCGACATGCACGATGGCCTCCTGGTGCGGAATCACCGGCTCGTCCGCCACCTCACGGAAGTAGTGGATCTCCAGCCCCACCTGCCAGGGGTGGTCGGCCGCCAGCGCCCTGCCCTGCGCATCGCGCACCCGGCCGCGGGCGAACCGGTCCTGCCATTGGCCACGGTCGATGCGCGGGAATCGCGCGCACAGCCCATCCAACAGGCAGCGCCAGTCGCCCGGGGGCAGCTGCAGGCGGCTGGCGGCAACGTGGCCGGTAATCGGATCGGACGGGTGCATAGCCCACGCATTATCATGGTGCTCTTTGTTTACGGTACCCCCATGGCCCTCACCGCCACCATCCGCAAGGCCGAACTGCAGATCAGCGACATGGATCGCGGCTACTACGCCACCCATAACCTGACCCTGGCCCAGCACCCGTCGGAAACCGATGAGCGCCTGATGGTGCGCATGCTGACCTTTGCCCTGAACGCCGACGAACGGCTGGAATTCGGTCGCGGACTGAGCGTGGACGACGAGCCGGACTTGTGGCGCCGGGACTACACCGGCGACATCGAGCTGTGGATCGACCTGGGCCAACCGGACGAATCCCGCCTGCGCAAGGCCAGTGGGCGTGCCCGCGCGGTGCAGCTGGTGATGTACGGGAGCAGCAACCTGACCGACACCTGGTGGAAGCGCAACAGCGCGGCGTTGAACAAGCTGGCGTCGCTGGAGGTCATGGACCTGCCGGGCGACCTCGTCACCGAGCTTGGCGAACAGATCGAGCGCACCATGCGCTGGGACGTGATGATCCAGGACGGCGAAGTGCGGCTGATCTCGGACAAGAAGGAACTGACCTTCACCCCGACCTGGCGCAAGCAGAAGCCGCAGGCCTGATCCAGCGCCGATGAGTACGATCCGCTGCGATGTCCTGGTGATCGGTGCCGGCGCTGCCGGGCTGATGTGCGCGCTCACCGCCGGCCGGCGCGGGCGCATGGTGCAGGTGATCGACCATGCCAACAAGGTCGGCAAGAAGATCCTGATGTCCGGCGGTGGCCGCTGCAATTTCACCAACACCGGCACCACCCCGGCCAACTTCCTGTCGGCCAACCCGCACTTCTGCAAGTCCGCGCTGGCGCGCTACACGCCATGGGACTTCATCGACATGGTCGAGCGGCACGGCATCGCCTACCACGAGAAAGAGCTGGGCCAGCTGTTCTGCGACATCTCGTCCAAGCAGATCGTGCGCATGCTGGTGGACGAATGCACGGCCGCCGGCGCGCAGATCCGGACCGACTGCGCGGTGGAGAAGGTCGAGCGCGGTGCGGACGGCTTCCACGTGCAGACCGCGCAGGGCCGCTTCCATGCCGCCTCGCTGGTGGTCGCCACCGGCGGCCTGTCCATCCCCAGCCTGGGGGCCACCGGCTTCGGCTATGAACTGGCTCGCCAGTTCGGCCACGAGGTGCTGCCGACCCGCGCCGGGCTGGTGCCACTGACCCTGAGCGGCAAGCACCAGGAGCGCTTCCATGACCTGAGCGGGGTCGCGCTGCCGATCGCGGCGCGCTGCAACGACATGGAGTTCCGCAACTCGATGCTGATCACCCATCGCGGCATCAGCGGCCCGGCGATCCTGCAGATCTCCTCGTTCTGGCAACCGGGCGACGACCTGCGCCTGGACCTGCTGCCCGGACAGGATGCCGAAGACTGGCTGCGCACCATGAAACGCGACCGGGGCGCGGCCGAGCTGCGCACGGTATTGTCCGAGGTGCTGCCGCGCCGGTTGGCGCTGCGCCTGTGCGAACACTGGCTGCCGGACCGCCCGGTGCGCCAGATCGACGAGCGCGAGCTGCGCCAGGCCGCCGCCCTGCTGCAGGATTTCCCGCTGGTGGCCAGCGGCACCGAAGGGTACCGTACCGCGGAGGTCACGCTGGGGGGCGTGGACACCCGCAAGGTGTCGTCCAGCACGTTCGAGTCGCAGCTGGTGCCGGGTCTCCATTTCGTCGGCGAAGTGCTGGATGTCACCGGCTGGCTGGGGGGATACAACTTCCAGTGGGCCTGGGCCAGCGGCCATGCCGCCGGCCAGGTCGTGTAGCGGCCCTTTCATTCCGTGATCGGCGCCCGCCGCCGGCATGGACGAAGTCACATGCATCGTGTATCAAGTTTGCAGTCCGGGGAGTAGTGAATGCAGAACGCGAATGACATCACCGTCCGCCTGCTGATCGTGGATGACAGCGGCGAGAACGCCGAAACCATCGTCAGCATGCTGCGCAACAGCGGCATTGCCGTGCGCCCGGCGCGCCCGCAGAACGTCGAGGAGCTGGGCCAGATCATCGGTGGCCAGCCGATCGACCTGGTGCTGGCCGCGCCCGCGCAGAGCATCCCGCTGCTGCAGGTGACCCAGCAGATCGCGGCCAGCGGCAAGGACATTCCGATGATCCTGCTGGCCGAGACCATCAACGAAACCGAATGGGTGGAAGCCAGCGCCAACGGCATCCGTGCGGTGGCCCTGCGCAGCCGCCCCGAGCACCTGCTGGCGGTGGTGCGCAACGAGTGGACCGACCTGCACGCGCGCCGTGGCCTGCGCCGCATCGAGGCGCAGATGCGCGAAACCGAGCGCCGCTGCGACGCGCTGATCTCCTCCTCGCGTGACCCGATCGCCTACGTCCATGAAGGCATGCACATCCGCGCCAACGAGGCGTACCTGGAGATGTTCGGGTTCGAATCGTTCGACGACGTGGAAGGCATTTCGCTGCTGGACATGGTCGCCCCGCAGCACGTGGACGGCTTCAAGCAGCTGCTCAAGTCGCTGAGCAAGGGCGAAGCGCCGCCGCCGCAGTACCAGGTGGACGCGCGCAACCAGGACGGGGCGGTGTTCGCCGCCACGATGGAATTCACCCCGGCCACCTATGAAGGCGAAAGCTGCCTGCAGGTGGTGTTCCGCCGCCGCATGGAATTCGACCCGGAGCTGGCCCGCGAGGTCGAGGACCTGCGCCAGCGCGACCAGGTCACCGGCCTGCTCAACCGCCAGACCTTCATGCTGCACGTGGAAAACGCGGTGGCCCAGGCCGGCCGCAGCGAGGGCCGGTTCGGTCTGCTGCTGATCGAACCGGACCACTACGCGCGCCTGCTGCCGGACATCGGGCTGGACTCGGCCGATGCCCTGATCGCAGCGCTGGCGCGGGTGCTGGCCGACACCGTCGGCGACACGGCGCAGCTGGCCCGCTTCGGCGAGCACAGCCTGGCGGTGCTGACCGAAGGTGCGTTCGCCCAGACCGAGGCATTGGCGGACCGGATTCGCGAGGCGTTCGCGGCGCAGGTGTTCAGCATCGGCGAGCGTTCGGCCACGGTCACGGTCAGCATTGGCGGTGTACAGGTCGGCGAGAAGATCGCGAGCATCGGCCAGGTGCTGGCGCGCGCCACCGAATGCCAGCAGGCTGCATCGGAGCTGGGCAACACCAGCCGGATCTTCGATCCGGCGGCAGTGGACCGCGTGGAAGAAGAACGCATCCAGCGCTGGGTGGCCCGGATCAACGAGGCACTGGCCGGCGACGGCTTCCAGCTGCATTACCAGCCGGTGCTCAACCTGGGCGGCGAACCGCTGGAGCTGTACGAGGCCTACCTGCGCCTGGACAACAACGGCGAGCTGGTCAGCCCGACCGCCTTCCTGGGCATTGCCGAGGAACACGGGCTGCTTGCGGACATCAACCGCTGGGTGGTGGCGCATGCGATCAGCGTGCTGGGCGAGCGCGAGCGCGCGGGCCATGCCACGCACATGATGGTGAAGATCACGCCGGAGTCGTTCAACGACCCGCAGATGGTGGCCACCATCCGCCGCGAGCTGCAGGCGCACGGCGTACCGGGCGAGCGGCTGTGGTTGCATGCCCCGGAAGCGAAGGTGTTCACCCACCTGCGCAACGCGCAGCAGTTCCTTGCCGACGTGGCACCGCTGGGCTGCCGGATCGGCCTGGAGCAGTTCGGCTCGGGGCTCGATTCGTTCCAGCTGCTGGCGCACTTCCAGCCGCAGTTCCTCAAGCTGGACCGCGACTTCACCAGCGATTTCGCCCGCACCCGCGAGAACAGCGAGAAGATCGCCGAAATCACCACGCGCGCGCAGGAAGCCAACATCCGCACCATCGCCGAGTTCGTCGCCGACAATGGCTCGATGAGTCTGTTGTTCAGTGCCGGGGTTGATTACGTGCAGGGTGAGTTCGTGGGGCCTGCCGCGCCTGCGATGAACTTTGATTTTGGTTGATTGCTGACAGCAAAAGCAGGGGCCTGCGGTTTCACTGTTTTGGGTCGGCGGGGGTGGGTTTGCGGGACACGCCGTGAACCCATCCATGGGGGCTTGTAGAAAACCCACCCCCGCCGACCCATCGACGGTTGGTCGGTGGCCACTGGTGTAGAGCGACGCCCTGCGTCGCTGATCTTGATCTTGATCTTCCAACCGCATGCGGCCATCTGTCGGGGGCGGTTGGCGGGCAGCCCTCGTAGGGACTGTCAAAAACATGGATGTTTTTGCCAAGCCTACATGGACGTACTTGCGGCGTGTCCCGTAGGGGGCTGCCCGCCAGCCGACCCACTCGCAGGGATCAAGACGCTGCTCTACGCGCCAACCCCAAAACGAAAATGCCGCCCAGACCGGGCGGCATTTCGCTTTTCAGCTTTCAGCCTTCAGCTTTCAGCTTTCAGCAGACCAGACTCAGGTCAGATCAACCAGGTTCGGAATGACCACATCGGTAGCGACGTCCGCTTCGTAATCCACGCCGTCCACGCCAAACCCGAACAGGCGCAGGAAGTCGGCCTTGTAGCCGGCCAGGTCGCTGATCTCGTACAGGTTCTCGTTGGTGACCTTCGGCCACAGCGCCACCACTTCGGCCTGCACGTCCGGCGCCATTTCCTTGTAGTCCGCACGCAGGCGTCCGGCTTCGTCGACCAGCTCCACCGTGCGGCCATCGGCCAGCAGCTGGTGGCGAAGGCGATCGGCCGCCGCGCCGCTTTCCTTGCCGCCGTAGATGATGTCGTAGAGCGTATCGAGCTGCTCGATGCAGCCCTCGTGCGTGCCGCGCTCCTTCATCACCTTGAACAGCAGCGACAGGTACAGCGGCATGGTCGGGATCGCCGAGCTGGCCTGGGTCACCACCGCCTTGAGCACCGACACGCGCGCGTCGCCGTTGATCGGCGCCAGCTTGGCGCGGATGCCCTGCACCTTCTGGTCCAGGTCCTTCTTGGCCGCACCGATCGAACCATTCCAGTAGATCGCCTGGGTGATCTCTTCGCCCACGTAGGTGAAGGCCGTGGTGGTGGCGCCGTCGGCCAGTACGCCGGCTTCCAGCAGCGCGTCGATCCACATCTGCCAGTCTTCGCCGCCCATCACCGCCACCGTGCCGGCGATCTCTTCCGGCGTGGCCGGCTCGATCGTGGTTTCGGTGATCACTTCCTTGTCCGTATCCAGCCCGCGCAGCGTGATCGGCGCGCCGATCGGCTTGAGCGTGGAACTGATCACTTCGCCGGTCTTCGGGTGCTTGCGGCGCGGCGCCGCCAGGCTGTACACCACCTGGTCGACCTGGCCCAGGTCCTGCTTGATCAGCTCGATCACCTTGGCCTTGACCTCGTCCGAGAACGCGTCGCCGTTCACGCTGCGCGCGTACAGGCCCGCCTGCTCGGCGTACTTCTGGAACGCGGCCGAGTTGTACCAGCCTGCCGTACCCGGCTTGGTTTCGGTGCCCGGACGCTCGAAGAACACGCCCAGCGTGGCCGCACCGCTGCCGAACGCGGCGGTGATGCGCGCGGCCAGGCCATAACCGGTGGACGCACCCAGCACCAGCACCCGCTTGGGACCGTTCGGCACCTTCGGCTGGGCCTGGATGTAATCGATCTGCTGCTTGACGGCTGCGTCGCAGCCGACCGGATGGGTGGTGACGCAGATGAAGCCGCGCACACGCGGTTTGATGACCATGATGACCTCGATGGGAATGGTGGGCCTCGGGAACGGCCGCACGCAACCCGGGAATCGTAGTGCGCACGGCCAGACAGCACAACCGACGCCCCGGTACGGTGGACATGAAAAAACCGCGCAACGCGCGGTTTCTTCAGGTGCCACCGGAGTTGCCGGCCTGGGCCGGCAACCGTTACGGCCGGCGTTCCAGGGCTTCGACGTCCTTGGCCTTGGGCAGCAGGTCCTGCTTGCTCACGCGCAGGAAGCCGATGGTCAGCATCGGCACGGCCACCAGGATCGAGGACAGCACCACGATCACCGCACCCACCATGTGGGTTTCGGCCAGGCCTTCCAGCGAGGCGCCGCCGTACATGTACAGGGCGAGTGCCGACAGGAAGAACATCACCGCGGTGATCACCGTACGCGACAGCGTCTGGTTGATCGAGCGGTTCAGCACTTCCAGCGGGTCGGCGCGCAGGCTGCGGAAGTTTTCGCGGACACGGTCGAACACCACGATGATGTCGTTGATCGCAAAGCCCATGACCGACAGCAGGCCGGCCAGCAGGTTCAGGTCGAACTCGCGGCCCATCAGCGACATGTAGGCCAGCGTCACCAGCAGGTCGAACAACGCCACGATGCTCGCGGTGACCGCGAACTTCCATTCGAAGCGGAAGCCGATGTAGATCAGGAAGCCGGCCAGCATGAAGATCGTCGCGTACAGGCCGTTCAACGCCAGGTCCTTGCCGATCTGCGGGCCCACGAACTCGTTGCGCAGGATCGTGGCCGGGTTCTCGCTGGTGGTGATCGCCTTGAGGACCGCGTCGCCAGTGGCCTTGTCTTCGGCGCTGGCCGCACCGGTACCCGGTGCGTGTTCGCCGTGCGGGGCCAGGCGGATCAGCACGTCGGTGTTGCCACCGAAGCTCTGCACCTGGGTGCCCTCGAAGCCATTGGCTTCCAGGCGCGAGCGGACCTCCTCGACGTCCATCTGGCGATCGAAGCGCGCTTCGATCAGGGTGCCGCCGGTGAAGTCGAGTGCGAAGGTGAAGCCCTTGATGCCGATGATGGCAACCGAGGCCAGGAACAACGCGATCGTGACTGCCATGGCGACATGGCGCCAACGCATGAAGTCGATCTTGGTGTCGTTCGGGAGGATGTGCAGCGGAAACAGTTTCATTGTGCGTGTCGTCCCGTCAGATGGCCACGTTCTGGAGCTTCTTGCGACGGCCGTAGATCAGCGTCGCAAGTGCGCGCGATACGGTGATCGCGGTGAACATCGAGGCGAAGATACCGATGATCATCGTCAGGGCGAAGCCCTTCAGCGGACCGGTGCCGAAGGCGAACAGCGCCACACCGACGATCAGGCCGGTCAGGTTGGCGTCGAGGATGGTGCCGCTGGCGCGTTCATAACCGGTCACGATCGCGGTCTTGCCCGGCATGCCCGCACGCAGTTCCTCGCGGATGCGCTCGTTGATCAGCACGTTGGCGTCGACCGACAGGCCCACCGACAACGCCAGGCCGGCAAAGCCCGGCAGGGTCATGGTGGCACCGAACAGCGACATCACCGCCACCACGATCAGCAGGTTGAACAGCATCGCCACCGAGGTGATCAGGCCGAACATGCGGTAGTAGATGGTGAAGAAGACCAGGGTGAACATGAAGGCGTAGACCACCGCCGTGATGCCGCGCTCCACGTTCTCCGCACCCAGGCTCGGGCCGACCACGCGCTCTTCCACGAAGTCCATCGGCGCGGCCAGCGAGCCGGACTTCAGCAGCTTGGCGAGTTCTTCCGATTCCTTCTTCTCCAGGCCGGTGGTCTGGAAGTTCTTGCCGAACACGCCGTTGATGTTGGCCACCGAGATCACTTCCTCGTTGACGCGGAAGCTGCGCACTTCCTTGCCATCAACCATGGTCACGGTCGGCACGCGCTCGGTGTACACCACCGCCATCGGCTTGCCGACATTGGCGCTGGTGAAATCGAACATGCGCTGGCCGCCGACGCTGTTGAGCGTCACGCTCACCGACGGGGTGCCGGTGGTGGCGTCGTTGACCGCCTGCGCGGCCACCATCTGGTCACCGGTGACGATCACGCGCTTGTTCAGCAGGATCGGGACGCCGCTGTCGCGACGCTTGTAGACCTTGGCTTCCGGCGGAATGCGACCGGTGTCGATGGCGTCCTGCGCGTTGCCATCGACCACCGCGCGGTATTCGAGCGTTGCGGTCGCGCCGATCATGCGCTTGGCTTCGGCGGTGTCCTGCACGCCCGGCAGCTGCACGACCACGCGGTCGGCACCCTGGCGCTGGATGATCGGTTCGGCCACGCCCAGCTGGTTGACGCGGTTGCGCAGCGTGTTGATGTTCTGCTCGATCGCACCGTTGGTGATCTGGCTCAGCTCGGCGTCCGGCACGGTCACCGTCAGGCGCTTGCCCGACACGTCATAACCGAGGGTGGGCTGTGCCTTTACCAGCGCCAGCCGTGCACGCTCGGCGGCGGCATCGTCGGTCGACGGGCTCAGCGTGGCGACGATCGAATTGTCCGGGCGGCGCTCCACCGACTGGAACGGAACGCGCGCCTCGCGCAGCGTGCCGCGCACGTCTTCGGCGTAGGCATCCATCCGCTTGTCGATGGCCGCCTTCTGGTCCACCTGCAGCACGAAGTGCACGCCACCCTGCAGGTCCAGGCCCAGCACCATCGGGCGACCGCCCAGGCGCTGCAGCCAGTCCGGCACGGTCGAGGCCAGGTTCAGGGCCACCGTGTAGTTCTCGCCCACGCTGTCGCGCAGCCTGGCGCTGGCCGCCGCCTGCGCCTGCAGGTCCGGCAGGCGCACGATCAGGCTCTCGCCTTCCTTGTCCGCGCCGATGGTGTTGATCCCGGCCTGCTTCAGGTCGGCCAGCACGCGGGTGCGAAGGGCGTCATCGACCTGGCCGCCACGGTTGGCGGTGATCTGGACGGCGGGGTCCTTCTGGTAGATGTTGGGCAGCGCGTACAGCGCGCTGAGCGCCAGTACGATCAGGATGACGACGTACTTCCAGCGTGGAAATTCAAGCATTGCCAGGTTCCTGCGCGGCGCCAGTCCCGGCGCCGCGGTTGTGCTTCGGAAAGGGAGTGGCTTAGTTGGCCGACTTCAGGGTGCCGGTCGGCAGCACGTTGCCCACGGCGCCCTTCTGCACGCGGATGTTCACGTTGTCGGACACTTCGATGGTGACGAAGTTGTCGCCGATGGCCTTGACGGTGCCGGCGATACCGCCGTTGGTCAGCACTTCGTCGCCGATCTTGATCTTCTCCAGCATCGCCTTGTGTTCCTTCTGGCGCTTCATCTGCGGGCGGATCATCAGGAAGTACATGATCGCGATCAGGATGATCGGGAACAGCAGCGTGGTCAGGCCCATGCCCTGCGGCTGGCCACCAGCGGCTTGGGCGTGGGCGGCGGGAATCAGGAAGGCGATCAGGTTCATGGTGTGTCCTTGGGTTGGGAGGCGCCCTACCCCTTATGGGGTCGGGTGTCGCCGCGAAACAGGGGTCAGCCGCGAAGTATGCCACGGCCCCGGGAGTTCGTCCTTGGGCCGTTTGGCAGGGTCCGCGCGCCGGATCGGGGCCGGGCCGGCCGCTTACAGCGGCGGCGTGGCCATGCCCCGGGCCGCATAGAAGGACTCGCGGAAGGCCTCGAAGGTTCCCGCCGCGATGGCCGCGCGCATGTCGGCCATCAGCCTCTCGTAGTAGTACAGGTTGTGGAGGGTGCCCAGCATGGGCGCCAGCATTTCGTTGCAGCGGTCCAGGTGGCGCAGGTACGAGCGGGTGTAGCCACTGGTGCAGGCATGGCAGCCGCAGCCCGGCTCGATGGTGTCCATGTCGCGCTCATAGCGGGCGTTGCGGATGCGCACGGTGCCGAACGAGGTGAAATAGTGGCCGTTGCGCGCGTTGCGGGTCGGCATCACGCAATCGAACATGTCCACCCCGCGGGCGACGCCTTCGACCAGGTCTTCCGGCCGACCCACGCCCATCAGGTAACGCGGGCGGTCGGCGGGCAGGATCGGGTGCATGTGGTCGAGCATCGCGTTGCGCTCGTGCTCGGGCTCGCCCACGGCCAGGCCGCCGATGGCGTAGCCGTCGAAGCCGATCTGCTGCAGGCCTTCGGCCGAGCGGCTGCGCAGGTCGTGGTGGACCCCGCCCTGGACGATGCCGAACAGCGCCGCGTCATTGCCCAGTTCGTCGTGCGCGTTGCGGCTGCGCTGGGCCCAGCGCAGGCTCAGCTCCATCGAGGTGCGCGCCACCGGCTCGGTGGCCGGGTACGGGGTGCACTCGTCGAAGATCATCACGATGTCCGAATCGAGCACCTTCTGGATCTTCATGCTCTCTTCCGGGCCCAGGAACACCCGGGCACCGTCGGTCGGCGACGCGAAGGTGACGCCCTGTTCGGTGATCTTGCGGCGGTGCGCCAGCGAAAACACCTGGAAACCACCGGAATCGGTCAGGATCGGCCCATTCCAGCGCGCGAACCCGTGCAGGCCGCCGTGGTCGGCGATCACGTCCAGGCCCGGGCGCAGGTACAGATGGAAGGTGTTGCCCAGGATGATCTCGGCGCCCAGGGCGCGGATCTGCTCCGGCAGGATGCCCTTGACCGTCCCATAGGTACCCACCGGCATGAAGGCCGGGGTTTCCACCGTCCCGCGCGGGAAGGTCAGGCGGCCACGGCGGGCGCGCCCGTCGGTGGTCTGGAGCTGGAACTGGAGTCGGGACATGGAGCGGGCATTCGGGCAAATAATTGTCGATTATCGCCGAAAACCGCCGCCGACGCGCTCAATCCGCCTGCGGGAACAACAACATGGCGTCGCCATAACTGAAGAAGCGGTACTTTTCCTCTATCGCGGCGCGGTAGGCCTCGAACACCCGCGCCTGCCCAGCGAAGGCGGAAATCATCATCAGCAGCGTGCTTTCGGGCAGGTGGAAGTTGGTGACCATCGCGTCCACGCTGCGGATCCGGTAGCCCGGGGTGATGAAGATCTGGGTTTCGCCTGCATACGGCAGCAGCTCGCCGTCGCGCATGGCGCTTTCCAGCGCGCGCACCACGGTGGTGCCCACGCCGATCACCCGGCCACCGGCGGCGCGCGTGCGGCGTACCTGCTGGACCAGTTCGGGGCCCACGTTCAGCCACTCGCGGTGCATCACGTGGTCCTTCAGGTCGTCGGCACGGACCGGCTGGAAGGTACCCGCGCCCACATGCAGGGTCACGTGGCCGAAGCCCACGCCCTGCGCGGCCAGCGCCGCCAGCAGGCCTTCATCGAAGTGCAGGCCGGCCGTCGGCGCAGCCACCGCGCCCACTTCGCGCGCGAACACGGTCTGGTAGCGCTCGCGGTCGTCCAGCCCCGGCTCGCGCTGGATGTAGGGCGGCAATGGCAGCCTCCCCGCGTGGAGCAGCCACTGTTCCAGCGGCTCGGGCACGTGGAACCGCAGCACGTAGAATTCGCCATCGCGGCCCAGCACCTCGGCCTCGCCACCGGCATCGAGCGCGATCCGGCTGCCTGGCTTCGGCGATTTGCTGGCGCCCACCTGGGCCCGGGCCTGCTGCCCGCCCAGCAGGCGTTCGATCAGGATTTCCACCCGGCCTCCGCTGGCCTTCTGGCCGAACAGCCGGGCCGGGATCACCCGGGTGTCGTTGAATACCAGCAGGTCGCCGGCCTGCAGCAGCGACGGCAGGTCGCGCACCTGGCGGTGTTCGAACGCGGCCGGGGCCTGCGGCACCACCATCAGGCGGCTGGCCGAGCGCTCGGCGAGCGGGGCCTGGGCGATCAGTTCAGCGGGAAGGTCGTAATGGAAGTCGGACTTCTTCAAGGGAGCGCACGGCAACGTGTAGACAATGTCGGGCATTGTACGACTGGCCCCCGGTGGCAACGCCAGAAGCGTTGAACGTCGCGCAAAATGCTGCTTTGCAACAGTTTTTTGCGGGGTTATCGCGCGAAAAACCGCGTGATAGCATCGAACCGGAAGTCTGATGCATGAGCCGCATTGCCCCAGGCGCGCGCCCCCGGTCGCGCGTTTTGCATTTGCGCCATGCCGCCAATCGTTTCAGGAGATCTGCAATGAGCTTCATCGAACGCCTCGCCCCCCTCCGCGCCCAGCCCGGCACCCGCCTCACCGCCGGGCTGGATGACGCCACCCTTGAACGCCTGGCTGCCGGCCACCCGCAGCTGGTGGCAGCCGTAGACGCCGCCGCCGCCGAATTCGAGCGCGTCCGCGCCGACCTGGACGAGGTGCTGGCGCTGGATGAGCGCGCCCAGATCGATGCGATGCAGGACGGCTTCGTCAATTTCTACGCCGATGACGCCGTGACCCCGTACGTCGCCCTCGCCGCCCGCGGCGCCTGGGTGGTGACCCTCAAGGGTGCGGTGCTGTACGACGCCGGCGGCTACGGCATGCTCGGCTTCGGGCATACCCCGGAGGCGGTGCTGGAGGCGATGGCCGCCCCGCAGGTCATGGCCAACGTGATGACGCCGAACCTCTCGCAACAGCGCTTCATCAAGGCGCTGCGCGCCGAGATCGGGCACCGCCGTGGCGGCTGCCCGTATGCGCGGTTCATGTGCCTGAACTCCGGCTCCGAAGCGGTCGGCCTGGCCGCGCGCATCGCCGATGTCAACGCCAAGCTGCAGACCGACCCGGGTGCGCGCCACGCCGGCGCGAAGATCAAGCGGGTGGTGGTCAAGGGCAGCTTCCACGGCCGTACCGACCGCCCCGGCCTGTACTCCGATTCCAGCCGCAAGACGTACCTGCAGCACCTGGCCAGCTACCGCGGCGAGGACACGGTGATCGCGATCGCGCCGTACGACGAGGAGGCCCTGAAGCGGGTCTTCGCCGAGGCCGAGCAGAACCACTGGTTCATCGAAGCGATCTTCCTGGAACCGGTGATGGGCGAAGGCGACCCGGGCCGTGCGGTGCCGCCGTCGTTCTATGCGCTGGCGCGTGAATTGACCCGCCAGCACGGCAGCCTGCTGCTGCTGGATTCGATCCAGGCCGGCCTGCGCGCGCACGGCGTGCTGTCGATCGTGGATTACCCCGGCTTCGAGGGCCTGGACGTGCCGGACATGGAGACCTATTCCAAGGCCCTGAACGCCGCGCAGTTCCCGCTGTCGGTGCTGGCGGTGACCGAGCATGCCGCGCAGCTGTACCGCAAGGGCATCTATGGCAACACGATGACCAGCAACCCGCGTGCGCTGGACGTGGCCTGCGCGACGCTGTCGTTGCTGACCCCGCAGGTGCGCGACAACATCCGCCAGCGCGGCGAAGAGGCCGTGCGCAAGCTGGAGCAGCTCAAGGCCGAGCTGGGCGGGCTGATCACCAAGGTGCAGGGCACCGGCCTGCTGTTCTCCTGCGAGCTGGCCCCGCAGTTCAAGTGCTACGGCACCCATTCCACCGAGGAATGGCTGCGCAACCATGGCATCAACGTGATCCATGGCGGCGAGAACTCGCTGCGCTTCACCCCGCATTTCGGGATGGACAGCGACGAACTGGACCTGCTCGTGAACCTGGTCGGCCGCGCCCTGAAAGAGGGCCCGCGCCGGGAACAATCGCAGGCCGCCTGACGCCCGTGCGAGAATGGGAGGTTTCCAGTGGAAACCTCCCCATGAAATCCATCTGTGTCTACTGCGGCTCCAACGCCGGCAGCAAGCCCATCTACACCGAACGTGCCATCGCACTGGGCGACCGCATCGCCCGCGATGGCCTGCGCCTGGTCTACGGCGGCGGCAACGTCGGCCTGATGGGCACCGTCGCCAATGCGGTGCTGGCCGGCGGCGGCGAAGTCACCGGGGTGATCCCGCAGCAGCTGGCGGACTGGGAAGTGGCCCACCGCGGCCTGACCGAGCTGGAAATCGTCGGCTCCATGCATGAGCGCAAGTCGCGCATGTTCGAACTGTCCGACGCGTTCGTGGCCCTGCCCGGCGGCTTCGGCACCATGGAAGAAATCTTCGAGATGCTCACCTGGCGGCAGCTCGGCATCGGCAACAAGCCATGCGCCTTCCTCGACGTGGATGGCTTCTACGCGCCCCTGATCGGCATGATCGACCGCATGGTCGAAGAGCGCTTCCTGCACCCGGACCAGCGCGCGGACCTGTGGTACGGCTCGGACATCGACGCCATGCTGGACTGGATGCGCGCCTATGAGCCGGCGCAGGCCTCGAAGTGGATCGACGAAAAGCGCCGTACCGCGCTGATCAACCCGTAACGAAGGTATCCATCGGCGCGGGGCGACCCAGCAGGTAGCCCTGGCCGTAGTCACAGCCCAGCTGCAGCAGGGTCTGCCGCTGGGCCATGTTTTCGATGCCCTCGCCCACGGTTTCGATGCCCAGCGTGCGCGCCAGCGACAGCACGCCCTGCACCAGTGCGTAGGTGCTCTGCAGGTCCTGCCCATGCAGGCCGGCGATGAAGCTCTGGTCGATCTTGAGCGTGGAGATCGGGAAGCGGTGCAGGTAGGACAGCGCCGAGAAGCCGGTGCCGAAATCATCCAGCTGCACCAGCACGCCGCGTTCGCGCAGGGTCTGCAGGATCCGCAGGGTGCGCGGACCGTCGTCCAGCAGCGCCACCTCGGTGATCTCCAGCCGCAACCGGTGCGGGTCGGCACCCGCCGCTTCGATCAGGCCGAACAGGCGGGAGCTGAAATCGGCCGAACGGAAATGGCGTGGCGACACGTTCACCGACAGGTAGCCCTCGCCACCACGTGCGAGCTGGCCAATCACGTCTTCGTAGAGCAGCCAGTCGACCTGCTCGATCAGCCCGCTTTCCTCGCCGAGGTCCAGGAACGCGCTGGGCAGCAGCAGCCCGCGGCGTTCGTGGCGCCAGCGCAACAGTGCTTCATAGCCCACCACCTGGCCGTCGGCCAGGCGCACGATCGGCTGGTAATACGGCAGGAAATCGCGGTTGTTGATCGCCCGGCGCAGGTCCGCTTCCAGATCCAGGCTGCGCAGCGCCTCTTCGCGCATGGCTTCGTCGAACACCGCGAAGCGGTCCTTGCCCTGGGCCTTGGCCCGGTACATCGCCGCGTCGGCGTCGCGCACCATTTCCTCGCCGTTGCGGTAGCGTGGGCTCCACATCGCGATGCCCAGGCTGCCGGAGGGGAACAGCTCGCGGCCCTGCACCCACATCGATTCTTCCAGGGCCATCAGCATCCGCTGCGAGAACTCGCGCGCCGAGGCCAGCCCCTGCTCGCATTCGAGCAGGATCGCGAATTCGTCGCCGCCCAGCCGCGCGACCACGTCATCGCTTCCCACCATCGAGACGATGCGCTTGGCCACTTCCACCAGCATCTGGTCGCCGGCGGCGTGGCCGATGCTGTCGTTGACCAGCTTGAATCGGTCCAGGTCCAGGAACAGCACGGCAAAGCGCAACCCGTCGCGCGAACGTGCGCGGGCAATGGCATCTTCCAGCCGGTCCAGCAGATGCGCGCGGTTCGGCAACCCGGTCAGCGCGTCATGCAGCGCCTGATGGGTGAGCCGCTGTTCGGCGCGCAGGCGCTCGCCGATCTGGCCCAGCAGCTTGCCGTTGACGTCGGCCAGCTCGCGGGTGCGTTCCTCCACCCGTTTCTCCAGCTCGGCATGCGCGTTGCGCAGGCGCTCCTGGTCGCGCTGGCGGGCCAGCCCGTTGCCGATGTTCTGGGCCACGAAGGTGAGCAGGCGCTGGTCGTGGGCGGTGAAGCTGATCTCCGGCGAATAGCTCTGCACCACGATCACGCCGACCACGTCGTCATCGCTCAGCAGCGGCACCCCCAGCCAGCAGTGCGAACGTGCACCGAACTCGTTCACCGTGCCCGACGCGCGCAGTGCATCGATGTGCTCGCGCGAGGCCAGCAGCGGCTGCCGGTTGCGCACGATGTATTCGGTAAGGCCCTTGCTGAACGGTCGTGGCGCACGCGCCGGGTTGTACTCGTCCACCGAGTAGACGAACTCCAGGCCTTCGCCGGATTCATCGACCAGGGCGATGTAGAAATTGCGCGCATCGAGCAGCGTGCCCACCACCCCATGCACCTGCACGTAGAACTGGGCCAGGCTTTCAGCGCTCATCGCCATCTCGGCGATGTTGAACAGGGCCAGCTGCAGCTTCTCGGCGCGGCGGCGTTCGATCACCTCGTCCTGCAGGCTGTGGTTGGCCCGCTGCAGTTCCAGCGTGCGTCGCTCCACCTGGCGCTCCAGCTGCACCTGCGCCTGGCGCCGGTCCATCGCGGTGAGGATGTGCTGGGCCACGTAGCCCAGCAGCGTGCGGTCGGCTTCGTTGTAGCGCACCCGGTGTTCGTAGCTCTGCACCACGATCGCACCGCACACGCGACCCTCGCGCAGCATCGGCACGCCGAGCCAGTCCAGGCTCTCCGGCCCGCGGCTGGGGTCGTATTCGTCGCTCATCGCCGCCAGCAGTTCATTGGACGGCCCGCTCAGCGGCTGCCCATGGCGCAGCAGCGCGAAGGTCAGGCTGCGCGGCATTTCGTGTTCTTCGTAGCTGCGATCGGGATCGGCCACGAAGCTGTCGCGCTGGTCGGCGAAATACAGGAAGCGGATCCGCCGGCGTACATCGTCGTACTCGACGATGTAGCAGTTCTGCGCGTACATCAGGGTATTGAGCACGCGATGGAAGTGCCGCAGCATCTCGGCCATTTCCAGATCGGCACCGGCCAGGTCGGCGATCTCGTACAGCGCCTGCTGCAACCGCTTTGACGTTTCCAGCGAACGGATCTGCTCACGTTGCCGGGCCAGCGCCAGGGCGTCCTGCAGGCCGGTGCGGGCCGCCGCCCACCAGGCGCCATGCGGCGCGGTGCCGTCGGGCAGCGCCACGCGGATGGCGAGCTCGCCGCCCTGGTGCTGCCAGCGGTACAGCGCAGCGCTGTCCGGCGCTGGCGGCGTGCCCAGCAGCGCTTCCAGCAGCACGTGCTCCGGTTGGGCCGACGGCGGGTGGCTGATGCAGCCCTCGCCCAGCGCGGCGTCGGACCAGCCCAAGGTGAGCTGCGCCCCCTCGGGCAGCAACGCGCGCAGCGTCCGCGCAAGCGCGGTGGACACCACCGCGCCACGGTCCGGATGCCCCGAGGTCGTCACTACCTGGCTGGACAACATGTTCATCTCTTCTGGCACCGGAGAACCGGCACCTCCCCTGTACCCCGAGCATAACGCGCTCCCCGGGGGGCAATGGAAGCCCTTGACCCCATTGCCTGCCCTGGGCCGTTGTTCGCTGTGTCTTCCGGCCGGGTCCACCCTTGTGATTTCCGCTGCAGCCCCCGCTCCGCGCCGCTATGCGCAGGCCCATTCAGCGCTTACTCTGTGCGCCGTGGATGCCGCCGCCCTCCCAACCGATGAATCGCTGATGCTGGCCTGGGCCGGCGGCGACCTGCCTGCGTTCGAGGCCTTGTACGCCCGCCACCGCAACCGCCTGTACAGCTTCCTGCTGCGCCAGCTGCGCGATGCGGCGCTGGCCGACGAAATGTTCCAGGACGTGTGGCAGCGGGTGATCGCGGCGCGTGCCGGCTGGCAGCCCGAAGCGGCCTTCACCACCTGGCTGTTCCGCATTGCCCATAATCGGCTCAATGATCATTGGCGGGCGTCACGCCATCGCCCCACGGCGCCCGGCGATGCCGAGGAGCGTGTGGCGCGGATGAGCGACACCCGCACCCCGGAGAGCCAGCTCTCTGATTTCGAACAGCGGCGCCGGCTGCAGCTGGCCATGGAGCAGCTGCCCGATGACCAGCGAACGGTGCTGCAGCTGCGGCTGGAGCAGGAACTGAGCCTGGAGGAGATCGCGCAGATCACCGGTGTCGGCCGTGAAACGGTCAAATCGCGGCTGCGCTACGCGATGGACAAGCTGCGCGCGGAGTTGAGCCCATGAACCGCCCTGATCCACTGACGCCGGAAGAACGCGAGCTGGCCCGCCTGCTCGGTCGCCCTGCGCCGGCGGCGCCGCCTGCGGCCGTGGACGAGGCGGTGCTGGCCGCCGCCCGCGCGGCAGTGCGCCCCGCCGCCGCCGCGGATGCCCCCGCGGCCGCCGCCCCGATGCGCAGCGCGACCCGCCCGCGCTCGCGCCTGCCTGCGGTGTTCGGCCTGGCGGCATCTTTGGTGTTCGCGGTGGGCATCGCCTGGCAGCTCAAACCCGAGGCGCCGCCGCCCGCTGCCCCGGTACCCGCGGCTGCGCAAGCCGCTGCGGATGCGCCTGCCCGTGCCCCGGCAGCTGCCGGTGCAGACGCCGCTGCCGAAGCCACGGCTGAAGCCGCCGCGCCGGTGAGTGCCGAGCCGGCACCGCCCGCTGCCGCGGCGAAACCACGGGCCGCGCGCGCCGCGCCAGCGCCGAACGCCGTGCCAGCGCCCCTGCCGCCGCCTCCGCCCGCACCGCCGGTTGCGCTTCGGGCCGAGGCGCCCGCGCCGCCGGCTCCCATGGCGGCGCCGATGGCTGCGCCCAGCCCGCCCGATGCCAGCGTGCAGGCCGATGAAGCCTCCGCACTCGACCGCGTGGTGGTGACCAGCAGCCGCGTCGACGAATCACGTGAACGTGCGCAGGCCAAGGGCGCCCCGGGTGTCATGCGGCGTGCCGCACCGACCCCCGCTGCGGCGCCCGGCTACAGCCCGCTGTCGGCCAGCGCGATCACCGTGGCGGTGGATGCCGACGCAGCGTTGCCCCGCCGGCAGTGGATCAAGCGCATCCGCGAGCGCCGCGACAACCGCGACCTGGATACCGCGCGGGCCAGCCTGGAGCGTTACCTGCAGCAGTATCCGGAAGCGCGTATTCCCGAGGATCTGCGCGAGCTGCTCGACCCCCACTAGAATGGCGGGGATGCCCGATACACTCGCCACCGCCGTCAGCCACAGCCTGGAAATCAAACACAGCCGTTTCGTCGCGCATGCCGCGCCGATCGGCTCTGCCGAAGACGCACTGGCGTTCCTGCAGCAGGTCGCGGTGCCCGACGCCACGCACAACTGCTGGGCCTACCGGCACGGCAACGAGTACCGGTCCAGCGACGACGGGGAACCGGCCGGCACCGCCGGCCGCCCGATCCTGGCGGCGATCGACGGCCAGGGCTTTGATCGCGTCATGGTGGTGGTGATCCGCTGGTACGGCGGCATCAAGCTGGGCGCGGGCGGGCTGGTGCGGGCCTATGGCGGCACGGCCGCCGAGTGCCTGCGCACCGCGCCACGGCTGCCGCTGGTGGCGCTGGCCGAGTTGACCGTGCAGGCCGCGTTCGAGGACCTGGGCGCGCTGCATGCCGCCCTGGCAGCGCACCTGGCCGAAAAACTGGACGAAACGTTCACCGCCTCGGGCGTGGAACTGCACGTCCGCCTTCCCGCCGATCAGGCCGACCCGTTGAAAACCCGCCTGCGCGACGCCACCCGTGATCGTATCCGCGTGCATCCGCGCACCGAACCAGGCCTTGTCCATGACTGAACCCTCTTCCGCACCGGAACCGGCGCTGCGCCGCCTTGGCAGCCTGGGCACGCTGTGGCCGTTCGTGCGCCGGCACGGCGGGCTGTTTTCAGCCTGGCTGGTGGCGCTTGCCGTCTCTTCCACCGCCACGCTGAGCCTGCCCCCGGCGGTGAAGCTGATGATCGACCACGGGTTCAGCGGCAACGGGCAGATCAACCGCGCGTTCGCCCTGCTGTTGCTGGTGGCGGTGGTGCTGGGGCTGGCCACGGCCGCGCGCTTCTTCTTCGTTTCGCTGCTGGGCGAGAAGGTGGTGGCCGACCTGCGCAGCCGCCTGTATGCGCACCTGATCTCACTGGGCGCCGGCTTCCACGACCGCAGCCGCAGCGGCGAGCTGGTCTCGCGGCTGACCGCCGACAGCGAGCTGCTGCGCAGCGTGATTGGTTCCACCATGTCGGTCGCGCTGCGCAGCAGCGTCACCGTGGTCGGCAGCCTGGTGATGCTGTTCGTGACCAGCCCGCGCCTGGCCGCATGGTCGCTGGTCGGCATTCCGCTGGCGGTGCTGCCGATCGTCATCGGGGCGCGGCGCGTGCGCGGCATTTCGCGCGCCAGCCAGGACCGCATCGCCGATGCCAACAGCCTGGCCGCCGAAACACTGGGCGCGGTGCGCACGGTGCAGGCGCACGCGCGCGAACCGTATGAACGCAACCGTTTCAATGAAGCACTGGCCGAATCGATCCGCGCCGCGCGGCGCCGCATCGGCGCGCAGTCGCTGGTGACGGCCACCGCCATCGTGCTGGTGTTCGGTGCCATCGTGGGCGTGCTGTGGCTGGGTGCGCATGACGTCAACGATGGCCGGATGACGGCCGGCACCCTGGGCCAGTTCGTGCTGTACGCGCTGATCGGCGGTGGCTCGGTCGGTGCGCTGGCCGAAGTATGGAATGAACTGCAGCGCGCGTCCGGCGGCATGGGGCGCATCGCCGAGCTGCTGCACGAAGACATCGAAATCACCGCACCGACCGACCCGCTGCCGCTGCCCACCCCGCTGCGCGGCGAGATCCGCTTCCAGGACGTGGTCTTCCACTACCCGCAGCGCCCTGACACCGCGGCACTGGCCCATTTCGACCTGCATGTGCGCCCGGGCGAAACCGTGGCGCTGGTCGGGCCCTCGGGCGCCGGCAAGAGCACGGTGTTGTCGATGCTGCTGCGCTTCCATGATCCTGCCGCCGGCAGCGTGCTGGTGGATGGTGTGGACGTGCGCCGGGTCGATCCTGCGCAGCTGCGCGCACAGATGGCGCTGGTGCCGCAGCAGCCCACGCTGTTTGCCAGCAGCGCGCTGGAGAACATCCGCTACGGCCGGCTGGAAGCCAGCAACGAGGAGGTGCAGCGTGCCGCGGAAGCGGCCGAAGCCGATGAGTTCCTGCAGGCGCTGCCCGATGGCTACCTGAGCGAGCTGGGCGAGCGCGGTGCGCGCCTGTCCGGCGGCCAGCAGCAGCGCATCGCGATCGCGCGTGCGCTGCTCAAGGACGCGCCGATCCTGTTGCTGGACGAGGCCACCAGCGCGCTGGATGCGCAAAGCGAGCGTGCGGTGCAGCAGGCGCTGGAGCGCCTGATGGCGGGGCGCACCACGCTGGTGATCGCGCACCGGCTGGCCACGGTGCTCAAGGCCGACCGCATCGTGGTCATGGACCACGGGCGGATCGTGGCGCAGGGCACCCACGCCGAGCTGCTGGCCGAAGGTGGACTGTACGCTGAACTGGCCAAGCTGCAGTTCATCGATTGATGACGCACCGATAACGCGGCAGGTTGCATGGTGGCAGCGCCCCATGAACCTGCTGCAGGAGGTGTTTGATGTCGTTCCGTCAGTTTCCCGCGATCGATGCCAATGGCGAAGACCATGTGGTCATCGAATTCAAGGACGAGGCCGGCGATACCGCTGCCGACCCGCACGTCCGTTACGAATTGGCCGGTGGCCGTCACCTGGTGCGCGAGGGTCGGGTGTTCCGGACCAGCGGTGGCGAGCTCACCCTGACCATCTGACTGGTCAATTATTCGCCACCCATCTTGACAGCGTTGCCCCACGGGGGCTGCGCACGGTTATCCACATGCTTGTCCGCATTTCATCCACACCCTCTGTGGATGAATGCGACAGGCTGTCAGCGCGGCAGCACCCGCCCGATGCCGCTGGCGTCGATTTCCACCGCCGCCCGCTGCAGCGCATCCAGGTCACTGCCGGCCACGAACCCCATGCGGAAATGCACTTCGCCGCCTGGCGTGCGCGACGAATGGATCGACGCCAGACTGACCCCATGCCGTTCGAACACATGCAGCAGCTCACGCAATGAACCGGGGCGATCTTCCGGCAGGTGCACGCTGATCGCGTTGCGCTCGGTCAGGTCGGCCAGCAGGTAGCCCACGCGTTCGAAGGTGTAATTGCCTGCCTGCAGCAACGCCTTTCCCTGATGCTCGCGGTTCTCCTGCAGCAGCTGCTCACGGAACGCGGCGCGCGCGGCATCATCGCCCTGCTCCACCTGGCTGCGCAGGGTCTGAAGTTGTCCAAGCAGGCGGTCCAGCATCGGCGCCACATGCGGGTTGCCGAACTGGATGTCTTCGTAGATGACGGGGTTGAGCGAAAGGATGCGCGCGATGATCGCGGTATCCAGTTCGAACGAAGCCGACCGGTACGGCATCAGTTCCGACAGCGGCCCCAGCAGCGGCGCGTATTCGCGCAGCACGCCCGCCTGGGCCAGATGGGTGGCATGCACCATGGCCTGCACCAGCGCCATCACCTGGTCGTGGTGTTCGGGCGTGGCGCGCACGCATTCGGCTTCCAGCGCCGCGCACAGCCCGCTTACCCACGGCTGCCACTGCGACAAGCGCGCTTCGCACACCACCATCACCCTGCCTTTCAGCGTGGGTGCCTTGGGCGGTGCGGTCATCGGGTGCAGCCCGACCACCTCGGCCCGTGAGGCCAGCATCGCAGCCACCGGCTCGCTCTTCACCGAGGTCACGTCCAGCCACAGCCGGCCGGCTTCGCGGCCGGCCGAACGCCTCACGTAATCGGCAATCAAGGCGGGCGTGTGCCGGATCGGCGCGGAGAACACCAGCACGTCCGCGCGCTCCAGCAGTGTTTCGGGATCGTCCGACTGCGGATCGGCCGGATCATGCCCGATCACCTCAAGCCCCAGGCGCTGCTCGAGGAACGTGCGCAGCCAGCGCCCATACGCGCCGGCGCTGCCGACGATGCCGACAACCGGGCGCAGGCTCACGCCAGCCGCTCGGCGCGGAAGCGGTGCGGCTGCGCAAGCGCGGCCGGTGCGGCGGCCAGCACGTCGAATTCTTCGTGGTCGTTGGCCAGGGTGGCCTCCAGCGCGGCGTGTACGCCCGAGATCGACCGCGACAGCGCCTGCTCGAAGCGCTCACCGCGCAGCAGGAACGCCACCAGCAGCGACATCAGCACGTCGCCGGTGCCGGCCACGTCCACCGGCAGGTGCGGCGAGGACCAGCGCCAGATCGCATCGCGGCTGACCGCCAGTGTGACCAGCTCACCCGGGTCGCCGCCGACGCTGTGCGCCAGCACCCATTCCGGCCCGCGTGCCAGCAGCGCCTGCGCGGCGGCAATCGCATCGGCCTCGGCCAGGCTGGGCAGGCCGGTCAGCCGGCCCAGCTCGAACGCGTTCGGGGTGACCAGCCAGGCATGCGGCAGCAGGCGCTCGGCGAAGATGGTTTCCAGGCCCGGCTCCACGTAAGGACCGGTGTGGGTATCGCCGATCACCGGGTCCAGGCAGTAGCGCAGCTGGGGCGACGCCGGCAGCACCGTGTCGAGCCAGTCGGCGAACGCCGCGCCATTGCCGACGCTGCCGAAGTAGCCGGACACCAGCATCTTCGCGCGCGCCGGCAGGCCGCGCTCGCTGGCGCCCAACAGCAGGTCGGCGAACCAGTCGGCCGGCAGCACGCGGCCCCGCGTGGTCGGATAGAACGGCGCATTGCTCAGCAGCGTGGTCGGCACTTCGGCCACGCGCACGCCCAGCGCACGCAGCGGCGGCACCGCCGCGCTGTTGCCGGCGTGGCCGTAGACCAGCTGCGACTGGACCGAGATGACGTCGACCGGCGACGGACCGTCCGGGCGCTTGCGGCGCCCATGGACCAGATGGCTTTCGAGGGTATCGTTCATGGCCCATTTTAGAGCGTACCGACCAACGGCCGGTACCTGCCCGCTGAATCGCAGGCACAAAAACGCCGGGACGTGCCCGGCGTTTTCGTTACCGATGGAACCAACCGCTTACGAGGTCATGCGATCCCAGAAGCCCTTCACACCATCGATGAAGGTCGCCGACTTCGGCGAGTGCTTGCGCGCTTCTTCGCCGGTGAAGGTGGTTTCGAACTGTTCCAGCAGCTTGCGCTGCTCGGCGGTCAGGTTGACCGGGGTTTCCACCACCACGCGGCAGTACAGGTCGCCTTCGCTGCGGCTGCGCACCGAACGCACGCCCTTGCCGCGCAGGCGGAACAGCTTGCCGGTCTGGGTTTCGGCCGGGATGCGGATTTCCGCATAGCCGCCCAGGGTGGCCACGCGCACGGTGTCGCCCAGCGCGGCCTGCGAGATGCGGATCGGCACTTCGCAGTGCAGGTCGTCGCCATCGCGCTGGAAGATGGCGTGCTCGCGCACCCGCACTTCCACGTACAGGTCACCCGGCGGCGTGCCGGCCGGACCGGCCTCACCCTCGCCCGCCAGGCGGATGCGGTCGCCGGTGTCGACGCCCGCGGGCACCTTGACCGACAACACCTTGTCTTCCTCTACCCGGCCATTGCCGTGGCAGGTCTTGCAGGGGTTCTGGATGATCTGGCCGCGGCCGTTGCAGTTATGGCAGGCCTGCTGCATGGCGAAGATGCCACGCTGGATGCGCACCTGGCCCTGCCCACGACACACGCTGCAGGTTTCCACCTTCCCGTCGTCCGAACCGCTGCCGTGGCAGTCGTCGCACTCGGCCAGGGTCGGAATCTCGATGCGGCGCTCGATGCCACGCACCGCTTCTTCCAGGTCCAGCTCCATCACGTAGCCGATGTCGGCACCGCGACGGGCCTGGCGCGGACCGCCGCCGGCACCGCCAAAGATGTTGCCGAAGATGTCGCCGAAGATATCGCCCATGTCCGGGCCACCCGGGCCGCCACCGCCGCCCATGCCGTGCTCGAAGGCCGCGTGGCCGTGCGCATCGTACATGCGGCGCTTGTTGGCATCGGACAGGGTTTCGTAGGCTTCCTTGCACTCCTTGAAGGCCGCTTCGGCGGCGCTGTCGCCGGGATTGCGGTCAGGGTGATGCTTCATCGCGCAACGGCGATAGGCCTTCTTCAGTTCTTCTTCGGTCGCCGTGCGGGTAACACCCAGCACTTCGTAGTAATCGCGCTTGCTCATGGTGTGAATCAGTATCCGGAAGTCGGGATTCGTCAAAGCGGAAGAGCGGAACCAGGTCCGCTCTTTCGTCGGGCGCCCCGGCACACCGGGGTACGGCGGTCAGGACCCAGTGGAATGACAACGGGACGTTGCCTGCGCAACGTCCCGCGTCGTGTCCGGATCAGGACTTCTTGTCGTCCTTGACTTCGGTGAACTCGGCGTCGACCACATCGTCGTGCGCGCCGCCATTGTTGCCGGCGCCGGCATCGGCACCCGGTGCGGCACCGCCCTGCTCGGCCGCGGCCGACGCCGCGAACAGCGACTGGCCGGCTTCTTCCAGCACCTTCGACTTGGCTTCGATCTGGGCCTTGTCGTCACCCTTCATCGCGGTTTCCAGGTCGGCCAGGGCCGATTCGACCTTGCCGATGACATCGCCACCGACCTTGCTGCCGTGTTCGTTGATCGCGGTACGGGTACCGTGGATCAGCGCGTCGGCCTGGTTGCGGGCCTGGACCAGCTCGTGGAACTTCTTGTCTTCTTCGCGGTTGGCTTCCGCGTCGGCGACCATGCGCGCGATTTCGTCCTCGGACAGACCCGAACCGGCCTTGATCTCGACCTTCTGTTCCTTGTTGGTCTTCTTGTCCTTGGCCGACACGTGCAGGATGCCGTTGGCGTCGATGTCGAAGGACACTTCCACCTGCGGCAGGCCGCGCGGCGCCGGCTCGATGCCGGAGAGGTCGAACTTGGCCAGCGACTTGTTGTAGCGGGCCTGTTCGCGCTCACCCTGCAGCACGTGCACGGTCACCGCCGACTGGTTGTCCTCGGCGGTGGAGAACACCTGCGAGGCCTTGGTCGGGATGGTGGTGTTCTTCTCGATGATCTTGGTGAACACGCCGCCCATGGTTTCGATGCCCAGCGACAGCGGGGTCACGTCCAGCAGCAGCACGTCCTTGACGTCGCCGCCAAGCACGCCGCCCTGGATCGCCGCACCCAGTGCCACGGCTTCGTCCGGGTTGACGTCCTTGCGCGGTTCCTTGCCGAAGAACTCGGTCACGGCCTGCTGCACCTTCGGCATGCGGGTCTGGCCGCCGACCAGGATCACTTCGCTGATGTCGCTCGAACGCAGGCCGGCATCGTTCAGGGCGATGCGGCACGGCTCGATCGACTTCTTGATCAGGTCTTCCACCAGCGCTTCCAGCTTGGCGCGGGTCAGCTTGATGTTCAGGTGCTTCGGACCGGAAGCATCGGCGGTGACGTACGGCAGGTTCACTTCGGTCTGCTGGCTGGTCGACAGCTCGATCTTGGCGCGCTCGGCAGCATCCTTCAGGCGCTGCAGGGCCAGCGGATCCTTGCGCAGGTCGATGCCCTGGTCCTTGTTGAACTCGTCCACCAGGTATTCGATGACGCGGTTGTCGAAGTCTTCGCCGCCCAGGAAGGTGTCGCCGTTGGTGGCCAGCACTTCGAACTGCTTCTCACCGTCGACGTTGGCGATTTCGATGATCGACACGTCGAAGGTGCCGCCGCCCAGGTCGTACACCACGATCTTGCGGTCCTTGCCGTCACCCTTGTCCAGGCCATAGGCCAGGGCAGCAGCGGTCGGCTCGTTGATGATGCGCTTGACTTCCAGGCCCGCGATGCGGCCGGCGTCCTTGGTCGCCTGGCGCTGGCTGTCGTTGAAGTAGGCCGGCACGGTGATCACGGCCTCGGTGACGGTCTCACCCAGGAACGCTTCGGCGGTCTTCTTCATCTTCTCCAGCACGCGCGCGGAGATTTCCTGCGGCGCCATCTTCTTGGCATCGCTGGTCTGCACCCAGGCGTCGCCGTTGTCGTGGGCCAGGATGCCGTAAGGCACGTGCGCGATGTCCTTCTGGACTTCAGCGTCGGTGAACTTGCGGCCGATCAGGCGCTTGACGGCGTAGAAGGTGTTCTTCGGATTGGTGACGGCCTGGCGCTTGGCCGAGGCGCCGACCAGCACTTCGCCATCCTTGGTGTAGGCGACGATGGACGGCGTGGTGCGATCGCCTTCCGCGTTTTCGATGACGCGGGCCTTGCCGCCGTCCATGATCGCCACACACGAGTTGGTGGTGCCGAGGTCGATACCAATGATCTTGCCCATGAGGGAGACTCCTGAAAATTTGGGGAACATCCGGCAGCTGCCGGGTTATGAATGGGATGTGTGGGACGCTGCTGACACTTTCAACCCATCCATCGAACGCTGTGTCCGATGGCGGCCAAACGCGTTCAGGTCAGTCCCGGGCGACCACGACGAGGGCCGGCCGCAGCAGGCGATCGTTGAGCAGGTAGCCCTTCTGGAACACCTGGACCACGCTGCCCGGCGCCGCGCCGGGGGCGTCGACCTGGCTGATGGCCTGGTGGTGTTCGGGGTTGAAGGTCTGGCCGGTGGGGTCCAGCAGGGTCAGGCCGTTGTCGGCGGCGACCTTGAGCAGCTGCTTGTAGGTCAGCTCCAGGCCTTCGCGCAGCGGGCTGGGTTCGGCGCCGGCGGCATTGAGCCCGGCGTCCAGGCTGTCGAACACCGGCAGCAGCTCGCCCAGCAGCTTTTCGTTGGCGAAGCGGCGCGCCTGTTCAACGTCGCGGGCCACGCGCTTGCGCTGGTTGTCCAGGTCGGCGCGCTCACGCAGCGACTCGGACCGGAGCAGCGCCACTTCGTTGTGCAGGGCGTCGAGCTGCTGCTGCAGGGTATCGCCCGTGGCGGCGTCGCCGGCCGGGGTCTGGGATGCGATATCAGGCTGATCTTGGTTCATTTCCGGATCCTTGGCGGTGACTCTCCGCCTCCACCCACCCCAATGTGGGCGGCCGGACCCGATTCAAGAGCTGGGGGCGTGTTTAGGTGCGATCCCGGGACAATCCGCCGCCGGCCGGGGCATCCAGGGCCGCACCGAGCACCTGGGCAGTGGCCTCCACCAGCGGAATCATGCGGTCGTAGGCCATCCGCTTGGGCCCGATCACCCCCAGCACGCCCAGCACCTGGCCGCCGGCCGAGTACGGGGCGGTAACCAGCGAAACGTTCTCCAGGGGCATCACACCGGTTTCCTCGCCGATGAAGATGCGCACGCCCGGGGCCTGGATGGTGCGCTCAAGCAGCTGCAGGATCTCGCGTTTGCTGGCGAACAGGTCGAACAGCTCGCGCAGGCGGTCCAGGTCGGACAGGTCCTGCACCCCCATCAGCCGTGTCTGCCCGGCCAGCACCATGTCGTCGGCCGGCGGCGCCATCGCCTGCTCGGCCAGCTCCACGCTGTGGGCCAGCAGCTGCTCCATTTCCGTGCGCGCCTGGCGCAGCTCCACCAACAGGGTGGCGCGGATCTCGGCCAGCGGGCGGCCGGCGCAATGGGCATTGAGGTAGTTGGCCACCTTCTCCAGCTCGGCCGGCTCCCAGCTGCGTTTGGGCTCGATCACCCGGTTCTGCACCTCGTTGTCGGCGAACACCAGGATGGCCAGCACCCGGCGCGCATCCAGCGCCACGAAATCAATGTGGCGGAACGCGAACTGTTCGCGCCGCGGCGCGCCGACCACGCCGACGAAATGGCTCATCGCCGAAAGCAGCTCCGAGGCACTGCCGAGCAGCGCCTGGGTGCCCGCCCCGGTGGACAGCTCGCTGCGCAGGCGGCTCAGCTCGCTTTCGCCGGGCGGCTGCATCTTGACCAGGCTGTCGACGAACACCCGGTAGCCGTGCGCGGTGGGCACCCGCCCGGCCGAGACGTGCGCCGAGCTGAGCAGGCCCAGGTCTTCCAGGTCACCCAGGATGTTGCGGATGGTGGCCGGGCTGACGTCCAACCCGGCCAGCCGCGCCAGCGTCTGCGAGCCGACCGGCTCACCGTCCTGGATGTGGCGCGCGATCAGCGTCCGCAGCAGATGGCGGGCGCGCGGCGCAAGATGGGGCGCGGAAGGGTGCATGGAATCAACCTGTGAGACGCGACGTTGGATAATGGCAGGAACACTGCCTGCCCCACCCATGCTAGCGTTGCGCGGCTCAAGAACCCAATACCATGCTCAGACATCTATCGATCAAGGATTTTGCCGTTGTCCGCGCCACCGAACTGGAATTCGGCGCAGGCATGACCGTGGTTTCCGGCGAGACGGGCGCAGGCAAGTCGCTGATGGTCGACGCGCTGGGCTTCCTGTCCGGGCTGCGCGCCGACAGCGGCGTGGTCCGCCACGGCGCGGCGCGCGCGGAGCTGTCGGCCGAGTTCGCGCCGGGCGAACACGCCCCGGCCCGGCAATGGCTGCGCGACAACGAACTGGATGACGAGGAGCAGTGCCAGTTGCGCCGGATCATCCGTGCCGACGGCGGCTCGCGCGCCTGGATCAACGGCCGCCCGGTGACCCTGTCCCAGCTCACCGAGCTGGCCGGCATGCTGGTGGAAATCCACGGCCAGCACGAACAGCAGGCGCTGCTGGCACGGCCCTCGCAGCTGGCGCTGCTGGACGCCTACGCCCGCAACGAGGCCGAGCGCGTCCAGGTGCGCCAGGCCGCTGGCCGTTGGCAGGCCCTGGTCGACGAAGCCGAGTCGCTGTCGCGACAGGGCGATGTCAGCGACCGCATCGGCTTTCTGGAACACCAGCTGGGCGAACTGCAGCGCGAAGACCTGGAGCCGGCCTCGATCGCCGCCCTGGGCAGCAGCCACCGCCGCCAGGCCCACGCCGGGGCGCTGGTCAGCGCCTGCGACGTGGCCGCCGCCCGGCTCAATGGCGACGATGAGGTGTCGGTGCTGCAGCTGCTGCAGCAGACCCGGCATGACCTGGCCCGCGTGGCCGAACACGACACCCGCCTGGGCGAGGTGGACGCGCTGCTGGACAGCGCGGTCATCCAGCTGCACGAAGCGCTGGCCCTGCTCGACCGGGTCCACGACGACCTCGACGCCGACCCGGAGCAGTTCGAGGACATCGAACGCCGCCTCGGCCGCCTGCACGACCTGGCGCGCAAGCACCGCGTGCCGATGGAAGGCCTGGCCGAACACCGCGATGCGATGGAAGCCGAAGTCGAGCAGCTGCGCGGTGCCGATACCCGCCTGCAGGCGCTGGCCGGCGAGATCGACCGCGCGGCCGCGCAATGGCAGACCGTGGCGACCACGCTCAGTGCAAGCCGCGCCACCGCGGCCAAGGCGCTGTCGGAGACCACCACCACGCTGATCGGCGAGCTGGGCATGGGCGGGGGCCAGTTCCTGATCGAGATCGAACCGCACGCGGCCGCCAGGCCGGACCCGAACGGCGCCGAGCGCGTTGAATTCCTGGTGGCGGCCAACGCCGGCCAGCCGCCGCGCGCCCTGCGCAAGGTGGCCTCGGGCGGCGAACTTTCACGCATCTCGCTGGCCATTGAAGTGGCCGCACTGGGCCTGGATGCGGTGCCGACCATGGTGTTCGACGAAGTCGATTCCGGCATCGGCGGCGCGGTGGCCGATATCGTCGGCCAGAAGCTGCGCGCGCTCGGCGAGAAACGGCAGGTGTTGTGCGTTACCCACCTGCCGCAGGTCGCCTCCAAGGGCCACGCCCATTACCGGGTCAGCAAGGCACCGGTGGAGGGCATGACCCAGAGCGCGGTGGAGAAGCTGGATGCCAAGGCCCGCGAGGAAGAACTGGCGCGCATGCTTGGCGGCGTGGAAGTCAGCAAGGAAGCCCGCGCGGCCGCGCGGAAACTCCTGCAGGAGACCTGACGGCGTACCCACCAACGGTGGGTACCTGCCGATGGCCTGACCGGGTTACGCCAACGGCTTGGCCAGGTCCACCTGTTCCACGAGGAAATCCAGGAACGCCCGCACCCGCAGGGGCAGGTAACCGCCCTGTCCGACGAACACCGCGTGCACATCTTCCAGGTCGCCCGGGTTGGCCTGTTCCAGTACCGGCAGCAGCCGCCCGGCGGCGACGTCGTGCTGCACCTGGAACGCGGCCAGCCGCGCAATGCCGGCGCCGCCCAGCACCAGCCGCCGCAACGCCTCGCCATCGCTGGCACGTGCATTGCCGCCGGTCGGCACCGTCTGCACCTGCCCCTGTTCACGCACCGGCCAGCCGGTCTGCGCACGTGCATGACCGATATCCAGCCGGTTGTGTGCCAACAGCGCAGCCGCATCCCCGGGCAGTCCATGCCTGGCTGCGTATGCCGGCGCCGCCACGATCATCATCCGGGTACTGCCCAGCCGCCGCGCAACCAGGCTGGAGCTCTTCAACGGGCCGGCCCGTACCGCCACATCGGTACGCTGCTCCAGCAGGTCGATCACCTCGTCGGTCAGCATGAGGTCCACCCCCACCTGCGGGTGCCGCTCCAGGAAGGCCGGCAGCAGCGGCAGCAGGAAATGGTGGGCGAACGGCACGTTGCTGTTCACCCGCAGCCGCCCGCGCGGTTCGGCATGCGCGCTGGCGCAGCGTTCGGCCTCGTCCAGGTCGGCCAGCACGCGCAGGCCACGCTCGTAGAAGGCGCAGCCTTCCGGAGTCAGCTGCAGCTGGCGGGTGGAGCGCTGCAGCAGGCGCGTGCCCAGCCGTTGTTCCAGCCGCGCCACCAGCTTGCTGACCGCCGAAGGACTCATGTCCAGCGCGCGGGCCGCCGCCGAGAAACTGCCGGCTTCGATCACCCGCACGAAGATCTCCAGCTGGCCGGAGCGATTGATGTCGGGCGTGGGCATTGGATGAATTCAGTTCATAGATGATTGTCCATGGCCAGTCTATTTCACAGATGGTCCGCCGCGCACCATGGCCTCCTCTTCCACGGGATGGCCCGCATGAACCGCTTGATCCGCTTTGCCACCGGCACTCTGCTCACCATTTCAGCCGCGACCTCCGCCGCCGCGTCTGGTGCCCCCGCGCCACCGCACTGGGTTGCGAGCTGGCAGGCCAGCCCGCAGCCGGTCTGGGGCGCCGACTTCCTGTTTCCGACCGGCATCCCGCAGGTGCTGGACGACCAGACCTTCCGCCAGACCGCGCGGATCAGCCTGGGCGGGCCGCGGCTGCGCGTGCGCTTGAGCAATGCCTACGGCACCACGCCCCTGCGGATCGGCGCGGCCAGCGTGGCCGGCAGCGCCGGGGCAGCGCCAGCCGCGCTGTCCTTTGACGGACACCCGGGCACGGACATCCCGCCCGGCCAGGACCGTCTGAGCGACCCGCTTGCCCTGCCCATTGCCGCCCAGCAGGCCGTGCAGGTCGACGTGTATGTTGCGGGTCCCACGCCACTGCAGACCTTCCACTGGGATGGGCGCCAGACCAGTGCGATCGCCCCGGGCGACCAGACCGGCCGCGTTGCGCTGCGCGGCAGCACCCCCACCACCGCGCGGCTGTTCCTGACCGGGATCGAGGTGGAGGCGCCGGCGGCGGCGCGTGCCGTGGTGGTGATCGGCGATTCGATCACCGACGGCGCCACCGCCAGTCTCGACCGCGACCAGCGCTGGACCGACCACCTGGCTGCCCGGCTGGCGCCGCAGGGCATGGCAGTGGTCAACGCTGGCATTTCCGGCGGGCGGCTGCTGCGTGACGGGATGGGCGACTCGGCGTTGGCCCGGTTCCAGCGCGACGTGCTGGGCGTGCCCGGCGTGGCCAGCGTGGTGGTGCTCGTCGGCATCAATGACATCAGCTGGCCCGGCACCGCCTTCGCCCGCGACCAGCCGCGACCGTCGCTGGCTAAACTCCAGGCCGGCTACCGCCAGCTGGTCGAGCGCGCGCATGCCCACGGCGTGCGGATCATCGGCGCCACCCTGACCCCGTTTGCCGGGGCGCTGCCGGGCACCCCGCTGGACGACTATTACGCCACGGACAAGGATGCCCTGCGCCAGCAGCTCAATACCTGGCTGCGCGAGGAGGCCCCGTTCGATGCCGTGATCGACCTGGACGCCGCCCTGCGCGATCCGGCCGACCCGGCCCGGCTGGCACCCGCGTTCGACTCCGGCGACCACCTGCACCCGGGCGATGCCGGCAACCGGGCGATGGCCGAGGCGGTGGACCTGGCGGTGTTCGGGCAATGAAAAACCCGGGCGTGGCCCGGGTCTTCTTTAAAAGTCTACCGACCAACGGGCGGTAGCTACCGTGACGGCTACGCCGTCACTTCCTTTTCTTGCGCACGTAGAGCACCAGCGAGTGCTCTTCCAGCTCGTAGCCGTGGTCGGCGGCGATCTTGCGCTGAAGTTCTTCGATCTCGTGGCTTTCGAACTCGATGATCTTGCCCGAGTCCACATCCACCATATGGTCGTGGTGGCCGCCCCGGTCCAGTTCGTAAACGGCCTGGCCGCCTTCGAAATTGTGCTTCAGCACCAGGCCGGCGGCCTCGAACTGGGTCAGCACGCGGTAAACCGTCGCCAGGCCGATCTCGTCACCGTGCTCCAGGAGCTGGCGGTAGATGTCTTCGGCCGTCATGTGGTGCTGGTGCTTCTGGGCGTCGCGCTGCTCAAGCAGGGCAAGGATCCGCATACGCGGATGGGTCACCTTCAGGCCAACTTTGCGCAGGTCGTGGGTTTCCATAAGTCTCCGTTCATTGGCGATTTAGCGCCAGCTGCCTCGGATTGGGTCGCGGCGACACGTTCGGAGTGTATCATCGACTGGATTTCCCAAAACGCCATTCCCCGATGCGCAATCTCCTGCTGGTCGCCGCCGTTGCCCTGTCCACCACGGGCTGCGGCATCATCTATAAGCAACCCATCTATCAGGGCAACCTGATCCGGGAGCAGGCCGTCGGTCAGCTGCAGGTGGGCCAGAGCAAGCAGCAGGTCAACGCGCTGCTCGGCACCCCCTCCATTGACGACCCCTTCCACGCCCAGCGCTGGGACTACACCGCCAGCCAGCGGCTCGACCGCCTCGGCCGCACCGAAGTGAAGAACTTCGTGGTGTTTTTCGAAGGCGACCAGGTCACCCGTTGGGAAGGCGACTACTTCCCCAACAACGATGCCCAGCTGGCCCGGGACCAGGTGCGCCAGTTCGGCCGCAACCTGGCCAAGGACAAGAAGAAGCAGCGCAGCCGCTGATCCGGCGCACCGCCCGGCAATTCATTGACCGGGCGGGTGGCGACGCGGCATCAGCGCGCGCGGGCCCGCCTGCGCCGGTTGTCCTTCGGATCGGCCAGCAGGGGCCGCAGCAATTCCACGCGGTCCCCGTCGTTGAGCACCTGGCTGGCCTTGGCCAGCAGCCCATGCACGGCCACGGCCGGGCAGTCCTCGCTGCCCTCGATGGCGGCGGCGGCAATGGCGTCGGCTACGGTGGCGCCGTCGGCCAGTTCCAACGGGCGCGACTCGGCCCGGTCGGGCCAGGCCAACACCACTTCCACCCGGATCACGGCTCAGTCCTGTTCGTCGGCGACGCGGACGAAGTCATTGACCATGCGGTCGGCCAGGCCCTGGAAGCCCAGTGCCAGCGCCGGCCCCAACAAGCGTGAGTTGGGTTCGAACTCCAGGGTGAGGGTGACCTTGCAGGCATCTTCGGCCAGCGCATGGAATTCCCAGCGGCCGTGCAGGCGCTTGAACGGGCCATCGCGCAGCTGCATGTCGATGTGGTGCGGGCGCTGCAGGGTGTTTTCGGTCATGAACCAGGTGGAAAACGACCCCAACCCCAGGTCCAGCCGCGCCACCAGCCGGTCCGGACCGGATTCCAGGATCTGCGACGCCGAGCACCACCGGAAGCGGTGCGGGTAGGCCTCGATATCATTGACCAGGTCGAACATGCGGGCAGCCGAATGTTCGACCAGGGCACTACGTTTGATGGTTGGCATGCGAAGGCTTGGCTGGCGAATCGACCGCGGGGGCCCGAATCGGAGACAATAGGTAAATGAGCAAGAACAGCGGCAAGGATAAAGCAAAGAACGCGACGGCCAACAAAACCATCGCGCTCAACAAGCGTGCCCGCCACGAATACACCCTCGAGGACCGTTTCGAGGCCGGCCTGGCCCTGCAGGGCTGGGAAGTGAAATCGATCCGCGCCGGACGCGGCAACATCATCGACGCCTACGCCTACGTCAAAAGCGGCGAGATCTTCCTGATCGGCGCCCAGATCACCCCGTTGATCCAGGCCTCCACCCACGTGGTGGCCAACGACCGCCGCGAGCGCAAGCTGCTGCTCCACCGCAGCGAGATCGACAAGCTGGTCGGCAAGGTCGAACGTGACGGCTACACCATCGTCCCCACGGCGATGTACTGGAGCAAGAACAAGATCAAGCTGGAAGTGGCGCTGGCCAAGGGCAAGCAGACCCACGACAAGCGCGACGCCGAAAAGGACCGCGACTGGGCCCGCGAAAAGCAGCGCACCATGCGCCGCCACAACCGCGACGCCTGAGATCCACCCCATCCGTAGAGCCGGGCCCTGCCCGGCTGCCCTACCCGCCCCAACTGTCCGGAGCATCGCGTGACCCAGGAAATTCCCCAGGAGACCGCCCCGAGCGCGGACCCCATCGCCGTGCTCCAGGCCGACGTCGCCGCCTACGAGACCATCTTCGGCGAACTGGCCCGCGCCATGGACCCGGCCGCCCTGCTCAAGGTGCTGACCTACACCCTGCGCAACGCCAAGCGCGTGGCCTCGGAGGCCCAGAGCTACGACTCGCTCGAGCACCGCCGCCTGGTCGCCCGGATCGAGGCCCTGATGGCCCGGGCCGAACCCGAAGCCCGCAAGCAGGCCATGACCCAGCGCAACGCCCAGAACCACGACCGCAAGGTCCGGGCCAAGCACCAGGCCGACAGCAAGCGCCAGCGCGAAGGCCGGTAGATCCGACAGGGCCGTGACGTTTTCAGGTGACTGTTCAGCTGAATCGGAGTAGGATCAGTCCCATCAAGTAACGTCTGGGTCGCCAGACGCCTTGCAGTTCTTGAAGAAACCGGGGGTGCATTGGTTTCGACGGGGGTTGTGAAGTCACTTGGTGCATGCCGAGGGGGCAGCTTTCCTCGTTAATCCAGCAGCAAACTTCTAGTTGCCAACGACGACAACTACGCTCCGGTCGCTCTCGCAGCCTAAAAGCTGTTTGAGTTACCTTCTGCCGACTTAGGCGGAGCCCCGAACCCACTTGTGTCCATGCTCGTCGGTGTAGGGTCATTATCATGGAATCGGTCGTGATGGCTGCCTGTCAGTCGCGACCTAACCTAAAGCAGGCTGATCCTGGGGTGCGTTTCGCACACCGTACTGCCACAGGACGACACCAAACGGTGAGCTAAGCATGTAGAACTGGGGATGGAGTGCCTTCGGACGGCGGTTCAATTCCGCCCACCTCCACCAATGACGGGCCCGCAAGGGTCCGGAGAAGCCCGGGAATCCTCGCAGAGGGTCCCCGGGCTTTTTGCTTTTTTAATCCTTGATTCAGCGTCGCATCCCTTAACATACCGTCCGGTCGGTATCTTAAAGCGAGCACGCCATGTCTCCCCTGTTCACCGCCTACCTGTTCCTTGCCGGCGCCATCGTCTCTGAAGTGACCGCCACCCTGCTGCTGCAGAAGACCGAGCAGTTCACACGGCTCGCCCCCACCGTCACCATGGTGCTGTTGTACGGACTCTCGTTCTATCTGCTCAGCCATGCCCTGAAGACACTGCCGCTCGGCATTGCCTACGCGATCTGGGGCGGCCTGGGCATCGTGCTGACACTCATCGTCAGCGTCACGGTCTTCAAGCAGACCCTCGACTGGCAGGCGGTTACGGGCGTGGCGATGATCGTCGGCGGCGTAGTGATGATCAATGCGTTCTCGAAGGCGGCCGCGCATTGAACGCCGAGCTCAAACGACGCAGGCAGCCAGCCCTCGTCCGCGCGGCGCTGCTGGATGCGGTGGTCCACGAAGCGATCGTCGGCGGGTTGGCGGGCGTGACGGTGGTGGGCGTGGCAGCGCGCGCCGGTGTCAGCAAGGGCGCGTTGTTCCATCACTTTCCCAGCCGTCAGGCACTGCTGGAAGCGGCCTACGCCGAGTGCCTGCTGCGTTTCGACCGCGAACTGGATGAGTGCATCGCACGCGATGGCGCCGGGGCCGGTCGTTTCACGCGCGCCTATGTCACGGCCACCTTCAACGCAATCAATGCACCCGAGCGCGATTGGGCCCGGTTCTCGTTGACCGCACTGGTCGAGCCGGCCTTTGCCGATCTGTGGCGCACCTGGCTGACCGCCCGCCTGCACAACGCACCGTCGGAACGCGAGGATCCCCGGTTGCGGGCCGCCCGACTGGCGGCCGACGGCTTCTGGCTGCAGATGCTTACCGACCCCGAGGCGCAGAGCGCGCCAGGCCGGACCGATGCCCTGCTGGCCTGCATCCTGGCCTTGGCGTCTCCTGCCACGTAGCGGGAGCACCTGACACGTTCACGGCAGCGTGAACTTCCGCGCCATGCGGGTCGGCCACAGCGAGGTGAACTGCGCGCCGCCGACCAGGCGGTAGGCGGCGGATACGCTGTGCATCACGCCCATACGTTCCAGCACATCCTTGGCCTTGCGAAAGGTCGGGCGCGGGTCTGCGGTTCCCATGAACAGGTTGATCTCTTTCGCGCTCACGTCGTAGCCGTCCAGTTTCGCTGCGCTGCCCAGCGCCGCGCCCAGGTCCGCCTCCAAGGTCGCCAGGAAGGCCTCGTCGTCCAGCGACTTCCGCCAGAATTTGATGATCAGCTCGTATTCCATGGGGCGTGCAGCCAGTGATGGGGACTGCCCAGAGTACGCTACCGCACCTTCCACAGGTCAGCGGCGCAGTAGCGCCACACGCCGGGCAGCAGATACATTCCCGCCACGATGAGGGCTACTGCCACCCACATCGTGAGGATTTTTGCCCATCAGTACGCCGGGTGGACGCTTATACGCTGACCTGCCGGCCTGTTCCACTGCCAGCACTCACGCTCTGAACACCCATCGTGGTCGATGTAAGGGTGAGACCCGACACCCCGCCGTTCCGGAGCGCGAGCGCTGCCCACCTGCCGGCATCCTCCATGCCGCAATGATCTCGATGAATGCCGCCTCTCTACCAGTCAGCTTCCATTAGCGTTGTCGATTGCAGCGTGCAAGGCCATACGTAGGATCGGCGCCCTCCCCGCGCCCCCTGCGCCTGTCGTGATGCCTTTGCCTGTGCCGACGATGTCCCGTTGCCCGATGCTGCCCGCTGTTAATTCCGTTGCGCTTCAGAACGCCGCTCCAATCTCATCGCACGCGCATCCAGCTGCAACCCCCAAGCAGGTACACAACTGCGTGCAGGCACGGCCAATCCTGCACGTGCCGCTGATCGGCGTGCCGCGCGCGCGGTTATTGGCATTGGCCGACGCCCTTGCGCAGGGGCCGATCGACACGGCGCTGCTGCAGTCCCTGCTCGAGGGTGGACTGCCCGGCACCCCATTGGGCACTGCACTGTCGGAGTGGCTCGCCGCACGGTGCGCCTTGCCGGCCTGCAGCCAGGACGAAGCGGCGGCATGGCGCTGCGTGCTGCAGTACGCCCTGCACCTGCCGCAAGCGCACTGGGAGGTGGAATGCATGGCCGAACGGCCGCGCCTGCACGCCGCCACCGCCGCCCGCGATCCGCTGCTGCAGTACCTGCACGACGCGCTTTACCGCCCCTTGGAGGTCGCGCCGGGCGCGTGGCAGTCACATCTGGCAGCGCAGCGTGGGCAACAGGCAGGCACCGATGCGCGGCAGCTTGCGCGGCAGCATCAGCGCTCGCGGTTCCTCGGCCAGGACACACCCGCGCGCCATGCATCCATGGCCGCGCAACTCGCGCAGCTCGCGCCGGATGCATCGCCGCAGACCCTGCAGCGGGCGCTGCACTGCATTCGCCAGCACGAGCAGCGCGATGCAGGGCTGCTCGACCTGCGGGCGGGATTGCCGGTGGTGTTCTCCGAGGCGCGCGATGCCGCGTCTATGGCGGCGATCCGGCAACGTCTGGCCGCCTTGCAGCGCGGTACGGCCGAGGTGCAGTTCCAGGCACCGACAGCGGCTCCCGCGCTCGCCGTGGCATTGCTGGAGGTCGCGCGCGAGGCCAGCGTCGACCTGCCCGCCTGCGTACAGCCGCTGGGCCGCTACGACAGCGCCTCGCGCGCGCTGGTCAGCCTGCTCAGCGCGCCATTTCAGCTGCAGCATCTGCTGAAGACCGGCTTCGACCTCAGCTTTGCGGCCGCATCCGGCGCCGCCCTGCTGGACGGCACGTCGCTGCCGCGACCCGACGCGGTGGCGAACGCGGCGCAGCCGCTCGGGCAAGGCGGCGCGTGGGCCGGTCCGGTCGATGCCGTCGTGTGCACACCGGTCGCGGGCCATCCGGGGCTGGCCGATCATGGCCGTGCGCTGCTGGGCCGCCAGCGCCCCAGTACTGCCATTGCCGTGCCCGGGCAGTGTTGGGAGCAACGGCACCGGGTGCCCGGAATGCTGCGCGAGCAGGCCGCCGCAATCGGCGACTTCCTGGCGGCGCAGCCGAGCGGGCCGGCGGCCGCGACGGTGGCGGAAGACCGACATCCGGCGCCGCTCGATCTGGTGCGGTGGCAACAGGCAGCGCTCGCCCCGTGCGCCGCGGCAGGCGCTTTGACCGACCTGGGCATTCCCGTGTCGAGTGCATCCCCGTCCGCGGGGGTGTTCAATGGCGCCGCCGCGCAGGCGATGGTGCCGGTACAGGGCAGGCTGCCGCTGCCGCTGCTGGCGCCACTGATCGATCGCCTCGCCCCAGGCGATTGGTGGGACACGCTGGACTGGCAGGTTCCGCGTACGCCTGGCGGCCTGCATGCGGCCGTAAACGATGCCTTCGCGCAGGCCGGCCTGGACCTGCAGCACCGCGCCCCCGATCCGGAAGCGCTTGCGGCTTTCTTCGATTCGCCCCCGCTGCGCGCGTGGTACGCCGCGTTGCAGCGCCTGCCGATGCTGCCCGAGGATGCGCGTCGGGACCTGGCCGACGGCGGCAACCTGGCACGCGCGTATGCATTCACCCGTATGCTGGAGCTGCTCACCCACACGGCGCGTGCCACGGGCGAACGGCGCGCACTACATGGCCTGGCCGGTATCGGTCGTGCGACCGCAACATTCCTGCAGGCGCAGGAGCCGGGCGTCGTCGCCGACGCGCAGGCGCACTTCGATGCACTGGCCTGGACCACCGATACCGTTGCCGGCCGACTGGCGATACCGCTGACCGAGGCGCAGCTGCAGGCGCACCGCACCCGCATGCACCAGGCCTACGGCTGGCCCCTGCCGCATGGCGCCAGCGTTGCCGACATGCGCGCCTGGCTGGTCCAGGCACAGCCTGCGCTGCTGGACGAGACCGGCTTCAACCTGCTCGACCGTGCCGACACGCTGCTGGCCGACCTGCTGGTCACGCTGCGCCGGGACCTGGATCCGCTGCGGTTCGGCGCAGGCTGGGTCTGGCGCGGGAAGGCACCGACCGCAGCCGACTGGCGCGATCACCTGGAACGGAAGGCGGCCGTTACAGGCACGCACTGGGTCACGGAACTGGGCGCGCTGTTCCATCGCATCGCCGCCTCGTTGGCCCGTTATGAGGATCTGGAGCCACCGCCGCAGTCGTTGATCGATCCCCGCCGCAACGACCTGCGCGTACTGACCGGCGCACTGATCGCACCGGTGCTGCATCTGTATGCAGGCGTTGACCTGCCGATGGCGCAGGCCGATCCCTGGTATCGACGGGCCTACCCGGCGTTCTCCGGGTTCTTCGCCTGGACCGGCGGCGCCCGCGCGTCCAGCGCCCTGGCGCGCCTGGAGGCGCTGGACCTTGCAAATACGCCCGAACGACTCCGCCCCCTGCTGCGACCGATGACCGTGACGCTGCCCTTGCCGGCTGCCGTGCTGCAGCACCTGCTCGGTCGCGACCGGATCGCGGACGATCCGCAGCAGCAGGCGCGCGACCTGCTGCGCCTGCAACGCGGGGGTGAGAGCCTTCAGTTGGTGGCGCAAGCCGTGGAGATCTCGGTGGACGAGGTCACCCCCGAGCTGGTCCACGGCTTCTACCGGCAGCTGGCAGCGGCGCCCGGGGCGGACGCGCTAGGCATCTGGCGCGACCGCTTCCAGCGCGGATCGATCTGGCAGCTGTCGCCGGACGAATGGCTGACCCTGTTGCCGGACAGCGCGCTGGCGGCGCTGTGGCGCGCGCCGGGCATGCGCAGCAACCGCGAAGGCGTGGTCCACACCGTCAAGCATGCCATCGCCATCACTGCGGACGCGCGCACCTCCGCGCCGATGCCCACTCTGTGGACCCGGATCATGGACGCGCCGCAGGCGCTGGACCTGTGGTGCGCCAGTGACGATGCGCAGCAGCTCGTCTGGCAGCGCCTGCTCGGCTCGGTGGCCGGGCGCAGCGCGGGATCACGCCTGGACCGCCAGACGCCATTGTCGGCCAGCACCTGCGCCGCCCTGCTTGGCGCGTCGGCCGAAGCACAGCTGGCAGTCCCCGGCGTCCGTTGGGACGTGCCGGGCGATCCGGCCGTGGACAGTGCACCGGTGTTGTCGCTGGCGATCGAGCTGCGCGCGCGCCATCCCGCGCTGACCGTCGATGAAGCCCTGGCGTTCGGTGCAGCGTTGCTGCCGCCCGCGTTACGCGCCGCGCCGGCCCCGCGTGCACCGCTTTCGTTCCCCGTGCTGCCCCAGGGCAGCACATCCGATGCGGGGGCCCACAACCCTGACGATGCGGCCCTGCCTGAATTCGCGTTGCGGGCGCCGCCGGAACGCCCGCACGCCGCCGGGCCCCATGCAGTGGAGCTGCCACCGCTGGATGACCTTCTCGAGCAGTTCGGGCTGTCGCTGCTGCACCCCGATGAGCACGATGGCAGCGATGCCGAGCCACTGACTGCCCCCGATGCCTGGGCGCTGATGTCGCGCACGCGCCAGTTCGCGGAAGTGTGCCGACCGCTGCTGGCCGAGGCGGGGTGGCTGGGCGGCGACGGTGAACCGGAGGTCTCGATGCGCGGCGCGCAGACGCTGCTCGCACAGCGGATGCTGGAGCGCTACATTGGCCGTGCGCGAATCGACGGGTTTCGTGAGCGTTTCGCCGCCCCCGCGGTAGTGGAGGTGCCGGTCATCCAGCTCGTCCACGAACTGCGCGCCAGCATTCTCGACACGAACATCAACGCGTCGCCTGCGGCACTGGAGGTGATGTACTGGCTGTTGACCAGCGAGCTGGACCAGCCCGCGTTGCAGGTGGGCGGTGTACCCGACTGGCTCACGTACGGCCGCTCGCTGCAGAGCGTGGCGCTGCGGCACGGCGCAACCCTGCTGGAGGCCATGCAGCCCGGTGCCTGCAGCCGCGTTGGTTTCGATGCGGTCTGCGCGCTGCCCGCGCAGTTGGCGCAGCCCGCAATACCGCCCGGCGGGCACGACGACCTGCATGCGATCTGGGCACGCGCGCTGGTGCCGGCGGCGCTGGCGTATGCAACCGCACATGGCGGGATCGGCAACCTCACCCGGTTCGAGGCGGCTACCGGCCAGCAAATGGCCGATGCGCTCGTTCTGCTGAAGGCCGACCAGGACGCACATGCAGTCCACGTACAGCAGCTGGCCAGCCCGCCGCCACAGCGCATGGCGATCGCCGCGCAGACCCTGCGCGAGGCCGGCGTGGAAGAGGCGCTGTGGTCGCAGCGACCGGCCGACATCGGCGACGCCCGCCTGGCACGCCACGGCATCGTGCCCTCACGCCTGCTCGGGTACGCGTTGCATCTGTACGGACTGGACACACCGGATGGGCCGGGCGCTGGCGTGGCCGGCGATCCACGCCCGCGTGCAGTGGTTACCAACAACGACACGCTGCAGGCGCTGGTGGTGGCCGACGCCTGGGTTTCAACCAATGGTCCAACCACGGCCAGCCGTTTCGAGAGCGCCTTCGACGCCTGGCAACGCACGGTCGAAACGGGGCTGGCAGGGTTGATCGGCACGGTACTGGACGGCCTGCCTGCTGCCGATCGGCAGCTGATCGAACGCGCCGAATGCACGCCCCTGCGCGTGGGCTGCGATGAGCGGCAGGCCGACCATGGGCTGCTGCTGCGCTGTCGGCCCCCGGAGCCCGGCGCTGAACCGGTGCACTTCGAGATCATTCCCCAGGCGGGCGTGGCGCGCCGCGTGTGGCAAGCCGATGCGCTGGGCACTCTGGTCGATTTCAACGGCCTGTTCGACGGCGCGGTCCAGCGCCGTCGCGATGGCGACCAGCTCACGCCATTGGCTGGATTGACCCTGACCCCGTACAGCGTCACGGTCGCCGGTGACGGTGTGCGCACCTATCCCCGCGTCGCCACCGCTGCCGCTGCGCACCTGTGGCAGGCACGGCTGGACCAGGCGCGCACGGACGAGTTGGGCCACCTCACCGGGCTGGAAGAGCGTCGCCAGCAGGAGCTGCACCGGCTCAATCTGCTGGCCGAGGCCCTCGCCCCCTTCTACCAATGTGTCGAGGAGCTGCGGGCGGGTGAGCTGTCGGCCGGCACCCTCTTCGGCTGCGCAATGGACGCTGCCTCGATGTTGGTGCCGTTGAACGAATTCCTTGCCACTACGGTGTGCATGGTGCGCACTGCCGGCGAACGCGGCATCCAGTCGATTGCCGCCGAAGCGGGAAGCGCCTTGCAGGCACTGGGCACATCGCTGGTGATGGCAGGCGGTGTGGGCACCGTGCGCGACGTGGCCAAGGGCAGTTTGTGGTTCGGTAGCCATGCCTGGAACCTCGCACTGCAGGGCGCGGAGTGGTTGAAGCAGGTGCTGCGCAGCAGCCCGACGGCGGAACGCACGGCGCTGGCGTTTGAGCAGGCGCTGGCAAGCGGCGGCGTGCCGGAGGCGGACCTGCAGGCACGACGCGCGCTGACGCCGTCGTTGGCCGAGGCACGACTGTCCGATGGACGCACGGTGCTGGCCATGGCCCGAGGCCGCGCGTGGCACCGCTACGACGTGTACAGCGGTCAGCCCTACGGGCCGGCGCTGGAGGCATTCACACTGGAACATGGCCTGCCGCCATCGCTTCCCGTCACGCGAAGCGAAAACGGACTGCAGGTCGCCATCGGCGATACACCGGCGCAGTTCCTCGATCACGGCCGCGACGACTGGGAAGTGGTGATCCGAGACCAGCACTACCGGCTCACTACCGCCGGCGATGCATTCGAACGGATCGACAAGCCGGAGGATCGCGGGCTCGCCGGCCGATGGCGAGAGGTGCCGGTACGCTGCCGGCCACGCCGATCGCTGGAGGCTATACCCTGCGTGCTGCAATCGCGGCTGCGGTTCGTACCAGATGCGGCCAAGGACCTGCAGACCGACGCACTGCGGCCTGCGCGCCTGCAGGGCATTGCCGCTGCCTCGCGGGAATTCACCCTGGACCTGGCCCATACGGCACCTGAAGGCGAAGGCCCCCTGCGCCTGATGGTGCACAAAGGCCAGGTCTGTTCGTATACGCCGGGTCCGAAAACGCCACAACTGGTGCCGGTGCCGGCCGCGGTGCGTGAGGCCCTGGGCCTGCCCGCCAGCGTGATGTATCCCGCTACGCTTCAGGGCACGCTGGCGGACGCGCGTACGTTCGGCCTGCCCGGATCGCTGGCGGACGCGGACATCGACCGTCTGCAGCAGCGGCTGCCCGTGGTGGATGTCGGCGCACTGGTGAAGGGAATCGACGATGCGCGCCGGCTGCGCGCGATCCGTATCGAGTCGCCGTTCCAGCGCGCCCTGTGCATCGAACCGGACGACGGCGTGTTCTACCACGCCGCGCTGCCGGCAAGTGAGGACGCGGGAACCTCCCTGCACTTCACCCGCCTCGAACCGGGCCGTGACGACACCGAAATCAACGAGTTCCTGCGCGCTTCGGAGACCTATCGTGTGCAGCTGCTGCGCCCCTATCTCGAGCAGGACCGGGAGAACATCGCGCGGCTGGTCTTCGGTTACATACAGCCCACGTTGAGCCCCGAGCTCGCCGAACGTTTCCCGACCTACGAAGCGTACGTGTCGTGGTTCGCCGACCGCGGACGTCCCGATGTGCTCGGCCGCTATGCGGACAAGGTGCTCACCGGTCAAAGCGAGCAGCGCACATTCCTGCGCCTGGCCCGCCAACGCGTTCCCGACTGGAAAGCGTTGGGTAGCGCCAGCGAGGAGGAACGGGCGTCGGTGGCCGAGTTCCTCAACGCACTGCTGCCGGCCACCGGCGGCAAAGGCGCCTGGTCGGGCATCGATGCGGCGGCGCTGGCCCTGCCCGAGGCGGGGCGGCCGATCCTGGACCATCTGAAAGGGGCGAACCTGGCGTTTGCAGAGGTAGTGGAATCGGACGGGACCCGCACGATTTACTACGCCCTTTCCGGCGGAAAACGCGCACGCAACATCCACCTGCGCACAAACCCGAGCCTGCCCGACGGTACCCGCTTCGTGGATGCCCGCGCTGCCATGCAGGGGGTGGCACCGTTGCCCGAGATCACCAGCCTGCCGGTGCTGCGCCATGCCGATGACACCCGCACGCTGGTGTTCGACCGCAGTGTGGATTCCGAGCGATTGATTGCCAGCTGCATGGGCACGCACCGAAACGTGGTCAGCTTCAGACTGAGCACGATACTGGGCGCCTGCCCGTCCTGCGGCGGCGTGGTCATCCCGCAGATGCGTGAAGTGTTCCCAGACGCGCAGACATTCTCCGTCCGCTACCTGGAGGAATACGGGACGCCCTCCCCGGCTTCCATCGAACCCGCACTTCCCGAGGCAGTCCACACCGTACCGTCTCCGGAACTGCTTACCTTTTTCCGACAGTGGCGGCAGGACCGCGGCCTGTCGTGAAGGCAACGCAGCCCTGTACGGCACGGCGGCGTTAGGACATGCTTGGGCTACTGCGCCCTGCGTGCCAGTGCCCACCCCGAGGCCTGCATGGATTTCCTCAAGCTGCTGCGTTCGCTCGAAGAGTTCCTGTACGAGCTCTGCACCTGGTTCCTGTTCTTCCCGCGCACGCTGTACCGGGTGGTGATGCATCCGCGGCGGATGGCGCAGTACGTGAACACCGAACTGACCCAGAAGCTGGAGCGCCAGTTCGACGATGCGATCAGCCCGCCGATGTTCCTGATGCTGGCGGTGCTGGTCGCGCACGGGGTGGAGCTGCTGATGCACCAGACCGTGGCCGGCACCAGCGAGCTGTCGCGCACGGTGATGGGCAACGAGGAAAGCCTGCTGCTGTACCGCTCCATCACCTTCGCGATCTGGCCGCTGATCGCCACCGTGCACCTGCTGCGCCGCAAGCGCGTGCCGATGACCCGCGAATCGCTGCGCCGCCCGTTCTTCATGCAGTGCTACCTGACCGCGCCGTTCGCGGTGGCGCTGTCCACCAGCATGGTGTTCGTGCGCCTGCCCGGCGAGCTCTCCACCACGCTCGGGATCGCCACCGGCGTGATCTCGGCCGGCTGGTACCTGGTGGTCCAGGCCGGCTGGCTGAAGGTCGCCCTGCAGCGCTCCTGGCTGAACTCGGTACTGTCGGCGCTGTGGGTGTTCGCGCTGGGGACGGCGATCAACATGACGGTCGGGATCGTGCTGCTGGGCAGCTGAGCCGCTGCCCGCCGCTGCCGCCAACGTCCGCATAGTCGGGCCCGGTCATTCCATGGCACCCTCTGCAAACGATTTCACGGAATGGAGGGATTCCCATGCTGTCTGCTTTTCGTCGTCCGGCCCTGCTGGCCCTGATCGCGCTGGCGTTGCCGCTCGGCTGCGCCCTGGCCAAGGCGCCCGAGCCGCTGCGGGTGATGTCATTCAATGTCCGCACCCCGGTGGACACCGAGCCGAACAAGCGCTGGGAGGACCGTCGCGATGCGATGGTGGCGCTGCTGCGCGAGCAGCACCCGGTGGTGTTCGGTACCCAGGAGCTCAAGACCAACCAGGCCGACTACCTGGTGCAGCACCTGCCCGGCTACCGGTGGTTCGGCGAGCCGCGTGGGCCCGGCGACAATGAGGAGCACATGGGCGTGTTCTACGACAGCGCCGCATTGAAGGTGGTCGAATCGGGCAATTTCTGGCTGTCCGATACACCGGAGGTGGCCGGCAGCATCACCTGGGGCAACCTGATGCCGCGCATGGTGACCTGGGCGCTGTTCGAACGTGCCGCCGACGGCAAGCGCTTCTACCTGTACAACACCCACCTGCCCTACCGCGATGAAGACGAGCCGCGCCGCGTACTGGGCGCCAAGCTGATCACCCAGCGCCTGGCCGCACTGCCGAAGGACATCCCGGTGGTGGTCACCGGCGATTTCAACAGCGAACCGGGCAGCACCACGTATGCGGCGTTCACCACTGGGCTGGCCGATGCCCGCAAGCTGGCACGCAAGGTCGAAGGCCCGCGCCTGACCTTCCAGAACTTCAGCGATACGCCCACCGCCGAGATCGACTGGATCCTGGTCCGCGGCTTTGGTGTGAACCGATTCGCTACGCTGGACCAAAAACCGGGCGGCGTGGTGCCGTCGGACCACTACCCGGTCCTGGCAGAACTGGTGTTCCCGGCCGCGTCCACGCCTTGATCGGTAACGCGTGACGCTCAACGGAGCACAGGCGGTTCCCGGAAACCCAACGGCAGTCGATCGGGATGCGAAGCTACCCCCGGCGCAGGCCCTCGAGTGCTTTGCACAGGGCCTGATGCTGTTCGCGGGCCTGGCAGATCCGGGCGCTGATGGCCAAGAATACGCCGACGCCCACTACGCCGATGCCGAGCAGGCTGTCGGGCAAGCGCGCGAAGCCAAGGCTCACGGTGAGGGCGGCGACAACCAGCAACACAATCACGCCTGGGGACAGTCCAGAGGACGCCGAAGCCTGTTCTTCCTTTCCCGCACGTGGCGGCTTCCAGCAATTCCGTTGCATTACACATATCCCCGGGCAGGGACTGTTTTTAGCACCGGGTCGCTCCTACCCGGCAGAGGCAAAGCCGTCAGCGCGGGGTTCTCCGGTACGCCATTGCGGCGAACCATTACAAAAGGTGCAGGGGGCGACTGTTGCCGCCCCCCGCGTTCCTTCACCGCATCGTGCCGGCCACCGCCGGCGGGGTTGCATCCTGCTGCTGGCCCCAACCGCCCAGCGCCTTGTACACACCGACCACGCTGACGTTCACTGTCGACTCGGCCGCCGCCAACGCGTCATCCGCCGCCAGCTGGGTGCGCTGTGCATCCAGCAGGGTCAGGAAATCTTCCGACCCTTCGCGGTAGCGGATCTGCGCCAGCTGTTCGGCACGCCGGGCGGCCTGCGCCTGCTCGGCGACGATGGCCAGGCGGGCCTGCTGCTTGGCATAGCGGGTCAACGCGTTTTCGGTGTCTTCCAGCGCCAGCAGCACCGCCTTCTCATACTCGGCCGCCGCGCCGTCGGCCTGGGCCTTGCTGGCCCGCAGGCGCGCCTTCACGGTACCGAAATCGAACGCGGCCCAGCTGATCGACGGGGTCACAGACCACGCCTTGTTGTTGCCGTTGACCAGCCCGCTGGCATCGCCGGACAGGAAGCCGACAAACCCGCTCAGGCTGATCCGCGGGAACAGATCGGCGGTGGCCACGCCAACCCGCGCCGTGGCGGCGGCCAGGCGACGCTCGGCGACGCGCACGTCGGCACGCTGGCGCAGCAGGTCGGTGGTATCGCCGAGCGGCAATGCCTTGGCATACGGTGCGGCATCACGCGGTTCCAGCAGCGTGTCCAACGCGTCCGGGCGCTGCCCCAGCAGCACCGCCAGGCGATGCCGCGACTGCACTTCGGCCACTTCCAGCAGCGGAATGTCGGCCTCGATCGCCTTCAACCGCGCCCGGCTGCTCTGCACGTCCAGTTCGCTGCCCGCCCCCAGGTCCCACCGGGTTTCGGTGAGCTTCTGGGTGTCGCGCAGGTTCACCAGCGTGCGCTTGGCGACTTCGATGCGCTTCTGGGTGCCGCGCAGTTCGAAGTAGTTGCGCGCCACTTCGGCGGCCACCGTGACCTGGGCGTCGGCCAGATTGTCCTGCTCGGCGCCCAGGTCCGCACGCGCCGCTTCGGCGGCACGGCGCTGGCGACCGAACAGATCCAGCTCCCAGCCGGCGTCAAAACCAAGCTGGTAGGTTTCGCTGAAGACACGCTCGCCACCGGCGGTCAGGTCCGGCTGCTTGCGGCGGTCGTAGCTGCCGCCGCTGGTCACGTGCGGCAGCTGGTCCAGGCGCTGCTCGACGAACACCGCACGGGCTTCGCGCACGCGCGCCATCGCGATGCGCAGGTCCAGGTTGTCGCCCAGAGCGTCGTGCACCAGTTGTTCCAGCACCGGGTCATCGAACTGCGCCCACCAGCTGGCCACCGGCGAGGTGGTGCTGAACACCGGCGCGGCGGCGCCCTGCAGGACCACCGGCTGCGCCGGTGGTGCCTGGTAGTTGGGGCCGACGCTGACGCAGCCGGCCAGCAGCGCGCTGGCAACGGCGGCGGTCAACACACGGATCACCATGGCAGCACCTCACCCAGGTAGGTGAAGCTGCCGTTGGGGCCGTCGGCGCCGATCAGCGCCATGCCCACGCTGGAGCGCGCGCCATCGGCAATTTCGATCTCGCCTTCGCCCCGGTTCATGTCGGTCTTCACGTAGCCCGGGTGCACGGTGTTGACCTTGGTGGTGCCCTCGCGCAGCTCATAGGCCAGCTGCACGGTCCAGGCGTTCACCGCGCTCTTGGACGCGTTGTAGGCCGGCACCGCGAAACCGTAGATCGGTGAACCCGGCTGGCTGTGCAGGGTCAGCGAGCCCAGGATGCTGGACACGTTGACGATACGCCCGGCCGGCGATGCCTTGATCAGCGGCAGGAACGCCTGGGTGACCGCAATCACGGCGAACACGTTGGTGTCGAAGGTCTGCCGCCAGGTGTCCAGGGTCTGCGCCGACGGCGCCAGCGCGGGGTCGTCGAGCAGGATGCCAGCGTTATTGACCAGGATGTCCAGCCGGCCATGGCGGTCGGTAACCTCCTGTACGGCGGCAGCGATGCTGGCGGCATCACCGACGTCCAGCTGGATCGCCTCCACCGGCAGGCCTTCGGCCTGCAGCTTCAGCGCTTCGGCCACGGCGGTGTCGCGCTTGCGCCCGGCCAGCAGCGTGTGCACGCCGGCCTGGGCCAGCTGGCGGACGGTTTCCAGGCCGATGCCACGGGTGGCACCGGTGACCAGGGCGATCTTGGAAGTAGCGGTATTCATGGGTGATTCCTCGTAGGGGTCGGGATCAGTGATGCAGGGTGGATTCGCCGTGGGTGACCAGCTTGCCGCCGCCATTGCGGCTGACGAACTTGCGCAGCGCCACGTAGAACACCGGGGTCAGGAACAGGCCGAACAGGGTCACACCGAGCATGCCGGCGAACACGGTGATACCGGTCACAGAGCGCACCTCCGCACCGGCGCCGTGCGACACCACCAGCGGGATGGTGCCGGCGATGAACGCGATGGAGGTCATCACGATCGGACGCAGACGCAGGCGGCACGCTTCCAGCGCGGCTTCCACGATCCCCTTGCCGCCCATTTCCAGCTCGCGGGCGAATTCGACGATCAGGATCGCGTTCTTGCACGCCAGGCCCATCAGCACCACCAGGCCCACCTGCACGAACACGTTGTTGTCACCGCCGGTCAACCATACGCCGAACAGGGCCGACAGCAGCGTCATCGGCACGATCAGGATCACCGCCAGCGGCAGCGACCAGCTCTCGTACAAGGCGGCCAGCACCAGGAACGCCAGCAGGATCGCCACCGGGAACACGATGAAGGCGGCCTTGCCCTGGGTGGCCTGCTGGTAGCTCAGGTCGGTCCATTCGGTGGTCATGCCCACCGGCAGCACCTTGGCGGCGATTTCGGTCAGGTTGTTCATCGCTTCGGCCGACGACAGCAGGCGCGGGTCGGCTTCGCCGGCCAGGTCCGCGGCCGGGTAGCCGTTGAAGCGCAGCACCGGGTCGGGGCCGTAGGTTTCCTTGACGGTCACCATCGAACCGATCGGCACCATCTCGCCACGGTCGTTGCGGGTACGCAGCTTGCCGATGTCTTCCACGCTGTTGCGGAACTGGCCGTCGGCCTGGGCGATCACCTGCCAGGTACGACCGAACTCGTTGAAGTCGTTGACGTAGGACGAACCCAGGTAGGTCTGCAGGGTGTCGAACAGCTCGGTGAGCTGCACGCCCTGCGCCTTGGCCTTGACCCGGTCCACTTCGGCATCCAGCTGCGGCACGTTGGCCTGGTAGCTGGTGATCGGGAAGGCCATGCCCGGGGTCTGCGCCACCGCACCCTGCATCTGGCTCACCGCCGTCTGCAACGCACCGTAGCCCAGGTTGCCGCGGTCTTCGATGAACATCTGGTAGCCGTTGCCGTTGCCCAGGCCCAGGATCGGCGGCGGCATCATCGCGAAGGCGAAGCCTTCCTGCAGCCCGGCGATCTTCTGGTTGATCTCGGCGTTGATCTCGGCAGCGGTGCGACCATGGCGCTCGTTGAACGGCTTGAGCGGAATGAACGCCACGCCGGTGTTGGGCGTGTTGGTGAACTGCAGCGCGTTCAGGCCCGGGAACGAAATGGTGTGCGCCACGCCCTCGGTTTCCTGGGCGATCCTGGCCACCTTGCGCAGCATTTCATCGGTACGGGCAATGGACGACCCTTCCGGCAGCTTCACACCGGCAATCAGGTACAGCTTGTCCTGGGTCGGGATGAAGCCCGGCGGCACCACCTTGAAGATGAAACCGGTGGCGACCAGCAGCACCGCATACACCAGGAACACCGCACCACGACGACCGAGGATCTTCGACACGCCGCGCTCGTACTTCTCCGAGCTGGACTTGAAGAAGCGGTTGAACGGACGGAATACCCAACCGAACAGGCGGTCGATGATGCGGGTGGGGCCATCCTTGGGCGCGTCATGCGGCTTGAGCAGGCGCGCGGCCAGGGCCGGCGACAGGGTCAGCGAGTTGATCGCCGAGATCACCGTGGAGATGGCGATGGTGACGGCGAACTGCTTGTAGAACTGGCCGGTCACACCGGACAGGAATGCCATCGGCACGAACACCGCACACAGCACCAGCGCGATCGCGACGATCGGGCCGGACACTTCCTTCATGGCCTGGTGCGCCGCGGCAAGCGGGGTCAGACCTTCTTCGATGTTGCGTTCGACGTTTTCCACCACCACGATCGCGTCATCGACCACGATGCCGATCGCCAGCACCAGCCCGAACAGGCTCAGCGTGTTGATCGAGAAGCCCAGCACGTACAGCGCGGCAAACGTACCCACGATGGACACCGGCACGGCGATCAACGGAATGATCGAGGCGCGCCAGGTCTGCAGGAACAGGATCACCACCAGCACCACCAGCGCGATGGCTTCCAGCAGCGTGGAGACCACCGCCTTGATCGAGTCGCGCACGAAGATGGTGGTGTCGTACACCGCTTCGTACTTGACGTCGTCCGGGAAGGTCTTCTGCATCTCGTCCATCGTGCCGATCACCGCATCGCGGATCTCCAGCGCGTTGGCACCCGGGGCCTGGAAGATACCGATGCCCACCGCGTTCTTGCCATCCAGCTGAGAGCGCAGGGTGTAATCGCCGGCACCCAGTTCCACCCGGGCCACGTCGGACAGCCGCACCACTTCACCGTCGGTACCGGCCTTGAGCACGATGTCACCGAACTCCTGCTCGCTGCGCAGGCGGCCCTGGGCATTGATCAGGGTCAGGAACTGGCTGTTGGGCATCGGCTCGGCGCCGAGCTGGCCGGCCGAGACCTGCACGTTCTGTTCGCGCATGGCGCGCACCACGTCGCTGGCGGTCAGGCCGCGCGCGGCCACCTTGTCCGGGTCCAGCCAGGCACGCATGGCGTAGTCGCCGCCACCGAAGATCTGCGCGTCGCCCACGCCCTGGATGCGCGCCAGCGCGTCCTTGACGTGCAGGCGGGCGTAGTTGCGCAGGTACAGGGTGTCGTACTTGCCCTTCGGCGAGGTCAGGTGCACCACCATCAGGAAGGTGGGCGACTGCTTCTGGGTGGTCACACCCTGCCGCCGCACATCTTCCGGCAGGCGTGCCTGGGCCTGGGCCACGCGGTTCTGCACCTTCACCGCCGCATCGTCCGGGTCGGTGCCCGGGCGGAAGGTGACGGTCATCTGCAGCACGCCGTCCGAACCGGCCACCGACTTGAGGTACATCATGCCCTCAACGCCGTTGATCGCCTCTTCCAGCGGGGTGGCCACGGTTTCGGCGATCACCTTCGGGTTCGCACCCGGGTACACGGTGCGCACCACCACCGAGGGCGGCACCACTTCGGGGTACTCGCCGATCGGCAGCATGGGTATGGAGATCAGGCCGGCGGCGAAGATCACGATCGACAGCACCGCCGCGAAAATCGGCCTGTCGATGAAGAAACGGGAAAAGTCCATTAGGGGATTCCTGGGTTTTCACCAACGCCGGCGTGCAGCACCCCTGCCGCTGTCGAAGACGACAGCGGGAGCGGTGCCCCACGGGGCGTTGAAAGACACGGTAGAGCCGACCATTGGTCGGCTGCTCTTCAATTCAATGCAACAGGCGCAGCCGCCGCAGCCGGCTGCATCGCAACCGCCTTGGCCTGCACCGGCATCCCCGGCATGAACACCTTCTGCACGCCATCGATGATCACCCGGTCGCCGGCCGCCAGCCCCTGCTGCACGATGCGCAGGCCTTCGGCGGTGCGGCCCAGCTGGATGTCGCGGCGCTGCGCCTTGCCTTCCTTGTCGACCACGTACACGTACTTGCGGTCCTGGTCGGTGAGCACGGCCTTGTCGTCGATCAGCATGGCCTGGAACTCGCCACTGCCGAGCAGCTGTACGCGGGCGAACAGCCCCGGGGTGAAGGCGCGGTCGGCGTTGTCCAGCAGTGCACGCACGCGGATGGTGCCGGTGCTCCGGGTGACCTGGTTGTCCAGGAAATCGACCTTGCCTGCATGCGGGAAGCCCTCTTCACCGGACAGGCCCACCTTCACCGGCAGCTCGCTGTCACGCTCGCTCGGGCGCTCGCCCTTGCGTGCCATCTGCGCGTACCGCAGGAAGGTACCCTCGTCGGCATCGAAGTACACGAACACGGTATCCAGCGAGACCAGCGTGGTCAGCACGCTAGCGCTGTCGCCCGCGGTGACCAGGTTGCCGGCGGTGACCATCGCGCGGCCCGCGCGGCCGTTGATGGGCGCGCGCACCTTGGTGAATTCCAGGTTCAGTGCCGCCGCATCCAACGCGGCCTGCGCGGCCTGCACGTTGGCACCGGCCTGGTCGGCGGCGGCGCGGCGCTGCTCCCAGGATTCGGTGGAGATGGCCTGCTGCTCGGACAGCTTCTTGGCGCGCTCGGACTCGCTGCGCGCCAGGGTGGACTGGGTGCGGGCGCGGGTGAGTTCGGCACGGGCGCGGTCGTACTCGGCCTGGTAGCTGCGCGCGTCGATGGTGAAGAGCACATCACCCTTCTTCACTTCGTCACCTTCGACGTAGTTGACCTTGTCGATGTAGCCGGACACGCGCGGGCGCAGTTCGACGCTCTGCACCGCCTCGACGCGGCCGCTGAAGTCGTCCCACTGGCTGACCGGCTTGACCAGCACCGGCGCGGCGCTGACCTGCGGCGGCGGCGGGCCGGCGGTTTCGGCCTGGCTGCCGCTGCACGCGGTCAGCACCGCGGCGGCCAGGATCGACACGCCGGCCATGGCCAGCCGTCGGGAGAAGCGATGCGGAGTGGAATTGGAGGAAGTCATGGAATGCATCCGTACGTAGGGGTGGTCAAAGAAAAACAAAATCACGTGGTACTGCCGGGGGCGGTAGCCTGGGACCTGAACCTAGGTAAAGGTCAAGCGACACCGGCGATGTCGCGCCAGGCGGGAGGTCGGTCCAGTTGCAGCAGTCCACGCGGAAGTTCCGCATCGCGGGTGTCGCAGCGCACGATGGCGCGGTTGTCGACGCAGTTGTCGAGCAGGGAAACCACGCGGCGGCCGACCAGCAGCGCGCTCGGCCATTCGATGCACGCGTTCGCGGCGTTGCTCGGCGTGCACACCGGGTTGCACACTTCCAGCATCTGCGCGCGCACGCCCAGGGCCTGCGCTTCCTGGTGCAGCACCTGCGCGTACATGCGCGTGGCGGCGCCGGTGATGGAGCTTTCGCCATAGCCGGCCCACGGCTTGAAGCCGGCCGGGCTGCCGACCAGCACATAGCGGCGCGGGTGGCCTTCACTCTGCAGCAGCGGCAGCAGGCGGCGGCCGGCGTGCACGTGCGGCATCACGTCGGCCTGCAGCGCCTGCAGCAGCGCATCGCCGCTGCGGTCGATGACCCGGCCGCGGTTATAGGGGCCGCCCATTGCATCGATGACCGCAGCAAGCGTGCGCGGCCGCTGCGCGATGCGTTCGGCCAGGGCCAGCGCCGAGCCATCGTCGGCGAGCGAGCCCAACAGCGTTTCCAGCCCCGGCTCGTCGGCAAACTGCTCGCGCAGCGCTGCAAGCCGGCCCGGGTCGCGGCCAGCCACCAGGACCGGGCTGCCGGCCTCAAGCAGCGCAGCCACGATGCCCTGCCCGACGCTGCCGGTGCCGCCAAGCACCAGCACTTCGGGGGCCAGTGTCCCGTTCATGGGACTTTAACTCCCGTCGCCGGGATAATCCCAATTCGGCCCAGTCGGCCGCCGCTGCGGGCACCAAGGCGCAGGCTGCCGCCGCGCTGCAGGTTGGCGGGCGGGGTGAACTCGCGGAAAGCCTTGCCGGAGAAGGCCGAGGGGCGCTTTTCAACGGTCAGGGCCAGGTCCAGCGAGGGCGTGCGGCCGCCGATGACGCGGCCTAGAATGTTCTGCAACCACATGGTTGGCGTCCTCCAATTCGGGAATGGCGCCAGATTAGTCCTCGAACTCCCCCTTGATTAGTCCGAATTAAGGGGAATAATCGTCCCGTACCCGGCACAATCTTTCGGGCACCCTACCCATCCCCCGATATGGACTCCGTCATGGCCCACGATCTCAACGACACGCTGATCTTCGTCAAGGTGGTCGAGCAAGGCAGCTTCATCGCCGCTGCCAACGCGCTCGGCCTGCCCAAGACCACCGTCAGCCGCAAGGTGCAGGAACTGGAAACGCGCCTGGGCGCACGCCTGCTGCACCGGACCACGCGCCGGCTGGGCCTGACCGAGGCCGGCTCGGTGTACCACGAACATTGCCAGCGCATCGCGCGCGAGCTGGAAGAGGCCGAAGGCGCGGTCAACCAGCTGCAGTCCGGCCCACGCGGCTGGCTGCGCTTCACCGTGCCCTATTCGATCGGCATCACCTGGATCGCACCGCTGCTGGGGCAGTTCCACGCCCAGTACCCGGAGATCCAGCTGGACATGCACCTGGGCAACGAAAAGCTCGACCTCATCGCGGGCGAAGCAGACCTGGCGCTGCGCGTGGGCGCCCTGCCCGATTCGAACCTGGTGGCGCGCAAACTGGGCAGCCTGCGCACGCAGGTGTTCGCCAGCCCCGCCTACATCGAACGCTACGGCGAGCCGCTGCACCCGGACGAACTGCAGTTCCACCGCATCCTGGCGATGCGCAAGGCCCGCAACCTCAACAACAACCGGTTCTTCTGGCAGCTGGGCGAGAACGGCGGCGACCTGCGCGATTTCCCGGTCAATCCGCTGCTTGTGGCCAACGATCCGTCGGCGCTGAATGGCGCGCTGGTCTGCGGTGAGGGGCTTCTGCTTACCGGCGATGTGATGGCCAAGCCGTTCATCGAATCGGGCATGGTGCGCCGTGTGCTGGCGGGCTGGACCGGCCCGGAAGTGGACTTCAACGCGGTATTCGCCGGCGGCCGGCTGGTGTCGCCGAAGGTGCGCGCGTTTGTCGATTTCCTGGTGGAAAAGCTCAACTTCGACGCCAACTACATGCTGGCCCAGTGCCCGGCGGCGAAGCTGGCCAAGCAGCAGCAGAAGGAAGCCGAAGCGGAGCTGCAGGAGACCGGGAAGCGGATCCTGGAGACGGTGACCGCCTGATCGTCGCGGTGGTGCGGCAGGCGGAGCCGACGGGTAGAGCCGACGGGTAGAGCCGACGGGTAGAGCCGACTGTTAGTCGGCTACGCGCGAAGCGCGTCTTCCTGCATGCCGACGATTCAGCGGACGGTGTAGCCGACTAACAGTCGGCTCTACAGAAAATGCCGCCCGTTGGGGCGGCATTTTTGCGTTGCATCGTCATGGCCGATGCAACGCAGCAATAAAAGGCGCTTGCGCCTTTTATTGCTGCAACGGAATCACGCGGATTTCCACGCGGCGGTTCTTGGCGCGGCCGGCGTCGGTGCTGTTATCGGCGATCGGGTAGGCCTTGCCGGCACCCAGCGTCTCGATACGCACGCTCTGCACGCCCTGGGCGGTCAGGTACTGCGCAACCGAATCGGCGCGTTCCTTGGACAGCTTGTTGTTGACCGCGTCACTACCAATGCTGTCCGTGTGGCCAACCACTTCGATCATGGTCTGGTTGTATTCGTTCAGCGTGCTCGCCACGCCGTTGAGCGCACCGTAGAACTGCGGCTTCAGCTGCGACTTGCCGAAGTCAAAGGTCACGCCATCGGGCAGGTTGAGCACGATGTTGTCGCCCTGACGCTGCACGTCAATACCAGTGTTGGCGGTGCGCTCGCGCAGCTCACGTTCCTGCTTGTTCTGATACGCACCCACGCCGGCGCCGGCAAGCGCGCCAATACCCGCACCCACCATCGCGTGCTGGCGACGTTCGGTCGCGCTGTCACCGGTCAGCAGGCCGGCGGCCACGCCGATGGCGGTACCGATCAGCGCGTTGCGGCCGGTGCGGCTCTGCTGGTCGACCGGGTTGCCGTACTGGTCGCTCTGCACGTACGAACCACCGGTGGCGCAGGCCGACAGGGCGGCAGCGGTCATCAGGGCCAGGGCCACGTTGCGGGGTGCGGATCGGATCATGTGTTTTCTCCTGAAGTGCCGGCGGTCGGCGTGCGAACGGCCAGAAGCATAAACACGCCGACGCGATGCCGGCATGATGAACACGCACGGATTCGGCATTTCGTTCAGGTTTCCGGCGTCAGCCGGTGTGCCGATACGCGGCCAGCGCCGCCTCGCGGCCGGCCGCCAGATCCACCAGTGGCACCGCCGGATAGCCCGGCGCCAGCTCGGCCAGCAACGACGGCGACTGCCACGGTGCGAAGCGTGCCTTCACCGGCAACGGCGCCAATTCGGGCACCCAGCGGGTGATGTAACGCGCATGCGGATCGAACTTCTGCGACTGCGTGACCGGGTTGAATATCCGGAAATACGGCGCCGCATCCGCACCGGTGCCGGCCACCCACTGCCAGCCCATGGTGTTGTTGGCCAGGTCCGCATCCACCAGTGTGTCCCAGAACCAGCGCGCGCCGTGCAGCCAGTGCTGGCGCATGTGCTTGCACAGGAAGCTGGCCACGATCATCCGCACGCGGTTGTGCATGTAGCCGGTGGCCCACAGCTCGCGCAGCCCCGCATCGACGATCGGTACGCCGGTACGCCCCTGCTGCCACGCCTGCAGCTGTGTCGCATTCGGCTTGGCCCAGCTGAAGTTCGCGAACCGCGGGTTGAGGTTCTGTTCGGGGGTCTGCGGGAAGTGGTGCAGCAGGTGGTAGGAGAACTCACGCCAACCCAACTCACGGATATAGCCATCGATGTCGCCATCGCGGCTGGCACTGCGCTCGGCTTCCAGCCGCCGCACGATCTGCCACGGTGAGATTTCGCCGAAGTGCAGGTGCGGCGACAGCAGTGACGTACCCACGCGGTCGGGCAGATCGCGCTGCTGGCGGTAGCCGTTCAACGCACCGTCGATGAACACCGACAGCGCTTCCTGCGCGCCGGTTTCGCCGGGTTGCCAGTGCTCCCAGAAATGCGTGTCCCAGTCCAGCGTCGGCGCCAGTCCCAAGGTGTTCAGTGCCACGCCTTTCGCAGCGTGCCCCGGCAGGGTCTGCGGCAGCCGGGTGGCCGCCGGAATGTTCATGCGGGTGAGCGCACTGCGCCAGAACGGAGTGAATACCTTGTAGGGCCCACCCTGCAGCGTGGCGATATCCCACGGCTCGAACATCAGGCTGCCGTTGCAGCTGGTCGCCTCGATGCCCTGCTCGCGCAGTTCGCGCTTGATCCGGGCATCGCGCGGTTGCGTGGCCGGTTCGTACTTCCGGTTCCAGTACACCGCCTCGGCGCCAGTTTCTTCGATCAGCGCCTGCAGCTGCGCCCGGCTGTCGCCCTGGCGCAGCACCAGCGCCGACCCGCGCGCACGCAGGTCCGCATCCAGCGCGGCCAGCGAGCGGTGGAGCCATGCGTTCGACGCACCGCCCGGCGCCCACGCACCCTCCTCGTCCGGTGCATGGATGTAAACCGGCACCGGGGTATGCCCGGCCTCCAGCGCGGCCTGCAGTGCCGGGTTGTCCTGAAGACGGAGATCACGGCGGAACCAGACCAGAGCTACCGACACAAGCACTGCCTACGCTGAAAGAGAGCCACATGATAGCCATCTGGAGTGAAGGCATTGCACGCGCCCTTCGCGCCACGGCGATGTCCCCTGCACCGCTCGTGCACGGCTCAAGCGGGAAGGTGGGCACATGCCCCAGCCGGTCCCTGCCAAGGCAACACCTCGTGGTCGCCGGCGCCTTCTCTCCACTTTCCGGAACCACGCCCATGACGCCGATCCAGCCTGCTGTTGCTTATTCCGCTGACGTGGAACAGCGCGCGCCTGACGAAGACGCCACCATCGCCGAACTGGTGGAGGTATTCACCCGCATGGCCGGCGTGGTTGCCGAGCATGAAGGCCATGCGCACCGTGCGGTGCACGCCAAAGGCCATGCACTGCTGCGCGGGCGCTTCCGCGTGCTGGATGGGCTCTCGCCCGAACTGAGCCAGGGCCTGTTCGCCAGCCCTGCCGACTACGATGCGCTGGTGCGGTTGTCCTCGCCCCCGGCCGAACAGCTGCCCGATACCGTCTCTACGCCGCGCGCGATGGCCGTCAAGATCATGGATGTGCCCGGTGCGCGCGTGGAGGGAGGCGATGAGCAACACAGTCAGGACTTCCTGATGGTCAATGGACCGGCGTTCAACACGCCCGGCATCAGCGGTTTTCTCCGTTCGGCCAAGCTGCTGGCCGCCACCACCGAGCGCATGCCGCGGACCAAGCAGGTGCTCTCGGCCACGCTGCGCGGTACCGAGGCGGCGCTGGAGGCAGTGGGTGGCCAGAGCGCATCACTGAAGGCGCTTGGTGGCGAACCGCAGCACCATCCGCTCGGCGAAACGTTCTTCACCCAGGTCCCGTTCCGCTACGGGCCGTACATGGCCAAGTTCTCGTGGGTGCCGGTGTCACCGGCACTGGTCGCGCTGACCGGGCAGAAGCTGCCTTCCGAAGCCGATACGCAGCGTGAGGCGGTGGCCGCGTTCTTCGCCCAGCCCGGCGCCGTGGCCGAGTGGGAGCTGCGCGTGCAGCTCTGCCGCGATCTTGAAAAGATGCCGATCGAAGACGCTTCGGTGGTCTGGCCGGAGGAACTCAGCCCGTTCCAGCCGGTAGGTCGGCTGGTGGTCGGTGAGCAGTCATCCTGGAACACCGACGCCGAGGCCAGCGAAGACCGCCTCGCCTTCGCTCCCTGGCACGCGCTGGCGGCCCATCAACCGCTGGGCAACATCAACCGCGCACGCCGGATCGTGATGGCCGCCTCGCGCGACTTCCGCGCCCGCTTCAACCGTTGTCCCATCCACGAGCCTTCGGCACCCAACGTTTAGTGCCACGCCCTGCGTGGCGGCTTCACACGCGCACGCCAGAGCGCACGAGCCGAAGCTCATCCAACCCCTGCTCGCGCGTGATCGCGTCGCGGAGGTGCAGCTCACGCCGCGCCTTGCGCGTATCCAGCGTCACTTCAACCGCCGAGGCAGCGAACTGCTGCCGGGTCAGCGGACCGCGTACCCGTCCACCACTCACTGCCGCCAGTACATCGCCCAGCGATGCCAGTGCCCACAGCAGCGCGCGCGGGACCGACTTTTCCGGCGCGGCGATCCCCTGCGTTTCCAGCAGCGCGGTGATGAAGGCACGGAACTGGACAGGCTGCTCGTCGGCGATGAAATAGACCTCGCCCGGTCGTGCATGGCGCAGCGCTGCCGAGACAGCCGCGCACAGGGTCGCGATGTGGGTGGTGGAGGTCAGGTAGTTGCCGCCCGAAATCCAGGCAAGCTGTCCGCTCCGCGCCGCGTCGCACAGCTGTGGCAGTGCGGTGGTGTCGTCGCGGCCCCACACGAACCGTGGGCGCAGCACGCTGACCGCAAGGTGTTCGCTGTTGGCCGCCAACGCAACCCGCTCCGCCTCGGCCTTGCTGCGCGAGTAGCCACCGATGGAGCGGCGTGGCAGTGGCGTGCGCTCGTCCACGCCTGGCAACGCGCGCCCGCTGGCCAGCACCGACTCGGTGCTGAGCAGGAGCACGCGGGCGACGCCCGCCTGTCCGGCGGCGTCGATCACCCGGCGCGTGCCATCGACGTTGACACGATGCTGGCGCCCCCCACCGGCCACATGGTCGGTATCGGCGGCCGCATGGACAACGGCGTGGCAGCCCTGCATGCCCGTGGCCAGGTCACCCGAGAGCAGGTCGGCGCGGAATGCCCGTGCGCCGCGCTGTTCGACTGCGCGCGCCGCTGCTTCGCTGCGCGCCAAGGCCACCACGGCGTGGCCCTGGGAGACCAGTGAGGTGATGAGGTTGCGACCGACATAGCCACTGCCGCCGGTAAGGAAAATCCGCTGGAGAGAAGACATGGGGGGTCCTGCAGCCGCTGCCGGGCCGCATTGATGGGTGGGAGAGAAGACAGGTGGGCGTAACGTCGCCCCAAACCGATGGATCAGTCAGGCGGTACCTGCTCCACCAGCCACGCGATGTCCCGCAGCAGCTGTTCCCGCTGTTGCACGGGCCAGCGGTGGTAGTCGAGCGCTTCGAGAAGTTTCAGTCCTTCCAGCGCCAGGTACGCCAGCATCGCGCCACGAGGCTGCTGCGAGGTGGTTTCGACCGCCTCGATCACCTCGCGCTGGTGTTGCTGGAACGGCCCGCGCAGGCTCGAGTCGCCGGCCATGGCCGCCACCAGGCTCAGGGCGACCGGTCGGAAGGCGTCCGGCAGCGGCTGTGCAGCGGCCGCCAGCCGACCCTTGATGACCGGACTGTCATGCGCGGGCACCGCGTCAACCGCGGCCTGGTTCTGGGCACGGTCCCGCTGCAGCGCGCGCACCAGTACGGCCTGCACCAGTGCGGTCTTGCTGCCATGGTCGTACAGCACGCTGGCCTTGCTGATCCCGGCCTCGGCTGCAACGGCCTCCAGGGTAAGCCCGGGAACGCCATGGCGGGCCACCACCCGTTCGGCGGCGTCCAGCAGGTGATTCGGGTCGATGGAGCGCGGTCGGGCCATGCGTTTACCAATTAATATCCGTCCGGATGGATATTAATGGGTCGCCAACCAGGGGTCAATCCACGGAAAGCGCGGACCCCTGCAGGCTTTCCCGCGCGGTGTGGCCGAAGCACCGCTGGTACTCGCGGCTGAACTGCGACAGGCTCTCGTACCCGACGGCAAGCGCCGCCGTGGTCACGTTGACGGCCTGGGTTTCGAGCAGCCGCCGTGCTTCGAGCAGACGCAGCTGCTTCTGGAACTGTAGTGGCGAGATCCCGGTAACCGCGCGGAAGCGTCGGTAGAACAGTGACACGGACATGTTGCTGGCCGCCGCCAGCGACTCCACCTGCAGCGGCTGTCGGAAATGCCGGCGCAGGTGCACCACCGCTTCGGCAATCCGGTGCAGCGTGCCTTCCGGGCGCGCCATTGCCGCAACCTCCGGGCCGGTTGGCCCGGTCAACAGCCAGTAGCTGAGTTCGCGCGACAAGGTGGGCACCAGCACCGCCGCCGCATCGTCGATACGCACCGCTTCAACGATGCGTGCCACGCAGTCCAGCAGCGGCGCTGGCAGGGTATGTACGCTGAGGCCGGAGGCTGCGGCGAGGGCTGACGGCCCCGGATCCAGCCCGGCCAGCACCTGCTGCAGCACACCCGTGTCCAGCTCGATCGAGACGCCCATGAACGGCTGTGCCCGGCTGGCCGTCAGCACGCGCCCACTTGCCGGCATCGCGATCCCGGTCACCAGTCCCTGTCCGGCACGGTAATCGAGGCTGCGTCTTCCGGCCAGAACCTGCTTTGCCCCCTGCACGACCACACCCAACGCGGGCCGGTACAGCGCATGGGTGGGCATCCGGGCATGGCGGGTAGTCGATACGATCACGCCCGGCAGCGGCGACAGTACACGGTCGCCCTCTCCGGCCGAACGGCTCAGGAGGCTCTCCACTGCGTCATGCAGACGCGTCAGCATGCCACCCCCGCACGGAGGGGTGCAGGATCAGGCAAATGCCTGCGCGTAACCGGCAAGAGCGCGGCGCGGCGCCCCGCGATCATGCCTGCTCGTTCCCCTCGTCTGGTTATCGCATGCACACTGGCTCTCCACTTCTCCCCGCCCGCGTGGCCCTGGTCACCGGCGGCAACAAGGGCATTGGCCGCAGCATCGCGATGCAGTTGGCCACGCGCGGCTGGGACGTGATCTTAACGTACCGCAGCGACCCCGCCGCCGCCCGCAGCGTGGCCGCGGACATCGCACGTCAGGGCCGCGACGTGATGACCCTGGCGCTGGACGTCACCGACAGCGGGAGCTTCCCGGCATGCCTGGACACGATGACCGGTTGGCTGCAGTCCCGAGGCCAGGGCCGGAAGCTCGACGCGCTCATCAACAATGCCGGCGCGCACGCACCGGCACCGTTCGGTGCAATCACCGCCGATGACATCGACCTTCTGCATGCGCTGCATTTCAAGGGTCCGCTGCTGCTGACCCAGGCGCTGTCACCGCTGCTGGCCGACGGAGCGCGCATTGTGAACCTGTCCAGCAGCCTCTCCCGCCACACCGCCGCCGGCAGCCTCGTCTACGCCGCCATGAAGGGCGCGCTGGAGGTGATGACCCGCTACCTGGCGCTGGAACTGGGTCCGCGCGGCATCACCGTCAATGCGGTGGCACCCGGCCCCACGCAGACGGATTTCTTCGGCGGCGCGGTGCGCGACAACCCCGACGTGCAGCGTTATGTCAGCGACCACACCGCCCTCGGGCGCCCGGGCCACGCCGAGGATATCGGGGCGATGGTGGCCGCGCTGGTCGGGCCCGACAACCACTGGGTGACCGCGCAGCGGATCGAGGTGGGCGGCGGGATCCTGCTGTAGGCCCGCGCGGTGCTGAGGCTCAATCGCCCTTGGCGCGGCGCTGCTGCGCGTCGAAGCGCTGCATTGATTCGCGGATCAGCACCTTCGCTTCGGCCGCGTTGCCCCAGCCGCTGAGTTCCACCGGATTGCGACCTTCGGGCAGGTCCTTGTAGACGCGGAAAAACGCTTCGATGCGCTGGCGTTCGATCAGCGGCAGGTCCTGCAGGTCGCGGATGTTGGCGTAGGTCGGGTCGATCTTGTCGGTCGGCACGCCGATCACCTTTTCATCGTGCTCGCCTTTGTCGACCATCTTCAGGTAGCCGATCGGGCGGAAGCGCACGATCACGCCGGGGTGCAGCAGTTCGCGGGTCAACACCAGTGCATCCAGCGGGTCGTTGTCGCCGGCCAGGGTGCGCGGCATGGAGCCGTAGTTGGCCGGGTACGCAACCGGCATCGACTGGAAGCGGTCGACGTGGACCAGGCCGTCTTCCTTGATTTCGTACTTGGTGAAGCTGCCGGCCGGGATTTCCACGGCCAGGTTGGCTTCCTCCGGCGCTTCCTTCGGCTGGGCGGCCAGAAAGGGGTGCAGCACCGCGTTGCTGGCGAGGCTGGCGCCGGTGAGCAGCAGCAGTGCGGCGGCCAGGGCGATCAGGGCAAGCTTGGGTTGCGGGTTCATGGCAGTCCTTATTCCCAGCAGCGGTCGGCACGACCCTTCAGGGTCTGGGTGCGCGTGCAGTCGCGGGGGGCGATGCGGCCCTCGGTGAGTTCGGTCTTGCGCTTGCTGCCGTCGGCCTCGCGGTTGAGTTCGAAGCCGTCGTACAGGCGGCCGGTGACCGTACGGGCTTCATAGCGCAGGTGCCGTGGATCGATCGTGAGCACCTGGTACAGCTGGGTGTCCTCACCGACCGGCGCCATCGTCGCGCGCGCTTCGTCGGACAGCCGGTACTGCTTGGGGCCGGCCACGGTCACCACGTACTGCGGCGTGGCCGCCTGGCCTTCGCCACGGCGCCCGTAGGTGTGGTCGTGGCCCTGCAGCACCAGGTCCACGTTGTGGCGGCGCACCACCGGCAGCAGCACGTCACGCAGCTCGGCGTTCTCGCGGCCCTCGCGCGGCGAATAGAACGGCTGGTGCAGCAGCACGATGCTCCACGGCTGCGGGTTGTCCGCCAGCACCTTGTCCAGCCACGCCGCCTGCGCCTGGGCCGTGCCCAGGTCCAGCGCCGAGGTGCCGTCCAGCACGGCGATGCGAACGCCCTGGTAGTCGAACCAGTAGGTGCTGGTGGACGCGGCATCCACGCCGTTGCGCGGCAGGGCGAAGGTCACCGGCCAGTGCCGGCCCAGCACGCGGCGTTCCTGCGGGGTGTCTTCGAATTCCTCGAAGTACTCATGGTTGCCGATCGCCGGTGCCACTGCGGTTTCCTGCGGCAGCCAGCCGGCGGCAGCGAACCACTCGCCCCACTCGCTGTCGTCCACGCCGTCACCGCCACTTACCAGGTCACCGGCAAACAGGGTCAGGCGCGCGTCCGGTGCGGCCTTGATGCCGGCACGCAGCACGCGCGAGACGTGGCTGACGTTCTTGTTCTGGGTGTCGCCGAAGTACAGCAGGGTCAGTGGCTGGTCGGCGCGCCCGGCGGTGCGCAGCTGGTTCCAGGCGCTCCAGGTGCCGTTGCCCTGCACCCGCCACAGGTACAGCGTATCCGGCGCCAGGCCAGCGACGTCGGCACGGTGATGGTGCGAAGGGCCCAGTTCGGTGTCCAGCGCCGTGGTCACGGCGGTAACGCGCCGGGGCGTGCCGACATCGGGCGAGTCGCCGGCAACCACCCATTCCAGCAGCGGCGTGCTGACGCTGGTATCGGTACGCCACGCCACGGCGAAGCCGCGCGATGCGTCCTGCGCCGGCGATGCCACGATGCGGTCCGGGAAGCCGGTCGCCGCGTAATGCCGGTTGCCGGCCGGCACCTGGGTGTTCGGTTCGGCCTTGCCCTCCGGCCTGGCCCAGCTGGACGCGCTGCCCAGCAGCAGCACTACCGCGAGCGCGCGGGCGCATGCATGGATACCGCTCACTTTGCACACTCCAGCGGCAGCGACAGCTGTTTGGCCACGCTGGCCCAGTCGAACGCGACCACGCCCTGGTCGTCATGCACGGCATACAGCGCGCCGTGCGGGAAGCGCGGCGAGGCGGCCTGGTCCAGCCAGATGCCGTCGGTATTGGCCACCGTGTTGCCCTGGAACGCGCCGACATGCTTCAGCGTGTGGCGGTCGAACAGGTGGAACACGCTGCGATCCTTGCCCTGTTCGGTGGTGATCCACCAGCCGTCCTTGCCGCAGGTGCGCAGCATCACGCCTTCGGCCTGGGCCTTGAACGCATCGCGGCCGAAGGTGGTGCCGCTGAATTTCCCTTGCAGCGAGTACACCTTGATTTCGCTGGCATAGGTTTCGTCTTCTTCGGCGATCAGCAGGCGGTCGTTGGCCGGATCGCCCCAGATCGATTCAACCACGCGCAGGGCGCCCTTCTCGCTGGTGTCGCCGATGCTGCCGACCAGGCTGGCCTGCGCCTTGCCGTCCGCCACCTGCAGTGCGTAACGACGCACGCGCTTGTCCAGTTCGGCCAGCGGCGGCAGCACGTCGTTGCCCTGCGCATCTTCGCCGGCATCGTAGGAATCGGTCACGTACACGTCGTAGCCGCTGGCCTGCTTGTTGACCCACAGTCCATACGGCTTGCGCAGGTCATCGGCCGCGAACGTCCCCAGCGGGGTGAATGACGGCAGCTGCAGCACCTGCACGCGGTGGTTGTCGCGCTCCACGATCAGCACCAGGTCATCGACCACGGCGATGCCGTTGGGGCGGACGAACTGGCCCGGCGCGGTGCCGGTGCTGCCGACATCGCGCAGGTGCGCGCCGGTCTGGCCGTCATAGACCACCAGCTTGTCAGTGGCCTTGGCCGTGGCAATCAGCCACGCTTGCCCTTCCGGCGAGGTCCAGCTGGCCGGCGAATCGATGTTGTCGGCCGGGGTCATCGGGGTGAGGAACGCTTCGGCCACGGTGGCCACCGAGCGCCCGGTAGTCGCCGCCGCCGGGTCTGCTGCCGGTGCGTTCGATGCCGCCGGTGCCGGAGTGACGGCCGGTTTGCAGCCAGCCAGCACGGCCAGCGCGAGCAGGCCCAATACGGGACGTGCGCGCATCACAGGGCCACCTTCAGGCCGAGCGCGTAGGTGCGGCCGTATTCTTCGTTCTGCAGGGTGCGCGAACGCACGCCCTGGTAGAGCTCCAGCGGCTTGTCGAGCAGGTTCTGCGCTTCCAGGTACACGCTTACGTTCTCGGTGATCTTGTAGTCCAGGCTGAAATCGAGCTGGGTATTGGGGGCCACGAAGATGTCGTAAGCGCGGCTGTCGCCCAGCGTATCCAGGTACTCGCTGCGGTAGACGGCGGCAAGGCGGGTGCTGAAGCCGGCCTTCTCGTAACCCAGGTGTGCGCTGTACACGTGCTTGGAGGCACGCGGCAGGGTGAAGTCCTCGTCGGCACGGCCATCCAGGCCCGGGTCGAAATCGGTGTCCAACCAGGTGCCGCTGGCACCGACCAGCAGGCCATCCCAGCCGGCGGGCAGGAAGCTGAGCTGCTGCTGCCAGTTGAACTCGGCGCCGTAGACCTTGGCCTTGTCGCCGTTGATCACGCGGGTGACGTCGAAGCCGGGGTATTCGGGATCGCTGTCGCTGACGGTGTTGACGATGTAGCCGTCGATGGATTTATGGAACAGGCCCAGCGAGAGGATGCCGGTGCTGCCGATGTAGCGCTCGAACGACAGGTCCACGTTGCTGGATTCGTACGGATCCAGTTCCGGGTTGCCCAGCCGCACTTCCTCGTCGCCGCGGTTGTAGCCGATGCGCGGGGCGATGTCGCCGAACGACGGGCGCGACACGGTCTTGTTGGCGGCTGCACGCAGCACCCAGTCGCTGCCGGCGTCGTAACGCAGGTGCAGGCCGGGCAGCACGTTGGTGTAGCTGCGGTCGGCGCTGAGCGGGGTCACGGTGTAGCTGCGGCCGTTGGCGGCCACGTCCACCTGGTTGCCGGTGGCCTGGAACTGGGTGTTTTCCACGCGCACGCCGCCGATGATGCGCAGGTTGCCGACGTCCCAGGTGCCCATGGCATAGCTGGCGAAGATGTCTTCGCTGGCCGTGTAATCCTCTTCCAGCGAGGTCATCGCATTGGCGCCGACATCCTGCGGGCGGGCACTGTACTGGCTGCCGAACCGGGCCCAGTAGCGACGCATCGCATCCGAGCTCATGCCCTGGCCGAGGCTGCCGCCACGATGGTCGGGCGTGGTGGTGGTCCAGTCGGACAACGCCACGTCCGGACCCACGCGCAGTTCGCGCTCGTCGGTGTCCACGTCGCGGTCGCGCCAGCGGCCCAGCAGGCCGAACTTGTAACTGCTGTTGTCGCCGTCGAAGCGGATGTTGACCTGGGCGCTGTGCTCCTTGTCGTCCACGCGCTTGGGCGAGACCACGAAACGGTCGAAGTCGTAGTTGCCGTTGTCCATCCAGTTGGCATCGCTGAGCGTGTAGCGCGGGATGCCGCTGTTCTGGTCCACGGTGGCGGCCAGGTCATCGCCGTTGTACTCGAAGCGCGCTTCCATCTCGTCGTTGACGCGTTCTTCGGTACGGGTGTAACCAACCTTGTAATCCAGCACGGCGTTGGTCAGGCGGTTCTCGCCGCCCAGGCTGGCGGCGAAGGTGTTTTCCTTCTTGGTGCGGTAGCGCATGCGCTTCTGGATCGCATCGGCCGGCAGGTCGTCGACCCGGAACTGGTTGTTGCCCAGCGCGGTGACCTCGCCATCGCCGAAGTTGAAAATGGTGCGCTGGCGGGTTTCGGCGTCGTCGAACTGGCTGTACAGGGTGCGCAGGTAGTACTGGCTGTCTTCGCTGGGGCGCCAGTCGAAATTGAGGTTGGCGCCGATGCGCTTGCGCTCGATCTCATACTTGCGGTGCTGCAGGCTGTTGGCGAACAGCTCGTCTTCGCTGCCGCCGTCGAATTCGCCGTACTCGACTTCGCTGTTGTCGGACTCGAACCTGCGGTTCTGGTAGTTCACGCCCAGCGCCACGCCGAAGGTATCGGCGAACACTTCGCTGTAATTGAACGCGGCCTTGGGGCTGGTGTGCCCGGACAGCTCCTGGTGGCTGGCTTCGATCTTGCCGCGCAGGCTGCGCCCGTCGCGGTCGAACGCCGAGGCGGACTCGACCAGGATCGCGCCGCCGATGGCATCGCCCGGCATGTCCGGGGTCGGCGACTTGACCACGCGCAGGCGTTCGGTCGAGTCGGAGGGGATCACGTCCAGCGGTGCGGCGCGGCTGGAGTCTTCCGGCGTGCCCACGGCGACGCCGTCGATGCTGACGCTGTTGAGGTTGGCATCCAGGCCCCGCACCACCACGAAACGGCCCTCACCCTGGTCGCGGGTCACGCTGACGCCGGGCAGGCGCTGCAGCGATTCGGCCACGTTCTTGTCCGGGTAGACGCCCATGGCATCGGACGATACCGCGTCCTGGATGGCATCGCTGCTGCGCTTGAGGTCGACCGCGCGGGTCTGCGATTCCAGCTGCGGGCGCACTTCCACCCGGTCCAGCTCGGTGGCTGCGGCAGCGCCGGCGAGCTCCCCGCTCGCGGCGGCCACGGCAGGCGCGGTGGACAGGACCAGCAACGACAGGCTGATGGCCAGCCCCAACGGCGATTTGTTCTGCACGGCTTCCCCAACGGTGTAAAGGTTGGGTCAGCACGGTATGTCCGGGAGGTTGCATGAACGTGACACCGGTGGCGATTGTGACGCTCGGGGGCGGGCTATGGCCGGCCATGGCACCGGTGCGGCAAAATGGCGTTCTCCCCGTTTTGTTGGCATTCCCATGAAAATCGTCGAAGTTCGCCACCCGCTGGTGCAGCACAAGATCGGCCTGATGCGCGATGCGTCCCTGAGCACCAAGGACTTCCGCGAGCTGGCCAACGAACTGGGCGGCCTGCTGGCCTACGAGGCCACCGCCGACCTGGACACCGAAGCGCACACCCTTTCCGGCTGGGCCGGCCCGGTGACCGTGCAGCGCATCGCGGGCGCGAAAATCACCGTGGTACCGATCCTGCGCGCCGGGCTGGGCATGCTCAGCGGCGTGCTGTCGCTGATTCCGGCGGCGCGGGTCAGCGTGGTCGGCCTGCAGCGTGATGAGGAAACCCTGCAGCCGGTGCCCTATTTCGAGCGCCTCACCGGCCGCCTGGAAGAGCGCGATGCGCTGATCCTGGACCCGATGCTGGCCACTGGCGGCACCCTGATCGCCACCATCGACATGCTCAAGCGCGCCGGGGCGCGGCGGATCAAGGGGATTTTCCTGGTGGCCGCGCCGGAAGGCATCGCGGCCGTGCAGGCGGCGCACCCCGATGTGGAGATCTTCACTGCCGCGATCGATGCGCGGCTCAACGAGAAGGGCTACATCCTGCCGGGCTTGGGCGATGCCGGTGACCGCATCTTCGGGACCCGCGTGGCCGGTTGATCCGCGCGCCGTCAGGCCAGCGCGCGGGCCTTCAATTCACCCTGTTCGTGGGCGGTACCGAACCGCCCTTTCTCATCGCGGGTGACCTGGGCCAGCGCGCATTCGGGGTCGTGGGTAAAGAACAGGTGCACGTTGCGCGCCAGCTTGTCTTCCAGGAAGCTGCGTTTCTCGTCGATCAGCAGTTCGGCGTTGCGGTCGTAGCCCATGGTGATCGGCACGTGCACCCATGAACGCCCGGGAATCAGGTCCGCACAGAACACCACGCCACCGCGCGGCTCGCCCTGGACCTGCTCGGGGCCGACGATCTCGGCCAGCATCAGGCCCGGGGTGTGCCCGTCGCTGAAGCTGAAACGCACGCTTGTGCCCAGCGTGCGCGAATACGGTCCCTGCACGATCTCCAGCCGCCCGCTGTCGCGCAGCAGCTGCGGCAGTTCGGGAATGAAGCTGGCGCGGTCGCGCGGGTGCGGATCCAGCGCGCGTTCCCAGTGCTCGGCACCGACCAGGAAGGTCGCGTTGGGGAACAGCAGCTCCGGCGCGCGGCCTTCGCTCCACGGCGCCAGCAGGCCGCCAGCGTGGTCGAAATGCAGGTGGCTGAGCACCACCACGTCGATGTCCTCATGCTCGAAGCCGGCTTCGCGCAACGATTCGATCAGCACGTGGCTGGGTTCCTGCACGCCATAACGGTCGCGCAGCTTCGGCTCGAAGAACGCGCCGATACCGGTTTCGAACAGCACGGTCCTGCCGGCCAACGGGCTGGCCAGCAGCGCACGGCAGGCCAGTTCGATCCGGTTGAGATCGTCCGGTGCCGCCCATTTTTCCCAGACCGCACGCGGCGCATTGCCGAACATCGCGCCGCCATCGAGCTTCTGTGAGTTACCGCGGATGGACCATAGTTTCATCGGTAAATTATCCGGCGGGCTGCGTTAATAATTCGCTATCCGCCGGCATGAAAAACCCCGCCGTGGCGGGGTTTCTGGTTTACCGTGCCGCCGCAGGAGCGACGGCTCCCGAACCGACCGGGTTGCGCGGGTCGCTGCCCACGCTGAGCTGGTTGCTGCGGCGGTTCCACTCCACCGTCTGCAGGTTGCCCCACACATGGCTGGAGCCGCGCCCGCCTTCGGCGCTGTCGCCGGGCAGGTCGATCTTGTGGCCCATCGCCTGCAGCTGCTGGATGGTGCCCGCATCGAACGCACCGGTTTCAGCCTCGATCACGTCCGGCAGCCACTGGTGGTGGAAGCGCGGCAACGCCGCAACCTGCTGGGCGTCGAGGCCATCGTCGTAGCCCAGCACGCCCAGCAGCACCATGGTGATGATGCGGCTGCCGCCCGGGGTGCCGAGCACCACGACCTTGTCGGCCGATTCCATGAAGGTCGGGGTCATCGAGCTGAGCATGCGCTTGCCCGGCTTGGGCGCGTTGGCCGCATACCCCATCACGCCGAACGCGTTGGGCGTGCCCGGCTTGAGCGCGAAGTCGTCCATTTCGTTGTTGAGCAGCACGCCGGTGCCCGACGGAATCAGGCCCGAGCCGTACAGCAGGTTCACGGTCTGGGTGGCGCCCACGCGGTTGCCCTGCTGGTCGATGATCGAGAAGTGGGTGGTCTCGTCGTCTTCCAGCGGGGTCGGGTTGCCCGACAGCAGGTCGCTGGGGGTGGCCTTTTCCGGGTGGATGGTGGCGCGCAGGCCCTGGGCGTAGTCGCGGCTGGTCAGCACTTTCTGCGGAATCTGCACGAAGTCCGGATCGCCCAGGAAGAAGGTGCGGTCACGGAACGCGCGGCGCATCGATTCCACCACCAGGTGGGTACGGTGGGCCGGATCCATCGCCTTCAGGTCCCACCCTTCCAGGATCTGCAGCATCGAGGCCAGTGCGATGCCACCGGACGACGGCGGCGAGGCGGTGGTGATCTTCCAGTCGCGGTAATTGAACACGATCGGTTCGCGCTGCTTGACCCGGTAGCCGGCCAGCTCGTCGGCCGTCCACTTGCCACCGGCCTGCTTCACGCCGGCCAGCAGGAGCTTGCCGGTCTGGCCCTTGTAGAAGCCATCGAACCCGCCTGCGGCCAGGCGCTCCAGCGTCTGCGCCAGCTCCGGCTGCTTGAACACATCACCTTCGGCGATCGGCTTGCCATTGCGCAGGTACACCTCGCGCGTGCCGGGGTAGCGCTCCATCACTTCACGGCGCGAGGCATAGCCCTTGGCCATGCGCGCATACACCGGGAAACCCTCGCGGGCGATGCGGATCGCCGGGGCCAGCGACGCCTGCAGCGGCAGCTTGCCGTGCTTGGCCGACAGCTCCACCAGCGCCGCCGGCAGGCCGGGAATGCCGGCCGACCACGGCCCGTTCACCGACCGGTCGCGGTCCAGCTC